>NZ_CP031598.1:4083879-5445172 GCF_008728195.1 Roseovarius indicus
CGGCGAGCTCGACCCCGACCATATCCACCTGCCGGGCATCTACGTGCACCGCCTGATCCAGGGCGAGCACGAGAAGCGTATCGAACAACGTACCGTGAGGGAGGCCTGATCATGCCCTGGGATCGCAATCAGATGGCGGCACGCGCCGCGCAGGAGCTGGAAGACGGCACCTATGTCAATCTCGGCATCGGCATCCCCACGCTCGTGCCCAACTACATCCCCGAAGGCGTCCACGTGACGCTGCAGTCGGAAAACGGCATGCTCGGCATGGGCCCCTTCCCCGTCGCCGGCGAGGAAGACCCCGACCTGATCAACGCCGGCAAGCAGACCATCACCGAACTGCCGCACACCTCCTACTTCGACAGCGCCATGAGCTTCGGCATGATCCGCGGCGGAAAGATCGCCATGGCGATCCTCGGCGCCATGGAAGTGGCCGAGAACGGTGACCTGGCGAACTGGATGATCCCGGGCAAGCTGGTCAAGGGCATGGGCGGCGCGATGGACCTCGTCGCCGGCGTGCGCCGCGTGATCGTGGTCATGGACCACACCAACAAGGCGGGCGAGTCCAAACTCCTGAAGGAATGCACCCTGCCGCTCACCGGTACGGGGGTGGTCAACCGGATCATCACCAACCTCGGCGTGCTCGACGTGACCGAAGACGGCCTGACCATCGTGGAATGCGCCCCCGACGTCACCCGCGAGGAGATCATCGAGAAGACCGAGGCGAAGATCGTCTGAACTCGAACGCGCTCCGGGCCAGCCCCGGGGCGCGTCGTCCCCTATTTCACCGCCAGGTTCAGCGCACAGGCATCGGTGATCAGCTCGGGCCGCGTCTTGCACAGCCCCCCGGCCACCTGGAAGGCGGCCAGTACCTTGGGCACGTAATCCCGCGTTTCCGTGTAGGGCGGCACGCCGTCATGCTTCTTCACCGCGTTCTCGCCGGCGTTGTACCCGGCCAGCGCCAGCACCGCGTCCCCGCCGAACTCCTTCAGCAGCCAGTCGAGATAGGCCACCCCGCCCTTGATGTTCTGATCGCTCGACAGGCTGTCCGTCACCCCGAACCGCGTCGCGGTATCCGGCATCAGCTGCATCAGCCCCTGCGCACCCTTGTGGCTCTCCGCGGTGCTGCGCCCGCCCGACTCCACCGAGATCACCGCCAGCACCAGCGCCGGCGACACGTCCGTCCCGATCGTCGCCCGCAAAATGTTCGCCCCCTGCGACGAGGCGATGCCCTGCAGCGTCTGCAACCGCGGCCCCGTCACCTTCACCCCGCCCGGCCCGTCCTCGAGGCTGGCAAAGGCGCTGCGAAGCCGCAGGGCGGGGTCTTCGGCCAATCCGGGGGAAACCTTCGTCCAGAACCAGTCATACCGCCCAGAGGCCGCTGCGGCGCTATGCGTGCCGGTTCCCGCGTCGTCGGGCTTCGGCTTGGCAGGCTTCGCCACCACCTGGTCCCCCGGCTCGATCTGAACGTTGATCCGCTTCTTCGTGCCCTTCTTCGGGGGCTTGCCCATCTTGAAGGTGAATTCGGGATAGGGCGGCGGACTGTCGGCAGCCGCGGGAATCGCAACACACAGGCCCACGGCCAGCGCCATCGACGCGCGTAGAATGTAGGGTTTCACTGCACTGCCTCGTCTTTTTGGGCAACCCTACCTCAAAAATCGGGATGTTTCACGGATTTTGTGGCCCCGCCAGAAACGGAAACATGTGAAATTCCCGCCGCAAATGGCCTCAAATCACGCTCCACAAGAAGAAATTTCACTTTTTATTCTTTTGTTTTCAGCATCTTAAGTACACTCACCGCAAAAAGTCCGCGATTCACAAAATGCTACCAAAGCCGCCCAATTCCTGCCTGATTCCACTGGCTATATCTGCTCATACCGCAACGGCAGCGGGCCTTAGAGAGAGGCGGCCCACAGAAAGCCGGAACGGTTAGTAACTGTAGCTTAACTGATCCTTTGGAGGGACCAACCATGATCAAGTTCATCAAGAAATTCCGCAAAGACGAAGAAGGTGCCGTGACTGTTGACTGGGTCGTTCTGACCGCAGCCGTCGTCGGCCTGGGCGTTGCTGGCGTGTCGACCGTTTCCGGCGGTGTTGACACCCTGGCCACCTCGATCAAGACCGGCGTGTCGAGCAAAAAGGTTTCGAACGGCGACTAATAGAAGTCCGCTTCTTTACGACTTGCACGTGGCCGCGAAATCGAATTTCGCGGCCATTTGCATGACGGAGGACATGCATATCATGGCGGCCCGGGCCAATGGCCCACGCCTCGACCTGACACCCCGACCGGATCGCCCACGCACAAGACGCGGCTGACCGGCCAACATGACAAGAGAGCGAGTACCCCATGACATTCAATCCCCTCAACATCCTCGGACGCATCAATACTCACCTTCGCGACGAGGACGGCTCAGCCAACGCCGAATGGGTGGTGATCGTCGCCAGCGTCGTGGGTCTTACCGCGGCATCGACCGCCACCATCAGCAACGCAATCGACGTCCTGTCGAGCGACATCAGCACCTCTGCATCCAGCAAGCAGGTGTCCAACGGCAGCTGACGAGCGCGTGGCGCTCCGGCCATGCGAGGCGCCTGGCGGCATCGGCATCCATCGCCGAACGACCGTCAAACCGCCACCCAACTTCCCTTCTTTCGCCATATTACCCGGGCAATACTCCGACCGGGAAACCGGCCCGGAAGGGGTCGGACGACGGAGCAGTCCATCGGAAAGGATAGGCCATGCGTTTGGTTTTCGGACTCGTACTTGTTCTCGGCCTCGGCCTTGCCGGCTTTGCCGTATACATGGCCAAGAGCTACATTCAGCGGTATCAGGCCGAGCTGGCCCATGAACGGGCCAACCGCGACCCCGGCATCGACACGATCGAGGTCTACGTCGCGGCCACACCCCTGAAATACGGGCAGGAGCTCAACCTCGAAGACGTGCGTCTCACCCCCTTCCCGGCGATGTCGCTGCCGGAAGGCGTGTTCGAGACCCAGGAGGCCCTCTTCCCCCGCGGCGAAGGGGTGCCCCGCACCGTCCTGCGCTCGATCGAGGCCAACGAGGCAATCCTCGCGGTCAAGGTGACGGCCCCCGGCGAAGAAGCCGGCATCACCTCGCAGCTCGAACGCGGCATGCGCGCCTTCGCGATCAATGTCGACGTCTCCAGTGGCGTCTCGGGCTTCCTGCGCCCCGGTGACCGGGTCGACATCTACTGGACAGGCCAGGCGGCCAACACCTCGGGCGCACAGCTCGAAGGGCGCGGCGCCAAGGACGTGACCAAGCTGATCGAAACCAACGTCAAGCTGATCGCCGTCGACCAGGAGGCCAACGCCGACACCAACGAGGCGATCATCGCCCGCACGGTCACGGTTTCGGCCCGCCCGCAACAGGTCGCATCGCTGGCCCAGGCCCAATCGACCGGCCAGCTTTCACTGTCGCTCGTCGGCGCCGAAGACGATTCCGTCGCCGAGGCGATCGAGGTCGATCAGCGCAGCCTGCTGGGCATCGAGGAACAGGTCGTCGAAAGCGCCCCGATCGAACAGCAGGTCTGCACGATCCGCACGCGCCGCGGCGCCGAGGTGATCGAGACACCGATCCCCTGCACGAACTGAACCGGGCGCGCCGGGCCGGCCCAACCGGCCCGAACCGCACCGGAAACGCACCCGCGACGAAAGGGGCGCTGCCATCCGCAGCGCCCCTTGTCGATCCCCGCGTGGGGTGAAAAGGGTTTCATTCGCGCAACGATCGCGCAGAAACGTCTTCAAAGCCGGGTCGAAAGTCATTGATTCTTGCAAAAATTTCGGAATTGGCCCATCTTTCGGAAAACGCGGGCGCCAAGACCCGCATCTTGAGGCGTGATCGGAAAGGCAGGTCACATGACATTTTCGCGCTTATTCAAAGCCGCTCTCGCGGGGCTGGTTTTGGCGTACGGACCGATTGCAGGCTCGGCCATGGCCGAGTCGCTTCAGGTCGTCCGGAAGGCAACCGGGCGCGACCTGAGCATCACCATGAACCAGGCGGTCGTGGTCGAAAGCGATGTCCCCTTCGCCGAACTCAGCATCGCCAACCCGGCCATTGCAGATTTCTCGACGCTCTCCGACCGCACGATCTACGTGCTGGGCAAGTCGCCGGGGCGCACCACGCTCACCCTTCTCGATGCCACCGGTCGCCTCATCACCAATGTCGAGGTGCGTGTCAGCGCCGACATCTCCGAATTCAAGGAACGTCTCCGGCAGGTCCTGCCCGGCGAGAACATCGAGGTCCGCTCCGCCAATGACGGCATCGTGCTCTCGGGCACCGTCAGCAGCAACGTCCGCATGGACCGCGCCCTCGAGCTGGCCCAGCGCTATGCGCCCGAGCGCGTCTCGAACCTCATGTCGGTCGCCGGCAAGCACCAGGTCATGCTCAAGGTCCGCTTCGCCGAGATGCAGCGCAGCGTCTCCAAGGCGCTCGGCACCTCGCTGTCGATCGACGGGCGCAGCAATTCCGGCGTCGGCGTCATCGGCGGCACCAACACCACCAACACCCAGGGCGGCGTGCTGAACACGCTCGCGGGCGCGATCCCCTCCATTCAGGAAAACAACGGCGCCATCGCCTTCGGCTTCGACATCGGGTCGACCGAGGTCGGCATCCTGCTGGAAGCGCTCGAAACCAAGGGCGTCGTGCGCACCCTGGCCGAACCGAACCTCACCGCCCTTTCTGGGCAGGAGGCCAAGTTCCTCGCCGGCGGCGAATACCCGATCCCGGTCTCGCAGGAGAACGGCGTCACCACGATCGAATTCAAACCCTTCGGCGTCGAGCTCAACTTCATCCCGCGGGTCGTCGACGACGGTGTCATCAACCTCGAGCTGGCGGCCGCGGTCTCGTCGATCGACAACGCCAACTCGCTCGTCGTCGACGGGCTGTCGGTCAACGCCTTCCGCCGCCGCGACACCTCCACCACGGTGGCCATGCGCGACGGGCAGAGCTTCGCCATCGCCGGCCTCCTGCAGGACGATTTCCGCGACAACAGCGGCCAGGTGCCCTGGATCGGCGACGTGCCCGTGCTCGGCGCCCTCTTCCGCAGCGCCGATTACCAGCGCGCCCAGACCGAGCTGGTGATCATCGTGTCGGCCCACCTCGTCACGCCCACCACGGGCGAGGCACTGGCCCTTCCCACCGACCGCGTCCGCATCCCCAGCGAGCGTGAGCTCTTCCTCAACGGCCGCGTGGCCCGCGACGTCCCCGAGGACAGCCCTGTGGGCGAAGTCGCCCGCCAGGATTTCAGCGGCTCTTACGGCTACATCATGGACTAGGCGAGAGGACAGCGGCATGAAACGAACACTGTTTGCGACAACGACCCTGCTGGCCCTTGGCGCATGTTCCTACCCGACGGAAGTCCTGCGGTCCTATTCGGAATCCGGCTCGATCGCCGATGGCGGCAATTTCGGCAATTCCACCATGAACAACACGCAGATCATGACCGGCGAGAAAAGCTACGCGGTCAACCTGTCGAACCGCTTCTCCCGGGAAGTGGACAACACGGTGAACTTCGCCTTCAACTCGTCGCGGCTCGACGCGACCGCCGTCAATGTCCTGCGCCGGCAGGCGCATTTCATCCGGCAATTCCCCGAAGTCCGCTTCCGCGTCTACGGTCATACAGACGCGGTCGGCTCGAATGGCTACAACAAACGTCTCGGCCTGGCCCGCGCCAACGCGGTCGTGAATTTCTTCGCGACGCAGGGCATCAGCCGCTCGCGGCTCGAAGCGGTTGTTTCCTATGGCGAAACACAGCCCCTGGTCGTCACGCAGGGCCGCGAGCGCCGCAACCGCCGCACCGTGACCGAAGTCAGCGGCTTCGTACAGTCGCACCCGATCATCATGGACGGCAAATACGCCGAGGTCGTCCACCGCGAATATGTCCAGAGCGCCGAGCCCCAAACGACGCTGCAGATCGTGGACACGGGGGAAACCGTCGTCGCGGAATGATCGCGCCAACACGGCGCGAACGTGAAATCTCCCTGTCCGGCACATGCCGGGCCAACTGCCAAAGCCCGTCCCAGAGGCGGGCTTTTTTTGTCTATCAGTTCCGCACAATTGGAGTTTTTTGGCCCAAATGTTGCCCAGATTTTCGGCGAGGTTCCTACAGTAACAGGTTTCCCCCGGACAAGAGGCAGCGGGGGCCGCGCATAGAAATGCGCAGTTGCGCGCGACGTTTGCCGCGCTTTGAAGAATGGGATCCGGAATGACGAGTAGTGACAGCAACACAGACCAAAGCCCGCTCGTCGCCTGTACGGTCAGCCGCGATGTGCAGAACTTCGACCTGCTCATCGAGGATATGGAGGCCGCGCTTGGCGAAGCGTGGGGCGATCTGAACATCAACGAAGCGCTTGCCTTCTTCGGCCAGCCCGAGGCGACCGGCATCGAATTTGCCGCCGTGGCCATAGACGACACCGACGAGGATGAACTCCCGCTTCTGAGCGAGATCATCACCATGGCCAGCTCGCGCGGCATCCGCGTCATCCTCATCGCCGAGGATGTCAGCCCCGCCGTGCTGCACCAGCTTCTGCGCCAGGGCGCCGACGAATTCGTGCCCTACCCCCTCCCCGAGGGCGAGCTTGAGGCCGCCATCGAACGCATCCGCAAGCGCGACGAACAGACCTCGGTCGAAGGCACGCCCTTCGCCGCCGGCAACGTGCCCGGCGACGGCGTCCTCCTCGCCGTGCAGGGCCTCGCAGGCGGCACCGGCGCAACCACGCTCGCCGTCAACCTCGCCTGGGAACTGGCCACCGTCGACAAGAACGATCCGCCCCGTGTCTGCCTGCTCGACTTCGGGCTTCAGACCGGCTCCACCGCCACCTATCTCGACCTGCCCCGCCGCGACGCGGTGTTCGAGATGTGGTCCGACACCGAATCGATGGACGAGGACATCTTCAAGCAGTCCCTCGTCGCCTTCGAAGACAAGCTGTGGGTGCTCACCGCCCCCACCGACATGCTCCCGCTCGACATGATCACGCCCGAGGATGTCAGCCGCGTGCTCGAATTCGCCCGCTCGAAATTCGACTACGTGATCGTCGACATGCCCTCCACGCTGGTGCAATGGACGGAAACCGTCCTGAACGCCGCCCAGATCTATTTCGTCACGCTCGAGCTCGACATGCGCTCGGCCCAGAACGCCCTGCGCCTCAAGCGCGCCCTGCGCTCCGAGGATCTGCCGGTCGAAAAGCTGCGCTTCTGCCTGAACCGCTCGCCCAAGTTCACCGACCTCAACGGCAAGAGCCGGGTCAAGCGCATGGCCGAAAGCCTCGAGATCAGCATCGAGGTCCAGCTGCCCGACGGCGGCCGCGTCATCACCCAGGCCGGCGACCACGGCTCGCCACTTTCGCATTCCGCGGCCAAGAACCCGCTGCGCAAGGAAATCGCGAAGCTGGCCGCCTCGCTCCATGAAATCGGTAAACCCGACGCCGAAGAAGCGGCGTAAATCTGCAGGTAACTGAATGTTTTCAAGGTACAAGAAATCGGGCACTGCCCCGGCCAACAAGGCCACGAAGGTCAAGACGCCGGTCGAAATGCCCAAGACCGAGCCGGCGGCGGCCCCCAAGCCCGCCTCGCTGCGCAAACCCAGCCCGACCCAGGCGGCGTCCGTCGCGCCCGCCGACAAGGAACGCAAGCGCAAGGAACGGCTGGCCGAGATCAAGCTCGACCTGCACCGCTCGCTGCTCGACAACCTGAACCTCGCGGCGCTCGACACCGCCACCGAGTCGGACCTGCGCGCCGAGATCAGCTCGATCGCGGCCGAGGTGCTGGAAGAGCGCTCGATCGTTCTCAACCGCGAAGACCGCTCCACCCTCACGCAGGAGCTCTATGACGAGGTCAAGGGCCTCGGCCCGCTCGAGACCCTGCTGCAAGACGACACCGTCAACGATATTCTCGTCAACGGCCCGCACCAGATCTTCGTCGAGCGCGACGGCAAGCTCACGCTCTCCGACGTCACCTTCAAGGATGAGAAGCACCTCCTGCGGATCATCGACAAGATCGTGTCGGCCGTGGGCCGGCGCGTCGACGAATCCAACCCTTACGTCGACGCCCGCCTTGCCGACGGCTCGCGTTTCAACGCCATGGTGCCGCCCATCGCGGTCGACGGCAGCCTGGTCTCGATCCGGAAATTCAAGAAGGACAAGCTCGGCATCGACGATCTCGTCCGCTTCGGCGCCTTCTCCGAGGAAATGGCCGCCTACCTTCAGGCCGCCGTGGCCACCCGGCTCAACGTCATCGTCTCGGGCGGTACGGGCTCCGGCAAGACGACCACGCTCAACGCGCTCTCGTCCTTCATCGACAACGCCGAACGCATCCTCACCATCGAGGACACCGCCGAACTTCAGCTGCAACAAACGCACGTTGGCCGGATGGAAAGCCGCCCGCCCAACGTCGAGGGCAAGGGCGAGGTCTCGCCTCGCGACTGTCTCAAGAACGCCCTGCGGATGCGCCCCGACCGCATCATCGTCGGCGAGACGCGCGGCGAAGAGGTGATCGACATGCTACAGGCCATGAACACCGGCCACGACGGCTCGATGACCACGATCCACGCCAACAACGCCCGCGACGGCATCTCGCGTCTGGAAAACATGGTCGCCATGGCCGGCATCGAAATGCCGCTCAAGGCCGTCCGCAGCCAGATCGCCAGCGCCGTGAACCTCATCGTGCAGGCCTCGCGCCTTCAGGACGGCTCCCGCCGCATGGTCTCGATCACCGAGATCACCGGCATGGAAGGCGACGTCATCTCGATGCAGGAAATCTTCCGCTTCCAGCGCACCGGCCTGACCCCCGACAACAAGATCATCGGGCACTTCACCGGCACCGGCGTGCGCTCGAACTTCTCGGAACGCTTCCGCCTGTGGGGCTACGACCTGCCCCCCAGCATCTATGAACCCGTCGCGGCAGAGTAAGAGCCATGAGCATCAGCATCGAACCCATCATCTACGGCCTGATCTTCATCGGCGTGCTCGTGCTCGTCGAGGGCCTCTACCTGACCGTCTTCGGCAAATCGATCAGCCTCAACAGCCGCGTCAACCGCCGGCTCGACATGCTCGACAAGATGGGCAACCGCGAGCAGGTGATGGAGAAACTCCGCAAGGAGATGACCCAGCACCTCAAGGCGCGCAACATCCCGATCTACGCGATCCTGTCGTCCAAGGCGCAAAAGGCGGCCATCGCCTTCACCCCGAAACAGCTCATCATGCTGATGGGCGCCGTTTCGGTCTTCGCCTTCGTCGGCCTCACCATCGGCACCGACACCCAGGTGCCGATCCGCGCCGCGGTATCGCTCGGCATCGGCATCGGCGGCGTCTTCGTCTGGATCAACTCCAAGGCGTCCAAGCGCATGAAACTGCTCGAGGAACAGCTTCCCGACGCGATCGAACTGATGGTCCGCAGCTTGCGCGTGGGGCACCCCTTCTCCTCGGCCATCTCCATCGTCGCCAACGAGGTCTCCGACCCGCTCGCCACCGAATTCGGCATCATCGCCGACGAAAGCGCCTATGGCCGCGACGTGGGCGAGGCGCTCAAGGACATGGCCGAACGGCTCGACATGCAGGATCTCCGCTTCCTCGCCGTCGCCGTCACCATCCAGCAGCAGTCGGGCGGCAACCTCGCCGAAATCCTCGACGGTCTCGCCAAGGTGATCCGCGCCCGCTTCCGCCTGTTCCGCCGCGTCAAGGCCATCACCGCCGAGGCGCAATGGTCGGGCAATTTCCTGTCGGCCTTCCCGGTGCTGGCCCTCGTCGGCATCCAGATGATCAAGCCCGACTACTACGACGAGTCGATGACCCACCCGCTCTTCATCCCGGCCTGCATCGCCGTCGGCGGGTTCCTCGTGACGAACATCTTCGTCATGCGCTCACTCGTGAACATCAAGGTCTGAGGTCCCCATGGGCATTTTCGATCAAATCACCGGCACCCTGACCGATCAGCTCGGGCCCTTTGGCCCGCTGATCGCCGTCGGCACGCTCGGCGTCGTCCTGATCCTGATCTGCATCCCGATCCTCATCAAGCAGTCGCAGGACCCGCTCGACAAGCTGAAGAAGGCCAACAACACCGGCAAGGCGCCCGACACCAACAAGGACCGCCTGCGCACCAAGTCGCGCAACGAGAAGCTGGAAAAATACGCCACCTTCCTCGAACCGCAGGACGAGAAACAGCTCAGCCAGATGCGGCTGACCCTGATGCAGGCCGGCTACCGCGACCGCGACGCCGTGCGCTACTTCCACTTCGCCCAGTTCGCCCTCGGCATCGGCGGGCTGGTGCTGGGCACGATCTACTTCGTCTTCTTCATGTCCGGCGAAGACACCACCACCCAGCAGACGCTGATGTACACGCTCGGCCCCGGCGGAATCGGCTACATGCTGCCCAAGTACTGGGTCACCAAGCGCAAGCAGAAGCGCCAGGAAGAGATCGAACAGGGTTTCCCCGACAGTCTCGACATGATGCTCACCTGCGTCGAGGCGGGCCAGTCGATGGACCAGGCCATCATCCGCGTCTCCCGCGAGATGCACGCCTCCTACCCCGCCCTCGCCGAGGAATACGAAATCGTCTCGCACCAGATGAAGGCCGGCCGCGACAAGCCCTCCGTGCTGGGCGACATGGCCGAACGCTGCGGCGTGCAGGACATCTCAAGCTTCGTCACCGTGCTGATCCAGTCGCAATCCTTCGGCACCTCGATCGCCGACGCCCTGCGCGTCTATGCCAGCGAGATGCGTGACAAACGCGTCATGCGCGCCGAAGAAAAGGCCAACAAGCTTCCGACGAAGATGACATTGTCCACGATGATGTTTACAGTGCCCCCACTACTGATCATTCTGGTCGGTCCGTCGGTTCTGGGCATCATGGAACTCTTCTCGATGGGCGGCCCGTAACAACAACGCCAAAAATGGCGGGGCTTACATGAGACAGGCACGAGCAGTCGTCCTGATTTGCATCGCCCTTGCTGCCTGCAGCGAGGGCGTTTCGCGCGACACCCCCTTTGCGCCGGGCATCAAGACCGGCGCCGAGGCCGTTGACGGCATGCTCGTCGGTCACCGGCTGATGGACGCGGGCGAATACGAACTGGCCATCGACGCCTATTCCCGCGCCGCCCTCCAGCAGGGCATGACCGCCGAGGTCCTCTCCAGCATCGGCACCGCCAACCTCAAGCTCAGCCGCCTCCACACCGCCGAACGCCTCCTCCGCCAGGCGCTCGACAAGGACGAGGACAGCCCCGAGATCTGGAACAATCTCGGCGTCGTGCTGATGGAAAAGGGCGAAATCGCCGAAGCCGAACAGGTTTTCCGCCGCGCCTACGCCTTCGACAATGGCCAAAGTGACTCAATTCGCGACAATTTGCGCTTAGCATTGGAAAAATCCGACAATACCGACTATGCTGTGGAAAACGAGCAAGACTACAAATTGGTACGGCGGGGCACCAGCGACTACCTGATCCGCAAGATACCATGACGAGGCAAGAGCAGTAAAAGGACGCAAAAATGCGCCATCTGATTACTCTGAGCGTATGCGCTGTCAGTGCATTTGCGCTGTCGGCATGCGACAAGAAAACAGGCACCGACGTCGATCGCGCCTTCCAGGGCGTCAACGTGGTCGATGAATCCAACCTCAATGACGTGATGCTCTCCGTGGCCGACCCGAACGAGGCGGTCTCCTACTTCCAGCGCGCCACCGGCGAACAGCCCGAACGGCTCGAACTGGCCCGCGGGCTCGCCAAGTCGCTCGTCCGCGCCAAGCGCACGACCGAGGCCGTCTCGGCATGGAAGGAAGTGACCGACCACAAGGATGCCACCGATGACGACCGCGTCGACTTCGCCGACGCGCTCATCCGCAACAACGAGTGGGAGCGCGCCGAGCAGGTGCTCGACCGTATCCCGCCGACCTTCGAAAGCTTCAAGCGCTACCGGCTCGAGGCGATGGTCGCCGACAGCAACCAGGAATGGCAGAAGGCCGACACCTTCTACGAAACCGCCATCGGCCTGACGACCCGCCCTGCCAACGTGATGAACAACTGGGGCTATTCCAAGCTCACCCGCGGCGATTACATCGGCGCCGAAAAGCTCTTTTCCGATGCCATCCGGCAGGACAACTCGCTCTTCACCGCCAAGAACAACCTCGTTCTCGCCCGCGGCGCCCAGAAGAACTACGCCATGCCCGTCGTCCCGGTCTCCCAGACCGAACGCGCCCAGCTCCTCTACACGCTGGCGCTGTCGGCCATCAAGCAGGGCGACACCACCATCGGCAAGGGCCTCCTGCGCGACGCGATCGACACCCATCCCCAGCATTTCGAGGCCGCCGCGCGGTCTCTTGCCGCGCTCGAGGACAACGTGAGCAACTAGATGGCCCTCGCGATCTCGCCGACCGAGGCGCTCTGGTTCCTGCCCTTCGTCGTGCCGCTCTGCCTCTGGGTGATGTGGAGCGACCTTTCGGCCATGCGCATCCCCAACGTCGCGGTGCTGACGCTGGCGGCGATCTTCCTCGTCGTGGGCCTCATCGCCCTGCCCTGGGCCGACTACCCCTGGCGCCTGCTGACCATGATCGTCGTCCTGGTCCTGATGTTCGGCGCCAACGTCATCGGCGTGATGGGCGCAGGCGACAGCAAGTTCATCGCCGCCGCCGCCCCCTTCATCGACCCGGGCGACGTCGGCCCCCTCTGCTTCATCTTCGCGGCCAACCTTCTGGCCTGCTTCGTCACCCACCGCATCGCCAAGCACACCGCGCTGCGCCGCCTCGCCCCCAACTGGACAAGCTGGGACCGCGGCCGCAAATTCCCCATGGGCTTCGCGCTCGGCGCCACGCTCATCGCCTACCTCGCCCTCGGGGCCGCCTACGGCACCTGAGGCACATTCCGACGCGCCCGCAACGCCCACACCACGCCTACCCCGTTTCACATTTTCACCGCTTTTCCCCCCGATATTGCCCCCAACCCGGCATGACCGCCGGACCGTGAACAACCACAGGGGCACTCACGAATGAACATGCAGGCATCCCAAGGCGTCCAGCCGCCCCCGCCCCCCAAGGGGCTGGAGGACATGAAACTTCCGATCGTGATGATGCGCGACATCCTGATCAAGACGATGTTCCGCAAGAATCTCGACACGGTCAGCGACCTGGCCGAGGCCATCTGCCTCCCCCGCGCCGTCACCCAGGAGCTGATGGACATGGCCCGCTCCCAGTCGATGGTCGAGGCGATGGGCACGCTCAGCGCCACCGCCGGCAGCGAGATGGGCTACCAGCTCACCGACAGCGGCAAGTCCCGCGCCCTCGACGCGCTCTCGCAATCGGAATATTTCGGCGCCATGCCCGTCCCGCTCGAGGTCTACCGCGAGCAGGTCAAGCGCCAGTCGATCCGCAACATCCAGATCACCCGCGAGGAGCTCGTGCAGTCCATGGGCCATCTCGTCCTGCCCAACAGCCTGCTCGACTATCTCGGGCCGGCCGTTTCCGCCGGCCGCTCGATCCTGATGTACGGGCCGCCGGGCAACGGGAAATCCTCGATCTCCAACGGCATCCGCGACGCGATGGGCGACAAGATCTACGTCCCCCGCGCCATCGAATATTCGGGCCAGGTCATCACCGTCTACGACCCCATCGTCCATTCCAAGGCCGAGGTCGAGGCCGACGACCCGAACAGCCTCCGCCGCCGCCGCACATGGGATACCCGCTACGTGCGCTGCGAACGCCCCACCGTGGTCACCGGCGGCGAGCTGTCGCTGTCGATGCTCGACCTCGTCTACAACCCCACCGCCCGCACCTACCAGGCGCCGCTGCAGCTCAAATCCTCCGGCGGCATCTTCATCGTCGACGACCTCGGCCGCCAGCAGGAACCGCCGCAGGCGCTCGTCAACCGCTGGATCGTCCCGCTCGAGGAATCGAAGGATATCCTCGCCCTGCAATCGGGCGAGAAATTCGAGGTGCCCTTCGACACGCTGGTGATCTTCTCCACCAACTTCCACCCCAACGAGATCTTCGACCAGGCCGCGCTCCGCCGGATCTTCTTCAAGATCAAGATCGACGGCCCAAGCCAGGCCGACTTCCTCAAGATCTTCGCCATGGTCGCCAAGAAAAAGCAGATCCCGCTGGACGAAGCCGCGCTCCTGCACCTGCTCAAGAAGAAATACCCGACGATCAAGAACATCTACGCCAACTACCAGCCGGTCTTCCTCATCGACCAGATGATCGCCATCTGCGAATTCGAGGGCATCCCCTACCAGATGAGCCCCGAGCTGATCGACCGCGCCTGGGCCAACATGTTCGTGAAGGACGAAACCATCGTGAAGTGACGGCCGGAAAGTCGGCCGGGTCAGCCCACGAAGAACCCCCACCCGTCCGGACGGAACCCGCAAGAAAGAGCGACCTCCGTGGTCGCTCTTTCATGTTTCCAGATCCCGTCGAGCGTCAGCGGGACATCCGCAACGGCCACCTCGAACCAGTCGCCCTCTTCATCGGCCACGGCTTGCCCCGCGTACCCCGCATCCGCCAGCGCCGCGACGACCCCCGCCCAGTCCGCGCCGGCCACCGGCAGGAATTGCAGGTCGAGGGTCGCGCGGGCAGGCAGGTCGTGGCGGTCGGCCAGGTCCTCCAGCACCGCTTCCGTCGTCCGGCGCTGTTCCTCGAAATCGTGCTCCATGGCCTGCGCTCCGCTCTTCATACCGGCGCGGATCTCGAACCCGCCCGTCGAACATCGCGCCTTCCGGCCATCTTTTCAACACCTCGAGCCAGGTCGCCGCGCCTGCGCCGCCCAGACCGGCCCCCGGACCCGCCCAGCCTCCATCGCCATCCCCTGCGAGGCCGCCCGCAAGGGCGGACGAGCGCGCGACGTCAGAAATCGATCCGCAGCCCCACACGCAAGGCGTGCTGCTCCACCGACACCGGCATCACCACGCCCGGAAAGGCCGGCGCCAGCGCCCCGCGCGCCGTGCCGTAATCGGTATAGCGGTACTCCACCCGCAGCGACGACCGCGCCGTCAAACGCGCGTCCATCCCGACACCCACCGTCCAGCCGTCCAGCTCGTCGCTATAGCGGTTGGTGGCCGCCGCCGCGGGCCCGCCCGTGAAATCGAAATCGCCATAGGCATAGCCCAGCGTGCCGTAAAACAGCGTCGGCGTGTTGAACATCTGCCCGGCATAGCCCAGCACGCCCCGGATCGAGCTTTGCCAGTTCAGTTCGGCCGCCCCGCCCGAGGTCGCCCCGACAGGGTTGATGAACGATCCCGACGCATCCGAGATGTCGGCATCCATCTCCACCCCGTAGACCATGGTCCCCGACTGTCTCGCATAGCCAACGAACGCCCCCAGCAATCGCCCCTCGGCATCCGAGTTGCCGGTCGGCGCGCCGTTGCTGAACGTGTGGGTCGAATCGTGCCACGCGTAGGCCGCTGTCAAACCGCCGTAAAACCCGCTCCAATCCTGGGCAGACGCCGAAATCGGCGCCCCCGCGACAAGCGCGGCGACGGCATATATTTTCAGATTTTTGATCATGGTACTTTCCCCGGTTGGCGCTTTCCCCCGAAAGCGCGGGCCGGCCTCCCAAAGTCCCGCCGACACCTGCAGCCATTTTACATTACGTTACGTAAAGCACCAAATTAACCGAGGTTAACAAGGTCCGGGAAATCGGCCTCTACCCATGAAATTCAATCACTTGGCAGCCGTTTCGGCCGCATGGCTGACGTTGCGGCCGGGCCCCGGCGCCCGCCTCCGGGCGCCGCAAAAAGGCCCGACACCCGAATCACTCGGCGAAAAGCACCCCGATCACCTGCGCCTGAACGCCCCGGTCCCCTCCGGTCAGCACCTGCATCGGCATCCCTGCCTCCGCCACGAACCCGGCCTCCGCCAGCCGCGCCAGCCCGGCCGCCTCCTCCTGCCCGCTCAGCGCGATGACCGTGCCCACATCCGCCCGCTCCACGGCCTGCATCACCGCGCTCACCGGGCTGCCCCCGGCCCCGGCCATCGGCACGAAAGACAATGCCAGCACCGCCACCATCGCTCCCATGATCCCCCGCGCCAGCGGCTTCCTCAGATGCGACAGGAACGCCCGCGCATTCACCGCCAGGTGCGCGCCTACCCCGGCCACCATCACCCAGCCCAGCCATTCATGCGCCGCCTTGTTCAGCCCCATGTCGAGGTGGAAGAACATCAAGATGCCCGTCACCGCCATCAGCAGGAACACCCCCATCGTCAGCGGCGTCGCCCATTTCCTCATCTGTGTCATCGTCAAATCTCCGGATCATGTGGCGCGCGTCTCACCCGGTAAAACGCCCCATCGCCGCCTTTCCGTCGCCCACCGTACAAACTTTTCCGCACCGCGGCATTCTGCCCATGTTCACGCCCCGTTCCCATCACCCCCGAACCGCGCTACATCTGCCGCATGACCGCCCTGCCCCCGCTCTTCACCGACTGGTTCGCCGCCCGCGGCTGGCACATCCACCCGCACCAGCAGGCCATGCTCGACCGCGCCGACGCCCCGGCGCAACTGCTCATCGCCCCCACCGGCGGCGGCAAGACGCTCGCGGGCTTCCTGCCCACCCTCACCGACCTCGCCGAAAACGACCACCAAGGCCTCCACACCCTCTACATCTCGCCCCTCAAGGCGCTCGCCGCCGACATCAAGCGCAACCTCACCACGCCCGTCGACGAGATGGGCCTCCCCATCCGCATCGACGACCGCACCGGCGACACGCCGTCATCGCGCAAGAAACGCCAGCGCGCCGACCCGCCCCATATCCTGCTCACCACGCCGGAAAGCCTCGCGCTCCTCACCTCCTACGAGGACGCCGCCCGCACCTTCGCCGGCCTCAAACGCGTGGTCATCGACGAAATCCACGCCCTCGCCGAGTCGAAACGCGGCGACCAGCTCATGCTCGCCCTCTCCCGCCTCCAGGCCCTCTGCCCCGGCCTCCGCCGCGTCGGCCTCTCCGCCACCGTCGAAGATCCCGCCGCCATCGCCCGCCTCCTCGCCTGCCACCCCGACCCCTGCGACATCCTCCAAGCCGACCCCGGCCCCGAACCGGATATCGCCATGCTGGAAACCGAGGAACGCCCCCCCTGGTCCGGCGGCGGCGCCGCCTACGCCATCCCCGCCGTGCTCGACCAGATCCGCCGCCACCGCACCACGCTCATCTTCCACAACACCCGCGCGCAGGCCGAGATCTTCTTCCACAACCTCTGGCTCGCCAACGAGGAAAGCCTGCCCATCGGCATCCACCACGGCTCCCTCGACCGGGTTCAGCGCGAGCGCGTCGAAGCCGCCATGCAACAGGGTCTCCTCCGCGCCATCGTCTGCACCGGCTCGCTCGACCTCGGCATCGACTGGGGCGATGTCGATCTCGTCATCCAGGTCGGCGCGCCCAAGAACGTCAAGCGCCTCGTCCAGCGCATCGGCCGGGCGAACCACAATTACAACGCCCCCTCCAAGGCCCTCCTCGTCCCCGCCAACCGCTTCGAGGTGGTCGAATGCCAGGCCGCCCTGCAAGCCGTCCGCGACCGCGACCTCGACGGCGAACCGCGCGGCCGCGGCCCCCAGGACGTGCTGTGCCAGCACATCCTGATCCGCGCTTGCGCCGGCCCCTTCTCCGCCGACGCGCTCTACTCTGAAGTCACCACCGCCGGCGCCTATGCCGACCTCACCCGCGCCGAATTCGACGCCTGCCTCAATTTCTGTGCCACCGGCGGCTATGCCCTGCGCGCCTACGACCAGTGGCAACGCCTCAAGCAGACCGACGGCCTCTGGCACCTCCGCGACCCGCGCAGCGCCCGCCTCATCCGCATGAATATCGGCACCATCCAGGACAGCGACCTCCTCAAGGTCCGCATGCAGCGCTCCCGCGGCGGCAAACCCCTGGGCGAGGTCGAGGAAGGCTTCGCCGCCTCCCTCACCCCCGGCGACACCTTCCTCATCGGCGGCGAGATCGTCCGATACGAATCCTTGCGCGAAATGACCGTCGAGGTCAGCCGCGACCGCGGCCGCCAGCCCAAGGTCGCCGTCTTCTCCGGCACCAAGTTCGCCACCTCCACCCAGCTCAGCCAGCGCATCCTGTCGCTCCTGAACGGCGGCGACTGGTCGGCGCTCCCCGCCCACACCGCCGACTGGCTGCGCCTGCAATCCGACATGTCGCGCCTCCCCAAATCCGGCGAGCTGCTGATCGAAAGCTTCCCCCACGAGGGCCGCGAACACGCCTGCATCTACGGCTTCGCCGGCCGCAACGCCCAGCAAACCCTCGGCCTCATCCTCACCAAGCGGATGGAGGAGCTGGGCCTCCACCCGCTTGGCTTCGTCTCCACCGATTACGCCACCCTCATCTGGGGCCTCGACCCGCTCACCGACCCCGGCCCGCTCTTCGAAATGGCGGCCCTCCGCGAGGGCCTCGACCGCTGGCTCGCCGGCAACCAGCTGATGAAACGCACCTTCCGCGCCTCGGCCACCATCGCCGGCCTCATCCAGCGCAACACGCCCTCAGCCAAGAAATCCGGGCGCCAGGCGACCTTTTCGTCGGACATCCTCTACGACACGCTGGCCAAGTACGACCCCGACCACCTCCTCCTGCAGATCACCCGCGCCGAGGCGATGCGCGGCCTGATCGATTTCGGCCGCATCGAGGAAATGATCGCCCGCATCGACGGACGCATCGACCTCCTCCGCCTGCCCCGCGTCACCCCCTTCGCCGCCCCCCTCTTCCTCGAACAGGGCCGCACCCCCGTCGAAGGCGCGGCACAGGAACGGCTGCTGGCCGAGGAAACCGAGAAACTCATGGCCGCCGCCGGCCTCTCCGCGTGAATTTCCGAAGGCAGGGTCTTGAATTCGCCCCATTTCCGCGCGAAGAACAATGCATGAACGGGCATGACTTCTCCCTCGCGGGCACGCCGCTGGTGGCGCTCGGCTCCGGCGCGCTCTACTGGCCGTCCGAGGGGCTGCTCTGCATCTCCGACCTGCACCTCGGAAAATCCGAACGCCGCGCCCGTCTGGGCGACGGCTACCTGCCCCCCTATGAAACCCAAGACACCCTCACCCGCCTCGAAAACGACCTGCGCCTGACCGAGGCCACCACCGTCATCTGCCTCGGCGACAGCTTCGACGACCGCGCCGCGGCACAGGCCCTGCGCGAAGAAGAAAAGCTCTGGATCGCCGCGCTGCAAGCGGGGCGCCGCTGGGTCTGGATCGAGGGCAACCACGACCCGGGCCCCGTCGAACTCGGCGGTACGCACTTGGCCGAGCTTCCCCTCCCGCCGCTGCTCTTCCGCCACATCGCCAAACCCGGCCAAAGCGGAGAGATTTCAGGCCATTACCACCCGAAGACAACCCTGCGCACCCGCGGCCGCGCCATCACCCGCCCCGCCTTCCTGATCGACGCCGACCGCGTGATCATGCCCGCTTACGGCACCTATACCGGGGGCCTGCGCAGCGACGACCGGGTCTTCACCGACCTCATGCGCGACGAGGCCATCGCGGTGCTCACCGGTCCGGTGCCCCACGCCGTCCCCCTCCCCCGGCGCTGAAATCCGTTCCCCTTCCCGCAGCGCCGCGGTACCCTGCGGACCGAACAGGAAAGGCCCGCCATGACCCCCCAGATGAAAGAGAAGATCCGCCAAAGCTTCGACAAACAGTCGATGATGACCACCCTCGGCGCCCGTCTTGGCCATCTCGAAACCGGCGCCATCGAGGTCGAGGCTCCCATCCTCCCCGGCAGCCTTCAGCAACAGGGCTTCGCCCATGCCGGCCTCACCTTCGCCATCGGCGATTCCGCCGCCGGCTACTCGGCCCTCTCGGTCATGCCGGACGACAGCGAAATCCTCACCACCGAACTCAAGATCAACCTCCTCGCCCCCGGCAAAGGCGACCACCTCATCGCCCGCGGCAAGGTCATCAAACCGGGCCGCCGGCTGGTGATCGTGCAATCCGATGTCTACGCCGTGGAAGACGGAAACGAGACCCACATCGCCATGCTCGTGGGCACGACGATCGCGGTAAAGGTGGCCACCTGAAATCGCGCGTCACGGCCCCGTAGGGTGGGTGCCAACCCACCACCCTCAAACGAAAAAACGCCCCGAAGACCCCGGGGCGCCCTTCATTCCAATACCCGACAAATCAGGCCGTCAGCCCCTCCGGCTCTTCGACCCCGTTTGCCCGGCAACAGGCCGTCACCGTATTCGCCAAGAGGCAGGCAATCGTCATCGGCCCGACACCACCCGGCACTGGCGTGATCGCCCCCGCCCGCTCCGAGGCAGACGCAAACTCCACGTCGCCCACGAGCCGCGTCTTCACCGACCCGTCCTCGTTGGTGCCCTTCTCCGGCGCCTCGATCCGGTTGATGCCCACGTCGATCACCGTGGCGCCCTCCTTGATCCAGTCGCCCGGCACCATCTCGGGCCGGCCCACGGCCGCCACGACGATATCCGCCCGGCGCACGACACCCGGCAGGTCCTTCGTCCGCGAATGCGCGATCGTCACGGTGCAGCTGTCGCCCAGCAGCAGCTGCGCCATCGGCTTGCCCA
This sequence comes from Roseovarius indicus, assembly GCF_008728195.1. Classification (NCBI taxonomy): domain Bacteria; kingdom Pseudomonadati; phylum Pseudomonadota; class Alphaproteobacteria; order Rhodobacterales; family Roseobacteraceae; genus Roseovarius; species Roseovarius indicus. The sequence goes on from NZ_CP031598.1 coordinate 4,104,380, forward strand.
CGATATTCGACCGCCCGATCACCACGGCATCCATGCCCGACAGGCTCCCGTGATGCTCCCGAAGCATCATCAGGCAGCCCAGCGGCGTGCAGGGCACCATGCTCTTCTGTCCGGTCCCCAGCAGCCCCACGTTCGAAATGTGAAACCCGTCCACATCCTTCTCGGGGCTGATCGAGTTGATCACAAGGTCCTCGTCCAGATGCTTCGGCAACGGCAATTGCACAAGGATCCCATGCACATCGGGGTCATTGTTCAACTGGTCGATCAGCGAAAGCAGATCGGCTTCCGACGTGTCGGCATCCAGCTTGTGCTCGTAGGAGTTCATCCCCGCCTCGACGGTCTGCTTCCCCTTCGAGCGCACATAGACCTGGCTGGCCGGGTCTTCCCCCACCAGCACCACGGCCAGACCGGGCGTGATCCCGTGCTCGTCTTTCAGTTTTGCGACATGCGCCGCAACCTTTTCCCTGACTTTCGCGCTGAAAGCTTTCCCGTCGATGATCTGAGCGGTCATTTATTCATCCCTGACATAGCGGTGGGTTTCACCCACCCTACGCATCGCACCGTAGGGTGGGTGTCAACCCACCAGCCTCTTAAAACAGACCTTCGATCTCGCCCGCGTCGTTCAGGCGAATGTTCTCGGCCGCCGGCTTCGAGGGCAGGCCCGGCATGGTCATGATCTCACCGCAGACCACCACCACGAACCCGGCCCCCGCCGAGAGCCGAACCTCGCGCACCGGCACCGAATGGCCCGTGGGCGCGCCGCGCAGGTTGGGGTCGGTCGTGAAGCTGTACTGGGTCTTCGCCATGCAGACCGGCAGGTTGCCGTATCCCTGCTCTTCCCACAGCTTCAGCTGATCGCGGATCTTCTTGTCGGCCAGAACCTCGTCGGCGCGGTAGATGCGCTTGGCGATGGTCTCGATCTTCTCGAAAAGCGGCATGTCGTCGGGGTAGAGCGGGCCGAAATTGGCGTTCCCGGCATCGACCACCTCGACCACTTTCTTGGCCAGGTCTTCCGACCCTTTCGAGCCCTCCGCCCAGTGACGCGACAGAACCGCCTCGGCCCCGTGCTCCTTGACGTAATCCTTCACCGCCTGCACCTCGGCCTCGGTGTCGTGCACGAAGTGGTTGATCGCCACGACAACCGGCACGCCGAAGGATTTGACGTTCTCGATATGGCGACCAAGGTTCGGGCAGCCCTTCTTCACGGCATCGACATTCTCTTCGCCAAGGTCCGCCTTGGCCACGCCGCCATTCATCTTCATCGCCCGCACCGTGGCGACCAGAACCACCGCCGAAGGCGACAGCCCAGCCTTGCGGCACTTGATGTTCATGAACTTCTCGGCGCCCAGGTCGGCGCCGAACCCGGCCTCCGTCACCACGTAATCCGAGATCTTCAGCGCGGTCGTCGTCGCGATGACCGAGTTGCAGCCATGCGCGATGTTGGCGAACGGGCCGCCATGCACGAAGGCGGGGTTGTTTTCCAGCGTCTGCACCAGGTTCGGCTGCATCGCGTCCTTCAGCAGAACGGTCATCGCCCCTTCCGCCTTGATGTCGCGGCAGTAAACCGGCGAGCGGTCACGGCGATAGGCCACGATCATCGCGCCCAGCCGCTTTTCCAGGTCCTTGAGGTTCGAGGCCAGGCACAGGATCGCCATGACTTCCGACGCCACGGTGATGTCGAACCCGTCCTCGCGGGCAAAGCCGTTGGACACGCCGCCAAGGCTCGAGGTGATCTGACGCAGGCTGCGGTCGTTCATGTCGACCACGCGGCGCCACGTCACCCGGCGGGTGTCGATCGCCTGCTCGTTGCCCCAGTAGATGTGATTGTCGAGCATCGCGCTCAACAGCGAGTGCGCGCTGGTGATCGCGTGGAAATCGCCGGTGAAGTGAAGGTTCATGTCCTCCATCGGCACAACCTGCGCGTAACCGCCACCGGCGGCCCCGCCCTTCATCCCGAAGTTCGGGCCGAGGCTTGCCTCGCGGATACAGATCATCGCCTTCTTGCCGATCCGGTTCAGACCGTCGCCCAGCCCCACGGTCGTCGTGGTCTTGCCTTCGCCCGCGGGCGTCGGGTTGATCGCGGTCACCAGGATCAGCTTGCCGGTCTCGTTCTTCTGGACCGAGTCGATATACTCCTGGCTCACCTTGGCCTTGTCATGGCCATAGGGCAGCAGGTGGTCGGACGGAATGCCCAGCTTGTCGCCGATCTCCTGGATCGGCTTCTTCTTGGCTTCGCGGGCAATCTCGATGTCGGATTTATGGCTCATGACGGGTCCTCTGGTGGCCTTGTGCGGCGGAGTGTCTCGATCCGGTCAATACAGAACCCTTGAAACCGGACGAATTGCGAATCCGACATTTCCCGCGCCTGTTGCGGCGGGCTGTCGCAGAATGGTTTCATATCGGAAACGCTGATCCCCGCCCGGACCCCTATGGAACACACCCGGGGGCGGTTCCGTTGGGGCCCCATAAGGCGGCGGAAGACCGCCAACCGGGATCCTCCCGGACCTGAAAGGAGGAAACATATGACACGTATCTTCACTACTCTTCTCGCGTCCACCATGCTGGTCAGCGCCCCCGCGCTCGCCGCAACCGACAGTGCCGACAGCGGCAAGTCGGGCAACAACATCTGCGAGAACGCCTTCAACTGGGGCGACGCCGACCAGAACGCCAAGCTGACCCGCACGGAAGTCGAGAACATGCGCGACGAGGATTATGGCGCCATCGACGCCAATTCCGACGGCGAGATCAGCAAACAGGAATATGTCGACTGCCTCGGCAAATCCGAGAAACTGATCCGGCAGGACGCCGCGGCCGGCCAGGACGACGGCACCTACAACATGGCCGACTGGTCCAACCTCGCCGATGACGATCAATCCGAACTCAGCGCCGAGGAATGGGCCGACAAGGCCCAGAGCGCCTGGGAAGACGGCGACGCGAAAATGCAGGACGCGATGAGCTACGGCGGCTCCGAGTCGGCATCGAGCGAGGAATTCGCCCGCGCCGCAACCGCCCGCTTCCGGATGCATGACGAAAACGGCGACGGCATCATCACCGCAAGCGAATATGAAACCGACGTGTCGGAAACCCGCTTCGACGAATCCGCCGTCGAGGCCCGCTTCGAGGAACTCGACGCCGATAACAGCGGCGGCATCTCGCCCCAGGAATACCGCGGCGCCGGTGTCTGGGCGGCCCAGCCGGCCGGCCTGAAATCGAGCGGCGGCTCCAACGCCGACACCGATGGCGAAACCGCCAGCGGCGGCTCGGCCAGCGCCGACGTCGATGTCGACGGCGAGAACAAGACCAGCGTCGCGGCCGACGGCCTGTCTGAAGGCACCGAAAGCTCCGACATGAACGGCGGCTCGGGCTCGGCCGACAGCGAGATCAACGAAGACACCGACGCACCGGCCAATGAAGACCAGGCCGCCAACGAGATGAAAGACGACACCTACACGGTGCCCGTCTATCACTACTACATCCGGATCCTGTAACCCGTCACCGATCCGATGAAAAAGCCCGCCGCGTACCCCACGCGGCGGGCTTTCCTGTTCATTCCCCCACCGGGGGACTGCGCCGGAAACCTAACCCAGCGCCTCGTCACACCGCTTGCAGGTACCCGGATGCTTATGCGTCCCCACGTCCGGCAGGATCTTCCAGCACCGCTGGCATTTCTCCCCCTCGGCCTTCTCGAACACCACCGTCACACCCTCGACCTCCGGCAGACGATACGCCTCCGCCGGGCTCGGGTCGCCGGTCAGCCAGATCGCCGAGGTGATGCAGATATCCTCGAAATTCACCGATTTCAGAACCTTCAGCATCTCGGCATCCTCGACATGCACCACCGGCGCGGCCTCGAGGCTCGCCCCGATGACCTTGTCGGTCCGCTGCACCTCCAGCGCCGCGGTCACGACCCGCCTTGCCCGCCGCACATGCGCCCATTTCTGCGCCAGCGGCTCGTCCAGCCAATCCGCCGGCGTCTCCGGGATATCCACCAGGTGCACCGAGCTCTCCTCGCCCGGGAACCGCTCCAGCCAGACTTCCTCCATGGTGAACACCAGCACCGGCGCCAGCCACGTCGTCAGCCGGTGGAACAGGATATCCATCACCGTCCTTGCCGCCCGCCGCCGCGTCGTATCGCCGTCGCAGTAAAGCGCATCCTTCCGGATATCGAAGTAGAACGCGCTCAGTTCCACCGTGGCAAAGTTGAACAGCGCCTGGAACACGCCCTGGAAGTCATACTCGGCATAGCCCGTGCGCACCTTGTGGTCGAGCTCCGCCAACCGGTGCAGCACCCAGCGCTCCAGCTCCGGCATATCCTCCGGCGCAACCCGATCCTCTTCGCTGAAATGGCTCAGCGCCCCCAGCATGAACCGCATCGTGTTGCGCAGCCGGCGATAGCCATCGGCCACCCCTTTCAGGATCTCCGGACCGATCCGCAGATCGGCGGTATAATCCGACTGCGCCACCCAAAGCCGCAGAATATCCGCCCCGTACTGCTTCACCACCTCCTCGGGCGCGACCGTGTTGCCCAACGACTTGGACATCTTGTTGCCCTTCTCGTCGAGCGTGAATCCATGCGTCAGAACCCCGCGATAGGGCGCATGCCCGATCGTGCCGCAGGCCTGCAGCATCGAGGAATGGAACCACCCCCGGTGCTGGTCGGTGCCTTCAAGGTAGAGGTCGGCCATCCCGTCCTCGCTGCCATCCTCCCGGTCGCGCAGCACGAAGGCATGGGTCGAGCCACTGTCGAACCACACGTCGAGAATGTCGTCGACCTTCTCCCACTCGCTGGGGTCATAGTCATTCCCCAGGAACCGCTCCTTGGCGCCGGGCTTGTACCACGCATCCGCGCCCTCTTCCTCGAAGGCCTCCAGGATCCGCGCATTGACCTTTTCATCCCGCAGAAGGAAATCGGCATCGGTCGGCATCGCCCCCTTCTTCTTGAAGCAGGTCAGCGGCACACCCCAGGCCCTCTGGCGAGACAACACCCAATCCGGCCGCGCCTCGATCATCGAATACAGCCGGTTCCGCCCGGTCTTCGGGGTCCACTTCACCTGGTCGATCGAGGTAAGCGCCCGCTCGCGGATCGTGGTGCCGCACGCGTCCTGCCCGTCCCCCACGGCCCGGTCGATCGCGGCAAACCACTGCGGCGTGTTCCGATAGATCACCGGCGCCTTCGACCGCCAGGAATGGGGATAGGAGTGCTTGATCTTGCCCCGCGCCAGCAGGCCGCCGACCTCGACAAGCTTGTCGATGATGGCCTTGTTGGCATTCCCTTCCTTGCCCTTCCGGTTGAGGATCTCGGTGCCCCCAAAGAACGGAAGATCCTCGCGGAAGGTCCCGTCATCCAGCACATTGTAGGTGATCACCTGCTCGAGCATCCCCAGCCCGCGATAGAGCTCGTATTCCTCCATCCCGTGGCTCGGCGCGCAATGCACGAACCCGGTGCCTTCCTCGTCGGTGACGAAATCGGCGGCGCGGAAATCCCGCAGGTCGTCCCACTCGCCGTTCGACCCCTCGGCCCCGGCCAGCGGATGCTTCAGGCTCAGCCCCGACAATTCCTCGGCGCTCACATCCCGGACGCGTTTCCACATATCCGGCTCCAGCCGCGCCCGGCCCATCACGTCGCCCGCCAGCTTGTCGGCCAGGATGAACCGGTCACCCACGTTCGCCCAGCATTGCTCCGGCGTGCCGGTGACCTCGTAAAGGCCATAGGCAAAATCCTCGCCGTAAACGACGGCCTTGTTGGACGGGATCGTCCACGGCGTCGTGGTCCAGATGACAACGCTCGCGCCCTGAAGGTCCCCCTCGGTCGCAACCTCGAACTTCACCCAGATCGTGAAGCTCTCCTTGTCGTGATACTCCACCTCCGCCTCGGCCAGCGCGGTCTTCTCGACGGGCGACCACATCACCGGCTTCGAGCCCTGGTACAGCGTCCCGTTCATCAGGAACTTCTGGAACTCCTCCGCGATGATCCGCTCGGCCCGGAAATCCATCGTCAGGTAGGGCTTCGACCACTTGCCGGTCACGCCCAGCCGCTTGAACTCGTCCCGCTGCACGTCGATCCAGCCCTCGGCGAACTTCCGGCATTCCTGCCGGAAATCGACGATATCGACCTTGTCCTTGCTCTCGCCCTTGGCGCGGTACTGCTCCTCGATCTTCCACTCGATCGGCAGGCCGTGACAATCCCAGCCCGGGATGTAACGCGCATCGCGCCCCATCATCTGCTGGCTGCGCACCACCATGTCCTTCAGGATCTTGTTCAGCGCGTGCCCGATATGCAGGTGCCCGTTGGCATAGGGAGGGCCATCATGCAGGGTGAACGGCGTCCGGTCCCCCTCGGCCACGGCCTTGTCGCGCAGGCGGGTATAGATGCGCAGAGCGTTCCAGCGCTCCAGCCACTCGGGCTCGCGCTTGGGCAGCCCCGCGCGCATCGGGAAATCGGTCTTCGGCAGGTTCAGCGTGTCTTTGTATTCGGGCGTGTCGGCACACATGGGTGACGTCCTTTGTCACTTGGGTGGTGTCAGGTCTGGATGAAGGGGCGGCGCGGTGGTCCATACGCCTTGTCCCGGCGGCTCGTCAGTCTCAGAGCGCCGGGCATGTAATTCGAATGATGATCGCGTAAGGGTGCATCATGCGCCGGGTTATAGGCCCCGTGCCCGGCGGCGTCCAGAGCCGAGGCGCCGCAGCGCTCTCCAGCCTCCCCGCCATCAGAAAAACACACCCCGCCCCCGCTTCATCTTGCCAAAAATACTCAAACTCCTACCCCCGCCTCATGCGCCACGCGCAGGATTGGCACCACCCCCGCCACGCCCCCCGTTTTCCGCGCGGAAAACGAGCTGGAAAATGCACATTTTCCAGCCCCGGGATTTGCGCAAATTCCGGCCCTCCCCTCTCGGCCCGCGACGGAAAATTCGAATTTTCCGACCCGGAATTTTCAAAAATTCCGCCCCGCCCCCGTTGCGCCCGACACATCATCTCGCCCGTTGCGCACCGCCCGCCACATCAACCATCGCGCTTACAGACCCCGACACCGACGCGATACCGACAAAATACCGACGTGATACCGACGTCCCGATCCCTTCAAAACAAGGCCATTAACCTTCGAATCGCCCCCGGCCCTTGCAACTCCCCTGTCCCGCGGTCAAATCTCTGCCCATGACCACCGCCCTGCCCCCGCGCTTCGACATCACCCGCCCCGAGATCGAGCGGGTCGTGGCCGTGTTCTACGAGCGCATCCGCAACCACCCCGGCCTCGGCCCCGTCTTCGCCGTCCACGTCACCGACTGGCCAGCCCACGAGGCCAAGGTCGCATCCTTCTGGGCCAACACCATCCTCCACGAGCGCAGCTACGAGGGCACCCCCGTCGCCGCCCATGTCAACGCCGGCAACGTGCGGCCGGGCATGTTCTCCACCTGGCTCGCGCTCTTCGACATCGTCCTGAACGCCGAGCTCCGCCCAGACCAGGCCGCCGCATGGTCTGCCCTCGCCCACCGCATCGGCCGCTCCATGCGCGCCAGCGTGGTCGAGCGCGAAACCCATGACGGCGGCGTGCCAAAGTTGCGCTGACCCGAGGCGGCGCGCGGCTGTCAGGCGGTGCGCAGTGAGTATTTTCAGAACGGTGAAAGTCCGGGCGCGGCGCTTTCCGACCCCTGTGCTATACTTCGGCAGGTGTGGAAGGAGAGGTCTCGTGTCGCCCCGGTTCTTCGGCTCGGACACACAGAAACAGATGGAACGCGTGGCCCACGATCTCTGGCCGCTCCTGAAGGACGACCCGGCCTACGGCACCGAAGGCCGCATGATCGGCATCGACGCGCCCTCCGAGAACCAGATCGACAAGGTCGCCGCCCTCACCCGCATCCAGGGCGCCTCGGTCAACCACTACGTCCCGAAGGCCGAAGAAGACGCCCTCGCCGCCCGCTACGTGGGCCTCGGCCTTGCCTCCGACCGATGGGACCAGTTCATGGGCGGCACGGCCTGTCTCGAGGCCGCCACCGCGCTGCTCGACCGTTTCACCCTGCCCGAAGGCTACACCCTCCACCGCCTCTCGCCCGACACGCCCGCCCATATCCTCGACGGGCTGGAGACAACGGCGGCCGCCTGCGGCGTCCTCCCGCCCATGTCGCCCATCCTCTTCGGAACGCTTCGACCGGCCGCCTATGTCTGCCTCGAAGCCCCCGATGGCGGCGTCGCCGCCTGCGCCGGCTCGGTCATGCGCAACCACCCCGACAGCCGCTTCGCCAAGACAGCCTGGTGGGGCATGCTCGCCACCCGCGAGCAGGATCGCGGCCGTGGCCTCTCGCTCTATCTCGGCGCGCTCGCCGCCCGGCACATGCACGACCGCCACGGCGTCACCGAATTCTACACCGGCGTCCGAAGCGACAACGCCGTCTCCCGCCATGTTTGCGAAAAGCTGGGCGTCCACGACAGCGCCTATGCCTGCGTCGCCATCCTCGACCCGCAGGCCTTCGGCGAAGGCGGCTACACCAAGTAGGGCGGGTGCCACCCCACCATTCCGGCGCCTCAGCCGCCCTGCCCGAAGAGCCCCGTCAGGGCCCGCCGCACCAGCGACGTCACCGACGGCCGCCGCACGCGCGCAAAGGGCAGCGGCCGGCACACCTCCATCGCCGCCACGCCCACGCGCGCGGTCAGCGCCCCGTTGACCACCCCCTCACCGAACCGCCGCGACAGCCGCGACAGCACCCCGCCGCCCGCGATCGAGCCCAGCATGTCATCGCCCACCGCCACGGCGCCCGTCGCCACCAGGTGCGTCATCACCGCCCGCGCCAGTCGCCAGCTGCCCAGCGTGCCCGACCGCCCGCCATAGACCTCGGCAATCCGCCGGATCATCCGCAAATTCGCCGTCAGCGCCGCCACCACGTCGGCCAGCGCCAGCGGCACCACGGCCGTCACCGCCGCCACCTGCCGGGCCGCCGCCTCGACCTCCCGCGTCGCCACGGCATCCAGCGGCCCCAGCAATTCCGTCTCCGCCACGCCCAACAGCGCCGCCGCGTCGAACTGATCCGCCTGCGCCTCGGCCAGCCGCTCCCGGCCCCAGCGCGTATCCTCACGGCCCGAGTAAAGCTTCACCAAGTCCCGCGTCACCTCGCGCGCCTTGCCAAGGTCATCGCCCGAAAGCGCCTCCTCGGCCTTGCGAAACAGCGTATCCAGCCGCCCCAGCCGCGCAAACGCCGCCAGCTCCTTCACAGAGATCGCCAGCAAGAGAACCAGCACCGCCAAGATCAGCGCCGAAATCGCATAGCCCACCACCGGCCACCGCCCGATCAGCCCCATGGCGAAATCCCACGCCGCCACCGAAAGCACGGCGCCCAGAAGCGTCAGCAGCAACCCCCAGAACCACCGGGCCAGCCGCGAGGGCCGCCGTGCCGCCAGCGTCGCCACGGTCAGCATCGCCCGCCCCTCCGGCGCCTCCGGCATCTCGGGGTCCGGCACCGGCGGCGCGGCATCCGGGCCCGGCGCCGCGTCGGTTTCGTCAAGGTCAAACAGGATCGGACCCTTCGTCATAGCCGGTCCCCGAACAAGAACTGCGCCGCCCGGTCGAGCCGGATATGCGGCGGCCCATCGCCGGGCCGCAGCGTCAGCGGCGCCGGCGCGAAGCGCATCACCTGGTAATCGGCATCGAGCCATTTCTCGGCCCCCTGCCGCGCGGGCGTCAGCAGCCGCGCCGGATCATCCGGCAACGCGCCCGGATAGAACGCCGCCTGCTTCCCGCGCGACCCGTCCTCGTTCAACAACGTCCCCCGCACACAGTCGACCGAGCCGCCCTCGTGCGGCCGCGTCTCCTCGGTCGTCGCCCGCAAAGCGGCAATCGCCATCGCCCGTGTTTCGGCCCCCGCGAAATCGGCCCGGTCGCGCGCCTCGCGCATCAGCGCCGACATGATCCCCGCCAGCGCCCCGTGCTGCGTGTGGTGCAGATGGTCCGCCTTGGTCGCGGCAAACAATATCTTCTCCACCCGCCGCCCGCGCAGCAGCCGGCTCAGAAACGCGTTCCGACCCGGCCGGAAGGCACCGAGAATATCCGCCATCGCCTGCCGCATATCCTCCACCGCCGCCGGCCCCCGATGGATCGCCCCCAGCACGTCGACCAGCACGACCTGCCGGTCGATCCGGGCAAAGTGATCGCGGAAGAACGGCGTCACCACCCGCGACTTATACGCCTCGAACCGCCGCTCCATCTCGCGCCACAGCGACTTGCGCGGCGTGGTCTCGGGCTTCGGCAACGGCGCGAAAGTCAGCACCGGCGAGCCCTCCAGATCCCCCGGCAACAGGAAGCGCCCCGGCGTGCAATCCGAATACCCCGCGTCCCGCGCCTGCGTCAGATAAGCCGTATAAGCCCTTGCCAGCGCCTGCGCTTTCGGCTCTTCCAAGGCCGCCGCCCCATCCGTCTCCTTGGCCAAGGCAAGGTACTCCGCCCCCTCGCCCCGGCCCTCCAGCCGGGTCAGCATCTCCGCCGACCACGTGGCGAAATCCTTGTCCATCAGGCCAAGATCAAGCAGCCACTCGCCGGGGTAATCCACGATATCGAGATGCACCGTCCGCGGCCCCGAGAACCCCGACAGCAACCCTGATGGCCGCACCCGTAAAGACAGCCGCAACTGGGACACCGCTCGCGTACTCTCGGGCCAGTGCGGCGCGGCCCCGGTCAGCGCCCCCAGATGCGTCTCGTAATCGAAGCGCGGCACCGTATCGTCAGGCTGCGGCTGCAGGAACGCCGCCGAGATCCGCCCGTCACCGGCGGCCACCAGCCCCGGCATCCGCCCCCGGTCCATCAGGTTGGCCACAAGCGAGGTGATGAACACCGTCTTGCCCGCCCGCGACAGCCCCGTCACCCCCAGCCGGATCACCGGCTCGAAGAAGGTCTCGGAAATCGAGTCCGACACGCCTTCAATCCCGCGTGTCAGCCCGTCTGCGATGGAGGAAATGACCAATGGGCCTGCCCCTGTCTGCCTGTTCGTGTCTGCCTGTCCGTTCACTGTCTTGCGTCAAGATAGACACCACGGCGGGCACTTGCCAGTGGGGGTGTTGCATCCGCCACCGCGCGCAGGGCCAACACCTCCTCAACGCCACAGCCTTAAACCACGGGGTGCAACGACCTCGCCCCGCACCGCGCCTGCCCGAAACGCCCCTGTCGTTAACCTTTCGTCAAGGGATTGTCCGCAGACCGGCCCCGCGCTAAGAGCCGCGTCATGCCACGCTACGCGCTCAAGGTCGAATATAACGGCGCCCCCTTTGCCGGCTGGCAAAGGCAGGCCGATCAACCCTCGGTGCAAGGCGCGATCGAGGCGGCGCTGGCACGCCTCGAACCCGGCCCGCACACCATCGCCGCGGCCGGCCGCACCGATGCCGGCGTCCACGGTCTCGGCCAGGTCGCCCACTGCGACCTGACGAAAGACTGGGAGCCGTTCCGCCTCTCCGAGGCCCTGAACTACCACCTCAAACCCCAGCCCGTCGCCATCCTCGCCTGCGCCCGCGTCGCCGACGACTGGCACGCCCGCTTCTCGGCCACCGAGCGCCGCTACCTCTTCCGCCTCCTCATGCGCCGTGCCCCCGCCACCCATGACAAGGGTCTGGTCTGGCATGTCCGCAATCCGCTCGACCTAGACGCCATGCGCGAAGGCGCGGCACATCTCATCGGCCACCACGACTTCACCACCTTCCGCTCGACCATCTGCCAGGCCAAGAGCCCCGTCAAAACCCTCGACGAAATCACCATCACCGCCACCAAAGGCCTCTCCGGCCCCGAATTCCACTTCCGCCTCCGCGCCCGCTCCTTCCTGCACAACCAGGTCCGCTCCATCGTCGGCACCCTGGAACGCGTGGGCAGCGGCGCCTGGGCCCCCTCCGACGTCGCCACCGCACTGGCCGCCCGCGACCGCGCCGCTTGCGGGCCGGTCTGCCCGCCCCACGGCCTCTACCTGGCTGCCGTCCGCTACCCGGATGACCCCTTCGCGTGATGAGGGCGGTTCGCGAAAAATCCGGGCACGGATTTTCGCGGAACGCTTCGCAACGCCTGATCGCGGCGCAGGTTTCGCACCTCACCGATCCACCGGATCATAGCCGCAACGCTTTTGCCTTTGATCTTGCCCCAATGCCCCGCTAAACGAAGGCGCAAGCGGTCCCGTAGCTCAACTGGATAGAGCAGCTGACTTCTAATCAGCAGGTTCGGGGTTCGAGTCCTCGCGGGATCGCCAACCATACCGATTAGTCTCCTTTTTTCAGTGCTTTATGCGCATCTTTGGCGAACCTCTTCCGCAGGTTCACCAAGTTTTTTTTCACCATTCGGCCTTGCGATGAGCTTGCCAAATGCAGAGTCGGCCATGCCTCCGCGCTGCGCCTCCGCAGTGTATCGCTGGACCTCGGCGAGGGTCTTGTGCCCGGTCACGGCGCCGATTTCGTGGGCGGTGGCCCCAGCTTCTGCCAGACGCCGGGCGCAGGCTTTACGAAGGCCATGGGCGCTGCACAGCGGCAAGCCAGCCTCATCGCACCATTCGCGCATCATATTGCCCAGTCCGTTCGGCGAGCGGGACGCGCCACGATTGGTCTGCAGGAATGTCAGAGCATCCCGCGCGCAGTCGGCCAGCACCTCCGCAAGGTCGGGGTGTATCGGCATGGAAACGGCCGAGCCCGTCTTGCTGCGCCGATATTCGAGCCGCTCGCCCTTCACGTTCTGCCATCCGAGTGCCACGGCATCGATACGCGCCACGCCCGTATAAAGCATGAGCGTTACCGCCCTGTGTGCGAGCGTGCCAGGCTGATGCACTTCAAAGAAGCGGGCAATCTCGCCCTCGTCCCACGTGTGATGCCCGCCGCCGTCGAGCCGATAGGGTTTCGTCGACCGGGCCGGGTTGTCGGGGCGCCAGTCTAGAGACACGGCATGGTCAAGCAACGTGATCAGACGTTTCCGAAGATTGTTAGCGGCAGCCGGAGTTTCCGCCTTCTCCGCGAGGATCTTCTGCACGTGTCGACGCTGCATCAACGTCACGGGCTTGTCGCCATGCTCTTGTCGGAAGCGTTCGATCACGCCCCGATAGGTGCGCTTCGTGCTGTCGGATAGTCCGAGGAAATCGGGCGAGCGATAGTAGGACGCGACAAGAGCCGAGACAGAGCCCGGCCGCGTACGCTCCACGCCAACAAGTCCCCTTGTCCGGTGCCCCTCTAGTGCCGCCTCATAGCGGCGCTGAAAGTCGTCTGAGCCGTAGTCGGTGCCAAGCTCGGCAGCGAAGCCACCCTTACGAAAACGCCAACGGCGCCGGCCGTGTCGGTCTGTGTAGGGCGATGCGCCTGGGTATTGTTTCCGATGCTTCATCCCGCATCCCAAGGGTTCGCATCCTCGCTGGCAGTGCTGTCATTCGTGAAGATCACCACCTTACCGTCGCGGCTGATTTCCGTACGCGCCACCGGATAGCCGGCGTCCCGATACGCCTTGAGGTATCGGGTCAACGCGGTTTGAGTGATGGTGGCGCGGCGGGCGGTCATGTCAGGCGTCTTTGATCTCGTCCAAGAAGCTGCGAATGCCCTTTGCTACGCGCTCCTCGATGTCATCCGGGATCGGGCAGTTCGACTTTACGATCTCGTGCACCATGAATTGCGCGGCAATGTTGAACCCGACCGCAGACGCATCGACTTCCAGTCGGTCAGTACCGTCTTCGTCGATCCGAGAAATTCTCTGAATTACGATCTTCATTGTCATGTCCTCCTTGACACAATGATAGTTAACCTTGTCAGCACAGTTCTTTAGCCGTCTTCACCACCGATCTCGATGTAGACGCCGTCACGGCCAGGACCGGCCAAGCCGTGGAGCATGACGCGCCTTAGGTCTCTGGGAAGGCTCAGCGCCAACCTATCGGCGTCAATGACATGAGCGTGTGCGGTCGGGTCAGTGACTTGCCACAGTTCCTCGATGGTTTCCGCGCTGCGCGTGTTCAGATACTCGTTTTCGTCTTGCTCTCCATAGATCTTGGTAGAGACCCGAAACGCCCAGAAGCGCTTGTGCGGTCTGGCGGTATCGAGGAATACAACTCCATCGTGCTTGCGGAGTGCATACGTCACGGGGATCACCGAAATGCCGGCAATCCACTGGCACACCACTATGGTGGGGATGCTGGGCAGAAGTTCCCGCACAATGGCAAGCTCGACCGTCTCGTGCAGAGAGTACTGCCAACGGCGACTATCATTCTGTTCACCCACGCCATCGAGAATTTGCCTGCGGCGCCAGTCCCGCAATACGTCATTCTTAATGCCCGATAAGTGGGAAACCATCGACTGAGAAACGTAGCGCTCTACAAAATTCGGCATTTGATGCATCTTTCGTGTGATCCCTCACAAACCTTAATTGTGAGAGATCACACAGTTAAGCCCTATTGCTGCCTCACCCTCCACTCGGCTTCATGCATTTCCAACGCTAAGCGCGCCTTCTCGCGGGCGACCTCCAGCATGGCCATCAACTGCACAGCCTCCGGGTCGGACGAGCCAAGCGTGTTGCTATCCATCGCCAAATCGTAAAGCGCGTTGAGCAAGGCGCTGGTCAGGCCTAGTGCTTGGTTCGTTTCCCTGGTGCTTGGTCCGTTTCGCTGAACGCATCTCTATATGCATCGGTCATGCTGCACCTCTGCTGTCTTCGAGTTTCTCAAGCTCGTTTGCGATGGCTTCGGCGCGGCGGCGCATATCTTCGAAGTGTCTAACGTCAGTACCTACCGGACAGATTTAGGTGTTTGAGGAACAGAGATGCGGTCATCGGGCCGATTCGCCACCATTATCGTGGTGGTTTTCGGCAAAGAGGAGATGACCATGGCGTATTACATAGGGCTTGATGTTTCAGTTGAGAGTACGGCCGTTTGCGTGATCGACGCAGCTGGCTGCGTCAAGAAAGAGTTTTCTGCGCGGAGCCATCCTGAGGATCTCGCAAATTCGCTGAATCCGTTTTCTGATGAGATTGCTGGGATCGGCCTCGAAGCTGGGCCCATGTCGGGCTTCCTTGTTGAGGGCCTCAAGCAAAGAGGCTTGGACAGCGTTCTGATGGAGACGCGTAGGGTTCATGCCGCTTTATCTGCCATTCCGGTAAAAACGGATCGGCGGGATGCCCGTGGCATCGCCGAGCTTCTTCGGATGGGCTGGTTTCAACCTGTGCATTTGAAGACGCCTGTCGCTCGGGACCTGCGATTGATGCTGTCGGCGCGGGTCAGTTTGGGTCGTCGCGTCCGTGAACTCGACAATTCGGTTCGTGGCCTTCTCCGTGGATTTGGCTTGAGGGTTCCCACAGGAGCACGAGGCCGGTTCTGTGACCTGGTTCGTGACTTGATCGCAGGCAATCCCGTGCTGGAGGCGGCAATCTTCCCGCTCCTATCAGCACGCGATACGATGGCAGCGGAATTTGCCAAATTGGACAAGCTGGTTCGTGATCAGTCTCGCAACGATAACGTCTGCCGTCGCCTTATGACCATTCCCGGCGTTGGTGCCGTGGTGGCGATGACGTTCCGGGCCGCTATAGACGACCCAACACGGTTTCGTTCATCAAAGTCGGTCGGTGCCTGCTTTGGCCTGACGCCGAGACGGTATCAATCCGGCGAAACGGATCGTGTCACGTCGATCACCAAGGCTGGCGATGCAAGTGTGCGGGCTGCGCTTTATGAAGCAGCGCATGTGATGCTGGTGAGAACCACCAGATGGACCCCACTTAGGGCATGGGCGATGCGCGTTGCTGCTCGACGGGGCGCAAAGCGCGCCAAGATTGCCCTTGCCCGGAAACTGGCCGTCATCATGCATCGGTTGTGGATAGACGGCACAAAGTTCAAAACCGCCTGACAGACAACCAACACCAGAGCTTCCGCAAGGAAGGCGACCCTGAAGGGACGTGGTGAGGGAAAAGCCGACAGAAATCCTGACTTAAATATGAAGTCGCAACGGAGATGGGCTTTCCTGAGCCAAAGCCAACCGCATCATGTGAGTGCAATGCGCAGATCACGGACAGAAGCATGCGCCTTCAGTCGCTAATTCCTTGCAAAACCAGGCCCGATTACAGAAGGATTTCTGGTTCATCGAAGCCATAATGGAGCGAAGATGAACAAGAAATCCTTCGTTACTCAAATACCTAAATCTGTCCAGTAGGTGCTGACGTTAGACATGCGATTGAAAACGTCTTTCGGTTTTGTCATTGTCCGTCCCGACCCTCGTGTAACTGGTCGCTCGACGTCATGTTGTCATCTGGGTTACTTGAATGCGCTGTCGAGGTTGGAAAGCGTTCGGGCGTGGACTGCCTCGACGGCGCCGCGGCCGTTGTTGGCGTTATGCGACGAGACCACCACGTTGTCGAAGCCGAGCAGGCTGTGGCCGGCAGGTAGGGGTTCGTCTTCGAACACGTCGAGCGCCGCGCCCCCAAGGTGACCACTTTGAAGGGCGTCCACGAGAGCCTTCGTGTCGACCAGCGGACCGCGGGCCACGTTGGCGACGATGGCACCCGGCTTCATGCTTTTGAGCAGGTCGGCATTGACCAGATGGTGGTTTTCGGGCGTGAGCGCACAGGCGAGGCAGAGCACGTCCGCCGCCTTGGCCACCTCTACGACGGACTCGGAGCCGTCAACGAAAGGATCGGAAAAGCGCACGTTCATTCCGAAGGCCACGCCGAGTTCGCCGATCCGCCGGCCGATCGCACCGTAGCCGATCATCCCCAGCGTTGCGCTTTTCAGTTCGAGCCCCTGCGGTTTGGGCCAGCCGCCGGTGCGGACTTCCCGGTCGATCCGGCCCAGATGGCGCGTTACCATGAGGATCAGACCGATCGCCACTTCAGCAACCGCGTCGGCAAATGCCCCGGCCGCATTCAGGACGGGCACGCCAAGCTCTTTCGCCGAGGTCAAATCGATGCTGTCGATGCCAGTGCCCCATTTGGCGATGACCTTGAGGCGGGGCAGGGCCTTTTCAAGTACGGCCCGGGTGATCTGGTCGTCGCCGGCCAGCCAGCCGTCGATATCAACAACCAGGTCAAGGCAGCGTTCTTCGGTCAGAAACTGCTCGACATCGACCCAGATCGGCTCGTATCCGCGATCGCGCAATTCCTTGTCGAAACGGTCTCGTTCCTTGAGCATCATCATGTTAGTGACAAGGACGCGCGCAGGGTTCATGTCAGTAGCTCCGCCAACTAGTAATGCAAGTTGACACGCTCTATAAGACGGCTAAGACACGTCCACAAGCGACGAAGTCGCTGCAGCAAATACCAGTTTGAAATCGACGCATGGTCGCGTCTTGATCTTCCGGGGACATTCAATGTTGAAATTTGGAATTATTGGCTATGGCAAAATGGGGCAGACACGTCATTCAGCCATTCTCAGGACGGATGTGGGCGTTGTGACGGCCATCTACGGCTATCCGGGCGACCCGGTACCGGAGGACAAGTCGGTCGCCACGCCAGAAGACGTTCTGGTGGACAAGGACATCGAAGCCGTATTCGTCTGCACGATCAATTCGTTGAACAAGGACCTGACGATTGCGGCCCTGAAGAGCGGCAAGCACGTCTTCTGCGAGAAGCCGCCGGCCTTCACCTCGGCAGAGGTTGAAGAGATCCGCAAGGTTGAGGCCCAGTCAGGCAAGATTCTGATGTACGGTTTCAACCACCGCCACCACGGCGCGGCCGTGAAGATGCGTGAGATCGTTGACGAGGGCGAGCTGGGCAAGGTTCTCTGGATGCGCGGACGCTACGGCAAGTCTGTGGATGAGGATTACCTTTCGACATGGCGCGCCGACCCGAAGCTTTCCGGCGGTGGCATCCTAATCGACCAAGGCATCCACATGCTCGACCTGTTCCTCTACCTCGGCGGCGACTTCGACCAGGTGCAGGCCATGGTCTCGCACCTCTACTGGCACCTGCCGGGGATCGAGGACAATGTGTTCATCCAGTTGCGGAACTCCGAGACGGGGCGCTGTGCTTCGCTGCACTCCACCATGATCCAGTGGCGGCACCTGTTTGCGCTCGAAGTTTTCATGGAGCGTGGCTACATGGTGCTCAACGGTCTGAAGACCTCCTCCAACACCTACGGGGCGGAACAGTTGATTGTCGCGCGCAACCGGACCAAAGCGCCAGCCGCATCGTGGGAGCAGGAAAGCTCGCTGACCTACGATAAGGACGAAAGCTGGGATCGGGAAGCGCGTGCTTTCTCGGACTGGATACTATCGGGCAAGCCGGGCATTGGTAGTGGCGACTCTCTAGGTGCGCTCAAGGTAATGAAACTGGTCGACGAGATCTACTCAACCGAACGCCACGTCGCGCCGCAGCTTTATAACAGGCTTAACGCGGCGACTGGCTAATGAGGCCTTGAGCTCGGTGGTGCTCCTTTATTTTCTTGGGCGTTGCCTGGCGACACACTTGTAACGTAGCGAGCATGTAATACGTGTATTCCGCCGCCAAGCGTCATCGTGAGACAGCCGGAAAAATCCAGCTTCCGGCGGTCCAGAATTGGGGAGCAGTGCATCAACCCCCGGACTCTCCGAAAATCCGGAGGAGAGTCGGGTCTCAGGTCATCGAGACCGGCAACGAAAGCTGGTGCTTCAAGAACCGCGCATAGCGCCAACCCGAAACCCCGCAGGCACTCCGCCGCTACGCGATTTGAGAGCTACGTAGCGCCAGTCCTTCTCAGCACAAATGGGTCAATGTTGGATGCCGATAGGGGGTCAAACTTTAACGCCGATTGACATCAGGTCATCCCGAATCAGCAGGTTGCCCCTTTCTGCGCGCATCCATCAACTCTGCAATCCTCTTGGCCACGCTGCTGGTTTCCAGACCCGATGCACGCAACTGTCCCATAGCTTTTTCACGCAGGTCGGGGTCGCTTTCCGGCAGAGATATTGCCAGTTCCGCAAATCCCGTAACACTCGGATTGTGACTCAGCTCAGCGCCAACCCACATCCATTTGCGCGCTAGGTCGTCGGACTTCGGCAACCCGCCGGCTCCGGTCAAATATGCATCCGCGACGGCGTAGCTGCGGTTACCCGGCGGGCTTTCCGACGTCTTCATAGCAATGAGAGCCAGCGCATTTTCTTGCTCGGCGGGCGCGCCAAAGCTGCGGGAGATCATCGCGAACGCAGCCGCTTCCGAAAACCTGTTTTGCGATACCTCCACGGCAGCCGCACGAGAGACTGTGACCGGAGCTGCTACAGAATTCTTCCGTTCTCCATTGGCGACGAAAAAACGCGCGATCTTATTGTAGCCCTCATCGTCAATGGCCTTGTCGGCTCGGCCGTCATCAAGCTGCGCTATCGCTTTCGAGAAAACGGAACCGGCCGATGTATCCGAAAACCGCCCATGCGCCAGGCCATCCACAGTCTGCTGGCTTACGAAATTGCGCGTTGCGCCCCTGCGAGATGGCACAGTTCTCGCCAACTGCTTGTCCTTTGAATTGAAAACGTCACGAAGGTGCGCATCCGGAAGTCGCTCGGCTGGGAGCGGTCTGCTGTCAGCGATGAAGAAACCATCCGAAATGACCCGCCAACCGAACGCAATCGCACGCGCAAGCGCTTCGGGTACCTCGTCCTCCCCTGCTGTTTCCGACCACGCCATTAGCGCTCGGGCGGATGCGAATGCGTCTAAGCCCGCGTGATAGGATCGATAGAGCGGGCTCTCTCGAAACCAGGGGCTAGCCGCCCAGCGCGTTTCCACACCCGTCCATGCATCCTTCGCATCAAACTGCATTTCACCACTCAGGGTCGTCGCAATCATGGTTTCGATGTCTGACCGGTATCCATAATTGATTATATCACTTATGTGCAGCGGAATGCCGGCTCGCACCATTCGTACAGATACAACACCCTCCAGCGGCGAGTATGGACCGGAGGGTTGTGGTACGTCCTGAAGGACTGGTCGAAACGCCTCGATATGCGGAGCGCATTTGTCCGTGCGAAGCTTGAAAATGCAATCTGCACCTCCCGCAGCGTCTATTCCACGCTGTAAGGCTGCCGCTTGTATCCACGCAACCCACATCGCCAGGGGCCTGATCGACTGCGGCGGGCACTCTGATTCCACGATGTCCACACCTGAGGAAGTAAGGTCCTCTCTCAGGCCGGGATATCGGTCGATTTCTCCATACCATGTCGACAGGACAATCTTCTCGAGCAGCCCTTCTCCCCTTAGGTTGACCGCCTTGTGCAAGGTTGCGTATGCGTCACTGATGTCCCGAAGACGCCCAGTGATCACTCCGGCCGTGCGCGGACGGACCGGGACACACTTGGAGAACGCGTCATACTCATCGGGAGTGCCACTGAATGCGACATCGTCCGAGCCGATATGGTGGTACCGGATGTTTTGGCCCGCTTCGATTAGCAGATTGTAGAGGGGGACAACGTAGCGCTCGCCACCTTGCAGCTCGGACAGGCCGACGCCCTCGGTCCTACTGTAAGTGTTCAAAAAAGACTGGACTGTGCGGAAATGATACAAACCGGTGGAACAGAGATCCGAGATTCTCGTCTTTTCCGCGACCTCCGCAACCTTCGCGCTCGGGTCTTTTTCATCGGCAGGACGCACAAAGGACCAGTGATCGCCCGGAGCCGAAAAGGTCTCAAGGTAGCCGTCAACTCCATTTACGTCGAAGTGTTCGGGAAAGCGAAAACTGCGCCGCATCGAGTCAGTATTGAAGATCGTCAGAGGTTTCTGAAAGTCGCATTCCGAATGGCGGAGGCCATTAGCAACGGTCTCGGCTTGGACCGACGTCGGGGCGTCGCATGATGCGAATAACGGCCGTAACACCTTCGAGTCGGTGCACGCCCTGCACCCCAGACAACCTCGACAGCGCGTTCGCGTGATCCCCATCGCTGCCAGAAGTCATCCGGCCAGCAACGTGAGGCCGGGAAACGAGCGCTGTCAGGGCACCTTGACGCGCGAGTCGCTACAACGTATTGCGAAAAAGTCCGTCCAACGCGCGGTTAAGCCCATTCAACCAAGGCACAGGATATCGAATGAAAACTGCCCTTCTCGGAACGTCGAATCTTGTAATGAAGAATGGGTTCTCGTCGGGATTTCAATATGCTCTTCCCAAATCGCAGATCGACAATTTTTCAGTCGGAATCGGTGGAGTATTTCTGAATGAAGGGATCGAAAAAGTAGAGCGCGGCGACTATGACGTGGTGGTCATAGACTGTGCGGTGAATGATGAAATTCTCGCGCAACGCAAACCTGAGCTTCAGAGAATTTTCCTTCGGAACTTCGAAAATCTAATTTTTCGCATTTGCCGATCCGGCAGTATACCGCTTGTGGCCATTCTCCCCCGCCTTGAATGGCTTGAGAACAACCAGGCGCCTCCCGTCGCCAATTCCTACATGTCGTTCTGCCAGGATAATTCCATTCCCTTCCTTAACGGTTACTCGCTCATACGCCGCGTCCTGGATATCGAGACCTCGTTGACTTTAGCCGACTTGTTCAACAACGCGGCGCACTTGAAACGGCCGCTCGCAGGTATCATCGGTTCGATGATGGGTATCGAGGCCCGAAAGCTTAAGCAATTTACCACGCAGAAGCGTGAAATCAGGTCTTCCGCAGAATTTAGATACGTTCCTTTTACCCATGATGCGGAACAGACCGGTGTCGTGGTGCACAAGAACTCCCTGCGCTGCGACAAACTTCGAAAACTCTCCGAAGGAGAAAGCTTGTCAGTCCCATTGGCGCCCGGCGCAAAAGTAGCAGCGGTCTTGTATAATTCGAACGTTTCTGACGGAACGCTGATAGCGGAAGCAGCGGGCACCCGCTGCACGTTGATTGTGTCTTCCAAGAACGATAGCCCGCATTCCAAGTATCAAATTGGCGGTGTCGTTACCAACTGGAGTTACAAAAACGATAAAGACGTTACGGTGACAGTCTCACTGTCGGAAACCGAGGAAGGAAAATCGTACTTTGAGCTTCTGGGACTTGTGGTACTCAGAGATAAGAATCGCCGAACTCAAATCGAACTGCCCCAGCTGAAGGATTACGAGGTCAGTGCACGAATGGCTGCTCTCCCGCCCGCGATTGCCGTAGCAGCCCTGACGAAAACCTGAGTAGGGCCACCAACATGAAGACGCTCGTCATTCACATTGGATGCCACAAGACAGGCACCACCAGCCTTCAGAACTACTTGCATGAAAACTCAGAGACATTGAAATCGGATGGCATCCATTATTTGGCAGCCGGGCGTGGCAAACGAATTTCGAGCCACAAGCCTATGGCGATCGACCTGCAGCAATCGGGGAAGCAGCACGACAGAGGTCCATGGCGTGCAGCGGCAGACGAGATAAAAGCATCCGAAACAAGCGAGATATTCGTGATGTCGGCCGAGGGCTTTTGCCTCGTAGAGCCGGACATTTTGCACGGCGCTCTCCGCGATGTTGCCGATACAGGGACGGCGATAAAGGTTGTCTGTTACGTCCGCCCGCACGCGGCCGCGATCGCTTCGCTGTTCTCGCAAACGGCGAAGTTCGGTCGCCAGACCCCAATCTCCGATTACATCAAAATTACCGCCCGGAATAACCTGTTCCGGTATCATACCCAGTACACTCAATGGTCTGCAATCTTCGGGGAAGAGAATGTTTCTTGGAGACCGTACATCAAGTCCCGTCTGACAGGTGGCGACGTGATAGAAGATTACCTGGCAGAACTTGGTTACGACGTCGAAAACAAGCCCTTCAAACCAGCGTCGGATAATTCTAACGTGTCTCCCGGACATGGGGCATTGGCTCAGATCGCCCAGATATGGCGTTTTGCGAAAGCTGCCAAAGGCAGGAAAGACGAGTTCGAGCCAGACTTCCGAATCCGGCTTGGCGAGTATCTGATATCGGAAATTTCCAGCCTTCACGCAAACGATCAGAAGTTCCGCCTTCCTGCCGACGACTACGCTAGCGTCGTGGAACTGTACCATGAAGACGCAAGTCTGCTGGACAAACAGGTCTTCGGAGAGCCGATTTTCGAAAAAGCGCTCCTTGAGTACGAACCCGGTCTGGACACATTCACAATGGACCCGCGGGACATTCTCGGAGATAAAACCGGCGAACAAGCTTTGAGATACGCGAAAATAATTGGCGAGGTTATCGAACTGTCGGAACGTTCAGGCAAATAACGCCACTCCGACGGGTGAAATTTTCAAATCAGGAGACTTCCGATGTCTTTATTAGAAGAGGGTTACGAGTGCTATCGCGAAGGCGTATTTGTGAGGCGTTCTGCTGAAAGTACGAGCTTCACCTTGGGAAACGTAGTTGTGGCGAAAGATTCCCAGATCGCAATCGATATCAAGAATGGTGCGACAGTGGATATTCGCAATCTGAAGGTGAACGGAGCGGCCTTCACCACAGTGGGCGAGAACTCCAAGGTTCGCGGGATGAACCTTCAGGCCAGAGGCGCAGGGGTACAGATCAATATTGGTTCCAATTTCCGCTGCGGAAATCTTTTGCTGGTCGCGCAATTCGGGAATGTCGATATCGGTGACAACGTGCTATTCTCGCACGGCATCACGATCCGCACATCAGATATGCACAGCGTTTTTGACACGAAAACAGGAGAGCGGATCAATCCTCCTCAGGACGTCTCAGTTTCTGATCAGGTATGGATTGGCCAAGACGTCGTGATAGGCAAAGGCGCAAGGATTGGCCGAGATAGTATCGTGGCCGCGCGTGCCTTTGTTTCGGGCACCGTTGATGAAAACACGCTTGTAGGTGGAACGCCGGCACGCGTTATTCGTAGAGATGTGACGTGGTCGCGTGACGATGCGCCATAGCTTGGGAACAACGCCCCGTCCATCAGTATTCAGAAGCTCCCAAGTTCAAGGCGCCTTCCCCAACCAGCGACCAAGACCCTGATATATTTCCCTGATCTCCGCCGTTGCAATAAGGCTCACTTGAGCCATTCAACGGCCGCCAAGCGCCTACGGTGCTCTTTCACATACTGCTCACGCAGTTTCTCGTTGAGTTCGGTACGTACAACTTTAAAATCCGTATCCACCACGGCCTTGTCAATTTTTTGACCAAGTACGGAAGAAACTTCATTCAGGATTTTCTTGGGGTCACTTGCCAGCTCTTCATACGATATGCGATGAACCTTGAGACCCTCAGAGGCAAATAACCGCTCCCAGTCACTCTGCATTCTAATCAGGTGCTCCATATGGTGACGAATCTTGTCGTAGTCGAATCCAACTTCGATCTTACCTCCTTCGGGAAGTTCGTTCACGCTGTGGAAATAATTCGACTCGGTGGCGACGTAGCGAGAAATGGCCTGCGCCAGAATGTCGGATCGCGTAAGGTAGAAGAACTCCGCATCGCGCAAGTAATGCGCGTGCAGTCCTGAAACGTAAATCGGTGCGTATTGCGGCCAGTCGCACTTAACCCCGAATAAACCATTTTTGCTCGTGAGGTGCTCGACTTTTTTGCGAAAATACGCTTCATACGTCTTGTCATCTAGCTTTTCGGCATCCCGCTCAATTGATCCGCCCTGAATGCGAAAATGTTCCTGCACGTTCGCGATTTCGTTCGCTGCAAGCACGGAACCGAGATAACTGCTGCCTGACCGCGGCGTCATGCAAATGACGAAGAATTTCCGGTCAGTGTACTCCGGCTCACGCACTTGGTCGATCGAAAGCTCCCTAGAGATTTTTCTGAGTAGACCTGTGACAGCGGCGCTTTCAGACTCCAGTGGGTTGTCCTGCCCCTTTTCTTCAGTCAAACCGCTCTCCTCTTCCAGTCTTCTTCCCTTTTTGAACGTCGACGCGACAAGGTCAAGACGATTTCAGCGAACTAACGTGATAATGTGCGCTGTCTGCGGCTTCACGGTTTTTTAAACTCCAAGGCTTGCCCCCCTTCAGCAAAAATCCATGACGGCAACCTGTGGCTGTACAGGAGGGGCCTCTTCAGACGCATGTCCGATAAGCTTACCTCGGACCTCGGATAACTCCTGAAGTCCAGGACCAGAACTCAATCCAGCGACCGAGCGCTTATCGAGGCGTGCCTCTCTTCAGCCGCGCTCAACCAAGGGTATAACAGCGTCGATCCTTTATCAGCGTGCGTCGGTCGACAAAACATTATTGTCAAAAAATGGTGTGTATCTTTTCATTCAAGCGGTGCTAATAGGTTTTGCGTAACGCTCTGGACCGGTATCAAACTTTAGACATGACTTACATTAGAAACCGTATTACGCCAACAGAACGATTTTCGATCGATCACGCGGACATCCCGACAGATATCTCGACAGCGTACGACGGACTCCTCGAAATCGTCAGAAACGATTGCAAGGTATGGAAGGGCTGGAAGCTTGGCGGCTCCAACCACGGCACGCAGGCTGCCTTCAACGTTTCTAAACCATACTTCGGACCTCTCCACGAAACAGAGATCATGTCGTCCCCGAAAATTGCCCCGGGTCTGTCGCTTTGCCAACTTCAGGGAGAAGTCGAGATTTCCCTTAGGATATCCGCTGACGGCGAGGGCTACGATGCTTGGTGCGTCAGCCTTGAAATGCCCGCTTCGGCCTTGAAGAACCTACCCGCCGCTGGCGTAGAGGCCCTCGTGGCCGATCGTTGCGGCGCCGGGGCGCTTGTACTCGGACCAACACAGGACGGTCCGCTCCCTGACATGTACGGCAAACTGTTTTCTCTTTGGAGAGAAGGCGAATGCCTGTCCGAGGCTGGGCTTGATTCGCTGATCGCGTCTCCCGGCGCCATACTTTCCGAATTTCTCGGACTGGCCCGCGGGCTTGGTTTCTCCCCGGCTCCGGGCGATTGGGTTGCGACCGGCGGCATTACGTCTTGCTGTCCTTTTTCCGACGGTGATAAAATAAGTGTTCTTATGAGCGATCAATTGGTTTTGGCATTTGTGGCGCAACGTGGCTCTCAATGAATGATCGAAATTTCAGCGCAAGAATCCCAACTATACTCAGCAAGGCCGTCGAGCTGACGACGCGTAGCCCCCGTAAAGTACATAAAAAGTCCCACCAAGATCACGTCACAGATATTGACACAGCGATAGACCGGCTGCTCAGCGACGAGCTCCCGAAGATCGCCGACGTTCCAGTACTCAGCGAGGAACGGGTGGCTGACGCACCGGCAAGCCTCGACACCTACTGGATGATCGATCCTCTTGACGGCACGGCCAACCTGATTGCCGGGTTGCCGTTTTACGCGGTGTCCGTAGCGCTTGTCGACCCGCTTGGCCCCCGGCTCGCAGCGGTTGTGTCTTGTACCGATGGCAACATTTGGAGCGCGCAAAGAGATCAGGGCGCAACGTTCAATGGCCGGCCCGTGAGCATGCCGAAATCTCCCCAAAGTGAACTGATCGTTCTATCGACAGGTCTGATTGACTGGCTCCAAAGTTATCCGATTGCCTACAAATCGGTCAGGAGCGTTGGAAAAATACGCAATCTGGGATCTCAGGCACTTCACCTTTGCGGGGCCGCTATGGGTCACTTTGCCGCAGTCGCATCTCGGGAGGCAAGGGTCTGGGACGAGGCTGCCGGTGGTTTGATTGTTCGTGAAGCGGGCGGTGAATGGCAATCTGCCGCAGACACCGCAGACTGGACGAAACCGGGTGCACTCATGGAAGCTGACCAAAACAGTGTTGCTGGCCACCCGGCTTCAACCGACATAATGATGCGGATGCTGGGACCAGCGTTCGCTATAGAATCGTAATTGACTGCAGACTGCTGAGAGGATCATCAATAATGTCTGATTGGAACGCGTGGCTCGACGATTACTTCAAACGGTTTTCCCCGGCTTTCGAAACAGACGTTTACGTGAAGCTGAAGGAATTTCGCGAACTCGCAATCAACATCCGCGCGAATGGCAAGAAGATGATGTTCGCGGGAAACGGCGCCAGCGCGTCCATTTCGTCGCACGGTGCCGTGGACTTCACCAAGCAGGCGAAGGTCCGCTCGATGGATTTCAATGAGCCAAACCTCATTACTGCGTTTTCCAACGACTATGGTTATGAAAACTGGATGGCGCGCGCCTTGGAATGCTATGCGGACGAAGGCGACGCCGTTGTCCTGACCTCCGTCAGCGGCACGTCACCGAACGTCGTCAAAGCGGCTGAGTATGCCAGAGACCACGGTCTGAAAATCGTTACATTCTCGGGCAAATCTCCAGACAACCCGCTACGCGGAATAGGTGACATCAACTTCTGGATTGGCTCGTTTGCATATAATGTGGTCGAAGCGGTCCACATGCTTTGGCTAACAACTGTTGTCGACATGGTCGTTGGGCAGGCCGAGTATTCAGTAGACTAAATCGACTTGGATAAAATCATGACTAATGATCACCCTTCCGTTCTACTGGTTGTGGGACAGTCAGCGCTGGCGAACCGGTTTGAAAAGTCACGGGTGCACTCGATTTGGCGCGGGCTATGCCAGTGTGTGGAAACCTGGCGGCTTGAAGTCGCAACCACTTCAGACGAACGCTTTTCCGGCAAACGTTACGTGAAGACCACCCCGGAAGCTCTCAAATCAGAGTTCTATACGTTCCTGGTAGAAAGCCAGGCCGAAACCGTGATCTTGGCTGGCGACTCCGATCTTACCGACGATCTCCTTGGGTCCGGTTTGCGTGTGATTTCGCTCGCAGACGGCTACGGCACGGTTCCGGAATGCGCGACAGAAATCTGGACGCGCCATGCCGACCAGATCGACCCCGGTCTGATCGGTTCGCGTACCGTTGAAATCATACCCGATGCGTTCGAGCCGGCAACGGACAACGTCAGCCCCACGACCAGAGGCAACCGGATTGCAGTAATCGGCGACCCCGAGAGCCTGACGGATAATTCTCTGCAGAAAGTTACTAGGGACTTCAGCGAATTCGCAGTGACACCGGCATTCTCGGAGGCCCTTGCCCAGCGCGGCGTCGGCCCGCTATTCGTATTTGACACGGAGGGAGAAACACTTGAGGAGGCCGCTGCCTGTGCCATTCTCGGTACCGAAAGCAACATGGTACCACTCCTGACTTGGTCAATGCTGAACGGGTGCAGCATTGTCTGGCCAGCGGGCCACGAATTGGAAGATGACAATCTGACCTGTATTGATCCGTTGGCGACACTCAAGGCGATCTCCGATGCCCTGCAGGTAGAGATGCCGGACGACGAGGCAGAGACGGGCGCGCTCGTCGCCCGGAACCTCGAAACCGATATCTCGCTGGTAAGGGCGATGTTTCATCCCGCAGTTCGGCTCTATGACGCGATATGTGAATGCAAAGGAAGCGCTCCTGCCGGGTGCATAACGGGCCAGGTTCGGCTTGAGAAAGGGGACCCGGATGGACTCCTCAATGCTTGGATAACGGAGATGGCGCCTAATCCAAATTATGAGGGAGCGAGATTTCGGGGATCGGCTGCTTTGCGAGATGACGTCGACTTGGAAGATGTTATCGTCGATATCGACGCCTGGGGCTGGCATGTAGCAAGTATTAGAGTTCCCAGCGACCTCGAAGTACAAGTTGCCGGGCTCATCTCCATGTCCACCTTGCACGACAGATCCAAGGCCGAAGTGCAATACTGGAGCCGCATGCCAGACACGCGTATCCAGCTTGGCAAGAAGTTGTATCAGGAAGAACCGGTTCTTAGAGATGATGATGGTCCTTTTCTCTACCGTCAGACAGGCGATTTTCCGTTCAATCGGGACAGCCTGACCGTATTACCACCAGAGAATTTCGGTCAAAAATTCACCCGGTTCCATCTCTTCAACAAGCGAAGCGTCTCATCCGTACTTCTTGAATCTTTGCGGGATAGTTACAGGGGCCGTGTGGGTTGGCTCATCGGAAATGGTCCCAGCGTCCGTCTGGAAGATCTCGACCAATTGGCAGAGTCAGAATGTCTTTGCTTTGGGTTTAATCGGTTCTACCTAGCCCATGAAGACACGAAACTTCGCCCCAAATTCACGGTAACAGGCGACCTGCAGATGATCGAGGATTTCGGTCAGGAGGTGGTCGACAGTTCCGGCGGGACCGTCTTCGTAGCTCATGAGGAGGCGCCGGATCTTGTAGGCGACTACATCTGGGTCAGACAGATAAGCGTCTCCCCTTCACTTTTCTCTACCAACGCTGCCGACTTCGTGACGCCAGGCGGGTCCTCCGTCTATGTCGCGCTGCAGATTGGATATTATCTCGGTATTCGGAAGTGGTACATGTACGGGGCCGATTTTACTTTCAAGTTCATGCCGCCGCGGCGGGGTTCCAGCGCCTTCCGCACGGCCACCGGCGACGGCAATCACTTCATTTCAAACTACAGAAGCGGCCGCGCCTGGTGCCCGCCTTCTATCGAGAACATTCTTCCGTCATTCTATTCTGCACGCTTGGCGATGGAGATGGACGGCGGCTTTATTCGCAACGCCACGCGCGGGGGCAATCTGCACGTGTTCGAGCGTATGGATTTCGAGGATGCACTTGCGGATACGATCTCCTAAGACACTCAGGCCGAAACCTTTCTACATGATTCTGAATTAGAACAATGATCAAAACCTCTTCCCCAATGCGCATCGCAATCGCTGGAACGAACAACGATTCTATGTATTCCGGCGGGCGCTATCACGCCCTGATTGTCGCCTATGCGCTCGCACGCATCGGGATGGATGTTACTTTCATAACGAACAAGCGTCCCCGGTTCGTCGATGATCTCGATCCTCTTGCACCGGGTCAGGTGAAATATGTTTTCACGCCAGATTTCCGCAGTTCCATACCGAAGGAGAATTTTGATTACGTCATTCTGATACCGACCGGTATCTTCCTGCCGGAGTTTTACGAAGCAGTCTTCGAATTCGCCCGTGGCGCCAGGGCGCGCATGGCACTTATCAATTTCGAAAGCGGCAACTGGTTCAATGCAGTGTCGCCGGCACCGCGCGATCTTCGTTTGTGGGAGTATTGGCGCCGGGCGGTTGCCGAGTCTGGCTTGGTGATTTCGAGCCTGCGGACAAGCGACCTTTACGCGCGAGAGTTCTACGATGCCGTTAATCCTGAGGATCTGAGGTTCGAAGTATGCGGCCCGCCCATCAACAGCCTTGCGGCAGCGGGCGGCCTCAACAAGCCGAAAGACGGTTCCGTCATCGCGTTTGTTCGTTCGAGCGATGCCCACAAAGGAGGGGCAGACCTTCTCGAACTTGACCCCGAAATACTTGCCGGCAGAACGCTTAAGATCGTCGCCGGAGGTCCGATCGACTCTGTATTCGCCGAGGACTTGAAGGCGCGCTTCATACCGGCAGGCGCAAAAGTTGAGTTTCACACCGCGATTTCCGACGCCGAGAAGTTCGTTTTGATCGGAAAGGCCCAAGCACTGCTATTCCCCAGCCGTTTCGAAGGTTTCGGCTATCCGCCGGTCGAAGCCGCCTACATGGGAACGGAAGTCGCCTGCTACGATCTTGAAGTTCTTGAGGAAACCGTCGGATCTGTGGCGCATTTTGCGCCGGTCGGTGACGTTGCAGCCTTGGGAGATGCCCTGGCAGAAGCCTTGGAGCGGGAGCCAAGGCAGGAAACATTGCACGCCGCCGTCAGGTCCATCGTCGACATCGACGAGGTGGCGTTGCGTCTGTCCGATATCCTCTTGCGCAGCATGAACGCCATCCGCGCAACCCCTGATACACGTGGTCATGCCTGCTGGGGGCCGTTTGTTCTAAGCGATGCAGACGCGAACATCAACTCCGTCCCCGCCATGCCAGCGCTATTGCGCAGTTTCCGGAAAACCGGCGAAAACGCCTACCTTCTCTCTGTCCTGATGTGCGCGCCGACCCGTCACGTCACCGGTACGATCGAAGGAAAGGTCATGGAAGCTGTGCCTGTGTGCATAAAGGAGATAGACAGGCGGTTCGGTGAAGTCATATTCGAGGTTTCCGCGCACCTACCGGACTGGACGGATAAGGATAAGGAACTGACGATAACGCTGCGTGATGCTCACGGCGCGGTTGTGCTTCAAGAACAGATTCGACTGAAGCAGTCGGCGCAATCGCTGAACGCGACGCTATCACTTACTGACTTGGAGGAAGAGCCCGGCCAAACCAAACTAACGCTCAAAGCCAGCAAGAATGTGGACCGAATATCCTTCTCTCATGACCAGATAACTTGGGTGCATGCCGATGTGGTCGAAGGGGACGTGGAGTTCATCGTTCCCCAGACCAACTTGCACATGAGTGATCCGGTTTTTTACCTGTTTGCGGACGACCAGATCATCGACGTTTTTTCCGGAGTGCCGCCCTTTCCCGGTCTCCATGCTCATATTCCCGTTCATGATCATGGTCAGGGTATTATCGAGATTGCCGACCTAACGAACGAACACTGGAATTGCGGTGTTCTGCGCCGCCCGGGCAACAAGAGCGCCGGGGTCGTTGCCTGCATCACGCCGCATCAATCAAGAAGACCGCATGCCGGTGACACGATACGCTTGGCTTCAGGCAGGATCGTCAGGATTGAATCGATAGACTACAAGGGCAAGGTTGCAAACCTCCATTTCGGCGTCGAGATCGACCCTGACAACGAGGGGTATCCCAACGCATTGGTCAGGGTCGACCGCGCTACCGGCGTGTCGCCGGTACATGTCTCTGCCGAGAACTGGTCAAAGGGCTTCTGGAGCGGTGACGGCACGTCAGGCTCGCGCGTTGTTCTCCTGCCGTATGAAGCCATAGACGCTTTTGATCCGTCGCTTCCGGTTTCGCTTGTCGTTGACGGCTCGAAAGAGATAGAAATCGAACGGTTCGTTGACAACGGCTACGGTTACGTCGCCCGACTGAGCGAACCGCTGAACGTGTTCGGTTCTGAAATGCCGGAGTTCGATCTCATACCCTCGACAAGCCATGTCGGGCTGGACCAACCCGCTGACGAAAGCGCAGACGGATGGCCAGACAAGCCCCATTGGTCGATGGGTGACAAATCCGGCCGAATCATCAACCTGTCTCCTGGCGCCAGAGTTGTCAGGAACGACGCACTCATCTTTCAGGACGGATCGGTACGCGGTATTCAGGATATCGCGTTCGACAAGGCTGCTGTATACATTTTGCTCGATCTTGCCCCGGCTGCGGATCATGCACGTCCGGCGCGGCTCGCAAGTTTCCGTGAGAAATCCGATCTTTGGCATGGTCAGTCCGTGTATCCTTCGCCCGTGGAAAACCCCGGCGCCAACAAGGTACTCCGGATGAGCGACAATTTCCGCAAAAGTCGTATCGCATTGCCCCAGGTGCCCGCAAAGGATCGGCCACGGGTTCTTTTCGCGTCCATCGTTCCGCCAGATCCCGCGAACCAGGGCAACAGGATTGTTACCCGCAATTTTATCACGCACCTCATCTCCCAGGGGTTCGACGTTGACCTGCTTTTGGTCGGTCATGTTTTGCCCGAACGTATGTTCCACCAGTTCGGCGACCGCGTCCGTGTGTTTCCGTTGCCCTTTCCGAACTGGACGGCGGAGCCGTCCACTCGGCTGAGACGCCACGTAACCGAAGAATTGCGCCAGATGAACCGGTCGCCGGCGGAGTCGGAAATATTCGACAGGTTGCTAGAGGATGCCTCACATTACCATCCGTTCTACATCGTGCCGGATTCCGTTGTCCGCACGGCGCGTGCGCTGTACCGATCAAACGAATACCATTCGATTGTTTGCAATTACACGCATATGATCCGCATCGCTTGCGAACTCGCGCCAATACGCCCGCTCCCCCCGGTCACCATCGTAACCCATGACGCCTTGTCACGCTTGCCACTCAAGTTCGATGGCAAGCCTTTTGATACGATGTACCGGCGCTGCACGCCCGACATGGAAAGGGATGTGCTCAATGCCGTGCCGGGTGCAACCATCCTCGCCATCTCGACCAGCGAACAGGCCTACTTCAAAGAAATCGGGGTGACCAATCCAATCGAACTCTGCGAGTATGATGGCCTTAAGGAGTGTGCGCTTTACAAGGTCTTCCCCACGGCGTTCGACAAGCGGCGCCTGATCTTTCACGCCAGTAACAATCCAATGAACCAGGTCGCAATTGACTGGTTTCTCAACAATTGCTGGAGCAAGGTCCAGCGGGTCGTGTCTCACGCAAAGCTGGTAATATGCGGCGCGATTTCGCAGCACGTTGATGCTTCAATTCCCGGGATCGAACGGCATGGACCCGTCGAGCGCGAGACGTTGATGGGGCTGCTGGGCACAAGCAGCGTGGCCATCAATCCAACGCTTGTCGGCACCGGCCTCAAGATTAAGACCGTGGAAGCGATCTGCGCTGGTCTGCCCAGTGTCTGCCTGCCTGCGGCAATTGAAGGCTTGGAGGCGGTGGCCGATGATTTCTGTATTCTAGCGGAAGATGCGCCATCCTTTGTCGACGCCTGCGTAAGACTTTTGACGGAAAAGGACACTTGGAACGGGTTGAACCAAAGTTCGATGGCTCTCGCCCAGAAACGATTTTCCGAGGCCGCCATCTATGGCGCGGTTGATGCACGTATGGGCTGGGACAAAGGTACCGACGAGCGATTTGCGGCAGCAAGGTCCGAGTACTCGTTTTCGGAAGCTCCAAGCCTGGACGATCTGGTTAACTCAGTCAGCGAGACGGACAGGAGTAACATTACAACCGCGCGGCACCTTCAGTCGATAGGCAAGGTCAAATGGGCAAGCCATATCCTGAACAGAGCGAGTGAACAGTTGGAGTGCAACGGACCATTTGGCCTGTGGCTCAAGTCCGCTCAAACTGCAAATTTGGTTACCCCGCCTAGCATTGCGCTGAATTCAACCGCGCGATGCTTAGCCGAACGACCAACCGAGGGAGCTGCTTACGCAGAGGCAATCAAGGCGGCGCTGGCTCAGAACGAAATGGAACTTGCCGAGAATATTTGGCAACACATGGCTCTGACCATGCCCGGGAGTCCGGCCTCTGCGCAGTTTGCAGAGGATATGGGCCTGTTACGCGGCACGTCCATTTCCGCTGGCTGGAAGCCATCACCACTCAGCATTCCTTTGAACTCGAAACGAGAGTTGAACACGCTTCTCTCAAAGGGCGATAAGGTCGGCCCCGGCTGGAGCTCGGTGGAACAATTGGGCGCCTGGACCTGTAGTCGCTATGCCCGACTTGACCTGACTTTTCCCGCAACAAACGCGCCACTCAAGCTTGTCCTGACTGGCCATCAACATCAGAAAGGCCAGGACTCTGGAGACCGCATTATCAGGTTTTCTATCGACGGCGCGGACGTCGGGGTGGTAACGATTCCTTTCAACAGTCCCAGGCATAGCCTTGAGTTCGAAGTGCCGGCGCAGGGAGCTGAGGCTAGGACGTCGCTGACGATCTCGCTTGAAATACGCAACCCTTCCCCCCTGAGGCTGGAGACTGGCGAACTCAAAGACCCGCGGGCCATGGGGTACTCCCTTCGCGCCATTCTCTTGGAAGAGAAGTCCGAGAGGAAGAAGAAAAGGGCTGGCAAGTCACGCAGGTCTGCGAATTCCGGAGCGTAGCCCGATGTGGCGGGTCTGGGGCGCAAAAACTTGCCGATTACGACTGCTCGTAATGGCCTTTAGAATTAGCAAAGAATGGTCAATGCTGGCCCGAGTTTTTCAAAGTGATCATGCGGCAAAGTAAGGCGGCAAAAAAACGGCCTTTTTTCGGTCACTGGCATCCGGTATATCAAGATCAAAGACAACGAGGGGCTAATGAAAAGTGTTGCGATGATACCCGCCCGCATGGGCAGTCAGCGTCTTCCCAAAAAAAATCTGGCAGACTTCCACGGCTCGCCCCTGATTGTTCACGCGATACGTAAGTGTTTTGCGACAGGTCTATTCGATGAAGTCTGGGTCAACTCCGAGCATCCGGATTTCGGGCCAATTGCTGAAGCAGAAGGAGCGCATTTTCATCAGCGTCCAGAAGAGCTTGGCAACAACAACGCAACCTCGGAGCAGTTCATCGCCGAGTTTCTCGAAAAACAGGATTGCACCTTCATATACCAAGTCCATTCTATCGCGCCGCTTCTGTCGGTGTCAGACCTAAAAAAGTTCGTCGCTGAAATGCAGACTGACCAATACGACGCGCTCATGAGCGTGGTCGATGAAAACCTTGAATGCCTGTACAAGGATGAGCCTGTCAACTTTACCTTTGCCGAAAAGACCAACAGCCAATATCTCATACCGGTCAGGCGCATCGTTTGGGCGGTAACGGCATGGAGACGGGAAACCTATCTTGGGGCGATCAAGTCTGGAAATTGTGCAACGTATTCGGGGCGCATCGGATACATATCGGTCGGGCGCATGGCTGGGCATGTCATCAAAACCCAGGAAGACTTGGATGTCGCAGCTGCGCTTTACGACATTTTGGCGGACTAACAACAGGATTCATGTAAGTGACCATTGATACGACCCCATACTGGAAAGCCCTCTGCAAGACAGGCTCACCTGCAAAGCTTGCGCAGTTCCGCGAGGCAATTATTGAACATTCCTACAGATACAGGCTAGCCAGTGGCGACACCGCCGTCGATGTGGGGGCTCACCGAGCACGGCACACCATTCCTATGGCGGAAACCGTTGGTCGGCAGGGCACCGTCTTCGCAATTGAGGCGGCGCCCGAAATGCAGAAGAAACTGCGAGCTCAAGTCAATCACTCCGGCGTCAAAGACATACGGAATATTGTAATATATTTAGACTATGCTTTGTCCGACAAGGAAGCAAAAGCAGAGTTCTTCTATCTCCCCAAGCACGGCTCAGGACTGAGTTCGCTGTCCAAACCGGCGAATGTTCCGGAAAACGCAGAGGTCGTGGTCGAGAAAGTTGAGATGCGTCGGCTTGACGACCTGATAGATGCACATACACCTGTCCGTTTTATCAAGGCCGACATCGAAGGCGCCGAATACCATGCGTTTCGCGGCGCAAAGAAACTGATTTCGGCCAACCGACCGATGATGGTGTTTGAACACCAGGCTCAAAATGATGCAGAGCGCTTCGGCTATACTGAGCAGGATTTTTTCGACCTTTGGCGTGATATTGATTATTCCCTTTACAGCGTCTTCGGTCGGGCGGTCACAACAGAAAATTGGGGGGAACCCAACGCTCATGACATTTTCGCCGTACCGAACGAGGAAAAAGAAGTGCACAGGGAGATCATCTCGTTGAGCATCGTTCGCGCCATCGAAGATCTTCTCAAGGAAGATGACGAAAAGGCGTAGCCGCCAAGCTTCCCCTTGAATCTGCGGCGGGCGAGATGACGCTTGAAACCTTACCTTTTTCAAACAAGGGCGCGGCAGAGGCGGCATGCTCTGACTGGCTGGCCGGCAAGTTGGTGTCGGCGTTGGAGAATACTCCGGATCGCGTTACCGTTCTTGTGTCAGGCGGATCCACACCCACCCGTGTCCTGCCAGCCATACTCACACGTGACCTCGATTGGAACCGAATTGACTGCGTCGCAAGCGACGAACGCATAGTAGCCCCCTCTGATCCAGACTCGACGGAAGGCATGATCCACCGTCTCTTCTCCGAGGCTGGCCGACCACTCAATTACGCAGGCCTCGGTAGCGCCACTGTTCCAGATGCAGCCCTCGCTGAATGGCGACGCGCCCGCGCTGACATTGCATGGCCTCCGGCAGTGGGCCTGCTCGGAATCGGGGAAGACGGGCATACCGCCTCTTTGTTTCCCGGACGACCTGAAGCGGAGGATCCATTCTTGGAGGATGCGCTGGTTCCCGAAACCGCCCCTCACCGCCACCCTCGCGTAACCCTTGGTCTAAAGACACTCGGCCAGTGCCCCGCACTGGGCCTCGTAATCGCCGGAGCCGGCAAACGGCAGGCTCTGAAGTTGGACCCTGCCGGCCTTTTCCGAAGTCTTGCGGTGATCACCCGCGTTATGGTGTTCTCGGAAGAGGAGCCTACTGGGAGAAATAGACTAACGAGTGTAAAATGACCCATTTGATCTGCCTCCGTTGGGTCCCTCGTTCATTACGAGAATCTGCCGGTTTGAGATTGGTAGTCTGGGCGGTCTTTCTGGGCAAGCGCGTTGGGCGCGGAGCCTCCAAATTGCTCAAGCGTCCGGCGCGCTGCGAGCGACGTTTGGTTTCCCAGAGACGAGTGCGGCCTGACGGCGTTGTAATCGTAGCGCCAGAGCGCCAGCTTGCACCCGGCGTCGTCCAGAGTGTCGAATATCTTCTCGTTCAAGAGCTCGTCGCGCAAGTTGCCATTGAAGCTTTCAATTAAGGCGTTCTGCTGGGGCTTGCCCGGGTCGATGTAGTGCCAGGGCACCCCGTTCTTGTCGGCCTACTTCAGGATGGCGCGGCTGGTGAACTCGTTGCCGATGTAACTGACGAGTATCCCTGCGGCGGAGGCCGTCTGACGGGATTTCGACGTCGGTGCTAAGTCCGACCTTATGGCCGACCATAAGTTCAGACCCGAGTTCGAAGTCCTCTCTGCCGCGGATGTGCCGCGTCGGCGATATTGGAGCGATACGGATAAGATCCGGATCGTGGAGGAGAGTTTTCTGGGGCATCGCCAGGTGGCGGCAACGGCACGGCGGCATGGTGTGTCGCGCTCGCTGCTGACGATATGGCGGCGGCAGTATCGCGACGGTGAGCTTGGCGACGAGACGCCGCCTTCATTCATCTCGCTGGCGGTTTCGCCCATGGCGCCTGCGGCAGTGCCCGCGACCGCCCAGGAGACGCCGCGCGACACCCCGGACGTTCAGCTCGAGATCGTGCTGAGGAACGGGCGGCGGCTTCTCGTCCCCTCGTCGGTGGCCCCGGAGGTTTTGGCGCGGCTGCTTCCGGCCCTGGAAGGCCGATGATCGCCTTCCCGGCGGGGGTGCGAGTGTGGATCGCAGGCGGGGTCACCGACATGCGGCGCGGCATGAACACCCTGGCGCTGACGGTGCAGCAGGGTCTGGGGCGCGATCCGCATGCCGGCGAGATCTTCTGCTTTCGCGGGCGCAAAGGCGACCTCGTCAAACTGCTGTGGCACGACGGGGTCGGCATGTCGCTCTACACCAAGCGGCTGGAGGCCGGGAAGTTCATCTGGCCAACCAGTGGGAGCGGCGACGCGGTGCAGATCTCTGCGGCCCAGCTCGGGTATCTTCTGGAGGGGATCGACTGGCGCAATCCGCGCTGGACCCAACGCCCTGCAAAGGCGGGGTAAATCGGCGTCATTCGCCTTATTTGCATGGGCTTTCCAATACCGGAATGGTAAGTCTTGGCCATGTCAGATGCCGCTTCCGAGATCGCCAGATTGCGCGCCGCGCTCGCGGCCTCGGAGGCCCGTGCGGCGGCAGCCGAGAGCGAGCTGGGGCAGGCCCGGGCGGTGGTCTCGACCTCCGAGGCGATGATCAAGCATCTCCGGCTCGAGATCGCCAAGCTCCGGCGCGAGCAATACGGCCACAGCTCGGAACGCCGCGACCGCCTGATCGACCAGATGGAATTGCAGCTCGAGGAACTCGAGGCCGCGGCCACCGAAGACGAGATCGCCGCCGAGAAGGTGGCGAAGACCATGACCGTCGCCGGGCTCAAACGTCGCCGTCCGGCGCGCAAGCCCTTCCCGGAGCATCTGCCGCGCGAGCACGTGGTGATCGCGGCGCCCACAGCCTGTTCCTGCTGCGGCTCGGATCGCATCGTGAAGATGGGTGAGGATGTCACCGAGACGCTCGAAGTCATTCCCCGGCAGTGGAAGGTAATCCAGACGGTCCGGGAGAAGTTCACCTGCCGCCATTGCGAGAAGATCAGCCAGCCGCCGGCGCCGTTCCACCCCACGCCCCGTGGCTGGGCCGGTCCGAACCTGCTGGCGATGATCCTCTTCGAGAAGTTCGGCCAGCACCAGCCTTTGAACCGCCAGGCCGAACGCTATGCGAAGGAAGGTGTCGAGATCAGCCTCTCGACTCTTGCCGATCAGGTCGGGGCCTGCGCTGCTGCGCTCGAGCCGATCCATGCGCTGATCCGCGCGCATGTCCTCGCCGCCGAGCGGCTGCACGGCGACGACACGACGGTGCCGCTGCTGGCGAAGGGCGGCACGCAAACCGCGCGGCTCTGGACCTATGTCCGGGACGACCGCCCCTTCGGCGGCGACAGCCCACCTGCCGCGCTGTTCCACTTCTCGCGTGACCGTGGAATGGCCAACCCCAACCGGCATCTCGCCGGATGGCAGGGCATTCTGCAAGCCGATGCCTATGGCGGCTACAATGACCTCTACCGCGCCGACCGCGATCCGGGGCCCGTCGAGTCTGCGCTCTGCTGGAGCCATGCCCGGCGCAAGTTCTTCGAGCTCGCCGACATCAAGGGGAATGCCCGGAAGGGCAAGCCGGCTCATGACATCTCCCCAATCGCGCTGGAGGCCGTCGCCCGAATAGACGCGATCTTCGACATCGAACGCGGGATCAATGGCCTGACGGCTGCGGACCGTCAGGTGGCCAGGCACCAGCTGTCCCGGCCTCTGGTCGAGGAGCTTCATGACTGGCTGCGTGCCGAGCGCGACCGGCTGTCGAGGCACAATCCGGTCGCCAAGGCGATCGACTACATGTTCAAAGCGGAGCGCTGGCCCGCCTTCACCCGGTTCCTCGACGATGGCAGGGTCTGCCTGACGAACAATGCGGCGGAGCGGGCGCTGCGCGGTGTCGCGCTTGGCCGCAGGTCCTGGCTCTTCGCCGGCTCCGAGCGCGGCGGGGACCGCGCAGCATTCATGTATTCCCTGATCGTCACCGCCAAGATGAACGACGTCGATCCTCAGGCCTGGCTCGCCGATGTCCTGGCCAGACTGCCCGGCACGACGGCTTCTCGGGTGCCGGATCTGCTGCCATGGAACTGGAAGGCGTCCGAACTTCGCCGAGCGGGCTAACCCGCGGCCCACGCCGGATGGTTACACTGACGATGCAAGCGGGCTTTTCGTAGTTCCGCACCAGCGCATCCAGCTCGCGGGCGACACGGGTGACCGACATGCTGGTGTCGGCGATCAGGCACAGGTTTTCCCGGCAGCAATCGCCGATCACCGCCAGAATGCGGAACTTGCGCGAGGCGCCGAAGCTGTCGGCCAGAAAGTCGAGCGACCAGCGGGCATTGGGATGCGCCGCCTCCGGCAGCAGCGTGCGAGACCCACGGGCCCGCTCGCGTCCACGCAGTCACTTCACCGACAGCCCTTGTTCCCGGTAGAGCTGATAAAGCTTCTTGTGGTTCATGAGCATGCCCTTGCGCTCTAGCAGGGTACCGATCCAACGATAGCCGAACCGGCGCCGCTTTCCGGCGATCTCCTTCATCTCCTCGCGGATCTCGGGGCAGTCCGGCGGGCGTCTGCGCCGGACTGTCTTGGGATCGACACCGACAAGCTGGCAGGCCTGGCGTTGCGAGATCTCATGATCCCGCATTGCCCTGAGCGCCGCCTCTCGCCGCTTGGTCAATGTCGTCAGTAATGGGATGACCCGCGCCGCATCCAGACGCCAATGTTGGCGCAATTGAACTCAAGGAGGATTGACGGGTGTGTACATAACCAAACCCCGAAACTGCTGTGTATGGCATCGATATTGGGAAGAAGATCTTTCATGTCGTCGCGATGGATGCCGAGGGGTACCCCATACAGCGCGGAAAGTTTGCTCGAAGGAGTTTGACAGCGCCTTCAGGACCGGTTCCGGAAGGCCGCCTTTCCGCGGGTCGGGAACGTGGACGAGCGCCCGCTTTTTCTCATCGGCAACCAAAGGTCGGCTTACCCGTGCCGCGACGGTGTAACAGGCGCGGCGTGTCCGGCGCGATGTGCGGCGGGT
The DNA here is from genome assembly GCF_008728195.1 of Roseovarius indicus. NCBI lineage: Bacteria > Pseudomonadati > Pseudomonadota > Alphaproteobacteria > Rhodobacterales > Roseobacteraceae > Roseovarius > Roseovarius indicus. The sequence goes on from NZ_CP031598.1 coordinate 4,145,013, forward strand.
GTCGTCACGCCTGCGTTCTCAGCGCGGGCGGTTCGGCGGCAAGCGCCTCTTCGCGTTCGAGAAACATCCGGACGGCGACCAGGATGTGATAGAAGGTCGAGGCCGGCATCATGTCGGAGACCAGGTCGCCATCGGTGGTGCGCTTGTCATACCAGCCGCCGGTGACCGGCACGTCGAGATAGTCACGCCGAAGCATGGCGAGGATCGTTTCCGGGTCGGCGCCGCCGGGCAGGGCATGGCCACGGCGCTCGAGCACGATCGAGGCCTTGAGCAGCTCGGTCTGCGGCCAGCAGCGGCGCGTCGTGGCCCGCGGAACCGAGTGGTCGGGCAGGGCGCCCGAGCCATCGCGCGCCGCCCAGGCCGTGTCGAAGATGCGGGCGAGATCGACCCCGGTGTCCTGGCGGGTGACCTCTTCGTAGGCGTCGATCAGGAAGATCCACTCGGTCATGTGGCCCGGTTCGACCACCTGATCGGCGACGCGCGGCTGCCAGTCCGGCTCGAAGCGCTCGAAGACCGAGCCGTCGGGTTGCAGGAACACGGTGCGGAAGAGGTCGAGGCATTCGTCGGCGATGGCCTTGAACCGCGGCTCGCCGGTCGCGTCGTACAGCGCGGTCGCGCATTCGAAGAGGTGCATATGGGGGTTCTGGCGGCGTATCCCGGCGCCGGTACCGCATTCGTGCCAGCCCTTGGGCGCCTTGAGCCGGGCCAGCATGGCCTCTGCCTTGGCCAGTTCGGGCGCGATGTCGTAGCCCAGCCGGATCAGGGCCGAGGCCGCCAGCAACACGAAGGCCACGTCATAGAGATCGTTCGGCGCCGACCGGATCGTGCCGTCGGGATTGAACTGCGCGGCCAGGTGGCCGGTGTCGCGGTGGATGCCCTTGTCGAGGAGGGTGGCGAACAGGGCGCGCGCGGTGTCGCCGAGATCGGCCAGCCCGGGTTCAAGGGCGGCGCCGGTCGCAAAGCAATAGGCCTGACGCGCCTGCACGCGAAGGCGCTTGGTCATGTCTTCGAGGGGCTGACCGTCGTGATCGAGCGCTTCCCAGGCGAGACCGCTCGACCTGTCCAGCCCTTTGCCGGACCATAAGGGGAATGCACGGTTTACCAACCAATTGCTGATCGGATGATTCTCCATAAACAATCACCTGTTTCTTGCAAATGCCGTCGACGGTCTCGTAAACGAGAGTACTCATGACGTGACAGACATACTAAAGCAAGCAAATCTGCACCACCAATGGCGAATGGTGGAAAGATCACCGGTTATCTTGGAATCCCTGCCCGGAGATCGACTGCTTTCGACGAAGTGGCGCTTTTCATGGCAGGATCATGCCGCTTTCCAGTGGAGCGGCGCGCGGACTCCTCCAAGCGAAGGTGCGAAATCCAAGCCGGTCGTAGCCGTGAATCCCCTGAGCGTTCCGCTCGCGTGGCCAATCAGCTGAGGACGCCACTTACGGCTTCTTGATCCACCACACCGCGCCAAGGACGTGAAGCTCGGTTTTCCAGCGTTTTGCGAGCCGCGATACCTCGGTCATTATGTCGTAATGGTTGGGGTCGAAATCGTGTCCTGAGACGATCCCGCCCGATTTGACCAGTTTCCCCCAGTGCTGAAGGTTCTCCAGAAAAATCGGATTCGTGTGAACGGCGTCGTCAAAGAACAAATCCACGGGCTCAGACCAGTCGAGGAAGTCCTTGGGGGAATATCCTTTGTGCTGAGTTATGTTCGCGCAATCCTTGACGTTTTCGGCAAACACCTCCGGGCTCAGATCGGGTGCGTCGAACTCGGCTTTCACCTTGTCCATCCATGCCGCGTGCTCCCAAGGGTCGATACAGTGCACAGTCACTGTTGGGTCTGTGAGGTGCCCCTAGATTTGTAGACGCTTTGCCCCTTTACTTTGAGGCGAGGAGGCCGACATGGGGACAAGCAATTACAGTGATGAGTTCAAGCGGGACGCGGTGCATCAGATCACCGTGCGGGGGTCTCCGGTTCGAGAGGTGTCGCAGCGTTTGGGCGTCAGCACGCATTCTCTTTACAAGTGGCTGAAGCTGTTCGCGGAGCCGGTTCCAAAGCCCGGCGTGGATCATGAAGCTGAGAGCCGGCGGCTGAAGCGCGAGTTGGCCAAGGTGACCGAGGAGCGCGACATCCTAACCAACCGTTCCGGGCCGCAGCCCGCCTGTGCGCGGTAGAAACAGCCTGTGTTACGCTCTTGGCGAAGGGCAGTTGCCGATCGCTTTTTGGTGGGCTGGACCCCGTTAAAAAACGTGGCACATGGGCCGATGCGCACTTGAGAGTGGTGACGTCGCAGTCGCGGCGATCCCGGTTAGGAAGATGAAGAACTTGCATGGCCCACGCCCTTCGCCTTGAACGGAGGAGATGCCATGTCAAAGCGCAAGACCGGCGACCACCCGGATTTGAAGATGGTCAACCCCGCAGCGGCCGCGATCGATATTGGCTCAACGATGCATATGGCGGCGGTGAACCCGTCCACCTGTGACATGCCGGTGCGCGCTTTCGGCACCTTCACCCAGGACCTGCATGCCTTGGCCGATTGGTTTCTCGATTGCGGTGTCACCAGCGTGGCGATGGAGTCGACCGGCGTCTACTGGATACCGGCGTTCGAGATCCTCGAAGTGTCCGTCTTCAGGGTTTTTCGGACAAGTCGTTTGTTTTGGTAACGGAGGCTCTGGCTCGGTTTCTGTTTGAGTTTAGGCGGCCGCGGCTTTGTGCTGCAACCGGCGCTTTCGGATTGTCTGTTTCTTGATCTCCTCTCTCATTTTCAGGATCGTCCGACCCCGACCGTGGTGGACGTCGGCCGGCGTTAGGTTATCCAGGCTCTCGTGGTATCGCCGAGTGTTGTAGTATCCGACGAAGGCGCCGATCTGGCGTTCAAGATCCCCCGGCAGATAGTAGTTCTCCAGCAGAACCCGGTTCTTCATGGTCTGGTGCCAGCGTTCGATCTTGCCCTGGGTCTGTGGGTGGTGCGGCGCTCCGCGGACGTGATCCATACCCTTGGTATCGAGGTAGTCGGCCAAGTCGGCCGCAACATAGGACGAGCCGTTGTCGCTGAGCAGCCGGGGCTTGTGAACGACTGTCGCATGAGCACAGCCCGAGGTCTCCAGCGCCTGATCCAGCGTGTCCGTCACATCCACGGCCTTCATTGTCGTGCAGAGCTTCCACGCGATGATGTAGCGGCTGTAATCGTCGAGGATCGTGCTGAGATAGAACCAGCCCCAACCGATGACCTTGAGATAGGTGAAGTCGGTTTGCCAGAGTTCGGTGGGCCGAGTTGTCTTGTCCCGGAACTCATCGGCGGCACGGATCACCACATGGGCCGGAGCCGTGATCAGGTCCTCGGCCTTGAGAATGCGGTATGCCGAGGACTCAGATACAAAATACCGTTTCTCATCGGTGTATTTGACAGCCAATTCCCGTGGCGTCAGATCCTCATGATCCAGCGCGAACTCAACGAAGGCGTCGCGGATCTCGTCCGGGATGCGGTTCCACACCGACCGAGGCCGCGGGGACGTGTCACGCAAAGCGTCAACGCCGCCATCGGCCCACCGCGCATACCACTGGTAATAGGTGCTGCTGGGAATGCCGAGCATGGCCAGGGTCCGCCTGACCGGCAAATGCGAGGCTTCGACTGTCCGACTGATCTCGAGCTTCTCCGAGGCCGCCCTTGCGGCAGATTTGGCCTAGCCAACTCGCCTGCCGGGTATCAGACATCTCATGCGTCGTCCTCCCCATCCCCGAACGTGCTTTTTTTGAGCAGCCTGTTCTCCAGTGTCAGCTCCGCGACCACTTCTTTCAGCGCGGCTGCCTCAGAGCGCAGTCCCTTGACCTCGGGAGCTGTCGCCTGACGGGCCGCGTCACCCGCCAGCCGGTTCTTCCCAGCCTCAAGAAATTCCTTCGACCAGCTGTAATAAAGGCTCTCGGCGATCCCTTCACGACGGCACAGGGCCGCTATGCTTTCTTCGCCCCGCATTCCGGCAAGCACGATGCGGATCTTCTCCTCCGCCGAGTAGTGCTTACGGGTCTTACGCTTGATACCCCTGACAAGCTTGTCAGCAGCATCCTTGGATGTTCCGGATTTCTTGTTCATCTTCGCTCCATTATGGCTTCGATGAACCAGAAATCCTTCTGTAATCGGGCCTGGTTTTGCAAGGATATAGCGACTGAAGGTGCATGCTTCTGTCTGTGATCTGCATATCGCACTCACATAATGCGGTTGGCTTTGGCTCGGGAAAGCCCATCTCCGTTGAGCTACCCCCCGAAATTCGGACAGTGACGTAAGCCACGATTTGCAGTCTGCTGATCTTCGACGAGAAGGAGATCAGAGATGTCGAAACGCAAGCAGCACGCGCCTGAGTTCAAGGCGAAGGTCGCGCTGGAAGCCCTGAAGGGTGAAGAGACGGCGGCCGAGCTGGCGAGCCGGTTCGGAGTGCATCCGACGATGATCCATCAATGGAAGCGCGGCCTGCTCGAAGGCGCGTCCGGCGTGTTCGAGCGTGGGGGCCGAAAGAGACCCGAGATCGACGAGGAGCAGGTGAAGGAGCTCCACGCCAAGATCGGGGAGCTGGCGGTGGCCAACTCTTTTTTGGAACGAAAGCTGAAGCCCTGGGGCGGGAAGTGAGGCGCGGTATGATCGAGCCTGACCATCCTCAGCTGTCCATCGGTCAGCAGTGCAGGCTGCTGTCGATTGCGCGCTCGTCCTATTACGACGAGCCGAAGGGAGAGACCGCACAGAACCTCGGCCTGATGCGGCAGATCGACGAGCAGTTCCTGGAGACACCGTTCTTCGGTGTCCGCCAGATGACCTGGCACCTGCGCAATGACGGGCATCTCGTGAAAGAGAAGCGAATACGCCGGCTAATGCGCCTCATGGGGCTGATGCCGATTTACCAGAAGCCCAACACGAGCAGGCCGGCGAAAGGACACAAGACCTATCCTTACCTTCTGAAAGGGCTGCACGTGGATCGTCCGAACCAGGTCTGGTGCTCGGACATCACCTACCTGCCCATGCGCCGCGGGTTCCTATACCTCATAGCGATCATGGACTGGCACACGCGCAAGGTTCTATCCTGGCGGATCTCGAACACCCTGGAGGCCGACTTCTGCGTCGAAGCGCTGAGCGAGGCCATCCACAAGTTCGGCCCGCCCGAGATCATGAACACGGATCAGGGCAGTCAGTTCACGTCCTTCGCCTGGACCGACCGGCTCCGCCGATCCGGTGTGCACATCTCGATGGATGGGAAAGGCCGATTCCTCGACAACATCTTCATCGAGCGGCTGTGGCGAACCCTGAAATACGAATGCGTCTACTTGCATGCCTGGGAGACCGGATCAGAGACGAAAGGGGCTATCCAGAAATGGATGACCTTCTACAACCACCGGCGTCCTCACTCAGCCCTCGGCGGCAAGCCACCGGCGCTGGTTTATTGGCAGAGACATGATATCAACCAACCCGATCAGCAGGTGCAAAGAGTAGCTTAAACTACGCCAGATACTGTCCAACCGATGGGGAGTAGCTCACCGTTGCGACTTTAAGTTCAAGCCAGAATTTCTGTCGGCTTTTCCCTCACCTAGTCTCTTCAGGGCCGCCTTCCTTGCGGAAGAATTGGTGCTCCTCGTCTGTCAGGCGGTTCGGAACTCTGTGCCGTCTATCCACATCCGGTGCATGATGACGGCCAATTTTCTCGCGAGAGCAATCTTGGCGCGCTTTGCGCACCGTCGAGCGGAAACGCGCATCACCCATGCCTTGAGCGGGGTCCACCGGTTGGTTCTCACGAGCATCACATGCGCTGCTTCATAGAGCGCAGCCCGCACACTTGCATCGCCAGCCTTGGTGATCGACGTGACCCGATCAGTTTCGCCGGATTGGTATCGTCGCGACGTCAGGCCAAAGCAGGCACCCACCGACTTTGATGAACGAAATCGTTTCGGGTCGTCGATAGCGGCTCGGAACGTCATCGCGACCACGGCACCTACGCCGGGAATGGTCATAAGGCGACGGCAGACGTCATCGTTGCGAGACTGATCCCGAACCAACTTGTCCAATTTGGTAAACTCCTCTGCCATCGCATCGCGTGCTGATAGGAGCGGGGAGATTGCCGCCTCCAGCACCGGGTTGTCTGCGATCGGGTCGCGAACCAGATCACAAAATCGGCCTCGCGCTCCTGTAGGAACCCTCAAGCCAAACCCTCGAACAAGGCCGCGAACCGAATTGTCGAGTTCGCGGACACGACGACCCAGAGTATCGCGCGCCGACAGCATCAACCGCAGGTCCCGGGCAACAGGGATCTTCAAATGAACCGGTTGAAACCAACCCATTCGAAGTAACTCGGCGATCCCGCGGGCATCCCGACGATCCGTCTTGACCGGAACGGCAGACAATGCCGCATGGTCCCGTCGCGTCTCCATCAAAACGCTGTCCAGACCTCTCTGCTTCAGCCCATCGGCCAGAAAAGCTGACATGGGTCCAGCTTCGAGGCCAATTGCGCCAATCATCTTAGAAAACGGATCAAGCACTGTTGCGAGATTATCAGGATGGCAGCGCGCAGAAAATTCCTTTTCGATGTGGCCAGTGGCGTCAATCACGCAAATGGCTGTGTTTTCGACTGAAACATCAAGTCCAATATAGTAAGTCATGGTCATCTCCTCTGAGCTGTAAATCACCACAACAATTGTGGCGACTCGGCCCGATGACCGCATCTCCGTTACTCAAACACCTAAATCTGTCCGGTAGGTGCTGACGTTAGACAGTACACGCGAGAGCCGTCGTCCGACCCGTTATCGACGAGAAGGAAACGCTCTACCCCGAGCTGCCAGTAATGGTCCAGAAGCCACGGCAACCGCAGCATCTCGTTCCGCAGGCATCCGACAACCAGAACCTCGTCCGGCCCGATCTCAGGCCTCTCGGACAGACAAGTCAGCATCAAGAAACATCCGGCACATCCGTGCTGTATCCCAAGCTGCGCATCAGCCCGAGATACTTGCTTCCGAAATGGCGCAAGACATCGTCGACGCGTAGTTTGTCCGCCTTTCGGCGGTCGATTTCCCCTGTGGCGGCCAGCATCCAATCGGCCTCAAACCGCAACCCGGTAAACCGGGCGACACGCTCAAGCGTCGCGGCCGGTGACGCCAAAACGTCCTCGTGCCTGATTTCGATGTAGCTGCCCGGTCTGAGGCGTTCGCTTTCATTCCTGATCCGCATCAGTCTGCGGCACCAAAGCTCGACCAAATCGGCGGTTTGCTCGCGCGACGCGTCACCTTCGAATCCGGGGTAGTCTAACGACTGCGGGCACCAGTTCTGATGCCCCAGCGCCACCAACGCTTTGTACCCAGGATGCCCCGCCATCGAACGCACTACGTTGGCCCCACCCCGGATAAGGTGGATGATCTTGCAGTCAGGCCAGTAAAGCTGAAGCGTGGCGGCGAAATACCCGTAATCCGGCGTCTTGTCCGCCCAGGTCGTCTTGCCTTCGCGTGCAGCAAGGAACCGGCCCGCCGCATAGGCAAAGGCGGACGGCATCATCGCCCCGGCCCCGGCGTGTTCCGCACGGAACGCGTCCGCGTCGAGCTCCGTGATCCGCGCCCCGTCCACGAACCGTGTCCGCAGCACGATATCGAGCATCTCCTCCATCGGCACCTCCGCAGTGCCGAATGCATCGTGAAGATTGACCAGCCAGTGGGTCTCGTTGAACATGAACAGCTCGGGATGCGTGTTCAGCATGCTGCGCAAAAGACGCGTTCCGCAGCGCCCCGTTCCCACAACACAGAATTTCATGGCAGGCCCCGGCTTCAATCAAATTCCCGCCAGCGTGTCGTTCCGTGGCGTGCAGATGGGATAGTCGCTGAACGACCGGGCTGGCAATCGAATTTTCCCGTTCCCCCGCCACGCCCGCACCTGCCGCCCGACCCAACGGGAAACTGCCGGAAACAGCGGCAACGTCCAAAGACCTATGGAACAGCGGCGCATCCCGCGCTACCTGTCGGTTCGAACCAGCCCGCCGGAGCTCCCTATCGCACACCATCCTCCTCCCGCCCGGATCGAAGAACTCGACATCGCCCGCGCCGTGGCGCTGGTGGCGATGGCCGTTTTCCACTTCACCTTCGATCTCGAGCTTTTCGGCATTGCCGCGCCCGGCACGATGCAGATGACCTTCTGGCGCGTATTCGCCATGCTGACCGCCGGAAGCTTCATCCTGATCGCAGGCCTCAGCCTGCGCCTCGCCCACCGCGACCGCATCCACTGGCGGCCCTTCTTCCGCCGCTTCGCCAAGGTCGCACTCGCCGCCGCTCTGGTTACCGCGGCGACCTATCTCTTCATCCCGCAAGGGTTCGTCTATTACGGCATCCTGCATTCCATCGCGGTCTCCAGCCTCGTCGGGCTGGCCTTCCTGCGCGCGCCGACCCTCTTGCTGGTGCTTGTGGCAGGTGGCGTCATCTGGCTGCCCCTGGCCTTCCGAAGCGACGTCTTCACCGCGCCGTGGCTGCTCTGGACGGGCCTTGCGCCCACCATGCCCTACACGGTCGATTTCGAACCCTTCTTCCCGTGGTTCGCCCCCTTCCTTCTGGGCATCGCACTGATCAGGCTGGCAGAGCGCGCCGACATGCTGCACCGGCTCAAGGCAAAACCGCCCCGAACGTCCCGCCTTGCACGGGCCGCGATATGGGCCGGCCGTCACAGCCTGCTCGTCTACCTGGTTCACCAGCCGGTTCTGATCGCGATAACCTGGACGCTGGCCAAGACACTCGGCGCCCTGCCCTGACAGCCGTCAGGACGAGACCGAGCGATCCACTTCTTCCTCGTCGCAGATGATGCCGGCAACGTCCTGATACGCCTCGGCATCCTCCTGGCCCAGGCCCATGTCGGCGCGGTCTCCACCGTCTTCGGTATAGGCGCCGACGAAACTGCGCATCGCGTGGGCCACCCCGACGGAATTCACCTCGCGGCTGTCATCCTCGAAATACATGCCACCCGTCGGGCTGCCGGTGATGATCTCGTAAGAGGGGAAGTAATCCACCCTGTCCGATGCATCGCAGGCCGCTTGCGCCGCCACCCGCAGCACCGACTTGCTGTAGTTGGTCGAAACCAGCACGTGCCGATCCTCATAGGTGGCGATCAGCGGCACCGGCGAAACGGTCAGCAGCACCTTCACCTCCGGGTTCACCTCCCGCAGGCGGTCTAGAAAGGCGGCCAGTTCGGCCCGCGTCTCGTCGATGTCGAAATTGTGGAACTCGTGCCGCGTCTCGTCGAACGCCCCTCCGGCCACACCCGGCGCCAGCGGAAACACCGCCCCATCCTCGGTCGACCGCCACGCCTCGGTCAGACCGAGAGTGAAGACAAAGATATCGGCCTCGGTAAAGACTTTCCGGACGAAGCCGAGATGTTCTTCCCGCGCCGCCGCAACCTCCTCCGGCGACCCGTAGCCTTCGGGCGCCACGGTCGGGCGGTAGGGGTCGACGAACCGCCCGTCCTCGCGCTGCCATACGGTCTCGTGTTTCTGCTCGCCCCGCATCGCCTCGCCAAAAAGCTGGTTCAGCTGGTGAACGGTGTAAAGATTGCCATACCGGGCCGAAAACACGCCATATTGGCCACGCGCGCACTCCTCCGCCGAAAGGCCCGTGCCGGCCTCCGGCACGAAGTAGTTGAAGCCGAGCGCCCCAAGCCGTTTCGAGATGTGCTGCGCAAAACAACTGCCCGCCGTCGCGATCCTGTCGTCACGCGACAGCGTGAACTTCGGATGCGTGACCGGATCGACCAGATGCGCTTCGGTCCGCGATACGGCGCGCCGCCAGAACTGGTAATCCTGCCCCGAAGCATAGGGATTGTCCGCCATCGTTACCCTCCGAACCGGCCCAGCACCGTGTCTTCGAAGATCTTGGTCTTGCGGGGCCGCCAGCCCCGAATCCTCAGCGACCCGTGCGGGAATTGCGAATAGGCCTCGTGGCACATCGCCACGAATTCGGTCAAGGTCATGAGCTCGTCAGACTGGACCGGCTTGAAGTAGTAACCGCCCCGACAGCCATTCGCCTCGGCGATCTCGGGATAACACGGGTAGATCGCACCGTTGGCCAGCGCATCGGGCACCGGCAAATCGACCTCGCGGCGCTCGACGGGCAGCTTCGTGGCTGCCAGCCCAGCAATGTCGACGAACACATGCGCGTGCGGGTGGTTGACCGTATGCATGAAACACCCGTTCCTCGCCCAGCGGCGGAACATCTGGTCGATCGGCAGCCCGGCACCGGTAAAGGCCCCCAGAAGGTTCTCCCGCGAGCTCTGCCACGCGGCAAAGAACTCCATGTCCCGGTATGTCTGCTCGTTGAAGAGCGAAACCGTATCCTCGACCCCCAGCCCCGCCTGATGCGCAAGGTAGCACAGGCTCGAATGATAGGCTCCGAACCGCGTGGTGAACGACTTGTTGTCGGGTTTCACCATGTAGACGGTGTCCGGGTGGTAGCCCGAGAAGAAAAACGGCGGCAGGTCGATGATCTTGCTTTCATCGACACCGTCCTGCACCGCCGCTTCACGGCGCATTGGCATTAGGAACACGGCATCCGACGCGGCGGCGTCCTTCAAAAATTTCGCCCGATCCCGTATTGCGACCCGATCGTCGTAGAAGGTGACGCTGACGGTCGGGCACAACCGCTCCAGGACCTTGGCATAGGTCCGCCTCGCGCAATTGGACACGAGAAGAACCTTGTAGGTTCCGCCCCGGTTCACGTTCGGCGCAACGCTCGTCTGCTCACCCGCGCCCCGCTTCAGGAAACGGACCACCGGAGAGGGAAGCACGGTCTTGGCCGTGCGGGCCAGAATTCCGCGTGTTTCTTCGGACATGTACCCATCCATAGGCCAGCGGGCAAAAACCTGGTCCGGACCTTGCTGGCGAAGGCCCGGAAATCCGCCACGTATGACTATCGCAATCCCGCAGCAGCTGCCAGCCGTTTCCGAGCGTTCCCCCTCAGGCCCACGCCGTCCGTCGCCCCCGCAACACGTGCACCCGGTCACGCAGCGTATCGCAAACCGGGCCCGGCCGCGGCGCATCGCGCAACGTGGTGTAAAGGTGGTCCGGCGTCGGCCCACGGGCGCGACGGGACCAGGTCAGACCGCGCAGTACCGCCTCCGCCTCCTCCGGCAGCCGGGCCGGAATCTCGTGCCCGTTCAGCGTCGCCCAGACGCCCGACCAAAGACGTCCCACGCTCCACGGGTTGTAGCCCCCGCCGCCCAGCACCAACAGTCGCGGCGCCATCGGCATCAGGGCCGACAGCAACGCCCAATGCGCGTTGTTCGACAACTCCAGCCGCGCCAGCGGGTCCTCGGCCACCGCATCCGCCCCGCATTGCAGCACGATCGCCTCGGGCCGCAGCGCCTCTACCGCGGGCAGGATCACCTCGTCGCGGGCCAGCGCGAACCCGTCGTCGCTGGTGCCACGCGGCAGGGGCAGGTTTATGGCATTCCCGCCCTCGTCCTCGCCCAGCGCCCCGGTGAAGGGCCAGCGCAGCGCCTCGTGGGTCGAGATCATCAAGACCCGCTCATCCCCCGCGAAGGCCGCCGCCACCCCGTCACAATGATGCGCATCGATATCGACATAGGCGATCCGGGAAAGCCCCTGCCGCAGGAACACCTTGATCGCCAGCACCGGGTCGTTGAGGTAACAGAACCCCGCGGCATAATCCGGAAACCCGTGATGCGTGCCGCCGCCGGGGTTGTAGACGATCCCGCCCCGCGCCAGCAGGTCGGCGGCCAGCATCGACCCGCCCGCCGCCGTCGCGGGCCGCCGGAACATCTCGGGATAGACCGGGTTCGAGAGCGTTCCAAGCCGGTGCCGCTCCCGGGTCGTCTCGTCGACCTCGCCCGCCGCCTCGGTCTTCTGGAGAGCCCGGATATAGGCGGCCGTATGAAACAACCTCAGCGCCTCCGGCTTGGCCCGGGGGCTGCGCCGGTACTGCCCCGGCGCAAACCAGCCCATCGCCTGGCACAGGTCGATCACCGTCGGCACCCGCGGAATGCTCAACGGATGCTTGGCACCGTAACTCGATCCGCGGTAAATCTCCGACCCGATGAAAAGCGGCTGATCCATGCGCTTAGATTAGTGCCCCGGGCCACAGAGGAAAGCGCCGCCCTGCGCCCTGTCAGTCCGACCGCGCCGGGTGAAACTCACCCGCCCCGCAGCCTGGCCAGCAGAACGACCTCGCTGTCCGGCTGAATCGGCGTGAACCAGCTGTCGTTATAGACCTTTCCGTCGATGGCGACCGACACGCCCCGATCAAGCTGCGGCTTCAAGCCGGGGTATTTCTCCGCCAGCCCGTCCAGCAGCTCTCGCAGCGTGCTCGCCTCGATCTCGACCTCGGTCTGATCGTCGGTCGCCGACGCCAGCGATCCCCAGATCCGGACCTGTACCATTCGCATCCAGCCTTTCCAGACGCCGTCGCGCCCCCCGATCAGGGGCCGCGACGCGCGTATCGTGTCATGTCACCCGGTCTGAATGGCCTTCAGCACCTTGGGCGGCGACATCGGCAGGTCCTGCATCCGCACCCCTGCCGCGGCCGAGACCGAGTTGGCGATCGCCGCCAGCGGCGGCACGATCGAGGTCTCGCCCACACCGCGCACGCCGTAGGGGTGCCCGGGGTTGGGGATCTCCAGGATCACCGTGTCGATCATCGGCAGGTCCGAGGCCACCGGCACGCGGTAGTCGAGGAAGCCCGGGTTCTGCAGGGTCCCGTCCTCGCCATAGATATACGCCTCGTTCAGCGCCCAGCCGATGCCCTGCACGGCCCCGCCCTGGAACTGGCCTTCCACGTAATCCGGGTGCACCGCCTTGCCGGCATCCTGGAACACCGTGTAGCGCAGGATCTTCACCGCACCGCTTTCCGGGTCCACCTCGGTATCGACCATATGCGTGGCAAAGCTCACGCCCGCGCCTTCCGCGTTGATCTCCGAATGGCCCGCGATCGGCCCGCCGGTGTTCGAGGCGATCGCGGCGATATCGGCCAGCGTCATCGGGTCGTGATCGCCCGCATTCGGCCCCGAAGGCCGCGCCGCGCCGTCTTCCCAGACAACCGCATCCTCGTCGATGCCCCAGACCATGGCCGCCCGCTTGCACATCTCGCGCTTGGCGGCCCGGGCGGCCTCGATCGTGGCCAGCCCCACGGCAAAGGTCACCCGGCTGCCGTCGGTCACGTCGTTCAGACCCAGCGAGGCGGTATCGGCGATCACCGTGCGCACCCGCTCATAGGGCACGCCCAGCTCCTCCGCCGCCATCATCGACATCGACGCGCGCGAGCCCCCGATATCGGGGTTGCCCTCGATCACGTTCACCGTGCCGTCCGGCGTCACGTTCAGCGACACGCAGGTGTTGCCGCCGAAGTTGAACCAGAAGCCACAGGCCACACCCCGGCCCTGGTTCTCGCCCAGCGGCGCGGTCCAGTGCGGGTGGTCCTTGGCGGTGCGCAGCGTCGCCTCCAGCCCGATCGCCGGATAGGTCACGCCGTAAGACGCCTTGGTGCCCTCGCGCGCGGCGTTCTTCAGCCGCACCTCCAGCGGATCGAGCCCCAGCGACTTGCCAAGCTCGTCGATGGCGCTTTCCACGGCAAAGGCCGCCATCGGCGCCCCCGGCGCACGATAGGCCGCCTGTTTCGGGCGGTTCGCGACCACGTCCCAGCCCACCGTCTTGACGTTCTCGAGGTCATAGGGCGCGAAAGCAGACATCGACCCCATCTCGACCGGCGAACCGGGATAGGCGCCGCCCTGGTACCGCAGCTCGGCGAACCCGGCGGTGATCTTGCCGTCCTTGGTCATGCCCATGCGGATGTCGATCGAGCTCGACGCCGTCGGGCCCGTCGCCCGCAGGACTTCCGACCGGCTCATCACCATCTTCACCGGTCGGCCGGATTTCTTGGCCAACGCCAGCGCCACGGGCTCGATGAACACCGTGGTCTTGCCGCCGAAACCGCCGCCGATCTCCGACGCGGTCACCTTCAGCCGGCTCTGGCTCAGGCCCATGATCGCGGCACAGGTATCGCGCACCATGTACTGGCCCTGCGTACAGCACCACAGATCGGCCTGACCGTCATTGCCCACCTGTGCCAGACAGGCATGGGGCTCGATATAGCCCTGGTGCGTGGCCTCGGTCTTGTAGGTCCGCTCCAGCACCTTGTCGGCCTTGGCCAGTCCGGCCTCGATATCGCCGTGACCGAACTCGTAGCGGGCGACCACGTTGGCCCCCATGCCCTCGGGCACGTTCTCGACCTGCCGGCCGTCATGCAGCGCCGGCGCATCGGCCTTCATCGCGTCGTCCACGTCGATGACATGCGACAGCGTCTCGTACTCGACCTTGATCAGCTTCATCGCCTTCTTGGCCACGCTCTCCGACGAGGCGGCGACGGCAGCCACCGCGTGACCGTCGTAAAGCGCCTTCTCACCGGCCATGCAGTTGTCGAGCACGTCCCAGGTCGCCTCGTCCAGCTCCACCTCGGGGAAGTCGGCCCGGGTCACCACGGCATGCACGCCTTCCAGCGCCTCCGCGGCCGACGTGTCGATCGACTTGATCTTCGCATGGGCGTGCGGGCTGCGCAGCACCTTGCCGACCAGCATACCCGGCGCGTTCATGTCCGCCCCGAACCGCGCGCGGCCCGTCACCTTGTCGATGCCGTCGGGGCGGTTCACCCGCGTCCCGACAACCTTGAAGTCCAGCTTTCCGTCCATCTTCGCGTCAAGTGCCATTACGAAGCCTCCCGCATCTCTTCGGCCGCGGCCATCACGGCGCGGATGATCTTGTCATACCCGGTGCACCGGCAAAGGTTGCCCGCCAGCCAATAGCGCGCCTCCTCCTCGGTGGGGTTCGGATTGTTCTCAAGCAGCGATTTCGCGGCCACGAGGATGCCCGGCGTGCAGATCCCGCATTGCAGGGCCGCGTGCTCGATGAACTTGCGCTGCAGCGGGTGCAGCGTCTCGCCCTCGGCCATGCCCTCGATCGTCTCGACCTTGCGGCCCTCGGCCTCGGCGCCCAGCATCAGGCAGGAACAAACAAGCCGGTCGTCCACGGTGACCGAACAGGCCCCGCAATCGCCCGTGCCGCAGCCTTCCTTCGAGCCGGTCATCCCCAGCCGGTCGCGCAGAACATCCAGCAGCGTCTCGTCCGGCTCGCAAAGGTATTCCTGCGCAACGCCGTTGATGGTGGTGGTGACGTGGATCATGCTCATGCTGCGCCTCCTGCGCGTTTCTTTGCGATAACAGCCGCGCGGCGGGCCAGGACACCGGCCATGTGCACCCGGTACTCGGCGGTGCCGCGCTTGTCGTCGATGGGTTTGGCGGCCGCCGAACAGGCCGCGGCCAGCTTGGCCAGCGCATCCTCGTCGACCGATGTGCCGACCAGCGCCTCAGCAGCTTCGGGCACGAGGATGACGGTCGGCGCCACGGCGCCCAGCGCCACGCGCGCCGCAACGCAGTTTCCGGACGCATCCAGCGTCAGGGAAATGCCGCAGCCGACCACGGCAATATCCATCTCCGTGCGCGGAATGAACCGCAGATAGGCGTCGCCCGACCGTTCCGGCCGCGCCGGCAGGAAGATCGAAGCCACCAGCTCGCCGGGTTTCAGCGAGGTCTTGCCGGGCCCCTCGGGCACCTCCTCGACGGGAATGTCGCGAATGCCGTCCGGGCCCACGACACGCGCGACCGCCTCGGCGGCCACCAGCGCGGGCACGCTGTCCGCGGCAGGCGAGGCGTTGCACAGGTTTCCGGCGATGGTGCAGCGTCCCTGGATCTGGGTCGACCCGATCAGGTTCGCGGCCTCGACCACGCCCGGCCAGTCCGCGACCAGCCCGTCATTCTCGCCCATTTCCGCAGCAGGAACCGCTGCGCCGATGCGCCAGCCCCCGTCTTCCTGAGAAATCGTGCGCAGGCTGTCGATCCGCTTGATGTCGAGCACCGTGTCGGGGTCGGCCATGTCCGAATGCATCCGCACCAGAAGGTCGGTACCGCCGGCGAGGATCCGGCAATCGCCCTTGGCGCCCGCGAGGATATCCACCGCCGCGTCAAGTGACGTTGGGGCTTGGTAGTTCATATCTTTCATTCCCTGTCGTTATCGCCGGCCCGCGAGACCTTCCGAGACTCGGCTGTTGGCCAAGAGTATCAGCGATTATAATGGCGCGGGCAAACGCTTCCTTGCCGTTTACCGCCCTAGACGTATGCGCCCTGCCGCTCGCGGGCAAGCCTGTTCATTTCCTACGCAGCGCCGAGGGGGTCGCGCCATAGACCTGCCTTATCGCCCGGGTCATCGCGGCCGGGCTGTCATATCCGCACCGCAGCGCGATCTCGGAAATCGACTGCCGGCTGTCCTCGATCAGCTTGCGCGCGGCCGACAGACGAAGATGCCGATAGACCGTCCCGGGCGGTGCCCCCAGCCGCGCGCGGAAGTGGCGGTCCAGCGTCCGCGGCTGGCACGACAGCCGCTTCGCCAGTTGCTTCAGCGGCAACGGCCGTTCGACCGTCTCGCGCATCACCGCCAGCGCCCGCCGCACCATCGGGTCGGCCACCGCCTCGTCCGCCTTGCCCACCGGCGGGTCGCCATGCAGGAACAGCGCCTCCACATCCAGCCGGGCCGACAGCCCCAGATGCTCGGCAATCAGGTCAAGCGTCAGGTCCAGCGCCGACATTGCCCCGGCGCAGGTCATGAAGGGCCCGTCCTTCAGCACCCGCGCCTGGCTTGCCTCCACATCTAGGAACCGCTCGGTGAAGGCATCCAGCAGATCCCAGTGCACCGTCGCCCGCCGCCCGCTCAACAACCCCGCCGACGCCAGAAGCCACGGCCCCGAATCAAGCCCCACCGTCACCTCCGCCCGCCTTGCCGCCGCCCGCAACATCCGCCGGTTGGCCGACGTGTCGTGGCTTTCATGTGCGTAACTGGCCAGCACGAAAAGGTAATCCACCGCCCCCACCTGGCTCAGCGCGGCACTGGCCAGAATGTCGAGTCCGCTCGACGAGCGCCCCGTCCGCCCGTCCATCGTCACGATACGCCAGTCGAACGCGTTCGCATGGGTCAGCGTGTTCGCCGCCCGCAACGGTTCGATGCAATTGGCAAGGCACAGGTTCGAGAACTCGTCGAACAGCAGAAAGGCGATGCGCACCGGGCGCGCCGGCGATTTTGTCCATTCAGGCATGATTTTTGTCTATTAGCGCAAAATCGCCACCCATACCAGCGCTATAGGGTAGCGCACAGAACCCACGCAACAGGAGGGGAGCCTATGCCGCTTGCCATGAATCGCGAGGTCTTCATCACCTGCGCCGTCACCGGATCGGGTGGCACGCAGGACAAAAGCCCGCACGTACCCCGCAGCCCCGAACAGATCGCCGACAGCGCCATCGCGGCGGCGAAAGCAGGGGCCGCCGTCGTTCACTGCCACGTCCGCGACCCGGAAACCGGCGCGCCCTCGCGCGACGTGAGCATGTTCCGCGAAGTCACCGACCGCATCCGCGCGTCCGACACCGACGTAGTGCTCAACCTCACCGCCGGCATGGGCGGCGACATGACCTTCGGCGACACCGAGAACCCCCTGCCGCTCAACGAGGCGAACACCGACATGATCGGCGCGTCCGAGCGCGTGGCCCACGTCGCCGCCTGTCTGCCCGAAATCTGCACGCTCGACTGCGGCACCATGAACTTCGCCGAGAATGACTACGTCATGACCAACACGCCCGGCATGCTTCAGGCGATGGGCAAGATGATGACCGACCTCGGCGTGAAACCGGAAATCGAGGCCTTCGACACCGGCCATCTCTGGTACGCCAAGCAGCTGGTGAAAGACGGCATCCTCGAAAGCCCGGCCCTGGTGCAGCTCTGCATGGGCGTGCCGTGGGGCGCACCGGACGACCTCAACACCTTCATGGCCATGGTCAACAACATCCCCGAAGACTGGACCTTTTCGGCCTTCGGTCTCGGCCGCAACCAGATGCCCTATGTCGCGGCCTCCGTCCTCGCTGGCGGCAATGTCCGCGTCGGTCTCGAAGACAACCTGATGCTCGACAAGGGCGTGCTGGCCACCAACGAACAGCTCGTCGCCCGCGCCAAGGAGATCATCGAGCGTATGGGCGCCAAGGTGATCGGGCCGGAAGACGTGCGCAAGAAGCTGGGCCTCACCAAGCGAGCCCCGGCCTGATGAAACCCGCCGCCGTGCTGGTCGCTCTCATCGCCCTGACGGCCTGCCAGTCCGACCCGTTCGGCCGCAGCAATGCCGACCTGCGCGCAGAAGAACGGACCTGCATGGCCGACGGCGGCACCTTCCGGGCCGGCGGTATCACCGGGGCGAAGATGTGCTTCCTTCAGACGAAGGACGGAGGACAGTCCTGCCGCCGCAGTACCGATTGCGAAAGCGTCTGCCTCGCCTCGCCAGACACCGGCAAGGGCCAATGCGCGGCGGAACGACCCCTCTTCGGCTGCTTCGACATGTTCGACGAAAACGGAGAACTGACAGCAATATGCGTAGACTGACCCACATCACCGACAGGATGCCATCATGACTCAGCGTGTCGTCATCACCGGCGGCGCCTCGGGCATCGGCCTGACGCTCGCCCGTCGCTTCGCGGAACGCGGCGACCGGGTCGCGCTCTGCGACGCCGATGCCGCGGCGGTCGCCCAGGTCCAGGCCGACCACCCCGAGATGCTTGCCCGCCAGGCCAACGTAACCGACGAGGCCCAGATGCAGGCCTTCTTCGACGAGGTCGGAGCGGCCCTCGGCGGCGTCGACGTTCTCTGCGCCAATGCCGGAACCGGCGGTCCTGCCGGCCGGATCGAGGATCTCGACTACGACGAATGGCAATCCTGCATCGCGGTCAGCGTCCACGGCACCTTCCTCGCCTGCCGCTGGGCCGCGCGGCTCATGCGCGAACAGGGCTCCGGCCTCATCATCATGACGACCTCCACCTCCGGCATGTACGGCGTGCCCCACCGCTCGCCCTACGTGGCGGCGAAATGGGGCATCGTCGGCATGACCAAGACACTGGCGATGGAGCTTGGCCCCGTCGGCGTGCGCGTCAACGCCATCGCCCCCGGCGCCGTCGAAGGCGCCCGGATGGAGCGCGTCGTGCAGATGGAAGCCAAGGCCAGCGGCCGCACGGAAGAGGAAATGCGCGCGGTCTACGTCAAGGGCAACAGCCTGCGCACCTGGGTCACCGCCGACCACCTCGCCGACATGGCGCTGTTCCTGGCCTCCCCCGCTGCCGAGAAGATATCCGGACAGGTGATGGCCGTCGATGGCCACACGGAGAGCATGGTGTCATGACTCCCCTGGCGGCGACGCGACATGCGCGCGGCCCGGGTCGCGCGGGCTTGCCTGCGGCCATCGCCCTGGTTTTGGCCGGCTGCGGCGGTCCGGGCACCGAGGATGGGTTGCGCGATCCCGAGGGTCGGATCTCGAGCCAGACGAACGTCACCGGCGCCCGCCTCGATGGCAATTGGCATATCCGCGTCGGCTGGCCCGGCACCCCGAATCTCTCCGGCACCCTGCGCATTGCCCAGGCGGGCAACGGGCTCACCCTCACCGGCTCTGCCCCCGAAGGCACCGTACAGGCAAACCTGGCACCGCTCGGAAACGGCCGGTTCCGCGCCAGCGGCAGCCCCGCCTTCGGCGACAGCGCCCTCTGGGTGCTCTGGATGGACGCCGACGACAGAACCGCGGCCATTGGCACCCCCGACGGCCGCTTCGGCTGGATCATGGATCGCACCGCCACCGGCGGCGCCGACCGGATCACGGCCGCCACGGAAATCATGGAATGGATGGGATACGACCTCTCCCGATCCAAGGAGACCTCACAATGACCAAGACAGCAGCAATCATCGGCGGCGGCGTCATCGGCGGCGGCTGGGCCGCCCGCTTCCTCCTCAACGGCTGGAACGTGCGCGTGTTCGACCCCGACCCCGAAGCCGAACGCAAGATCGGCGAGGTGATGGCCAACGCCCGCGCCGCCCTGCCGATGCTCTACGACGTGGCCCTGCCCGACGAAGGGGCGCTCACCTTCCACGGCTCGATTGCCGAGGCGGTCGAGGGCGCCGAGTGGGTGCAGGAAAGCGTCTCCGAACGGCTCGACCTCAAGCACAAGGTCATGGCGGAAATCCAGGGCGCCTCCACCGCGCCCATCGGCTCCTCGACCTCCGGCTTCAAACCCTCCGAGCTGCAACAGGGCGCGCCCGATCCCTCGCGCATCATGGTCGCGCACCCGTTCAACCCGGTCTACCTCCTGCCGCTGATCGAAATCGTCCCCTCGCCCGAAACCGACGAGGCGGCCATCGCGGCGGCCGAAGAAATCCTCACCTCCGTCGGCCTCTACCCCTTGCGCGTTCGCAAGGAAATCGACGCCCACATCGCCGACCGCTTCCTCGAAGCCGTCTGGCGCGAGGCGCTCTGGCTGGTCAAGGACGGCGTCGCCACGACCGAGGAAATCGACAACGCCATCCGCTTCGGCTTCGGCATCCGCTGGGCCCAGATGGGCCTCTTCGAGACCTACCGCGTGGCGGGCGGCGAAGCCGGCATGCGCCACTTCATGGCCCAGTTCGGCCCGGCCCTCAAATGGCCCTGGACGAAACTGATGGACGTGCCCGAATTCACCCCCGAACTGGTCGACATGATCGCCGACCAGTCGGACGCGCAATCCGGTCACCTCTCGATCCGCGAGCTGGAAAAGAAACGCGACAAGAACCTCATCGCCATGATGCGCGCCCTGCGCCAGCAGGGCAACGCATCGGGCCGCCTGATCAACACCCACCAGCGGACCATCCGGCACCTGCCCAAGGCCGCCAACCCCCTTGTCACGCAGGACCGCGTCGTGCCCGTCGACTGGACCGACCTGAACGGACACATGAACGAGGGGCGCTACGGCCAGCTCTTCTCGGATGCCGCCGAAGAGGTGATCGCCTATGTCAGCGCCGACGAAGCCGCGCCGCTTGCTGGCACCAGCGAAGACTACGCCGCGCGCGGCTTCAACTACTTCACCGTTGAAACCACCACCAAGTACCTCGCCGAGACCCAGGCCGGCGAACGCATCGTCGTGCACACCCGCATCACCGAGGGCCGCGGCAAGAAACTGCGCTGTTTCCACGAGATGAAACGCGCCAGCGACGGCGAGGTCATGGCCACCTGCGACCAGCTGATGCTGCACGTAAGCCTCGAGACCCGCCGCACCTGCGAGCCGTCCGACGAGGTTCTGGCAAAAGTCGAGGCGCTGGCCGCCCTGCACGCGAAGGAGAACTGAGATGCATTTCGGATTGACCGACGAACAGGAAATGATCGTCTCGACGGTGCGCAGCTTCGTCGAAAAGGAAATCTACCCCCACGAAGAGATCGTCGAGCGCACCGGCGAGGTGCCGAAGGAAATCGCCGACGAGATCAAGCGCAAGACGCTCGACCTGGGCTTCTACGCCTCCAACTTCCCCGAGGAAGTGGGCGGCCCGGGCCTGTCGCACCTCGAATTCGCCCTCGTCGAGCGTGAACTCGGCCGCGGCTCGATGGCGCTCACCCACTTCTTCGGCCGCCCGCAGAACATCCTGATGGCCTGCGAGGGCGAACAGCGCGACCGCTACCTGATGCCCGCCGTGCGCGGCGAACGGATGGACGCGCTCGCCATGACCGAACCCGACGCGGGCTCCGACGTGCGCGGCATGAAATGCACCGCCAAACGCGACGGCGGCGACTGGGTCGTCAACGGCACCAAGCACTTCATCTCGGGCGCCGATCACGCCGATTTCGTCATCGTCTTCATCGCCACCGGCGAAGATCAGACCGAAAAGGGCCCCAAGAAGCGCATCACCGCCTTCCTCGTCGACCGGGGCACGCCGGGCTTCACCATCCGCCACGGCTACAACTCGGTCAGCCACCGCGGCTACAAGAACATGATCCTCGAATTCGACGACTGCCGCCTGCCAGACGCCCAGGTGCTGGGCGAGGTCGATGGCGGCTTCGCGGTGATGAACGAATGGCTCTACGCCACCCGTATCACCGTCGCCACCATGAGCGTCGGCCGCGCCCGCCGCTGCTTCGACTACGCGCTTCAACACGCCGCCGAGCGCAAGCAGTTCGGCCAGCAGATCGGCAAGTTCCAGGGCATCAGCTTCCAGATCGCCGACATGATCACCGAGATCGACGCCGCCGACTGGCTGACGCTCGCCTCGGCCTGGCGCCTCGACCAGGGCCTGCCCGCCAACCGCGAAATCGCCTCGGCCAAGCTCTACGCCTCGGAAATGCTGGCCCGCGTCACCGACGCCACGCTGCAGGTCTATGGCGGCATGGGGCTGATGGACGACTTCCCCATCGAACGCTTCTGGCGCGACGCACGGGTCGAACGCATCTGGGACGGGACGTCGGAAATCCAGCGCCACATCATCAGCCGCGAGCTCCTGCGGCCGCTGGGGGCGTAAAGAACTTTAATGCCTCCGGCGGGGATATTTTTGGCCAGAAGAAACACGGGGAAGCCGATAGAGCCTCCCCGTGTTCGGAAACACCGCAAGGTGCTTCTCCTGGCGCGGTCATCGGCTTCCCAGCCTGTACCGCAAGGAAACTATGACGAGGCGCGGTTAACAAACCGTTGCTTCTTCTGGCCCCAAATATCCCCGCCGGAGGCATTCATCTCTTCATCCAAACGGGGGCCACATGCCTGACCTCTCCCGCCTGCTGCAACCCAAGTCCATCGCCGTGATCGGCGGCGGCGCCTGGTGCGCCAGCGTTGTCGAACAATGCCGCAAGATGGGCTTCGCCGGTCCGGTCTGGCCCGTCCACCCCAAGCGCACCGAAGTGGGCGGCGTCGCGGCCTTCCAACGGCTCGAAGACCTGCCCGACGCGCCCGACGCGGCCTTCATCGGCGTCAACCGAAACCTCACCATCGACACCGTCCGCCACCTGCGCGAGCGCGGCGCGGGCGGCGCCGTCTGCTTCGCCAGCGGCTTTCGCGAGGCACAGGCGGAAACCGGCGATGGCGGCGATCTTCAGGCCCAACTGCTCGACGCCGCGGGCGACATGCCGATCATCGGCCCAAACTGTTACGGCTTCATCAACTATCTCGACGGCGCCCTCCTCTGGCCCGACCAGCATGGCGGCCAGCGGGCCGAGCGCGGGGTGGCGGTACTCACCCAAAGCTCGAACATGGCGATCAACATCACCATGCAGGGCCGCGGCCTGCCGCTGGCCTATGTCGCCACCGCCGGCAACCAGGCCCAGCTTGGCCTCGCCGAAATCGGCACCGCGCTTCTCGAAGACGAGCGTGTCACCGCCCTCGGCCTGCATGTCGAAGGCGTGGGCGACCTGCGCGCCTTCGAGGAACTCGCCCGCCGCGCCCGCACCCTCGGCAAGCCCATCGTCGCGCTCAAGGCCGGCCGCTCGGAACAGGCTCAGGCGGCCGCGGTCTCGCACACCGCTTCGCTCACCGGTTCCGACGCCGGCGCCCGCGCCCTTCTGAAACGCCTCGGCATCGCCCAGGTGGACAGCCTGCCCGCCCTGCTGGAAACGCTGAAACTCCTGCATTTCACCGGCCCCCTGCCCTCGAACCGCATCGTGTCGATGTCCTGCTCGGGGGGCGAGGCCAGCCTGATGGCCGACACCGCCATCGGCCACGACGTCACCTTCCCCACCCTCGACGGCGCCCAGCGCCAAGGCCTGCGCGACGCGCTCGGGCCGATGGTGGCGCTCGCCAACCCGCTCGACTACCACACCTTCATCTGGACAGACGTGCCCCGCATGGCCGCCACTTTCGGCGCGATGCTGGGCGGGGATGTCTCGCTCGGCTGCCTCGTCGCCGACTTCCCCCGCGAAGACCGCTGCGACCCCGCCGCGTGGGATTGCATCTACCACGCCGGCGAGGAAGCCAGCCGCATGACCGGCAAGCCCCTCGCCCTCGTCGCCACCCTGCCCGACGCCATGACCGAGGCCGTCGCCGAGCGCATCATCGCCAGCGGCATGGTGCCCCTCCTCGGCCTCGACGAAGCGCTGACCGCGATCTCCGCCGCCGCCTGGCTCGGCCAGCCCCGGCCCGAGCCTGCCCCACTCCTGCACCCCGGCGAACCGGCCGAGCTGCACACGCTCAGCGAAGCCGAGGCCAAGGCCGAACTGGCCGCCCACGGCGTCACCATCCCTGCCGCCAAACGGGCCGAAACCGAAACCGCGCTGACAGAGGCCGTTCGCGAGATCGGCGCGCCGCTCGTCATCAAGGCCGAAGGGCTCGCCCACAAGACCGAGGCCGGCGGCGTCGCATTCGCCCGTGACGACACCGCTGCCGCCCTGGCCCAGGCCGCCACCATGCCCTGCGAAAGCTGGCTGGTCGAAGAGATGATCGACGGCACCGTCGCCGAGCTGCTCATCGGCGTCACCCGCGACCCGGCCCATGGCTACGTGCTGACGCTGGCCGCCGGCGGCATCCTGACCGAGATCATGGGCGACAGCACCTCGCTTCTCCTGCCCGCGACCGAAGACGAGATCTCGCAAGCCCTCAACTCCCTCCGCATCGCCAAGGTCCTGCGCGGCTACCGCGGCAAGCCGGGCGCCGACATGGCCGCCATTGCGCAGGCCGTGCTGGCGGTGCAGTCTTACGTCGCAGCCCATGCCGGCCGGCTGGAGGAAGTCGAAATCAACCCGCTCATCTGCACCGAAACCCGCGCGGTGGCGGTGGACGCACTCATCACGATCGGAGGAAACACATGACCGCATCACCCGTCAGGACAGAGCGCCGCGGCCGCGTGCTCGAGGTCACGCTCGACCGGCCCAAGGCGAACGCCATCGACCTGAAGACCAGCATCGTTCTCGGCGACATCTTCAAGGAATTCCGCGACGACCCCGAGATGCGCGTCGCCCTCATCACCGGCGCGGGCGAGAAATTCTTCTGCCCCGGCTGGGACCTGAAAGCCGCCGCCGACGGTGACGCGGTCGACGGCGATTACGGCGTCGGCGGTTTCGGCGGCCTGCAGGAGATGCGGGCGATGAACAAGCCCGTCATCGCCGCCGTGAACGGCATCTGCTTCGGCGGCGGCTTCGAATGGGCCCTTTCAGCCGACATCATCCTCGCCGCCGACCACGCCACCTTCGCCCTGCCCGAAATCCGCTCGGGCACCGTGGCCGATGCGGCCTCGGTCAAGCTGCCCAAGCGCATCCCTTACCACATCGCGATGGAAATGCTGCTGACCGGCCGCCGGCTCGACGCCGAGGAAGGCGCCCGCTGGGGCTTCGTCAACCAGATCCACCCGGCCGACAAATTGATGGAGGAAGCCCGCAAGCTCGCCGATCACCTCGCTTCGGGCCCGCCGCTGGTCTACGCGGCGATCAAGGAGATCGTCCGCGAGGCCGAGGCGCTCACCTTCCAGGACGCGATGAACCGCATTACCAAGCGGCAATTCGAATCCGTCGACGTGCTCTACGATTCCGAAGACCAGATGGAAGGCGCCCGCGCCTTTTCGGAAAAGCGCGACCCGGTCTGGAAGGGCAAATAGACGATCAGGCCTTCTCCCACGGCGCGCCAACCGGCGCGCCGTTCACCCGAACCTCGCCCGCCTCGTTGTCCAGAACCACAGGGCTGTCGAACAGCGTCAGCGTCGGGCGCACGCCGAAGCGGCCCTCCATCCAGTCGGCCCAGCCGTCATTGAACCACGCCAGCGCCTCCTCCCGCGTCGCGAACTCGTAGACGCCGCCGCCGCCCCGCTCGGAGTTCAGGTAATACTTCCGACGCAACCCCTTCACCTCGTGAAAGATCTTCGTCGACTCGAGCGACTGCTCGATCACCGCCGCCTCCGGCCGTTTCGGGCCCTCCAGCGGAATTTCCACAAGCGCGATGATCATCGTCCGGCTCCCTCCCGGCATGTCGGCTTCTTTTCGCTAACATACTCTGGGGGTTTTCACCATGCGACTGCAGCGCTGTTGCAATCCTCGACCAAATAGTAAAGAAACCGGCAAGCTAGGCACCACCCGCCCGCATCCGAACTCAGATCAGGGTTAATTTGACATGAAAATTACGCCTTTGCTTCTCTGCGGCGGCTCGGGCACGCGGCTCTGGCCCCTGTCCCGCAAGAGCTACCCCAAGCAATTCGTGCCCCTGCTCGGCGAAACCACCCTGTTCCAGTCGACGGCCCAGCGCCTGAGCGGCAAGGGCTTCAACCAGCCGCTGGTCGTGACCAACACCGCGTTCCGCTTTATCGTGGTCGAACAGCTGGCCACCGCGGGCATCGACCCCAGCGCCATCATGATCGAACCCGAAGGGCGCAACACGGCGCCGGCCATCCTGGCATCGGCGCTCTGGCTCTCGCGCAACGACCCCGACACGCTGATGCTGGTGGCCCCGTCCGACCATGTCGTGCCCGACACGCAGGCCTTTCACGAGGCGGTCAAGGCCGGCGTCCCCGCGGCCAGGGACGGCCAGCTCGTCACGTTCGGCATCACGCCCGACCGGCCCGAAACGGGCTACGGCTATCTCGAGCTCGCCAAGAAACCCAAGAACGACAAGCCCGAGGCCATCGGCCTCAAGCGCTTTGTCGAAAAGCCCGACGAGGCTGCCGCGAAAAAGATGCTGGCCTCCGGCGAATACCTCTGGAACGCGGGCATCTTCCTGTTTTCCGTCAAGACCATCCTCGAGGCCTTCGAGAAACACATGCCGGCGATGATCGGCCCGGTCACCGAATCCCTCGACCAGGGCGAATGCGACCTGGGCTTCCTGCGGCTGGCCCCCGGGCCCTGGTCCGGCGCGGCCGACGAGTCGATCGACTACGCGGTGATGGAAAAGGCCGACAACCTGTCGGTCGTGCCCTATTCCGGCGGCTGGTCCGACCTCGGCGGCTGGGATGCCGTCTGGCGGGATGGCGAACAGGACGAGAGCGGCGTCTCCACCTCGGGCCAGGCCACGGCCATCGACTGCGAGAACACGCTTCTGCGCTCCGAGGATGAAACGCTCGAGGTCGTCGGCATCGGCCTCAAGAACGTCATCACCGTCGCCATGCCCGACGCCGTGCTGGTCGCCGACGCCTCCCGCGCGCAGGACGTCAAGAAAGCGGTCAACGCCCTCAAGAAGAAGAACGCCAAGCAGGCCACCGAATTCCGCAAGGATCATCGCCCGTGGGGCTGGTTCGAAACCCTCGTCGGCGGCGACCGCTTCCAGGTCAAGCGCATCCACGTCCACCCCGGCGCCTCGCTGTCGCTGCAATCCCACCACCACCGGTCGGAACACTGGGTCGTCGTGCAGGGCACCGCCAAGGTCACGGTCGACGACGAGGTGAAGCTCTTGACCGAAAACCAGTCGGTCTACATTCCCCTCGGAACGGTGCACCGGCTCGAGAACCCGGGAAAGGTGCCGATCGTGCTGATCGAGGTACAAACGGGCATCTATCTGGGCGAGGATGACATTATCCGGTATGAAGATATATATGCACGTAGCTGAATCTGTGCAAAAATATGTGTCTGACGCGGACAACGAGTTCCGTACGGGGTAATGAGGTTGACGGCACCGGCTCAAAAAACCGCCTCGGCCGAGGCCATTTCCGGCAGGCATTCCGCCGCCGAAAGCCCCCGCATCGACAAGCTTCTGGAGGTCGTGAACCACCCCCTTACCTGGGCGGCGGAGTTCCTCGACGACTCCGCCTCGCTGCCGGCGCTGCCGCTGATCTTCTGGCTGACCGAGGAATTCGAACCCCAAACGGTGCTGACCGTGGGCGGCACCACCGGAACGGCGCATCTCGCCTTCTGCCAGGCGGCCGAGCATCTGGGCCTCGACACCCTGTGTTGCAACGCTGATTGCAGCGCAGGCGGGGCCGAGGCGTTCGACAAGGCCTGCGCCAGGTATGCCGGCCGGCGCAGGGTCTCCACCGTCAACGGTCTCGACGAGACCGGAGAGGTCGACATCCTCGCCGTCAATCTCTCCCAAGATGCCGCCCGGCGCGAGAAGGAACTGGCACAGATGGCCGCCCGCGTCACCGAAGCGGGCGCATTGCTGCTCTATGGTCCCGGGCTCTCCGACAGCCTGATCGCCGGCGTACCGGCGCCCGACATGAAGGTGCTCGTCTTTGGCCGTGCCGCCCCGCAAATGGCGCTCTTTCTCGCACCCGGGGCCCCCTCTCCCCTGTCCGAACTGGCGGCCCTGCCCGCCGACAGCGCCGAGCGGCAGGCCTTCGACCGCTTTCTCGACCGGCAGGGCCAGATGCACCGGCTCGACCTCATGGCCCGCGGCGCCGGCCCGCGCCCGCTCGAAAGCACCCGCGACCTCGCCCCGCCGCCGTCGCGCCATTCGGAAGATGTCGAGCGCCTTCTCGCCAAGCTTCTCGAGCTCGAGGAAGACCGCATCGCCACCCGCCGCAACCGGCCCGAAGCGGTCACCGCCGAGCCCGAGCCCCACACGCCCGCGGCCGACCTGCCGACAACGGGCACCGGCCCCGACCTGTCGGAACGCGTGCATGACATGGAAGCCGAAATCGCTTTCCTTCAACAGCGCGTGCAGGACGGCGAGCGCCACCTGAAGGACATCCGCACAAGCACGAGCTGGCGGATCACCGCACCTTTGCGCGTCCTCGTGCGGGCGGTACGGCGGATCCGCGGGAGGTAACGCTGCGTGCCAGAAGACCGCATGTCAGCGCCCTGCGGGCCGCGCAACGCCTGGGGCAAGATCGCCGAAGCGATGCGGCTCGGCACATTGGGCGAGGCCACGGCCGCCCGGCAGATCCTCGACGGTATCCGCTTTCACCCTGACCTCGACCCGGGCCTCTACGACATGTTCCGCCGGCATGTCGAAGCCCGCATCCCGCCGGACCATGGCCTGCACAGGATCAACACGCCCTCCGATTTCACCTCCGATCCCAGCGGCCTCCTGCGGGTGCCCTTCCGCGCCGTCGAAACCAACCGCTACGTGCCGCGCCCCTACCCCTCCGACCTTGCCCTGCCGGAACTGGTGGGGCCGGGCAACGATTTCCTCTTCCTGCACGTCGCGGCCGCGGGCCTCGCGCCCCTCGCCGACCGGCAGCGAACGCGCCTCCATGTCTTCTGCGACGCCCGGGACGAGGCACAGGCCGCCCGCCTCCTCGCCCAGCTCGACCGCCAGCAGACCGACACACCCGTCGTCGTGACCCTCTTCCTGCCGGCCCGCGGCGCGGATATCGACGCGGCCGCCGCCGCCTCGCCGCACGACGTCCAGCTGCTCGAAGCACCGCTCCTGTCGCCCCGCGCGGCCCAGTACATCGCCGAGGCAACGCCACAGGCCGACCTGTTCCTGTTCCTCTCCGGGGAAATCGAACTCGATCCCGGGGCGCTCGTCCGCGCGATGCAGCTCGGCCGGGTCTCCGACGCGGTCGTCCAGCCGCTGATGCCGATGCCCGACATGCGGCTGCCCACCCCCTACGCCATCAAGTCCGCGCCCCATCCGTTCGGCCGCGACCTGCCCTTCCGATACGTCAAGGGGCTGAACATGGTCGTCTCGCGCAGCCTGCTGCAACGCGCGGGCGGCCCCGACACCGGCTTCTCCTCGGCCCAGCATGCCGCGCGCGAAATGGCCTTCCGCTTCTTCAACCTCGGCGCCTATTTCTCGCCGCTCCTCGTCCCCGTGCTGCGCCCCGACCGCACCCCGGGCACCAGTGCCGAAGACGACCGGCTGATGACCGAGCTCTGCCCCAACCGCCTCGACCGCCCGAAAGACGGCTTCTTCCGCGTCCCCAAGGTCAGCATCTACATCCCCGCCTACAACGCCTCCAAATACATCGAACGGGCCGTGGAAAGCGCCCTCGAACAGGATGTGCAGGATCTCGAGGTCTGTATTGCCAACGACGGCTCTCGCGACGACACGCTCCAGGTGCTCGAACGCGCCTTCGGCGACGAGCCCCGCGTGCGCTGGGAAGACGGCGAGAATGGCGGCATCGGCCACGCCTCCAACCGCGCGGTGCGCATGACCCGCGGCCTCTATATCGGCCAGCTCGATTCCGACGACTGCCTCAAGCCGGGCGCGGTGCGGCAGCTTATGGAATATCTCGACGCGCACCCCAGAACCGTCTGCTGCTACAGCTCGGCCGAGCGCATCGATGCCGATGGCGAGCACATCAAGAACGAATACAGCTGGCCCGTCTTCTCGCGCGAGAAGATGATGATCACCTCGATCGCCCACCATTTCCGCATGTTCCGCCGCGCCGCGTGGGAACGCACGACCGGCTTCCGCACCGACATCATGAACGCCGTCGACTACGACATGTTTCTCAAGCTCAGCGAAACAGGCGCCTTCCACCACATCGACCAGATCCTCTACCAGCGCCGCTGGCACGGGCGAAACACCTCGTTCATGCACGAACGCTCGCAGACGGCCAACACCTACCGCGTCCAGACCGAGGCGCTGAAACGCCAGGGGGTCGACCGGTTCTGGGAAGTCCACCTGCCCAACCCCGACGAACCCCGCTGGGTCAGCTTCCGCTGCAAGGCCCAGAAACCCCGGGTCTTCTTCTACCCCAACTACGACCGCGCCAATCCCTACCAGAATCAGCTCTACCGCAAGGCCAGCCGCGACTATGAGATCGTCGAGGCCCCGATCTCCGCGGCGCTCGACGCCCTGCGGCAGGCCAGCGGCCCGCAACGCATCATCTTCCACCTGCACTGGGTCAACTTCCTGTTCAAGGATGTCCGCCTCAAGGGGCAGGCCCGGCGCAACGTCTCGGCCTTCCTGAAAGACCTCACCGCCTTCAAACGCGAAGGCGGGCGCATCGTCTGGACGGTCCACAACGTCATCTCGCATGACGCCACCTTCCCCGAGCTCGAAATCGACCTCGCGCGGCGCATCGCGGAACTGGCCGATGTGATCCACCTGCATTCCGCCGCATCGCTGCCGGAAGTGCGCGAAACCTTCCACATCCCGCCCGAAAAGGTGCGCGTCTCGCCCCACGGCAACTATTTCGGCGTCTATCCCGACTACGTCACGCGCGAAACGGCCCGCGAAACCCTGGGCCTCGCCCCCGATGACGACGTGATCCTCTTCGCCGGGCAGGTCCGGCCCTACAAGGGCGTCGGTCGGCTTGTCACCGCCTTCCGCCAGATCCTGACCGAACGCCCCAAGGCCAAGCTGATGATCGCGGGCGCCATGCACCACAAGGTGTTGCGCAACCTCAAACCCGCGCTCACCCGGGCCGAGCGCGACCGTATCCTCGCCACCGACCGCTTCCTCGACGAGCCCGAGCTTCAACTGTTCTTCCGGGCCGCCGACCTGGCCGTCTTCCCCTATTCGCGCATCCTGACCTCGGGCTCGCTGGTTCTGGCGCTCAGCTTCGGCCTGCCCACCGTGGTGCCCCGCGTGGGCATGACCGGCGAAGTGCTCGACGGCACCGACGCGGGCATCGTCTACGATTCCAGCCACAAGGGCGCCCTGCTGTCCTCGCTGCGTACGCTCCTCGCGCGGAAAGACGACGGCTCGCTGGCCCGGGCGTCCGAGGCCGCGCTCGCCCGCGCGCGCGAATATGAGTGGCCCGACCTGGGCGAAACGCTCTATGCCGGCCTCTGACAGGTGAGAACCGCGCGGAATTTCTCCCAAGGGTCCTTTGCAGGCCTTGAAGTCGCGACCCGGCTTATCAATAAAGCCCCTGTCCCGCCGCAGGCCCGGAATCTGTCCGCGGCATCGGAATCAGAAACGAAAACCACGGGCCAGAGACCTTGATCTTCGCCGAGCAATTCAAAGACCAGCCACGCAATGCCTGGACCCGGTTCCGTGCGGTTCTCGAGCTGATCGAGAAGGGCGACACCGACCTCGCCGAACGCATCCTCGAGGGGCTCAGCTACCATCCGCGCGTCAAACCCGAGGTGCTCGAGATCTACGCCGGCCACCTGCGCCGCGCCCAGTCGGCCGCGCCGGTGCCGCGCAAGGTCAACATGCCGGCCGATTACCTCGGCTATCCCGACAACCGGCTGCACCCGCCCTTCCGCCGACTCGAAGCCGGTCGCGACCTGCCAAAGCTGTTTCCCGCCCATCTCGCCCTGCCCGCCTGGCCCGGGCCGCGCAACGATTTCTCCTTCATCGACGATGCGACCACGACCCTCCTGCCCGAGGGCAACGTGGCCGCCACCCGCCTGCACGTCGTCTACGCGCCCGTCAAACCCGGTGACAGCGACACGATGCTCGACCGGCTCGCGCAACAGGATTTCCCGGGCACGCTCGACGTCACCGTGTTTGCCGGCAAGGGCGTCAGCCCCGCACAGCGGGGCCTTGGCGACACCGGCACCTGTCGGGTGCTGGCCACCGATATCCTCGACCCCGACGCACAGACAGAGCTCCGTGCCATCGCCGACGCGGCCGACCTCGTGCTCTTCCTGAACGGCGATGTCATCCTCGACGATCTCGCGCTGTGGCGCATGGGCTGGCGCACGGGCATGACCGATATGCTGGTGCAGCCCCTGGCCCAATTCACCGGCACCGAGTCGATGGCAACCCATTTCTCCGGCGAGGTGAACGCCGGCACGTTCAACAGCCGCTTCCCCTTCCGCGAAGTCGCGGGCCTCAACATGGCCGTCCCCGCCGGGCTTCTTCGGAAAATCGGCCCGCTCGACAGCCGCTTCGAAGACAGCCTGCACGCCGCCCGCGAACTGGCCTTCCGCATGTACAATGCCGGCAGCTACTTCGCCCCGCAGGCGGCCGAGCGCATCGCCGGCATCGCCGAGCCCAGGGAACATCCCGCCGACGCCCAGCTTTACCGCAGCCTCTGCCCCAACGACTGGGACCGCAAGGAAGACGGCACCTACGAGGTGCCCAAGGTCTCGGTCTATATCCCCGCCTACAACGCCAGCCGCTACATCGAGCGGGCGATCGACAGCGTCCTGGCACAGGACATCCGCGATCTCGACGTGTGCATCGCCAATGACGGCTCCCGCGATGACACGCTGGCCGTTCTCGAACGCTGCTACGGCAACGAGCCGCGGGTCAGGTGGGTCGACAATCCCAACGGCGGCATCGGCTTCGCGTCGAACCAGGCCGTGCGCATGTCGAACAGCCTCTACATCGGACAGCTCGATTCCGACGACACGCTGAAACCCGGCGCCGTGCGGGCGATGACCGAGTATCTCGACGCCCATTCCGAGGTCGTCTGCTGCTACGGCTCGGCCGAACGCATCGACGACGACGGCCGGTACATCAAGAACGAATACAGCTGGCCCGTCTTTTCGCGCGAGAAGATGATGATCACCTCGATCACGCACCACTTCCGCATGTTCCGCCGCAACGCATGGGAACGCACCCCCGGCTTCCGCGAGGACATCGTCAACGCGGTCGACTACGACATCTTCCTCAAGCTCAGCGAAACCGGCGCCTTCCACCACATCGACGAGGTCTACTACCAGCGCCGCTGGCATGGCCGGAACACCTCCTCGATGAACGAGCGGCACCAGACCTCGAACACCTACCGCGTGCAGCGCGAAGCGCTCAAGCGGCTCGGGCTAGACGCCTTGTGGGATGTCGACGCCCCCGACCCGACCGAGCCGCGCAACGTCACCTACCGCCTGCATGACGGGGCGGGCATGGTGCTCTTCTGGCCGGATTACTCCTATTCCAACCCGTACCAGAAGCGGCTCTACGGCAAGATGCGCCGCCATACCGAGGTCGTGGGCGGCGATATCGACGCGGCCCTCGAAGTGCTGCGCCAGGCAACCGGCCCGGCGAACGTCACCTTCCACCTGCACTGGCTCAACTTCATCTTCGCCGGCATCACCGACAAGGTCACCGCCAGGCAGGCCGCCCGCAGCTTCGCCGCCAAGCTCGGCGCCTTCGTCGCCGAAGGCGGCCGGCTCGCCTGGACGATCCACAACACCGTCTCCCACGACACCGCCTTCCCCGATATCGAAGCCGAACTCTCGGCCCGGATCGCCCGAAGCGCGCATGTCATTCACCTGCATTCCGAAGCCTCGAAAGCCGAGGTTGAAAAGCACTTCGCCTTGCCCGCCGACAAGCTGCGCATCTCGGCCCACGGCAATTATATCGGCTGCTATCCCAACTACATCACGCCCGACGCGGCCCGGCGCGCCCTGAACATCGCCCCCGACGACGACGTGATCCTCTTCGCGGGCCAGGTGCGGCCCTACAAGGGCGTGGAACAGCTCGTCGCCGCCTTCCGCACGGTGCTTAAGACGCGCCCCAACGCGCTTCTCGTCCTCGCCGGCCAGCAATCCTTCGACCCGCTTTCGGCAATCACCCCGGCCCTCACAGAGGCCGAGCGCGCCCGCATCCGCGTCGCAGACCGCTTCCTCGGCAACCATGAGCTGCAGCTCTTCTTCAATGCTGCGGACGCGGCGGTTTACCCCTACCGCAGGATCCTCACCTCCGGCTCGATGTTGCTGGCGCTGAGCTTCGGAACGCCTGTCGTCCTGCCCGCCGTGGGCCAGACCCGAGAAGTCCTTGCAGGCCGTGACGCTGGTGTGCTTTATGACCCGGACGAAGGCGAGGCGGCCCTGACACGGGCCGTCGAAGCCCTATTGTCCCGCAAGGATTCGGGCGAAGGCGACGCGATGAAACGCGCCGCCCGCTTGCTTGCGGAAGACTACGACTGGCCGGATTTCTCTCCGGTACTCGAGGCGTGACGGCAGACAGACAACAAGGCTTTTGAATGCATCTCTACCTTCACATCGGCACCGGACGGACCGGCACCCAATCGCTGCAGGACTTCCTGAAAAAGAACAGCGAACAGCTGGCCATGAACGGGGTGTTCTACCCGCTCGCCGAAGGCAAGAACCACCACAACGCCCTCGCCCTGCCCGTTTGCGGCGCAAAGCCGCCGCGCTACCTGATGCACCGCTACGGCAACGACGTCGAAAAGAACCTGCAGGCGTTCCACACCTATTTCGACGAAATCGAAGAGAAAATCCGCAAGGTCGATCCCGAAACGGTCATCCTGACCTCCGAATTCCTCGGTCGCGAATTCAAGCCGGAACTGGGCCAGCCGCTCTTCGACCGCCTCAACGCCCTGTTCGACAGCATCTCCGTCGTCGTCTACTTCCGCTCGCCGGCAAGCTACTACCTCTCGGCCGCGCTCCAGACCCTCAAGGCCTCGGGCATCCTCAAGCACCCGACCAAACAGGTCGCCCGCAAGATCCTGCAATCCTACGACCCGCTCGGCGCGGACATGATCGTGAGGGAGTACAAGCGCGAGGCCCTCGTCAACGGCGACGTCTGCGAGGATTTCATCTCGGTCGTGGCCCCCGACCTTGTCGGCAAGCTGCCCGCCCCCAGCCGCGAACAGAACCAGACGCTCAGCGCCGAGGTGATGAGCATCATCCAGGATTACCGCAACGCGATCTGGCCCAACGACAACAACCAGTTCAACGAAGAAACCAACAGCCTGCTCGACCTGCTGCTCGAGATCGCCCACGAAAACGACCTCTACCGCCCGCCCCAGCTCAAGCCAGAACTGATCGCCGAACTCGACGGGCTCGACAACGACATGCTGTGGCTCAAGGAAACCTACGGGTTCGAATATTCCGACGTCGACTACACGGCAGACGCAAAACCCGTATCCCGGATCGAAGGCACCTTCGACCGCGTGCATGAAATCTGCCTGTTCCACAGGGGCGTCAAGGAACGCATCATGCTGCTTGGCCTTGCCAGCTACACCGCGGCCAACGCAGCCGACAAGAGCACACCGACCCAGGTCGCCCCCGTCGGCGAAACAAGAACCCGGCCCGCCCCCGCCCGGACCGGCACCAAGCCCGCACCCGACGGCACCAGGCCCGGCGAAACCTTCACCGAGCAACCGCCGGCCGACCCTGCCAAGGCCCCACAGCCCAAGTCGATGTGGCCCGGTGAAATCGCCCGCATCAAGGAACTGGAGCCCCGCCTGCGCCTGCCCGAGCGCGAGGTCTACGATACCCCCAAGCTCAACAACCTGTTCCGCGAAACCGGCATGATCCAGATCCGGCAGACCTTCCCGGAATTCGATCTCGCCGACCTCACCGACTGGACCGTTCACCCCACCGGCAACCCGGTCTGGCGCATCTACTTCAACAGCATGGCCTGGATGAGCGTCTTCACCGACCAGGATTTCGCCGGCAAACCCCAGGAACCCCACTGGAAAAAGGCCTTCGACGTTCTCGAGGCCTTCGTCCGCCATGTCGAGGCCGAGGGCCACCGCCCCAAGAACGACATCTGGGACGACCACGCCACCGGCTACCGCGCCTCCTATATCGCCTGGCTCTACACCCGCGGCCTTGCCGAACGCATCACGCCCGAATTCAACGCGCGTCTGCGCAAGGTGATGATCCTGCACCGCAAGACGCTGATGGGCTTTCTCGACTCCGAGAAGTGGAAATTCTCCAACCACACGCTGTTTCAGGCCGAAGGCCTGGCCGACATGGCGCTGATCTTCCTCACCGATGCCGACCGCCGCCACCGCACGCTCGAATTCGCGCGCACCAAGGTCGACGAATTCATCGAACGCGCCGTCAGCCATGCCGAGGGCACGGTCAAGGAACACTCGATCTTCTATCACGTCTTCCTGATGGGCCGCCTGCGCGAGACCTGCGAGTATTTCGAAAGCATCGGCTACCCGCTCAACAATGCCTCGGACGACATGTTCATCCGCATGAACGAGTTCCTGCACGACATCATGCCGGTCTTCCACCGCATGCCCGGTATCGGCGACAGCAAGCACTTCCAGCGCTTCAACAAGAAATACATCGCCGCCTTCGAAGACGGCCCCTTCCAGACACCCCGCGTGCGCTATCACCGCTCCGAGGGGAAGGAAGGCGAACCCTACCCTTTCCTCAGCCAATACCCGCAGGACGGCTACTTCATCTTCCGCAGCCCCGAGCCGCCGGCGCAACAGCTGCACTCCATCTTCCTGCACCGCTCCTTCCGCGGCCCGCACGGCCACTGGGACGGCATGTCGTTCGTCTGCCACTGGCACGGCGAACCGGTGTTCATCGATTCCGGCGGCCCCTACAAGTACTCCAACCCGATGCGGTACAAGTACTTCCAGACCCAGCTGGCCCATAACGCCCCCATCTTCGATCGCGACCCGGTCGACCTGACGACCCAGATGCTCGGCGTGAAAACGGGCGACGACTTCTCCGCGGTGGCGCTCGGCGCCCGCATGGGCGACGGCCGCAGCTGGGTCCGCATTTTCGGCCAGTACGGCAACAGCCACGTGGTCGTCATCGACATTCCGGTCAGCGCCTCGAGCGACAACAAGCCCGAATTCCGCCTGCATCTCGACCCCGCCGTCGAGGCGTCGGGCGATGGCCACGACATGACCGCACCCGCCGGCAAGATCACCCTCCAGCAATCGTCGGTCGACCTGACCGCAAGCGAGACGCAGGCCCTGCGGCACGGGCTCGACGGCCACGAGAACGCGGCCCATATCAGCCACAAGGCCACCGACGACGAACGCGCCCACCCCGATCTGGAAGACGATTTCGACACCCGGTCCTTCATCACCTACAAGGACAACGAGATGGTCGAGGGCAAACTGCTGACCTTCGACATCCCGCTGGCCCGGGCGACGCTGACGACCATTGCGTTCGGTCCCCAGACGGCCGGTTTCTCCCTCCTGCACGAGAACGGCCAACTGTCGCTCGTCAGGGAAGCCGACGGCGCCTCCGAAACGCTTCTCAGCTTCAGCCTTCCAACGGTGGCCCTCGGCTGATGCGGCTCTTCAAGAAACGCGACCCCTCAATAGGCACGTTCGTGCTGGGGCTCGGCGCGCAGAAGGCTGGCACCTCGTGGCTCTTTTCCTATTTTCGCACCGTTCCCGAAATCCATACGGGCTTCATGAAGGAATACCACGTCCTCGACTCGCTGCACGTCTACAAGATGCGCGGCACGCAGAAGACCCTCGCCGACCGCACGATCCAGGCTCTGAAGAAGGGCAACTACCAGACGTCCCCCTGCCCGTGGATGCTCAAGCGCATGGCGATGCTCGCCGACACGGAATTCTACTACGACTACTTCGAACACCTGCTGCTCAAGCATGGCGGCCTGACCTGCGACATGACACCGTCGCACATGGCCCTGCCCACCACGGCGATGCAGATCGTCAAGGACAACTTCGCGGCGCGCAACATCCGCGTCAGGCCGCTCCTGCTGATGCGCGACCCGGTCGAACGCTGCTGGTCGGCCATGCGGATGGACAGGCGCAACGGTCGGCTCGAGCAATACGACGACACCTACAGCGAAAGCGCCATGCTGAGCGAGGAGTTCAAGACCGAAAAGCAGCGCCTCCGCAGCAACTACGCCGCCGCGATCAAGCGTATCGAACAGGCCTTCGACGAAACCGAAGTGATCTACGGCTTCTACGAGACCATGTTCACGAATGAATTCATCCAGCAGCTGGCCGACTCGCTGGGCTTCGACTTCGTCGAACCGAATTTCGACGTCCACCACAACGTGTCGCCCAAGACCGACCCCCTCGACGACGAGGTTCAGCGCGAAATCGTCCAGTTCTTCAAGGGCAACTACCGGTTCATGGCCCGCAAGTTCGGCGACGAATTCATGCGCGGCATCTGGCCCTCCTACCGGTTCCTCGACTAGGGCCCGCCAGGCGTCAGGATTTAATACCACGCGCCTTGCGAATGGCGCTCCGCAGCGGCCCCGTCAGCTTCCATGACGTGCTGGCCAGAACCGCATCGCGTTCCTCCTGCGCCGCCTTCAGGTCCCTCTCGGCAATCGCGGCCCGCTCCTCGGCATCCTTGGCGCGCCCGGCCAGGTCCGCCACTTCGTCGATCCGCTCGGCCTCGGCCTGCTCCAGCATCGCGGTCAGCCGGGCCAGCTCGGTCGTCCTGTCCGCCGCCTCGCGGCGCAATTCCGACAGCGCCGCCTTCAACTCGTCGGCCTCGCCAGATCCCGGGCCCGCCCCGGCCTCCGCGGCCGAACCCTCCAACGCCGGCGCGCGATCAATCCGACCGCCGCCCGCCTCCGATCCGTCGATCAACGCCTCGATCCGCCGGTCCAGCTTCGCCTTCTCCTCCGACAGCCGGGCCAGGTCGGCCTCCGCCGCTTCCAACCGCTCCTGCAGGTCACTCTCCCGCTCTTCCCGGTTGCGGCTCTGCCACTCGTATTCATGCGTCGCCCCCAGCCGGCGAAAGACATGGTGAACCTCCGAATACCCGCGCACGCCCGGCTGCAAGGCGGTCAGCCGCTTCAGCTTTTCGTGCCGGCGCGGCCCGTAAAGCACCAGCAAAAGCCCGTCGCCGCCCTCCAAGCTGATCGTCGGATAGGTCGCCACCAGCCTGTCGAGAAACCCGGCCGCGGCACCTTCGGCAAATCGGGTCCGCGTGCCGTGAAACAGCACCACCGCCCGCTCCGAAAGCTTCCTGGGCCAGTCATGGGTCAGCCGATCGATCAGCGCCTCGTCGGCATCCACGTCGACCAGCAGCATGTCGATCGACCCGTCCGGAAAGCGGTTCACCGCCCGGCGCAGGTCCGTCCGCAGGATCTGCGAGAATTCCGAATAGGTGTCCTCGTTATACTGCCTGATCCCCTCCCGATCGGCGTCGTCCTCATCCTCGCCGGTATCGATCGCCACGCAATCCGCCTGCGTCTCGAGCTTGTCGAGCGCCTGGCACGCGGCGAAATACGACACGCCGTCGCCAAGCCCCAGTTTCACCACGAAACCCGGCCGGCAGGTCTCGATCAGCCAGAACAGGAACGGCACATGCGTCAGGAAGCGCGACTCTCTCAGGTAGCGCGCCCGCCAGAACAGCGTGCGAGACGACAGCGGCGCCACGATCTCCGAACCTTGGGGGGGCGCGGCATGTTGGCCGGAAGGGGTAATGTCATCGACCATCTGGAGAACGACCTGCTTTCTTCTTGTTCCGAGGGCCACCCGCGGGCGTTGGCCGCTCACATACTTTACGCCTCACCGGGTTGGCAATGCCAAGCTGCGTCGCACCCCCGGTCGGGATGGCTCAGTCGTCCCCGTCCTCGGCCTTGCGCGGCTCGCCGCCGGCCTCCGGCGCCCCGGTCCCGGCCGCCCGGCCCTCCGCCAGCTCCCGGCGCAGCGCCGCAACCTCCTCGCGCAGCTCCCGCATCTCGCGTTGCAGAACCACAAGCCCCATCATCACGTCTTTCTGTGTCACCGCGTGTCCCTCCCCGCCTGTCCGCTTCCGGCCCGTCAGGCCCAGCCGTTCCGCCGCGAACCGCCCGGTCAGCCGTGCCGTCCGCCGCACCCCGGAATGGCGCAGGTGATACATCCCGAGCGCCCAGACCGAGGTGCCCCGCGCCCGCCCGGGCCTCGCCCCGGCCGTGGTGGCGCGCCCGCGCCCTTCAACCGCCGCCTCGAAGGCGGAAAAATCCTCTGCCTTCAGCGCCTTGAGAAGCGGCGCCGTCCCGAACGGCGCAGCGCTAGCACAGAACCGGGCGATCTCGTCGCTGTCATACTGGCCCACCACCGGCACCAGCCTGTCATAAAGGCCGCGCACCACGTCCCCCTCGGCCCGCGCGCTCACCCAGGCCAGCTGCGTCGCCAGCCACAACAACAGGTCGTCCCGGTGCTCCGCCTCCATCCCCATCTGCCGCAGCAGGTCGCGGATCGTGTCGTGATGCGCAAAGATCTGCGGCAACCGGTGATCGGCGGTCTCCATCGTCTGCCCGGGCCGGGCCACGCGATGCCGGCAAAGATACTCCGGCACCATCACCACCTTGCGCGCGCCAAGCACCGCCGCCCAGTGCACCGGGTTGTCCTCGAAAAAGAAATCCCCCTCGGGAAAGCGCAACCCCACCCGCTCGACAAGATCGCGCCGATAGATCTTCCGCCACGGCACGGCGATGAACCGCAACAACGCGCTCCGCTGCTCGGCATCCATCGCCACCGCAGTGGTCTCGCCGTAGGGCTGCCAATACCGGCCCTCGTCCGGCTCCCCCAGCTCTCCCGTCGCGTCGTCCATCAGGTGATACCGACACATCGCAAGGTCGGCATCATGCGCCACCGCCGCATCGTACAGCCGGCCGAACATCCGCGGATCGTACAGGTCATCGCCATCGGCAAACCCGATGAAATCCCCCGTCGCCGCCGCCAGCCCGGCATTCGCCGCCGGCCCCACGCCCCCCGGCGTGTTCTCCTCGAACCGGATCGCCCGCACCCGCGCATCCGCCTTCGCATAGGCCTCGACAAGCTCGCCCGTCCCGTCGGTCGAGCCGTCATCGACCACGATCACCTCGATATCCTCCAGGGTCTGCCCGATGATCCCGTCAAGGCAGGGCCCCAGATACGCCGCCACGTTATAGGCGGTCACGATGATCGACAGCTTCGGCATGGTTCAAGAACCTTGCGGGCCAAGCAGGTGATTGGCAAGCGCATCGGCCAGCTCCGGCGCATGGCGCACGCGCAGCTCGGTGTAATCGCCAAGGTCGATCCGCCCGATGAGCGCGGCCCAGCCCGCATCGAACCGGGGCACCACCTCCGGCTCCAGCCGCTCGCGCGCCCAGAGGTACAGCCGATGCGCCAGCCCCCAGAACCGGTGCGCCTCGCGCCGCCGCAAATCCGGGTCACGCTCCAGCAGGCCGTAAAGATCGCCCAGCGCGTCCAGCATCTGCAACCGCTCGGCCCCGAACCGGTTGGTGATGTTCTGACCCTCCGGATCGACAAGGTGGGTACAGATCACCTCGTCCGACAGCATGATCCGCCGCGCCTTCACGATCATTTCCCAATGCCCGCGAATGTCGTTGTTCACATGCGTCGTCCCGAACCGCAGCCCGACCTCGCGGAAATGCGCCACCCGGATCACCTTGTTCCACGGGTAATTCGTCACCATCAGAAGCGCGCCCATCTCACCGGGCGTGCCGATGGCCGGCGACCCGGCCGCCAGCAAGCCGCGATATACCTGCGTATCCGAATACGACATCTCGATCCCGGTATTCCGCCCGCCCCGCTCATAGCGATAGGCCAGCATCGCGGTGTCCACCTCCGGATGCGCCTCCATCCTCTCGACGGTCAGGCGCAGAACATCGCCATGCAGAATGTCATCGGCGTCGAAGAACAACGCGTAGCGCCCCGTGACATGCGGCCAGCCGGTCATCCTGGCCACCCCGGCGCCCCGGTTCGCCTCGTGTCGCAGAACCAGCACCTCCGGATGCCGGTCCGCCAGCGCATCCGCCACGCCCGCGCTTCCGTCGCCCGAGGCATCGTCGACGAAGATCACCTGGCACCGCAACCCGTCGGCCTGCAGGGCCAGAACCTCGCCCGCCACCCGCTCCAGCGTCGCGGCGGCGTTGTAAACCGGGACAATCACGCTCAGGTCGCAGGGCGCGCCAGCCGTCACCATCTCAACAGCCCTGTCCCGCGCCCCGCCGCATGGC
The DNA here is from genome assembly GCF_008728195.1 of Roseovarius indicus. Taxonomy (NCBI): domain Bacteria; kingdom Pseudomonadati; phylum Pseudomonadota; class Alphaproteobacteria; order Rhodobacterales; family Roseobacteraceae; genus Roseovarius; species Roseovarius indicus. The sequence goes on from NZ_CP031598.1 coordinate 4,187,249, forward strand.
GCTCAGTCGACCCCGAACAGGTCGCGCGTGTAAAGCTTCTCGGCCACGTCCGACAGCTCCGGCGCGCGGCGGTTGGCGATGATCAGGTCCGCGTCCTGCTTGAACGCCCCCAGGTCCCGCTCGACCCGCGAGTTGAAGAAATCATCCTCGGGCAACGCCGGCTCGTAGACGATGCACTCGATCCCCTTGGCCTTCACCCGCTTCATGATCCCCTGGATCGAGCTGTCGCGGAAATTGTCCGACCCGGCCTTCATCACCAGCCGGTAAACGCCCACCACCTTGGGCTTCCGCGCAATGATCTGGTCGGCAATGAAATCCTTCCGCGTCCGGTTCGATTCCACGATTGCCGCGATCAGGTTCTGCGGCACGGCCTCGTAATTCGCCAGAAGCTGCTTGGTGTCCTTCGGCAGGCAATAGCCCCCGTACCCGAACGAGGGGTTGTTGTAATGATCCCCGATCCGCGGCTCCAGGCTGACCCCGTCGATGATCTCCTTCGGGTTCAGCCCATGCGCCACGGCATAGCTGTCCAGCTCGTTGAAGAACGCAACGCGCATCGCAAGATAGGTGTTCGAGAACAGCTTGATCGCCTCCGCCTCCGACGACGAGGTGAACAGCACCGGCACGTCGTCCTTCTCGGCGGCATCCACCAGCATGTCGGCAAACCGGTGCGCCGGCGCGCCATGATCGCCCACGATCACCCGCGACGGGTAAAGGCAGTCGTAAAGCGCCTTCCCCTCGCGCAGGAATTCCGGCGAGAACAGGATCCCGTCAAAGCCCGTCTCGGCCCGCATCCGGTTGGTGAAGCCAACCGGGATGGTCGACTTGATGACGATCGTGGCAGCGGGCGCATGCACCCGCGCCTGTGCGATCACCGCCTCGACGCTCGACGTGTCGAAATGGTTGGTCCTTGGGTCATAGTTGGTCGGCGTCGCGATCACCACGAACTCCGCCCCGGCCAGCGCCTCGGCCGCATCGGTCGTCGCCTGCAGGTCAAGCTCACGCTCGGCGAGGTGCTTCGAGATCTCGGCATCCTCGATCGGTGACAGCCCGGCCGCCACCTTCGCCACCCGGCCCTCGTCGATCTCCAGCGCGGCAACCGTGTGATGCCCGGCCAGCAGCACGGCATTGGACAGGCCGACATAGCCCAGCCCGGCAACGGCAATCTTGGTTCTGGATGTGTCGGGCATGGCTACTCTCTGGTTTGGTGATCCAATAATCCGGTCAGAAACCAGAAATCCCGCGGCGGCGCAAGCGCACGACGTGGCCTGCGCCCTACGACCCGTCGCTTGCCAGCCGCGCGAGATACTCGCCATAGCCGTTCTTACCGAACTGCTTCGCACGATCCAGAAGCGCCTCCCGGCTGATCCAGCCCATGGCAAAGGCGATCTCGTCGGGGCTGCCGGTCTGCAAGCCCTGCCGGCTTGCCAGCGTCCGCACGAAATTCCCCGCATCCAGCAGGCTCGCATGCGTCCCGGTATCGAGCCACGCATAGCCCCGCCCCATCAGCTCGACCGACAACTTCCGGTCCTGCAGGTAGCTTTCCAGAAGCGTCGTGATCTCCAGCTCGCCCCGCGCCGACGGTTTGACCTCCTTCGCCCGCGCCGGGGCGCTGGCGTCGAGAAAATACAGCCCCGTCACCGCATAGCTCGACGGCGGCACCTCGGGCTTCTCGATGATCGCCTTGGCTTGCCCATCCTTGTCGAAATCCACCACGCCATAGCGCTCCGGGTCCGACACGTGATAGCCGAACACCGTGCCGCCCTCGGTCTTCCGGTCGGCCGCGGCCAGAACGTCCGGCAAGCCATGACCGAAAAAGATATTGTCGCCCAGGATCATCGCCGACGGCGCCCCGTCAAGGAACTCTTCCGCCAGGATATAGGCCTGCGCCAGCCCGTCCGGGCTCGGCTGCTCGATATAGGTCAGGCTCACGCCCCAATGCGCCCCATCCCCCAGCATCCGCTTGAACTGCTCCTGGTCATGCGGCGTGGTGATGACCGCGATCTCGCGGATACCCGCCAGCATCAGCACCGTCAGCGGGTAATAGATCATCGGCTTGTCGTAGATCGGCAGAAGCTGCTTCGACACACCCAGCGTGATCGGCCAAAGCCGCGTCCCCGACCCGCCGGCCAGGATGATGCCCTTGCGCTCGGTCATGCCACCTCTCCCAATTCCCTCAGAACCTCGTCCAGCCCGGCACGCCAGTCCGGCGCCTTGATCCCGAAATCCGCTTCGAGGGCCGTGCAATCCAGCCGCGAATTCGCGGGCCGCTTGGCGGGCGTCGGAAACTCCGCCGTCGGGATGCCGGCCAGCGCCACATCCCGCCCGGCCCGCTCGAAGATCGCCTGCGCGAAGCCGCACCAGCTCACCGCCGGCTGCCCCCCGAAATGGTAAACGCCACCGGGCTGACCCTCGCGCATCGCCCCCGCCATCCGCCAAAGCGCATCGGCAATCGCCCGTGCCGGCGTCGGGCATCCCACCTGGTCCTCGACCACCCGCAGGCTGTCCCGCTCCGCCGACAGCCGCAGCATCGTCTTGACGAAATTGTTGCCATGCGCCGAGAACACCCATGCCGTCCGTAGGATCGCATAGGCGCCGCCGGCCGCCGCGATCTCCTGCTCGCCCCGCAACTTGCTCCGCCCATAGGCGTTGAGCGGCGCCACCTTGTCGGTCTCCCGCCACGGCACGTCGCCCGTGCCATCAAACACGTAATCCGTCGAGACATGCAGAAACGGCAGACCCTTTTCCGCCGCCGCCCGCGCCATCGCCCCCGGCGTCTCGCCATTCACCACCGTCGCCAGCGCCTCGGCATCCTCGGCCTTGTCCACCGCCGTGTAGGCCGCGGCATTGATCACGGCCGTCGCGTCCGTTCCACGAATGACCGCCGCGCAGGCCTCCGGGTCCGACAGATCCGCCTCGTCGCGCCCAAGGCACAGCACGTCACCGCCGCCCACCCGCGCCAGCTCGGTCGCCACCTGCCCCGTCTTGCCGAACACCAGAACCGTCATGCTACCCCGCCTTGCCCAGCCGCTCGCCCACACCCTGCCGGCCCTGCAAGGCCCGCCACCAGTCCTCGTTGTCGAGATACCACTGCACGGTAAGCTCCAGCCCCTGCTCCAGCGTCACCGACGGCCGCCAGCCCAGCTCTTCCCGTATCCGCGTCGGGTCGATCGCATAGCGCAGATCATGCCCCGGCCGATCGGCCACGAACTCGATCAGCTCGGCATACGCACCGCCACCCTCACGCGGCCGCTTATCATCCAATATCCCGCAGATCCGCCGCACGATCTCGATATTCTTCGCCTCGTTCTCGCCCCCGATATTGTAGGACCGGCCCAGCGCGCCCTTCTCCAACACCGTCAGCAACGCGTCGGCATGATCCTCGACATACAGCCAGTCGCGCACATTCTCACCCTTGCCGTAAACCGGCAACGGCTTGCCCGCCAACGCATTGAGAATGATCACCGGAATCAGCTTCTCGGGAAAATGATAGGGCCCGTAATTGTTCGAACAGTTCGACAGAACCACCGGCAACCCATAGGTCTCGTGCCACGCCCTCACAAGGTGATCCGACGCCGCCTTCGACGCCGAATAAGGCGAGCGCGGATCGTAAGGCGTCTCTTCCGTGAACTTCCCCGTCGCACCAAGCGAGCCGAACACCTCGTCGGTCGAGATATGGTGAAACCGGAACCCCTCCGGCCGCCCCTGCCCGACCCAATACTTCCGCGCCGCCTCCAGAAGCGTATAGGTCCCGGTCACGTTCGTCTCGATGAACGTCCCCGGCCCGTCGATCGACCGGTCCACATGGCTTTCCGCCGCCAGGTGCATCACCGCATCGGGGCGATGCTCGGCAAACACCCGGTCCAGCGCCGCCGCATCGCGAATATCCGCCTCCTCGAAGGCATAAAGCGGGCTCTCGGCCACCTCCGCCACGTTCTCCAGGCACGCCGCATAGGTCAGTGCATCGAGGTTCACCACCTCATGCCCGCGCCCCGCCGCCAGCCGCACCACGGCCGACCCGATGAACCCCGCCCCGCCGGTCACCAACAGCTTCATGCCGCGCCCTCCCAGACGAACGGGCTGTCAAAATCCTTCAGCAGCGGCGCCTTCGCATCCTTCTCCGACAACACCGCCGCGCCGGCATCCACGCCCCAGTCGATCCCGATCTCCGGGTCGTCGAACCTGACCGCCCCGTCACATTCGGGCGCATAGTAATCGGTGCACTTGTAGATGATCTCGGTATCGGGCGCCCTTGTCGCGAACCCGTGCAGGAACCCCTCGGGAATATAAAGCTGCTTGCCGTTCTCGAAGCTCAGCTCGACCCCGACCCACCGGCCGAAGGTCGGGCTCCCCTTGCGAATATCCACGGCCACGTCGAACAGACAGCCCCGCCCGCACCGCACCAGCTTGCCCTGCGCATGCGGCGGCGACTGGAAATGCAACCCGCGCACCGTGCCCACCTTCGCCGAAAGGGAATGGTTGTCCTGCACGAACTCCGCCTCGATCCCGGCCTCGGCCAGCCGGCGCTTGTTCCAGCTCTCCGAAAAGAACCCCCGCGCATCGCCGTGCCGCTGCGGCGTAAGGACAACGACACCCCCAAGCTCCGTCTGTTTTACCTGCATTTTAGGTCCTGTTTTCGCCCCCTTACGGCTTACCAAGCCGCACGTCGCCTGTCACCCGCAAACGGGGACCCAAATGCCGCTTCATCTGCCTGCGCCCCTGCCAATTGAAGGCAGACCCGACGCTCAAAACGCCCCAATCTGTCCGGCAGGTGCTGACGTCAGACAAGTCAGGAGCGAGCTGTCAGAGCATTCACGCCTTGGATGTGCTCAACAATCTCACGATCACTGAGAAATCGAGACGCCGTCTGCTCGGCACCCTTTCTCAGGCCGTCTATCATCTTTTCGTTCGGCTGGATCGCCGGAATCTCCTGCCCCGTCCTCCGCCCTTTTGCGGCTTTTTTCTCGACTTCGCCTCGAAGCACCTCAATCCAGGTGTCCGAAATGTTCCGATAGAACGAAAAGTAGGAATACGCGCCGATCACGCCGGGCCAGCCAAGTGTCGAAAAGCTATCGAGAATGTACTGGATGTCCTCATCCGACCAAGGCGCGGGAACGGCACGCGTGTCGGGCGGCTTTCCCTCAAAGGACTCTCCCAGCGTTGCGGTGAGATACTCGACCTCGGCGGAGATGTCATCGGCGATGGCGTCGTATTCTCCATTCGTGAGCAGGAACTTTCCGCCGCCCTTGATGTATCTGAGTTCGCGAATGTCATTCACCGATCTCACGTTTGCGCCGGCCGTTGTTTCAGGGGATTTCGGGAATACCGTATTGATGTGCCCCATGATCCGTGTCGCATTGTCGCTGAGGCTTTCGTTTCGCGACCCGGAATTCGGCTGCGACAGACCCGATTGCGAAGCGCCGATATGCTTGAGAAGCTCCAGTGCGACGTCGTTTTCCTGTTGCCTGATTGCGTTGTAGCTCAAGACCCTGACCTCGCCGAACGTTCGCGACAACTTCTTGTGATGCCCGACGACGGATCGCCTCGATACGAGGAGAGGCCTTTCCCGTTTCACACTCTGCTGGATGTGGCTCACGGTGTATTCATACGGGTCCCTGACCAGGCATATGGGTATGATCCGCTTTTTCGTCCGCCTGAGGAATTCCTTGACGTCCTTCAGCGCGTCTTTCGACAGCGAGGGTATGCCCTCTCCTGAGAAAATCAGATCTCCATCAAAATCAATGGATTGGCTGAGCTGATCAATGAAGTGTTCTTTGTCTTCGAGGCTGTTTCGGCCCTGCCTCGCAAGGGCGGCGTGAGTCGCGGGGTCTTCGGTGAACGCTGCGAAGAAGGCGGTGGAGTGTCCAAGGGTTTCCTTGCCTCTTCGATCCACGATTTTCGGGTAGCGCAGCCCCCTGCTTTCCAGGATGTCTCTATTCTTGCTGAGAAAGGCCTGCGTGTATGTACTGCCTGTCTTCGGGAAGCCTAGGTGCAGAAAAATTTTTGGCATTATGGCAACTTTCTCGAGGCACGCTTCGCGACCTTGGCGAAGGCTTCCTTTGACGTGGTAATGAGCGGGCGCCCCACAAGGCAATGATTATGCGTGGCGTTTCGTCCCATAGTGATGGCAAATTATGGATATTCAACCGGATTGCAACCCAACCGGTTTTGTTGCGAAAGCCTGCTCCACGAGACCTTGACGGCCATGGCTGAGACGGCCCGTCGATGGCGGCCGGGACGAGATTCCGGCAGGGACCACGCGGAGGCCGAAGCCCGAGCGACCGCCCCCTATCCGGACCTTCGAAGATCTCCGGGCCAGAGGTCATGACCGCGGCCGGAACAAGCGCCCCCTTGGGGCGCACGACGGGTGAGCATGTGCGACATGGCCGGGAACAGACCATGAAAGACGGCCTTCAGGAAGGCGCCCCCGGACGCGAACAAGCAATCCCTTCCACTGCCATCCGGTTCATGGCGAAAAGCGCGTTTCGGGCTGGTCGATCGATGCCCGGACTTCGAGAATGCAGTCAGCTTCCAGAATGCAACACGTCAAAAGCCGACATTCCACCAAGAAGGTTGAAAGGGCCTGACCCATTGAGGAAGACCTTGCGCCTTGTCACGACAACAGCGCCTGCCGCCGTGCGTGAGCCCTGCAACCCGCATTCCAGCAAACGGGGGGGGAAGAGTTCATCCCTGAGGGCATTCACCCGAAACCGGCGCGACCCGCCATTGTCCTCTGGGCGCGGAACTGAGGCAAAACGCTCAAGCGCTGATCATCCCTACATCGAAGAGACTGCGGGGGCTAGAATGTGGAAACACCCTTGCCCTTGTCCTCTCAGCCATTCGATTCAATTGGCAAATTTTTTTATGGCGGAGACGAAGTCCGCCCAACTTTTCACCCAAGACTCTGATTCATTTCAATTTTGTTTACGCCATCTATCATCGACCCCACATCCCCACCCACAAAGAGCGTGTCACATGGCTCAACTCAGTTGATGATACGCAACCTTGGCCGCTCTTCAGAGCCTTCATTGAACGGATAGAAACGGTCAAACTCATTTTCATGGAGATTGGAGAGCCTGACCAAATCCTTCTTCTCGAAGCCAAGATCCTTGATCTGAGTCTTGATTATTGTTGGCAGAACGGAGGCTGGATCGTGCTCAAAATCGAGGCTTGCTGGCTCTCTTGTCTTCCATCCACGAGAACTGATCTGGGTCCAGAGATACTTTGCCTGATTCTTGGAGACGATCCCTTCGCGTTGCGCCGCGTAAAGGATGCCCTGCATGGACATCTTCCATTCCGGCTTCAAAGCGGCCAGCAGTGCCAAGGACAATTTTCGCCCCCTGAATGCCTCCCGCAACTCCTTTCGCGGAAACAGGAATACAGACGCAAACTCGTTGGCCTCTTTTTCCATCTCTGGTGTCGGGAACTGGTGCATGACGAGGTGTCCCAACTCGTGCGCGAGCGTGAACCTCACACGATCCGCAGGGTGATTGGGATTCAGCAGGACAAGCGGCGCCTGACCCGGAGCGGCAAATGTCACACCGCTGACCCCGGCGCCATGAAAGTCGGAATAACCCACAACGACTCCCGCTCGCTCCATTATCCTGGTCAGGTTACCGATAGGTCCATTTGGCATTTTCCAGTGGAGTCGAACCATGTCCGCAATATCAGAGGGAGATTCATACATCTCCACATCAAGTCGCGGCAGCTCCATAGCCCGATTAAGCTCGACGTTTTCCAAGAATTTCCGGAGGTGAAACAACCTCAGATTCAATTCTGCAGTGATCATCTCGACATCTCTGGCCGTAACCTGTGAATTGCCCCTGAGCATTGTATGCACGCTGACTGGCGGTCCATACACTGTGTCAGTAATATCGAAGAACTCTACAGGTAGATCGAAAGAAGCGGCGGCTCTCGCGACGGTCTGGTCATCAACCTCAACGATGTCGTTTTCCATCCGCGAATAGACTGCTTGTGCCACGCCGAGTTTCTCAGCAGATTTGATCTGCGTGAATCCCCGAAGATGCCGAGCCAGCCTCAGCAAGGTTCCTCTTGTCGCCATGTTGAATCACTCTTGGTCTTGCTTGTTCTGACCGGCGTCCTGACCCCCTTTGCGCGGTTTGACAAGCGGTTCCTCATCGTCGGTGGTGGAGTCGATGGTCGCGCCAAAGAGCGGCACGATGGCCTCGTCCTCAGCCAGCAGATCATCAATTTCATAGTGCCAGAGAAGCCGGTCACCATCCCTCGCAACAACGAGGATGCTTTCGATCCGGTCACCAACTTCGGAGGCCGCATACAGGACCTCAACCTTTTCGGCCTCCGGCGGCAAACCCGGCAGAGTGCCTTGCGGGTTCACAAAATCGAGCACGGCTTGTGTTTTCAGATTACGCCCAAGATTGTTCTCATCGCCCTTTTTGAAGCGGAGGAGGACCTCCTCAGAGAAGCAAAACTTCACCGTTTGGCTTTCTTCCACGATGCGAACGCCGGGTTCGTCGGAGAAGATGCGCATGGCGTTTCGGACAACAGCATCGAAGATATCGTTCGCTTCAGTCCTGGCATAAAGCACAGAGCCGAAGCCCTGTTTCGCTCGGAACATCTGCACCTGCCGCCACTCGCTGTAGCCAAGTTCGACCGCTTCCCGAATTTTCGGGTGGTGCTGCTCTAACGCCTGACGGACGCGGTCTTGATCGGTTTGGGTCATTATTTTGCCTGTGGTCGCCTGATGCTCGTTGTTTGAGACATCAATGCCATATTGCTTTTCCTTTTTCAAGGAATTTATTCAGGTGTTATTCAAAACCTATCCGGGGAGACCGGAACTCGCACGCTGCACGTGCTACCCAGCTACCCGTCCGCAAAAGCCCCGCCGATCTGGCAGGGCCTTCAAATCACAGAACCGAGGAAATATCCGGATGAACCCGAAAGGCTTCATTCCGCTTGGAGCCATCCACTACCGTCCCCGGCGGCAGCATCTCGATCCATCGGTGCGCAACCAGCGTTTGCATAGCATCTTGCCTGTCGCCTTTCTTCCGAAACATCGGTGGGGCGAACTGCGATACATCTTTGTCGTGACCACACCCCCCGGCGCCATATTTGCTTGCCATCCACGCGCCGAGCAGCCCAGCCTCGCAGTTATTCCTCTCAGATCTACCGAGCTTCAGCAGTGCCGAAAACTGAGTAAGGTAGAAGCGCATGAGGTCGCAGGCAGACCGGGCCGCAGGCTCGGTGACTTCAGTGGCTTCGATGTCATCGAACAAGGTGACGATGGCAGCAATTCGGGTCGCATTCTCGATCGAGCGGCTGGCGAAGCCACGAATTTTCTCAAAACGACCGCCATCACCGAGGTCAGCTTCAACACTATTGTAGAAACCGATCAAAACCGACCGAGCTTCCGTCGACAAGGGAAGCACCGCGCTGTCGGGCGCGAACGGGTCGTCAGACGGTAAGCACAGGCCCTGCCGTGAATGGAGATCTTGAAGCGTCTCAAGTGAACTTTCAGCGAAGCGTCGAATGGCCATACGCGCTTCGTGATTGATATCCTGAAAGAAGCGCGCGCCCATCGTTGACCGTGGGAAGCAGGGTAGCACACGAGGAAGAATCCCCTGCTCGACCATCTCCCTGTCGCCGTAAACCTGGCCGATCAGATAAGGCTGAAACATAAGAGACATTGTTAACGGCACGCCCGCCACGCTGGTATCACGACCATGTGCCCGAGGACGCTTGATGTCGCTGCCACTCCATATTTGCGAAAGACCGGCAATAGTCTTTTGGCGTTGATCGCGGCTCATAGAATGCCCGCCGAAGAAACCAGCGGCATCATCGTTCGAGAGACAAGCGACGCCCGGCCCACGGACCATCACGCCCAGAAGACCCTCATAGGTAGGATCGCTCACGACGATTTCGGATACTTCGTCGTCCGCGTCATCAGAGTTGGCGCCCTCCTGTTCGAGAGCGCGCCGGTCTTGGATCGACCTTTGCAACTCCCTCTCGAACGCCTTGATACCCATCTGGGCATCGCTATCCACGGCAGTCTTACGTTCGCCGCTCTGGGCGATTGTGATGAGGTAGAGCGCCATCGGAGTCGCATTGCCGTGGATCGCCTCAACTTTTCCCCATCTGCTCACCGCTGTGCTCATTGCACAAAGGACAGCCTGTCCGCATAACCCCTTTGGCGCCTGCGAGCTTTCGTGTAGCGCCACAGCGGCTTCACAGCCTTTTTGCCCCAAAGATTCGAGCGGGAAGTCATCGCTGACACCGGATGCGGTGCCCAATGCGACTGGCGGCGCAGAAAAACCTGCCTTTGTTCCGCAAGGGGCGACAGTTTCCTCTGACTCCACAAGAGGATCGAGACTTGGTAATAAGTCGTTAATTTTCAGCATCTTGCTCATACCTTTTCCTTTCGTTTCTCGGTATGAACTGGATGTAGGTTCGTGATCTGTTCTCTCAGAAACAAACAGATTGTTTCCGATTTCTCGCTTTTCCCCCAGACGCTTCAACACCAGACGGTTCACTGTCGTTGCCTGAGCGCAACTGCAGCAACTCACCCTCGAAGAAGTCCACTGTTGTGCCAACCAGACGTAGCTTGGACACCACGGGAACGTCTCCAGCAGTGGAGTCCAGAAGACGAAATCTGCTGCAATGCTGAATAATCAATGCGGCGATCCGCATCTTCGACTTGTCCATTTCCGAGAGCTCATCCACTTCCCTATGTCCCGTTTTGTAAGGCGCACAACGGATAAAATAGTCATTTTATCCACACCCCAAAAACGGCAAGCAATGGCTCTCTTTTCCTTCCGGCACACAGTGAAAACCTTCTCGCCAAAATGCGAGAACGACGAGCGCCGGGCGAAGGAAGGCCAGACAGCTGCGCACATGCGATACATCACGAGAAGTTCGGCTGCACGTGTGGTCATGCGGGAACGACTGGATCGGATCGGAGACGCTGCACAAGCCGCCTTCGCGGAGCAAACCGCGATGAAACGTAAGGGCCGTGTTTGCGAGCGTTTTATCATCGCGCTACCCACTGAGGCATCACAAGCCCAAAGGGTTAAGCTGGCCAGACGCTTTGCTGAAGAACTCACAAAGGGCAAAGCTGGGTTTGTCCTCGCCATCCATGACAAGGCCGGAAACGATGTCAGGAACCCGCATTTTCACCTTGTAGCATTTGATTACCATGAGCGATCCGGCGGTCGGGGTCGCCCCCGAAGTGTCCTCGGGATGGCCAGAAAGAACGCCGTAGAGGAGAAAGCAAGACTGTGGGCGGACATCCACAATGAGATGATGCGCCGCTGGGGGTTCGGAAACGAAAGCATTGTTTCTCATCTATCCTTCGAAGATCGGGGAGTAGATCAAATCCCACAAATCCATGAAGGCGCTTCGGCGCGCAAGATGACGGCAAGAGGCTGTGTATTCCGATCTAAGCCCGAATGGCAGCAGGTGGACGCTGGGCAAACCAGAGCGAGCGCGAATCAAGTCATCAAAGAGATCAATCAACTCAAAAGGAGCACCAGACATGACAATCGACTGGGAAGCGGAAATGAGAGAGGTTCGATCGAGAGCAACAGCAGCTGCCCGCCATGGCGAAAGGACGTTGGGCGGAATGGCCGAGGCATTGAAGGTTCTCCAAGTACAAGACAAGCGCTTGACCGAGATGAACAAGGTCATGAAGGCCATGGAAACCCGCCTTGGATCGCTGGAAGCCGCATTGCAGGCCGCCCAGGCTTTGCAGATGGACAACCGAGCCGGCCAGCCTTCTCGCAGCTCGGTGGCCCTGTGGAGCGGCGCAGCCCTCGCATTCGTCGCCGTCATTCTTTCAGGCGTGTTTTTGTGGAACTGATATTCCTGCGCGACACTCTCCGGGCACGCCTTGCGACTCTTGGTGGTCGCCGGCTTGCCCTACCGAGTAGCAAGATAGCAGAAGCCGAGCAATCAATCGAAGGTGGACGCGAAGCACAGGGCATCGACGGCTGCCATATCAGGGCCTCGTCATCCACCTGCCTCGAATAACAGCTTCCACATCGCTACCATTCGCAAACGGCTCAAGATCGCCGTAGACCCATAAGCCCCATTTCTCCATCAACATAAGCCGTTGATCGAGCAACTCTGCCTGGTTGTAGATTTGCGCGACGCGCGACCCCACCTTGTGGGCAAGGCAAAGTTCTGCGACATCGTGATCCGCGCGAGCTATCTCAGCTGCCCAGGTCCGGAAACTGGTCCGCATACCGTGGACCGTTGCGCCGGGATGTTTGGATTGCAGCAGTTTTCGCATAGTTCCATCGCTGATCATCCGCTGGGGCTGAGATGGCGAAGGAAATACGAGGTCGCTTGCCTTCGTGCGGAGCTTCTTGGCCCTAAGGAGAACAGCACGGGCAGGCATTGAAATTGGCACGGTGAAATCTGTCCTCGATTTCATGCTTGCCGCGGGGACTTTCCATGTCTTGAGGCCATCGTCGAAATCTGACCAACGGGCCGAGCGGACCGGTCCAGATCGTAGAGCGGTCAGTATTGTGAAAATCAGGGCGAGAGCTCCAACATCGTCTGACTGGTCAAGATCCAGCACAAAGTCGCTGATTTCCATATAAGGCATCGCTTTGAAGTGCTTCGTTTTTGCCCTCTGCTCTCGCATCAATGACCGCATGCCAGTCGCCGGATTGCCCTTGGTTCGCAAACCACGGCCACAGGCATGGTCAAAAACCGTCTTTATCCTTTGAAGAACCCGCCGCGCTGTTTCAGGCTTCGTCGTCCAGATAGGATCAAGCACCTGCTCCAAATCGTCTTGGTGGACGTCCTCAATTGAAAGATTCCCTATGACAGGGAAAGCATAGGTTTCGAGGGTGTTGATCCACTGAGCAATATGTTTGCCGTTGTTCGTGTGGTCCTTAAACTTGCGCTCATGCACCGTTCGAGCGAGTTCTGCAAAGGTCGTCGCCTTGCCCTCGGCCCCGCGCTCTCGAACCACGGGATTGCCCCCTGCACGAGCGAGCTTTCGATATTGATACGCCTATTCTCGGGCCTCGGACAGCGATACGAGATTTGCTGCCCCCAGTCCGAAGTCTTTGCGTTTTCCGCGCACGACGATTCGAAGCAACCAACGGCGAGCGCCCGAGCGGTCGACTTGGAGATAAAGGCCGCCACCGTCAGTGTGTCGGCCCGGCGGGGCTTTTCGCACGAAAGCTGCGTTTAACCGTTTCTCCACATGTGGTCCGGGCTGCTTACCGCGCGCACCACGATCTAACGACGAGCCATCCATACTTCACCCCACATTTCGCCCCACAAATGATGTGGGTGGTTTCGAACCAGATGTTGGGCTTTCGATGGACAAACTGCGGAAAACTTGAGGCATCCCGCTCGGTCAATGACCAGAAACAGTGTTTCTGGCGGAGACGAAGGGATTCGAACCCTCGAGACCCTTTCGGGTCTACTCCCTTAGCAGGGGAGCGCCTTCGACCACTCGGCCACGTCTCCGCCGACCCGTCTAGCCAACCAGGCACCGAGAGGCAAGGGCGGAATCGTCATATTGCGAGAGCGGGCGGTCGTGGCGCAGTCTAGGGCGATCAGACCCGATCCGCCAAGTGCCATTGGCGGGCGTCCGGCGCACCGGCCCCGTTGCGCCCGGCACCACATCTCGCCCCGCACCCCACCGGGCGCCACATTAAACCGGCCCCCGTCGGCGCGGCGCACCGACGCGATACCGACAAAATACCGACGTTATACCGACGTGCCGAAAGGGGCCTCGAACCCCTTGTTAACCTGGCTGCAGACGGCGATTCGCCCCGGCATGGCCCACCCCCGCCGTCCGCAGGGCGCAACGAAGCGTTAAACCCGTGATCTTCAGTTGTTGAACAGGAAGTGCAGCACGTCGCCATCCTTGACCAGGTAGCCCTTGCCTTCCGACCGCATCTTGCCGGAATCCTTGGCCCCCTGCTCGCCGCCCAGCGCCACGAAATCGTCATAGGCGATGGTCTCGGCGCGAATGAAGCCCTTCTCGAAATCGCCGTGAATGACCCCCGCCGCCTGCGGCGCCAGCGTGCCCTGGCGGATGGTCCAGGCACGGGCCTCCTTCGGCCCCACGGTGAAGTAGGTCTGCAGGTGCAGCAGGTCATAGCCCGCACGGATCAGCCGGTCGAGCCCCGCCTCCTCCAGCCCCATTTCCTCGAGGAACATCGCCGCCTCGTCGGCATCGAGCTGGCTGATCTCCTCCTCGATCTGGGCCGAGATCACCACGGTCGCCGCACCCTGCTCGGCCGCCATCGCCGCCACGGCGGCGGAATGGGCGTTGCCCTCGGCCGCGCTCCCCTCGTCGACATTGCAGACGTAAAGGATGGGCTTGGTGGTCAGCAACTGCAGGTTTTTCCACGCTTTCGCATCCTCGTCGCTGACCTCGACGATACGCGCGGGCTTGCCCTCTTCCAGCACGGCCTGCGCCTGCGCCAGAAGCCGGTCCTGCACCACGGCCTCCTTGTCGTTGCCCTTCAGCTTGCGCACCAGCCCCGCGCGCCGCTTCTCGATGCTCTCCAAATCGGCCAGCATCAGCTCGGTCTCGATCACCTCGGCATCCGCCACCGGGTCGACACGGCCCTCCACGTGGGTCACGTCGCCATCCTCGAAACAGCGCAGCACATGGGCAATCGCGTCCACCTCGCGGATGTTGGCCAGGAACTGGTTGCCCAGCCCCTCGCCCTTGCTCGCGCCCTTCACGAGGCCCGCGATATCGACAAAGGTCATCCGCGTCGGGATCACCTGTTTCGACTTGCCGATCTCGGCCAGCTTGTCCAGCCGCGCATCCGGCACGGCCACCTCGCCCACGTTGGGCTCGATCGTGCAGAAGGGGAAGTTCGCGGCCTGCGCCGCGGCGGTGCGGGTGAGCGCGTTGAAGAGCGTGGATTTCCCCACGTTCGGCAAGCCCACGATACCCATCTTGAAACCCATCTCGCGCCCTCCTTTACGGCAACGCGGCGCTTCTATGCCGCAACCGCGTGCGTTGCAAGGCGCGGCGTTGCGATCAAGGGCGCTCCGGCCCTTAACCGGCTGGAAAGGTCACCGGCCTATACCGCCGCCACTCCTCCGGTTTGCAGCCCGAACCGCCACCACCCCGCATCACGACCGGCATTAACATCCTGTTAACCTTCCCGCCTGCCCCCGATACCTGCGTCTCGGGGAATGATCGTTATTGCACTCGGGCGCGGATTAAGCGAAACCACCGGGAACCAGACTTCAGGATGCCCGGATGACCCGTATCGACGCCAAATTCGCAGAGCTCAAAGCCGCCGGAAAGAAGGCCTTCGTGGCCTATGTCATGGCCGGCGACCCCGACTATGACACCTCGCTCGAGGTGGTGAAGGGGCTGCCCGGCGCCGGTGTCGACATCATCGAACTGGGCCTGCCCTTCACCGACCCGATGGCCGACGGCCCCACCATCCAGCTCGCCGGCCAGCGCGCCCTCGAAGGCGGCATGACCCTGCAGCGCACGCTCGACATGGCGACCGAGTTCCGCAAGACCGACGACACCACCCCGATCGTGATGATGGGCTACTACAATCCGATCTATAACCGCGGCGTCGACAAATTCCTCGACGACGCCAAGGAGGCGGGCATCGACGGCCTGATCGTGGTCGACCTGCCGCCCGAGGAGGACGAGGAGCTCTGCATCCCGGCGCAGAAAGCCGGCCTCAACTTCATCCGCCTCGCCACCCCCACGACCGATGACAAGCGCCTGCCCAAGGTGCTCACCAACACGTCCGGCTTCGTCTATTACGTCTCGATCACCGGCATCACCGGCGCCGCCGCGGCCCAGGCCGCAGATGTCGGGCCCGAGGTCAAGCGCATCAAGGCCAAGACCGACCTGCCGGTCATCGTGGGCTTCGGCATCCGCACGCCCGAGACCAGCCGCGAAATCGCCAGCGTCGCCGACGGCGCCGTCGTGGGCTCGGCCATCGTCGCCAAGCTGGCCGAAGGGGAAACCCCGGCCCAAGTCCTTGATTTCGTGCGCGGCCTCGCCGACGGGGCCCACAGCGCGTGACACAGGATCCAGACGCGTCCGGCCTGGCCGCCGCGTTGCTGGAGGCCTATGACAGCGGCCGCCCGCTCGCCCCGCTGTCAGGCCGCATACACGGGTTCGACGCCGCCACCGCCTGCCGCGTCGGCCATGAGATCACCGCCCGCCGCACCGCCCGCGGCGAGCGGAGGATCGGCCGCAAGATCGGCTTCACCAACCGCTCGATCTGGCCCATCTACGGCGTCACCGGCCCGATCTGGGGCCCGGTCTGGGATACGACCCTTTTCGAGTTCTCCGACGCCCCCGTCGACCTGCCGAACCTGCCCGAACCCCGGCTCGAACCCGAGATCATCCTCGGCCTGAAATCGGCCCCCTCCGCCGGCATGACGCCCGAAGACCTCGCCCATTGCATCGACTGGGTCTCCCACGGGTTCGAGATCGTCTTCTCCCCCTTCCCCGGCTGGAAATTCGACGTCACCGACTGCCAGGCCGGCTTCGGCCTGCACGGCGCCCTCTTCACCGGCCCCCGCCTGCCGCTCACACCCGAGCGCGCCGCCGCCCTGCCCGACCTCTCGATCACCCTCGACGGCCCGAACGGCAAACGCCTCACAGGCCGCGGCTCCGACGTGCTCGACGGCCCGCTTCAGGCGCTGTCCTACCTCCTCGACACGCTCGCCGCCGACCCGCAGGTCAGCGCGCTTGAACCAACCGAGATCATCACCACCGGCACGCTCACCGATGCCGTCCCGCTCTCACCCGGCGACACCTGGGAAACCCGCCTCGACGGCATCGACCTGCCCGGCGCCCGCATCACCTTCCGCTAAAGCGCCTACCCGAGAATAACGTCCAGCAACATCATCAGGATCAGCCCGCCCACGAACCCCGTCGTGGCCGCCGTCTGGTGCCCCCGCCGATGCGTCTCGGGAATGATCTCGTGGCTGATGATGTACAGCATCGCCCCGGCGGCAAAGGTCAGCCCCGGCGGCAGCATGTGATGCGACACCTGCACCGCGCTCACCCCCAGCAACCCGCCCACCGGCTCGATCAAGCCGGTCAGCATCGCCACCATGAAGGCATAACGCCGGCTATACCCCTGCCCCCGCAGCGCGACCGCCACGGCCAGCCCCTCGGGCGCATTCTGCAACCCGATGCCGGTGGCCAGAGACATGCCGTTGGTGATGTTCCCGCCGCCGAACCCCACCCCCACGGCCAGCCCTTCCGGGAAATTGTGGATGGTGATCGCGATCACGAACAGCCAGATCTTCGGCAGAGCGCTCGGGTCCGACCCTTCCGGCCCCGACACGAAATGCCGGTGCGGCAGAAGGGCATTCAACGCCGCCACCGCCGCCGCGCCCAGCGCGATGCCCAGCCCCGCCACCAGCGCGGCCCACTCCGTCGAGCCATACAAGCCCTCCCCCGCCTCGATCCCCGGCAGGATCAGCGAGAAATACGAGGCCGACAGCATCACCCCGGCGGCAAACCCCAAAAGCGTATCGCTCAGCTTCGCCGACAGGCTCCGCCCGAACAGCACCGGGATCGCCCCGACGGCCGTCATCAGACCGGCGCAGAGGCTGGCCAGCAGGCCGATCAGCGTCAGGCTCATGCCCACGCCCTCACGTCCGGCGCTTCAGGATATGGATCGCGCTGTAACTCATCACGATCTCGTCCTTCTGGTTGAACACCTCGTAGAGGATCGTCGTCCGCCCCCGGTCGGGGCGCGAGGCCGAGGGCCGGCTCGCCGTCACCGTCGCCTTCACCTTCAGCGTGTCGCCGGGCCGAACCGGCATCACCCAGCGCACGTCCTCCATTCCCGGCGAGCCCATCGACGCCTCGGTCCAGACACCGGTTTCCAGCGTCAGCCGATAGGCCGTCACAAGCGTATGAAACCCGCTCGCGATCAGCCCGCCATAGGGCGAGGCCTCGCCGGCCGCGTCGTCAATGTGGAAATCCTGCGGATCCCACTCACTGGCAAAGCCGACGATCTCGTCGCGCGGCAATGTCCGCTCTCCGGTCTCGTAGGTGTACCCCACCGGCATGTCGTCGAAAAACATGGCGCTCCCTTTCCTGCTCGCATTTGTCTCAACCCGCGACACCGGCGCGGGATTGCACAAGCCCCCCGGTTTTGGCTAAGAAACCTTACCAATGGAACCCGGAGTGCCCGCATGCCCGCCATCACCTGTATCGAAGACCTCCGGCGCCTCTACGAACGCCGCGTGCCCCGGATGTTCTACGACTATGCCGAAACCGGCAGCTGGACGGAACAGACCTTCCGCGAAAATACCACGGATTTCCAGAAGATATACCTGCGCCAGCGCGTCGCGGTCGACATGGCCGGGCGCAGCACGGCGACACAGATGGTCGGGCAGGACGTCTCGATGCCCGTGGCGCTGGCGCCCGTGGGCCTGACCGGCATGCAATGCGCCGATGGCGAGATCAAGGCGGCCCGCGCGGCCGAGAAATTCGGCGTGCCCTTCACCCTCTCCACCCTCTCGATCTGCTCGATCGAGGACGTGGCCGAGAACACCTCCAAACCCTTCTGGTTCCAGGTCTACACCCTGCGCGACGAGGATTTCATGAAGCGCCTCTTCGAGCGCGCCAAGGCCGCCAAATGCTCGGCCCTCGTCATCACCGTCGACCTGCAGATGATGGGTCAGCGCCACAAGGACATCAAGAACGGCCTGTCGGCCCCGCCCAAGCTGACGCTGAAATCCGTGGCCAACATGGCCACCAAGGTGCAATGGGGCCTCGGCATGCTGGGCACCAAGCGGCGCGAGTTCCGCAACGTGGTGGGCCACGCCTCGGGCGTCAGCGACGCCTCCTCGCTCACCAAGTGGACAGCCGAAGCCTTCGACCCCTCCCTCGACTGGGAGAAGATCCGCGAATTCCGCAAGATGTGGGATGGCCCGGTCATCATCAAGGGCATCATCGACCCGCGCGACGCGAAAGAGGCGGTGAACGTCGGCGCCGACGCCATCGTCGTGTCGAACCACGGTGGCCGCCAGCTCGACGGCGCACTCTCCTCCATCCGTGCCCTGCCCGAGATCATGGATGCCGTCGGCGACAAGATCGAGGTCCATCTCGACAGCGGCATCCGCACCGGCCAGGACATCCTCAAGGCCGTGTCGATGGGCGCCAAGGGCGTGATGATCGGCCGCTCCTTCGTCTATGGCCTCGGCGCGATGGGCGAGGAAGGCGTGACCAAGGCGCTCGAGATCCTCCACAAGGAGCTCGACACCTCCATGGCCCTCTGCGGCCGCCGCGACGTGAAGACGCTCGACCGCGATATCCTCATGATTCCCGAAGGATTCTCGGGCCGCTGGGAAAGCTGACAGGCCCGGTTTCGAGTATTTTTGAACAGTGAAGCCAGGGCGCCCGCCCGGCCTTTCACTGTTCTTCAAATACTCAAATCCCGAACCCCGCCACGCAGCACGGCGGTCGCGGGCTGACCCGAGCAAATTAAGGCTTTTCAAAGCCTCCCATCCGGTCTATACGCGCGGCTTCACGCGGGGTTACAGCCTTGGAGGAACCCCGCCTCAACTTTGGAGATTTTAATATGGCTGGAGAAATTCCTGATCTTCACGTCCAGGAACGCACGGGGACAGGCAAGGGCGCCGCTCGTGCAGTGCGCCGCGAGCACATGGTTCCGGGTATCGTTTTCGGGGGCGACGTAGATCCGCTTCCCGTGAAAATGCCGTTCAACGTCCTGCTCAAGAAGCTGAAAGACGGTCGCTTCAAGTCGACCCTCTTCAACCTCAAGGTGGACGGGCATGAAGACGTCCGCGTCATCTGCCGCGACGTGCAGCGCGACATCGTGAAAGACCTGCCGACGCATTTCGACCTGATGCGCCTGCGCCGGAACACCAAGATCAACCTGTTCATCCCCGTCGAGTTCGTCGGCGAGGAAGAAGCCCCCGGCATCCGCCGCGGCGGCGTGCTCACCGTGATCCGCGGCGAGATCGAGTTGATCGTGACCGCCGGCGACATCCCCGAGAAGGTCACCGTCGACCTCTCCGCGCTGGATATCGGCGACACCGTCACCATCAGCCAGGTCGACCTTCCGGCGGGCACCAAGCCCACCATCGATCGTGACTTCGTGATCTGCAACGTGTCGGCCCCGTCGGCGCTGCAAGCCGAGGAAGACGAGGAAGAAGCCGAGGCGGACGAAGTGCCGACCGTCGGCGACGAGGAAGGTGGCGAAGACGCCGCCGAGGGCGCAGAAGAGTAAGTCCTCCCCTTCCGACCGCATTCGAACGCGGGGTCTGCGATGGCAGGCCCCGCGTTTTTCTTTTGCCCGGGCGCGGCTTTCGGCCCGGGTGTTGATTTACCCCCCTCCCCGCCCTACACCTCTCCCAACTCGAAACGGGCGGGGCACACCCATGCAGATCTTCGCGGGGCTCGGCAATCCGGGCCCGAAATACGCCGGCAACCGGCACAATATCGGCTTCATGGCACTCGACCGTATCGCCGAAGAGCACGGCTTCAGCCCGTGGAAAGCCCGCTTCCAGGGCGAGGTCGCCGAGGGCCGTCTCGGCTCCGAAAAGGTGATCCTCCTGAAACCCTCCACCTTCATGAACCTCTCCGGCCAGTCGGTGGGCGAGGCCATGCGCTTCTACAAGCTGGAACCGGAAGACGTCACCGTCTTCCACGACGAGCTCGACCTCGCCCCCGGCAAGCTCAAGGTCAAGACCGGCGGCGGCCACGCCGGCCATAATGGCCTGCGCTCGATGCATGCCCATATCGGCGAGAACTACCGCCGCGTCCGCCTCGGCATCGGCCACCCGGGCCGCAAGGACCTCGTCAGCCACTATGTCCTGCACGATTTCGCCAAGGCCGACCAGGACTGGCTCGACGACCTCATGCGCGGCATCGCCGAGGGCGCCCCCGAGCTGGCCGAAGGCCGCAACGACAAGTTCCTCAACGCCGTGGCGCTGCGCACCGCCCCCGCCCGCGCCTCGAAGACCGAAGCCAAGCCGAAGCCGGCCGACACCGCCCCCGAACCGAAGTCCGCCCCCGAACCCGAGGCGGACCCCGAGGCCGAAACCCGCTCCCCCCTTCAGAAACTGGTCGACAAGTTCCGCTGACGCGCCGCCGCGTCACGCTGGACAGGCAGCGCCCGCCCTGCTTTCCTGCCCCGAAAGGGAGGGCCGGCCATGCGCACCATTCTGAAATGGCTCCTGCGGATCCTGCTGGCCTTCGTGCTGGCGGCCGTCGCCGTGGGCATCTGGAAGCGAGAGGAGATCACCCGCCTCCTCGCCGTCAACAGCCTCTTCGCCGAAGAGAAGATCGTCACCAACTTCTCGCACATGAACGGCGCCTTCCTGACCACGCCGGTCGCGCGCGGCGAGACGCCCGTCACCCCCCTGCCCGACGGCCCCGACGCCACCCTGCCCGAAGACATCGGCACCTGGATCGACGACCGCACCGTCACCTCGCTCCTCGTCCTCAAGAATGGCGAGGTCGTCCACGAAAGCTACCATCAGGGCACCGGCACCGACGACCGCCGGATCAGCTGGTCGATGGCGAAAAGCTTCCTCTCGGTCCTCCTCGGCATCGTGATGGAGGAAGGCCATATCGACTCCCTCGACGACCCCGTCGCCAAATACGCCCCCCTGCTGAAAGACAGCGCCTATGACGGCGCCACCATCCGCAACGTGCTCCAGATGACCAGCGGCGTGAAATTCGACGAGGATTACCTCGACTACAATTCCGACATCAACCGCATGGGCCGCGTCCTCGCCCTCGGCGGCACGATGGACGGCTTCGCCGCCGGCCTCAAGGAACGCGACGCCGAACCTGGGGAACGCTGGCACTACGTCTCGATCGACACACACGTCCTCGGCATGATCATCCGCGGCGCCACCGGCCGCGACATCCCCTCGCTCCTGTCGGAGAAGGTCATCGCGCCGCTCGGCCTCGAACAGCCGCCCTACTACATCACCGACGGCGAAGGCGTGGCCTTCGTCCTGGGCGGGCTCAACATGACCACCCGCGACTATGCCCGCTTCGGCCTGATGGTCGAACAGGGCGGCACGCTCGACGGCCGCCGCATCGTATCCGAAGACTGGCTGACAGAGTCCACCACCCCCAGCGCCCCCACCGAGCCCGGCGCCATCGGATACGGCTACCAATGGTGGATCCCGAAAGGCGCCGAACCCGGCATCTCCCTCGCCCGCGGCATCTATGGCCAGTACATCTATATCGACCGCGCCCGCGACGTCGTCATCGTCACCACCGCCGCCGACCGGCAGTTCCGCGAAGACGGCGTGCACGACGCCAACATCGCCATGTTCCGCGCCATCGCCAAAGGCCTCTGAACCCCGCTTGCCCCGCCGCCCGGCCTGCTGTTACATGGCCCGCGAATATCCAGCCTGCCTTCGCCAGCCAGATGACGAACATTCAAGCCATGAGAAGGGGCAAGACATGAGTTTCATTGCAATGAACCGGTTCAAGGTACGCGCCGGGTCCGAGGGCGATTTCGAAGAGGTCTGGCGCTCGCGCGAAAGCCGCCTGAAAGAGGTGCCGGGCTTCAAGGAGTTCCGCCTGCTGAAAGGTCCCGAGGGCGACGGCTATCGCCTCTATTCCAGCCACGTGATCTGGGCCACCCGCGAAGACTTCGAAGCCTGGACCAAGTCCGACGCCTTCCGCGAGGCCCACAAGAACGCCGGCCAGTCCTCGACCAAGGACGCCCTGATGGGCCCGCCCCAGTTCGAAGGCTTCGAAACCGTCCTGCACGAAGGCTGAGGCCTGCCGAAACACTCTCTCGCGCGGCTTGTCTCGCCGCGCGAATACGCTAGGCTCGACGCGCGAAAGGAGCCCGCGATGATCGAGAAAGACCCTGCCGTCAACGTGCTCGGCGGCGCGTTGGCCCACTGCTCGGATGATCCCGTCACCGGTTTTTTCCGCGACGGCCACTGCAACACCTGCGCCGAGGACCAGGGCAGCCACACGGTCTGTGCCCTGATGACCGCCGAATTCCTCGCCTATTCCAAGTATGTCGGCAACGACCTCAGCACCCCGCGCCCCGAGTTCGGCTTTGCCGGGCTCAAGCCGGGCGACCAGTGGTGCCTCTGCGCCGCCCGCTTCCTGCAGGCCCATGACGAAGGCTGCGCGCCGCAGGTCCGGCTCGAGGCCACGCATGAACGCGCCCTCGATATCGTGCCGCTCGACGTCCTGAAACAGCACGTCCCGAGCTGAATTTAACCACCACCCCGAACAATTTCGCAGCTCTTGCGTTGTGCCACGCAAGCCGGCCTTGGGCCGGACAAAACAACAATCAAGGTGGTGCAATGTTTCCATGGCTGTCGGAAAACGCCAGTTCAGTGCAGGCGATCGCGTCGGTGACCTCGGCAGTGATCTGGCTGGTCTATCTGCAAATTCTCGTCGGCGGTATCCGCCGCAGCAAACGCGCCTGGCTCAGCATCAATCGCGGCGCCGGGAGCGGCATGGACGCGCATGTGCTGATCTCGAACCTCAGCAACGAGCCGGTTTACCTGCGCGATATCCTGATGAAGGTCAGGACGGGGGATGAAACCAAGCAGGCTTTCATCACGGAGCGTCAGGAATACGCGCGCGAAGACCTCGACACCGCCCTCAGCGGCACTCTGCAAGGCCCGCTTCAGGGGGGCGATTACAGAAGCCTCGGCGACCTGCACGAGATTTTCGCCCGCGCCGGCGTGTCGACGGACGCCGAGGAAATCGACAAGATCGACGAGATCGAGTTCGTGGCCTTCGGCGCCACCCATACCACGGCAGGCGCCTGCAAGCGCTATCGCATGAGCCGCGACGACCAGGGCCAGACGCAGCTTGACCCGACGCGGATGCAGACCCGCCGCCTGTCTCGCTGGCGCTGTCGCCGGATCGCCAAACGGGCGGCGCAAGAAGCGGCGTGACGCCCGGCGCCCGGCGGTTTAGCATTCCGTAAACCGCGAAGGGGGAACCATGGCCACCGTTACACTGATCACCGATGAAGAGGCCTCGCCCGAGGTCCGCGCCGTCTTCGACGACATCCGCACCACCCGCGGTTCAGACTTTGTTAACAATTTCTGGCGGGCTCTGGCCCATGACCCCGCGCTCCTCAAGGCGACCTGGGACAGGCTGAAAGACGTGATGGCCCCGGGCGCCCTCGACCCGCTGGTCAAGGAGATCGTCTATATCGCCGTCTCGGCCAGCAATGGCTGCGAATATTGCTGCCATTCCCACACCGCCTCGGCCCGCGCCAAGGGCATGACCGACGCCATGTACGGCGAGCTTCTGTCGGTCATCGGCATGGCCAACCAGACCAACGCCGTGGTCAACGCCATGCAGGTGCCCGTCGACGAGGAATTCAAGGCGTAAGCCCATGAAAAACCCGGCCCGGATATGCTCCGGGCCGGGCTGTCTTCACCTGTCGCGCAGCCGCACGATATCGGTCATCAGGCCTTCCGTCCCGTTGTGAACGGTCAGCCGCTCGACCTTGCCGGCGATGCTTTCCAGCGCCTCCAGCTCCTTCAGCCGCAGCATGACCGGGTTCTCGGCCATCACCTTGGCGGTGTTCAGAAGCGACCGCGTTGCGTTCGTCTCTTCCCGCCGCCGGATGACGTTGGCCTCGGCCTCTTTCTCGGCCGCGACCACCCGGTTCAGGATCTCGCGCATCTCGCCGGGCAGGATCACGTCCTTCAGGGCGATCTCCCCCACCTCGAGCCCGATACGCGCCATCTCTGCCCGCACCGCTTTCGCGGCCTCGGCATCGACGGTCACCTTTTCCGCCAGCAGCCGGTCGAGCGTCAGCGCGCCCAGCGTCCGCCGGAAGGCCAGCTGCAGCGCCCGGTGAAGCGCTTCCTCGAAGTCCTTCACCGCGCTCACCGCCCGCTCCGGGTCAACAACCCGGAACTCGGCGGTCAGGTTGACCCGGATGGTGACCCGGTCCTTGGTCAGGATCTCCTGACCGGTGACCTCGTGGGTCCGCAGCCGAAGGTCGACATGCTTGACCGCCACGCGCCGGCCCAGCTTCCAGAAGGCGTGGGTCCCGGGGGCAAGCCGCCCTTTCAGAACCCCGTCCACCGTCAGCATCCCGACATGCCCCTCGTCCACTTCGGTGGCTTGAAAGGCAGCGGTCAGCCCCGCCCGCACCAGCCGGTTGGCCAGCGCCGTGGGAACGGCCAGCGTGTCGCCCACCGCGACGGTTTCCACCGCCCACGGCCCGGCATCGGCCCAGAAAACCTCGCGGGTCTCGGGCAGAAGCACCGTATGCGGCACCCCGTCCCGCAGAACCACCAGCACCTCGGCCTCCCCTGCCCGAAGGTCGGTCAGGTGGGTCTCGGCCAGGTCCGGCCGCTCCCGCAGAAGCGCATCCTTGTAGTCGGACGTGAACCGGAGATAGGCCAGATCATGGGTCTCGAGCTGCGTCTTGCCGCGCCGGATACGGTGCTCACCGGGGCCGAGAATCGTGTCGATCCGCCCCTTGCGCAGCACCAGCACACGCTCGTTTTCCATCACGGTGACCCGGGTCAGCCCGGCCCCCCATTCGATCAGTCGGATCAGTATATCGATCATGGTTCATCTCCTTCTTTCGTCGTCCTATCGTCGTCGCAAGATGCGATCTCCTTTTGGTTTCAGTATGTTGGGCCGGAATGGCCGCAGGTGTGATGCCCCCGTGTCCGAAGGCGTGAATACGGGATCCGAAGCCGCCCCGCGCCATGGCAGCGCGCGGGAGAAAGGCGAGCGGGCGCGCGGCAACCCGGCGCGCTCGCCCATCCTTGCGGACGGTCTCGCGGGCCGGATTGCGGCGCCACCATCATCCCCGCCCCGGCACGCGGCCAGAGCAGCGGCAGTCCTTTGTCGTCCGCCCCCGAAGGTGCAGGCAACGCCGGGCCGCCCCTGCCGAGGCAACCCCGGACCCCTATTTGGAGCCGTCCTTCAACGGCGGAGGGGAGTCGAACCCCAGGCTTGGTAGGCCTTTACCCATGACAATGGCAGGACTCGAACCTGCTACACCCCGATTATTGGTCGAGTGCTCTACCTGGATGAGCTACATTGATCCAATGGCACCTAAAGCCATCCCCTCACGACGGTTTGGCCCTGGCATACGGGTCCGGCAGCGCCGTCCGCACCGGGGGAACATGGTCAGCTCCGCCCGCTAGGGTCCGATCCGCCCGATCGGGAGGCCGGGTTTACCGCTAACACCCCGAGTCGGCCTACAGGCTTGTTTGACCACCCAAAACGCTCGTGATCTTCGCGCAACAAAATTGCCCATTAGGGTAATAAACGCAAAAATGCGCCCCGGCCAGACAGCGGGGGCGCATCTTTCCGCGCCTTTCGGCGCAACAAATTTCAGGCGGACTCAGTCGTCCTCGTCCATCCCGAAGCCAAGATGCTTGGCGACGGTGAAGATGTCCTTGTCGCCCCGCCCGCACATGTTCATGCAGATGATGTGATCTGCCGGCAGCTCCGGCGCGATCTTCATCACATGCGCCAGCGCGTGACAGGGCTCGAGCGCGGGGATGATCCCCTCCTTCTCGCAGCTGAGCTGGAACGCCTCCAGCGCCTCCTTGTCGGTGATCGCCACGTATTCGGCCCGGCCGGTGTCGTGCAGCCAGCTGTGCTCCGGCCCGATCCCCGGGTAATCGAGACCGGCCGAAATCGAATAGCCTTCCAGGATCTGCCCGTCATCGTCCTGCAGCAGGTAGGTCCGGTTGCCATGCAGCACCCCCGGCCGCCCGCCGGTCAGGCTGGCACAATGCTCCATCTCGTCATTCACGCCCTTGCCGCCGGCCTCGACGCCGATGATCCGTACCTCCTTGTCGTCGAGGAACGGGTAGAACAGCCCCATCGCGTTCGACCCGCCGCCGATCGCGGCGATGATCGTGTCGGGCAGCCGACCTTCGGCGGCCTGCATCTGTTCCTTGGCTTCCTTGCCGATGATCGACTGGAAGTCGCGCACCATCGCCGGATAGGGGTGCGGCCCCGCCACCGTGCCGATGCAGTAGAACGTGTCGCGCACGTTGGTCACCCAGTCGCGCAGCGCATCGTTCATCGCGTCCTTCAGCGTGCCCCGCCCGGAGGTCACCGGCACCACCTCGGCGCCCAGAAGCTTCATCCGGAACACGTTGGGCCGCTGCCGTTCCACGTCATGCGCGCCCATGTAGACCACGCATTTCAGCCCGAACTTGGCACAGACCGTCGCCGTCGCCACGCCATGCTGCCCGGCGCCCGTCTCGGCGATGATCCGGGTCTTGCCCATCCGCCGCGCCAGCAGGATCTGCCCCAGCACGTTGTTGATCTTGTGCGCCCCGGTATGGTTCAGCTCGTCCCGCTTGAGATAGATCTTCGCCCCGCCCAGGTGCTCGGTCAGCCCGGCCGCATAATAAAGCGGGCTGGGGCGGCCGACGTAATGGGTCCACAAGTCATTCATCTCGTCCCAGAACGACTGGTCGGTCTTGGCCTTCTCGTACTGCTCTTCCAGTTCCAGGATCAGCGGCATCAGCGTTTCCGACACGAAACGCCCGCCGAATTGCCCGAACCGGCCCTTTTCGTCGGGCCCGGTCATGAAGGAGTTGAAAAGGTCGTTCATGGCTTGGTCTTCCCTTGTCTCACCGCGCTTGAATATGGGACGCGGCCGGGTTTTTCCAGAGGTTTCCTGCCGCATCCCCGCCTTTCTGCACGACGAGCGGAGCGCTCGGGGGTCATCACCACCCAAGGCTTCTTCTGGCCGAAAATATCCCGGGGGAGACGTTGAAACCCGACCGGGTTTCAACGGCGGGGGCAGCGCCCCCACGACGTCCGGACATCAGAGCATCTTCACCACGTAGGCGCGCGACCACAGGTCCGGCTCGCCCAGAAGGAATGGCAGGAAGGGCGGCGTGACATGGGCCACCTCCCAGACACCGTCGGCGGCGAGCTTCTCCATCACCGGCGGAAAGCCCTGATCCACATAGGAATGTTCGAGCAGGTTGAAGACGCCATAGCCCCCGGGCCGCGTGACCCGTGCCAGGTGCGTAAGCGTCGAGGCCGGCGCGTGGCCGGGCCCGAAGGACCCGACGCAGACGAAGCCTGCGAAATGGTCGTCGGCATAGGGCAGCTTGGTGCCCATATCGGCCTGCTCGAACCCGGAATAGGCGCCGGTCTTGTCGGCCAGCGCCATCATCTCCTTCGAGATGTCGCAGCCGAAGACATGCATGTAACCCATCACCATCAGCGTTTCGCCCACCAGCCCGGTGCCGCAGCCCGCGTCGAGGATCGGCCCCTTGGTGCGCCCGATATAGCTGGCCAGAAGGCCCGCCCCCAGCGCCGGAAGGCGGAACCCCTTGGCAAGGTTGTCGGCGTCATAGCTGCCCGACCAGTCGTCATAGAGCGTGCGGGCTTCGTCGGGGTTCTTGGCGCCGTAGACGCCATCGAGATCCTCGCTTTTCATCGGCAGTTTCTCCTTGGCTTGCAGGGTCGGGCGCTGTCAGGCCCGTGCATTTTCGATAAAGGCGCGCATCAGGTCGGCATCCTTGACGCCCGGCGCGCTTTCCACGCCCGAGGCGACATCGACCTGCCGCGCGCCGGTCAGGCGGATGGCCTCGGCCACGTTATCCGGGTTGAGCCCGCCGGCCAGCATCCACGGCACCGGCCAGCGGCGCCCGGCGATCAGCTTCCAGTCGAAGGCCACCGCATTGCCGCCGGGCCGGTCGGCCCCTTTCGGCGGCTTGGCGTCGACAAGGATCTGGTCGGCGACCTTTCCATAGAAGTCGATCTGGGTCACGTCCTCGGGCCCGGAAATGCCGACGACCTTGATCACCGGCAGCCCGTAGCGTGCCTTGACCTCCGACACCCGCGCCGGGCTTTCCTTGCCGTGCAGCTGCAGGAAGTCGAGCGGTACGCTGGTGGTCAGAAGATCGAGCGTCGCGTCATCGGCATCGACCGTCAGGCCCACCTTGCCCACGCCCACGGGCACCGAGGTCGCCATGAAGGCCGCGGCCTCGAGGTCGAGATAGCGGGGGGATTTGGGAAAGAAGTTGAAGCCAAGATAGGACGCGCCCGCCACGATCGCGGCGGGAATGTCGGCGGGGTCGGTGAGCCCGCAGATCTTGACCCTGATGTCTGACGGCATGCCAGCGTCTTAGCTGGCTTCGTCGAGAAGTGCCAGCACTTCATCCTTGCCCTGGTGGCGTTCGCCCTTGAGGCGCTTCACCTCGGCCTTGAGCCGCTCCATCTCGCGCGCCTGGCGGGCGGCGGCGGCGCGTTCGCCGGCCTCGCGGATCCATTCCCAGATGAAGCCGATGATCAGGCCGGCCAGGACGCCGCCGAACATCACCAGGAACAGCGGCATGTCATAGGCCGGGTTCAGCGCGGCTAGATGGGCGATCTCGGTGGGCAGGACCTGCACCGTCACGAACTCGCGGTTGGCAAGCGCAATAAGGATCAGGGCGATTGCGAAGATCGCAATCGAGGCATAGCGGATATATCGCATCAGGCTTTCCCGTTCAGGCGGTCGCGCAAAAGTTTACCAGTCTTGAAGAACGGTACGTGTTTTTCTTCGACATGCACGGATTCGCCGGTGCGCGGATTGCGCCCCGTGCGGGATTCGCGCTTCTTCACCGAGAACGCACCGAAGCCGCGCAGCTCGACCCGGTTGCCCTGGGCCATGGCATCGGTGATTTCGTTGAAAATTGTATTAACGATGCGCTCAACATCGCGCTGGTACAAATGCGGGTTCTCGTCGGCAATCTTTTGAATCAGTTCCGATCGGATCATCGGCTGTCTCCCCGGTGGTCTTTGTTGGCGCACTCACATTTTCCTAAACTATAGATAGAAATCAGAAAAATCGGAATAGTCTCACACGGTACCTTTTGGAGGAAATCCGCCTTTTCGCGCGGACAATGCCTCGAAATCTGGCCCGGAAACGACATTTCGTCCGGAAGCGACATGCCGCGGCGCAGAGAAAGCCGGTCTGGAAAACCATTGATTCGGCGCGAAAATTATCCGGCGCGGCGATGCGATGTGTGGAGACGTGCGCCGGTCTCGGGCGCCGCTCACCGATTTGTACGCGGCCAGACAAACTTTTCGGCGGGCAAAAGAAAACGGCCCCGTCAGAACCTGACGGGGCCGCCTGACCATCTTCCTTGCGGAGACGGTTTACTTGTCTTCGTCGCCTTTCAGCGCGGCGCCGAGGATGTCGCCCAGCGAGGCGCCCGAGTCGGAGCTGCCATACTGTTCGACCGCTTCCTTCTCTTCGGCGATCTCGCGGGCCTTGATCGAGAGACCAAGACGGCGGGTCTTGCTGTCGATGTTGGTGACGCGCACGTCGACCTTGTCACCGACCGAGAAACGCTCGGGGCGCTGCTCGGAGCGGTCACGCGACAGGTCGGAGCGGCGGATGAAGGATTTCATGCCTTCGTATTCCACCTCGATGCCGCCATCCTCGATCGAGGTGACCTCGACGGTGATGATCGAGCCGCGCTTCACGCCGCCCACGGCTTCGGCGAACTTGTCGCCGCCCAGGGCCTTGATCGAGAGCGAGATACGCTCTTTCTCGACGTCGACTTCAGACACAACGGCCTTGACGACATCGCCCTTGCGATAGTTCTGGATCGCGTCTTCGCCACGCTCGTCCCAGCTGAGGTCGGAGAGGTGGACCATCCCGTCGATCTCGCCCGGCAGGCCGATGAAGAGACCGAATTCGGTGATGTTCTTGACCTCGCCCTCGACCTCGGTGCCTTCGGGGTGGGTTTCCGCGAAGACTTCCCAGGGGTTGCGCATGGTCTGCTTGAGGCCGAGCGACACACGGCGTTTCGCCTGGTCGATCTCGAGCACCATGACCTCGACCTCTTGCGAGGTGGAGACGATCTTGCCGGGATGCACGTTCTTCTTGGTCCAGGACATTTCCGAGACGTGCACCAGACCTTCGACACCCGGCTCCAGCTCGACGAACGCGCCGTAGTCGGTGATGTTGGTCACGCGGCCGGTGTGAACCGATTCCAGCGGGTACTTGGCCGCCACCATATCCCACGGATCTTCCTGCAACTGCTTCATGCCGAGGCTGATACGGTGGGTTTCCTTGTTGATCTTGATGACCTGGACCTTGACGGTCTCGCCGATCGACAGGATCTCGGAGGGGTGGTTGACGCGGCGCCAGGCCATGTCGGTGACGTGCAGCAGGCCGTCGACACCGCCGAGATCGACGAAGGCGCCATATTCGGTGATGTTCTTGACCACGCCGTCGACCGCATCGCCTTCGGACAGCTTGCCGATGACCTCGGCGCGCTGTTCGGCGCGGCTTTCTTCGAGGATGGCGCGGCGCGAGACAACGATGTTGCCGCGGCGGCGATCCATTTTCAGGATCTGGAAGGGCTGCTTGAGGCCCATCAGCGGGCCGGCGTCGCGCACGGGGCGAACGTCAACTTGCGAACCGGGCAGGAAGGCCACGGCGCCGCCGAGGTCGACGGTGAAGCCACCTTTGACACGGCCGAAGATCGCGCCTTCGACACGGGCGTCGTCGGCATAGGCTTTTTCCAGACGGTCCCAGGCTTCCTCGCGGCGGGCCATCTCGCGGCTGACGACCGCTTCACCGCGGGCGTTCTCGGCCGCGCGCAGATAGACCTCGACCTCGTCGCCGACGGAGATGTCGGGCGCTTCACCGGGATTTGCGAATTCTTTCAGGTCAACGCGGCCTTCCATCTTGTAGCCGACGTCGACGATGGCCTGGCCCGCTTCAATCGCGATGACCTTGCCTTTGACGACAGAGCCCTCTTCGGGGGTGTCCATTTCGAAGCTTTCGTTGAGGAGGGCTTCGAATTCCTCCATCGATGCGTTTTGAGCCATGTGGCGTTCGGTTCCTTTACGTCGTTCGATTTTTCCGGCCGCGCGGTTGTCTCCGCCGGTCTTGGGTGGGTTCGTTGGTCAGCGGACTGCAAACGAAAGAGGGCCGGAGTGTCCGACCCTGCTCGACCTCTTTTTTCATTTGCGGCGTTGCCCGCCTTGTCGACACCGCGCTCTATAGAGCCGGTGGCGCAGGGAATCAAGGCCTAACGCTCCGCGCGGGCGCGCGGGCGGGCATGAGCCGACAGGCGCGAAGGGCCAATCAGGTTAAGGTTTCGTTAATGATGGTGATCGCCGCGGCGACGGCGGCGTCGATATCCATGGTCGAGGTGTCGAGCGTCACCGCGTCGTCGGCCGGCTTCAGTGGCGCCGCGGCGCGGGCGCTGTCGCGGGCATCGCGCGAACGCAGGTCGGCCAGCACCTCGTCATAGTCAGTATCGTGGCCGGACCCGAGCAATTCCTTAAGGCGCCGTTCCGCGCGCACGTCGTCGGTGGCGGTGACGAAGAGCTTCACGTCGGCGTCGGGGCAGATCACCGTGCCGATGTCGCGCCCGTCGAGCACCGCGCCGCCGTCGCGCCGGGCGAAGGCGCGCTGGAAATCCACCAGAGCCTTGCGGACTTCCGGAATGGCAGCCACGCGGCTGGCCGCCTGGGCCACGTCGGGGGTGCGCAGGTCGCCGGCCTCGAGATCGGCGGCGAGCAGCTGTTCGGCCGCCGTCACCGGGTCGGTGCCGTCCAGCGTGCGCCGGCCCGTGGCGCGGTAGAGCAGCCCGGTGTCGAGATGCGCAAACCCGAAATGCGCCGCCACCGCCTTGGAGATCGTGCCCTTGCCGGCCGCTGCCGGCCCGTCGATTGCCACCGTGAATGCCATTGCCCTGCCTCTCGTCTGAGGATCAAACTCCTAGAAGATCATGCGCCGGGCCTCAAGCCTTAGGATCGGGCCCGGTTAGGACAGGTGTAGTCGGAAAGTGCTGGAGCGGGTAACGGGAATCGAACCCGTAACTTAAGCTTGGGAAGCTCGCGTGATACCTTTTCACCATACCCGCTTTGCAGAGTTGGTAGGTATGAAATCGCCGGGGTGCGGTCAAGGGAAATTCGGCGGGAGCGCCGCTAATCCGGCGGCGGCGCCAGCGCCCGGATTTCGCCTCCGTATATGCGTTCTAAGCCGATCGGTTTGACCTGTGCGGGCGGATCATACGGGTCGGCGAAGGCGAAGATGAAGAAGATCACCAGCCCGGTATAGAGCGAGAAGATCGATATCAGGAAAAGGTTCTGCGGCTTGGGCGCATAGGTGTAGAAGGCGGCCGACGTCAGCGCGACACCGGCGACCGCGGCAATGAGGAAGAGGGTGTGAACGCCTGCGAGCCCGGCATTCTCGCGCTGGCGGCGCAGGCCCGAGAGCTCGCGGACCTGGCTGACCATCAGGTCTTTCAGGACGTCCTGCCGGTCGTTAGCGGGCTCGAGCGAGAGGATGCCGGAATACGCGGCCTCCCACGCGGCCCAGGCGGTTTCCGACAGGGCCTTTTCAGAGGCGAGAGACGGCCATTCCTCGTAGAGCACCGCGCGGGTGTATTCGGCCACGTGGGTGCGGATGTCGAGCGTGCCCTCGTCATCATAGCGGCGCAGGTCATAGAACGTGTCGCCGACCAGCACCGCTTCGCGCGAGGCGGCGGTGGAGATGTCGCGGACGTTGACGATTTCCTGTGCGAAAACAAGGGCGAGGATCAGGGCGTGCAACGCGCTGACGCGGACGACGATGGAATTGGCGAGATCGGTCTCGCCCCGGTCGCGGCGGAGGGAGAAGACGGCCCGGGTCAGGAAATACGAGGCCAGCGACAGGGCAATGGTGACCACCACGAAGGCCAGCGCCCCGAGCCCCGTCGAGACTTTCAGCAGTGTTTCGATCAAGGCCCCCTCCCCGGTTCATCACCCGTCCCGCCCGCCATCTTCGGGGGCTCAGGGGGCAAGTCAAGCGCCATGACAGCGGCAGAAGCGCGCGACTCACCCTCAAGTCCCTGATTAACGGCGAAAAACCGGGGTCGGCATCGCGTCGGTATAACGTCGGTATTACGTCGGTATTTTTTCCCGAAACGGGCAGGTTAAGGCACCGGGCGGGGCTGTTGCAGGGGGGGTTACCCCCGCCGACGCCGCCGCCGGCCTTCGCCGCCGCTGTCGCCGCCGCCGAGGTTGAAGCTGACCTGCGGCAGGGGGGCGATTTTCTTCAGCTCGGGGAACGGGTCGGTCTTGTGGGGGATGGCGTTGGCCGCGACGAAGTGATCCTGGAACTTGGGTTCGATGGCGGTTTCGACCTTGGTGATCTGGCGGACGGTCTGTTCGATCTCGGCCCGGGCGCCGATATTGCAGAGCGCGATGCGGGCGCCGGTGCCGGCGGCGTTGCCGGCGGAGGTGACCTTGTCGAGCGGCACGTCGGGGATCATGCCGAGCACCATGGCGTGTTTCGGCGAGATATGCGCCCCGAAGGCCCCGGCGAGCACGACGCGGTCGACCTTGTCGACGCCGCGCTGATCCATGAGAAGCCGCGCGCCGGCGTAAAGCGCCGACTTGGCCAGCTGGATGGCGCGGATGTCTCCTTGCGTGACGGTGATGCGCGGGCCGCCCTCGGCGGTGGCGTCGTGGATGAGGTAGGAATGGGTGCGCCCCTCGGGGATGCAGCGCGGGGTGCCGGTCATCTCGGCCGAGCCGATGAGGCCCGACTCGTCCATCAGCCCGGCCATGCGCAGTTCCGCCACCGCCTCGATGATGCCCGAGCCGCAGATGCCGGTGATGCCGGTGACGGCGGTTTCCTCGGCGAAGCCGTCCTCATCCGACCACTTGTCGCAGCCGATGACGCGGAAGCGGGGTTCCTTGGTTTCGGGGTCGATGCGGATCGCCTCGATCGCGCCCGGCGCGGCGCGCTGGCCGGAGGAGATCTGTGCGCCCTCGAAGGCCGGGCCCGTGGGCGAGGAGCAGGCCAGCACGCGGGAGCGGTCGCCCAGCAGGATCTCGGCATTGGTGCCCACGTCGACGATGAGGGCGAGGTCTTCGGACTTGCCGGGCTCTTCCGACAGCGCCACGGCGGCACAGTCGGCCCCCACGTGGCCCGCGATGCAGGGCAGGATGTAGGTGCGGGCGCGGGGGTTGATGGCGGTCAGGTCGAGATCGCGCGCCTCGAGCGTCATGCTGTCGGAGGTTGCGAGCGCGAAGGGCGCCTGCCCCAGCTCGACCGGGTCGATACCGAGGAGCAGGTGGTGCATGACCGGGTTGCAGACGAAGACGGTTTCGAAAATGAGGTGCGGCTCGATCTCGGCTTCCTTGGCAATCTCGCCGGCGAGCGTGTTGATGGCGTCGCGCACCGCCTTGGTCATTTCCTTGTCGCCGCCGGGGTTCATCATGGAATAGCTGACCCGGCTCATCAGGTCTTCGCCGAAGCGGATCTGGGGGTTCATGATGCCGGAGGAGGCCTTGACCTCGCCCGTGACCAGATCGGTCAGGTGGGCGGCGATTGTGGTGGAGCCCAGGTCGATGGCGAGGCCGTAGAGGCCGGATTCGTGCAGGCCGGGCCAGATGTCGAGCACGCGGGCGACATCATCCTGGTGGGATTTGTGCAGAGCCACGGTGACCTGGAACTTGCCCTTGCGCAGCACGGGCTGGAGTTTCGACAGCAGGGTGACATCGGCGCGGATCGCCTCGATCCCCCATTCGCGCTTGAGGGAGCGGGCGAGGCGTTCGAGATCGCCGGTGGGTTCGTGCATGTCGGGCTCGTCCACGTCGACGAGGTAGAGCTTGGTGGCCGGGTCCATCTCGATCACGCGGGCCGAGGCGGCCTTGCGCACGACCTGTTTGTGCACCTGGCTTTCGGGCGGCACGTCGATCACCACGTCGCGCAGGATCTGGGCCTGGCAGCCGAGGCGGCGGCCGGGTTTCAAGCCCCGCTTCTGGTCATAGCGTTCCTCGACCTTGTTCCATTCCGAGAGCGCGTCGTCGGCCACGGTGATGCCGTGCTTGGAGAACTCGCCATAGCCCGGCGTGATCTGGCATTTCGAGCAGATGCCGCGGCCGCCGCAGACCGAGTCGAGATCGACCCCCAGCTGCCGGGCGGCGGTCAGGACCGGGGTGCCCACGGGGAACCGGCCACGCTTGCCGGAGGGGGTGAAGACGACGAGGGGATCGGTGGTCATTGCGGTGCGGACCTTCGGCCAAAGGTGACTTTGTGGCGCACCATAGACGCTTCGTTTTCCGAGGGAAGGCTGCAACCGGCAGAATCTTGTCCGCAGGCGTCATGGATGTGGATATGGGGTCTGGGGGGCCCTGCCCCCAACGTTGAAATCCTTCGGGATTTCAACGTCTCCCCCGGGATATTTCGGGCCAGAAGAAGTGTTGGGGGGGCTCGGGGTCAGGCGTTGATGACGTTTTCGAGTTTGAAGGTATAGGGTTTCGCGTCCGGGCCGGTGCCGCCGCCCTGCCAGACGATATCGGCGCTGAGGATGCCGAGCAGCATGATGCGGGTCGGGATTTCGTCAAGCTCCGCGCCCGAGAGCGTCGTGCCTTCGGTTACGTTGCGGATCACGCCGATGCGGAATTCGGGCTTCATCGAAAAGGCGCCGTCCTGTCCGGGGGCGAGGTTGGTGACGGTCGAGGTCAGCAGCCCGTCGCGGAAGAGGTTGGCGGTGACCGCGCCCTTGGGCAGCTTGTTGCGCAGCACGATTTCCTTTTCGGATTTCGCCGGCGTGCCGGAGAGCTGCAGCTCGTCGCCCGAGGCGGCCTGGACCATGTCGAAGGCCTGACCTTCCATCGCGGTCTGCTGCGGGGTGTCGTTGCCCCAGCTGTCCTGGGCGCCGATCGTGAATGCCAGCGGGAAGGTGAAGGGGTGGGTGTCGCCGCGCCCGAGATTTTGGATCACGCGCCAGGCCAGGGGGGTGGCCTCGTAGCCGGGGGCGAAGTTTTCCGTGACGAGCACGACGTTGGCGTCATCCTCTTCCTCGGACTGGTTGACCAGGGTCAGCTGGATGGAGCTGGGTGCCATTGGGGGTGCCTCGCGATACAATCTATGGTCGAAATTTTTCAGGTATTTCAATTTTGAGTATGGCACGGCTCGAGGGGCCTGTCCACGCGGGTGGCAGGCTGGCGCGTTTGGCTCGGGGGTGGGCCGGGCTGGCTCAGTCGCGGCGGATGTTGGCGCCGAGGGCTTTCATCAGCGGCTCGAAGACCGGGAAGGAGGTGGCGATGGGGCCGCCGTCATCGACCGCGACGGGCTTTTGCGTGGCAAGGCCGAGGACGAGGAAGGACATGGCGATGCGGTGGTCGAGATGGCTTGCGCAGGTGGCGCCGCCGGGGACGTTGCCGTGGCCGAGGCCGGTAACCGTCAACCAGTCTTCGCCCTCGTCGACGGTGACGCCGCAGGCGCGCAGGCCGGTGGCCATGGCGTCGATCCGGTCGCTTTCCTTGACGCGGAGTTCCTTGACGCCGTGCATCTCGGTTTTGCCCTCGGCGAAGGCGGCGACGACCGAGAGGACGGGGTATTCGTCGATCATGCTGGCGGCGCGGTCGGGGGGGACGGAGATGCCCTTGAGGTTGGGCGAGAAGCGGGCGCGGAGGTCGGCCACGGGTTCGCCGCCTTCCTCGCGCTGGTTCTCGTAGGTGAGGTCGGCGCCCATCTCGCGCAGGGTGGTGAAGAGGCCAGCGCGGGTGGGGTTGAGGCCGATATTCGGCACGAGGATGTCGGAGCCCTCGGTGATCAGCGCGGCGCAGACCGGGAAGGCGGCGGAGCTGGGGTCGCGCGGGACGGCGATGGATTGCGGTTTGAGCTCGGGCTGGCCTTGCAGGGTGATGATGCGGCCTTCGTTGGTGACGTCCGTCGAGATGGTGGCGCCGAAGCCCGCCAGCATGCGTTCGGAATGGTCGCGGGTCGCCTCGCGCTCGATCACCACGGTTTCGCCGGGGGCGTTGAGGCCGGCCAGCAGCACTGCGGATTTCACCTGTGCCGAGGGCACCGGCACCTCGTAGCGCACCGGCAGCGGGTCGCGTGCGCCGACGATGGTCATGGGCAGACGGCCGCCGGAACGGCCGACGGCCTGAGCCCCGAAGAGGGCGAGCGGATCGGTGACGCGGGCCATCGGGCGCTTGTTGAGGCTGGCGTCGCCGGTGAAGGTGGCGGTGATGGGCGAGGAGGCCATCGCACCCATGATGAGGCGGACGCCGGTGCCGGAATTGCCGCAGTCGATGACCTGTTCGGGCTCGGCGAAGCCGCCGGTGCCCACGCCGTGGATGTGCCAGGTGCCGTCCTCGTCGCGGGTGATCTCGGCCCCCATGGCGCGCATGGCCTTGGCCGTGTCGAGCACGTCTTCGCCTTCCAGCAGGCCGGTGACGGTGGTCTCGCCCACCGCCAGCGCGCCGAGGATCAGGGCCCTGTGGGAGATCGACTTGTCGCCGGGGATGGCGGCTTCGCCCGAAAGGCCGGTGGAGGCGTGGGAGGACATGCGGATGGGGGTGCCGTGGCCGGACATGGGATGCGCCTTTCGTGAACGGGTCGGCCTGCCTGATAGCGCAAGCATGGGGCGGGGTAAATCCGTGTTCAGCCGCGGGCGAGCGGCAGGGTGGCGCAGCGAAACGAGCCGCCGGTGGAGGGGACGGCGTCGAATGGGAGTTCCTCGACGCGGTAGCCCGCCTCGCGCAGGGCGGCGTTGACGCGGGCGCAGGCCGGGTGATCGCGGGCGATGAGGTGATCGGGGGCGAGGGAGAGGACGTTGGTGGAGAGCGCGGCGGCTTCGTCGCGGGTGACCTCGATCCAGTCGAAATGGGTGCGCATGGCGGCGGGGATGGTGTCGAGCCCGGCGGGGTAGATGAGGGCGTGACCCAGGCCGAGGGGCTGGAAGGCGCAGTCGAGGTGGAGGACGTCTTCGCCCTGCGAGAGAGGCCGGGTGGGGACCGGGTGGATGGAGTAGATATCGCCGAATTCCCGGCGGAGGAAGGCCGCGCCTTCGGGGTCGCTGCGCTGGCCCACACCCACGAAGATGTCGGGGCCGGCGATGATCACGTCGCCGCCTTCGAGGGTGATGCCCGAGGGCACGGAAAGGCGGGGGCCGGTGAAGCTGGCGAGGAGGCGGTCGAGCCCGCGGATTTCCTGGGTGCGGCTGGCGTTGCGCATGGCGGCGGTGACGAAGGTGTCGCCGATGACGAAGCCGATGTCGCGGGGGCAGGTCTGGTCCTGCACGGTCTCGGGGGCGAGATCGGGGATGTGGACGGTGACGCCCGCCCCTTCCAGCGCGGTGCGGAAGGTGGTGAACTCGGCCACGACCTGTGCCTCGGTGGGATGGCCGTAACGGGCGAGCGTGTGGCGGTGGGTTTCGTTGACCACCTCGACGCGGGCGCCATCACGGTGATAGCCCGCGCCGCGCCCCATCACCACGTGGCGAAGGGGCGCGCATTCATCTGCGATGTGGAAATGCCGCAAGCGCCTCAGCCTGCCGCGGTGATCAGGAACTCGACCTTGAGCTCGGGATGGGCGAGCTTGGCTTCGCCGCAGGCGCGGGCGGGGGCGTGGCCCTCGGGCACCCAAGCATCCCAGACCTCGTTCATCTCGGCGAAATCGGCCATGTCGGCGAGCCAGATGGTGCATTGCAGGATGCGGGTGGTGTCGGAGCCGGCCTCGGCCAGCAGTTTCTCGACCTTCGACAGGCACGAACGGGTCTGGTCGGCGACGCTGTCGCCCTTCTCGCCCACCTGCCCGGCCAGGTAGATGGTGCCGTTATGGGTGACGATCTGGCTCATGCGCTGGCCGGTGTGATGGCGGGTGATATCGGACATGGGGGTGGGTTCCTTCGATGATGATTGGCCCCGTGGCGGGGCGGCGAGATGGCGATTGCATCCGGCCGCGCGATCGGCATAAGGCGGGGCATGGCCAAGCTCTATTTCCACTACTCGACGATGAACGCGGGCAAGTCAACGCTGCTTCTGCAGGCGGCGTACAACTACCAGGAACGGGGGATGGAGACCTTCCTGATGACCGCGCAGGTGGACAACCGGGCGGGGCGCGCCACCATCGCCTCGCGCATCGGGATCGGGCAGACGGCGGCGACGTTCGGGCCGGAGACGGACCTGTTCGAAGTGTTGCGGGCGCGGCTGGACGAGGGCCCGGTGGCCTGTGCCTTCATCGAC
Source organism: Roseovarius indicus (assembly GCF_008728195.1). Classification (NCBI taxonomy): domain Bacteria; kingdom Pseudomonadati; phylum Pseudomonadota; class Alphaproteobacteria; order Rhodobacterales; family Roseobacteraceae; genus Roseovarius; species Roseovarius indicus. Next base: position 4,227,168 of record NZ_CP031598.1, read on the forward strand.
GAGTCGCAGTTCCTGACCCAGCGCCAGGTGTGGCAGCTGGCCCGCGCGGTGGACGACCTGAAAGTGCCGGTGATGTGCTACGGGCTACGGGTGGATTTCCGGGGCGAGCTGTTTCCCGGCTCGGCCGCGCTTTTGGCGCTGGCGGACGAGATGCGCGAGGTGCGCACGATCTGCCATTGCGGGAAGAAGGCCACCATGGTGGCGCGGCAGGATGCCGAGGGCCGGGTGCTGACCGAGGGCGACCAGGTGCAGATCGGCGGCAACGAAACCTACGTCAGCCTCTGCCGGCGACACTGGCGCGAGGCGGTTGGCGACGGGGCCTGAGGGAACCGCTGCACCCCCTCGCACGTTTCAGGTATATGAAAGGAGGACCGTCATGGACCGTCTTGCCATATATCTTGCCGTGCTGATCGGCTCCTGCGTGGCCGGGGGCTTTCTGATCGCCGCCTTCGCGCTGGACTACTATTCGATCTGGGCGTTTGTCGTCTGCGGTGTGATCGGGTTGATCGCCGCCTACCCGGCGGGCTACTGGGTGTCGCGCTATATCAAGCGGAACGACCCGGACTTCAACCACCGCAAGCCGCGGCAGTCGGACGGGATCTTGCCCGATCCGAAAGCACCGGAGATTTAAGGAAACCGACCGCGCGCGGCGTTCCGGCGCCGCGCGAGTTCAGGCCCGTTCCACCAGGACCGAGCCCACCGAGTACCCTGCCCCGAAGGAGCAGATCAGCCCGGCATCGCCTGGCTGGAGGTCGTCCGAGTATTTCGAGAACGCGATGATCGAGCCCGCCGAGGAGGTGTTGGCGTAATCCTGCAGGATGTTGGGCTGTTCTTCCGGTTCCGGGGTACGGCCCATGACCTTCTTGCCGATGAAATCGTTCATGGTCTTGTTGGCCTGGTGCAGCCAGAGCCGTTTGAGCCGGTCGGCGGCAACGCCCTCCTCGGCCATGTGGTCGGCGATGTGTTTCGACACCAGCGGCAGGACTTCCTTGAACACCTTGCGGCCTTCCTGAACGAAGAGCATGTCGCGCCGGTCGTCCATGTGATGCTCGCGGGTGCGGCGGAGGAAGCCGTTGTTGTTGCGGATGTTGTTCGAGAATTGCGTGGCGCAGCGGGTGGAATGCACGAGGAAATGCGGGCCTTTCGCATCCTCGGCCCGCTCCAGCACCATCGCGGTGCAGACATCGCCGAAGATGAAGTGACAGTCGCGGTCGCGCCATTCGAGGTGGCCCGAGCAGATTTCCGGGCTGACAACGATGGCGCAGCGGACGGAGCCCGCGCGGATCATGTCGGCCGCCGCCTGAATGCCGAAGGTGGCCGAGGAACAGGCGACGTTCATATCAAAAGCGAAACCGCCAGCGCCCAGGAGTTGCTGAATCTCGATGGCGATGGCCGGATAGGGCCGTTCGTGGTTCGAGGCGGCGCAGATGATGAGGTCGACCTCTTCCGCCGAGCGGCCCGATTGCGCCAGCGCCTTGCCGCAGGCGTCGAGCGCCATTTCGGCCATGATCCCCGGCTCCTCGTTCGAGCGGGGGCGCAGGTGGGGGTGCATGACGGCCGGGTCGAGCACGCCGGTCTTGTCCATCACGTAACGCTGTTCGATACCCGAGGCCGAGAAGATGAAACCGGTCGAGGAATGCGGCTTGGCCTCCAGCTCGCCGGCCGAGATGGCCTCGGCATTCTCGGCGTTGAATTTGTCGGCATAGGCGTTGAACGCGTCGACCAGCTCTTCGTTGGTGATGGTCTGGTTCGGGGTGAAGACCCCGGTGCCCGTGATGGCAGGTTTGAACATTTTGGCTCTCATCAGGTGTACCGCCCAGATCAACGCAGGAGCGACCCGAGGTCAAGCGGAACCGGCGGAGCCTTGCCGTGACGCCAAGTCAGTTGACGAGGTTCGGCGGGGTTTCCCCGTTGAGCGCAGCGACGAGGTTGTCGACGGCGACGAAGCCCATCCGCTCGCGCACTTCCAGCGCGGCGGTGCCCAGATGCGGCAGGAGGGCGACGTTCTCCATCTTCGTCAGCGCCTCGGGCACTTTCGGCTCGTGCTCATAGACATCGAGCCCGGCGCCGCCGATCTGGCCGGTTTGCAGCGCTTCGATCAGCGCGTCCTCGTCGACCACGTCGCCGCGGGCGATGTTGATGAAGCGGGCATGGGGCTGCATGGCGGCGAAGAGTTCTTCGCCGACGAGGTAGGTGTTCTCGCCCCCGCCCGGCACGGCGGTGACGACGAAATCGGAAAGAGAAGCCAGCTCTTGCAGAGTTTCAACCTGCCGCGCCTCGATATCCACATCCTTGGGCGATCTGTTGAAGTAAACCACGTTCATCCCGAACCCATAGTGACAGCGTCGGGCGATGGCCTGACCGATGCGGCCCATGCCGATGATGCCCACGGTCTTGCCGGTGACATGCAGGCCGAGGAGTTGCGTGGGGGTCCAGCCCGTCCACTTGCCGGCGCGCAGCAGGCGCTCGCCCTCGCCCGCGCGGCGGGCGGTCATCAGCATCAGGGTGAGCGCGATGTCGGCGGTGGCGTCGGTGACGGCGCCGGGGGTGTTGGTGACCATCAGCCCGGCGGCGCGGGCGGCGGCCACGTCGATATGGTTGTAGCCGACGCCGAAATTGGCCAGCACCTTGCAGCGAGACCCCTCGGCGCCTTCGAAGGCATCCGCGGTGAAGAAATCGCCCAGCGTGGGCAGGACGCCGTCATAGAGCGTCAGCGCGGCGCGCATCTGGCCGATCTTCAGCGGCCGCGTATCCTCGCGCACCTCGACGTCGAAATGCTGTTCGGCCCGTTCGATGACCGCATCGGGAAGGCGTGTGGTGAAGAGCACCCGCATCAGTGCATCCGCTCCCCTTCGGCGACTTCCTGGTCGGGGGCGATGAGGACGATGCCGCCCTCTGCATCCGCCGCGCCGAGCACCAGCACCTCGGACATGAACGGCCCGATCTGGCGGGGCGGGAAGTTGACGACGCCCATGACCTGACGGCCTGTCAGGCTTTCGGGGGTGTAGTGCTTGGTCACCTGCGCCGAGGTCTTGCGTTCGCCGATCTCGGGGCCGAAATCGATCCACATCTTGATGGCGGGCTTGCGGGCCTCGGGGAAGGGTTCGGCGCGGATCACGCGGCCGACGCGGATATCGACCTTGAGGAAGTCGTCGAAACTGATTTCGTCAGCCATTGCGGAGTTCTTTCGAGCGGTCTGTGGCGGCGGCCACGGTTTTCGCCATCAGCGGGGGAAGGCCGGTTTCCTCGTCCATCAGCACCTCGAGCCCGGCCTGGGTGGTGCCGTTGGGGCTGGTGACGTTGACGCGCAGCTGATCGGGAGTTTCCTCGGCCTCTTCGGCCAGCGCCCCTGCCCCGGCGACGGTGGCCTGGGCGAGTTGCATGGCGAGGTCTGGCGACAAACCCTGAGCCTCGCCGGCCTTGGCCAGGCATTCGATCATGTGGAACACATAGGCCGGGCCGGAGCCCGAGACGCCGGTCACGGCATCCATCTGGTCTTCGCTGTCCAGCCGCACCACCTGCCCCACGGCGGTCAGCAGTTCCTCGGCGGTGTCGAGATGCGCGGGCGTGGTGTGGCTGTTGCCGATGATGGCGGTGATGCCCCGGCCCACGGCGGCGGGTGTGTTGGGCATGGCGCGGATGATCGGGCTGTCATCGCCCAGCGCCGCCTCGAATGAGGAAATCGGCGTGCCGGCGGCGACGGAGACGAAGAGCGTCTTGCCTCCGCCCATGGCGGCGATGGCGGGCAGCGCGTCGCCCATCATCTGGGGTTTGACGGCGACAAGCACGATGGCGGGCTGTTCGGGCAGGTCGCCATTGATGGTGACGCCCGTGGATTGCAGCCAGTCCGAGGGTTTCGGGTCGATCACCCAGACGCTTTCGGGCGGCAGGCCCCGCTTGAGCCAGCCCGCCAGCATGGCCGAGCCCATCTTGCCGCAGCCCAGAAGCACGAGCCCGTTGCGGGCCACATTGTCCATGGTCATCCCAGTCCCCCTTGCCTTTGTGAATGGCCTTTGGGGGCGAGTGTTACGCCCGCATCACCGGGGATTCAATGGCGGGAAAACGGGCGTGGGGCGACCCGGCGAAGCCTTGCCCGCCGGGTGCCTTGAAATGCCTCGGGATCAGGCGGTGCCGTAGGCCTCGGCGATGGCCACCTGCATGGCGTCGCGCGGGGTACGGTCGCCCCAGATGACCAGCTGGAAGGCCGGGTAGAAGCGCTCGGCGCTGAGGACGGCCGCGTTGATCAGCGTGTCGACCTGTTCGGGGCAGACGCTGGGCGCGCCGGCCATCACGAGGCCGTAGCGGTAGACCATCAGCTTCTGTTCGGCCCAATAGGTAAAGGCGCCGGCCCAGCATTGGTCGTTGACCTCGTTGAGGGTCTGATACAGCACGGGAAGCTTGTCTTCCGGCGGCTCCATCTCGAAGGTGCAGACCATGCGCAGGGTCTCGTCATAGGCGGACCATGCGAGGGTGACCGAATAGGTGCGCCACTGGCCTTCGACGGCCATGGCGATCTGATCGTCTCCGATCCGGTCGAAATCCCAGTCGTGATGCTCGGCGAGATGCTCGACGATATCGATGGGGTGAAGATCTTCACTCAGAAACTGCTCGGAAAGTGCCATGCCGCCACCTCTTATAGGTTGTAGCGCGGGGGCGTGGCAGCGCCCCAAGCGCTAGGTGCCTGCTCTAGAACGGGGGCGTATCCCCTCTGTTCCTACCATATATCGTGGCGAGTGGATCGCGGCCTGTAAAGCTATTTGTTGGGGATAACCTCAATAAGTTGTGGATGACGTCAAAACTTCATCAAGATGAGATGGGGGTGTCATGTGGGGGATGGCGTGAGGTGATGAGGGTTGGTCCAACGCCCCGCCGCGGTCGCATACGCCGGGCAGTGCCTCTCCGCGGAACGGATGTGATGGTTGATTTATGGTGCGGTTCACATCCGTCGATGGCTCTGGATGGTGCCGGAGCAGAAGCGCCCGCCCGTCACGCCAGAGGCGAGCCGCCTATACATGGCGCACCTCTATTCCGGGCCCGGCGTGAATGGAGAAGTTGTGCGGGGGAAGGTGGGTTGGCACCCACCCTACGATTACTTCTCCAGCGCCTCGATGCGCGCCTTCAGCGCCTCGTTTTCCTCGCGGGCCTTCTGGGCCATGGCGCGGACGGCGTCGAATTCCTCGCGTGTGACGAAATCGCGGTCGGCGAGCCAGCGGTCGATCATCGACTTCATCGCCGTCTCGGCCTCTTCCCGCGCGCCCTGGGCCACGCCCATGGCGTTGGTCATCAGCTGCGAGATGTCGTCGAATACCTTGTTGCGGGTCTGCATGGGGATTGCTCCGGCGTTACATTTGAAATCTATATGGGCCGCAAAACGCCGCCGCGCAAGGTTGACTTCCCCGTTGACTTCCCCGTGGCGCCAGAGGCAGAGAGACACAAATGCAGGCCGCCATCCCCTTCCCCGACGTCTCGCCAGAGATCTTCACGCTGCCGATTTTCGGCATGGAATTCGCGCTGCGCTGGTATGCGCTGGCCTATATCGTCGGCATCGTCATCGGCTGGCGGCTGGTGGTGGCGACGCTGCGGCGGCCGCGGCTTTGGAAGAACGACACGCCGGTGATGGACGAGCGTCAGCTCGAGGATCTGCTGACATGGGTCGTCCTCGGCGTGATCCTTGGCGGGCGGCTGGGCTATGTGCTGTTCTACAAGCCCGCCTATTTCCTGCAGAACCCGGCCGAGATTTTGATGCTGTGGCAGGGGGGCATGTCGTTCCATGGCGGGCTTCTGGGGGTGATCACGGCCTGTGTCGTGTTCTCGTGGCGGCAGCGGATATCGTGGCTGTCGGTGGCGGATGTGCTGTGCATGGCGACGCCCGTGGGCCTGCTGCTGGGACGGATCGCGAATTTCATCAATGCGGAATTGTGGGGCCGGCCGACCGACCTGCCGTGGGGGGTGATCTTCCCCGGCGAGATGGCGCAGTATTGTCCGCAGGTGGTGGGCGCCTGTGCGCGGCATCCGTCGCAGTTGTATGAAGCGTTGCTGGAGGGGCTGATCCTTGGCGCCGTGCTGTTGTGGCTCGTCTTCCGGAAGGGCGCGCTCAAGCGGGTGGGCACGGTGACGGGCGTGTTTTTTGCGGGCTACGGCCTCGCGCGGTTCCTTGTGGAATTCGTGCGGCAACCGGATGCGCAGTTCGTTTCCGAAGGCAACCCGCTGGGGCTGGCCTTCCACGTGGGCGGCTACGGGCTGACCATGGGGCAGATATTGTCGCTGCCGATGCTGGTGCTGGCCGCTTACCTGGTGATCCGGGCGCGCGGGCCGGCATGACCGCGCTGAAGGACCTGCTTGTCAGCCAGATCCGGGCCAACGGGCCGATGACGGTGGCCGAGTACATGGCCGCCTGCCTGATGCATCCCGAGCATGGCTATTACGCCACGCGCGACCCGCTGGGTGCGGCGGGCGATTTCACCACCGCGCCGGAGATGAGCCAGATGTATGGCGAACTTCTGGGCCTGGCGCTGGCGCAGGCCTGGATGGACCAGGGGGCGCCCGGGGCGGTCGCGCTGGCCGAGCTTGGGCCGGGGCGCGGGACGTTGATGGCGGATATGCTTCGGGCGACCAAGGGCGTGCCGGGGTTTCACGATGCGCTGCGGGTGAACCTTGTCGAGACCTCGCCCGCGCTTCGGCAGGTGCAGGCGCAGACGGTGAAATGGCCGGGGATCCAGTGGCGCGAGAGCGTGGGCGACCTTCCCGACCTGCCGCTCTTCGTGGTGGCGAACGAGTTCTTCGATGCCCTGCCGGTGCGGCAATTGCAGCGCGACGGCGATAAATGGCGTGAACGGCTGGTGGGGCTTGAGGGCGAGACCCTCGCCATCGGCTTGAGCGATCCCAAGGCGATGGCCCCGCTCGAACACCGGCTGGAGGATACGCGCGATGGCGATATCGTCGAGATATCGCCCATGGGCGAGAGCGTCGCGGCCGAAATCGGCGGGCGGATCGCGCAACATGGCGGCGCCGCGCTGATCGTGGATTACGGCGACTGGCGGTCGCTGGGCGATACGCTGCAGGCGGTGAAGGGGCACGAAGCTGCCGACCCGCTGGCCGAGCCGGGGCTGGCCGATCTGACCACCCATGTGGATTTCGAGGCGCTGGCGCAGGCCACTCCCAGCCGGTACAGCCGGTTGACCCCGCAGGGCGTGTTCCTCGAGCGGCTCGGCATCACCGCGCGGGCACAGGCCCTGGCCCAGCGGATGGAGGGTGACGCGCTGGAAACGCATATTGCCGCGCATCGCCGCTTGACCCACCCGCATGAAATGGGGACGCTCTTCAAGGTAATGTCTTTCACCCCCGACGGGGCGGCACCGCTGCCCGGACTGGACACATGACGCTCGAGATCATCACCGCCGACGCCCTTGCCCCGCTGCGCCACGGGTTCTTTACCCGCAAGGGCGGCGCGTCCTCGGGCGTGTTCTCGGGGCTCAACTGCGGGCTGGGCTCTTCCGATCAGGCCGAGGTGGTGCGGATCAACCGGCACCGCGCAGCCGATGCGCTTGGGGTCGAGCCGCAGGCGCTGGTGAATGTCCACCAGGTGCATTCCGCGCGGGTCGAGGTGGTCGAGGGGCCGATGGGCGAGCGGCCCAAGGCCGACGGCATGGTGACGAAAGTGCCCGGGCTGGCGCTGACGATTCTCACCGCCGATTGCCAGCCGGTGCTGTTTGCCGACCGACAGGCGGGCGTGATCGGCGCGGCCCATGCGGGGTGGCGCGGGGCGCTCGATGGTGTGCTGGAAGAAACCGTCGACCGGATGGAAGAGCTGGGCGCCACGCGCGACGATATCGTCGCGGTGATCGGCCCGGCGATCAGCCAGCAGGCCTACGAGGTCGGGCCCGAGTTCCTTGACGACTTCATGGCCGACGACCCCGAGAACCACCGCTTCTTTGCCAATGGCGAGGGCGACCGCTATCAGTTCGACCTGCCCTCGTTCGGGCTGCACCGGCTGCGGCAGGCGGGCGTCGGCCATGCGGAATGGACGCGGCATTGCACCTATTCGGATGCCGGCAGATTCTATTCCTACCGCCGCGCGACCCATGCGGGCGAGGCCGATTACGGGCGGCTGATGGCGGCGATCCGGCTGTGAATTGGGGCGCGGTCGCGACCGGGGCCTGCCCGTTCTTGCCACATTCGGGCTGAAATGGCGGGGGCCCGGCAGGGCGTGATCGCGTAAACAGGCTTTTAAATCAGGGCTTTGACAGAAATCCCGCAGGATGCCCCGATTTCACCGCCCCCGCCCGGCAAATATCCGACGAATCCCACAGACCCGTCAAATCGTGGCCTCAAACCCCGGCGATATTGCCTTCAAGGGAACGGGGAACACAGGCGGCGCAGGCCGGCCGACATAGTCAAAGGGTAAGGGATATGAAGAAGCGTTGGATGAAATCTGTCATCGAAACCAGCAAGCGGGCCACGCCGGCCTTGCCGTTTCAGCGCGGTGTGCGCAACACGACCCGCACTGCCCCGCCGCTCAAGTCGGTGAAGACCGCGTGACGGCCCGGGCCAACCGGTCCGGCATGGCTCCGGCCGCCGGAACGGGGCGCCGCAATTGTGGCGGACCGCCATGATTCGAATCGTCCGGAATCGCCAAATTGTGGCGAACTCGTCGACACGGGGCAGACAATCTTAATTAAACGTAAATGATTGTCTGGCTGCGCGTGACAGTGATTGGTGAAATTTGACTAAACTTGGGCAAATACGCCAATTGTTTGTCATCGCAACGTGAATGGTAAGTAACAAGTCCTTCTGTCGTTGTCGGTGGGGGCCGACGCGGTTGAGACAACCTGATAAAGGTGACTCAATAATGGTGACCCCCTACGATTCCGCGCATGTTTCCGCGCGTGCTGTCAGCAAATCTTCCACGCATGCCGGCCGCTCCCCGGTTCCGCAATCGGGCCGCAAGCCGCTTGCCATGCGCAAGTACAACATCTCGACACTCATGGCCGACGGTCAGGTGCGCACGTCGGACCAGATCGGCCCGGCCATGCCGATCTTCGAATCCGCCTTCTCGGCATTTTCGCACGGCACCCTGATCGCGACGACGCAAGGCCAGGTCGCGGTCGAAGACCTTGTGCCCGGCATGAAGCTTCAGACCGCCGACCAGGGGCCGATGCAGCTTCTGTGGATGGGCTCGATGACCCTGATGCCGCGATCTGACCGGTATCCGCATGGCGGCTGCCTGACCCGGATCATGGCCGACAGCTTCGGCTTCGGCCGCCCGCAGGCGGATATCATGGCCGGCCCGGGCGCGCGGTTCCTGCTGCGGCCCAGCGGTTATGCCGAACGCTATGGCAGCGAGCGAGCGCTGACGCCGGCCTCGCAGATGGTCGACGGGTTCAACGCGATCGAGATCACGCCGCCGACGCCGGTGACGGTCTATCACCTGTGCCTGCGGCGGCACGCGATCATCAGCGCGGGCGGCATGGATGCCGAAAGCTTTCACCCCGGCCCGGGCTTCGAACGGAACATGGGGCCGAACATGCTGAGCCTGTTCCTGTCGTTCTTCCCGCATATCAAGCAGGCCCGCGATTTCGGCCCGCTGGCGCATGAACGCCTACCGCTCAAGGGTATTGAAAACGCAGCGGAAATGGCCTGACGCCACCGGAAATGCTGCCGTCACGAAACGGGGCGCGACATCGGTTGCGCCCCGTTTCGATTCTACGGCAGCTCAGTTGGTTGCGATTGTCCGGGGGGCGACGACTGGCACCTCGCCCTCCGCCGCGGCGGCGAGGTCCGGATCCTCTGTCACCAGTGCATCGGCCTGAAGCTGGGCGAGGGCAACATACTCGGCCAGTTCCGTCGAGCGCAGCCCCTGCCGGTCGGCGATGGCCCAGGCCCGGCGTCGCATGACCGCATCGCCGAGATACCTGAACTTGAGCTTCGCGAAATGCGCATTGATCGCCAGCCCCTGCTCGGCCGACAAGGCGCCATCGCGGACGCGCGCGTAAAGCGTTGCCAGCACCTGCGAACGCAGCAGGGTCGGTGCCAGAATGGCATAGCCTTCAGACGGCAGGAGCGCGCCGGACGCGATCAGGATCGCGGTGTCGGGGTCGATAACCACGCGTTTCGGCATCTCGATCCCCTGCTGCCTCGACGGCGCGGCCGAACCGGTCAAGGCGTCACGCCGATTTCTTCAGCCGGTCTTCCAGCACATCGAAGGGCACGCCCGGCTCGTCCTTGGCGCCGCGAATGACCAGCGAGGTCTTGACGCTGCCCACGTTCTCGGCCGCCGTCAGCTCCTCGGTCAGGAAGCGCTGGAAGGTCGAGAGATCGGGCGCCACACATTTCAGGATGAAATCGACCTCGCCGTTCAGCATGTGGCATTCGCGAACCAGCGGCCAGGCCCGGCACCGCGCCTCGAAGGCCGACAGGTCGGCCTCGGCCTGGCTTTGCAGGCCGACCATGGCATAGACCTGCACCTCGAAGCCCAGCTCGCGGGCGTCGACCTTGGCGTGATAGCCTTGGATGTAGCCGCTTTCCTCGAGCGTGCGGACCCGGCGCAGGCACGGCGGGGCCGAGATGCCGACGCGCTTGGCCAGTTCGACATTCGTCATCCGGCCGTCAGCCTGCAATTCGGCAAGGATCTTGCGGTCGATCTCATCGAGTCGGGTCGCGGGCATTCTGGGTCTCCTGAAAATTCGCGATTGTTATAACACCACTGCCGGCACGCGCAATATTGTTTCGTCTACGCGCAACATCCTTACTTCTTTATTGATGGAGGGGTGTTTTATTTTTTGGCACATGCCGGGACAAGCGGCATCGGAAGCCCCGATTCCACGGGATTGCGTCCCGCTTTGGGCATGGCCGGCTTGCAGGGGTTTCACCCTCACCGCCCGGCCGCTATATCTGTGCCCCGAGTCACAGACACCCAACCAGGCAGGTTCAGATCATGGCCGACACGCGTCACACCAAAACCCTCATCATCGGGTCCGGCCCGGCCGGATATACCGCCGGCGTCTATGCCGCAAGGGCGATGCTGGAACCGATCCTCGTTCAGGGGATCGAACCGGGCGGCCAGCTGACCACCACCACGGAAGTCGAGAACTGGCCCGGCGATGCCGAGGTGCAGGGCCCCGACCTGATGGTGCGGATGGAGGCCCACGCCAAGGCGATGGGCTGCGAGATCGTCGGCGACATCATCACCCATCTCGACACCGAAAGCCGCCCCTTCAAGGCGACCGGCGACAGCGGTACGGTCTATACAGCCGACAGCGTCATCATGGCCACCGGCGCGCGGGCCAAGTGGCTGGGGATCGACAGCGAAGAGGCCTTCAAGGGCTTCGGCGTGTCGGCCTGTGCCACTTGTGACGGGTTCTTCTACCGCGGCGAGGAGATCGTCGTGGTGGGCGGCGGCAACACGGCCGTGGAAGAGGCGCTGTTCCTGACCAACTTCGCCTCGAAGGTGACGCTCATCCACCGCCGCGACGAGCTGCGCTCGGAGAAGATCCTCGAAAACCGGCTGCTGAAGCATCCCAAGATCGAGCCGCTGTGGTTCCACGAGCTGGAAGAGGTGCTCGGCGACGACAACCCCAAGGGCGTGACCGGCGTGAAAGTGAAGAACAACCAGACCGGCGAGATTTCGGAAATCCCCTGCAAGGGCGTCTTCATCGCCATCGGCCACGCGCCCGCCAGCGAGCTGCTGAAGGGCAAGGTCGAGATGCATCACGGCGATTACGTCAAGGTCGAGCCGGGCAGCACCCGCACCTCCGTCCCCGGCCTTTTCGCGGCAGGCGACCTGACCGACCACATCTACCGGCAGGCGGTGACGAGTGCCGGTATGGGTTGCATGGCCGCGCTGGACGCGGAACGCTTCATCGCCGAGCTGGAGGATCAGCCGGCCCCGCCCGCCGAGAAGGTCGTCGCGGTAGAGTAAGGCGCGCCTGAACCGGGCATTACGCATTGAGTAAGACGGATGGGCGCGGGTTACCTCCCCAGCCCTTTGCGTTTAGTGATGCAGCTCGTGTCTGCGCTCCTTGAGAGCAGGGCGTCTTGTCCAACATAGGCTCCCGAAAAATCTTCGGGAGCCTTCTGCCCCAGAGGTCAGCTGGGCGAACAAGGCGGCTCTTGGCGCTTGATAAGCCAAAGACCGCTTTGCCAGAATGACGTGAAGAGAAATCTGCCCTTTGCCCTGGGGTCAGGTGCCTTCGACCTGTGCCGCCAGTTTCGAGAGCGTCTGTCCTCCAAGTTCCACCGCACCAAAGCCGATGACGGTGTTGCGGCGTTCCGGCGTCGGATGAATTTGGCGTAGTGTAACGACAGTCTTGCCATCGTTCTGCTCATCAAAAGTCACGAGCAGCCGAAAACGATCAGGGTCTTCATCGGCATCCTTGCCATGGATCGCCTCAATCAATTCAGGGACATCGACGCGAACAAAATCCATTCTGTTAGAGAAGCAGGTGCCATCGGGTGCGACCATATCGAACCGCCAGACGCCACCCGTCCTGATGTCTATTTCGTGGGTCTTGCACTTGAAGCCGTCAGGCCCGAACCACTTCGTGATCTGATCGTGGTCTGTCCACGCATTGCAGACCGTTGCGCGATCTGCATTGACCACGCGGGTGACGACAATTTCACGCTCGAGCGGCGACGAAGACCAGTCAGTGACAGTCCTTCTGAATCGTTCATTCATCAGGCTTCTCCTTTCTCCACTTGTTTCAAATGTGCCTCGAGACGGTCGAGGCGCTCTTCCGCTTCGCGGCGATGCATTGCGAGCCAATCCTCAGCTCTGCGTAGGGCATCGAGGTTCAGGGAGCAGACGCGCGCCCGCCCCCGCCGTTCAGAGGCAATGAGCCCGGCCCCTTCCAGAACACCCAAGTGCTGCGTAAACGACGGCAGAGCCATATCGAACAGTTGTGCGAGTTGAGAGACTGATGCCGGGCCGTCGATGAGGGTCTGGACGACTGCACGCCGCGTTGGATCGGCGAGTGCCTTGAAGGTTGTTTCGATGTGAATTCCATCATTAGGCATGAGCCTAACTTAGGTACGCGCCATACTTAGGTCAATACCTAACTGATTACGCCCCCCGTTGTCCGAAATGCTCGTGCGAAAAGAGCGCAGCATTGGCATGTCTGCTCTCGAAGCGGTGACAGGCCTCCGAGTCCCGACAGCATCTAAATGCATCGCGAAATGCAAAGTACTGGGATCACCCCGCGCCTTTTCACGTCGGGAGCACCTCTGTTTCCGGAGGATCAGGCAAGTCTTGCGGAGGATGCGGCAGGACCGGGCTTGCGTGGCGGGGTATCGGTTACGGGACGGATCAACAGATGCACGGAGCGGCCCCATGTCCTCGATTCAATCGCAATTTCTCGATCTCACCTCTCACAGCGACCGCTACGACGCGATCGACCCGAAAGGCGCATTGCAGGGCAGTGCCAAGGGCAAGGTGGTCTTCATCGCCGGCGCCTCCCGGGGGATCGGGCAGGCCACGGCGGTGGGTTTTGCCGAGGCCGGGGCGAAGGCCATTTACCTGACGGCCCGGTCCGAGGCGGCGCTGGGGGAAACCCGCGCCTTGGTCGAGGCGGCCAATCCGGAGACCGCCTGTGCCATCGCCGCCTGCGACGTGACGCGGGCGGCGGAGGTGGAAAAGGCGGTCACGGAGTGCGTCGCCCGGTTCGGCGCCGTCGACGTGGCGGATGCCAATGCCGGCTACCTCGGCCCCTGGGTGAAGATTGGCGAAACCGACCCCGAAGGCTGGTGGCATAACTGGGAGGTCAACCTGCGCGGCACCTATCACGTGATCCGCTTCACCCTGCCCCACCTGATCGCCTCGGCCAAGCGGTGGGCGGCGGAAGGCGGCAGCGGCGGGCATCTCATCCTGCTCTCCTCGATCGGGGCGCAACTGCTGATGCCCGGCGCGTCGGATTACCAGACCTCGAAACACGCCATAAACCGGCTTTGCGAATTCGTGCAGACGGATCATGGCGCGGACGGGATCAAGTGCTTCGCCATCCACCCCGGCGGCGTGCCGACCGAGCTGGGCAAGCAGATGCCCGAGGCGATGCACGCCTACCTGACCGAGACGCCGGACCTGGCGGCGTGCTTTGCCGTGTGGCTGGCCTCTGGCGCCGCCGACTGGGCCAAGGGCCGCTACCTGAGCGCCACGTGGGATGTGGGGGAACTGGCGGAAATGCAGAACAGGATTCTGCAAGACGACCTGCTGGTGAACCGCCTGCGCGCGCAGGTCTGAAAAAGCCAGGGCGCGGAGGTGATCCGCGCCCTGCCCTGTTTTCAGGCCAAAGCCGTCATTGCACCTCGCCCGTCGGGCGCGGCGTGCCCGAGGTTTCCGCCGGAAGCACCGGGTAGCTGACCTCCGGAACCTCGCCGGTCAGCGCGCCGAGGAAGGCGACGATGCTGTCGATCTCCTCTTCGTTCAGCTCGGTGCCGAGCTGCGAGGTGCCCATGATCGCCACAGCCACCTCGAGATCCCAGACCTTGCCCGAATGGAAGTAGGGCGCGGTCAGGGCGATGTTGCGCAGGGGCGCCGCCCGGAAGACGTAGGAGTCGTCCGCCGTCTCGGTCACCTGGAAGCGGCCCCGGTCATCCGGCGGCAGCACGTCGGCGCCGGGCTTCTCGATCAGGCCGAACGGGAAGTAGCCGTTGCCGCCCAGGTTGACCCCGTTGTGACACGAGGCGCAGCCCTTATCGAGAAAGATGGCGAGCCCCTCCTTCTGGGCCTCGTCCAGCGCCGCATCATCGCCGTTGAGGAAGGCGTCGAACGGGGCGGGCGTGGTCAGCGTCGCCTCGTAAGCCTCGATCGCCTTGGCGAAGTTGTCGAACGTCACCGGGTCGGCCTCTTCCGGGAAGGACGCTTTGAACCAGTCCACGTATTGCGGCATGGAATTCAGCGTCGCGATGACGTTGTCCGGCGTGTTGGCCATTTCGACACCGGCCTGAACCGGGCCCTTGGCCTGGGCCTTGAGGTCTTCGGCACGGCCGTCCCAGAACTGGGCCTCGTTGAACACCGCGTTCAGCACGGTGGGCGAGTTGCGCGGCCCCTTCTGCCAGCCATGCCCGATCGAGGTGGGCATGTTGTCATCCCCGCCGGTGGCGAGGTTGTGGCAGGAGTTGCAGGAGAAGACCCCCGAGGCGGACATCCTCGGGTCGAAAAAGAGTGCCTTGCCAAGATCGATCTTGGCTGGGGTAATGGGGTTGTCTGTCATCGCCGGTATGGTCGATGGGACCGGCGAAAACATGTCGAGGGCTTCCTCTCTCAAAGCCTCGTCAGCGGTTGCAGATGTGGCGATGGCCACGACCGACACGGTTGCAAGGGCCGTCTGTCGGAAAACGCGCATATGAACCTCCTTATCAGGTTTGATTGCCGTTTGGGTTACGTTCGCGCGCGGGGCCAGATTAGAGGGATTCTAAGAAATGCGATTTGACCCACCTCAAATGCGCGACTGAATGCGCGCCCCGACGGCCGACCCGCCTCCTGCCGCACAGATCGGCATCGTGCGCCGCACATAGCGGCATTTTCGCCAGTTTTGAGCATTCCGGCGCAAGCACGCTTGCATGTGGGGCTCAAGCGGGTTTATGGCCCCGGTGACGTTGGGGCCGGCCGTTGGCAGGCCTCTTTATTTCCATTGTCCAGAAGACGCGAGAGAAGCAATGTCTTATTCGAACCTGGCTCCGATCCCCGAGCTGTATGTCTCCTACGATTCCGCCCAGAAACTGAAGGTCGAAGCCGGCGACCTGACAAGCTGGGACATGAGCCCGCGCCAGATCTGCGATCTCGAGCTTCTGATGAATGGCGGCTTCAACCCGCTCAAGGGTTTCCTGACCGAGGCCGACTATGACGGCGTCGTCGAGAACATGCGCCTGGCCGACGGCTCGCTCTGGCCGATGCCGATCACGCTGGACGTCTCGGAATCCTTCGCCGAGGGCATCGAACTGGGCCAGGACATCGCGCTGCGCGACCAGGAAGGCGTGATCCTCGCCACCATGACCGTCACCGACCGCTGGACACCTGACAAGTCGCGCGAGGCCGAGAAGGTGTTCGGTGCCGACGACCAGGCCCACCCGGCCGTCGACTACCTGCACAACACCGCCGGCAAGGTCTATCTCGGCGGCCCGATCGTGGGCATCCAGCAACCGGTGCATTACGATTTCCGCGCCCGCCGCGACACGCCCAACGAACTGCGCGCCTATTTCCGCAAGCTGGGCTGGCGCAAGGTCGTGGCCTTCCAGACCCGCAACCCGCTGCACCGCGCGCACCAGGAACTGACCTTCCGCGCCGCCAAGGAAGTGGAAGCCAACCTGCTGATCCACCCCGTCGTGGGCATGACCAAGCCGGGCGACGTGGATCACTTCACCCGCGTGCGCTGCTACGAGGCGGTGATCGACAAGTACCCGGGCTCGACCACCACGATGAGCCTGCTGAACCTCGCCATGCGCATGGCCGGCCCCCGCGAGGCGGTCTGGCACGGGCTCATCCGCCGCAACCACGGCTGCACCCACTTCATCG
This sequence comes from Roseovarius indicus, assembly GCF_008728195.1. Taxonomy (NCBI): domain Bacteria; kingdom Pseudomonadati; phylum Pseudomonadota; class Alphaproteobacteria; order Rhodobacterales; family Roseobacteraceae; genus Roseovarius; species Roseovarius indicus. The sequence goes on from NZ_CP031598.1 coordinate 4,243,672, forward strand.
TCGGCCGCGACCATGCCGGCCCCGGCAAGAACAGCCAGGGCGAGGATTTCTACGGGCCGTATGACGCGCAGGACCTGTTCCGCGAGCACCAGGACGAGATCGGCATCGAAATGGTCGACTTCAAGCACATGGTCTATGTGCAGGAGCGCGCCCAGTACGAGCCGATGGACGCGATCGAGGACAAGGACAAGGTCACGATCCTGAACATCTCCGGCACCGAACTGCGCCGCCGGCTGTCGGAAGGGCTCGAGATCCCCGACTGGTTCTCCTTCCCGGAAGTGGTCAAGGAACTGCGCCGCACCAAGCCGCCGCGCTCCGACCAGGGCTTCACCGTGTTCTTCACCGGCTTCTCCGGCTCGGGCAAGTCGACCATCGCCAACGCGCTGATGGTCAAGCTGATGGAGATGGGCGGCCGCCCGGTCACGCTGCTCGACGGCGATATCGTGCGCAAGAACCTCTCCAGCGAGCTGGGCTTCTCGAAAGAGCATCGCGACCTCAACATCCAGCGGATCGGCTATGTCGCCTCGGAGATCACCAAGAATGGCGGCATCGCCATCTGTGCCCCGATCGCGCCCTACGCCAACACCCGCCGCAAGGTGCGCCAGGCCATCGAGGAATACGGCGCCTTCTGCGAAGTGCACGTGGCCACCTCGCTCGAGGAATGCGAACGGCGCGACCGCAAGGGCCTCTACAAGCTGGCACGCGAGGGCAAGATCAAGGAATTCACCGGCATCTCCGACCCCTATGACGTGCCCGAAAACCCCGAACTGCGGGTCGAGACCGAAGGCACCGATGTCGACAACTGCGCACACCAGGTGATCCTGAAGCTCGAACAGATGGGCCTGATCGCGGGCTGACGCGCGGCACAGGCGAAACGGATTGGCGGGCGGTCCCTCGGGGCCGCCCGTTGCCGTTTCGGGCCTGCCGGCGCCCCGGGCCTGACCCGGGGCGAGAGGGTTGGTCATGGCCTGCGGACTGCGCTAGAGGCAGGGGCATGTACGCCATCGCGCTCACCTCCATTCCCCCGCGCCTGCCCCGCCTGGGGCCGGTGCTGGCCTCGCTGCTGGCGCAGGATCCGGCGCCGGCGCGGGTGCTGCTGTGCCTGCCGGAGGCATGGCGGCGGTTTCCGGGACCGGTGGCGGTGCCCGCCCTGCCCGATGGCGTCGAGCTCGTCACGGCAGACGCGGATTTCGGACCGGCAACAAAGGCGATCGCCCCGGCGCGGGCGTTGACGGGGCACATCGACCACCTGATCTATTGCGACGACGACTGGCTCATGCCGCCCGGCTGGGCCAGCGCCCTCCTGACGGCACAGCGGCCGGGCGAGGCAGTGGCGGCGAGCGGCTGGTCGGTCGACCGGCTGAAACGCCAGAGTACGGCGAAACCCGGCTGCGTGGATATCGCCCAGGGCTTCTCGGGCGTGCTGATCGATCCGCGCTGGCTGGCAGGACAGGAGATCGCCCCGCCCGCCGAGGCCCGGGCGGCCGACGATATCTGGCTCTCGGGACAGCTGGCGCAGCAGGGCGTTGCGATCCAGCTGGCCGAGACCGCGCGGAAGGGAATAACCCCCGCCTTCGATGACGCCCACGCGCTGCAGGATGCGGTGATCGACGGACGCGGGCGCCACGCGGCCAACATGGCCTGCGTGGAGACGCTCACACGGCGATACGGGATATGGCCCGCGCCTTGACCACCGGGGGGTCCGCCCCGATCGGTCGGATGCCTCCGGCGGGGATATTTCGGGCCAGAAGAAACACCGGGCGCCCTGCAGCTTCTTCTTGGTCGCAAGTATCCCGGGGAGTTTGAGGGGCTGGCCCCTCAAGGCCTGCGTGGCCTGAACGCAAACTCACCGGCTGCGCCGCACGGCGCGCGATCAGGAAAGGGACGGTTCGGGGCGGTCTTCCGCCACGGCCTTTGCCGCGCGCCAGTAGAAATCGCCGTAGGAGGCCGCCGCCGGAATGGCCGCTTCGAGCCCCGGACGCCGGGCGGCGTAATCCTCTTCGGACATGGTCAGAAGCGCGGCGTGCATCTCGGCCTCCGACTGGCAGAGGATCATGCCCGACGTGTCCATGAAATCGCCGATGTTCGGACAGCCCCAGTAGATCGGCACCGTCCGGCAGAGCACCGCGTCGACCAGTTTCTCGGTGAAGTAGTTCCGCTCCTGCACGTTCTCGATGATCAGCGAATAGCGGTAGGGCGCCAGCCCCTCGGCCTTGGTGTCAAACGGTTTGTAGCCGCGTCCCATCACGTCGACCGGCAGGCCCTCGGCCCGCACCCGCTCGACCAGCCGGTGGCGCAGGGCGTGGCCCGCCTGCGAGCGTTTCTTCGAGGCGATGAGCGAGCACATCGCGTGCTTGGTCATGTCCCGCGACCGCCAGTCGCGGACCCAGGTGCTGCCATAGGGAAAGAAAATCCCGTTGGGCACGCGCGCCAGCAGATCCTCGTTGTAGCTGAGGATCCGGTGATAGCGGCGCGCGGCGCGGATCACGCGTTTCTGCGTGCCGCCATGGATGGCCGTGGGCTCGGCCATGACGACCGACACCTGCGCCCGCGTGCCAAGCCCCGGCCAGGCGAGATAGTAGCTTTGCGGGAAGCCCACCAGGTGATCGGTGGCGGCAAGATCGGCAATCGTCCCTCCCGCCAGCCGGTCGGGCCGGCCCAGCGGCCAGAGCAGCCGGTCGAGCGATACGCGCCCGCGGCGCAGCCCCGGCTTGATGTCGGGCGTCATGACGGCAACGGCAGGGGTGAGGTCTGGCATCGAAGGCTCCGCTTGGCAGGCAGGGTCATACGGGCAATTCCGCCGGGGGGCAATCGGGGGCGGGCGGCGCCCGGTGCCGCCACACCGGGCCCTCCAACCCGTGGGTTCCGGCGCACGGGCCGACACAACATCTTGTCGGCGGGCGGATTCTTATCCACAATACACGCAGGCGGCGCCGGCCCGCGGCGGAACCGCTTTACCGGGGCGGCGTTCCCCGGTATCGGTGGCCCCGCAGACCCGACCAGCCAGGAGACGCGCCTTGAGCCCTGCCCTTCAGCCCCACGCCGCCAAGGCCCGGCCGTGAACGCCGCGCGAGAGGCCTTCATCGCCGCCATGCGGCAGGTCGCGGCGACGGTCACCGTGGTCACCACCGACGGGCCGGCGGGCCAGATGGGCGCGACGGTCAGCGCCTTTACCTCGCTGTCCGCCGATCCGCCCTCGGTGCTGGTCTGCCTGAAGGCCGACAGCCGGATCGCCAAGGCGGTGCGCGGCAACGGGGTGTTCTGCGTCAACGTGCTGCCCGAGGATGCGGTGGCGGTGGCGCAGGCCTTTTCCGGCGTCTTCGACCACGAGCGCGACAACCGGTTCGAGGGCGTCGAGATTTCGAACACCGAATTCGGGCCCATCCTGCCGCGCGCCACGGCCTTCACTTGTTCGCTCAATCACCGCCACGTGCATGGCAGCCATGCCATCTGCATCGGCGACGTGACCGGGATCTCGAATGCCGGGGAAAAGCCGCTGACCTACATGAGCGGATCGTTCCATATCGTCCGGCCGCAGGAACTGTGAAGGCCACCCGGAACCGGCTGCACCTAACAATCCTGCGTTGAAACGTGCCCTGCCGACATTTTTCTTTGCCCCGCCGCGAAATTAATAGTGGCCGGTCATATTGTCGCCGATTTTCTCCCGCCAAATACAACCAGGTCGGGAAAACAGGGGTCCGTGGGAATGAAACGGCTCGAAAACATATACGAGGGCGAGTGGAAGACGGTGTCGCTGACGGCGACGGCCCTGGGCCTCACCGTGCGCGAGCGGTTCGAACGCTTCAGGTTCGAGGCCATGTCGGAACTGGTGCTGCGGTTGGCCGGCGGGCTGATGGTGGCCGGGTCGACCATGCTCTGGCTGGTGCTGCCGATCGGGGCCGGAACCGAAAAGCTTGTCTCGCACAGCCTTCTGGCCGCGCTGGTGACGGCCGTCGGGTTGTTCGTCTACGCCTATGGCACGCGCGGCTTTCGCCGCCAGCTGTCGCTGGATGCCAAGCGGGGCCTGCTGTCGCTGACCAAGATCAACATGAACGAGCAGGGGCGCGTGGTCCGCTCGATCAGGATCAACGATATCGAAAGCCTGTACCTGCGCCGGCCCGCCGCGGGCACGTCTCAGGCATCGCTGCATGTGCGCGTCGCCGGTCAGGAAAACCCGATCCTTGCCCTGACCGGGGCGGTGGACGAGCTGGAAGAGATCCACCAGGACCTGTGCGAGATCATCCAGCTGTCGGGCGCCGAAAGCCAGCCGGAGCCGACCCCCTCGCGGGCGCACCTGGGCAAACGACTCCAATCTGCCTGAATTGCGGTGTCCCTCATTTGATGTGAGACTTTTCAGGACGCACAGGGGCCGCCGTCACCGGCGGCTCCTTTTTGTTGCTTGAACCGTCACCGCAAAGGAAAAGGGCCGCCCCGGAGGGCGGCCCTTCTTGAGTTCTGTGCGCAGACTTCGGCAGATTACATCATGCCGCCCATGCCGCCCATGTCGGGCATGCCGGCGCCTGCGCCGTTACCTTCCTTTTGCGGTTTGTCCGCCACCATCGCTTCGGTGGTGATCAGCAGACCCGCGATCGAGGAGGCGTCTTCCAGCGCGGTGCGGACGACCTTCGCGGGGTCGATGACACCGTAGGAGAACATGTCGCCATATTCCTCGGTTTGCGCGTTGAAGCCGAACTTCGGATCGTCCGATTCACGGATCTTGCCGGCCACGACCGAGCCGTCGACGCCCGAGTTCTCGGCGATCTGACGGAGCGGCGCTTCCAGCGCGCGGCGGACGATGGCGATGCCGTTGTCCTGATCCGAGTTGGCGCCCTTGAGGCCTTCGAGAGCCTTGGCACCCTGAACCAGGGCAACGCCGCCGCCGACAACGATGCCTTCCTGAACCGCGGCGCGGGTGGCGTTCAGCGCGTCATCGACGCGGTCCTTACGCTCTTTCACCTCGGTTTCGGTCATGCCGCCGACGCGGATGACGGCAACGCCGCCGGCCAGCTTGGCAACACGTTCCTGCAGCTTCTCGCGGTCGTAGTCCGAGGTGGTGTCCTCGATCTGCTTGCGGATCTGGCTGACGCGGGCTTCGATTTCGGCTTTCTCACCTGCACCGTCGACGATGGTGGTTTCGTCTTTGGTGATCGACACTTTCTTGGCCTGGCCAAGCATGTCCATGGTGACGCTTTCCAGCTTCATGCCGAGGTCTTCCGAGATGACCTGGCCGCCGGTCAGGATCGCGATGTCCTGCAGCATGGCCTTGCGGCGATCGCCGAAGCCCGGTGCCTTGACGGCCGCGATTTTCAGGCCGCCGCGCAGCTTGTTGACCACGAGGGTCGCCAGCGCTTCGCCTTCGACGTCTTCGGCGATGATCAGCAGGGGTTTCTGCGACTGGATCACGCTCTCGAGCAGCGGCACCATCGGCTGCAGCGACGAGAGTTTCTTCTCGTGCAGCAGGATCATGCAGTCTTCCAGCTCGGTGGTCATCTTGTCGGCGTTGGTCACGAAGTACGGCGACAGGTAGCCGCGGTCGAACTGCATGCCTTCGACAACGTCGGTCTCGGTTTCGAGGCCCTTGTTTTCCTCGACGGTGATGACGCCGTCATTGCCGACCTTCTGCATCGCGTCGGCGATCATCTGGCCGATTTCCGATTCGCCGTTGGCGGACACGGTGCCGACCTGGGCGACTTCGCTCGAGTCTTTCACTTCGCGTGCGAGGCTCTTGATGTGATCGACCACTTTCGAGGTGGCAAGATCGATGCCGCGCTTGAGGTCCATCGGGTTCATGCCGGCGGCAACGGCTTTCATGCCTTCCTTGGCAATCGCCTGGGCCAGCACGGTGGCGGTGGTGGTGCCGTCGCCGGCTTCGTCATTGGTGCGGCTGGCGACTTCTTTCACCATCTGCGCGCCCATGTTCTCGAACTTGTCTTCCAGTTCGATTTCCTTGGCGACCGAAACACCGTCCTTGGTGATGCGGGGCGAGCCGAAGGATTTGTCGAGAACCACGTTGCGGCCTTTCGGGCCGAGGGTCACACGCACGGCGTCGGCCAGCGTGTTGACGCCACGCATCATCTTGTTGCGGGCGTCGGTGTTGAATTTGACGTCTTTTGCAGACATGTCAGTTGCTCCTGAAAACTTGTTGTCGTTGGGTCAGTTAGACGATCCGGGGCGTTCAGGCGGCCTTGGCAGCCTTGTCACCGTCCATGATGCCCAGAATGTCGCTTTCCTTCATGATCAGCAGCTCTTCACCGTCGAGCGTGATCTCGGTGCCCGACCATTTGCCGAACAGGATGCGATCGCCGGCTTTCACGTCGAGCGCGATGCGGTCACCGTCATCGTCACGGGTGCCGGCGCCAACGGCGACGACTTCGCCTTCCTGCGGTTTTTCCTTGGCGCTGTCGGGAATGATCAGCCCGCCAGAGGTTTTTTCTTCGCTCTCAACGCGGCGAACAAGCACGCGGTCATGCAGCGGTTTAAATGCCATTGCTTTGGCTCCTTGGCTCAAAGTTTCCTCCAATCGTCCCGTCCCAGGACGATTAGCACTCGTCGCTGGTGAGTGCTAACGGCGAATAGCTAGGCGCTGGTCGCGAACCTGTCAACATCCCGTGATGCATTTTTTTGAAAGAGGGTTTGCGGCCCGGGCATGGGGCCAATAGGTTTCCGCCAACCGGGGGCGGAAAGGAGTTGTCATGCTGCGTCTTGTTGCCGTGATTCTGTTGGGTCTTCAACCCGTTGCCGCCCGGGCCCTGTGCGAGGGCGATGACCTGATCGCCGCCCTGCCCGAGGCCGACCGCCAGCAAGTGCAGGCCCGCGCCGCCGACACCCCCTATGCCGAGGGCCTGCTCTGGCGGGCGCGGAAAGGCGAAACCGAGATCACGATCTTCGGCACCTACCACTTTCGCCACGCCGAAACCGACGCCCATCTCGAGCGGCTCAAGCCGATGATCGACGCGGCCGATGCCGTCTATCTCGAAATGTCGCTGGAAGATCAGAAGGGGTTCCAGAGCCAGTTGGCCAGCGACCCCTCGATCATGTTCATCACCGAAGGCGAAACCCTGCCCGACCTGCTGGGCGAAGAGGACTGGCAGCATTTCAAGGCCGAGATGGAAGCGCGGCAGTTCCCCGGCTTCATGGCCGCCAAGTTCAAGCCGCTCTGGGCCGCGATGATGCTGGGGATCGGCCCCTGCGAGGCCCGGAACGGCGGGATGGAGGGTGGCGGCATCGACGAGTTGGTCGGCGAATACGCCACCGAACACGGCGTCGGCTCGCGCTCGCTCGAGGATTTCGCGCAGGTGCTGAACCAGCTCGACAGCGAACCGCTCGAGAAACAGATCGAGATGATCCGCATGACGCTCGCCTGGCCCGGCGACGCCGACGACATGTCCTACACAATCCGCGAGCGGTACCTGCAACAGCAGGTGGCGCTGATGTGGGAATTTTCCCGCCTCGTGACGCTGAAATACGGCGGCCCGACCGCCGAGGAGGATTTCGCCCGCCTCGAACAGATCTTCCTGACCGACCGCAACACCGGCTGGGTCGACAAGCTTCTGGCCGAGGCGCCGGGGCAGGACGTGGTCGTCGCCGTCGGCGCCGGTCACCTGCCGGGCGAGATCGGCCTCCTGCACCTGCTGAAGCAGGAAGGCTTCACGATCGAACGCCTTCCGCTTCGTCCGTAACCGCCAGCCCGCCCGCCTCGCTCAGCCCGTAAAGCCCGCGCTCGACCCGGATGAACCAGCCGGAATGGTTGTCGGCCATGATCCGCGTCGCGCGGGTGACGCCGGTGGCCTTCGCCACATCCGCCCCGCGACAGGCGCCGTTCTCGGCCAGATGCGCCAGGATCCGCAGCGTATCCTGCTTGTAGGCCGTCATCACCGCGCCCCGCGTGCCGCCCGCGTTCGGGTCACCCTCGCGGCGGGCGAACTCGGTCAGTAGACGCTCGCGCCGCCGTTTGGATTTGCGCGGCTGAAACGGCACCGGATCGCAATGCACCTGCACGACCCCGTCCTCGGCCCGCACGCTCAGAACGCCCACGCCCAGCCGCTTGCACAGCCCGATATTGCCCTTGAACGCCCGCCACCCCGCCTTGCCCTGCCAGCGCGGCACGGCGACATAGACCGCATCCGAAATCGCCTGCCGCGCCACGGCCTGTTGCAGAAGGGTCAGCGAAAAGCCCGTCTTCAGCTCCACCAGCAGCGGCTCATCGCCCGCGCGACAGGCCACCACGTCGGCCGGCCCGACCTCGGCCTTGACCTCGTAGCCCAGGCTTTCCAGCCATGCTTTCACGGGCGGATAAAGGTCTGTTTCGGCCGGTCTGCTCATGGCGCGCAGCCTAGCCGCGGGGCGCACCGCTTGCCAATGCGGGAAATGCGCGATTGAGCGGCACAGGCGGGCCGCGTATCGTGATCCGGGGCATTGCAGGAAGGACCGCCATGACCGACACCCCCGTCACCCGCCCGATGAGCGCCGCCGAGCTGGAAACCGTCCTGACATGGGCCGCCGGGGAAGGCTGGAATCCGGGCCTCTCCGACGCCCGCGCCTTCCATGCCGCCGACCCCGAGGGCTTCTTCCTGACATTGGTGAACGACGACCCCGTCGCCGCCATCTCGGTCGTGAACCACGACGAGGGGCATGCCTTCCTCGGCCTCTACCTCTGCCGCCCCGACTGGCGCGGGCGGGGCATCGGCTATGCCACCTGGATGCACGCGCTCGCCCATGCCGGCACGCGCACAGTCGGGCTCGACGGTGTCCCGGAGCAGGAGGACAACTACCGCAAGTCGGGCTTCGTACGCACCGGCGCCAGCCTGCGCCACGAGGGGCGCCTGCCGCCGCAAACCTCCGCCGCCATCCGCCCCGCCACGGCTGACGACACCCCCGCGCTCATGGCGCTCGACGCCCAGGCCACCGGCCATGCCCGCCCCCGCTTCCTGACCGCGTGGCTTTCCGGTGACGGGCAGACCCGCGAAACGCGCGTCCTCCAATCCGGCGGCGACATCGCGGGCTTCGCCACCTGGCGCGCCTGCGGCACGGGCACCAAGATCGGGCCGGTCATCGCGCCGGACACCGACGCCGCCCTGACCCTGATCACCGATATCGCCGCCCTACGCCCCGATGGCCCGCTGATCGTCGACGTACCCGAGGCCAACACCGCCCTGCGCCGCGCGCTCGAACAGGCGGGCTTCATCATCCCCTTCTCGACCGCCCGCATGTATCGCGGCCCCGCCCCCGAAACCGGCCCCGGCCTGCAGGCCATCGCCACGATGGAACTGGGGTAACCCGCACCCGGCACGGCGGCGTACAAATTGATGCTGCAGCGCAGCATCGGTAGTGACAAGCCTTGCCGACATGCCTATAAGGCGCCCAAATTCTCATCGCAGACAGGATCACTCCGACATGACCACGCTTGTTTTCGGCCATAAATCCCCCGACACCGATTCCACCGGCTCGCCCATCCTGTGGGCGTGGTACCTAAAGGAAGTGAAAGGCGTCGACGCCGAGGCGGTGCTGCTGGGCGAACCCAACACCGAAGCCGCCTTCATGCTCGAACGCTGGAACCTGCCGAAACCCCGCATCATCTCCGACGTGGATGACGGCCAGGCCTGCGTGATCGTCGACACCAACAACCCCGCCGAGCTGCCAGCCAACGTGAACGGCGCCGACGTGCAGGCGATCATCGACCACCACAAACTGGTCGGCGGGCTGGAAACGAAAGGCCCGATCGACATCACCGTGCGCCCGCTCGCCTGCACCGCCACCATCATGGTCGACCTGATGGGCGAAGAGAGTGCCCGCATGCCCGAATGGGCCAAGGGTGCCGCGCTGACCTGCATCCTGTCGGACACGCTGGAATTCCGCTCGCCCACCACCACCGACCATGACAAGGCCGTGGCCGAGCAACTGGCCAGCGAGCTGGGCATCAGGATTTCCGACTATGCCGCCGAAATGTTCGCCGCGAAGTCCGACGTCTCTGCCTTCTCCGACGCCGAACTGCTGCGGATGGACTCGAAGGAATACGAAGTCGGCGGCAAGAAATTCCGCGTCTCGGTTCTCGAAACCACCGCGCCCGACATGGTGCTGTCGCGCAAGGACAGCCTGATGGACAGCATGACCACCGTCGCCTCGGAAGACGGCGTCGACCAGGTGCTGCTTTTCGTCGTCGACATCCTGAAGGAAGAGGCCACCCTGCTGGTGCCGAACGACCTGGTGAAAACCGTGGCCGAGAAGAGCTTCGACGCCTCCGTCTCGGGCGACACCGTGGTTCTGCCCGGCGTGATGAGCCGCAAGAAGCAGATCATCCCCAACCTCGCGGTTTGATCGGGTTTTGAAGGTTTGAGGAAAGGGCGCCTGCGGGCGCCCTTTTTTGTGAATGGGGCCGTGTTGCTCGGAACGGCTTGTCGGGAAGGCTGCCGTTGAAGCCTTCGAGCTAAACGCTTGCTTTTCCCGGAGGGTTCGCAACCGGACGCGTAACCGCTCTTCAGATATCAAGCTTCCTGGGTGACCCGTGGGGTGTCACGGTTCCGACGGACTAAAGCACATGAATATCGTTCAGAACCAACACCAGACGACCACGAAGCTGGGCGATTTCAAAGGTCGCGGTTAAGTCCGACCACTCTCCATCAAGCGGTAGGTCAATAGAGATGAACCCAACACGGTTATCCAGCTCGGCATCCCGCCAGCGGTCGACTTTCCAACGAGGCGAACGTCCGTCAATTGCCTCGGGTATCTTTGAAATCCTGTACACATGCTCTCCGGTCTCGTGCGGAAGTCCATATCCCGCGATGACCGACCGAATTAGTTCAGGGGTCCAAGAACAGTGACGATAGTGTCCCGTGAGATCAAATGCGTCTGCAAATCTGTCTTCGGCAAGCAGCTCGACCCATTTTTTCACTCCATTCAGGAGGTGTTCGTCGCTTGCTGTCTTGGGGAAGGAAAGCGCGCGGTCTGGTATCAAGATTTCTGACAAGAGTTCGCTCCAACCTCCTCCGGTTCTTCTGCTTTAGCCGATATCTATCCAACCTGCAGCATGCCGTAGTTTGGGTTCAAAGAGGGTATTTCGGCGTTGAAGCGGAAAAACGGCAGAAGCGCGATCTCTCGCCGCATCGGCATGGCCCACCACAACAGTCCCTCGCGACCTGACACAAAACCCGGTTCGCGGGTGCCACCGCCACCAAACCGGCATCTTCTCGCTCACTCGGAAAACGCCGGAACAGGAGCCATGGAATGTGCGTTTTCGTACCAAATGGAAGGCTTTTGACATGAAAACACTGCTTATCGGTGGCGCCATGGCGCTCGCTCTCACCTCGACATCCCTTTCCGCAAACCCGATCCACGCGCCCGGCGGCATGGCCGCTGTCGGCACGCCGGCCGATGGCCAGGTCTGGCTTGCCAAGTCCAACAAGGGCAAGGGCAACGCCGCGGGCAACAAGAAGAAAGCCAATAAGGCAAAGGGCAATGTCGGGAACGCCAAGGCCGGCAAGGGCAATGCCAAGGCCGGCAAAGGGAATGAGCGCGCCGGCAACGCCGGCAATGGCAACGGCAACGGCAACGGCAATGCCAAGAACCAGCAGGCGGCCAAGCAGAAGCAGAAGCCCAAGGCGAACGGCAACGGCGCCGCCCGCGCATCGAACGGAAACGGAAACGCCAACGCTGCCAAGGGCCGCCAGGCCCTGGCCCCGGCCGAGCGGGAAACCGTGGTCAGCCGCATCCTCTCGACCCCGGCCCCCGACGGGCGCGACATGACGCGCGTGCTGGCCGCCACGGGCCTTGCCCTGGCAACGCCCCAGCTGGCCATCGCGGACATCCCCGAAACCGAACTGATCACCTACAGCAACTGCCCGCCCGGCCTTGCCAAGAAGACCCCGCCCTGCGTGCCGCCGGGCCTGGCAAAGAACGGCGTGACCTATGACGAATGGGCCTCCTACGATCAGGACAGGTACGACTCGATCTGGGTCGACCGCCGCGATGCGTGGCTGGGCTCGGGCTTCGACGTCGATCCGAACCCCGACCTTCTGCTGCTGCAATCCGACCAGGTCGCGACGCTCTTCGATCTGGCCCCGGCGCCCCGCGGCCAGCGCTATGCGCTGATCGACGGCATGCCCGTCCTGCTCGACGACGATGACTACCGCTCGCTGCTTCTGGTGAACCAGATGGCCCGAGTGCCCGACCTGCCCGCCGGCATGCCGATCGCCCCGACGGCGGCGCTGACCCAGAGCGACCTGATCAACCTCTACCGGCTGCCGCAGCCGGGCGCCGATCAGAGCTACGCCGTGCTGAACGGGCAGATCGTGCAGTTGAACAATTCGGATTACGAACTGCTTCAGATGCTGCGGATCGCCCGAGCGGTTCTTTAAGCCGGCCGACGCCGCACAGGAAGGCGCGCCTGCGGGCGCCCTTCTCGGTGTCGACAGGGCACACCGGCCCCCTCGATTTCAGCCACGTCAACCGCCCCACGTCAGGAACACGCAGCGCCGGCCCCGAGTTGACCGGGCGATGAAACACACCCTCGTGACCCTCTCCGCCCTGCTTCTCGGTTTCTTCATGCTCCAGATGAGCAACGGGTTGCAGGGTTCCCTGCTGGCCCTTCGCGCCGATATCGAAGGCTTCGGGGCCACGGCGATCGGCCTCGTGATGTCCGGCTTCTACTTCGGCATGGGGCTCGGCTCCCTGCTCGCCGGCCGCCTGATCGAACGCGTTGGGCACATCCGCACCTTCGCGGCGCTGGCCTCGGTGGCCTCGGCCATGGCGCTCGTGCACCTGATCCTGATCGATCCGGTGACATGGGTTCTCATCCGCGCCATCACCGGCTTCTGCTTCGCCGGCCTGCTGATCGCGGTCGAATCCTGGCTCAACGCCTCGGTCGCCAGCCACGAACGCGGGCGGCTGCTGTCGGTTTACGCCATGGTGGGCATGGCGGCCGGGGTCTGCGGCCAGCTGCTGCTCGACACCGCCCCGCCTGAAAGCTTCCTGCTGTTCCTCGTGGTCTCGGTCGGGCTGTCCCTCGCCCTCGTGCCCACCGCGCTTAGCCAGGCAAGTGCGCCCGTGTCGGACGTGACCCAGCAACGGCCCTCGATCCGGCTTCTGTGGCAGATTTCGCCCTTCGGCGCGGTTGCCATGGCCATGGCCGGCGCCTCGCTCGGCACGTTCCTCGGGCTTGCGCCCGTCTTTGCCCAACGGATCGGATTTTCGCCCTCGGAGATCGCCTACCTGATGGCCGCCGCAACGCTGGGCGCGCTCGCGCTTCAGTTCCCCATCGGCGCCCTCTCCGACCGGATCGACCGCCGCTGGGTCTGCATCAGCGTGGCGCTCACGGCGACGCTGACCCTTGCCTACCTGTCGCGCGTCGAGGCACAGGGCTTTGCGGTCAGCCTCGCGATCTCGGCCCTGATCGGCGGGCTGCTCCTGCCGACGATCTCGGTCGTGGTGGCGCATATCAACGACCGGGCGCCGGCCGATTCCCTTCTGGCCGCCTCGGGCGGGATCGTCCTGATGCAGGGCATCGGCGCCGCCGCCGGCCCCTTCATCGGCGGCGCGGCGATGGACGCGTTCGGGCCGACCGGCCTGCTGATGACCCTCAGCGCCGCGCAGGCGGTGATGGTGCTCTTCGCGGTGTTCCGCCTGATGGTGAACAAGGGCATCGAGCCCGAACAGAAGACCCCCTATGCACCGGTCCCGATGTCAGCCGTCGAGGGCGATCTGCAACTGCCCGAGACAAGCTGAACGATCTTGCCCGGCCCCTGTCAGCCCTGGGGGACGAGCCGCAAGACGCACATCGTCGCGAACCTCACGGTCTGAAAGGCGTTCAGCCGATGCGGAAAGGGGCGTCTGAGGGCGCCCGGTTCGGCCAAAGGGCCGCGCCGCGCCTAAAAGCTCCAATCGCATTCACCGGCCAGCTGACCAAGAACCGACCGAAGCCCCGAGATGTCGAAGATCGCGGTCTGCGGGTTCTCGCCATACGGAATTGTCTGCAGGACAAGCCGGTTCTTATCCAGAAGCTGTTTCAGCATTGTACCGGCCCAATCGGGCGCGAACGTCGCCTTGCTGTCGGTCGAGACGCCCCAACGCTCCTGCCTGGCCTGCTCGTCTCCGATCCGGACCGTGACATGCTTCCACTTGGCATAGACATCGCGCGAATCGTCGCCAAGATATTCACCCCAAACCACGTAAGCCTCTGTCCGGTTGGACTTGCAGCGCGCCACGAACGTGATCGGATCCCCGTAGCGAGACGTACCGGTTTCCGCGTCGAGAAACAGGCTGACCGTGCGCGTGTCGTCGATCGGGTTGATAGATGTTCGCACTCGCCAGGCCCCGGGGCCGGCGGCGGCGCTGCCTGACGATGCCTGCGCTTTCGAACTGACTGCCGGCTCGTTGGAACGCTCCTTGTCCTGCCCCGGGGGCGCGGCAATGGTGTAGGAAAACGTCCCGCAAAGGCCGGAACTGTTGATATCGAATGGCGGTTCAACCGATTGAAAGATGGCCAGCCCGAGGGACGGGGGAAGGTTGAACAGGCTTTGCTCGAAGAACACCGCGTAAAGGTTCTCTCCCTCCGCCTCGCCGCCGCAGAGGGTGTTGCCGTTCTCAAACGCGCCCGGATGCCCGGCCAGCTTGAACATCTCGACCGCGTGTATGTCACCGCCCATACCCTGGGTCCGCCAGGATGCGCCAATCGATGTCAGGTCGACGGCCGCCCCGTTTCCGAAGGTCAGCGTCAACGTCCTGCCGTCGGCCGCGCCCTCCGCGTTTTTCGAAAGGGTGATCTCGCCCGTGATCGCCGCAGCCGTCCTGCTGAGGGGGGCGAACGACCCGGCATTCTGCCAGGCAGGGCGGTCGGTTGCCGACTGCGCGCCGACACTTGTCGCGACGAAGACTGCCGCAGTTTGAACGAGTTGGCGTAACAATGCACCCTCCGACAGCCACCAGGCCGAACATTCCTCCGGAATGATTGCGGCCACGTCATGACGTTCAGACAGTGTTGACAGCAGAGCCTTAACAAATGGTTTCCAACCACGGGACCCCGCCGGCCGGCCCCTACCCCTTCAGCCGCTCCAGCAACTCCCGCGCCGCGTTGGTGGGTGTCGCGCGGCCCTCGGCCACGTCCTCGGCGGCTTGCTCCAGCGCCGCCTTCGCCTCGGGCGTCTCGAGCTGCGCCAGAAGCCCCTGCTTCACTTCCTCGTTGAACCAGTACCGCGCCTGCGCCTCCCGGCGGGCGGCGAAATGGCCGTTCTCGCGGCGCCACTCGGTCAGCGCGGTCATCTCCTCCCACGCCGATTTCAGCCCCTCCTCCTGCTGGGCGGACACCATCATCGCCTTCGGGAAACCCTCCGGGTCCTGCGGCCGCTTGCGCAACAGGCGCAAGGCACCGGTATAGTCCGAACAGGTCCGCGTCGCCGCCGCCTTCAAATCGCCATCGGCCTTGTTGACAAGGATCATGTCCGCCATCTCCATGATGCCGCGCTTGACGCCCTGCAACTCGTCGCCGCCCGCCGGCGCCAGCAGCAGGATGAAGAGATCGGACATCTCGGCCACAACCGTCTCCGACTGGCCCACGCCCACCGTCTCGATCAGCACCACGTCGAAGCCCGCGGCCTCGCAGACCGACACCGCCTCGCGCGTGCGCCGTGCCACGCCGCCCAGGTGCGACTGGCTGGGCGAGGGGCGGATAAAGGCATTGGGGTCGCGGCTCAGCTTCTCCATCCGGGTCTTGTCACCCAGGATAGACCCTCCCGAGCGGGTCGAACTGGGGTCGACCGCCAGCACCGCCACCCGCAACCCCTGGGCGGTCAGCATCGAGCCGAACGCCTCGATGAAGGTCGATTTCCCCACGCCGGGCGTGCCGGACAGGCCGATGCGGATGGCCTCGCCATGGCCCTTCACGGCCTCCATCAGCTCGCCCGCCTGTAAGCGGTGATCCGCCCGTCCGCTCTCGATCAGGGTGATCGCGCGTGACAGGGCGCGCCGATCCCCCTTGATAATTCTGTCGCTAAGCTGTGCAATATCCATAGCCGTCGCCCGTGCGCTTGCCTTTCGGCACCTATGCCTTGGCCGGGGCGGGAATGTCCAGAGCGGGGCGGGCGGCGAACGAGGTTACGTCATGCGAATACTCCCCATTGCCCTTTGTGCCCTGCTGGCGTCTCCGGCGCTGGCCGAGGACCAGTCGTCGATGCGCTTCGAGGTGCGCCTGCTGGGCCTCAAGGCCGGCATGATCGAAATCGCCGCCAACGTCACCGAAAGCGCCTATGCGGCGCGCACCAAGTTCCGCACGGCCGGGCTGGTCGGCGCGCTCAAGCGGGTGCGGGCCGATGTCGAGGTGCAGGGCCGCGTGGCGGGCGACACCCTCAAGCCCCAGACCTATTCCGAGGCCATCGACGACGGCAGCCGCGTCACCAACGTCAAGGTCCGGTTCGCCCCGGGCAAGCCCCGGCTGATCTCGGGCGATACCGGCAGCAGCGCGCCCCCCGCCGACACCTCGACCCTGACCAACGCCATCGACCCGCTGACCCTGCTCTACGTCGCCCTGCGCGATCAGCCCCGCGACGAGGTCTGCCGCTTCGAGGCGGATGTCTTCGACGGCCACCGCCACGCGGTCATCTCGCTCAAGGGACGCCAGCCCAACGGCAACACCATCACCTGCAACGGCTCCTATCGGCGAGTGGCGGGCTATTCCGACAGCGAGCGCGAGAAGCGCAATGTCAGCATCTCGGTCACCTATGTCGACGCCGGCGACGTGATGCGCGCCGAACGGGTGGCCTTCGACACCAAGCTGGGCCCCGCGGTGATGGATCGCCGCTGACCGCCCCTACGCCACGCCCGCGCTTCTTCTTGGCCCAAATATCCAAGTCCCGCCCGCAAGGCCCGGCGCCGCGGCCTATGGAAATCCGCGCCCCTTTGCCCGATAACCCGGGCCCATGACCACGCTCCCCATCCACGAGGCGATCCCGCCCCTGATCGACGCGCTGCGGCGCGGGGGCCGGGCCGTTCTGCAGGCCCCGCCGGGGGCAGGCAAGACCACCGTCGTGCCGCTCGAGATGCTGAGTGCCGGGCTGACCCAGGGCCGCATCCTGATGCTAGAACCGCGCCGCCTCGCCGCGCGGGCGGCGGCCGAGCGGATGGCCTCCACCCTGGGCGAAAACGCGGGCCAGACCGTGGGCTACCGCGTGCGGGGCGAGGCCAAGGTCTCGAACGCCACCCGAGTCGAGGTGGTCACCGAAGGCATCCTCACCCGCATGATCCAGTCCGACCCGGAACTCACCGGCATCGGCGCGGTGATCTTTGACGAATTCCACGAACGCTCGCTCAACGCCGATCTCGGCCTCGCCCTCTGCCTCGAGATCGCCGGGGCGCTGCGCGACGACCTCATCCTCGTCGCCATGTCCGCCACGCTCGACGCAGACCCGGTGGCCGAGCTGATGGAGGCGCCGGTCATCACCTCCCGGGGCCGCAGCTTCCCCGTCGACCTCCGCCACCTCCCCCGGCCCCTGCGCAAGGGCGTGCGCTTCGATGCGGCCTTGGCCGATCTCGTGGTGCAAGCGGCCGGGGAAACCGAGGGCGGCATCCTCGTCTTCCTCCCCGGCGAGGGCGAAATCCGGCGGGTCGAGGGCCAGCTGAAGGGCCGCCTGCCCGCCGGTTGCGAGGTCAGGCCCCTTTACGGCGCCCTGCCCTTCGCCCAGCAGCGCGCCGCCATCGCGCCGGTCGACCAAGGCCGCAAAGTGGTGCTCGCCACCTCCATCGCCGAAACCTCGCTGACCATCGAGGATATCCGCGTCGTGGTCGACGGCGGCAAGGCGCGGCGGGCACGGTTCGACCCCTCCTCGGGCATGTCGCGGCTGGTGACCGAGCCGGTCACGCGCGCCGAGGCGACGCAGCGCGCCGGCCGCGCCGGCCGGGTGGCGGAGGGCACCTGCTACCGGCTCTGGACCAAGGGCGAGGAAGGCGCGCTCCGCGCCTATCCCCCGGCCGAGATCGAGGCGGCCGACCTCGCCGGGCTGGCGCTGGAACTGGCGCTCTGGGGCGCGCAACCGGGCGACCTCGCCTTCCTCACGCCCCCCGCCCCCGGCAGCTATGCCGAGGCGCAATCCCTGCTCCGGATGCTGGGCGCGCTCGACCGCGAGAACCGGATCACGCCCCACGGCAAGGCGCTGGCCGCCCTGCCGCTCCACCCGCGCCTGGCACATATGCTGGCCATCGCTGGCCCCGACGCCGCCCCCCTCGCCGCGCTTCTGGCCGAGCGTGACCCGCTGCCGCGTGGCGCGCCCGTCGACCTGTCGCTCAGGCTGGCGGCGGTGCGCGATCCGAAAGGTTTCGCCGGCCGCTCGCCGCACCAGCCCAGCCGGCCGGTCATCGAACGCATCCGGGCCGAGGCGAAACGCCTCGCCAAATCCGCGAGGCGCGCCAGCCAGGGCGCGATGAGCGACGCCGCCGCCGCCGCTTTGGCCTATCCCGACCGTGTCGGCCTGCGCCGCAAGGGCGACGCGCCACGCTACGTGCTGTCGGGCGGCAAGGGCGCCATCCTGCCCGAGGAGGACCCGATGGCCGGCACCCGGCTGATCGTGGCAACCGACCTCGACGGCGACCGCCGCGAGGCCCGCATCCGGCAGGCGATCCGCATCGAGGAGGCCGAGCTGCGCGCGCTCTTCGCCGACCAGATCGGCTGGCAGGACATCTGCGAATGGGACCGGCGCGAGCGCCGCGTCGTGACCCGCCAACAGGAACGCTTCGGCGCGCTGGCCCTCGACGACCGGGTCTGGAAGGACCCGCCGCCGGACGCCGTGGCGCGCGCCATGCTCGACGGCGTGCGCGATCTCGGGATGAGCTGGACAGACGCCGCCCGCCGCTTCGTCGCCCGCGTGGAACTGCTTCGCGAGGCGGGCGAAGACCTGCCCGACATGTCTGAGCCCGCCCTGCTGGACACGCTCGAAGACTGGCTCCTGCCCTACCTCACCGGCGTGAAAACCGCGCAGGACTGGAAACGCTTCGACATTCTCCCCGCTCTGCGCGCCCGGCTCGACTGGGACCGGATGCAGGCGCTCGACGTCAAGGCCCCCGCCCACTTCACCTCGCCGCTCGGCCGCGACATCCCCATCGACTATTCCGGCGAGCATCCCGAGATATCCCTCCGCCTGCAGGAGATGTTCGGCCAGACCACCCACCCCACGGTCGGCCGCACGCCCCTGCGCGTGACGCTCCTGTCGCCCGCCGGCCGCCCGGTGCAGACCACGATGGACCTCCCCGGCTTCTGGGCCTCCTCCTATGCGGATGTCCGCAAGGACATGCGCGGGCGCTACCCGAAACACCCCTGGCCGGAAGACCCCACTGTGGCCGATCCGACTCTGAGGGTGAAGCGACGCCGCGACTGAATTGATATTCGTCAAACCGTTGTTATATTAAGCCTATAATCAAAACGCGTGAGCAGAAGTTATAGTCGAATGACCGATGGTTTCCGAAAAGCCTGGACCGAAATGGTTCAGCCCCTCTTTCGCCGCCCCCCCGAATTGCAAGTGGCCGCCCTGTGCTGCCGCAAGGGTGAGAACGGCACCGAAGTCCTGATGATCACCAGCCGCGATACCGGCCGCTGGGTGATGCCCAAGGGCTGGCTGATGGATGGCAAGAACGCCGCCGAGGCCGCCTGCGAGGAAGCCTGGGAAGAGGCCGGCGTCAAGACCGCCAATGTCAGCGAGGCGCCGGTCGGCGTCTACCACTACGAAAAGCGCCTCGACGACGGCTACGTCGCCCCGGTCGAGGTGCAGGTCTATCGCGTCGACGTGGAAACGCTGCTCGACACCTACCCCGAATCCTCCGAGCGGGCGCGCCTCTGGCTCGACCCCGAGACCGCCGCCAACCGCGTCGACGAGCCCAGTCTCAAAGAGCTTTTGCTGCAACTGTAAAAGTTTTGTAACGGAATAATGACAGGGGCGGTTGAATTGGCCCCTGCCTACAGCTAGCGGTGCCTCCCGGAAGCTGCAAGACGCCGGAAGACCCTTTGTGAGCCAGTCGCCCGACAACAACAACCAGTGGAAGACGCTCGACAAGGACCTCGGGCGCATTTCCCAGGTCGAGTATGCCACCGCCTATGTCGCCCGCCCGCTGACGGCGCTGGGCATCGCGCTGGCCTTCATCGCGGTCGCCGGGCTGGCGGCGGCGCTGTTCTTCGGCACGCAGCCCGGCAACCTGATCGTGGTCGCCGCGGCCGTCTTCGGCGCCTACATGGCCCTCAACATCGGCGCCAACGACGTGGCCAACAACATGGGGCCCGCGGTGGGCGCCAACGCGCTGACCATGGGCGGCGCCATCGTCATCGCCGCCGTGTGCGAGACGGCGGGCGCGCTGCTGGCAGGCGGCGACGTGGTCTCGACCATCTCCAAGGGCATCATCGACCCCACCAGCGTGGCCGAAACCCACAGCTTCATCTGGGCGATGATGGCCGCGCTGGTGTCGGCCGCGCTATGGGTGAACCTCGCCACCAAGGTGGGCGCGCCGGTCTCGACCACCCATTCCGTCGTCGGCGGGGTGATGGGCGCAGGCATCGCCGCGGCGGGCTTCGGCGCGGTGTCGTGGCCCACCATGGGCGCCATCGCCGCCAGCTGGGTGATCTCGCCCGTGCTCGGCGGGGTGATTGCCGCCGCCTTCCTCGCCGTCATCAAGAGCCAGATCATCTACCGCGACGACAAGCTTGCCGCCGCCCGCCTCTGGGTGCCGATCCTCGTGGGCATCATGGCCGGCGCCTTCGCCGCCTACCTGTCGCTGAAGGGCCTCAAGCGGGTGATCCATATCGACATGGGCACCGCACTGCTGATCGGGCTGGTTGGCGGGCTGGTCTGCTGGGGCCTCACCGTGCCGCTGGTCAGGCGCCAGTCGCGGGGGCTCGAAAACCGCAACCGCTCGCTCAAGACGCTCTTCGCCCTGCCCCTCATCGTCTCCGCGGCGCTGCTCTCCTTCGCGCATGGCGCCAATGACGTGGCCAACGCCGTGGGCCCCCTCGCTGCCATCGTCCACGCGTCGGAGTTCGGCGCCTCCGCGGGCGAGGTCGCCATCCCCCTCTGGGTCATGGTGATCGGGGCGCTCGGCATCTCCTTCGGCCTCTTCCTCTTCGGGCCCAAGCTGATCCGCATGGTCGGCAGCCAGATCACCAAGCTCAACCCGATGCGCGCCTATTGCGTGGCGCTCTCGGCCGCCATCACCGTGATCGTGGCCAGCTGGCTGGGCCTGCCGGTCAGCTCGACCCATATCGCCGTGGGCGGCGTCTTCGGCGTGGGCTTCTTCCGCGAATGGTACATGGAACGCCGCCGCCCCTCGAACAGCACCAACGGCACCGCCCGCCGCCTGCCCCCCGAGGAACGCCGCCGGCGCAAGCTCGTGCGGCGCAGCCACTTCATGACCATCATCGCCGCCTGGGTCATCACCGTGCCCGCGGCCGCCGCCATGTCGGCCGTGATCTTCCTGCTGCTCGACACCGTCCTCGTATAAGCGCCAAACCGCACCTGTCCGTTTGACCGGATACGGAGCTGGCTGTAGCGTGATCCCGAAGGGGCTGGGGACTTCCATGACGATGACGACCGACGCATCCAGGGCCCGTCTGCGACGATGCCTTCTGATCGCCGCTGCGGCACTTTGCACCGCAACATCTGCATCCGCCACCATCGGGATCGAAGGCGGAGACCGCAGCGGGCGCGACAACGCCGATGCTGCCGCGCCTGCATCGACCGACGGCAAGACCGGCAATGCGTCGGACAAACAGCGCCGGAAGAACTCCGAACGCTACGTGGTCTACAACAGGCCCTACCTGAAGATCGTCACCGACCGTGCGCTCCGGAACGCCATCAAGCTGAACCAGGTCGGCGGCGAGGTGGTGGCCGATGGCTTCACCCAGGAGATGTCGGTGCACCTGTTCCGGATGCTGCTCCTGCTGCGCCAGCGCACCGTCAATCTTCTGGATTCCCTCGAGAACAAGCCAACCCGCACCGCCCGCCTCGCCAACCTGACCTACGAGGCGCAGATCGTCGGCCGCACCCTCGCCGCCCTGAAAAGCGGCGACACGCCTGCCAGCGCCGAGGTCACCTATCAACTCGAAAACGAGACCGAGAGCCGCGCCATCGCCATCAAGCGCCTGACGGCCTACGAAGCCCTGCTCTATCGCTGGATGAACACGCCCATGGAAGGCACCTACAGAACCCCCGGCGCCCCCGACAACTGAGGCCCGTGCCCCGATTTGTCCGATTCCCACATTTATGGTATTATGTTACCATAATTAAGGGAGGGTTTTGATAATGTTCAACTTTTCCAAGGGCCATGTTTCCCGACGTTCTCTGCTTGGCACGTTCGGCGCGGCGATAAGCCTTGCGTCACCGGCCCTGGCGACCATTGCCGGGCCGGATGCCGACGACCGCGGCAGCGGGCGCGACGGCTCGCCGGGCGACGGCACGGCACCGGACGTGATTTTCCGGCAATCCTACCTTGGCAATGTCTCGAACGAGGATCTCAGCGCCGCGATCAGGATGAACCGGACAGGCGGCCGCGTGGTCGTCGCCGGCTTCAGCAAACGCATGTCGTCGACCCTGTTCATGATGTTGCTTCTCAGGCGGCGGCGGACGCTCTACCTGATAAACAAGCTGAAGACCGAAACCGATCGCGACGATCGGCGGCATATCCTGTACGAGGCCTCTGACGGGGTGTCGAACTCGATCTTCCTGATCAACGAAACCGAGGCGCACGAGGTGTTTTTCCCGTCCGACAAGGAAACGCTGAAAAAGCTCACCGCCATCCGGCGTCTGCGGCACTACCAGAGCCTGCTCGACATCTGGCGGCGCAATCCGATGGAAGGCACGCTTGAAACGCCGGGCCTGCGCGGGAGTTGAGGCGACCGCTTGTTGTCGCCGCGGGGGCGTGTCGCGATGCGGCGCGGTACGGCCGTGAATTTGTGCGAATCCCACATTCGTGGTAACTTGTTACCATTGGCGACCGGGGGGTTTCGATGACGTGCAAAGTTTCGAAGGGCCGTATTCAACACAACTTCCTGATAGTCGCCGTCATGGTGGCACTCGCACCGGCCGCGCCGGCCCTTGCGACAACCGCCCCCGACGGCGACGACCGCGGCAGCGGCCGCGACAACGCCACCGGCCCCGCCCCGGGCGTGGGCGCCCCGGCCGGCAACACCGCGACCGGCACCACCATGACGCGCCGCAAGCTGCCCAACGTGATCTACCGGCGAAGCTACGTGGCCAATATCGAGGAAGAGGACCTGAGAACCGCGATAGAGCGGAACCGACGCGGCGAGAGCATTGTCGTCGAAGGCTTCAGCAAGCGCGGCTCGACGCGGGTCTTCGAGCTTCTGCTGCTCGACCGCGACAGGGCGCTTCGGCTTCTGTCGCAGCTCGATGAAACGTCGGACAGGACCGAACGCTGGACTTTCATCCAGCGGGCCGCGTCCTTCGCCTCAGACGAGCATGACAACTTGCTCGCCCCCGAAACCGACGACCTGTCCGTCATACTTTTCCCCGACGCGCCCCCGTCACGAAGCCGGGTCGAGAAGATCAACGCCCTGAACAGGTTCGAGGGCCTGCTCCGCGGCTGGATGAGACACCCGATGGACGGAACCCTGGAAACGCCGGGGCTTCCCGACGGCTGAGTCAGGCCTGATCCCACCAGGGCCCGTGGTGCTTGCCCGCCTGCCCCAGCCTTTCAAAGCCGTGATACCCGAAATAATCGCGCTGCGCCTGTATGATGTTGGCGCTGCCGAAGCCCTGCCGCATCGTGTCGGCCCATTGCAGCGCCGAGGACAGCGCCGGCACCGCGTGCCCTTGCGCCACCGCCGCGCCGACGACGGCCCTCAGCGCCGGCAGGGTCCGGCCCAGGGTTTCGGTGAAGCTGGGCGAGAGGATCAGCTCGCCATGCAACAGCTCGCCCCGGAAGGCCGAGGCGATATCGTCAAGCAGGGCCGAGCGGATGATGCACCCCGCCCGCCAGATCTCGGCGATACGGGCGAAATCGAGCTGCCAGTCATATTCGGCCGAGGCGGCGGCGAGGATGCGGAACCCCTGCGCATAGCCCAGGATGCGCGCCGCCATCATCGCGTCGGCCAATGTCGCGCCGTCGGCCTCGATGGCGCCACGGGCCCCGCCGAGTTTCTCCTGCGCTGTCTGCCGCGTCTCCTTTTCCGACGACCACGCCCGCGCGCCCACGGCGGCCTCGATCATGCTGGCCGCCTGCCCCATCTTCTGCGCCTCGATCACCGTCCAGCGGCCGGTGCCCTTCTGCCCGGCGGCATCCTTGATGACGTCGACCATCGGGTGCCCGGTCTCGGGGTCGTGATACTGCAGGATATCGGCCGTGATCTCGACGAGGTAGGAGCGCAGCGGCCCCTTGTTCCACTCGGCGAAAAGCTGGCCGATCTCGGCAGGCGCCCAGGCGGCGCCGTTGCGCAGCAGGCTGTAGATCTCGGCGATCATCTGCATGTCGGCATATTCGATGCCGTTATGCACCGTCTTGACGAAATGCCCCGCCCCGTCGGGCCCGAGATGGGCGACGCAGGGCTCGCCCTCGTACTGCGCCGCGATGGCGCGCAGGATGGGCTTCAACTGCTGCCAGCTATGCTCGGTGCCGCCCACCATCATCGAGGGGCCGTGCCGCGCGCCCTTTTCACCACCCGAAACGCCCATGCCGACGAAATGGATATCTTGTCCCGCCAGCGCGGCCGACCGGCGGCGCGTGAGGTGGAAATCGGCATTCCCGCCGTCGATGATCGTGTCGCCGGCGGCCAGCAGCGGCACGACCGCGTCGATCATCGCATCCATCGGCGCGCCCGACGGGATCATGAACAGGATCACGCGCGGCGCGGCAAGGTTGGCGACGAAACCTTCAAGCGTGTCATGCGCGTGCAGCTTGCCACCAAGCGCGCCCGCCTCCTCGACGAACCCGGCAATCCAGTCGGTTTCCCGGTTCGTGACCGCGACCTCGAACCCCTTCTCCGCCATGTTGAGCGCCAGCGCGCTCCCCATGGTGCCAAGCCCGTAAACGCCGATCTGTGCCTTGGCCATCTATGCGCCTTCTCCCGATACCCCGGAATCAGCCTATTGCAAACGTGGACATGTGCAAGCGCATCGGCGGGCTCAGGCCTCGCGGCTGACAAGGTAGAGCGAGCCCACGAGCAGAAGAACCGCCCCCCAGACCAGCGCGGAATGGCTTTCCCCAAACAGCACGATGCCCCAGCCGATGCCCGCGAAGAGCGAGACGAAAGTGCCGAAATTGACGAAAACGCCGCCGGTGTGGCGGATCAGGTAGAAATAGATCAGGCTTTCGACCACGCCCGCCGCGACGAAGACGACGATGGCGGTTTCGGCCAGCGTCCAGCCCGAGGAAAGCGGCAGGGTGCCGCCGGAAAAGACGGCGAAAATCGGGAAGACCAGCACGGCGGCGGTGATCGTTTCGCCGGTGACCGCCTGCATGGCGGTCATGCCCGCGGGCCAGTGGCGGGCAATGTAGATCGACTCGATCCCGTAGGAGACCGGCACGACCAGCGCCAGAAGGATCCAGGGCGCCATGCCGAAGCCCGGCGCATCGACCTGCGGCACGAGGATCACCGCGACCGACGCCAGCCCCAGCACCACGGCGGCGACACGCCGGGGCGACACCCGCTCCGTGCGCAGCAACAGGGCGATGATGACCGCGACCACCGGCGACGTGCAGCCGGTCAGGCTGAGCAACCCGGTGCTGATCTCGCCCGCCGCGGTCAGCGCGGCAAAGAGCGGAATGACATAGCCCAGCACCGAGGTGATGAGCAGGAAGGGCACGACGCCCCGCAGGCTGCGGATATGCTCGCCCCGGACATGCGAGATGGCGAGGAAGGCCAGCGACAGCAGCACCAGCGCGATCATCACCACGCAAATTTCCGAATACCCACCCTGCGAGGTGAGCTTCAGCATGGCGAATTGCAGCCCCCACATCATCCCCATCAGGATGAGCAGCCCCGCCGCCAGAAGGCGGCCGGGCCCGGTGGCGGTGGTGTCGTTCACACGCCCAGGCACCACCGCATGATCGCCTTCTGCGCGTGCAGCCGGTTCTCGGCCTCGTCCCAGATCACCGACTGGGGCCCGTCCATCACGGCGCTGGTGACCTCTTCCTCGCGGTGGGCCGGCAGGCAATGCATGAAGAGCGCATCCGGTTTGGCGTGCGCCATCAGGTCCTCGTTCACCTGGTAGGGCCGCAGCATGTTGTGCCGGCGTTCCTTGGTGGACTGGCTGTCATGCATCGACACCCAGGTATCGGCGACGATCAGGTCGGCATCCTGAACGGCCTTGTAAGGGTCGCGCTCGATCGTGATCGTCCGGCCCGCGCGGCGCGCAAGGCCCACGAACTCGTCTTCCGGGTCAAGCTGCGACGGGCCGGTGAAGGTCAGGTCGAAACCGAACTGCGCCGCGGCATGCAGGAAGGAGGCGCAGACATTGTTGCCGTCACCCGACCAGACGACCTTCTTGCCGTCGATCGGCCCGCGATGCTCTTCGAAGGTCAGCACGTCGGCCATGATCTGGCAGGGGTGGGTGCGGTCGGTCAGACCGTTGATCACCGGCACGTCGGAATATTCCGCCATTTCGAGCAGAACGGATTCGTCGAAGGTGCGGATCATGATGAGGTCGACATAGCGGCTGAGCACGCGGGCGGTGTCGGCGATGGTCTCGCCATGCCCCAGCTGCATCTCGGCGCCAGACAGCAGCATGGTCTGCCCGCCCATCTGGCGCACACCCACGTCGAAGCTGACGCGCGTCCGGGTCGAGGGCTTCTCGAAGATCAGCGCGACCATCCGGTCTTTCAGCGGCTGGTCGTCATCCGGCGCCCCCCGCAGGCGGCCGGCGCGGGCGGTCTTCATGGCGCTGGCCTGGTCGAGGATCTGCCGAAGGTCGGCGGGGTCGGTCTTATGGATATCGAGGAAATCGGTCATGTCGGTCTGTCTCTTTGATGGCGGCGCATCCGGGGGCCAGCCCCCGGACCCCCGGAGTATTTATGGCAAGATGAAAGTCAGGCCGTTTGCTTAGCTTGGGCCAGTTCCACTTCAGTGGCGGCCGCGTCGAGGCGGGTGACGGCCTCGGCGACCTCGTCGTCTGACAGATTGAGCGGCGGCAGCAGGCGGATGACGTTGTCGGCCGCCGGAACCGTGATGACTTCCGCGTCATAGCCGGCCTTGACCACGTCGGCGTTGAGCGCCTTGCACTTCAGCCCCAGCATCAGCCCCGCGCCGCGCACCTCTTCGAAGACCTCGGGATGGCCGGCGACCAGCCCTTCGAGCTTCTGGCGCAGAAGGCCCGCCTTGCGGTTCACCTCCGACAGGAAGGCGGGGTCGGCCACCAGGTCCATCACCGCGTTGCCCACGGCACATCCCAGCGGGTTGCCGCCATAGGTCGAGCCATGGGTGCCGGCGGTCATGCCCGAGGCCGCGTCTTCTGTGGCCAGCACCGCGCCCAGCGGAAAGCCCCCGCCGATGCCCTTGGCGACCATCATGATGTCGGGGTCGACCCCCGCCCATTCATGGGCGAAAAGCTTGCCGGTGCGGCCCATGCCGCATTGCACCTCGTCGAGGATGAGCAGGATGCCATGCTCGTCGCAGAGATCGCGCAGCCCCTTGAGGCACTGGTCGGGCAGCGGGCGAATGCCCCCCTCGCCCTGCACCGGTTCGATCAGGATGGCGGCGGTCTCGTCGGTGATCGCGGCTTTCAGCCCGTCATGATCGCCCCAGGCCACGTGGCGGAAGCCCGGCAGCAGCGGCCCGAAGCCCTTGGTCATCTTCTCCGACCCGGCGGCGGCGATGCCGGCCGAGGAGCGGCCGTGGAAGGAGCCCTCGAAGCCGATGATCTCGACCTTCTCGGGCTGGCCCTTCTCGTAGAAATACTTCCGCGCCATCTTGACCGCCAGTTCGCAGCTTTCGGTGCCGGAATTGGTGAAGAAGACGGTATCGGCAAAGGTCGCCGCCACCAGCTTGTCGGCCAGCGCCTGCTGCTGCGGGATCTGGTAGAGGTTCGACGTGTGCCAGAGCTTGCCCGCCTGCTCGGTCAGCGCGGCCACCAGCGCGGGGTGCGCATGGCCCAGCGCGTTGACCGCGATACCCGAACCGAGGTCGAGAAATCGGCGCCCGTCATCCTCGATCAGCCAGCTGCCTTCCCCCTTGGCGAAGGAGAGCGGCGCGCGGTTGTAGGTCGGCAGAACGGACGGGATCATGGCGATAACCTCTGTTGCAGGAAGCCCTTTGATTGCTCAGGCGGGGCTATGAGTCAAATGTCATGTGAGGATGGCGCGGATACATGGCGCCGGGGATCGAACGCGGGCGGACGTCAGACGCGGGTGCGTCGGCGTCGGGAAGCAGCGTATGCGAGGCGTGCGATCATGGGCGGGGTCATACCGTCCGACTGCCGCAAGGGAAAGCGAAAACTTGTACCGCGCACAATTTCGCCTCTGGACCCTCGCGGTGTTTCGCGCGAAGCCCGGGCCCATGTTCACCCCGCGCGACCAGAACCCGGCGCTTGCCGCCATGCTGACGCTCTGCGCGGCCGGTTTCGTCGCCGGCACGACGCTTCTGGCCAAGGCGCTCGGCACCGGGGCGCTGGGGCCCGGGATGCACGCGCTGCAGGTTTCGCACGGGCGGTTCCTGTTCGCCTTCCTCGCCATCGGCGCGGTCACGGTCGTGACGCAGCACCGGCTCTCGCGCCCCGATCTCAGGCTGCACGTCCTGCGCTCGGGGCTCGGCTGGGGCGGGGTCACGCTGATGTTCGCGGCCGCCGCCTTCATCCCGCTGAGCGACGCCACCGCGATCAGCTTCCTCAACCCGGTCTTCGCAATGATGCTGGCGATCCCGTTTCTGGGCGAAACCGTGGGCCGCGTGCGCTGGAGCGCGGCCGGCATCGCGCTTCTGGGCGCGGCGATCCTGACCCGCCCGGGCAGCGGCGTGATCGAGCTGGGGGCGCTGCTGGCGCTCGGGGCGGCCTTTCTCCTGGGGGCAGAGATGATCCCGATCAAGCGCCTGTCGGGGCGCGAGGGGACGGTGCAGATCCTGCTGATGAACAACGGCATCGGGCTGCTCATCGCGACGGTCGCGGCCGCCTTCGTGTGGCAATGGCCGAGCCCGCAGCAATGGGCGGCCCTGGCGGCGATCGGCGTGCTGATGGCCTCGGCGCAGGCCTGTTTCGTCAACGCCATGGCCCGGGCCGACGCAAGCTTCGTCGCGCCCTTCTTCTATGCCGCGCTGGTCTTTGCCGCGCTTTACGACGCCCTGGTCTTCGGGGTGATCCCCGACACCGTCTCGTTGATCGGTGCGGCCATCATCCTGTGCGGCGCCGGTCTGCTGGCGTGGCGCGAGGCACGGCTGGGCAAGCGACGGCCGCGCGTGCCTCCGTCGCAACCCGGCTGACCCCTGACGCCACGCCCCCTTTGACAAGCCGGGCCCTGATTTGGCTTACTCTGTCGGCGAACACCGGGAGGCTGCATGCCGCTTCAAATTCTTCTACCCATGGTGGTGGCCGGCATTGCCGGGATCGTGATCCTGCTGCATCTGCTGGGCCGGTCGGAACTGGCGCGCTTCGACGACGAGGCATCTGCAAGGCAGGCGTGGCTTCGCGAATATTCCGACGCGCCACCGACCCGGGTGATCCTCAGCCACGACCGCCACGCCGCCCTGATCGAGACGGAGTACGGCTCGGGCGTGGTCTGGCCGATGGGCATGGACACCACGGCCCGCTACCTGAGCGGCGCGGACATCCAGCGGACGAAAGACGGCCTCCGCGTCGATCTTCCCGATTTCGCGGCGCCCCGCATCCGGCTAAGACTGGACGATGACGAGGCCGATCTCTGGCCGACCTTCATGCGCAAGAAAGGCAACGGATGACCGATCAACTGACCTATCCGGACGTGGTGAATTTCGCCGTGCCCTTCTTCATCGCCGCCATTCTCGCCGAACTGGTCTGGATCATGGTCAAGCGCCGCGGCGGCCGGTACGAGACGCGCGACGCGCTGACCTCGCTGCTGATGGGCGCGGGAAACGTGGCCTCGGGCATCATCCTGGGCTTCGTGGCCTACGGCTTCTTCATGGTCCTGTGGGAGATCACGCCGCTCGACCTTGGCACCTCCGTCTGGGTGGTGCTGCTGTGCTTCGTGCTGGATGACCTGCGCTATTACTGGGTCCACCGCTTCGGCCACCGCATCCGCTGGGTCTGGGCCAGCCACGTGAACCACCATTCCAGCCAGCATTACAACCTCACCACCGCCCTGCGCCAGACATGGACGGGCACGTTCACCTTCATGATGCTGGTGCGCGCGCCGCTGATCCTGCTGGGGTTCCACCCGGCGATGGTGCTGTTCTGCGGCGGGCTGAACCTGATCTACCAGTTCTGGATTCACACCGAGGCGATCGGCCGGATGCCCCGCTGGTTCGAGGCGGTGATGAACACGCCCAGCCACCACCGGGTGCATCACGGGCGCAACCCGCGCTATCTCGATGCCAACTATGCCGGCGTCTTCATCATCTGGGACAAGATGTTCGGCACCTTCGTACCCGAATACGAGAAGGAAAAGGTCGATTACGGCCTCGTCCACAATATCGGCACCTTCAACCCGCTGCGCGTGGCCTTTCACGAATGGGTGGCGATCTGGCGCGATGCGACCCAGCCGGGCCTTCGCCTGCGCGACCGGCTGATGTATTGCGTGATGCCCCCGGGCTGGAGCCATGACGGCTCGCGCAGCATGTCCGACGGGATCAAGCGGCGCCACCTCGAGGCGCATCCGGAAGAAGCCGGCACGCCCGGCTTCACCGACATGGCGGGCCGGCCGTGAAGGCCACCTTTCCCGGCTTCACCCGGCCCATGCGGCCGGGTGAGGAAGAGGTCGTGACCGACCTGCTCGACGCGGCCTTCGGCGGCACCGAGGAAAGCCGCCTCGTCACGACCCTGCGAAAGAAGGGCGAGATGGGCGGCGAGATGGTGTTGCCGCTGGGCGATCGGATCATCGGCTATTACGCCCTGTCGCATTTCCGTGCGCCGCAAGGCTGGCTTTGCCTTGCGCCGGTGGCGGTCGCCCCCGACCTGCAACGCCATGGCCACGGCCGCCGGATGATCCGGCAACTGACGGAATGGGCGCGGCTGTCGGGGCAATATGTCGTCGTGCTGGGGCAGGTGGAGTTCTACGAAAAGGCCGGCTTCCGACAGGACCGCGCGACCAGGCTCACCTCGCCCTACCCGATCGAGCACACGCTGCTCGCCGGGCCCGGCAACGCCGCACCGAAGGAAACGCTGCGCTATCCGAAATCCTTCGACGGGCTCTGATGCGGCTCGTCCTGCTCACCGCGCTGACCATGGTGGCCTTCGCCGCCAACTCGATATTGAACCGGATGGCGCTGGCGGGCGGGCATATCGGCGCCAGCGATTTCGGCACGATCCGCCTTTTCGCCGGGGCGGTGATGCTGGCCGCCCTGTGCCTCGTCCTGCGCCGCGGGCTGCGGCTGGGCGGGCCGGCCCGCATCGTGGGCGTGCTGGCGCTGCTCGTCTACATCTACGGGTTTTCGCTGGCCTACGGCGCGCTCGACGCGGGGCTCGGCGCGCTGATCCTCTTCGGCACGGTGCAGATCACCATGTTCGCGGGCGGCCTGCTGTCGCGCGAGGCGATGCCCGCCCGCCGCTGGCTCGGGGCGGCGCTGGCGCTCTCGGGCCTTGTGTGGCTGCTCTGGCCCACCGGGCCGGTGCAGGTGAGCGTTCGCCACGGGCTTTTCATGGCGGCGGCCGGCGTGGGCTGGGGGATCTACTCGCTCGCCGGGCGCAAGGCAGATGACGCGCTTCAGGCGACGGCCGCCAACTTCATCCTCGCCTCGCCCGTGGGCGTCGTGATCGGCCTCGCCCTGCCGGTCGACGCGGTGGAAATAGCCCTGCCCGGCGTGGCGCTCGCCATCCTCTCGGGCGCGGTGACCTCGGGAATGGGCTATGCGCTCTGGTACTCGGTGCTCCCCCGCCTCGACGCCTCGGTCGCGGCGGTGGCACAGCTGACGGTGCCGGTGATCGCCATCCTCGGCGGCATGCTGTTCTTGGGCGAGGTGCTCGAGGCGAAGACGGTACTGGCCTCGGCGCTGGTGCTGGGCGGCGTGGCGGTCTCGGTGCTGCGGCGGCGGGGCTGAGCCCCGTGGCCGATTAACCTCGCGCAATCCGGGCCGCCCGGCGCCGTGATAGCCTGCACGCATCCCTTTCCCTTGCGGAGGATGCACGATGTTCCGACTGCTCGTCTTTCTCACCGCCCTCTCGTGGGTGACCGCCCCGGCCCTGGCCGAGGGCGGCTTTCTCGGCATCGGCGGCGATGTCTACCGCGCCGCGCAAAGCGTGACCTACGACACGGGCGACGCCGACGACCTGTTCCTCGCCGGCGAGACGGTGCGCGCCACCGCCGCGGCAACCGGCACGGCCCATGTGGCCGGCCGCTGGATCACGCTCGAGGGCGACATCGGCGGTGACCTCTACGCCGCCGGCATGACCGTGAAGATCGAGGCGCCGGTCGTGGGCGACGCCACGGTCACCGGCTACGAGGTGACGCTGGGCGAGATCGGCGGCGACCTGCGCGCCAGCGGCTCCAAGCTCTCCCTCGACGGGCCGGTGGGCGGCTATGCCCTGCTGGCGGGCGAGACGCTCACGCTTGGTGCCCCGATCGCGGGCGACGCCCATGTCATGGCCCGCGAGGTGGAGTTCGGCCGCGACGCGCAGGTCGACGGCCGGCTGGTGCTCTATGAGGCCGAGCCCGGCACGCTCGACGTGCCCGAAACCGTCGCCCCCGCCGACCGGATCGAACGGCGCACCCTGCCGGAATGGGAAGGCGAGCTGGGCGCGATCCGGCCGCCCAGCCTGGGCGAGATCATCGCCCGCTACCTGATGGGGATCGTGATCGTCGCCGGCATCGCGGCGCTGGTCGCCGCGCTGGCCCCGAAGACACTGGCCGAAATCCGGGCGCAGCTTCTTGTCCACCCGGCAAGGTCGCTGTGGTTCGGCTTCCTCGCGCAATCCCTGCTGATCGGCGCGATGGTGGTGCTGGCGATCTCCGTCGTGGGGCTGCTGCTCAGCCCTGCCATGGCGGTGGTGGCGGGGCTCACGGGGCTGGCCGGTTACATCCTCGGCGCCTACGCCTTCGGCGTGGGGTTGCTTCAGGCCGTCGGCCGCCCCCTGCCCGCGCAATGGAGCGAGCGGGCCATCGCCGGTGCGCTTGGCGCGGCCGTGGCGTGCCTTCTGGCGCTCATCCCCTTCGTCGGCTGGCTCTTCGTGCTGGCCCTGACGCTGGCCGGGGTCGGGGCGGCGGTGCTGCACCTCCTGCGCCCGCGCTTCTTCGCCTGAGGCGCGCCGGTCACTCCGGCCCGCGCACCTCCAGCACTTCCAGCGCCACCGTCCCGGTGGGCTTCACCCAGTCGACCACATCCCCCGGCTCGGCCTCCAACAGCGCGCGCGCCAGGGGCGAGACATGGGTGATCAGCCCCTTCTCGGGGTCGGCCTCGTCCTCTCCGACGATGGTATAGGTGGCCTCCCGATCCTCCTCGTCGACGACGACGACAGTCGTGCCGAACTGCACCCGCTCCGGCGCCTCCGGCGGCGTCACGAGGATCGCGCTCGATACCCGCGCCTCGACATAGCGCAGATCGCGTTCGGCCACGGCCAGCGGGGTCAGGTCGCTGGCCGTCTCCTGTTCGGCGCGCAGACGGCCCACCTCGGCCTCCAGCGCCGCGGCCCGCGCCTTCAGCGCCGCCAGCCCGCGCGGGGTGACATGGTTGGGATGCGGGCTGATCGGCAGGTCGGGCAGCCGCTCGGGCCCGCCGCCATCGTCCTCTTTCGTGAAGGCCTTGTTCATGGTTTCACCAACTCCTCCAGCGGATCGTAGCCGAAACCGCGCCCGAACGCGACCTGTGGCAGGCTGTCGGGCTTGAGGTCGATCCCCGCCAGCTCCGCCTGCGTGAAGAACCGCCTGCGGTTGACCACGGCCTCGGGGTCCTGCCAGTCATCGCTCAGCGCGCCTTCCCGAACCCGACAGCGAAAGAACATGTCGACCTGGTGAAAGCCGCTCGCCTCGCTGTGAAACTCGTTCACGAGGCAGGGCGCACCCACCGCCACGGTCAGCCCCGTCTCCTCGTACACCTCCCGCACCAGGTTATCCGCCAGCGAGCTGTGCTTCTCCACCCCGCCGCCCGGCGCGCACCACAAGGCGCTCTCCTCGCCGGGATAGGCGTTGACCAGCAACAGCCGCCCCTCCTCGACGATCACCGCGCGCACCGCCAGACGTATGGTCATCCCCGGCAAGCCCTTTCCATTCGACGAGAGGGGCTGTTTTAACGTCGCCGATGCCTATATCTCAATCCCCATGAAAGCCCTCGCCACCGCCCTTGCCCTGCTCCTGCCCGCCCCGGCGCTTGCCGATTGCGTCGTGCTGCTGCACGGGCTGGCGCGCACCGAAGCCTCCTTCATCGTGATGGAGGAGGCACTGCAGGCGCAGGGCTACACCACCTTCCGCACCGACTATCCCTCGACCGAACTGAAGATCGAAGACCTCGCGGACGAGACACTCCCCTTCGCCCTCCGCGTCTGCGGGCAGGCGCGCACCCATTTCGTCACCCATTCCATGGGCGGCATCCTCCTGCGCTACTGGCTCAAGGATCACCGGCCCGACAACCTCGGCCGCGTGGTGATGCTGGCGCCCCCCAACCAGGGCTCGGAACTGGTCGACGAACTGGGCGGCATCGACCTCTTCCAATGGATCAACGGCCCCGCCGCGCAGGAGCTTGAAACCGGCGCCGACGGCCTGCCCGCCAGCCTGCCACCGGTCGATTTCGAGCTTGGCGTGATCGCCGGCACGCGCTCGCTCAACCCCTATTTCTCGACCCTCATCGAAGGGCCCGATGACGGCAAGGTCTCGGTCGCCTCGACAAGGGTCGAGGGGATGGCCGACCATATCGAACTGCCCGTCACCCACACCTTCATGATGAACAACCCGATGGTCATCGCCCAGGTGGTGGAGTTTCTCGAGACAGGCGCCTTCGATCACGACATGGACCTGACAGACCTGTTCTGGGGCGGCGAGGAATGAGCCTGTCCCTGCGCCTCACAGGGGCCGAGGTGCTGTTGCCCGATGGGTTGGCCCGCACCGACCTCAACCTGGCCTGCGGCCATATCACCGACACGGCACAGCCACGCGAGGTCGATCTCACGGGTTTCCTCGTCCTCCCCGGCATGGTCGACGCCCACGGCGACGGGTTCGAAAAGCACCTCGCTCCCCGGCGCGGCGCCATGAAGAACATGGGCCAGGGCCTGATCGCGGCCGAGGCGGAACTGGCCGCCAACGGCATCACGACCGCCGTCCTGGCCCAGTTCTACAGCTGGGAAGGCGGCATGCGCGGGCCCGACTTCGCCGAACGCGTCTTTACCGGCCTCGAAGAGGTGCGCCCCCGGCTCGACACCGACCTGCGGGTGCAACTGCGGTTCGAGACGCCCATGCTCGACGACTACGATGCGATGCAGGACATGGTCCGCCGCTTCGAAATCCCCTACGTCGTCTTCAACGACCACCTGCCCCATGACGCGCTGGAAAAGGGCAAACGCCCGCCCCGCCTGACCGGCCAGGCCCTGCGCATCGGCCGCAACCCCGAGAAACACCTCGAATACATGCAGGAGCTTCACGCGCGGATGGGCGAGGTGCCCGCCGCCCTCGCCCCCCTCACCCGGTCGCTCGCCGCCGAAGGCATCTGCATGGGCAGCCACGACGACCGCACCTCGGCCCAGCGCGCCGACTGGCACGCCATGGGCGTGCGCATCGCAGAATTCCCCGAAACGCAGGAGGCCGCCGAAGCGGCCCGCGAGACCGGCGACGGCGTCATCCTCGGCGCCCCCAACGTCGTGCGCGGCGGCTCGCATAACGGCAATGTCAGCGCCATCGACCTCGCCGCCATGGGCCTCTGCGAAGCGCTGGCCTCCGACTACCACTACCCCTCCCTGCGCCGCGCCGCCTTCCTCCTGGCCGATGGCGGCATCACCGACCTCGCCGGCGCCTGGTCCCTCGTCTCCGCCGGCCCGGCCCGCCTTCTGGGCCTGACCGACCGTGGCACGCTCACCCCCGGCCAGCGCGCCGACCTCGTGATCCTCGACGCCACGACACGCGACATCTGCGCCACGATCTCGGGCGGGCGGGTCACACACCTGCGGGGCGCGGCGGCGGCGCGGTTCCTGGGCTGAGGTGTTGGCATGGGGGCGCTGCCCCCGACGTCGAAATCCCTTCAGGATTTCAACGCCTCCCCCGGGGTATTTGTCCCAAGAAAATACGGCTAACCCTTAGTTAACGAAACTCGAGTAGTTTCCTGTTGCGGTACAGGCTGGGGAGCCGATGACCGCCCAAGGAAATGCGGCCCAGTGCCCGTTTCGCGCGCCGCCGTCGGAGATTTCCGATGCGCGGCGCGCTCAGGGCCTGAGAGACAGCTGTTGCATTTTCTTGGCAAAAATACCCAAATCCGACGGTGCCGCCAGAAACCGAACCCCGAGGATCAGGCGCTGTTTTCAGTCAGGTAGCCGCCGAACGTCTTCGATGAACGTCGCCAACCTGTTTTTCCAAGCCTCGTTCGCGCTCCCGAAGTAAACCCCGATCCCGGGGAATTCGGCAACGTCACAAGCGTACGCCCCGTCCATCGGATGGCAAAAACCGCCGCATTTGCTCATGCCGTGGAATTTGAGCGTCAGCTGTCGCGACCCGTCCGGTCGGGCCACGATCCAGTAGCCTGAGTAGCGGTAATCGTCCCCCGGCAATTCCTCCACGAACGTCCAGTGAATGCGCTGCAAACCGTTCAACAAGTCTGTCAGGTGCTGCTCACTCACCGACGCCCTTTCCCCCGCGAGACAGTCCGTCAGGACTGGCGAGCAGGCACCACACGGTTCACATGCCCCATCTTCCGCCCCGGCTTGACCTCCGCCTTGCCGTAAAGATGCAGCGCCGCGCCCGCCTCCCGCGCGATGGCCGGCACCTTGTCCATGTCATCGCCGATCAGGTTCTCCATCACCACGTCGGCATAGCGCCCGCCATCGCCCAGCGGCCAGCCCGCCACGGCGCGGATATGCTGCTCGAACTGGTCGATGGTGCAGCCCTGCTGCGTCCAGTGGCCGGAATTATGCACCCTCGGCGCGATCTCGTTCACCACCAGCCCGGCCTCGGTCACGAACAGCTCCACCCCCATCACGCCGACATAATCCAGCTTGTTGAGGATCTGCCCCGCCAGCAGCACCGCGTCGGTGCGCTGCTTGGTCGACAGCCGTGCCGGCACTGTCGTGGTCCGAAGGATACCCCCCTCGTGCACATTCTCGCCCGGGTCGAAACAGGCCACCGAGCCATCCAGCCCCCGCGCCCCGATCACCGACACCTCGTGGCTGAAATTCACGAACCCCTCGAGGATCGCGGGCTGCCCCGCCATATCCTCCAGCGCCGCTTCGGCCTCGGAAGCCGCGTTGATCCGTGCCTGCCCCTTGCCGTCATAGCCGAAACGCCGCGTCTTCAGGATCGCCGGAAAGCCGATTTCCGACAGCCCCTCGGCCAGGTCCTCGGCCTCGTCGACGGCAGCAAACGGCGCGGTCTTCAGCCCCAGGTCGGACAGGAACGCCTTTTCCACCAGCCGGTCCTGGCTCACCCGCAACGCATTCCGCCCCGGCCGCACCGGCTTGAGCGGTTCGAGAATATCGAGCGCCGAAGTCGGGATATTCTCGAACTCGTAGGTGATGACATCGACCGCCTCGGCAAAGGCCCGCAGCGCGTCTTCATCGTCATACGGCTTCTGGAAATGATAATTCGAAACGTGGCTCGCCGGGCAATCGCCGCCCGGCTCGAAAATGCAGGTCTTGAACCCCAGGCGGCTCGCCGCCACCGCCAGCATCCGGCCAAGCTGCCCGCCGCCGAGAATCCCGATCACGCTGCCCTGTGCCAGTGTCTCAACCATCCTGCGGCTCCTCCGGGATCGAGGCCGACAGCGCGGCGCGCCACGCATCCAGCCGGTCCGCCAGCGCCGCGTCGCCACTCGCCAGGATCGCCGCCGCCATCAGGCCGGCATTGGCCGCCCCGGCCTCGCCGATCGCCATGGTCGCGACCGGAAATCCCTTGGGCATCTGGACGATGGAATACAGGCTGTCGACCCCCGACAGCGCCCGGGTCTGCACCGGCACGCCGATCACCGGCACGCGCGTCTTCGAGGCCATCATCCCCGGCAGATGCGCCGCGCCCCCGGCTCCGGCGATGATCGCCTTCAGCCCGCGGTCGGCGGCCGTCTTGCCATACTCCCACAACCGGTCGGGCGTGCGGTGGGCCGAGACGATCTTCGCCTCGTAGGCCACACCCAGTTCATCCAGAATATCGGCCGCCTTCTTCATCGTGGCCCAGTCCGACTGACTGCCCATGATGATGCCTACGGTGATCTCCGCCATGCTGCGCCCTCTTGCCAACCGCCCCGGTGTCAGGAGCGCGCAATATACCGATCACTTGCCGTTACGCAATGATATCCGGGTAAAGCCTGTCCTCGATCCACGAGATCCGGTCCTTCAGCCGCAGCTTCTGCTGCTTGAGGCGCTTGATGGTCAGGCGGTCGC
This sequence comes from Roseovarius indicus, assembly GCF_008728195.1. NCBI lineage: Bacteria > Pseudomonadati > Pseudomonadota > Alphaproteobacteria > Rhodobacterales > Roseobacteraceae > Roseovarius > Roseovarius indicus. Next base: position 4,282,260 of record NZ_CP031598.1, read on the forward strand.
TGGTGCCGCGCTCCTCGAGCGCATGGATCGCCTCGTCAAGGTCACGGTGCTGGCGGCGGAATTCCTCCAGCTCGACGCGCAGCACCTCGTCGGATTTCATCGACAGGTCGCTCAACATGTTCATACGGGCCGATTCCCAAGAAGGTCAGACAGTTCAAGATAGCGCCATCAGGCACATTTCGCAAAGCCCTTGCGCCCGGCAGGGCCAGATACCATATTTCTCGTGCAGGGTCGCCGAAACGGGGCCCGGTGCAAAGACGGACGGTCGCTTAATCGAAAAGGACGCACCGATGACAAAGCTATCCCTGGGGTCACACCCCTACATGCTTGGCTTCGAGCAGCTTGAGCGCATGCTGGAACGCAGCGCAAAATCAGGCAACGAGGGCTACCCGCCCTTCAACATCGAACAGACGTCGGACACCTCCTACCGCATCACGCTCGCCGTGGCGGGGTTTGGCGAGAGCGACCTGTCTATCACCGTGGAAGACCGTCAACTGGTCATTCGCGGGCGTCAGCGGGACGACTCCGAACAACGGGTCTTCCTGCATCGCGGCATCGCGGCGCGTCAGTTCCAGCGCTCTTTCGTGCTGGCCGACGGGGTCGAGGTGGGCGAGGCCGTCATGGAAAACGGCCTTCTGCACATCGACCTGAAACGGGCCCAGCCCGAAACGGTGGTGCAGACCATCAAGATTAACAAGGGATAAGCGTTATGGATACCAGATACGACTTCGAAGGCGGCACCGGCACGGAACGGGCGATCGTCTATGTGCGCCCCGTGAAGGTCGACGACCTGCCCGAGGACGTGCAGCAACAGGCCATGGGGCTCGAAACGCTCTACGCCGTGCACAATTCCGAGGGCGAGCGCCTTGCCCTGGTGCGCGACCGCGCCTTGGCCTTCGTGCTGGCCAAGCAGCACGACATGGAACCCGTCGCGGTTCACTGAGACACCCCATTGCCGGCGGCCGCCCCCGTGGCCGCCGGGCAAACGGCACTGGCCAACCCCTCCTGCGCCTGCCATATCTGGCCGCGATGTCCAGACCCGCACGCGCAGAGGCCCCATGACCCAGATCATCACCGCCCTTTCCGAGATTTCCGGCCGCTACAAGGCGATGTTCGTCGACCTGTGGGGCTGCCTGCATAACGGTGTCACCGCCTTCCCCGAGGCCGTCGCGGCCATGCAGGCCTATCGGAAAGCCGGCGGCGTCGTGGTTCTGGTCACCAACGCCCCCCGCGCCCGCACCGGGGTCGAGCGGCAACTCGTGAAATTCGGCATCCCCGAAGACGCCTGGGACACTATCGCCACCTCGGGCGATAGTGCGCGCATGGCCATGTTCCGCGGCGCCGTGGGCCGCAAGGTCTATTTCGTGGGCCAGGATCACGACCTGCGCTTCTTCGACCCGCTCAAGATCATCGAGGACCCGGTCGACGTGGTCAGCGTGCCGCTGGCCGAGGCCGAGGGCATCGTCTGTTGCGGCCCCTTCAACCCCGAAGCCGAGCTCGACGAGATGCGCGCCGATTTCCTCTATGCCAAGCAGAAGGGCATGAAACTGCTCTGCGCCAACCCCGATATCGTCGTCGACCGCGGTGATATCCGCGAATGGTGCGCCGGGGCGCTGGCACGGATGTACACCGAGATGGGCGGCGAAAGCCTCTATTTCGGCAAGCCGCACCCGCCGATCTACGATCTGGCCCACCGGCGCCTCGCCGAGATCGGACATGAATTCCCGAACGAGCTGATCCTCGCCATAGGCGATGGCGCCCATACCGACATTGCTGGCGCCATGGGCGAGGATCTCGACAGCCTGTTCATTTCCGGCGGTCTGGCGGCCGAGGCCACCAAAACGTCGCACCAGCCCGACCCCGACGCGTTAAAGGCCTATCTGGAAACGGAAAAAGTATCGCCCACATACACCATCGGCAAGCTGCGCTAACAAAATACCCCTTGATTTTCTGCGTCCGCGAAGTAATTAAGTTGCCAGATCGGGCGTGAATCGATCCGAAAATTACGCACTCGCTGACCTTGGAGGGTCGAATGTTGGACAACATGCCGCGCGGAACCATCACCATCGAGGAAATCGAGATGGGCATGACCCGCCACCTGCGGAAGGTCGTGACCGACGAGGATATCGAGATGTTCGCGCAGGTCTCGACCGACCGGAACCCCGTGCATCTCGATGACGAGTACGCGCAGGACACCATCTTCGAAGGCCGCATCGCCCATGGCATGCTGACCGCCGGGCTGATCTCGGCCGTGATCGGCGAACAGCTTCCGGGCCACGGCACCGTCTACATGGGCCAGACGCTCAAGTTCCTCGGCCCCGTGCGCCCCGGCGACATGGTCCATGCCGAGGTCGAGGTGATCGGCATCGACCACGCCAAGCGCCGCGTTCAGCTCGACTGCCGCTGCATGGTCGACGGCAAGAAAGTGCTGATCGGCGAAGCCACGGTTCTGGCGCCCTCCGGCAAGTTCGACTGACCCGAAACGGGCCGGCCCGCCCCTTGAAAACCGGGCCTGTCCTTCTCAGCTTTGCCTGACGGGCCCCATGCATGCTATGGTGGGCCCCTCAAAACTGATGGAGGACATCCCAATGGACGCCATTCAGACGACAGAATACGCCCGCGCCCTGCTCAGCGCGCGTGGCAACAAGGCCATGGCCGAAGCGGCGCAGCGCATGCGCGACAGCGAAGAGGCCGGAAAACACGACGAGGCGGAAGACTGGAAGCGCATCCGCCTCGCCATCAGCGAAATGCGCGGGCCCCACCAGGGCTGACGCGGCTCATTTCCCCTGCAGCGCCTCATCGAGGGCGCTGTAGGTGGGCAGGCCGAACTCCTGCGCGATCACCTCCAGCCACCGCTCCTCGAAGCGGCGGCGGATATCGCCCGAGATTTGCCCGCCGGTCTTGCCGGAGGCGACCTTGGTCGTGCTGCCCCCGGGCGGCAGGCCACAGGCTGCATCCCGCGTCTGCCGCACGAGGTGGTCGTCGAACTGACTGCCATGCCGCTTCATGAAGTCGAACCCCGCCTGTTCCGTGGCGATGGCCCGCGTCGCGGCGTCATAGCCGCCCATGAAATCCGCCACCCGGTCAACCACGCCGGGCAGGTTGCGCTTCATCTCCTCGAACGTCACCAGAAGCACGTCATCGCGCCCCCGCTGGCGCAGCCACGAGGCCGCGTGCTCCCAGTAGTCGCCCCCGCGTTGCAGGTAATAATCGGCAAACTCATCCACGCTGATCGACCCGGCCTCGAACCACCAGCCCTCGAAAAACCTGTAGAGCGACAGCATCGCATCCACCGGATCGCGAAAGACGACGATGTACCGCCCGCCCTTCGGGATCTCGTCCCATGTCAGGTGGCTCTTGAACGCCCGCGGCGTGGCCACCTGCGGGGCATGCACATCCGCCCCCATGTCATGCGCGAGCTCAAGCCACGGCACCACCTCGGTCACCTCGGAGAAATTCATCGACCCGCCCGAGCGCAGCCCGTGCACGATCTGCTGCATCCATGTCGTGCCGCACTTGGAATAGGGCGAGATGAAGATATCGGTCGGATCGGGCCTGTAGGTGCGGCCGATCCGCTCGCCCTCTTCGGTCGAGAATCCTTCGATCGCGTCAAGCTCGGCGATCGTCCGGGCGCGGCGGAATGTGCGTTCTGTGTCCATGCGCGGCAGATTGGCAGCGCCCCGACGCACAGGCAAGCGACAACCGCCCTATCCCGGCTTGCACCCGCGCGCGCATGGGGCTACGCAAACGCCATGCGCATCATCCGCGACTTCACCTATCTCGACCCGGCCGACCGCGGCACCTCTGTCGCCATCGGTAATTTCGACGGGGTCCATATCGGCCACCAGTCGGTGATCGAGCTGGCCCGCACGGCCGGCGACAAGATCGGTGCGCCGCTGGGCGTGCTCACCTTCGAGCCGCACCCGCGCCAGTATTTCGCGCCCGACGCCCCGCCCTTCCGCCTGATGAACCCCGAGGCCCGCGCCCACCGGCTGGAAAAGCTGGGGGTCGAAAAGCTCTACGAGCTGAACTTCAACGCCGCGCTTGCAGGGCTGACCCCGCGCGACTTCGCCGAAAAGGTCATCAGCGAAGGGCTGGGCCTCAAGCATGTCGTGGTTGGCGCCGATTTCTGCTTCGGCAAGGGCCGCAAAGGCACGGCGGAAGACCTGATCGCCTTCGGCGAGGAGCTCGGATTCGGCGTCACCATCGCCCGGCTTCTGGAAGGCGACAATGGCGAGGTCTCCTCGACCGCCATCCGCAACGCCCTGACCGATGGCCGCCCGCGCGATGCCGCGCGGATGCTGGGCCACTGGCACCGCATCGACGGGCCGGTGATCGGCGGCGAACAGCGCGGCCGCGATCTTGGCTATCCCACCGCCAACATGTCGATCGAAGGCCTGCACCCCCCCAAGTTCGGCGTCTACGCCGTTCTGGTCGACGTGCTCGACGGGCCGCACAAGGGCCATTACCGGGGCGCCGCCTCGCTTGGCGTGCGGCCGATGTTCAACGGCGAGATCCCCAACCTCGAAACCTTCATCTTCGACTTCTCGGGCGATCTCTATTCCGCGAACCTCTCTGTCGCGCTCGTCGAATACCTGCGCCCCGAGGAAACCTTCGACAGCCTCGAGGCCTTCATCGCCCAGATGGAGAATGACTGCATTCGCGCCCGGGCCATTCTCGACGCGCCATGACCGACGACCCGATCGACCGGACCGGCCTGCGCCCACGCTACTGGGAGACGACGCCGCTCAACCGCATGACCCGCGCCGAGTGGGAAGCGCTCTGCGATGGCTGCGGCAAGTGCTGCCTGAACAAGCTAGAAGACGACGAAACCGGCGAGGTGGTGCTGACCCGCGTCGCCTGCCGCCTCTTCGACGACACCACCTGCCGCTGCGCGCAATACGACATCCGCCACCAGTTCGTGCCGGAATGCATCACCCTGAGCCCGAAGAACCTCGACAAGAACCTCTACTGGATGCCGGAAACCTGCGCCTACAAGCTTTTGCACACGGGCAAGCCGCTTTATGACTGGCACCCGCTGATCTCGGGCACGCCGGAAACGGTGCATGACGCGGGCGTCTCCGTGCGCGACGCCACAGTGCCCGAATTCGAGGTCGACGAGGACGACTGGGAAGACCACCTGATCGAGGAGCCTGGCACATGAATTTTGCCTCCGACAATTGCGGCCCCGCCCACGCCGAGGTGCTGGCCGCCGTAACCGACGCCAACCAGGGCTTTGCCCCCTCCTACGGCGCAGACGGGCTGATGGATGCCGTCCGCGAGCGCATCCGCGAACTGTTCGAAGCACCCGAGGCCGAGGTCTTCCTCGTCGCCACCGGCACCGCCGCCAACGCCCTGGCGCTCTCGACCATGGCCCAGCCGTGGCAAACCGTGTTCTGCACGCCGCTGGCGCATATCAACACCGACGAATGCCAGGCGCCCGAATTCTACACCGGCGGCTGCAAGCTGACGCTGGCCGGGGACGGCGACAAGATGACGGCCGAGGCCCTCGACGCCGCCATCGAAGGCTGGCCGGCAGGCGATGTGCACGTCTCGCAGCGCGGTCCTGTGGCGCTCACCCAGGTCACCGAACGCGGCCGCGTCTATTCGCTCGAGGAACTCGCCGCCCTGACCGAGGTGGCCCATGCCCACGTCCTGCCCGTCTACATGGATGGCGCGCGCTTCGCCAACGCGCTCGAGGCGCTCGACTGCACCCCGGCCCAGATGACCCACGAGGCCGGCATCGACGCGCTCAGCCTCGGCGGCACCAAGAACGGCTGTCTCGGCGTCGAGGCGGTGATCTTCTTCGACCCGGACAAGGCGTGGGAATTCGAACTGCGCCGCAAGCGCGCGGCCCAGCTCTTCTCGAAGCACCGCTACCTGTCGGCCCAGATGCTGGCCTATCTCACCGACGATCTGTGGCGCCGCTCTGCCAAGACCGCCAACGCCCGCGCGGCGCGGCTGGCCGAGGGGCTGAAGGGCCTGCCCGGCACGAGCTTCGCGGCCGAGCCGCAGGCCAACATGATCTTCGCCCGCCTGCCCCGCGCCACCCACCAGCGGCTGACCGAGGCGGGCGCCGTCTATGGCCTGTACGAGGGGGCCCTCGACGAGGGCGACGGCGATGAGCCGCTGCTGGCCCGGATGGTCTGCGACTGGTCGATCACCGAGGACGAAATCGACCGCTTCATCGAGGTGGCGAAGGGCTGAGGCACGGCCTCAGACCAGGCTCAGGAACCGGCCGATTTCCGAGGCGACCTGCTTTGCGTGGGTGAGCGGCGCCATGTGCCCCGCCCCCACGATCATTGCCCGTTCCGCCCGCGGCAACCGCGCCGCCAGGCTTTCCGAGATCGCCTCGATGATCCAGGGCGACGCGTTCCCTTGGAGCAGCAACACGGGAATATCCAGCGCCTCCAGCCGCCCCGGCTCCAGCAACCCGGCCTTGTCGTCAAACAGCTCGGGCCCGGTCGCCTCGATCAGTGGCATGCCATCGGCCAGCCGCTGTTGCTGTTTCTCGGGAATCTCCTCCCACGCGGCCCCGCCGCCCCAGATCGCGGTAAAGGCGCGCGCGGCGGCCAGCCTGTCACCCGCCGCCTGCGCCGCGTCGACATCCGCAAACTCCGTGTCGAGCCGCGCGCGCAGATGCGGATGATCGGCCAGGGCCGCGGCGAAGAACACCGGCTCGATCAGCACCAGCGCCCGCACCATCCCGGGATTTTCCACCGCCAGCCGCAAGGCCACCGTGGCACCGAATGAGTGGCCGATCACGTCCGTCGGCCCCTCGAGGAACTCCGCCGCGATCCCGACGAACCTTCCCTGAACCTCGCCTTCCCCGTCCCACGGCGCACTGCGCCCGTGGCCCGGCATGTCGAAGGCGGTCATGCTCAGCGTCCCGGCCAACCCGCGCGAGACCGCTTCCCAATCGGCGCCCCGTCCGAGCCCCCGATGGATCAGCAGCGCCTCGCGCGGCCCGGTCCCGTATGTTGTCGAGTGGATCGCGGCCCCTGCCCGCGTCGTGACCGGCATGCGCCTCAGAGCGTGCCGGAAAGGTGCATGTCGAGGTCGTCCAGCCTGTCCTGCCCCCAGAACTTCTGCTCGCCGTCGACGATGTAGAACGGCGCACCGAACACACCGGCCGCCACCGCCTCTTCAAGGTTGGCGGCATAGGTCTCGGCCCCGGTCAGAAGCCCGCTATCGGCCAGCCCCGGGTCGAACCCCGCACGTTCGAGACAGCCCTTGACGACATCATCCTCGGCAATGTCCAGGTCCTCGGCCCAGACGGCGTGCAGGATGCCATGCACCAGCGCCCCCAGATGCCCGCCACCCGCATTCTGCGCGGCAATGACGGCATAAGAGGACGGCGCGGCATTGGTCGGAAAATGCGCGGGCTTGAGATTCAGCTTCATCCCCGCCTTCTTCGCCTGCCGCGGCAGATCCTGCGCGCGATAGGCGTTTCGGCTGGGGTGCCGCTCGCCGGGCGGCAGCCCGCCGGTGCGCGGGAACAGCGCCATGATGTCGATGGGCTTGTAGGTGATCGTCGCCCCGTGCCGCCCGGCGATTTCCTCCAGCCGGGTGCCGGCCAGGTAGGTGAATGGCGACAGGGTGGAAAAATAATAATCGATATGGGCCATTTCGAACGCTCCTCCGGTGCCGTGCGCTTTGCCATACGTGACGCGCGTGCTAAGCGGTGTCAACGTTACGAATCTGTCATCGAAGGCCACCCGGGGACCCCTGCCAATGTCGATTTCGCCAGAGCCGAAGCTCATTTCGGGCAACGCCAACCTGCCACTCGCCAACGCCATCACCCGCCGCATGTCGATGCATCGCGGCACCCGGATCGGGCTGGTCGATGCCCGCGTCGAGCGGTTCAACGACCAGGAAGTCTTCGTCGAGGTCTTCGAGAACGTGCGCGGCGAGGACATGTTCATCATCCAGCCCACGTCGAACCCTGCCAATGACAACCTGATGGAGCTGCTGATCATGGCCGACGCGCTGCGCCGCTCCTCGGCCAAGCGCATCACCGCCGTGATCCCCTATTTCGGCTATGCAAGGCAGGACAGGCGCACCAAGGCCCGCACGCCGATCTCGGCCAAGCTGGTCGCCAACATGATCGTCGAGGCCGGCATCGAGCGCGTGCTGACGATGGACCTGCACGCCGCCCAGATCCAGGGCTTCTTCGACATTCCGGTCGACAACCTCTACGCCTCGCCGGTCTTCGCGCTGGATATCCAGACCCAGTTCAAGGGCGACATGGAAGACGTCATGATCGTCTCGCCCGACGTCGGCGGCGTGGCCCGCGCCCGTGAGCTGGCCAAGCGGATCAATGCGCCCCTCTCGATCGTCGACAAGCGGCGCGAGCGGGCGGGCGAAGTCTCGGAAATGACCGTGATCGGCGAAGTCACCGACAAGATCTGCATCATTGTCGACGACATGTGCGACACCGCCGGCACCATGTGCAAGGCGGCCGAGCTTCTGCTGGAAAACGGCGCCCGCGAGGTGCACGCCTATGTCACCCACGGCGTTCTCTCGGGCCCGGCCGTGGAACGGATCACCAATTCCAAGCTCAAGTCGATGGTCATCACCGACACGATCGCAGCACCCGAGCCGGTCAGGAACACGCCCAACATCCGCATCCTGCCCACCGCACCGGTCTTTGCCCAGGCGATCCTGAACATCTGGAACGGCACCAGCGTGTCGTCGCTGTTCGAAATCCCGACGCTCGAGCCGATCTACGAAGGCCAGTTCGGCACCTGACAGCCTCAGTAGAGGTCCCAGTCATCCTCTGACGCGACCGGGCCGATCGCCATCCAGCGCATCCGCACACGGGCGACCCGCGTGTCGCCCCAGGTGCGGAAGACAAGCTCGAACCCCTCGGCGGTCACGTTGTCGGTGCTGACATCGGCGCGCACGTTGGCGGCGCTGTCCATGTCCCACATCGAGGGTGTCGCAAAAACCGTCGGCGGGGCGCGAAACGGGCGGCTGAACTGCACCGCCTTGCGCCGTTCGCGCGGGCCCGTGCCCGTCCACATCTCTCCGTCGTCCTCGAAATCCGAGAACAGGATGTTGTCACCTTCGTCTATCCCGATGGTACGGCCCGAGATTTCTTTCATACCGGCGTCTATTCCTTGTCGCTGGTCCTCCTTTATACGTGCAATTCGACCGAAATGCGCAACAAAAATGGAAAACTGCGGCCAAGCCTTTGGTCCTGAGTGGTTTTTCTGGATGCCGGAAAGCGTGAACCAAGGCCCGGCCCACGCCCCAAAAGCAAAAGGCCCCGAAAACCGGGGCCTTTCCTGTCTTGTCTCGCTCTCGAAACGGGTCGTTACGGCGCCGGCGCCCGGGCCGTGGTCGACAGGCCGATCTCGTCGCCCATCGCAACCATGTCCGACAGAAGCTTCGCGGCTTCGTCGACCGGGCCGGGCTCGTTCTTGTAGGCGTCCTGCGCCTTTTCGAGCCGGCTGTTCGCCTCGGCGATCATCTCGTCGTAATGCTCCTGCGTGACTTCCTCACGCGGGATCGCGCGTTCGGCCAGCACCGAGATGCTCTCGGCGTTGATCTCGGCGAAGCCGCCGGTCACGACGTAGGATTGCGTGCCGTCGCTGCCCGAAACGGTGACGATACCGGGGCGCAGCGTGGTGATCAGCGGCGCGTGCATCGGCATCGCGGTCAGATCGCCCATGGCGCCCGGGATCTTCACTTCCGTGGCCTCGACAGAAGCCAGAAGCCGCTCGGGGCTCACCAGATCGAATTGGACTGTATCAGCCATTCAGTGTCTCCTTTGGGAGAGGATGCCGCGCCCCGAAAGGCGCGGCGCACGTGTCTTAGGCGGCTTCCGCGGCCATCTTCTCGGCCTTGGCCTTCACCTCGTCGATGCCGCCAACCATGTAGAAGGCGCCCTCGGGCAGGTGATCGTATTCGCCGGCGACCACGGCCTTGAAGGACGAGATCGTATCTTCCAGCGGCACCTGGACGCCGTCGGACCCGGTGAACACCTTGGCCACGTCGAACGGCTGCGAAAGGAAACGCTGGATCTTCCGGGCGCGGGCCACGGTCAGCTTGTCCTCTTCCGACAATTCGTCCATGCCGAGAATGGCGATGATGTCCTGCAGCGACTTGTAGCGCTGAAGGATACCCTGAACGTCACGGGCCACCTTGTAGTGCTCTTCGCCCACGATCGCCGGGTCCATCAGGCGCGAGGTCGAGTCGAGCGGGTCCACGGCCGGATAGATGCCGAGCTCGGAAATCGCACGCGACAGAACGGTCGTGGCGTCGAGGTGGGCAAAGGTCGTGGCAGGCGCGGGGTCGGTAAGGTCGTCCGCGGGCACGTACACGGCCTGGATCGAGGTGATCGAGCCGGCCTTGGTCGAGGTGATCCGTTCCTGCATCGCGCCCATGTCGGTCGCCAGCGTCGGCTGGTAGCCCACGGCCGAAGGAATACGGCCCAGAAGCGCCGACACCTCGGAGCCCGCCTGCGTGAAGCGGAAGATGTTGTCGACGAAGAACAGAACGTCGGTACCCGACGCATCGCGGAACTGTTCGGCCAGCGTCAGGCCGGTCAGCGCGACACGGGCACGGGCCCCCGGAGGCTCGTTCATCTGACCGTAGACCAGCGCAACCTGCGATTCCTCGAGGTTGTCGGGGTTGATCACGTTCGATTCGATCATCTCGTGGTAAAGGTCGTTCCCCTCGCGGGTCCGTTCCCCCACACCGGCAAAGACCGAGTAGCCCGAGTGCACCTTGGCGATGTTGTTGATCAGCTCCATGATCAGAACCGTCTTGCCCACACCGGCGCCGCCGAACAGGCCGATCTTGCCGCCCTTGGCGTAGGGCGCCAGCAGGTCGACCACCTTGATGCCGGTCACCAGGACTTCCGACTCGGTCGACTGTTCCTCGAACTCGGGTGCCGGCTGGTGGATGGCGCGGGTTTCCTTCGCCTTGATCGGCGCACCCTCGTCCACCGGCTCGCCGATGACGTTGATGATGCGGCCGAGCGTCGCGTCGCCCACCGGCACGCTGATCGGGCCGTCCATGTCGGTCACTTCCTGACCGCGGACAAGACCTTCGGTCGCGTCCATCGCGATGCAGCGCACGGTGCTTTCACCAAGGTGCTGCGCCACTTCCAGAACAAGCCGCTTGCCGTTGTTGTCGCATTCCAGCGCGTTCAGAATCTCGGGCAGGTGGTCGCTGAACTGAACGTCCACCACGGCGCCGATCACCTGGGTGACTGTGCCTTTAGCGTTTGCCATGTTTCGTCTCCGGTTTTCGTCAGAGCGCTTCCGCGCCCGAAATGATTTCAATAAGCTCGTTGGTGATCACGGCCTGACGCGAGCGGTTGTACTCGATGGTCAGCTTGTCGATCATCTCGCCCGCGTTGCGGGTGGCGTTGTCCATCGCCGACATACGTGCGCCCTGTTCCGAGGCACCGTTCTCCAGCAGCCCGCTGAAGATCGCCGTCGCCACGCCACGCGGCAGCAGATCGCGCAGGATCCCTTCCTCGTCGGGCTCGTAGTCATAGATCGTGCCGGCCTCATCCGACTCCGCGGCGGCCTCTTCGTCGATCTCGAAGGGGATCACCTGCTTGATCGTCGGAATCTGGCTGACCACGTTCTCGAACCGCGAGAAGAAGATCTTCGCAACGTCGAACTCTTCCGCCTCGAACCGGTCCAGCACGTTCTGGGCCACCTTCTGCGCGTCGGCATAGCCCACGTTGCGCACGTCGGACATGTCGACATGGTCGATGAACAGGTCCGAGTGATCCCGCTTCAGCGCGTCACGGCCCTTCTTGCCCACGGTGATGATCTTCACCGTCTTGCCCTTGGCCTTGAGGCTTTCGATCTCGGCACGGGCCAGCTTGGCGATGTTGCCGTTGAAGCCGCCACACAGGCCCCGCTCGGCGGTCATCACCACCAGCAGGTGGGTCTGATCGCTGCCGGTGCCGCGCAGAAGCTTCGGCGCGCTTTCGCTGTCGCCCACAGACGCGGCCAGCTTCGACATCACGGCGTTGAACCGCTCCGCGTAGGGCCGTGCCATTTCGGCAGCGTCCTGTGCCCGCCGCAGTTTTGCGGCGGCCACCATTTGCATGGCCTTGGTGATCTTGCGGGTCGATTTGACCGACTCGATCCTGTTTTTAAGGTCCTTAAGACTCGGCATTGCCTCGTCCCCCCTTATGCGAAGTCAGCGGCGAACTCGTCCAGCGCTGCCTTGAGCTTCTCCTCGGCGTCCCCGGAAATCTTCGGGTCCTCGTTGGTGATGAAGTCAAGCAGGTCCTGGTGTTTGCTGCGCAGGTGGTTCAGCAGGCCCTCTTCGAAACGGCCGACCTCGCTCACCTTCAGCTTGTCGAGATAGCCCTTGGTGCCGGCATAGATGACACAGACGATCTCTGCGTTGGTCAGGGGCGAGTACTGCGGCTGTTTCATCAGCTCGGTCAGGCGCGCACCCCGGTTCAGCAGCTGTTGCGTCGCGGCGTCGAGGTCAGACCCGAACTGGGCAAAAGCCGCCATCTCGCGATACTGGGCCAGCGACAGTTTCACCGGGCCGGCGACCGATTTCATCGCCGAAGTCTGGGCCGACGAACCAACCCGGCTCACCGACAGACCGGTGTTCACGGCCGGGCGGATACCCTGGTAGAACAGCTCGGTTTCAAGGAAGATCTGGCCGTCGGTGATCGAGATCACGTTGGTCGGAATGAACGCCGACACGTCGCCGCCCTGGGTTTCGATGATCGGCAGCGCCGTCAGCGAACCCGAGCCGTTGTCCTCGTTCAGCTTGGCCGAACGCTCCAGCAGGCGGGAGTGAAGGTAGAAAACGTCGCCCGGGTAAGCTTCACGCCCCGGCGGACGGCGAAGCAGCAGCGACATCTGGCGATAGGCCACGGCCTGTTTCGACAGGTCATCGTAGACGATGAGCGCGTGGCGGCCGTTGTCGCGGAAATGCTCCGCCATGGCGGTTGCCGAATAGGGGGCGAGGAACTGCATCGGCGCCGGGTCCGAGGCGGTGGCCGCCACGACGATGGAATATTCCATCGCGCCGTTCTCTTCCAGTTTCTTCACCAGCTGCGCCACGGTCGAGCGCTTCTGGCCAACGGCCACGTAGACGCAGTAGAGCTTCTTGCCCTCGTCGTCGCCGGCGGCTTCGTTATAGGTCTTCTGGTTCAGGATCGTGTCGAGCGCCACGGCGGTCTTGCCGGTCTGACGGTCGCCAATGATCAGCTCGCGCTGGCCACGGCCGATCGGGATCATGGCGTCGACCGATTTCAGGCCGGTCGCCATCGGCTCGTGCACCGATTTACGCGGGATGATGCCCGGCGCCTTGGTGTCGGCCACGCCGCGGGTCTTCGTCTTGATCGGGCCCTTGCCGTCCAGCGGGTTGCCAAGCGCGTCGACGACGCGGCCCAGCAGCTCGTCACCGATCGGAACGTCCACGATCGACTTGGTGCGCTTGACGGTGTCGCCTTCCTTGATCTCGCGGTCCGACCCGAAGATCACTACGCCGACGTTGTCGTTCTCGAGGTTCAGCGCCATCCCCATGACGTTGCCCGGGAATTCGACAAGCTCACCGGCCTGCACGTTGTCGAGACCATAAACCCGCGCGATCCCGTCACCGACCGAAAGAACCCGGCCAACTTCGGCCACTTCGGCCTCTTTGCCGTAGTTCTTTATCTGGTCCTTCAGGATCGCAGAAATCTCTGCAGCTTGGATACCCATTTATCCGACCTCTTTCATTGCGTTCTGGAGGGAATTGAGGCGCGAGCGGATCGAGGTATCGATCATTTTCGAGCCCACCTTAACGATCAGACCGCCAATGAGGCTTTCATCGACGGTCGCATTGATATTGACGTCCTTGCCCGTGGAGGCCTTGAGCGTCTTGGCAAGTTTCTCCGACTGCGCCTTGGTCAGGGCCTTGGCGCTGGTCACGTCGGCGGTCACCTCGCCCTTGTCCTCGGCGATCATCTCGCGAAGCTTGACGAGCAGCTGCGGCAGCACGAACAGCCGGCGCTTCTCGGCCATCAGGCCCAGGCCGTTCTGCATGACCGGCTCGAGGCCCATCTTGTCGGCAATCGCGGTGATCGCGGCCTTCTGCTCCGCCCGGGGCACGACAGGGCTGGCGATCAGGTCGCTGAACTCCTCGCTGTCATTCAGCGCGGCGGCCAGATCAGTCACGTTGGATTCAAGTTTCGCCAGAGACTTTTCGTCTTTCGAAATCTCGAAAATGGCGGTGGCATAGCGCTCGGCGATGCCGGAGGAGATCGAAGCTGGTTCGGACACGTCCACCCTTCCGATTTCTGGCCCCGGTTCAGCAAAATGACGGCACAGGTATGCCGTCGTCCGGGGGCGTTAGGACACGATGCCTGTCTGTAAACATCGAAATTCGGCTGGGGTGTACCAGAGCCTCGCGGACCTAGCAAGCGGCTTGAAAACAACGGTATACAATGGAATACTTAGCGTATTCAATGGCTTACCCCACCTGCGACCGAATGCGCATATTTTGGGCGAAGAAAAAGCTGTGGATTTCTCCCAAATTGCGCGATTCCCGAACGTAAAGCCGTCGAAAACCGGCCCGAAACCGGGGGTCAGAGCGTTATCGCTATCACGTGTAGGCGGCGCCGCCCGCTTTCAAGCCCACCGACCCAATACCGACAAAATACCGACGTTATACCGACGTCAAACAGGCTTCGCTTCGGGCTTCGGCTGCAGCACGCCAAGCGGCTTCCGCACCGTGTCCTTCAGCACCCGCCCGGTCGGCGCATGCACCCGCTTCGTGGCCAGCACCAAAAGCACCCCGCCGGCCGCCACGACCGACAGCGAACCGCCCAGTTTCTCCCACATCCCCGAGGTCTTCCGCCAGAACCGCTTTTCCGATGGCGGCTGGAACAGCGTGGTGGCGTGGCCTTCCGGCAGGAAGTTATGCGATTTCAGCTGGCTCTCCAGCTGGCTCTGCGTATAGGGCCGGCCATAGCCGAACGGCGTCCGGTCACTGCGCGACCACAGGCCCGCCCGGTTCGGCACGATGAACAGCGCCGAGCCCCCCGGCCCCAGCACCCGCCAGCATTCCTCCAGAAGCGCGCTCGGCTGCTCGCTGGTCTCCAGCCCGTGCACCACCAGCAGCTTGTCCACATGCCCCGTCTCGATCGGCCACCACGTCTCTTCGCACAGAACCGAGACATTCGGCATCCCCTGCGGCCAGCTGATCACCCCTTGCGGCGCAGGCATGCAGGCCACCACGCGCTTGGACTCCGCCAGGTAGGGGCGCAGGAAAGGCACGGCAAACCCGAAGCCCAGAACCGTCTGCCCCTTCGCCTCGGGCCAGAAGGCCTGCACCTCGGCACGGATGATCTTCTGCGCAGCCCGACCCAACGCGCTGCGGTAATAGAAATTCCTAAGATCCTGCACATCAAGATGCATTGCAGCCGCTGTCCCGATCAGTCAGTCTGACGGTATCAGTAACCGGCAAATGGGGAAACACAATGACACTTCAGATCGAAACCGTCCCCTGCCTGTCCGACAATTACGCCTTCCTGGCGCATGATCCGGATACGGGCGACACGGCGGTGATCGACGTGCCCGAGGCGGCCCCGATCCTCAAGGCGCTGGCCGACAAGGGCTGGACCGCGACACAGGTCCTGCTGACCCATCACCACGCCGACCACGTGCAGGGGCTCGACGAGATCCTCGCCAAACATGACGCCAAGGTCGTCGGCGCCGCGGCCGACGCCCACCGCCTTCCGCCGCTCGACACCGCCGTTAAGGAAGGCGAAACCATCAAGATCGGCAACGAGAGCGGCGAGGTGATCGACGTCTCCGGCCACACCGTCGGCCACATCGCCTTTCACTTCCCCAGCTCCAAGGTCGCCTTCACCGCCGACAGCCTGATGGCGCTCGGCTGCGGCCGGGTGTTCGAGGGGACGATGCCGCAGATGTGGGAAAGCCTGCAGAAACTGGCGGCCCTGCCCGGCGATACCACCATCTGCTCGGGCCACGAATACACCGCCGCGAACGCCCGCTTCGCCCTGACCATTGATCCGGACAATCCCAGACTTATATCCCGTTCAGAGGCGATCGAAACAGCCCGGGCGAACGGCCAACCCACCGTGCCCTCAACCCTAGCCGAAGAGCTCGCCACCAATCCATTCCTGCGCGCGGGGGATGCGCGCGTTCAGGATCATCTGGGAATGTCAGGCGCCAACCCGGCCGAGGTCTTCGCCGAAATCCGGACGCGCAAGGATAATTTCTGAAAACCCCCTGACCGTTTCCGGCCGGGCACAAAATAGGTGCAAAACCTCAATAACGTTTAGAAATGTGATCGGATGCCACGAAAAAAAACTTGAAGGACCCGGCAGATCGACCAAACTTTAAACCTATGAGGTCAAGACTTCGGACAATGGTCCGAACGCAGATCAGAAGGAGCACAGGAACGTGCCATCATTCTCGACGACACTAGAGCAGGCGATTCACGCGGCCCTCGCGCTGGCCAACGCGCGGCGGCACGAATTCGCGACGTTGGAACATCTTCTGTTGGCGCTGATCGACGAGCCCGACGCCTCGCGCGTTCTCAAGGCATGCTCGGTCGACACCGAAGATCTGCGCGCGACGCTTGTGGAATTCATCGATGAGGATCTTTCGAACCTCGTCACCGACATCGACGGCTCCGAGGCGGTGCCGACGGCAGCCTTCCAGCGCGTGATCCAGCGCGCCGCCATCCACGTGCAGTCATCGGGCCGCACGGAAGTGACCGGCGCCAACGTGCTGGTCGCCATCTTCGCCGAGCGCGAAAGCAACGCCGCCTACTTCCTGCAGGAGCAGGACATGACCCGCTACGACGCGGTCAACTTCATCGCCCACGGCGTCGCCAAGGATCCGGCCTACGGCGAAACCCGCCCCGTGCAGGGCGTCAGCGACATGGACGGCGAGAAGAGCAAGTCCGACAGCAGCGGCCCCGAGGCCGTGGAACAGGGCGAAAGCGCGCTGGCCAAGTACTGCGTCGACCTCAACGAGAAGGCCCGCCGCGGCGATGTCGACCCGCTGATCGGCCGCGACCACGAGGTCGAGCGCTGCATCCAGGTGCTCTGCCGCCGCCGCAAGAACAACCCGCTCCTCGTGGGCGACCCGGGCGTCGGCAAGACCGCCATCGCCGAGGGGCTCGCGCACAAGGTCGTGCAGGGTGAAACGCCGAAAGTTCTTTCGAAAACAACGATTTACTCGCTCGACATGGGCGCGCTGCTGGCCGGCACGCGCTATCGCGGCGACTTCGAGGAACGCCTGAAAGCGGTCGTGACCGAGCTCGAGGAACACCCCGACGCGGTGCTCTTCATCGACGAGATTCATACCGTGATCGGCGCCGGTGCCACCTCGGGCGGCGCGATGGACGCATCGAATCTCCTGAAGCCCGCGCTTCAGGGCGGCAAGCTGCGCTGCATGGGCTCCACCACCTTCAAGGAGTTCCGCCAGCATTTCGAGAAGGACCGCGCCCTTTCCCGCCGGTTCCAGAAGATCGACGTGGTCGAGCCGACGGTCGAGGACGCGATCAAGATCCTCAAGGGCCTCAAGCCCTATTTCGAGGATCACCACAGCGTCAAATACACCAACGAGGCGATCAAATCGGCCGTTGACCTGTCGGCGCGCTACATCAACGACCGCAAGCTGCCCGACAAGGCCATCGACGTCATCGACGAGGCCGGCGCGGCCCAGCATCTTGTCGTCGCCTCCAAGCGGCGCAAGTCGATCGGCCCGAAAGAGATCGAGGCCGTGGTCGCCAAGATCGCGCGCATCCCGCCGAAGAACGTCTCGAAGGACGACGCAGAGGTGCTCAAGGATCTCGAAGGCGCGCTCAAGCGCGTGGTCTTCGGGCAGGACAAGGCCATCGAGGCCCTGTCGAGCGCTATCAAGCTGGCCCGCGCCGGCCTGCGCGAACCCGAGAAGCCCATCGGCAACTACCTCTTCGCCGGCCCGACCGGTGTGGGCAAGACCGAGGTCGCCAAGCAACTGGCCGACTCGCTCGGCGTGGAACTGCTGCGCTTCGACATGTCGGAATACATGGAGAAACACGCGGTCTCCCGCCTGATCGGCGCGCCTCCGGGCTACGTGGGCTTCGACCAGGGCGGTCTGCTGACCGACGGGGTGGATGAACATCCGCACTGCGTGCTGCTTCTCGACGAGATCGAGAAGGCGCACCCGGACGTGTTCAACATCCTCCTGCAGGTGATGGACCACGGCAACCTGACCGACCACAACGGCCGTACGGTGAACTTCCGCAACGTGGTGCTGATCATGACCTCGAACGCCGGGGCGACGGAACAGGCGAAGGCCGCCATCGGCTTTGGCCGCGACCGCCGCGAGGGCGAGGATACCGAGGCGATCGAACGCACCTTCACGCCGGAATTCCGTAACCGGCTGGATGCGGTCATCTCCTTCGCGCCGCTGCCGAAAGAGGTCATCCTGCAGGTGGTCGAGAAGTTCGTCCTGCAACTGGAAGCCCAGCTGCTTGACCGGAACGTGACCATCGAGCTCACCCAACCCGCCGCCGAATGGCTGGGCGAGAAGGGCTACGACGACAAGATGGGCGCGCGCCCCCTCGGCCGCGTCATCCAGGAGCACATCAAGAAACCGCTCGCCGAAGAGCTTCTGTTCGGCAAGCTTTCCAAGGGCGGCATCGTCAAGGTTGGAGTCAAGGACGGCAAGATCGATCTTCAGTACGAAGGTCCGAGCCGTCCCCGTCTGTCGGGAAAAAAGCCGCCACTTCTGACGGCTGACTGATGTCACCGTCGCATGTTGCGGCACTGCTTGGCGCGGCCCTCTGGGCCGCGCCTTCGTTTGCGGGGCCCCCGCAACTGTCCCTGCCGATCGACTGCACGCTGGGCCAAACCTGCGTGATCGAGGATTACCCCGACAACGACCCGGGCCCGGGCCAGCGCGATTACACCTGCGGCCTCAAAACTCGCGATGGCCATCGCGGCACCGACATCCTCCTGCCCTCCTTCGACGACATGCAACGCGGCGTCAGCGTTCTGGCCGCCGCCCCGGGCCGCGTCGCCGCCAAGCGCGACGGCATGGCGGATGTCCCCGTCACCAACGCCACCCGTGAAACCATTCGCGGCCGCGAATGCGGCAACGCGGTACGCATCGATCACGGCGATGGCTGGCAGACGCTCTATTGCCACATGAAAAAGGGCTCGCTGCGTGTCCGCAAAGGGCAGGCCGTCTCGGCCGGCGACCCGCTCGGCCTTGTCGGCCTGAGCGGGCTCACCAACGTGCCCCATGTCCACCTGACCGTGCTGAAGGATGGCAACGTCGTCGACCCGTTCCTGCCCGACGCCACCGCGAAATGCGGCACCGCCCCCGGCAAGGGCCTCTGGGCCTCCGCCCCGGCCTACACACCCACAGGCCTCTTCACCGCCGCCTTCTCGAACGGCGTGCCCGAATTCGAAGACGTCCAGTCCGGTGCCGCCCGCGTCACGCAAACCACGCCCGACCAGCCGCTCGTCCTCTACGGTCATGCCTTCCATGCCGAACCGGGCGACACCCTGACCCTCACGGCGAGCGGCCCCGAGGGAGAGATCTTCACCGAAACCATCCCCCTCGACGACCCGCAAAAACAGCTCTTCCGCGCTTTTGGTCGCCGCAGCCCCGACGGCGGCTGGCCCCCGGGCGCCTATCGCGGCTACGTCACGCTCAAACGCGGCGACACCCTGATCGCCGTCCGCCACGCCGACATTACGGTCAGCCCCTAGCGCCCTATTTCTCGGTAATTTTCAACTCGATCCGACGGTTCTGCGCCCGCGCCTCGTCGGTGTCGGCGGTGTTCACCGGCTGGTATTCCCCGAAGCCGTTTGCCGACAGGCGCTCCGGATCCATCCCCAGGTCGTCGATCATGTAGCGCACCACCGACAACGCCCGCGCCTGGCTAAGCTCCCAGTTGTCGGCGAAGTTGCGGCTGTTGCGGATCGGCTTGTCATCCGTGTGCCCGTCGACCTGCAACACCCAGTCGATGCCTTGCGGAATCTCGTCCGCCACGCCCCGCAGGATGTTGACCACCTTCGCGATCTCGGCCTTGCCGGCCTCTTCAAGCTCGGCCTCGGCAGGTGCAAACAGCACCTCCGACGAGAACACGAACCGGTCGCCGACGATCCGCACGCCTTCCTGGTCTCCCAGCACGTCACGCAAACGCCCGAAGAAATCCGAGCGGTACTTCTCGAGATCCTCGTTCTGCGCCTGCAGCGCGTTCCGCTCTTCCTCCAGCCGTTTGGCCTTTTCCTCTTCCAGCTGCCGGCGGCGCCGCTCCTCCGCGGCGGCCCGTGCCAGCGCAACGTTCAGGTCCTGCCCCAGCGACTCGATCTGCACGTTCGCCGCAGCCTCACGCGCCTTGGCGTCGTCCAGCAGCGCCCGCAACTCGCCCAGCTGCTGGCGCAACGAGGCCACCTGCCGGTTGAGCAACTCCTGCTGTTTCTGCGCCTCCGAGGCCAGGTCGGCCTGCTTGTCGCGCGCCTCCTGCGCCTCGGCCAGCTTGCGCCGCGCCTCTTCCAGCAGGATCTGGCGCTCCTCGGCCTTGCTGATCTCGGCCTCCGCATCCCGCTCGGCGGCCAGCTTCGCGGCCAGGGCCTGCGCCAGCTGATCGCGGATATCCTCGACCTCCTCGTCACTCGCGGCGGCCTGTTTCTCGGCGGCCAGCTTAGCAGCGATGGCGGCGGCCAGCTGCTTGCGCACGTCCTCGGCACTCACCGCCTCGGCCTCGGCGGCATCGTTCGCCGCCAGCACCTCGGCCAGCCGGCGCCGGACCTTCTGCAACGCATCCTCGGTCCGGTCGAGCCGCGCCTGCAACTCGGCAATCAGGTCGGCATTGTCGACCGCGTCGTTCTCGGCCGCGGTCTTCGCGGCCAGCGCCTCGGCCAGCTTCTCTTCAAGGCTCTTGGCCTCGCCCGCAAGGCTTTCGCGCTCATCCCGAAGCGCGGCCAACTGGCTTTCCAGCCGGGCCAGCCGCTGTTCCAGGTCGGCATTTGCCGTGCCGGCCTCCGACTGCGCCTGCCGCGCCTGTGACAGGCGGTTCTCGAGGTCGGCTTTCTCCTGCGCCAGGGCATCCGCCGAAGCTTCGGCCTGCGACAACTGGGTTTCAAGCTCGACCTGCCGCGCTTCCAGCGCCTCGCCCGAGGCCTGCGCTTGCGCCAGTTGCGCCTTCAGGTCGTCGGCCTCGCCGATCGCCGCCGCGCTGTCCGATTGCAACTGCGAAAGTTGCGCCCGAAGCTCTTCGGTCTCGCTGTCCGCGTCTTCCCCCGCCGCCTGCGCCTCGGCCAGTTGCGACTTCAGCGACACGGTCTCGTCCTGAAGCGCCTGCCCCACGGCCCGCGCCTGTGAAAGCTGCACGGCAAGGTCATCCTTCTCGCGGGCCAGTGCCGCCGCCTCGGCCTTGGCATCGGCCAGCTGGCTCTGCAAATCTCCCGCCTCGCCCTCGATCGAAGCGGCCGCGCTCTGTGCCTCCGCCAGTTGAACCTCCAGCGCCGCCAGTCGCTCCTCCAGCCGGCCCCTTGTCGACACCAGAACCTGCTGCTGTTCCTCCAGGTCGGCCTCGGCCGTCTCGGCCCGCTGTTCAAGCGCGGCACGCTCGGCGCGCAGGTCCGACAGATCGGCCTGCAACGCGGTGATCTCGTCTTCCAGCTCGGCCTTTTCGGCCGTCAGGTCGGCCTGCGCCGTCTCGGCATCGGCCTGCGCCGCGGCCAGCGCAACCTCGGCCGAGGCGATGCGCTCTTCCAGCGTCCGCGTCTCTTCCGCCCGGCCCTCTGCAAGGCTCTGGGCCTCGCTCAGCTCCAGCCGCAATTCCTCCAGCGTCTTGCCCTTGGCCTCGGCATCGGCCAGCGCGGCCGCCAGCTGCGCCTCCATCTCATCAAGCGTGCTGGCCCGCGCCACGGCGTCACCCTCGGCGTCGGAAAGCTGCCCCTGCAACTCTTCGATCCGGGCATCCTTCTCGTCGATGGCCAGTTGCGCGGTGGTCAGTTCCTCGCTGATCTGGTCCTGCGCCAGCAACGCGGCGGCAAGCTGGATATCCAGATCCTCCTCCGCACTCTCGGCGGCGGCCAGCAATGTCAGCGTTTCTTCGGCCTTCCGCCGCTCCTCTTCCAGCGCCAGCGTCATCGAGGTAAGTTCGGCCTCGGCATTCTCAAGCTTGTCACGCAGGGCCTCGGCCGCGGCGGCCTCTGCCAGCCGCAGCTTCTCTTCCTCGCTCAACTCCTCTTCCAGTGTTTCGACCTGACCAGAGAGGGTGGCAATCTCCTCCTGCCCGTCGGCGTAACGGCGGCGCAGGTCGGCGATCAGGGCCTCCAGCGCCTCGCGCCGCGCGGCGGCAAGGCGGGCTTCCTCGGTCTGGGCGTCGATCTCCTCGCGCATGTTGGCCAGCGCGAGGTTCAGCTGTTCCTGCTCCGACAGCAGTTCCTCCTGTCGGTCCTGCAGATCGGCGATGGTGCCGAGATTGGTCTCGCGGTCCGACAGCAGGCTCGCCACCTGCTCCTCGAAACTGGCGATCCGCGACTGCGCGGCGGCCAAGGCCTCGTCCTGCGCCTCGCGCTCCTGCCGCAGGCTGTCGATCAGGGCTGTCTGCTGCTCCTGCTGCTGGCGGGCATCCGTCAGCGTGCTGGTCAGCTCACCCACCCGCTCGCTCAGCGTGGCATTCCGGTCCTGCTCCAACCCCAGCGCCCGTGACAGCGCTGCCACCTCGGCCGACAGCTCATCCAGCTTGCTGGCCTGCCCGCTGATCGTCTCGCGCAGCACGAACTGCACGACCATGAAGATCGTCAGCACGAACATCAGCACCAGCAGAAGGCCGGTCATCGCATCCACGAAACCCGGCCAGATCGAAGACTGAAAGCGTTGTCCGGTGCGCCGCGACAGGGCCATGACCTAGCCCTCCCGCTCCGTCTTGTCGGCCTCGGGCCGCACCCGAAGCGCCGCCCGCGTTCGCCCGCTTTCGGCGTTGCGCAACTGGTTGAAGATCTTGGTCAGCGCCGCAAGGTCGGTGCGGATCTCGGTCATCGTCTCCTGCCGGCCCGCGCTGATCTCTTCGAGAATACGCAGCATCTGCACGTCGATCGACCGCAGGCGCATCCGGCTTTCGGCATCGAGCCCCGTCTCGCCAAGCGACTCGTTGCGCGCCTCCAGCGTAGAAATCAGGCGTTCCTGCCCGTTGGCCACCTGCATCAGCGCGGTGTTGACCGGATTCGCCTCGCTCATCCGGTGGGTCAGCCGTTCGATCGAATCCGCCAGAACGCCCAGCTTTTCGTCGACCATCGCCCGGCTGACATCCGACTGGCTGACCATCTGCTGCATCGCATCCATCTGCTCGGACATATGTTCGAGGAACCCGGCCATGGCACCGTGATCGCCGCCGCCCTCCCCGTCACCAGCAGCAAATCCCATGCGGGTGATCGACGACATCCACTCTTCCAGCTCGCGATAGAACCGGTTCTGGCCGTGGCCGGCGAACAGCTCCAGCAAGCCCACCACCAGCGAGCCCGCAAGGCCAAGCAGCGACGAGGCAAAGGCCACGCCCATCCCACCCAACTGCGCCTCGAGCCCGGTCATCAGCCGGTTGAACACTTCGACGCCGCCCTCGCCCTCCTGCGGGGCAAGGCTGCGGATGGTGTCGACCACCGCCGGCACGGTCGTGGCAAGCCCATAGAACGTACCCAGAAGGCCAAGGAAAATCAGCAAGTTGACGATGTAGCGCGTGATCTCCCGCGCCTCGTCGATCCGCTGCGCGACCGAGTCGAGGATCGACCGCGCAGAGGTCGAGGCGATCTGCATCCGCTTGCCCCGGCGCTGCCGCATCAGCGTCGCCAGCGGCGCCAGCAGCCGCGGCGCGCCGGCGGTATCGCTGACATGGTGATCCTGCGCGTAGTCCTCGATCCACCGCACCGAGGTGATCAGCTGGAACACCTGCCAGAAACACGACACCACGCCGATCACGAAGACGAACAGGATGAAGCCGTTCAGGTAGAGGTTCGCCTCGAAGACGGGCATGACTCTGGGCAGGGCCACGAAGGCCCCGAACCCGGTCAGCCCGAGCACGATCAGCATCAGCGTGATCTGACGGACAGGCTGTGAAAACTGCGGCTCGACCTCACGGTCCGGCTGGTCCATATGGACGGCTCCCGGCTCTGACGGTTCTTGGCGCCACCCTACGCTTTATATCGTGTCAAGCCAAGGCTTTATCCCACGATCTGGCGCACCCGTTGCGCCAGCCACTCAAGGTCTTCGTCCTCCAGCCCGAGCTCCCGCAAATGGCTGGTGGTGTTGTAGAGATACTCGGTATTCGGGCCCCGCCCGCCAACCGCATGCGCGATCATCTGCGCCTGCTCTTCCAGCGGCATGCCCCCGCAATACTGAACGTGCTCCGCGTCGATGACATAGGTCACCGCCTCGACCTTTCGGCCATCGCTCAGCGCCAGCGGCAGCACCTTTTCCACGTAGGCCGAAGAGATCAGCTCACGCTCGCGCAGATACTCGAGCACCTGCGCCTCTTCGGGCTCGTGAACCGACAGGGCGACGCCCGTGCAATGCGCGCCCTCGGCCTCGTCCAGCGCCAGAACCAGCCCGGGCTTCTCGTCCGTCCCGCGGTGGTGAATACTGCGCATGCAAAAGCTGCGGTGATAGCCCGGCAGCGTGGCGATCACCTGTTCGCGGGGCTTGAACCCCGGGTTCCAGAGCAACGAGCCGTAGCCGAAAACCCACATCGTCATTTTGCTGTTCCTCGCTCTTTCGAGGCCTTAAACACCATCGAAAGACCCTATGAAAGAGGCACCGGGCAGATGCGTATTTTGTTGACCCTGATCGTGATCGCGGCGGCGGCATGGTCGGGGTATTGGTACATAGGAAAGACAGGCGTCAGCGAAGGTTTCTCGACCTGGCTCGAGGCGCGCAGGGCCGAGGGCTGGGCGGCCGAAACCGGCACGCTGGAAACCGTGGGGTACCCCAACCGCTTCGACACCACCTTCACCGACATCACGCTGGCCGACCCCGACACCGGGCTGGCCTGGGAAGCGCCGTTCTTCCAGATCCTCGCGCTCAGCTACAAGCCGAACCACGTCATCGCCGTCTGGCCCGACGAACAGCTCGTCGCCACCCCGCGCGAGAAATACCAGGTCACAAGCAGCGACATGCGCGCCAGCGTCGTGGTCGGCGCCGATCTCGACCTGCCGCTCGAACGCACGACGCTCACGGCCGAGGAGCTGGCGGTCACCCCCGTTTCCGAAGATCAGACCACCCGCGCCGAGGCCCTGCGCCTCGCGGCCGAGCGGCTGCCGGCCCATCCCGCGACCTACCGGCTGGGCCTCGCCGCCGATGGCCTCTCCCCGGCGCTGGAATGGCGCGTCCGGCTCGACCCGGCGGGCAAGCTGCCGGAACGGTTCGACGCCTTCGAGGCCGACGTCACCGTCGAGTTCGACAAGCCGTGGGACCGTTCCGCCATCGAAGAGGCCCGCCCCCAACCCCGCCGTATCGAGCTTCGCCTCGCCCAGGCCCGCTGGGGCGAGCTCGAACTCCAGGCGGCCGGCGAGGTCACGGTCGACGCACAGGGCTACCCCGAGGGCGAGGTGACCGTGAAGGCCCGCAACTGGCGTGATATCCTGAGGATGGCCGTGGCCTCGGGCACCCTGCCCGACGCCTTCGCCGGCACGCTGGAAGACGGGCTCGGCCTGATCTCGCAAATGTCGGGCAACCCCAAGACGCTGGATATTCCGCTCAACTTCAGGAACGGCAAGGTCCGCCTCGGCCCCGTGCCGCTGGGCGACGCCCCCGTGCTGCGCCTCAGATAGCCGCAGGCGGTGCATTTGAACTTGTCGTCCCACGCGCAACGGTATTAGTCATTCGGCCATGACAGGCTGGATCGTCCGAACCCTTGTCGCGCTCGTCGTGACGCTCGGCATCCTCGCGCCTCAGGGCGCGGGGCCGGCTGCCGCGCTCGGCCTGACCGGCGACCGGATCATGGTCATCTGCACCGGCGACGGCCTGCGCACCCTGCGCTTCGACGCCGACGGCACCCCGGTCGAGGTCTCGGAAAGCCCCGATATCTGCGCGCTGGTCCACGCGGCCGACACCGCATCACCCGCGGTTCCGATGCCTGCTGCCCAACCGCTTGCTCCGGCGCCGCCGCCAGTGGCGGCCCGGTCTTCCGAAAGCCCGGAGGCCCTTTTCTCCCCGTCCCTGCCCAGGGCGCCTCCGGCCATCTGACGCCAGAGAACCCCGAATGCAATTCCGGCCGCATAACCCCCGCGGCCATCAGACTTGGAGAAAATTCCGATGAAATCCCTTCTTGCAGCCGCTCTCGCGCTGACCCTCCCCACCTTCGCCGCCGCCCATGACTACACGCTGGGCGATCTTCAGATCATCCACCCCAGGGTCTTCGCCACCGCCGCCACGGCGAAATCGGGCGGCGGTTACGTCACCATCGCCAATGACGGCGAGACCGACGACGCCCTGATCGACGTGCGCGGCGATTTCCCCAAGGTCGAGGTCCACGAATCCTACGAGGAAGACGGCATCGCCCGCATGCGCCATATCGAAAAGCTCGACCTGCCTGCCGGCAATGTCGTCGAATTGGCCCCGGGCGGCTATCACGTCATGTTCATGGGCCTCAGCGACCCGTTCGAGGTCGGCGAAGAGATCCCCCTCACCCTGGTTTTCGAAAAGGCCGGTGAGATCGACATCGTCTTCATGGTCGAGGAGCGCACCGGCGACGACGCCCACGGCACGCATTCCGAGTGAACGCTCCCGCTGCGGCCCGGCCCGGGCCGCAGCCTACCCTGCCTCAGCGGCAGTAGGCGCCCGAGCGATAGCTCGCCGTGTCGAAATGAAAATGATCCTGGTGGTGGCGGTCCGACTCCGGCCCCAGCACCGTGCCGAAGGGCCCGCAGGCCGACTTGTGCAACCGCCGCAGGACGCGCCCCTTGCGGCCGTTGTCCCAATCCCGCAGCACAGAAATCTCGCTGCCATCGCGCAGCCGGAATGCGGCGATGTCGATCGCCCGGCCCTTGGCATGTTCCGAAATCTTCGCGCCGGGCCGGCTGTTCCGCGTCCGGCAGGCGTAATGCGCGGCCACGTGCAACTCTTCCACACCGCCGCCCATGATGCCGATCACCTGGTCCATCTCGCGCTTGACCCAGACGTTCAGAACCCGCGCGGTGTTGCATTCCATCAGCGCCGGCTGGCTTAGCGAAACCCCGCCGATCCTGCTGACCCTGACCGCGTTGGCAATGCCGCAGACCTTGCTCGCCCCGTCGACCTCGCCGACCACGACTCCCTTGATCGAAGCCTGCCCGCAAACCGACCCGCGGCTTGAAACCTCCACGTCGTCGCGTCCGCCAAACATCCCACATCCCATCAGGATCAACGGGATAGCCCAAATGAAACGCATTGCCCTCAGCCTCTTTTCACTCGTCCGAAGTCTGGTGCATCGGTGTCTTGCCCGGCCTCGATGATACCACGCCGAATGGCCCGGGTACGAGTGAAATAGTCGAAAAGATGATCGCCGTCACCCGTGCGAATGGCCCGTTGCAGGGCGAAAAGCTCTTCGGTGAACCGCCCGAGGATCTCCAGCGTCGCTTCCTTGTTATGCAGGAAGACGTCGCGCCACATGGTCGGGTCGCTCGCGGCAATGCGCGTGAAATCGCGGAAGCCCGCGGCGGAATAGCGGATCACCTCGCTGTCGGTTACCCGACGCAGGTCGTCGGCCACGCCCACCATCGTGTAGGCAATCAGGTGCGGCGCGTGGGAGGTGACGGCCAGCACGAGGTCATGGTGTTCGGCATCCATCTCCTCGGTCTTGGCGCCCATCCCCTGCCAGAACTGCTCCAGCCGCTCCACGGCCTCGCGGTCGGTGCCTTCGACCGGCACGATCAGGGTAAAGCGGTTCTCGAAAAGCTCGGCAAAGCCAGAACGCGGCCCGGAATGCTCGGTGCCCGCCAGCGGATGCGCCGGCACGAAATGCACGCCGTCGGGCAGGTGCGGTGCGACGGCATCGATCACGTCCTTCTTGACCGACCCCACGTCGCTCACCGTCGCGCCGGGCTTCAGCACCGGCGCGATCTCGGCGGCCACGGCCCCCATCGCGCCAACCGGCACGCAAAGTACGACGAGGTCGGCCCCTTCCACGGCCTCGGCAGCGCTGTCGCACACCCTGTCGCACAGGCCGATTTCCCGCGCCGTCTCGCGTGTCTCGGCCGAGCGGGCAAAGCCCGTCACTTCGCCCGCCAGCCCTGCACGCTTGATCGCCCAGAACATCGACGAGGCGATCAGCCCCAGTCCGATCAGCGCGACCCGGTCATAGACCTGGCTCATCGCGCCCCCTCCTTGAACTGGCCGATCGCATGCGCCACCCGCCGGCAGGACGGCTCGTCGCCAATGGTGATCCGCAGGCAATGCGGCAGGTTGTACCCGGCCACCCGCCGCACGATCAGACCCTCCGACTTGAGATACTCGTCACAGGCCTCGGCCTCGTCCTGGCTGGCAAAACGGGCGAGGATGAAGTTCGCGGTCGAGGTGTCCGACGGCACCCCCTTCTCGGCCAGCGCCTCGGCCAGCCACGCCCGCAGGCGGGTGTTGTCGGCCCGGCATTTCGCGGCCCATTCGATGTCGCGCACCGCGGCTTCGGCCGTCACCAGCGCGGCGGTCGACAGGTTGAACGGCCCCCGGATACGGTTCAGCACGTCGATCACATGCGCCGGGCCATAGCCCCAGCCCACGCGCAGCCCGCCCAGCCCATACAGTTTCGAGAATGTCCGCGTCATCACCACGTTGTCGCGCATATCGACCAGCGCGGCACCGCCGTCGTAATTCTCGACATACTCGGCATATGCCCCGTCGACGACCAGCAATACCTGCTTGGGCAGCTTCTCGGCCAGCCGGCCCAGCTCGGCCTCGCCGATCATCGTGCCGGTGGGGTTGTTGGGGTTGGCGATGAAGACCAGCTTGGTCTGCTTGGTGCAGGCGGCGAGGATCGCGTCGACATCCGTCACCCGCTCACGCTCACGCACCTCCACGGGCGTCGCCCCGTTGGCCTGCGCGCTGATCTTGTAGATCGCGAACCCGTGCTCGGTATGGATCACCTCGTCACCGGGCCCGGCATAGGCCTGGCACAACAGGCTCAGGATCTCGTCACTGCCGACCCCGCAGATCACCCGCTCCGGGTCGAGCCCGTGCACCTCGCCGATCGCCGCGCGCAGCTTTTCATGCCCGGTCGAAGGATAGCGGTGCAGGTCGAACCCGGCCTTCCGAAAGGCCTCCTTCGCGGCTTCGCTTGGCCCGAACGGGTTCTCGTTCGAGCTCAGCTTGACCACGTTCTCGACCCCGTCGACCTTCGACGAGCCGCCCACGTAGGGCGAGATATCCAGAATACCCGGCTGCGGCTTGATTTTCGTCATGAGCTTGCTCCTTCCGGGCCTTGTATCGGCGGGAAATCGCCTTGGCCAGAACAAACAAAAAGGCCGCGGCGGTCCCCCGTCGCGGCCCCTGTGCTGTTGCAGAAACGCCTTAGTTCTGCGCGTAGAATTCGATGACGAGGTTCGGTTCCATCATCACCGGGTAGGGCACGTCGCCCAGGCCCGGGGTGCGAACGAACTTCGCGGTCATCTTGGTGTGGTCGGCATCGATGTAATCGGGCACGTCACGCTCGGCCAGTTGCACGGCTTCCAGCAGAACGGCCAGTTGCTTCGACCGGTTGCGAACCTCGATGACGTCGCCTTCCTTCACGCGGTAGGAGGGGATGTTGACCTTCTGGCCGTTCACACGCACGTGGCCGTGGTTCACGAACTGGCGGGCGGCGAACATGGTCGGCACGAACTTGGCGCGATACACAACGGCGTCGAGGCGGCGCTCGAGCAGGCCGATGAGGTTCTCACCGGTGTCGCCGCGCACACGCTCGGCCTCGGCAAAGATGCGGCGGAACTGTTTCTCGGTCAGGTCGCCGTAATAGCCTTTCAGCTTCTGCTTGGCGCGCAGCTGCAGGCCGAAGTCGGACATCTTGCCCTTGCGGCGCTGGCCGTGCTGGCCCGGGCCGAATTCGCGGCGGTTGACGGGGGATTTCGGACGGCCCCAGATGTTTTCGCCCATCCGGCGGTCGATTTTGTACTTGGCAGACGTGCGTTTTGTCACGGCTGATCTCCTTCGTTCAGGGTTTCGAAGGGCGTTGTCCTCTCCCCGGATTTGGCCGGGGTGACAGGAATCCCCTCGCGGGGGCCACCAACACCAATGAAAGCGCGCTTATACAGGCGCGCAGGGCGGTGTCAACAGCATTGGGCGCCCATTCCGACGCCCCTCCTGCATGTTGCCGGAAATACTCCGCGTATCGGCATAGGGGGCAACGCCCCCAACGCCATATCCCCTCAAGCCGCCTCGTGCATCAGGATCGCCGCCTCCGACGTGTTCAGGTTCCGCCGCGCGAAACCGCCATACGCCCTCGGCTCGTGTTCTAGGCTCGGGTTGATCTCCAGAAGCCGCACCCTGTCCCCGGCATCCAGCGTCGACAGTGCGGCCGAGGCCGGGTGAAAGCTCTCCGTCTCCACCCCGTTGGCCCACAGCACCTGGTGGCGCGGCAGAAGCAGATGGATGTATGTCACCTCGCGCAGGCCCATGTCGAAGGTGATCGAGCCATTGTTCACGAGGTCCTTGGCCGACACCAGCACCTCGGGCGTGTTGAACAGCGCCCGCGCCACTGGTCCCTTCACCAGCATTCGGTGCTCGGGCGAGACCAGCAATTCCTGGTCGGGCTGATGGATACCCAGCCCCCCGGCCCTGATCCGCACCGGCCGCAAATGCGGCATCGCGAACAGCCGCGCGCCGGTCATCCGGCGCCGGCCGATCCACTGAACCGGCTGCGCGCCGTTATCCTTGGTCTGAACGTAATCGCCCTCGCGAAACTCCTCGACCAGCCTCGGCCCCTCCGGCGTCTCGATCCGCGTGCCCGGGGTGAAACAGATGACCCCGCCGGTTTCCGGCCCGGTGGCGTTCTGCGCCAACGTGTCGAGCGAGTGATGCACGACCCACATTTCCCGCAGTTTCGGCGGAATGTCATCCACGAACATCAGCAACGGCGGCGCGCCGGCGCCCACGGGCACGACCGTGACGTTGTACGCCTTCAGCCCGTCGGTCACCACGAAACCGATATCGGCCAGCGGCTCGGACGGCTCCACCTCTTCGATGTTTCGCGTATTCGTCTTGGCCGCCGATACCAGCCGCCTGACAAGCTTCGCCGCGCACCGGCGGCTTGTCCCGTTTCCGTTCGCCCCTTCCAGCCGCAGCACACCGCTTGGCCCGTCAATCCGCACGATATCCCCGTGCCACGACCAGGTCGTGCCAACGGCCAGGGATTCCACCGGAGCACCGGTCAAGCCGTCTACTTCCGTCTGCGACCATGAAATGACGAACGCGCCACGATAGCCCGTTCCCATTACCTGTCGTCCTGCCTCTGTTTCTTTTTTATTTGGCCGAACGCTAGCAAATCCGAATCACCTTGGAAACCCTTCACAAAGAAGGTTTTTTCAGAATGTGATCCGAAGCTGCACGGAACCCACAACCTGTGGCTACCGCTAGGTGCTGAACCCTTTGCCAAGGCACGTGAGCCCTAGGAAACACTTGTGCCCGCCCGGACGCACCAGGGCAGACCGCCCCGCCCGCGCCTCGACAAAGGGGCGCACCCCACCCGTGCGAGACCGTAATCGCCCTGCCCGGCGCAGCCCGGGGCGATCACACGACGCGGGTCACGTCCCAGGCGACTCGCACAGGTAGAAGGCAGAGCTGTTGGCGCGCATTTCCGTCTTTTGCAGGGTCTTCCCACAAAGAAATCCAAAAAAGAATCTTTCGAAACCAATGCTTTGCGGGGATCTGGCGGGCAAATGCCATTAAGTGTATTTACAACACTTATTGTTGGTGTCATAACTACACCATCGAAACACGGCAACACCGCCAAACACACAACACCACACACAAAGGATCGAAACAATGTTCAAGACCATCATCACCGCCGCCCTCTTCGCAACCGTCGCAGCCACCGCAAACGCCGCCATCTCCGACAGCTTCGACATCGACACCTCCAGCCTCACCCCCCGGCCGCATCGCAAACCGTCACCGAAGAGGCCGCCATCGACACCGCCTATTACTGCGAATGGGTCACCGTCTACGACTACTACGGCAACTGGGTCACCCTGTGGCAGTGCTACTGATCTTTCGCCCCTGAACCTCCCTCCCTCCTCCCAGAGCACCTGGCCCGCCAATCGGCGGGCCTTTTTTCGTGCGGGGATCGCTTTGGGGAATAGCGGAGGCCTCACAGAGCCCTGTGCTGGCCGCGTCGGGTGTTGGCCGTGGATACCAGCACTCCGAAGGCGAATTGCCCTGCCGTTCGTGGAAACCCGACCGACTCGGCCTGGGTCGTGTCCATGAGTCCGGGGGCGTCTCGCTGGTTCGTGTCGCTATCCCCGGCCAAC
The DNA here is from genome assembly GCF_008728195.1 of Roseovarius indicus. Taxonomy (NCBI): domain Bacteria; kingdom Pseudomonadati; phylum Pseudomonadota; class Alphaproteobacteria; order Rhodobacterales; family Roseobacteraceae; genus Roseovarius; species Roseovarius indicus. Next base: position 4,314,706 of record NZ_CP031598.1, read on the forward strand.
ATCCAAATTTGAATCGTTGGATTCCAATGGCTTACGCGAAATATACCGCAATCAGCCATTAAGTGTCTTTACAACACTAATACTTGGTGTCATATATACACCATCAAGACACGGCAACACCGCCACACACACAACACCACACCGAAAGGACCAAGACAATGTTCAAGACCATCATCACCGCCGCCCTCTTCGCAACCGTCGCAGCAACCGCAAACGCCGCCATCTCCGACAGCTTCGACATCGACACCTCCAGCCTCACCCCTCCCGCCGCCTCGCAATCCCTCGCCGAAGAGGCCGCCATCGACACCGCCTACTACTGTGAATGGATCACCGTCTACGACTACTGGGGCAACTGGGTCACCGTATGGCAGTGCTACTGAACTCACCCAAACCCCAAACGAAAAGGCCCGCCAAAAAGGCGGGCCTTCTTTTCGTTCCGACGGAATCCCGCCCGCCCCACGTAAGACTTGAAACCGGGCCGCGGCTGTGGCTGTCTTTGAAAAAGAGGGGGGTCGCGCGCGACATGGCGACTGTGTTCCTGAGCCACGCAACCAAGGACGACGCCCTGACCGGCGACCTTTTGCGGTGGCTGCACGAGAACGGCTTTCGCGACACCTTCGTCGACCATCTCGACATTCTCGGCGGCGACAACTGGACAGACCGCCTGCGCGATCAGGCCGCGGCCTGCCGGGTCGTGATCTGCGTGCTGACCGAAAACTGGCTCAATTCCTCCGACTGCTTCAACGAGTTCCAAGCCGCCTGGTACATGGGCAAGAGCATCCTGCCGCTGTTCTTCGTCGATATCGACGCCCCCGGCAGCGGAGAGCCCGCCCGCCGTTTGGGCCGGGTGCTGGCGGAAACGCAGGGGATTGACTTGCGTGGGGCGATTGGCCCCGACGGCACGGTCGACCTCGCGCGTGATCCCGACACCGCCGACCTGCTGGCGCGCAGCCTGCGGGCCTTCGGGGCCCAATCCGAGATCGGCCTCGACCCCACGGCGTTTTCCATCGACCCTGCCGCGCGCCCCACGCCCTTTCCCGGCCTCGTCTCCTTCGGTGACCGGGATGCCGACGCGGCCATCTTCTACGGCCGCTCGCGCGAGATTGCCGAGGCAATCGAGGAACTCCGTTCGATGCGCGCCAATGCCGACCGGCGGCCGCTGGCCATTCTCGGCGTCTCGGGCGCGGGCAAGTCGTCGTTCCTCAAAGCCGGTATCCTGCCCCGGCTGAGGCGCGAGCCACGCTCCTGGCTGCCCCTTCGCGCCTTCCGCCCCGGCATCGACGGGCTCGACGGCTTTGCACGGGCCATATCGCAAACGCTGGCCGATCATGGCGCGGTGGAGGCACCGGGCGACATCCGCGCAATGCTGGAGTCCGCCCTGGCACAGGGCGAAACCGCCGGGGCCGCGGCGCTCGACGAGGTGCTCGACCGCCTGTCCGGGAAACTGCGCGGCGCCGCCGGCTCGCCCGGCGCGACCATCCTCATCAGCGTCGATCAGGTCGAGGAGCTGCTCCGTGACGACAGCCCGTCCACGGCCGGCCTTATCGCCTACCTCGCCGCCGCCAACGAGGGCCGACGCGGCTGGATGACCGTGATGACCATCCGCGCCGACCGCCTCCCCGATCTGCAGGCCCATCCCGGCTTCGGCCAGCTCAAGACCCGCGGCTACGACCTGCGCCAGATGCCGCCCTTCCGCTTCAGCGACGTGATGGAACAGCCCGCCGCCCGCTACGGAGTGCGCCTTGCCCCCGAGCTGGTCGACGCCCTGATGGACGACGCCCCCCAGCGCGACGCCCTGCCGCTTCTGGCCTTTGCCCTGCAACGGCTCTGGGACCAGTTCAGCGCCGACAAGGAACTGCTTCTGGAGGATTACCAGCGCCTCGGCCGACTGTCCGGCCTTCTGCGTGACGCCGCCGAGCGGGCCCTGGCCGGGCTCGCCCCGGGCGACGACACCGGCCCGCCACCGGGCCAGCCCAGGGATCGCGCCAGGCTTGCCGAAGGCTGTTTCATCCCGACCCTCGTGGACGTCGATGCCGACGGCAAGGCCACACGGCGCACCGCCTTCTGGGCCGAGTTCACCCCCGACGAGCAAACCCTTCTGCGGCAATTCGAGGCGTGGCGCCTCGTCGTCCGCCGCGGCGTGGGCGTAGAGGCGACGGTCGAGGTCGCGCACGAGGCGCTCTTCCGCGAGTGGGACCGGATGCAAGCCTGGCTCGAGCCCGAGATCGCCCGCATCGGCACCCTGCGCGGGATCAGCGACGCCGCCCGCGCATGGGATCAGTCGGACCGCAACGCCAGCCTTCTTACCCATCGCGGCCAGCGCCTCGCCGACGCCCGCGCCCTTCTGGCCGCCCCCCGTTACCGTGAAAGGCTGGGCGCCACCGAGCGCGCCTATCTCGCCGCCTGCGCCGCCCTCCGGCGGCGGGGCATCCTGACCACCTCCGTCGCCGCCGGCGTGGCCGTGGCGGCCGTCGGGCTTGGCGTGTGGTCATGGCAGCAATCCGAGCGTCGCATGGTGGCCGAACGCGAGGCCGGCTTTACCGAGCGGGTCGAGGCCGCGATGCAGGCGCAGGACATCAGCACGCTGGAGAGCTTCACCTACTTCATCCTGCAAGACCCCTATGCCCGCACCCGCGACGACCGCTTCGCCATCCTTCGGCGGGTGCTGAGCTCCGCCAAGGCCACGGTCGACCCCGAATATGCCATCGCCGATTTCGCGCTCGAGGCGCTCGACGCGCCGGAAAACAGCCTTTTCGAGCTGGAATACTCGGCCGAGCGCGGCGTCGACGCCGAACTCTTCCCGATCCTCTGGCGCCCGCGCGCCGACCGGATCGCCGCCGACTGGGGCCTGCCGGTGCCAGGGTTCCTTCAGCTGGTCGAGAACCCGGCTTTCCCGCCCCGCCGGGTCGTGATCCGACGGGCGGGGGACGTGGTGTTCGACGCCATGCTGCCCGAGACCGACGGCCGCCACATCCTCGATGCGGCGAAACTCGACAGCGACGACCTGAAAGCGTTCTTCGAGGCCAACCGCGCCAGTTTTGCCTCGGCCGAGGCGGTCACCGGTTCGCCCGACCATTACTACGTGCCAGACTGGAGCGTGCCGATCTGGAACGCCGGGCGCGACCGCGAGGCAGGCAGCCGCGTGCTTCCCCCGGGCGCAGATTTCACCCTGCTCCTCGGCAACCTGATCGTCGACGCGCCGCAGATCGTGCTCGACACCGCAGCGGTCGACTATTTCTTCCGCCGCTTCCCCGAGGCCTATGACATCACCGTCGACGAATACCTCGCCATTCGCGGGCCCCATGTGCGCGAAGACCTCATGGCGTGGCTCGACGCGGGCCATTCACTTGACGACATCCTGTTCAGCCTCGGCCTGATCGCAAGCTACGGGCCACGCGAGACCGAGATCGACATGGCCGCGGCCCATGAGGGCGCCGCGTGGCAGGCCGGGCTTTACATGCACGGTCCGATCCGTCGCACGCGCCAGGTGGCGGCGCTCAGCGAGGAGAACGACCCCTTCGCCTCCGGCAGCTTCGCGCAATCGGCCTACAGCCGCCCGTCGGCACCCGCGTCCATCGCGCCGGATCGGACCGAGCGCATAAGCCTGCGCACCCCCGAGGCCGACACCGCGCTGACCGATCCCGCACGAGAAGCGACCGATCCGCTGACAGCGCCTGTCCGCCTGCTTCTGCCAGCCCCCGACATCAGCCAGCCCTTCGAGACATGGAACCCGGTGGCCCGCGCCATCTACCGCGACCGCTCGCTACAACTCTCCGAGGCGTTCCTCGATACCCGCGACGCCACGCTCGACCGGCTCAGGCGACAGACCGGGCTGGTGACGCTCGATATCGCCATCCGCTCCGACACCCGGCTGGGGCCGGGCGACGTGGCGGTGGAAATCCTCGACAGCGACTGGTCTGCGCCCCTGACCCCCGACGCGCAAGACCCTGACGGCGTCATCGACGCCGTGTTTCGCGCGCTCGAAACCCGCGTGCTCTCCGACCCGGCGCGCTTCGTCTTCCCCCATGACATGGCGGGCTATCTCGACACCGCCGCGCCCGACCGGAAACGCTGGGCGCTGGAAACCTTCGCCCATACCGACCTGATGCAACTGGTGGCCGGTCTCGTGCGGCACGAAACCTCCGGCGCCCGGCCCGACGGGGCGGGGCCCGCCCATCTGCCACGGTTCGACTGGCTTCTGGGCGCGCTGGTCTTCTCGGTTGCGGCGAACGGCGTATCCGACGGCGAGGCCCATCTCGGCCTTTGGCGCGATCTCTCCGACCGGGCGGCGATGCCGGAACCGCCGGCCGCGCCGCAAGGCGATGTCGGCACATTGGTAGCCGACGGGGTGGCGAGCCTGCTGGCAGACGACGTGTCGGCGGCCAGAACCGCCTTTGAACGCGCCATCGCGCAAGATGCCGGGGCCGCGCGGGAAAGCTTCCTCGCCGCCTATTCCGCCGCCGCCCCGCAAATGCTCGCCTCCCGCCTGCGCGATGCGTGCCGGTCATCCGCCAGCCCCGATCTCGGCCGCCTCGGCGTTCAGCAACTCGATCTTGTGCTCGACACCGCACTCGACCGGGAAGACAGCACGCGTTTCGGCCTCTGCCGCCTTGCCGCACAGGATCAGGTCGGCGCGCGCGACTGGCTCGACGGCGCGATCACCTACGCCGCGACCCTCCGGCCCGATGACGACCTCACGCCGGAAGACGCGGTCTGGCTTGGCAGGACCATCTGGCAGCGGCATGACCCACTCTCTGAAACCCCCGGCGCGCTGGCGGTGGGCGAACGGTTCCTGCTGTCAGGTATCCGTCGCACGGACGACCCGGCCCGCACAGATGCGCTGGGGCAGGCGCTGGCGGCCGACTGCTACGACCGGATCGATGCCCGCCCCTGCATGCGCCGGGTGATGGCGCTGGCGGAACAGGCCGGAAAACCCGAGATCGGTCTCTTTGCGGCCGAGGCACTTGCCGCCTCTCATGACCCCGGCGACCGCCAGCGCGTGACCGCCATGCTCGACCTGTTCCAGGCCGCGCGCGGCCCGGCGCCGGACTATGCCGGTCAACGGGCCGACTGGTACGCCGCATATGTCAGCTTTCTGCGCGGATTGGTGGCCCAGGCCTCGGGCGAGGCCAGCGCCCGGGGCCACCTGACCCGCGCGATGGATCACCCGGCCTTCCGCTTCGCCGCCATTCCCGCCCTCACTCAGGTGATCGCCGAGGAAGACGGCCCCGGGCCAGCACAGGCCCTGATCGAGGATGCCATCGCCGCCGCCGAGGTGGCCGCCGTCGACCCGACCAACCTTGCCAATCTTCATGCCCTCCGCCTGGCGCAGGCCATCGAGGCCGGGACAGGCGACGACCATCTCGCCGACATGATCGACCTGCCCCGCACCACCGACTGCCTGCAGGCCTATACCGGGCCCTGCGCCGCGCCCTGGCTGTGGCGCGCTTCGGCCCAGGTGCTCTACCGCTTCCAGGACTGGCAGACCGTCGCCCGCACCGTCACCGACCGGGTCGATCATCCATATGCAAAGCTCGTGGCGCTGATGCTTCACGCCCAGGGTGGCGACGTGGCCGGCGCCCCCGCGCTCTTGCGGCGCGCCTGGCAGCGGATCGACCCGGCAACGTGGGATAAACGGCTGGAACTGGAAGACCAGGCCGTCTGGCGCGAGGTCCTTCTGGCAGCCGCGCTGGGAGAGGAGATCGATGGCTACGCGCTCGACACCCTGCGCGCCGTCCTGCAGGACCCGGCTGCGTTCGACGGGCACGCCCTGTCGAAGATCGGCCTTTCCCGGAAGGAATTGCTGACCGAGGCCCTATTCTATTCCGCCCTGCGCGACATCGCCCTGGGCCGTGCCGAAGAGGGTCTGACCCTGCTGCGCCAGACCCGCGAGGTTGGCTACACACCCGCCCTGGAACACGCCTATGCCAAGCGCCTCCTGGCCCAACTGGAACAGGCCGAGCGGTAACGCTCCTCAGATGATGGGAACCAGGTGGTTGTCCCACGCGCAGTCATGGGTAGCCATGTCATGCGCCGCACCGCTATCCGCCAGAACCTGGCCCTCGCCGGTGGTAAAGACGAACCCGGCCTGCCCCGGCGCCACGCCGCAGATATCGCGCTGATCGAGCCGCCGGCTCACACGCCCATCGGCATCGGTGACAAACGCCATCCCACCGCGCGGGCCCGTCACCGCGATCTCGTCACCGCTGCCCGAAAATGCCACGCTGCCAAGGTAGCCCTGCAACTCGGCCTCCGCGCGGGGCCCGAGCGCGTGGAACTCCAGCTTTTCCCCCATCCGATGCGTCGCCAGCAGCGGCGGCACCTCCGTCATCGTCCCCTGCCACTGGCAGGCAATCGCGACCAGCCCGTCGCCATTCACCGCGATGTGCCGCATCGAATTCTTGTGCCAATCCTCCGGCGGCTCCACCTGGTCCGCCAGCGCGCCATCGAAAGACACGTAGCTCAGGTTCGGCCGCATGAAGGGAATGTTCAGCTTCTGCCGCCCCGCATCCGGGTGCGTCTCGATTCCGCCATTGGCGATCACCAGCGTTCCGCCATCCGGCATCAGCCGCAGCTCGTGCGGCCCGACCCCGCCCGAGGGGATGGCGCCCAGCCGCGCAAAGCCGCCGGCGGCATCCCAGACCCCGATCATCCCGCGACCGTTTTCATAATCGTTCTCGGTGGTGAACAGCACCCCGCCATCCGCCGAGAACACGCCGTGCCCGTAGAAATGCGATCCGTCGGGCGTGTCGAGCCGCCGCACCGTTTCCCCGGTCGCACAGTCGATGACCAGCGCGAAATGCCCCGGCCGCCGGGCGAAGGCCACCGCCAAAGGCCGGCTCGGATGCGCCGCCGCCGCATGGCCTCGCCCCGGCAGGGGGATCTCGAACAGCCGCGCTCCCGCCGCACTCAGCCCGAACAGCGCGAACCCGCCCGAGGGCACCTTCGCCGCCGCCAGGTAGGCCGGGCTGCCCGCATCGGCCCAGCTGGCATAGGGCGCCAACCCCGAGGCCAGCAAACCGGTCAGAAAGCTGCGTCGCGTGGGCATGGCGTCAGTCTCCATCCATCGAGTTGAACCCCGCCGAGACGCCCAGCGCCGGGCCAAGCTCGCCCTGCACGATCTCGCGAATGTCCTGCACATCGGTCCGCAGCGATTCCACGCGGAACCGCCCCATCGGGTCGGCGACCGAGGCGAAAACCGGATCGTCCAGCGCCTCGGCATCCGTCTGGAAAGCCTCCAGCTCCGCCCGAAGCCGGTCCTGCAAGACCGCATTCCCCGACGCCAGCCGCAACGCCAGCCCGCCGGCGCCGCGCACCGCCTCCTGCAACAGCCGCAGGCTCAGACCCGAGCGATACGCCTCGGCCCAGTTCGGGCGCGGCCGCTCGAACGTGCCCAGGGGCCGGCCCAGCCGCATATCCGAGGCGAATTCCAGTCCGGTGCTCGCCGATTTGTAGAGCACCTGCAAAACCTCGTCTTCCGAGCGATACGGGCTGTCGGGCCCCGGCTCCGTCAGCTTCGGCGCAAAGGCGCCCCATGCCTCGGCCAGTTCGCCCGTGGTGCCATGGATGTCCGCCACGATCGTCCGCACCAGCGCACAGCGATACCCCGGCGTCCCGATCGTCGCCAGGTCCTCCTCGTGAAGCAGGTAATCCAGCGCATAGAACCCGCGCGCCGCGATCGACATGTCGGCATAGGCCTCGGCCGACAGCAGATCCTCGTCCCCATCCGCCAGCATCTTTCGGATCGCCTTCGCCGTCCGCCCCCGCGGATCGGGCCAATAGGCCAACGCAAAGGCCCGGTTCTCCGCCTCCGACGGGCCGAAGCGCAGGTGGCTCACCCGCACCCAGGCCGAAAACGCGGCGGCATAGCTTTCGTGCAGCCCCGGATGCGTGCAATCCTGCCCGGAGGCCTGCACCATGTCCGCGGCCCTCTCATCCAGCTCGGCAAACCCGCCCACGATATCCTCGGCCACGATCCCGCGGATCACCTCCGCCCGTTCTTGTGCGGGCGCAGCCAGCGGCACGGCCATCAACAGGGCGGCAAACACATGCTTCATCACAGGCTCTCCAGAAATTCGATCAGCGCGGCGCGATCCTCCGGTGCCATCTCTACCACGGCATCGCGCTGCGCCTGCGCCTCGCCCCCGTGCCACAGGATCGCCTCCAGAAGCGACCGCGCCCGCCCGTCATGCAGGAAATAGGTATGCTCCGACACACGCTCGGTCATCCCCACGCCCCACAGCGGCGCGGTGCGCCATTCCCGGCCCGTCGCGCGGGCTTCGGGCCGGTTGTCGGCCAGCCCCTCGCCCATGTCATGCAGCAACATATCCGTGTAGGGCCAGATCAGCTGAAAGCTCTGCTCCGGCTGATCCTCAAGCCGGTGCGTCACGTAAGCTGGCGTATGGCACGACGTGCACCCCGTGTCGTAAAACACCTCCTTGCCCCGCAGAACCTCTGCCTCCGACACATCCCGCCGCGCCGGCACGGCAAGGTTGCGGCTGTAGAACGTCACCAAGTCCAGCCCCTCGCCATCAATCTCATATACCCGGTCGTCCCCATCGCCATGCGGCCCGGCACGACACGCGGCTTGCGCCGCGGTGCATTCGCCCCAGGGGTCGGGAAACAGCGGGTTGGAAATCCCGATATCCCCGGCAAAGGCCGAGGCGGTCTGGTGCTTCACCGTCGGTGCCCCGGCCTTGTGCCCGAACCGGCCCAGCATCGGCATGTCGTATTCCAGCGACCAGATGATGTTCGGCCGCCCCGATATCCCGTCGCCATCTACATCGCCCGGGTCGGCCTTGGCCATGATATCCGCCGCCGGAATCGCCTCGAGCAGGCCCAGCCCGATCATCTGCGGCGCCACCCGCGGGCTCAGCATCGCGTCAGGGTGCAGCGGACCATACCCAAGGTCCGCCGCCTCGTATGTGGGCACCCGCAGGCTGGCCACCTCACCGCCCGACAACGCCACCTCCCGCTCCTCATAGCCCACATCCAGCCGATACTCGGCCTTGTGCCCCGGCAGGCTGAAATCCTGCAATTGCGCACCATAGGTCGGCTCGGGCGAGGTCGATATGTAATCCTCGATCTCGGCCATCGCCTGCTCCTCGCCCCCCGGCACCGAGACGCGCAGGAACATCGACACCGCCGTATCCTCTGGCCCCTCCGGTGGGTGCCCGCGCCCATCCTTCAGATGGCACCGTTGACACGATCGGGCATTGTACAAAGGCCCCAGCCCATCCGACGCCAGCGTCGAGGACGGTGACGAGACCCACAGCTTGCGGAAAAGCCCGTTGCCCACCTTGAAATCAAGCTCATCGGCAAAGGGCATGTTGCCCGAGGGCTGGGAAAACGCGTCGGCATTGTTGCGCGGCCGCACCGTGGCGGCCCCGGCCGACATCTCCTCGAAGGCCTGCGCGGCGGAAAAATCCTCCGGCGCCGCCAGCACCTTTCCAATTCTCTCCTTCTCGGCCTCGGTGCGCGGCACGATCCGCAGATGCGGCTCGTCCAGCACGCCGGCATGGGCACCGAACCCGCCGGCGGAAAGACCAAGCACAAGCCCGGCGCCGGCCAGCGAACGAAGGATCGAGGAATGTCTCATTGGTGTCTGTCCCGGGTCTCAGGTGATGTCGCGCGGGGTCTGCTGCAAAGCGATACGAGCTTTTTTGTCGGGTATCAAATCCCGAAGCGGTTTCAAAATGCCGCAGCCCCGGGCGCGAACCCGGGGCTGCCAAGGTAACCGCCCGATAACAGGGCCTTACTGGAAAACCGCCCCGGGATTGTCGAGGCTATCCGACCCCTCGAACTCGATCCCGTCGAGCCCCAGCGCCGAAACCACCCGCTCGATCGAGCGGGTCTGGTCGACCAGCGCATCGACGCCGCCCATCACCAGCGCCTCGCCCTTGTCGTTGCCGGCCTCGAGCATCTGGTCGTAGGTAAACCCGGCCTCGGCCGCCGTCTTGATCTGCCCCAGCTCCCGCATCGTCGCCGAAAGCTTGCCCTGCATCTCGGCATCGAGCGCCTCGTCGATCTCGGCCACCATGTCCGACAGCGACGCGCCACTCACCACCGTGCCATCGGTGCGCACATACTCGCCCAGGTAAACGTTCTGAATGCCCAGCCCGTCATAGTAATGGCTGTTATGGGTGTTGTCCGAGAAGCAGTCATGCTCCTCCTCGGGATCGTTCAGCATCAGGCCAAGCCGCATCCGCTCGCCCGCCTGCTCGCCATAGGACAGCGAGCCCATGCCGGTCAGGATCGCCGACAAACCGGCATTCTCGTCTTCCATAAGCGCCGTGCGGGCCTCGCCGCCCTCCTGCCATTGCGCGGTGATCCATTCGAGGTCGGACACCAGCAAGTCGGTCGCCGCCGTCAGGTACTCGGCCCGCCGGTCGCAATTGCCGTTGGTGCAGTCCTCACCTTGCGCATAATCCGTCCACGGCCGGTTGCCCGCGCCCGGCTCGTGCCCGTTCAGGTCCTGCCCCCACAGAAGGAACTCGATGGCGTGATAGCCCGTCGCCACGTTCGCCTCGATCCCGTCGGCCTCGTGCAGGGTGCCTTCCAGCAGCTCCGGCGTGATCTCGGATGCGTCGACCTCCTCCCCCGACAGGGTGAAGCTCTCGTTCGCCACCACGTTCAACGCCGCCAGCTCGTTGGCATCCGACGGCCCGCCATAGGCCGCATCGACATAATCGATGAGCCCCTCGTCGAGCGGCCAGGCATTCACCTTGCCCTCCCAGTCATCCACGACTGCATTGCCGAACCGGTACACCTCGGTCTGCTGATAGGGCACGCGCGCCGCCAGCCAGGCCTCCTTTGCCGCGCTCAAAGCCTCGGCCGAGGGGTCGGACACAAGCGCATCGACCGCCGATTGCAGCCGCTTGGCTGTGGTCAGGCTGTCCTCGTACTTGGCCGCGGCAATGTCGGCATATGTGGTCAGGACATCCGCCTTGGCCGTGTCGGCCGCGGCAAGACCGGCCTGGCCGAGCGCGAGGCCAAGAGCAAGGGCGCTGGTGCTGAGCTTGGGGTGGGTCATGGGAACTGTCTCCTCTGATGGGGTCACTTGGTCAGGATCAGCTTGCCCGCGCGGGTGATGCGCAGGGTATAGATCTGGTCCTGGTGGCAGATGAACGCGAGCTTCCCGTCCTGGGTAAGGTCATTCGCGAAATAGGCCGGGGTTTCGGTCTCGGACACGTCTCCGGCCCCTTGCGGAACCGCCCGCGCATCCTTCGGCAGGCCGGGAAATACAACTGACATGGGCCGCTCCGGCTGGTGGGTCTTGATCGCTGACACGCACCCGTGTGTCCGGCTACGCCGGCAACGGGTCGCATGTGGCATGGCTGATCCGGAATCACCGGACTGGCTGGCGCGAAGAACTTGAGTTGTTTTGTCAGAATTGTCAAACGCGCTCCGACACCCCTGCCGGCCACCGCACCGGACCGGGCGGTTATGTTATAAAACCTTCATTTGAGAGTTCCCGGGCCGCGTGCTTGTTTGTCGCCACATCAAGCCGGGCATCCGCGCGGCATCCCAACATTAGACTTCTTCGGAGACCGACGATGAAATCCCATACTTCCATCGCCGCCCTTGCCGCGTCGCTGGCCTTTGCCGCTTCGCCCGTGCTGGCGCAGACCGAAATCAATTTCTGGCACGCCATGGGCGGCGCCCTCGGCGAAAAGGTTGAAGAGATCGCCACCGATTTCAACGAGATGCAGGACGAGTTCAAAGTCGTGCCCACCTACAAGGGCAACTACACCGAGAACATGACCGCCGCGATCGCCGCCTTCCGCGCGGGCGAGCAGCCACATATCGTGCAGGTCTTCGAAGTGGGCACCGCCACCATGATGGCCGCCCAGGGCGCCGTGAAGCCGGTTTACGGGGTGATGGGCAACGCCGACATCGACTGGGATGCCGACGCCTACCTGCCGGCCGTGAAATCCTACTACACCACCCCCGAAGGCCAGCTTCTGTCGCTGCCCTTCAACTCCTCCACCCCGGTGATGTGGTACAACAAGGACATGCTCGACGCCGCCGGTGTCGAAGAGGTCCCCCAGACCTGGGACGACATGTTCGCCGCCGCCGAAAAGCTGAAAGCAAACGGCGCCGACTGCGCCTTCTCCTTCGGCTGGCAATCGTGGGTCATGCTGGAAAACTACCTCGCCTGGCATGACGAGCCCATCGGCACCCAGCAGAACGGCTTCGCCGGTCTCGACACCGAGTTCGTCTTCAACGAAAGCACCGACCTGACCGAGCTGCTTCAGCGTATCGCCGACAGCCAAGCCGACGGCATGTTCAAATACGGCGGCCGCCGCGGCGACTCCCTCCCGCTCTTCACCACGGGCGAATGTGCCATGTGGATGAACTCCTCGGCCTACTATGCCGGTATCTCCGAACAGGCCGAGTTCGAGTTTGGCCAGGCCATGCTGCCCGTCAACACCGCGGTCCGCGACGAAGCCCAGAACTCGATCATCGGCGGCGCCACCCTCTGGGTACTCGAAGGCCATGACGACGCCGAATACCAGGGCGTTGCCGAGTTCTTCAACTACATGTCGACCCCCGAAGTACAGGCCGACTGGCACCAGTCCTCGGGCTACGTGCCGATTACCACCGCAGCCTACGAGCTGTCGAAGGAACAGGGCTTCTACGACGAGAACCCCGGCACCGACACCGCGATCAAGCAACTCTCGCTGAACGAGCCCACCGAGAACTCTCGCGGCATCCGCTTCGGCAACTTCGTCCAGATCCGCGACATCATCAACGAAGAGCTCGAAGCCCTCTGGGCCGGAGACCAGACTGCCAACGAGGCGCTCGACAATGCCGCCGACCGTGGCAACGACCTGCTTCGCGAGTTCCAGGACACCAACAGCTGATCCTGACGAAACGCCAACCAGAAAGCGGCCCGGCGCGCCCGGGCCGCTTTCCGCACGATCAACGACCGGAGCCCCGCATTGCGCGCCAAGAGAGTCACCTTCCGGCACCGCTGGCTGCCCTACGCGCTGATTGCGCCGCAGATCCTCATCACAATCGTCTTTTTCCTCTGGCCCGCCAGCCAGGCGATCTACCAGTCGCTCCTGCGGCAGGACGCCTTCGGCCTGCGGACCGAATTCGTCGGCCTGAAGAACTTCGCCCGCCTCTTCGCCGACCCGCTCTACCTCGACAGTTTCATCACCACGATCCTCTTCAGCACGCTGGTCACCGCCCTGTCGATGCTGACCGCACTGATCCTCGCCGTCATGGCCGACCGCGTTTTGCGCGGCTCGCTCACCTACCGCACCCTGCTCATCTGGCCCTACGCCGTGGCCCCCGCCGTGGCGGGCGTGCTGTGGTGGTTCCTCTTCAACCCCACCATCGGCATCATCGCCTACGCGCTCGACGGGCTGGGCTATGACTGGAACCATTACGTCAGCGGCTCCGACGCCATGGCCCTCATCGTCATCGCCGCCGCGTGGCGGCAGGTCAGCTACAACTTCCTCTTCTTCCTCGCCGGGCTTCAGGCCATCCCCCGCTCGCTCACCGAAGCGGCGGCCATCGACGGCGCGGGCCCGGTGAAACGCTTCCTCACGATCCAGCTTCCGCTCCTGTCGCCCACGGTCTTCTTCCTGCTGGTCGTGAACCTCGTCTACGCATTCTTCGAAACCTTCGGCGTCGTCCACGCCACCACCAGCGGCGGCCCGGGCAACGCCACCAACATCCTTGTCTACAAGGTCTGGCGCGACGCCTTCGAAGGACTCAACCTCGGCTCCTCGGCCGCGCAATCGGTGGTGCTGATGGTGATCGTCATCGCCCTCACGGCGATCCAGTTCCGCTATATCGAACGCCGGGTGGAATACTGAGATGGTCGAAAACCGCCCCGTCCTCAACATCGTCCAGCACGGGCTGCTGATCCTCGGCGCCGCGCTCTTCGTCTTCCCGATCTACGTCGCCTTCATTGCCTCCACCCACACCGCACGCGAGGTCGGCAGCGGCATTCCCCTCCTGCCGGGCGGCGAGTTCTTCGCCAACTACGCCCAGGTGCTCGGCGAAGGGCTCTCCTCCGCCGGGGCGCCACCGATCGGCCTCATGCTCTTTAACTCCGCCGTCATGGCCATCGCCATCACGGCCGGAAAGATTGCCATCTCGCTGCTGTCGTCCTTCGCCATCGTCTATTTCCGCTTCCCCTTCCGCGTGCTGGCCTTCTGGACGATCTTCATCACCCTCATGCTGCCGGTCGAGGTGCGCATCCTGCCCACGTATGAGGTCGTGGCCCAGCTCGGCATGCTGAACTCCTATGCCGGCCTCTCCATCCCCCTCATCGCCTCGGCCACCGCCACCTTCCTCTTCCGGCAGTTCTTCATGACCGTCCCCGACGAGCTGACCGAGGCCGCCCGCGTCGACGGTGCCGGGCCGATGAAATTCTTCCGCGACATCCTCATCCCGCTCTCCCGCACCAACCTCGCCGCCCTGTCGGTCATCCTCTTCATCTATGGCTGGAACCAGTATCTCTGGCCGCTCCTCGTGACCACGGATGAAAGCTATTACACCGTCGTCATGGGCATCCAGCGCATGGCCAACGCGGGCGAGGAACAACCGCTCTGGAACCTCATCATGGCCACCGCGATCCTCGCAATGCTGCCGCCCGTGGCGGTCATCATCGGGATGCAACGCCTCTTCGTGCGCGGCCTCGTCGAAACTGAGAAGTAAGAACCATGTCAGACATCGCCATCGAACACGTCCGCAAGGTCTATCCCGGTGGGGTCGAGGTCATCCCCGACCTCTCCCTCTCCATCGCGGCGGGCGAGCTTTGCGTGCTGGTCGGCCCCTCGGGCTGCGGCAAGTCCACGCTTCTGCGCATGGTCGCGGGGCTGGAAACCGTCACCGGAGGAGACATCAGCATCGGTGGCCGCCGCGTGAACGATCTCGAACCGGTCGAGCGTGATATCTCGATGGTCTTCCAGAACTACGCGCTCTACCCGCACATGACGGTCTACGACAACATGGCCTACGGCCTGCGCAACCGGGGCGAGCCGAAGGACAGGATCAACGCGGCCGTCCACGAGGCCGCGAAAACCCTCGGCCTCTCGGACTTCCTCGACCGCAAGCCACGCCAGCTCTCCGGCGGCCAGCGACAGCGCGTCGCCATGGGCCGCGCCATCGTCCGCGACCCCACCGCCTTCCTCTTCGACGAACCGCTCTCGAACCTCGACGCCAAGCTGCGCGTGAAAACGCGCGTGGAAATCCGCGCCCTGCAACAGCGCCTCGGCACCACGTCGATCTACGTCACCCACGATCAGCTCGAGGCGATGACCCTCGCCGACAAGCTCGTCATCATGAACGCCGGTCAGATCGAACAGGCCGGTCCGCCGCTCGAAATCTACGAGAACCCCGCCTCCGTTTTCGTCGCGGGCTTCATCGGCTCGCCGCCGATGAACTTCCTGCCCGGCACCGTCACCGGCGACGGCATCACCCTCGAAACCGGTCACACCATCTCTCCAGACCGCCCCGCCGTCGGGCCTCTCACCGTCGGCATCCGCCCCGAACACCTGACCCCCGGCAGCAGTGGCCCGCTGACCCTTCAGGTGCAGGTCGTCGAGCGCCTCGGCGCCACGGCCAATGTGCATGGCGTGCTGGAAGGGACGCAAACCGAGCTGGTGGCCAGCATCACCGGCACCGAATTTCCGCAGCCGGGCGAGGTCATGCCGCTCAGCCCCACCCCGGGCGCGCTTCGCTATTTCTCACCCGAAACCGGCCAGCGCCTCGCCTGACCCACGTCAGCCCGCCACCGCCAACGCCACGGCCCGTGCCGTATCGCGCCCCGACAGGTCGGCCCCCCCGACCGTCGCCCACAGATCCCCGTGGCACGCCTCGCCAGCCAGGAACACCCGCTCCCCCACCGGCCGCCGCAACACCTCTCGCATCGGGTAGCCCCCCGGCGCGGCCGAGGCATAGCAGCCCCGGAACAGCGGGTCCGCCGTCCAGGCAGTCGCTGTCGCCTTCACGAAATGCCGGTCCACGTCACCGCCCAGCATCCCCCGCAGCTTGCCCATCACGAAATCGACCGCCGCTTCCTCCCCGGCCTCTTCCAGCTCCCGCGCGAACGACCCGCCCACATCGCAATAGGCCAACCCCGTTCCGCTCGCATTGGTCAGCGCTCCGAAGGCCTCGCCATCCTCACCGACATGATGCAGAAGATACCCATCCTCCCCCATGCCAAAGATATCCTCGGAAAGCTGCACCGCGATGTGATTGTAATCCCCCATCGGGATGGCGTGGATCGCCTCCTGCGTCTCCACCGGCAGCGCCGGCTCGAACACGATCCCCTCAGCGGCCAGCACGCCCGTCGAGACCGTCACGATCACCGCCTTCGCCCGGACCGTCCCGCGCGGCGTCTCCACCTCGACGCCCTGGCCACCCCAACGAATACGCGTCGCCGGCGTCTCCAGCGCGACGGTCAACCCAGCCGCATGTTCTGCCACCAAAGTCCCGTACCCTTCGGCGCAATACCAATCCACGCTATCCGCCGAGTTCCACCAATCGGCACAGGAGAAGTCCTTCAAGTCCTTGCCCATCTCCCAAGGCCCGATCCCGAACCACGCCGTCTGCGCCCACTCATCTCCTGACGGAGACACCGACGCCGCCGACACATCCTCGCCTGCCTTCCCGGCCTCGGTAATGGCGCCGTAAACCTCGTCCCAAACCTCCCAAAGCCGCCCGGCCTCGGCCTCCGAAACCTCGGCCCCGTCCCGAAAAATCCGGTACGCCTCCGTCGCCTTGTAAAACCGATGCCCGCTCGCCTTGGCGCGGTTGAAATACGGGTTCCGCTCCTGGTTCTGCACCCAATGCGCCCCGTGGTCGAACGGCACGCCAAAGGTCTCGCTCTCGGTAAAGGCTCGCCCGCCGACGCGCGAGCCCGCCTCGATCAGCACATGACGCACCCCCTCGCCGGCCAGCGCATGCGCCGCCGATATCCCGGCGGCGCCGGCTCCGACGATCACCACGTCCGTATCCGAGGACAAATCACTCGCCGCCCGCGCCAGTCCCGGCGCCAGCGCCGCCGCGCCGCACAGGGTAAGGAACCTCCGGCGGTCAAAACCTTCGCCCTTTCCGCGTGACGTCATGGCCTTCCCCTCCTATGATTCCTCTACGGTGTAGAATTCATCAATACTCTACACCGTAGAGTTTGTCAAAAGACCGGAGGTCACCCCATGGCGAAACGCGAGCGGCTGACGCGGGAAAAGATCATCGAGGCGGCCATGGCCATGCTCGACCGCGAGGGCGAAAAGGGCTTCAGCATGCGCAAGCTGGCGGCCGACCTGGGCGTCGACCCGATGGCGATCTACCACCACCATTCCAGCCGCAGCACCCTGATCCACGAGGTGCTGCAATCCCTGATGGCCGAGGTCGACATCCCCGATCCCTCGGGCGACTGGCAGGCCGACATCCGCGCCCTCTGCACCGCCCTGCGCGCCTTGGCCAAACGCCACCCGGGCACCTTCCGCATCTACGAGCTCTACGAAGATTGGGTGCCCGCCGAACACCGCCTGCACGAGGCCTTCCACGCCACCCTGCTGAACGCCGGCTTCCCCGGCCCCACGGCCGTGCGCGGGGTCCGCGTGCTGCTGGCCTATACCGAGGCCTTCGCCGTCGACGAGATCACCGGCTGGCTCGACACGTTCGACGAAAGCGACCGGGCCGAGTTCATCGACAGCCTCTCCTCCGGCGACTTCCCGGCCATGTCCGGCCTCATCGATGAGATCGGCCGCGTCGACCCCGACGCCGAATTCGACTTCGGGCTGCGCGTACTGATCCGCGGGCTGGAAGGCGAGCTGGCCTGAGGCCGCCAGCCCACAGCCGGTTCACATATCCACGATCGCGTAATACTTCCTCAGCGGCACATCGCACTTCCAGCTGCACACCGTTCCCTTCGGAATGAACAGCACCTCGCCCGGCCCGAACCGGTGCTCCGTGCCCTCCTCGTCGGTGATCACCACCTCACCTTCGAGGATCTGGCAGAACTCGTGCACCGAGAACGGCGCCTTCTCCGTCTCGAACGGCGTCGTTTCCCACATGCCCACGGTCATCGTGCCCGCATCGTTGGTGAACGCCAGCGCATCCCGCTGCTCGCCCCCGCCGATATTCTCCGCCTCCGGTTCCAGCTTCGCCTCGAGCGCCATCGGGTCCATCACCACGACCCCGCCCTTGGCGCTGTCGATATCCGGCACCGGCTTCTTCTCGTCATGCAACAACAGGAAGAACTTCTTCAGGAACGGCGCCTCCTGTGTCCAGCTTACCGGAATTCCGTTGCGCACCGCGAAAGACTGACCCGTTTCCACCGGCACCGCCTCGCCATCGCCATCCACCATGTCGAGCCGACCTTCCAGCAGGTACATGAACTCGTCACCCGGGTAAGGCCCCGGCTTCTCGGTCATGCCCGTCGTCGTCCACACGCCCACCGTCAGTCCGATGCTCTCATCGGCGAAATACGCATGGATCGACTGTTCCGGCACGTCCGAGCCCGGCGCGAACCCGCTCGGGTCCACCTCCATCGGCTCAAGCCCCTCCCCTACCGGGCCCGCCGGTTCCAGCCGCATCACTCCAGTCTTTGTCATATCTCGTACTCTCCTTGTTGCCGCCCGAAACCATCAACAGGCCCGGCGCTGTGTCTCCCACTCGGCCCGCGTGACCGAGAACCCGAGGCAATCGCAGGCATAGGCCCGCCGCATGCCTTGATGCCGCATCCCGCATTTCGTCAGTACATGCTGCGAGGCCACGTTACCCGGGTCTGTTGTGGCCTTCACCTCATCCAAGGTGGTCTTCTCGAAAGCAAACTCCAGCACGCGATTGCAGGCCTCCGTCGCAAACCCCTGCCCCCAGGCCTCCGGCACCAGCATGTAGCCCACCTCGATCTCGGCGTCCGGATACCGCTCCGGCACCACCAGCGACCAGTCGGTGTCATCCACCTCCACCGGCAGCGGCAACAGGATCGACGACCCGATCTTCTCGCCCGTATCCTTGCGCGTCACGGTCCAGATCCCGATCCGCCCGCCGGCGCCCCGCCGGGTGATCACCGGCATCTCCTCGGCAAGCTCCTCTTCCGGGAAGACATCGCAGACATAGCGCACCACCTCGGGGTCGGTGAAAAGCCGGATCGACAGCGCCAGATCGGCGGCATCGTCGGCCAGCGGCCGCAAGATCAGGCGCGGCGTCTCAAGCACCAGCTCGGCCCGAGAAAGCGGTACGATATCGTACGCAGGCCCGTCCGAGTCACCCACCCCGACGGCCCCGGCCCAAGGCAGGCACCACCTGGCCCGTCCGCGTGAAACAATCTTTCCAGGCCGATGTGAGGCAAATTAACCCACTGAAATCCCTTGATTTTATCATCCGCTCCCTGCCTGCCCAATCATTGTGCACCCACGCGCCACGCCGCGCCGATACCCGAATATTGTATTGACTCGCAGCGCAAAGCAACTCATCCATTGAATGAGTATTCAATTGGTTTTGGCCCGAAACGGCCGCTGCCAAGGGGGTGCCACTACAATAAAAAACGCCCATCCGCGCGGCCAATCGCGCGATAGGGACAGACAACAAAATCCAGACGACGGCCGCCAACAGGCCGACAAAAACAGGGAGATCACCAATGGATGTCTTGGACCAACTCGGTTCCATGCGCGAAGGCAAGATGAGCCGCCGCGCGTTCACGAAATCACTTCTCGCCGCCGGCGTCGCGGTCACGGCCGTGCCGATGGGCGGCCGCCGCGCGATGGCCGCGCCGGAAGATCAGGCGACCTACTTCACCTGGGGCGGCTACGACATTCCCGAGCTCTTCGGCGAATACCAGGAGAAGCACGGCGAACTACCCAACTTCTCGATCTTCGGCGGCTCGGAAGAAGCACTGACGAAGATGCGCGGCGGCTTCGTCGTCGACGTCTCGCACCCCTGCAACCAGGCCCTGCCGCGCTGGGTGGCCAGCGACCTGTTCCAGCCGGTTGAGACCTCCAAGCTCGAGCACTGGGGCGACGTGATGCCCGCGCTGGTGGACCTGCCCGGCAACGATGCCGAGAACGGCAATGTCTGGATGGTGCCCTTCGACTGGGGCCAGACCTCCATCACCTACCGCGCCGACCTCGTCGACGTGGAAGAAGAGAGCTGGGACATGCTCTGGAACGAAGAATACAAGGGCAAGCTGGGCAGCCTCGCCGCCGGGGCCGATGCCTGGTGGGTCGGCGCGATCAAGGCCGGCATCCCGTTCGAAGAGCTCGATACCCCGGAAGCCTTCGAGAAGATTGCCGCGGTCATGCGTGAACAGCGTCCGCTGATCCGCACCTACACCGACGACACCACCACGCTGGAACAGGCGCTGGCCTCGGGCGAACTTGTCGCCGCGATGACATGGAATAGCTCGGCCGCCCTGCTGAAATCCGAAGGCGTCGACGTGAAATTCGCCGATCCCAAGGAAGGCGCGCTGACCTGGGTCTGCGGCCTGATGATGCACAAGGACGCGCCGAAACCCGACCGCGCCTATGATGTCATCGACTCGCTGCTCAGCGTCGAGACCGGCAAGTTCATGATCGGCGACTACGGCTACGGCCACTCGAACATCAAGTCCTTCGACTCTTTCAGTGAGGAAGAACTGTCCGAGCTGGGCCTCAGCAAGACGCCGGCCGACATCCTGCAGGCGGGTCACTTCCAGATCCCGCAGTCGCAGGAATGGGAAACCAAGATGAACGCCATGTTCGAAGAGATCAAAGCCGGCTTCTGAGCCGTCCTGATCGGGGTTCGCGCCGCTCCGGTGGCGCGGACCATCTTCGACAGCCGCGCCGGTCAGCCGATATCGGCTGGTCCGGGTCCCCATGCCCGACGGGCGCGCCAACAAGGCGGATCCATTCCCCATGAGCGAGCAATCCCTGAACGCTACGACACCCGACCCCGAGTCTAAGGGGCCCGCGTCCCGCGCGGGCTGGTTCGAGCGCCTGATCTACAAGTCGGAAGCGGCGCGCGGCTTCGGCCTCCTGGCCCCCACGCTGATCTTCATGCTGACGGTCATCCTGGTGCCCTTCGCCATCCTGATCGTCATGAGTTTGTGGAGCGCGGTCGGCTTCGACTTCGACACCACGCTTACCCTCAAGAATTACCAGCAGGTCTTCGAACGCCCGATCTACATGGCGCTGCTCGGCCGGTCCATCTACATGTCCGCCATCGCCACGATCGCCACGGTACTCCTGTGCTACCCGATGGCCTACTACGTCGCCTTCCACGTTCATCGCAACAAGATGATGTGGATCGTGCTGATGACCCTGCCCTTCTGGACTAGTTACCTCCTCCGGGTCTTCGCATGGAAAGTGGTTCTGGGCTACGAAGGCGTCATCAACTCGGCCCTCATGAGCGTCGGGATCATCAGCGAACCGCTCGAATTCCTGCTCTACAGCCAGGAGGCCGTGATCATCACGCTCGCCCATGCTTGGGCCGCTTTCGCCATCCTGCCCATCTACGTCTCGCTGGAAAAGATCGACCGCTCGCTTCTCGAAGCGGCGACCGATCTGGGCGACGGCCCGGCGATGCGCTTCTTCCGCATCACCCTGCCGCTCTCGCTGCCCGGCGTGATCGCCGCCAGCCTTCTCATCTTCATCCCCACGACGGGCGACTACATCACGCCGGCGCTGCTCGGCGGGCCTGACGGGGCGATGATCGGCAACCTCATCCAGAAGATGTTCGGCCCGATCAACAACTGGCCGATGGGCGCGACGCTTTCGATCGTTCTGATGATCACCATCACGCTGATCTGCCTGCTCTACATCCTGATCATGTTGCTGGTGCGGAGGAAAATCTCATGAGCACCGACTCCTATATCCGCAAGAAAAGCCGGCCCCTGCAGGTCTACGCGATCATCTTCATCATCGTGCTCTACGTGCCGGTGCTCTTCATCCCGCTCTTCAGCTTCAACGACTCGATCTACGTGCGCTTCCCGCTCGAAGGGTTTACGCTGAAATGGTATGTCGAGCTGTTCCACCGTGAACCGGTGTGGAATTCCCTGATGAACAGCGTCAAGGTCGGGCTTGCCGTCTCGGTCATCTCCACCGCCTTCGGCGTCTTCGCGGCCAAGGCCATCGCCCGCTACCGCTTCCCCGGGCGCGGGCCGCTGGTCGGCTTCATCATGCTGCCGCTGGTGGTACCGCTCATCATCTTCGGCGTGGCCCTTCTGGTGCTGCTCAGCCGCCTCGGTATCCCGCTCTCGCTCTGGACAGTGGGCCTCGGCCACCTGATCGTCTGCATGCCCTTCTCGATCGCCACCCTTCTCCCCCGGTTCGAAGGCTTCGACCCGGCGCTGGAAGAGGCCTCGGCCGATCTGGGCGAAAACGCGCTCTGGACCTTCTGGCGTGTCACCCTGCCGATGATCTTCCCTGGCGTCATCGCCAGCCTCATGCTGACCTTCACCGTCTCCTTCGACGAGTTCATCCTGGCCTTCTTCCTGAACGGCACGCAGCCAACGCTCCCCCTCTACATCTGGGGCCAGCTGCGCTTCCCGCAGGAATTCCCCTCGGTGCTGGCGCTGTCCTCCTTCGTCATCGCCGCCTCCTTCGTGATCGTGTTCATCGGTCTCTGGATCAACCGCAGCGCCCATGCCGGCGCAGTCAAGGTAGAGTAACCCCCATGACGGATGCCTTCATCTCGATACAGAATGTCGACAAGTTCTTCGGCAAGTTCCAGGCGATCGACAACGTCTCGATCGACATCGGCCACGGCGAGTTCTTCTCGCTTCTCGGCTCCTCCGGCTGCGGCAAGACCACGCTGCTGCGCATGCTGGCGGGCTTCGAAAACCCCTCCTCGGGCGAGATCTACATCGACGGCCAGCCCATGTCGGAAGTCCCGCCGCACTACCGCCCGGTCAACATGGTGTTCCAGAACTACGCCATCTTCCCCCACCTCAACGTGCGCGACAACATCGCCTACGGGCTGCGGCGGCAGAAGTTGAACAAGGCCAAGAAGAACGAAATGGTCGACGAGATGCTCGAGCTCATCAAGCTGCCCGAGTACGGCGACCGCCGCGCCAACGAGTTGTCCGGTGGCCAGCGCCAGCGTATCGCTCTCGCGCGGTCGCTGATCCTGCGGCCCAAGGTGCTGCTGCTCGACGAACCGCTCGGCGCCCTCGACAAGCAGCTGCGCGAGCAGATGCAGCTCGAACTGCGCCAGCTTCAGCGCACCGTCGGCATCACCTTCGTCTTCGTCACCCACGACCAGGAAGAGGCCCTCACCCTCTCCGACCGCATCGCGGTGATGGCGCACGGCCGGGTGTTGCAGCTGGACACGCCGACCGGCCTCTACGAACGCCCCGGCTCGCGCGACGTGGCCTCCTTCATCGGCACGATGAACTTCTTCGACGGCAAGGTCTCGAAGGTCGAGGGCACCAAGGTCTCGGTCGAGGCACAGGGCCTCGGCCAGATCCACGGCGAGCGCGGCGAACGCGCCTTCGCCGAGGGCGACCGCATCCAGGTCGCCATCCGCCCCGAAAAGCTCGAACTGACCGAGGAACAGCCCAACGGGGGCACCGCCACCGTCAAGGGCACGCTCCGGCACTCCGCCTACCTGGGCGAGCGCAGCCATTTCTTCGTCGAACTCGACGGTCTGGAAAAGCCCGTCGCCGTCTCGGCCCAGAACAAGCTCGATGCCATCTCGGTCACCGACGATTCCCGCCCGGTCTGGCTCAGCTGGGAGCCGGAATCCCTCGTGCTGCTGGGCGCCGAGTAAGGCCCATGGCGGTGTCCTTCGGCATAACCAGGGGCCTGTCATGGCGGATGTGAACGGCCGCACGACCAAGCCGGCAAAGCCGACCGGCCGCACCGCCTCGCGCGAGGTGCGCCGCCAGCAGCTGATCGAGGCGACGATCGAGTCGATCGCCAAGCACGGCATCTCCGGCACCACCATGACCACGGTGACCGGGTTTGCCGGCCTGTCGCTCGGCATCGTCAACTTCCACTTCCAGAACAAGCAGAATCTTTTCGAGGAAACCCTGCGCCACCTCGCCGACGAACACCGCGACCAGTGGCACAAATCCGTCCACAAGGCCGAACTCACGCCGGTGTCCAAGCTCCTTGCCATCGTCGACGCCAATTTCCACCCGCGCGTCTGCAACCGGAAGAACCTCTCCGTCTGGTACAGCTTCTTCGGCGAGGCGCCCTATCGCCACGTCTACCGCAAGATCATGGACGAGATCGACGCCGAGCGCCTCGACACCTCGCGCGAGCTTTTCGAACAGATCATCGACGATGGCGATTACGGCGCCATCGACGCCGCCGACGTCGCCAACACGATGGAGGCGCTTTACGACGGCTACTCCATCAACATCCTGATATACCCCGAGAAATTCGCCCGGCTCGACGCCAAGACCCGGATCCGCGAATTCCTCGCCAATACATTCCCCCGGCATTTCGACCCGCCGGGCGCACAGGCCTGCAGCAACTGAATCATGACCCGAGATCCCCGCTACGACATCCTCTTCGAGCCGGTGAAGATCGGTCCGGTGACCGCCCGGAACCGCTTCTACCAGGTCCCCCATTGCAACGGCATGGGCCGAACCTTCCCGTCCTCCATGACGGAAATGCGCCGCGTCAAGGCCGAGGGCGGCTGGGCCGTCGTCTGCACCGAGGAGGTGGAAATCCACCCCTCCGCCGATCACACCCCCTGGGCCGGCGGCCGCCTCTGGGAAGACCGTGACATCCCGCTTTTCGCCCGCATGTGCGACGGCATCCACGAATTCGGCAGCCTCGCCGGGATCGAGCTCAACCACGGCGGCGTGATGACCTCGAATCGCTACAGCCGCATGGCGCCGATGGGCCCATCGCACCACCCCGTCGCCCTGCCCGACCCGCTTCAGGCCCGCGCGATGGACCTCTCCGACATCCGCGACCTGCGCCGCTGGCACCGCGACGCCGCCCTGCGCGCGAAGAAGGCCGGCGCCGACATCGTCTATGTCTACGCGGGCCACCAGCTTTCGACCATTTCCCACTTCCTCTCGCCCTACCGCAATCGCCGCTCCGACGAATATGGCGGCTCGCTGGAAAACCGCGCCCGCCTCCTCCGCGAGGTGCTGGCCGACACCAAGGATGCCGTGGGCGACACCTGCGCCGTCGCCCTGCGCTTCGCCGTCGATGAACTCATGGGCGACGAGGGCATGACCTGCGACGGCGAAGGCCGCGACCTCGTCGAGATGCTCGCCGAAGAGCCCGACCTCTGGGACGTCAACATTTCCGACTGGGATCACGACAGCGCCCCCTCCCGCTTCAAGGAGCAAGGCTTTCAGGACGACTATGTCGCCTTCGTCAAACAGGTCACCACCAAACCCGTCGTCGGCGTCGGCCGCTACACCTCGCCCGACGCGATGGTCTCGCTCGTCAAGGGCGGCAAGCTCGACTTCATCGGCGCCGCCCGCCCCTCGATCGCCGATCCCTTCCTGCCGAAAAAGATCGAAGACGGCCGCATCGAGGACATCCGCGAATGCATCGGCTGCAACATCTGCATCTCGGGCGACATGGGCTTCGCGCCCATGCGCTGCACCCAGAACCCGACAATGGGCGAGGAATGGCGCAAGGGCTGGCACCCCGACCGCATCGCCCCCAAACGCACCGAAGACTCCGTCCTCATCATCGGCGCCGGCCCCGCCGGCCTTGAAGCCGCCCGCGCGCTCGGCGAACGCGGCCACGAGGTCACCCTCGCCGACGCCCGCTCCGAGGCCGGCGGCCGCCTCATCGGCGAACGCCGCCTGCCCGGCCTCTCCGAATGGGGCCGCGTGGTCGATTACCGCACCTACCAGATCAGCCAGATGGCCAACGTGAACCTCTACCTCGAAAGCGAGCTCACCGCCGAGACCGCCACCGAATTCGGCGCCGACCGGATCGTGCTCGCCACTGGTTCCCGCTGGACAGCCGACGGCATCGGCCGCACCAACCCCCGCGGCATCTCCATCGGCGACTGCGCCACCGTCCTCACCCCCAACGATATTATGGACGGGACCGAGCCCACCGGTCCCGTCGTCATCTTCGACGACGACAATTTCTACATGGGCGGCCTGATGGCCGAGAAACTCCGCGCCGACGGCCATGACGTCACCTTCGTCACCGCCGCCCCCGAGGTGGCAGGCTGGTCTCACAACACGCTCGAACAGCACACCGTGCAAAAGCGCCTGCTGGAAATGGGCGTCACCCTCGTCCTCACCCACAATATCGCGGCCCTGCGCAAAGACGAGGCCGACCTCGCCTGCGCCTACACCGGCACGACCCGCACCATCCCCTGCGGCACCGCCGTCTTCGTCACCATGCGCCTGCCCGTCGACACCCTCTACCACGACCTCACCGCCCAGGGCGCCTCGAACGTCACCCTCATCGGCGACGCCCACGCCCCCGGCATCATCGCCGCGGCCGTCTATTCGGGCCACAAATACGCCCGGGAACTCGGCGAGCAGGACGACCGCGCCATCCCCTTCCTTCGGGAACTCACCGAACTCGCCCCCCTCCCCGAACACCGAAAGGCAGCGGAATGACCCGCGACCCGCGTTACGACATCCTTTTCGAGCCGGTGAAAATCGGCCCCGTCACCGCCAAGAACCGCTTCTACCAGGTGCCCCACTGCACCGGCATGGGCCACATGCGCCCGCGGATGCTGGCCGCCATGCGCGGGGTCAAGGCCGAGGGCGGCTGGGGCGTGGTCTGTACCGAGTACAACTCCATCCACCCCACCTCCGACGACCTGCCCCACCCCTCCGCCGCGCTCTGGGACGACAGCGATATCCGCGCCCACACCCTGATGACCGACGCGGTCCACGAACACGGCGCACTGGCCGGGGCCGAGCTCTGGTATGGCGGCGCCCGCACCGCCAACCTGATGACCCGCGAGGTTTCGATGGACATCGCCTCGATGCCCAACCTCGCCGGCCACCCCTACCAGACCCGCGCGATGGACAAGCAGGATATCCGCAACCTCCGCCTCTGGCACCGCAACGCCGCGCTCCGCGCCCGCGACGCTGGCTTCGACATCGTCTATGTCTACGCCACCCACACCTACCTGCTTTCCAACTTCCTCCACCCCCGCATCAACACCCGCACCGACGAATACGGCGGATCGCTGGAAAACCGCGTGCGGCTGGTGCGCGAACTGATCGAGGAAACCAAGGAAGCCGTGGGCGACCGTTGCGCCGTCGCCGTCCGCTTCTCGGCCGACGAGGAAATCGGTGAAGACGGCGTGCCCATCCACGGCGAACGCCGCGACATGCTGGCCCTGCTCGCCGACCTGCCCGACCTGTGGGACATCAACATCGCCAACTACTTCGTGGAAATGGGCGTCTCCCGCTACACGCAGGAAGCGGCGCTCGAACCCTACATGTCCTTCGTGAAAGAGGTGACCTCGAAACCCGTCGTCACCGTCGGCCGCTTCACCTCCCCCGACACGATGGTCAGCCAGGTCAAGCGCGGCATCACCGATTTCATCGGCGCCGCCCGCCCCTCCATTGCCGACCCGTTCCTGCCCTCGAAAATCGAGTCCGGCGCGCTCGAAACCATCCGCGAATGCATCGGCTGCAACATCTGCTATTCCGGCGACAGCCTCAGCGTGCCGATCCGCTGCACTCAGAACCCCGCCATGGGCGAGGAATGGCGCCGCGGCTGGCACCCCGAAAAGATCGCCCCCAAGGGCTCCGACAGCTCCGTCCTCGTCGTCGGCGCCGGGCCCGCCGGACTGGAAGCCGCCCGCGCCCTCGGTCAGCGCGGCTACAACGTCATGCTGGCCGAGGCCAGCCGCGATCTCGGCGGCCGCGCCACGAAGGAGGCCGCCCTGCCGGGCATGAGCCCCTATGCCCGCGTCCGCGACTACCGCGAACAGGCCCTGCAAAACATGCCCAATGTCGAGATCTTCCGCGAAAGCGCCATGACCGCCGACACCATTCGCGAGGTCGGCGCCGATCACGTCGTTCTCGCCACCGGCGCCACATGGCGCCGCGACCGGTTCGACGGCGAAGTCTTCAAGCCC
Source organism: Roseovarius indicus (assembly GCF_008728195.1). Lineage (NCBI taxonomy): Bacteria > Pseudomonadati > Pseudomonadota > Alphaproteobacteria > Rhodobacterales > Roseobacteraceae > Roseovarius > Roseovarius indicus. Next base: position 4,342,690 of record NZ_CP031598.1, read on the forward strand.
GTCGCCGGTCAGGAAATCCAGCTCCTCACCCCCGACAACATCATGGCGGGCCAAATCCCCGAAGGCCCCGTCCTCGTCTACGACGAAGACAACTACTACATGGGCGGCCTCCTCGCCGAGTTCCTCCGCGCCAAGGGCCTCGACGTCACCCTCGCCACCCCCTCCGAGGTCGTCTCCGAATGGGCCGGCAAGACCACCGAACGCTGGTCCGTCCGCACCCGCCTCATGCAACAGGGCGTCGCAATCGAAACCGCCCAGAACCTCGACAGCTACGACGGCACCGACGCCACCCTCAAATGCATCTTCACCGGCGCCGAGAAACGCCTTTCCTTCGGCTCCGTCGTCATGGTCACCCAGCGCGAACCCAACGACACGCTCTACCACGACCTCCTCGCCTCCGCCGGCGGTGACGCCTCGGTACTGCCCTTCACCCTCAAACGCATCGGCGATTGCGAGGCCCCCGCCATCATCGCCGCCGCCGTCTATGCCGGCCACCGCTACGCCCGCGAACTGGACCTGCCCGAAGAGACCAGCCGCCTTACCCGCCACGACCGTATCGACGTCGGCGCCACGACCCCCGCACCCGATGCCGCCTATCTCGACAGGCTCAAGCAGTATTACGAGGAAGAGATCGAAGGCGAAGCCTACTTCGCCCGCATCGCCGACCGCCTCGCCACCCCCGACCAGGCCGACAAGATGCGCCTGATGGGCGAGGTGGAAACCTTCGCCGCCGCCGCGGTCCGGCCCCTGCTGGACAAATACGGCCTCACCCCGCGCGCCACCACCGACCTGCACGCCACAGGCCGCGATCAGGCCGATGCCGAGCCCGATGACTGGGACACCCTGATTGCCGGCATGCGCGAAAGCTTTCCGGCCTACATCGCCGATTTCAAGGGGCTCGAGGCCATGGCCCCGCCCGAGGATCTGCCCGCGCTCAGAACCCTCACCGACCATGAATTCGCCGCCATCGCCTTCCTCGAAAGCGAGGCCGCGCAAACCGGCGACACCACCGAACCGCTTCGCCGCTATCTCGACACGGGAACCGCATGAAACACGTCCTGCTCGCCCTCCTCCTCGCCACCCCCGCGCTCGCCAACGGCACCAGCGAAGAGACGGACGCCGCGACAACCAACATCTACGGCGAACCACAGGCCCAGTCCGAAGGCGTGCCGCGCGAATGCGACGTCTGCACCGCCCGCCACAAAAGCCTGCAACGCCTCCAGCAAAAGCGCCTCTCCCTTCCCGGTGATCCCGATGACGAGGCCGACACCGACAATGACGGCTAACCCCTCGCTCCCGACGCTCTTTTCTCCCCTACGCGTCGGCCCCGCTTTCCTGAAAAACCGCATCTTCTCCACCGGCCACATGACGGTGATGCTGGAAGACGGCGTGCCCTCGGCCCGCATGGCCGCCTATCACGGCGCCCGCGCCGAAGGCGGCGCCGGTCTCATCATCGTCGAGGCCGCCCGCGCCCACCCCTCCGGCACCTCAGGCCGCGCCGCCATCACCGCCTATGACGATGCCTGCATCCCCGGCTACGAGCGCATCATCGCTGCCTGCCGCCCCCACGGCTGCAAGGTCTTCGGCCAGCTCACCCACCCGGGCCGCGAGATGGGCGCGCTCGCCGACGGCACCCAGCCCGTGGCCTACGCCCCCTCCGCCGTGCCGAACGAACGCTTCCACGTCATGCCCCGCGCCATGCCCGTGGCCCTCATTGCCGAACTCGTGGAAGGGTTCGAAGCCGCCGCCGGCCGGCTCGCCAAAGCCGGCCTCGACGGCATCGAGGTGCTGGCCTCCCACGGCTACCTCCTCGGCCAGTTCCTCAACCCCCGTACCAACATCCGGCAAGACGCCTATGGCGGCTCCCCCGAAAACCGCCTCCGCCTCGTCCGCGAGGTCCTCGCCGCCGTCCGCCGCGGCGCGGGCGACGGCCTTGCCATCGGCCTGCGCATCTCGGGCGAGGAGAAAGACCATGACGGCCTCGAACAACCCGAGGTCCTCGCCATCGCCGAGGCCCTCGCCGCCGACGGCGTCCTCGACTACCTCAACGTCACCGCCGGCACCTCCGCCGGGCTGGCGGGCTCCACCCACATCGTGCCGCCCATGCATTACGAGACGGCCTACACCGCCCCCCTCGCCGCCGCCATCCGCGCCCGTGTCTCGCTGCCCGTCTTCGTCGCCGGCCGCATCAACCAGCCCCAGATCGCCGAAGAGGTCCTGTCCTCCGGCCAGGCCGACATGTGCGGCATGACCCGCGCCATGATCGCCGACCCGCAAATGCCCCTGAAGGCGCAGGAAAACCGCCTCGACGACATCCGCGCCTGCATCGCCTGCAACCAGGCCTGCATCGGCCACATGCTGAACGGCCAGCCCATCTCCTGCATCCAGCACCCCGAAACCGGCCGCGAACTCACCTACGGCACCCTCACCAAAGCGACCAACCCCAAACGCGTCCTCGTCATCGGCGGCGGCCCCGCCGGCCTCAAGGCCGCCGCCATCGCCGCCGCCCGCGGCCACAACGTCACCTTGCACGAGGCGACCGGCACCCTCGGCGGCCAGGTCAACCTCGCGCAAATCCTCCCCGGCCGCGCCGAATTCGGCGGCGCCACCACCAACCTCACCCGCGAAGCCGAAACCGCCGGCGTCGAGATCTGCCTCAACAGCCCCGCCGACCTGTCGCTGATCGAGCAATCCGCCCCCGACGCCGTCATCTGCGCCACCGGCGCCATGCCCTACACCCCCGACATCCCCGGCGCCGACGAGGCCCATATCGTCACCGCATGGGAGGTCCTGCAGGACAAGGTGAACATCGGCGGCCGCGTCGTCATCGCCGACTGGAAAGGCGACTGGATCGGCCTCGGCCTCGCCGAACGCCTCGCCCGCAACGGCTGCCACGTCCGCCTCGCCGTCAACGGCACCATGGCGGGCCAGTCCATCCCCCAATACGCCCGCGACGCATGGCTCGGCACCCTCCACCGCCTCGGCGTCGAGATCCACCCCTACCTCCGCCTCTACGGCGCGGATAGTGAAGACGCCTATTTCCAGCATGTCCTAAGCGGCGAACCGGTGATGCTCGACGGCGTCGACACCCTCGTCACCTCCCTCGGCCACCAGCCTGTCACCACGCTTCCTGACCAGCTTGCCCAATGGCCCGGCGAGCTGCACCTGATCGGCGATTGCCTCACCCCCCGCACCGTCGAAGAGGCCGTGCTCGAAGGGCTCAAGGCCGGCACCGCCCTCTGACCGCATAACCCGACTATTTCGATTAGGTATTGCGCGGCAGGGCGTTTTGTGGTGAATCCCATTGATAATCGCCAAGCCGGGACATACCCAAGCCAGGCCGAAATCCGTCTGTAAAACCATGTCCCGGAGCCCCGCATGACGCGCCACGCCATCCGCCTCTTCGCCCTTGCCACCTGTCTGCTCGCGGCCCCCGCCGCCATGGCCCAGGACACCGACATCGGCGAAAACGTCATGGTCGAACTCAATACCGTCAAGACCGGCGACAACGCCTGCGCGCTGACCTTCCTGGTCATCAACGGCCACGCCAAACCGATCGAGAAGGCGGTTTACGAAACGGTCCTCTTCAACGCCGAGGGCCAGGTCGACCGTCTCACCCTCTTCGATTTCGGCACCCTGCCGCCCGGCCGGCCCCGGGTGCGGCAATTCTCGGTGCCGGGCCTGACCTGCGACAACCTCAGCCGCGTGCTGATCAACGGCGCCCATGCCTGCACCGCCCCCGAGCTTGACGACACCGCCTGCTCCACAGGCCTCGAAGTCAACAGCCGCACCGAAATCGAGGTGATCGGATGACCCAGATGCTCGAAGCCCTCCGCCAGGTCGCCGATCTCGGCGGCCCGGTCGTCATGGTCCTGATCGGCGTGTCGATCCTCACCCTCGCCGTCATCCTCTACAAGCTCTGGCAGTTCCGCGCCGCCGGTGCCGGCCGCCACCGCGAGCTCTCCGATGCCGTCGCCGCCTTCGACCGCGGCGACCGCGCCGGCGCCGAGGCCGCTCTGTCGCGCTCGCGCAGCTACCTCGCCCCGGTGATCGCCATGGCCTTCACCGCCGGGCCCGCCGACGCCGCCCGCCTCGAGGCCGAGGCCGAAACCCGCTTCGCCCGGCTCGAAAGCGGCTTCCGCCTGCTCGATTCCGTGGCCCAGCTCGCCCCCCTTCTCGGCCTCTTCGGCACCGTCCTCGGCATGATCGAGGCGTTCCAGTCGCTCCAGCAAGCGGGCGCACAGGTCGACCCCTCGCTGCTCGCGGGCGGCATCTGGGTGGCGCTCCTGACCACCGCCGTGGGCCTTGCCGTCGCCATGCCGACCGCCCTCGTCCACAGCTGGTTCGAGGCCCGCATGGATGCCGAACGCGTCACGGCCGGGCGTGCCATCTCCACCGTTCTCTTCCCGCAAGGGGCGACAGCGGATACCGCCGCCCCCTTCGGCGCGGTCCCCGCCGGTGCGTAGGCGGGCCGCACGCAAGCGCCTTTCGATGACGTCGCTGATCGACGTCATCTTTCTTTTGCTGCTCTTCTTCATGCTGTCCTCCACCTTCTCCCGCTTCGCCGAAGTCGAGATCAGCGCCGCCGCCGGTGGCGCCGCCGCCGCGTCGTCCGACACGGCCCCCGCCTTCCTCCGCCTCGGCCCCGACACGCTCAGCCTCAACGGCCAGGAGACGGTGCTCGACGACCTGCAATCCGCCTTCGACGACCTGCGCGAAACCTCCGACGAGACATCCACCCCCGTCATCGTCAGCCTGCGTGACGAGGTCTCGTCCCAGCGCCTGACCGACCTGCTGGTCGCCCTGCGCCGCGTCGAGCGCGTCACCATCACCATCCTGGGGGCCACATGAGACGCGCCCGCGCCACCCAGACCCGCGAACCCACCATCGCGCTGATCAACATCGTCTTCCTGATGCTGGTCTTCTTCATGGTGGCCGGCACCCTCGCCCAACCGCTCGACGGCGACCTCAACCTCGTGCAAACGGCCGATCTCGAAGGCCGCGCGCCGCCCGACACGCTTGTCGTCCATGCCGACGGCCGCCTCTCCTATCGCGGCACGACCCAAAGCTCGGCCGCCGCCTATGTCGCCGGCCTGTCCGAGGAAGAGCGCAAATCCATCCGCCTCGTCCCCGACCGCGACCTGCCGGCCCGGGTCCTTGTCGACCTGACCCGCGAGCTGCGCGGCGAAGGCGCCGAACGCGTGCTCCTCGTCACCGAACGGGGGCTGAAATGACCGCCACCTCCCGCACCGCCAAGCTCCTCGCCACCACCGCGGCGATCGCCCTTCACGGCCTCGCCCTCTGGGGCGTCTCCGGCACCACCGAGATCGAGATCGAAGGCTCCTCCGGCGCGGCCGAGGCCAGCCTCGGCAACAGCTTCGCCGACATGGCCGCGGGCACCATGACCCCGACCGAGACCGAAGAGGTGCTCGACCCCGACGAAACCGAGGCCGACACCGAAACCACCGAAACCGAAACGACCGAAGCCGACGCCCCCGAGGACGTCACCGAGGCCGAGACCGCGGAAGCGCCGGCCGAGGCAACCGAACCCACCGAAACCGAACAGGCCCGGCCGCAGGAAACTCCGGCCGAAACCCCCGAGCAGCAGACGGCCGAAACCGCCCCCTCCGAGACGGCGCAGAACCGTCCGGAGGAGGTGCGGCAGGCCGAAACCACCGAAACCCCGCCCGACCAGCCCGAAATCGCCGAACCGGTGGCACAGGACACGCCCGAGCCGACCGAACAGGCCCGACAGGCCGAGGTCGCCACCGCGCCCGAAGCCCCCGACACCGTCACCCCCACCGTCGCGGCCGAGCAGGACACCGAGACCGCCGAGCCGGAAACCCTGCAACAGACGGCCCCGGAAGAGGTCCAGCAGGCCGAAACCACGCCCGAGCCGCAACCGGCGCAAGAGCCCGTCGCCGCGGTCACCCCCGAGGCGACGGAGCCGTCGCAACCCGAACCGACCGTGGCCGAACCGGTCGAGGCCACCGACCTCGCCGAAAGCGCCGAAACCATCGAGGCCGAGGAGGAAACCTCCCCCGCCGTCACCACCTCCCTGCGCCCGCAAACCCGGCCCAGGGCCATCGAACAGGCCCAGGCCCGCAAACGCGAACAGGAACGGCAGGAGCGGCAGGCCCGCCAGCAGCGCCAGCAACAGCAGCAGCGCGAACAGCAACAGGTCACCCGGCAGCAGCCCCAGGGCAACGCCGCCCAGAACGCCCGCACCGGCACCGCCACGGGCAACGAAAACGCCCGCAGTCAGGCCAACACCGGCACCGGCCAGTCCCGCGAGGCGGGCAACGCGGCGGCCAGCAACTACCCTGGCCAGGTCATGCGCCAGATCTCCCGCGTCCGCCGCCCGCAAGTGGGCTCGCGCGGCACGGCGGTCGTGGCCTTCACCATCTCCGCCAATGGCGGGCTGTCCGGGCTTTCCCTGGCCCGCAGCTCCGGCAACGGCCGGCTCGACCAGGCCGCGCTCGGCGTCGTCCGCCGCGCCGCCCCCTTCCCCGCCCCGCCCCCCGGCGCCCGCCGCAGCTTCTCGATCAACATCAAGGGCGGCTGACCCCCGTCAACGCCGTCGCCCGGCCTCGCGGTCGGATGCCTCCGGCGGGGATATTTGGACCAAGAAGAAGCACAGCCGCACGCCCCAACACCTTGGCGGAAACACGCAATGGGCCGCCATTGGGGGCCAAGCCCTGCTTCTTCTGGCCGGAAATATCCCGGGGGGGTTTGGGGGGCTGGCCCCCCAAGGCCTGCGTGGCCCGAACGCAAACCAACCGGATGCGCCGCAAGGCGCGCCGCATGTAAAAGGGCGGAACCCGAAGGTCCCGCCCCGCCAGCGTTCCACTTTCCTGCTAACCAATCAGAACGCTTTGGCAATCGTAACCTTGAAGTTCCGCCCGGTCGCCCGGCGGCCGGGGCTCATCAGCGGCGTGCGGTAATTCTGGTCGAACAGGTTCTCGACCCCCACCCGGAACTCGGTGCCTTCCCAGACGCCCTCCTTCGGCGCCACCGTGGCCCGCAGGTTGTGCACCGCGTAGCCGGGCGTGTACCCGAACGTGTTGGTGACCGACTCGTTCATCTCGGTCTCCCAGCTCAGGTCGAGCGCATCGCCCCACTTCTTGCCCACCGTCACCCGCAGGCTGTTGCCTGCCTGCAGGCCCCAGTCCTGCGTGACGAAGACCGCGTCGGTCTGCTCGGCCTCCGTGATCGTGGCGTTGACGTCGGTATAGAACCCGTTCTGCATCGCATAGGAGCCCTCGACCTCGATCCCCTGCGTATGCACCTCGTCCAGCAATTGCTGGCCCATCGGCGTCGCCGACACGTAGGAGGTCACATCCCAAAGCTCGGTGTCGTAGATATTCGCCTTCAGCGACAGCGTGTCGCCCGAGGAAAACAGGTCCTGCCCCTCGTAGGCCGCGCCGATCTCGAAGGTCCGCGACTTCTCGGTCGTCGACACCCGCGCCACGTTGTCGAGATCGTCGATCGGCGGCAGCACTTCCGTGTAGGCCGCGCTGCCGAAGACCGAGATGCCGTTGCCGAACGCATAGCGCACCGACACGCCGCCCATCAGCGCCTCGTTCGAGAACTGCCCGTTATTGGGCGCGGTCGTGCCCGAGATATCCGAGGTCTCGTAACGCACCGCCGGCGTCACCGTCCAGCCACCGCCAAAGGCCATCTCGTCGATCAGGAAGAACGCCCACCGGTTGTCGTCCCCGCCCGGCGCCGAGGAGGCATCAAGCCGCTTGCGATAGATATACTCCATCCCCGACACGAGGTTATGCGCCACCGGCCCGGTGTCGAAATACGACCGGTTCTTCAACGTCACCGTGGTCGTCTCGTACTTGTGATCCGCGCCGATCAGCCCGACCAGGAAGGGTGGCGTGCCGGGCACAGGGGTCTGCATGATCTCCTCGTTGGCATAGGAGAATTGCAGCGACAGGTCGACCAGGTCATTGCCCGCGGGGTTGTAGCCATAGCGCAGCATCGCCGTCTCGCTGCTGGTCTCCCGGTCGACGAAGCCGAACCCGGTACCCAGCCCGAAGGCGTCATAGGGCACATTGTACTGCGTCGAATCGGTGTTGGTATAGGACGCCGTCAGCGAATGCGCGTCATCGGCCCCGAAGGTCAGCTTGCCCTTCACCATGTACGAAGGGTCGTTGATGTCGCCCCCCGCCGGGTTGATCGGGTTGCCGTCGCCATCCTCCTGGATGCCAAGCTGGCGGTTGGTGTAGTTCACCAGGAACTCCAGCTTCTCCGTCGGCTGCCACGCCAGGATCGAGGAATTCGCGATCCCCTCGCCGTTGGTGGAAAACTCCAGCATCTGCCGAAACGCGAAGCCGGGCTCGCCGCCGGTGAAATCCGACGCGTCCTTCGTCTCCAGCAGCACCGCGCCGCCCACCACGCCCGAGCCGTATTCGAACGAGCCCACCGTGCCGCGGATCACCTCGACCTGCTTGTAAAGCGCCGGGTCGGTGAACAGCTGGTTGCCGATCCGGTAGAGCTCCTCGCTGCCGCGCGTCACCCCGTCGACCTGGATCAGCACCTTCTGGTCGGTGCCATAGGTGCCGGTCGCGCCGAAGCCGCGGATGTTGATCCCCGAGCCCTGCGCCCTTGTGCCATTGACGAGGTTCACCCCGGGAACGGAATCGATCAGCTCGGCCACCGTGCCGGCCTGCCGGTCCTTGATCTCGGTCTCGTCGATCTCGGTGATCGCGGTCGCCGTGTCGGTCCGCACGTCCCGCTTGCTTTCCTGAAGGGTGATCGTGCCGAGAAACCCGGCCGGCCCCTCTGCCATGTCCTGCGCCATGGCCGGGCTGGCCCCGATCCAAGTCACGCACAGCGCCGTCGTCCCCATAAGGGCGCGCGAAATCCCTCGCGTCATGTCCGTTTCCTTTCGTCCGCTATCCGGTTGTCTTGCCGAAAAGCTCGCGAAAGGCTGGCCTGGCTGATCCTGTTGTGATGAGAGACCCGAAACTTTGGTCTTGTCGGCCTCTAGGCATTCAGACTAAAAGAGTCAAGAATTAAAGCGGAGCCAGCCGGCGCCGCCACAGCCACGCCCTCCCTCCTGTTGCGGCGAAGCCATGACAACCAGTCCTGCTTCAGCGAGGTGACCATGGCAGAGCCCACAACCCCCACGGCGGAAGAGATTCGCGCCGCCCGCCAAGACAACCCCAAGACCCGCGAACGCGACCTTGCCGCCAAGCTCGGCATCACCGAGGCCCAGCTTGTCGCCGCCGATTGCGGCCAAGGCGCCACCCGCATCGATGCCCATCCCGACCGCATCATGGACGCGGCGCAGAAACTGGGCGAGGTCATGGCGCTCACCCGCAACGATGCCTGCGTGCACGAAAAGGTCGGCGTCTACGCCAACTACCACCCGGGCCAGCACGCGGCGATGATCCTCAACGAAGAGATCGACCTGCGGATGTTCCCCAAGCACTGGCAGCACGCTTTCATGGTGGAAAAGCAGGGCGACGCCGGCCCCCGGCGCAGCCTGCAGGTCTTCGACGCCGCCGGTGACGCGGTCCACAAGATCTTCCTGCGCGACGCCTCCAACCACGACGCGTGGGAAGGCATCAAGACCGACCTGGCGCTCGAAAACCAGTCGCCGGAACAGCCGGTCGACCCCCGCCAGCCCAAGGAAGCGCCCAAGTCCGACCCCTCCAAGCTCGACATTCTGCGCAAGGAATGGGCGCGGATGACCGACACCCACCAGTTCCTGCGCCTGACCTCCAAGCTGAAAATGAACCGCCTCGGCGCCTACCGTATCGCCGGCGACCCCTTCGTGCGCTTGCTCGACCCCTCCTCGGTCGATCTCGCGCTGCAGAAACTGGCGGAAGACGGCACCGAGGTGATGATCTTCGTCGGCAACCGCGGCTGCATCCAGATCCACTCGGGCCCGGTCAAGACGCTCAAGGCCATGGGCCCCTGGCAGAACGTGCTCGACCCGGGCTTCAACCTGCACCTCCGCCTCGACCACATCGCCGAGGTCTGGGCGGTCGACAAGCCCACCCAGCGCGGCGCGGCCGTATCGCTCGAGGCCTTCGACGCCGACGGCGGCATCATCCTGCAGATCTTCGGCATCGGCAAGGAAGGCAATGACAGCCGCCCGGCCTGGCGCGCCCTCGTCGCCGGCCTGCCATCGGCCACCGTAGAGGAGACCGCCTGATGTTCGCCAGCAAGTCCCGCGCCAACGGCGTCCTCCTCGCCACCATCTCGGCCGGTCTGCTGACAGCCCTGGCCCTGACAACCCAGGCCCGCGGCAGCGGCAGCGACAGCTCGAAACCCGGCGTCCTCAGCATCGGCGGCTCGGTGACCGAGATCGTCTATGCCCTCGGCCAGGGCGACCGTCTCGTCGCCCGCGACACCACCTCCACCTACCCGCCCGAGGCCGAAGACCTGCCCGACGTGGGCTACATGCGCGCCCTGTCGCCCGAAGGGGTCCTCTCGGTCTCGCCCGAGCTGATCCTCTCGGAAGACGGCGCCGGACCGCCCGAAACCATGGCCGTTCTCACCTCGTCGGGCGTCGATATCGTCACCATCCCCAACGTCGAAAGCGGCCCCGGCATCGCCGAAAAGATCAAGCGCGTGGGTGACGCCCTCGGCGTCTCGAAAGAGGCCGAGGCGCTCGCCGCCAATGTCGAGGCCGAGATCGCCACCGCCAAGGCCCGCGCCGACCGTCTCGCCGGCGACAGCCCCAAGCGCGTGCTTTTCGTCCTCTCCATGCAGGGCGGGCGCGTCATGGCCTCGGGCACCGGCACGGCGGCGTCCGCGATCATCGAGCTTGCGGGCGGCGTCAACGCGGTCACCGAATTCGAGGGTTACAAGCCCATGACCGACGAGGCCGTCAGCGTCGCCGCCCCCGACGTGATCCTGATGATGGACCGCGGCGGCGATCACGCCATCGCCAACGAAGTGCTCTTCGGCATGCCCGCCTTCCAGCCCACCCCGGCGGCCGAGACCGGCGCCATCGTCCGGATGGACGGGCTCTACCTGCTGGGCTTCGGGCCGCGCACGGCCAAGGCCGTCTCGGACCTCAGCCACCACCTCTACGGGGGCTGACCGGCATGGCGGCGACCAGCGAGATCGAGGCGGGCCCCCGGCCCTCCGTCACCCGCGACCGGCGCGTGCTGGCCCGGCAGGCGCACCTGTGGCTGGCGCTCCTGCTGCTCGGCTCCTGCGTCGCCAGCCTCGCCATCGGCGCCTCGGGCGCCTCGCTCTGGTCGGCGCTCTGGCACATGGCGTCGGGCGAGCCGCTGACCCAGCTCGAACGCGTCGTCCTCCTCGACATCCGCCTGCCCCGCACCCTGCTGGGCCTGCTCGTGGGCGCGGCACTCGCCGTCTCCGGCACCGTCCTGCAGGGCCTCTTCCGCAACCCGCTCGCCGATCCGGGCATCGTCGGCGTCAGCGCCGGCGCGGGCCTCGGCGCGATCTGCGCCATCGTCCTCGGCGCCTCCCTCCCCGCCGCGATCCAGGGCTTCGCCGGCATGTACCTCACCCCGCTCGCCGCCTTCGCCGGTAGCTGGATCTCGGTCATGCTGCTCTACACCGTCGCCACCCATCGCGGCCGCACCTCGGTGGCGACCATGCTGCTCGCCGGCATCGCCCTCACGGCCCTGACGGGCGCGCTCGCGGGCATCCTGGTCTACGCCGCCGACGATCAGCAACTGCGCGACCTGACCTTCTGGCAGATGGGCTCGCTCGCCGGCGCCACCTGGTCGAAGATCCTCACCGCCGGCCCGCTCATCCTGCTGGCCCTCGTCGGCGCCTCCTTCCTCGGCCGGGCCCTCAACGGGCTCGCCATGGGCGAGGCCACCGCCATGCATCTCGGCATCCACGTGCAGAAGGCCAAGAACCTCGCCGTGCTCGCCGTCGCCGCCGCCACCGGCGCGGCGGTCGCGGTCTCGGGCGGCATCGGCTTCGTCGGCATCGTCGTGCCCCACCTGCTGCGCCTGGCCACCGGCCCCGATCACGGGCCGCTCCTCATCAACGCCGCCCTCCTCGGCGGCGCACTCCTCATCTGGGCCGATGTCGCCGCCCGTGTCATCATCGCCCCGGCGGAACTGCCCATCGGCATCGTCACCGCCGTCCTTGGCGCGCCCGTCTTCCTCTGGATCCTCCTGCGCCGCCGCGGGGTGCTCGACCTATGACCCTCCAGGCCACCGGCATCCGCCACGCCATCGGCGGCAAGACCATCCTCGACGGCATCGACCTCACCGCGCACCCGGGCGAGGTCACCGCCATCGTCGGCCCCAACGGCTCGGGCAAGACAACCCTCCTCCGCGTCCTCACGGGCGAGGACAGGGCCCACGGCACCGTCACCCTGAACGGCACGCCCGTCACGCCCGCCAACGCCCCGCAGCTCGCCGCCATGCGCGGCGTGCTGCCCCAGGCCTCGCGCATCGCCTTTCCCTTCAAGGTGGCCGAAGTGGTGCGCATCGGCCTCCATTCCGGCCCCCACGGCCGCGACACCGCCATCGCCGAACGCGCCCTCGAGGCGGTCGATCTCGCCACCTTCGCCGATCGCTTCTACCAGGAGCTTTCGGGTGGCGAACAACAACGCGTCCAGCTCGCCCGCGTGCTGGCGCAGGTCTGGCAACCCACCTTCGACACCGGCCCCTGCTGGCTGTTCCTCGACGAACCCGTCGCCAGCCTCGATATCGGCCACCAGCTCGGCATCATGCAGCTCGCCCGCGACTACGCCCTGCGCGGCGGTGGCGTGATCACCGTCATGCACGACCTCAACCTCACCGCCATGTTCGCCGACCGGATCGCGGTGATGAAAGGCGGCCGCATCATCGCCCACGGCTCCCCCGACGACGTGCTCACAGACGAGGTCCTCTCTGACGCCTATGGCTGCCGCCTGCGCACCAGCACGCCACCCCCGGCGCCGATGCGCTACGTGCTGCCCCAATCAGCCGGCGGCGCGGCTTGATACGGCGCCGCCGGAAAGAAAAAACATCGCAATATCAATGCGATGCAATTTTTTCCAAAAAAATGAGACTCTGCAGGAAACCTTTTCGCCAGTCGTCGCGTTGGTATTTCGACGTCGGAATGGAGAAATCGTTTCGACAGGATGTCTGCCTGTCATCCCCAAATCCCCGGCAGACATTCAGCACCCTCCCTGTCCCTCGGGTGCCTGCCCCCGCCTTTATTAAAGGCGGGGGCCGCTTTTTTGGGGATCTGTCGCGAAAGGGAGGCCGCCGCCGTCAGCGCCGTCGCCCCGCGTCACGACATCTCAGATCAGCGGCCGCTGCCTCATGCCCTCGGCCGGGTCCACATGCGCCATCTCGCTCAGCCGGTCGTAATCGAGGATCTCCATATCCCCGTTCTTCCAGTTGACAATCCGCCGGTCGCGCAGCCGCTTCAGCGTCTTGTTGGTATGCACCACCGAAAGCCCCAGCGCATCGGCCAGGTCCTTCTGCGTATAGGGCAGCTTCATCCACGGGCCTTCGGTCAGCCCCAGCGACACCGCCCTGTCGTAAAGCCGCAGGATCCCCGTCGCCAGCCGCTGCTCCGCCGGCATCCGGCCCACCACGGCCAGGTGCTCACCCAGGAAATGCTCCTCCAGCGCGGCCAGCCACGTCAGGTCATAGGCCCGCTCCGGGTGATCCTTGAACAGTCGCCAAAGCGAGCGGCGGTCGAAAACGCACAGCTTCATCGGCGTGGTCGATTCGACCGAGTGCTGCATTTCCTGCATCACGCCCGCCTGCAGCCCGATGAAATCGCCGGGCATGACAAAGCTGATCACCTGCCGCTCGCCATCCTCCAGCGTCTTGTAGCGCAGGCCCATGCCCTCGAGCACCGTGAAAAGCTGCGGGCTGTTCGACCCCTCCAGCATCAGCGTGGCGCCCGCATCGACCTCCAGCTCACCGGTCTTGAATTCGTGCATGAAAACAAGCTCGTCTTCCGACATCGACAGGAAGACAGGTTGCTTCCGCAGCCAGCAGTTTTTGCAGTCCGTAACCATGGACAAAATTTCCCCGTTTTGTATGTCATAGTTTAATGCAGCCCAAATTTTAAAGTGTATTTTCCACTTATGTTTGGAGACGACCTTATGAACGAACGGCCCAAGGATGCCGGGCAGAGTGCCCCGGGTCAAATGGTGCCCGTTTACCTTGTGCTTGAGCGCAATTCCTTGATTGCAGAGGATATTGCCGGCTCGCTCAGGGCAGCGGGGCCGTGCGACGTGGTACACGTCCAGTCATCCGTGGAAATCGCCAACAGCCTGGCAAACCATCCCCGGATCGAAGCAGCTTTTCTTGAAATGACCTATGCGCAGGTGGTCGAGGCCGGGCTCGACAAACCCCTGCTGTCGAATGGCGCGCAGATCGTGCTGACCGTCGGCGAAGACGACGAGGCGAATGTTCGCAGCCTTGGCTGGAACATGCTGATCCGTCCCTTCACCGACGACATGATCCGTCACGCCATCCGGCCGGCGAAGCCGCGCGGCGGCTGACGCCGGTCAGTCCTTGGGCGTGCGCGCGGCACGCCCGGCCTGCATCCCGATCGCGAATCCTTCAGCAATCGCCGCAAACGGCGACGGTGACGGCGACGGAACGCCTGCCACCGGGGCCACCGGCACGCGAACCCGCGGCCGGATATTGGCGAACAGGAAGCAAAGCCCTGCAAGCAGCACGTAAAGCCCCCCGATAAGCGCGGTGGCGGTGATGGCGCCGTAATCGACCTCGATCACCATCCACAGCGCGGCAGACAAGAATCCGCTGCCGATCAGAACCAGAATAATTCCGACAAATGTGAATCCAGCGGCGCGCGCCGCAGCGCGCGCCTGGTATTGCAGCCCTCCGATCATCCCCAGCATCGGCTTATCTCCGGCTCGTCAGCATCCCCAGCACGAAACCGACGCCCACGGCGACGGCCATCGATGCGGCCGGCTGCTGCCGCACGGTGTCGGCGGCGTACTGGCCGTATTGCTCGGCCTGGTCGCGGGCGGCGTTGAACTGCGCTTCACCCGCGTCGCGGAATTCGCCGGCCTTGCGGCGGGCGCCGTTCTTCGCGGCTTCCTTCGAGGCGGTACCAAGCTCGCCCAGCGACTTGGTCAGGTTCGAGACATCCTGTTTCAGCGTGGCGATCTGTGCGGAAAGATCGTCAAGTTCGCTTTGCGGCGACTCAGTGCTGTTGGCGCGTGCCATATCGGTCTCCTTTTCGTGTTCCATTCCGCCCCTCAACGCGCGAGCGCGCGCAAGGTTCCTGAATTTCCGAGGGAACCCCGCGCGGGATGTAACAGCTTGCCGCCGCGGAAATTTTTTTGGGAACCATTTCCCGACGCCGCGGGTTGACCGGCCATCGAATGCAAGACCGAACCTGAGCAATCAAAGGAGTTTTCCGATGCTGTACTGGGCACTTGTTTTCTTCGTCGTCGCAATCGTCGCCGCCGTCTTCGGCTTTGGCGGGATCGCATCCGCGTCGGCAGGGATCGCACAGATCCTGTTCTTCGTCTTCCTCGTGCTGTTCCTCGGCGCTCTCATCATGCGCGCCGTCCGCAGCTGACGGACCGAAGTGAACTCATGAAAAAGGCCTGCGCGCCGCGAATGGCGCGCAAGCCTTACCAAAAGCCCCCGACCTCAGGCCTGAAGCGTTTCCGTACTCGAGAAGAACATGGCCTGGCTTACCGCCGACTGCACCTGGTCTTCCGTATAGGGCTTGGTGATAAGGAACGCCGGCTCCGGCCGCTCCCCTGTCAGAAGGCGTTCCGGGAAAGCCGTGATGAACACGACCGGCACTTCGTCCATCTGACCGAGAATATCGTTCACCGCATCGATCCCCGAGGATTTGTCGGCCAGCTGGATATCGGCCAGGATCATGTCCGGCGGCGTCTGCTTGGCCAGCTTCACGGCCTGGTCGCGGGTCCGGGCAACGCCCGTCACCTCGTGGCCCATGCTCTCGACGATCGACGAGATGTCCATCGCGATGATCGCTTCGTCCTCGATGACCATGATACGGCCCTGCACGGCGTCGGTCATCTCGCGGCGCGCGATCGACAGCAGCTCGGCCGCCTCCTCGGGCGACACGTCGATGATGTCGGCGATCTGCTCGGTGCGGAACCCCTCGAGGCTGTGCAGAAGCAGCGCCTCGCGCGTGTTCCTCGTCAGACTCGAAAGCCGCCACTGCGCGCGGCTCTCGGCCGAATCAAGGCTTCCGCCCTCGTCGACCGGCGCCCCGGACGACACCCAGATATCGTGGAAGGCCCGGAACAGCGCCACTTTCGGGGCGCGCGCGTCTGTAAAGACCTCCTGGTTTTCGAGAAGTGCCTCCAGCGTTGCGGCGGCGTAATTGTCTCCGGTAGTCTGACTGCCCGTAAGCGCCCGCGCATACCGCCGCAGGTACGGCAGTTCCTGCGCGATGCGCGTGGTTACATCAGCATTGCTTTCCGTCATGGGTGTTCCCTCAGGTGTCCTCAAAAAATTCGGTCGATGTATGGAACCAAACGCACATCCCCGGGTTATGTTCCAGATCAGGTGCAAAAAAAGCGCCTGTGGGCTTGTGCGGAAAATCGGGTGTTATGGCTAAGACCGTCAGGAACGACAAAGTGGATCAGCAAATCGACGATAACTTGCGGCGTGTGTACTCGGAGGCTTCAGACGAGCCTGTGCCCGAGCGCTTTACGCAACTGCTAGACCAGTTGCGCGCGAAAGAGCAAGAGAGCAGCAATACGCGGAAACGGGACGACAAACCCCAGACCGAGGATGACGCGTGAACACCACAAAAGATCCGAAGGAAGAGCTGATCGAGCATCTTCCGGCCATGCGTGCGTTCGCTTTCAGCCTGTCGCACAATGCATCCTCCGCGGACGACCTCGTTCAGGACGCGGTCGTCAAGGCGTGGGACAACTTTGACAAGTTCCAGCCCGGCACCAACCTGCGGGCATGGCTTTTCACCATCCTGCGCAACACCTATTACTCCCAGCACCGCAAGCGCCGCCGCGAGGTCGAAGACCCCGAGGGCATGATGGCGGCCTCGATGTCGCAAAAGCCCGACCATGACGGGCGTCTCGCGATGACCGATTTCCGCGAAGCCTTCGCCCAGCTCACCGCCGAACAGCGCGAGGTTCTCGTCCTCGTCGGTGCCGAGGGGTTTTCCTACGAAGAGGCGGCTGATATGTGCAACTGCGCGGTCGGCACGATCAAGAGCCGGGCCAACCGGGCGCGCAAGCGCCTCGCGGAACTGATGCACCTCGACGATGACAGCGAACTGGAAATGACGGATTCTGCAACATTGGCGGTGGTCAACGGGAAACCATCGGTATGAGTGAGAAGCCGGCGGCGCGGCACCGGGGCTTCAAGCCGGGCCTCGCCTTCCGGCTTGCGATCGTCCTCAGCCTTGCCATGCTGCCGCTTGGCCTGATTTCCGTCTTCCAGACCATGAAGGTTCTCGAAGAGCGCCGCACGCTCTCCGAAACCGCCCTCCTCGAACAGACCCAACAGGCCGTCTCCGAAACCCGCGAGGTCATCCGCTCGGCCGTCAGCACCGCCCGCACGCTCGCCATTTCCGTCGAATCGGTCGCCGCCACCGATCAGGGCTGCGACCTGATCATGTCCCGCGTCGTCGACAAGACCGAACTCTACAGCTTCGCGGGCTTCGTCGACGCCAACCAGCAGCTCATCTGCGCCTCCAACGGCGAGCGGCAGGATCTCACCGAACTCGACATCATCCGCTCCGATCTCGAAAGCCTCGAACCGGGCATCATCGTCCAGCCGCTCGAATTCATCGGCCCCGGCTCGGCGGTCATCGTCACCGTTCCGGTCATTGACGAGAACATGCACCGCGGCACCGCCTGGGTCGCGATCCCGGTCGAGGCGATCAACGAGATCCTCGCCGATGTCGACACCGAGGCCGACCTAGTGGTCTTCCAGCAGGATGGCGACATCATCGCGACCGAGCATTTTGTCGACGACCGCCGCTCCGTCCTGCCCGAGAACAAAAGCCTTCAGGACCTCGTCGACGAGGGCAGGCAGACCTTCCGCGACACCAACCGCCAGGGTCTGCGCCGCCACTTCGCGGTGGTCCCCATCGTCGAGGGCCGCGTCTTCGCCCTAGGAAGCTGGCGCCCCAGAAGTCAGAACTCCTACCTCCCCGGCTACGAGGGCGCCATCTCGCTCTACTTCCCGCTGCTGATGTGGCTGATCGCCATCGCCGTGGCCTATATCGGCGTCCACCGCCTCGCCATCCGCCATGTCTGGCGCCTGCGCTCGTGGATGCGCCTCTTCGCCGCCGGCCGCACCGACCTCGACAGCGCCCGCCTCGACAACGCGCCCGAGGAATTCGAGGTGCTGGCCGACGCCTTCCGCGCCATGACCCGCCGGATCTCCGAACAGGAACGCCGCCGCGACGAGGATCTCAAGGAAAAGACCGTTCTGCTGCGCGAGGTCCACCACCGGGTCAAGAACAACCTGCAACTGATCTCCTCGATCATGAACATGCAGATCCGCAACACCGAAAGCCCCGAGGCCCGCCACCTCCTCCGCCGGGTGCAGGACCGGGTGATGGCGCTCTCCGCCATCCACCGCTACCTCTACCTCGCCCGCAAGCTCTCCAAGGTCCGCGCCGACTCCCTGCTCGACGACATCATCAAGCAGCTCGTCACCATCGGGGCGCTCGACGAGGTCGACCACCGCATCGACATCTCCACCAGCTTCGACCCGGTCGAGATCAACCCGGATCAGTCCGTCCCCCTCTCGCTTCTGGCGACCGAGGCGGCGATCAACGCGGTCAAGCATTGCGGCGTCGAACGCGGCTCGCCCTGCTGGATCAACATCGCGCTGAAACAGACCGGCACCGACACGCTCTGCCTCAGCATCGTCAACTCCCGCTCCACCGACGAGGGAACCGAGACCGACACCCGCGACACCGACGGCTCCGGCCTCGGTTCGCGGCTCATCCAGTCCTTCGTCTCGCAGCTCGACGGCACGCTCGAGACCAGCATGACCGACGACCGCTACGAGCTGCACGTGACCTTCCCGCTCTCCTGGCCCGAAGTCGATGAAGACGACGCCCTTCCGGCGAAATGAAGCGTTAACGGGAACCGTTCGGGAATTCAGGCGTTCTTAATACAGAACAACAGCCTGGAGGTATGATCATGAGACGCAAGCACTTCTCCTTGATCTCCCTGTTCGCCGTGATTGCTGTGGCAGCCTGGGATTTCACGAAGCGCATCGGCGCAAACTTCGATGGCGTACAGCCCGTAGCCGCCGGAGCAAAGGCCAAAAGCTGAAGGCCAGCGCGGTGCGAAGGTACCCGGTTTCGCGCCGCGCAAGGTTCTCCCGAAACGACCCGATTTCAAGACTGCTTTTCAAGACTCAGATCGCCGCCGCGATCGTCCCCACGGCCCCGGCCGCCCCCATCATCCCCAGAATCACCAGCAGCCCGTCGGCCATGAACATGCCCGTCGCCACCACCGCCACGACCAGCCCCAGCACGGACGAGGTGAACGGGATGAACTCCAGCACCGGCATCACCACCCCGCAGATCAGGCAAAGCCCCTGCGGCAGAACGGAGAACGGCGGATAGGTCAGCCACTGGATCCGCCGCCGCGTCACCCGATCCAGCCAGCCCGCGGGCTTGCGCAGCCAGGCCACGCCATCATGCACCCGCTTCGACGGCATGCTTGCCCGCCGCAGCCACCGGGGCAGCCACAGCCCCGGCCGGCGCACGATCTGCTGCGCCGACACCGCGGTGATCAGCACGCCACAGGCCGCCGAGAATCCCGGCACCCCGCTCAGCGGCGACGCCAGAAGCAACCCGGGCACCACCAGAAGCGGCGTATAGCTGGCCTTTCCCAGATGCGTCACCACATCATCCACCGTCACCCTCTCGCCATCCAGCGCGTCTTCCGTCGCCCTGACGATATCGACGGCCGCCATCGGCCTGGCTTTTGCGGTTGATGTCATCCCTGCCCTTTCTTCGCCGGCGCCCCCAGACCGGTAAACAACGTACGATCCACGCCCCTGTTCCGCCGGTCGCGCCGGAAACAGGCGAAAACCCGCGCGTTCCCGAGCCGGCTTTGTGCGCGGGGAACAGTTTCGCGCCCCGAACGTTGTCCGACCCTGTTCAACTGCCTTTCAAAGGACCCTGTTATGAAACATCACGTACTGAGTGCCGCCGCTGCCGTCATGCTGTTCACCACGCCCCTCGCGGCCCAGGCACAGGATGTCACCCTGTCGCGCATCGACGTCCAGACCGACCTCTCGGCCTACGCCGACAGCAACGCCAGCCAGTTCTGGCCCTCGCTCGAGGCCGATCTCGGCCGCGCCATCGCCTCGCTGGTCGAGGTTGATGAAACCGCCGAGGCCCCGGCCATCCGCGTCGAGATCAACAAGATCGCCATCTCGGGCAACACCGTCCTTCCCGACACCGGCGAATTCAACGAGATGGAAGGTACAATCGCCGTCTTCCGCGGCCTCGAGGAAGACGTGACCTCCGGCTCGCCCGAAGATGCCACCCCCAACGAGATCGAGCGCAGCTTCCCGATCAAGGTCAGCGCCGTCACCGGCGAGATGATCGTGCCGGAAGACTACATCGCCGTGCCGCCCTCGAATGAAGATTTCTACGCGGCCATGGTGGGCGGCTTCGCCCTCGAAACCGTCGAACGTCTCGACCAGTAACCGCCACTCACGACACCGGCGCGCCCCGGTCCAGACCGGGGCGCGTGTCTCAGAACGACTGCGCCTTAGTCCGCAGCGCCACCCGGTGTTCCATGAAGGCCGACACCTGGTTGCAGAACAGCCGCGTGTGCTTCTGGCTCACCTCATCCAGCCCGTCCGCATCCCGCGCCGCGATCAGGTCGATCATCTCGTCATGCTCGTTGTAGATCCGGTCGTAATAGCTGTCCGGCTCCTGCGAGGTGCGGTCCTCGTTCTCAAACATCAGGTAGGTCAGCCGCAGGCTGAAATTCAGCACCGTTTCGTAGCCTTCCTTGATGAACTCGTTCCCCGCCATCAGCGCGATCTGCTTGTGAAACTCGTGGTTCCGCTCGGTCATCGCCTGGAAGTCGCCCGAGGTCGCGGCGGCCTTGTAGCCCTCGTTGATCTCCCGCAGCACCACCAGCTGGTCCTCGGTATGCCGCCCCGCCGCCAGCCGCAGCACCGCCGCCTGGTACAGGTCCATCGCCTCGAAGATCCGCGGCACGTCGTTGAGGTTGATCACCTCCACGAAATGCCCCCGATTGGCCGAGAACCGCACCAGCCTGTCGGCCTGCAACCGGATCAGCGCCTCGCGAATGGGCGTGCGCGACACCCCGAACCGCTTCTCCAGCGCCGCCTCGTCCAGGTGGTCGCCGGGCTTCGCCACCAGCGTCAGGATCTCCTTGCGCAGCGAGTCATAGACCACCTGCGTGCCCTTGCCCCGCGGCCGCCCCCGCTTGGCCCGCTTCTCGAAGGCCTCGACATCTCCGCCGCCCAGTACCCAGGCGTCTTCTTTCTTCTTTGCCATGACGTGCTCTCAGTCCTCCCAGCCGCCCGAGATTGTCAATCTGACACTTTATCGCGAATGTCTGCAACCAATACGGGCTTGATGATTTTCTTCGTCGGCGTCATCGGCATCTCCGGAATGATCTCCAGCCGCTCGGGCCAGCGCATTTTCGCAACCCCCTGGCCGTCAAGAAAGTCGCACAGATCCTCCAGCGTCAGCGCCGTATCTGGCCTCAGCACCGCGTAAACGCAAATCCGCTCGCCCAGCACCGCATCGGGCATCGGCACCAGCGCCGACTGCACGATATCGGCATGCCCGTCCAGGATGCTCTCGATATCCGCCGGATTGATCTTGATCCCGCCGCGGTTGATGATGTCCTTGCTCCGCCCGGTGATCATGATGTTCCCGCTCTCGTCGATCGAGGCCAGGTCGCCGGTGCGAAACCAGCCATCGTCGGTGAACGAGCTCGCATTGGCATCGGGGTTGTCCAGGTACTCGGGCAAGATCGAATAC
Source organism: Roseovarius indicus (assembly GCF_008728195.1). Lineage (NCBI taxonomy): Bacteria > Pseudomonadati > Pseudomonadota > Alphaproteobacteria > Rhodobacterales > Roseobacteraceae > Roseovarius > Roseovarius indicus. The sequence goes on from NZ_CP031598.1 coordinate 4,364,635, forward strand.
CCGCTCAACTGCAATTCCCCCTCGCCGCCCTTCGTGACGTCCTCGCCCTCCAGCGTCATGATCCGCGCGGTCAGCCCCTCGGCCAGCTGCCCCACCGTCGCATGCCGGATCTCGGGGGCATCCGTCACCACCGTCTGCGTCGCCAGCAGCGCCTCGGTCATCCCGAACAGGCACCCGACCCGGCCATTGGGCAGCCGCGCCTCGAACTGCGCCGCCACCTCCGGCGGGCAGATCGAGCCGCCCACGATCACGTCGCGCACCGTCTCGGGCGGCGCCGCATCCATCACCCCGCTCTTCAGCGTCGCCGCCAGATGCGCCGGCGCCGAATACACCACCGTCGGCCGCATCGCCGTCAGGTACTCGCCGTAAGTGGGCGGCGTGAAAATGGGCACCGGCACCACCGTCGCCCCCGACATCAGCGCATTGCCCGCACAAAGCAGCCCGAACACATGCGTCAGCGGCGGCGCGATCATCACCCGGTCAGCCGGGCCCATATCCAGCATCTCGCCGAAACGCCGCGCGTTCTGCGCCATCAGCGTCTGCTTGCGGATCACCCCCTTCGGCGCCGCCGAGGTGCCGGAGGTAAAGCACAGCGCCACCTCCGCATCCGGCCCCGCGCCCTCGATCTCCGGCGCATCGACATTCTCCGCCACCAGCGCGCCGAAATGATGCTGCCCGGCGATCGTCGGCTCCGTCACGCTGATCACGTGCTCCAGGCTCCCGATCTCGCCCTCGAGCGCCTCCATCACCTCCGGCCCGTCGTATTTCCCGACCTCCGCCGTCACCACCGCCCTCGCCTTGGCAAAGGCAATCAGCGGATGCAGCTCTTCCTGCCGGTAGGGCATATGCAGCGTCGTCAGCACACAGCCCGAAATCGCACAGGCCATGTAGGTCGTCACGAATTCCGGCGACGACGGCAACTGAATCGCCACCCGGTCCCCGGGCTTCAGCCCCAGCTTCCCGAACGCCGCCGCCAGCGCATTCGCATTCCTTGCCAGCTCCGCATAGGTCAACTTACCATGGTCCGTCGTCTCGACGGCCAGCTGCTCCGGCGTCTCCGCCGCCCAGAACCGCAGGCAATCCAGGATCGTCTCCTTCCCGCGGGCCTTCGTCAGGTTGTCTTGTGCCATTTCCAGGTACCCCTCTGTCGTTGAAGGCGCCGCTCAGGCGGCGTTGTTTTCCGATTTGGCCGTGGCAAACCGCACGGCATGTTCCGCACACCGGTGCGGTCTTTGCATCTGCATCAGGTGGCCCCCGCCCTCGACGGCGGCGCACTCGAACCCGAAGGTCTGCGCAAGAAACCCCGCCGACCGGATCAGCCCCGGCAGGTCATGGCCCAGCGTCGTGCCCACCACGACCTGCACCGGCACCGTCACGGTGCCGATCGCATCCCACCACTCGCGCGGCAGCCGGATATCGAATGTATTCGCTTCGAGATCCGGATCGCAGACCAGCTCGTAGGGTGCCTCCGGGTCATTCCCGGCGTAATACAGCATCCCCGCCGCCATCCGCTCGATCACCTCGTCGGGGATGCCCCCGAACGTCGGCGACCGCCGCAGCGAGGTCACCAGCCTTTCCGGCCCCGAGAACGTCCGCCGCCGCGCCCGCGTCCGGCGCGACAGCTCCTCGTGCGAAGCCACGAACTCCTCCAGCAGCGCCTCGTCCGCCACCGGCGGCACCGGCGGCTCGTACAGGGTCAGCGACCGCCACCCCCGGGGCTCCCGCGACTGCGCCAGAAGCGTCGCCACCGAACTCAGCGAATGAAACGCCCCATGCGTCGGCTTCTCCCCGAACCGTCCTTGAATCGAATCGTATATCTCAGGGATGTCGGCCACGAAGCGCGGCCAGGGGTTGTCCATCACCTCGCCCGGCCCGCTCTGGCCGTGGCTGCGCATATCGAAGACCACGACCTCGAAATCCGCCATCAGCTCCTGCGCGAACTGGTAGAACCCGTCGATCGCAAGGCCATTGCCATGCGACAGCACGATCCGCTCGCGCTTCGCCCCACCCCAGCGCCGAATGGCCACCCGGCCGCCGTCGCTCAGCTCGAGCACCTCTTTTTCCACTTTGAAATCAAACCCTTCGGTCATTCCCTGCCTTCCGGTTCAAGCCCTTGTACGAATTGCCGTTGCAAACGAGTTGACACGATCCAGCTTTATTATACAATAAGTATTTAATAAATTTCAAGCTCGCATGACGGGGTATGGAGGACGATGTGTCAGAAATGCGCGAACCGCTGGTAGGGCAGAAGATCCTGCGCACCGAAGATCAGACCTTGCTGCGCGGCAAGGCGACCTTCATGGATGATATACCCATCGCGAAAGGCACGCTACACGCGGCCTTCCTGCGCTCGCCCCACGCCCATGCCCGCATAAAGGGCATCGACGCCACCGAAGCGCTCAAGCTCAAGGGCGTGCATGCCGTCATCACCGGCGAGGATATCAAGCCCTACACCAAGCCGCTGATCGTCGGCTTCGCCAACCCGCTCGACTATCGCGGCATCGCCATGGACAAGGTCCGCTATGTCGGCGAACCCGTCGCCATCGTCTGCGCCACCGACCGCTACCGCGCCGAAGACGCGCTCAAGCTCATCAAGGTCGACTACGAAGTGCTCGACGCCGTGGTCGACCCGGTCCGCGCCTGCGAGGAAAGCGCGCCCGTCCTGCACGAGGCCGCCGGCTCCAACCGCGTCTCCCACCGCGTCTTCAACCACGGCGAGGCCGACAAGGTGCTCGACGCGGCGAAGAACAAGACCCAGATCACAATCCGCTACCCGCGCAACTCGGTCACGCCGATGGAAACCTACGGCGTCGTCGCCGAATACAAACCCGATACCGGCGGCTACGACGTGACGTCCAACTTCCAGGGCCCCTTCTCGGTCCACACCGTGATGGCCATCGCCCTCAAGATCCCCTCCGCCAAGCTGCGCCACAAAAGCCCCGCCAACTCCGGCGGCAGCTTCGGCTCGAAACTCACCCTCTTCCCCTACATCGTCGTGCTCTGCGTCGCCTCCCGCCTCGCCGGCCGCCCCCTGAAATGGATCGAGGACCGCCTCGAACACCACGCCTCCTCCTCCGTCGCGCCCAGCCGGGTGACGACGATCGAGGCCGCCTACGACGATGACGGCACCGTCAACGCCCTCCGGATGGAGCATTACGACGACCACGGCGCCCACCTCCGCGCCCCCATGCCCGCGCCGATCTACCGGATGCACGGCCTCTCGACCAACTGCTACACCATCCCCAACGTCAAGGTGACGAACAACATCGTCCTCACCAACAAGTGCCCCACCGGCGCCGTGCGCGGCTTCGGCGGACCACAGCTCTACTTCGCCATCGAACGGGTGATGAACAAGGTCGCCAAGGAACTGGGGATGGACCCGCTCGCGCTGATGGAAAAGAACCTCATCCCCGCCGGCTCCTTCCCCTACCGCGCCCCCGCGGGCGCCCTGATCGACTCCGGTGACTACCAACAGGTCGTGAAAGACTCCGTCGAACAGGGCAAGCTCGACTGGCTGCGCGAGCGCCAGAAACAGGCCCGCGCCGAGGGCAAGCTCTACGGCATCGGCTTCGCCGCCGCGGTGGAACCCAGCCAGTCGAACATGGGCTACATCTCGACCCTGAAAACCAAGGAAGAACGCGAAAAGGCCGGCCCCAAGGACGGCGCCGTCGCCTCCTGCACCATCTCGGTCGACGCTCTCGGCTCGGTCAACGTCGTGGGCGACTCCACGCCCCAAGGCCAGGGCCACCAGACCGCCCTGGCCCAGATCGTCGCCGACGAACTGGGGCTGAAGTTCTCCGACATCACGGTGAACCTGGAAACCGACACGCAGAAAGACAACTGGTCCATCGCCGCCGGCAACTATTCCTGCCGCTTCTCGCCCGCCTCCACCTCGGCCGCGAAAACCGCCGCCGAACGGGTGCGCGTGAAGATGACCAAGGTCGCGGGCCGCTTCCTCAACGTCCCCGAGGACGATATCGAATTCGCCGACAGCATGATCCGCTCCAAGTCGAACCCCGATAACGGCCTCGAATTCCGCCGCGTGGGCGGGCTCGCCCACTGGTCGCCCTCCTCCCTCCCCGAAGGCATGGACCCCGGCATCCGCGAGGTCGCCTACTGGAACGCCCCAGAACTCACCCCCACCACCGCCAATGACGAGATCAACACATCCCTCGCCTACGGCTTCGCCTTCGACTTCTGCGGCGTGGAAATCGACCCCGACACCGGCAACGTGAAGGTCGACCATTACGTCACCGCCCACGATTGCGGCACCATCCTCAACCCCGGCCTCGCCAAGGGCCAGATCCGCGGCTCCTTCGCCAACGCCATCGGCGCCTCCCTCTACGAGGAATTCGTCTACAAGGAAGACGGCACGTTCCTTTCCGGCACCATGGCCGACTACCTGATCCCCACCGCGGCCGAGGCCATCGATCCGGTGCTGGTCGACACCGTCGCCATCCCCTCGCCCTTCACCCGCCTCGGCGCCAAGGGCATCGCCGAGGGCAACCAGTACACCACCCCCGTCTGCCTCGCCAACGCCGTGGCCGACGCGCTCGACTATGAAGACGTGACCATGCCGCTCACCCCCTCCAAGGTCTTCGGCTGGATCAACAGCGGCGAGGAGATGGCGCCCCCGGCCGACGTGGAAAAGACCGAGGAACGCCTCTCCGTCGACTTCTCCGGCGACGCGCTGCGCGGCGAGGGCGAAACCTTCGTCCCCGCCCCCCGCGAAAAGGTCTGGGAAACGCTGCTCAACCCGAAGGAAATGGCCGCCCTCATCCCCGGCTGCAGGGAACTCGACAAGCACGCCGAGGATCATTTCACCGGCACGCTCAAGATGGGCGTCGGCGCCGTGCGCGGCACGTTCGAGGCCGATATCCGGCTCAGGAACATGCGCAAACCCGAAAGCGTCGAAATCTCCGGCACGCTCGACGGTTCCCTCGGCGTCTCGCGCGGCACCGGCTGGGTGGAACTCGACGAGGTCGAGGGCGGCACCAACGTCCGCTACCGCTACGAAATCCACCTCTCGGGCACCATCGCCTCCGTCGGCGGCCGCCTCCTCTCCGGCGCGGCACGCCTTCTCATCAACCAGTTCTTCCGCGCCCTTGTCGCCCGCGCGGCCCCCGACGCCGCGCCGCGCAAGGGGCTCCTCGGCAAGATCCGCTCGAAATTCGGAGGCAATTCATGAAACCGGCCCCCTTCTCCATCCACATCCCCGACACGATCGACGAAGCCGTCGCCTGCCTTGCCGAACATGGCGAGGAGGCGCGCGTCATCGCCGGGGGCCAGTCGCTGATGGCGATGCTCAACATGCGGCTGGCCGAGCCGTCTATCCTCGTCGACGTCTCCCGCCTTGCCGACCTCAAGAAGCTCGAGATCGGCCCCGACGGCCTCACCGTCGGCGCCGCCACCACCCAGGCCGAGGTCTTTCACCACCCCGACCTCGCCACCCACATGCCCCTCGTCCGAGAGGCGCTGACCCATGTGGGCCACATCCAGACCCGCAACCGCGGTACCGTCTGCGGCTCGCTCTGCCACGCCGACCCCTCGGCGGAAATGCCCCTCCTCCTCGCCACCTTGGGCGGCACGGTGACGCTGCAATCCGCCTCCGGCACCCGCACCCTCTCGGCCAGCGAGTTCCAGACCGGCCTGCTGGAAACGGCCAAGCAACAGGGCGAGCTCTGCATCTCCGCCCATTTCCCGTCGCTCCCCTCCTCCGCCAAGTGGGGCTTCCGCGAAATCGCCCGCCGCGACGGCGACTTCGCCATCGTCGCCATGGCCTGCATCGCCGACAAGGGCACCGTGCGCCTCGGCGTCGGCGGCGTCTCCGACGCGCCCACGGTCGAGGAATGGACGGACCTCGCCACCAGTGACATCCCCGACGCCCTCAACCGGCTCGCGTGGAAGATGGGCGGCACCGACGACATCCACGCCTCCGCCCGCTACCGCCGCGAACTCGTCCGCCGCATCGGCAAGAAACTCATCGAGGAGACCCGCGCATGAAGGTCCTGCAACACGGCCAGAAACACTCGGTCGAATTCACCCTGAACGGCGAAGAGGTCGAAGGCTTCGCCGAACCCCGCATGCTGCTCAGCGATTTCCTCCGCCACGAGATCGGCGCCACCGGCACCCATGTGGGCTGCGAACACGGCGTCTGCGGCGCCTGCACGGTGATGATGGACGGCAAGGCAGTGCGCTCCTGCCTGACACTCGCGCACCAGGCCGAGGGCCGCGAGATCCGCACCATCGAGGGTCTGGAAACCCCCGACCACGAATTCAACGACCTGCAACAGGCCTTCCACGAGAACTTCGCCCTGCAATGCGGCTACTGCACGCCGGGGATGCTGATGACCCTGTCGGAGCTCGCCTCCACCGGCAAACGCTACACCGAGGCCGAGGTGCGCGACGCCCTCTCCGGCAACATCTGCCGCTGCACCGGCTACAAGGAAATCGTCGACGCGGCGATGGCGGTGCTGGGCGACAAGGGGCAGGTGGCGGCGGAGTAACCTTTACGCTTCGGCATGACGCCCTGCGCGGAATCCAGGCCGAAGGCCGCCGCGCATCGCCGGGCCGCCCCGACGGTCCGGCGATTTGGTGAGGCAAGCGCAACGTCGTGAGCGAGGAGGGACTTGGCTACCATAAAGCACCAAGCCACCCCCGTCGGTTCGCCGCCCCGCGGCCCGTCGATGCGCGGCTTAACGCCAGGACGTCACCCCGCCTTCGACCCCACCTCCGACGGCAATTCCACGTTGATCTCCAGGCTCGACATCTGCTCGCCGCGCTCCATGCGCACCTCCACATCCGTCTCGCCGATCGACACGTATTTCCGGATCGCCTCGACGATATCACGCTGCAGCATCGGCAGGTAATCGGCCTCACCGCCGCGCCCTCCGCCGCTGCGCTCATGCGCCAGCAGGATCTGCAGCCGGTCCTTCGCGGTCTCCGCACTTCTCGCGCGGCGCTGCTTGCGGGCAAATCCGAACAGGTTCATGACGCCCGCCCGAACAGCCGGTGAAACAGCCCGGGCCGCCGTTCGCCCGCGATCCGCATCTCGACCTCCTCGCCGGTCAGCCGCCGCACCGCGTCCTCATAGGCCTTCGACGCCGCCGAGGGCTGATCCAGCACCACCGGCGTCCCGATATTCGACGCCCGCAAGATCGCCTGGCTCTCCGGGATCACCCCGAGCAAAGGCACCGCCAGGATCTCCAGCACGTCCTCGACATTCATCATCTCGCCGCTCTCGACCCGGGCCGGATCATGCCGCGTCAAAAGCACCTGCGCCTTCACCGCATCGGCCCCCTCGCTCTCGGCCCGCTTGGTCTGGCTGCTCAACAGCCCCAGTACCCGGTCACTGTCGCGCACCGAAGACACCTCGGGGTTGGTCACCACCACCGCCTCGTCGGCGAAATACATCGCCATCTGCGCGCCATGCTCGATCCCCGCCGGGCTGTCGCAGATGATGTAGTCGAACTCCTGCTTCAGCTCGTCCAGAACCGTCTCGACGCCCTCCTTGGTCAGCGCATCCTTGTCCCGCGTCTGCGAGGTGGGCAGAATCGACAGGTTCTCCAACCGCTTGTCCCGAATGAGCGCCTGCTTCAGCCGCGCATCCCCCTGGATCACGTTGATGAAATCGAACACCACGCGCCGCTCGCAGCCCATCGTCATGTCGAGGTTCCGCAGCCCCACGTCGAAATCGATCACCACCGTGCGGTGCCCCTGCTTCGCCAGCCCCGCCGAGATCGCCGCGGCCGACGTGGTCTTGCCCACACCGCCCTTGCCCGACGTGATCACGATCACCCGGCCCAAGGCCGGTTTTTCCTTAAGATCGGCCGTCATCCGATCACCTCCATGCACAGTCTCTCGTTTTCCAGGTAGATATGCGTCGCGCGGTCGCGCACCGCGTCCTCCAGCGTCTCGCTGGTCTTGTAGAGCCCGGCGATCGCCAGCAGCTCGGCATCGAGGCTCCGGCAGAAGATCCGCGCGCTCTCGTCGCCATGCACCCCGGCCATCGCCCGCCCGCGCAGACGCCCGTAAATGTGAATATTGCCGCCGGCCACCACTTCGGAGCCCGAGGCAACCGAGCCGATCACCGTCAGGTCGCCGCTCTCGCAGACCACCATCTGCCCCGAGCGCACCGGCGCCTTGACCAGCTTGTTCTCGACCCCGCGCAACGCCGCCCGGCGCCGCCGCTTGGTGCTCCGCGCATCCGGCAACGGCGCATCCTTGCCCGCCAGCACCGGAATGAGCCCCATTTCCTGCAAGGCTTCTTCAGACAGCGCGCCGGGGTTCTGCACCCCGAACACCCGCAGGTTCCGTTCGCGAAGCTTCGCCACCATGGCCCGCAGCCGCTCGGGCTCTGCCATCCCCGGCACGTTGCCGAGGTCGATCACCATCGGCGCCTCGTCGAAGAACTGCGGCGAGGTCTCGCGCTGCGCGTCGAGCCGTTCATAGAACGCCGCGTCATCCGCCTCGACATCCACCCGCAGCGACAGCGCCATCAGGAACCGCCCGCGAATCTGGAAAGGAATAATCTCTCCCGGCATGCCCCCATGCCGGGTCTCGTCGTCTCTGGTGGACACGGTTTGCCACTGCTCCTGCTCTGGCGGATCGCGACTCAGGCCGGCCCGCTCTTTGTATGGCCCTCAGTGTTCCCCATCCCGACGGCGGACGAAAGCCGGTGCTCGGGCGTCAGCGGGAAAATGCCTGTGGAGTGGGGGGAAGGGTGCCGTAGGGTGGGTGCCAACCCACCTCTGACGAACTTCCCGCTACCGGACACTCACCAGCGCGGAATCCAGGCCGAAGGCCGCCGCGCATCGCTGGGCCGCCCCGACGGACCGGCGATTTGGGGAGGCCAGCGCGACTTTCTTAGGAAGGATGTACTTGGCAAGCATAAAGCGGCAGGCCACCCCCGTCGGATCGCCGCCCCGCGGCCCAGCGATGCGCGTCTCAGCGCCCTGCCTCCGACGTGCCTCGTCACGCCGCTGACGCCCCCGCCAAACGGCCCCCACACAAAATTCTAAAGACGTCCCCCCTCCGGCCAGTTTCGCCAATGGGTATTCCCGGTCTCCGGCGCAGTGTAGATCGACGCATCACCGGTCGCCAGAACCTCCGCAAGCTGCCGAAAGGTCTCCGTATCGCCCGGCAATTCTCCACCGGCAAGGTCCGGATGGTGCCAGTCATCGAGCACCATGACCTGTGCCATGTCCGCCGCGATATTCCCCCGCCGCTCGGCCCCTGTGGCCAGCACCTCTTCCCGGTGCATGGCCGAAAGGTATCGGCACAACTCAAAGACAAGGGGACGGGCCTCCAACAGGTCGATCCCCGCCGCGGCATAGGCGCCCTGCTCCGGCAAAGGTATTTCGCGCCCCCGCACGACCAAACGCCCCTCGGCGGCCACCGTTTCGGGGTCTTCCACGTCGATCCAGTCGCCGTCCGGAACGGGTCGGAATGTCTGCACCTTCCGATGCCGGCCATGCCTGTCATCCGCCGACCAAGCCGGCGCATCGATTTCACCGTCAATCGTGGTCACCGAAAGGTCGGGCACGCCCACTCTCGGCGAGAACCCGAAGACCTCGAACACCACCGCCCAATGTTGCTCCGACCGGAACAGGGACATCCGCGTCGCAGCCAGGTAGAGATACCCGTGATCCAGCATCGGAAGCACATACCCCATCGCGCTCGCATCGAGCGCCCCGAGTATCGCCCTTGCCCGCTTGGGAAACTGCCTCATGACGTCGTCACTCATGCCGGAACAGTACCCCCGGCGACGCGCAATGCAAGGAACAGCCCAACCGACCCCCGTTGCGCCCGCCACAACATCTCGCCCCACCCCCCACCGAACGCCACATGAACCCGGCCGTCCTCGGTAAAAAACACCGACGCGATACCGACAAAATACCGACGTTATACCGACATTGGGTTTCTCATGAAAATCAGCCATTTAACCATGATTCGTGCCGCCAACGCGCCCCCACCGGTTAACCCTCACAAACTCAGATGCCGCCGCGCCTCGGAGTCTGCATCCGCCAGAACCTCCGACGGCCCGGTCCAGGCGATCTCGCCCTTGCGGATCACGTGATGCCGGTCCCCCAGCTTGCACAGCGGCTTCAGGCTCTTGTCGATCACCAGGATCGTCAGGTTCCGGTCCTTCAGCCGCTTCAGGGCCCCCCAGATCTCGCGCCGCACGGCGGGCGCCAGCCCCTCCGTCGCCTCGTCGAGGATCAGGAACCGCGGCTGCGTCAGCAGCGCCCGGCCGATCGCCAGCATCTGCTGTTCACCCCCCGACAACAGGTTCCCGAACGAGCCCTTCCGCTCCGCCAATCTGGGAAACAAATCAAACACTTCCTCCAGCCCGTCGCACCCGTTCCGCGCGGTCGCCAGCAGGTTCTCCATCACCGTCAGCGTCGGGAACACCTGCCGCCCCTCGGGCACCAGCGCCACGCCCCTTTTGGCGATCTCATGCGTCGGCACCCCGTTGATCCGGTCGCCTTCCAGGTAGATATCCCCGCCGATCCGGTCGGTCAGGCCAAAGAGCGTGCGGATGGTCGTCGTCTTGCCCATCCCGTTCTTGCCCAGCAACGTCGTCACCGACCCCTCCTCCACCTCGAAACTGAGGTCGAACAGGATCTGGCTGTCCTCGTAACTGGCGCAGACATCGCGGAATTGCAGCATCAAAAATCGTCCTCTTCCGACAGGTAGGCCGCCTGCACCTCGGCCGAGTTGCGCACCTCCTCCGGCGTCCCGGTCATCAGCACCCTTCCATCCACCAGCACGGTGATCTCGTCCGCCAGGTCGAACACCGCATCCATGTCATGCTCGATCAGCAATATCGGCACATCGCCCTTCAGACGCTTGCGAATAAGGGCCACCAGCTCCGCCGCGTCCGAGGTGGAAAGCCCGGCCAGCGGCTCGTCGAGCAGCAATATCGACGGGTTGGAAATGATCGCCATCGCCAGCTCCAGCCGCCGCCGGTCGCCATGGCTCAGCGCCGAAGGCAGCGCACCCGCCTTCTCCTCCAGCCCGAAATCCTTCAGCACCTCGGCCAGCTCGCCGGCATAATGCCGCTCCGCATGGGCCCGCAGAAGCTGCATCACCGATACCTTGGGCGTATCCCGCGCCTTCAGGCTCAGCAGGATGTTCTCCCACACCGCGATATGCTGAAACAGCGCGGTAATCTGGTAAGTCCGCGTCAGCCCCAGCCGCGCCCGTTCATGGGTCGACAACCCATTCACGTTCCGCCCGTCGAAATGCACCACTCCACCATTGGGCCGCAACTCACCCGACAGCACACTCACCAGCGTCGTTTTCCCCGCCCCGTTCGGCCCGATCAGCGCGTGGATCGACCCGTGATCCAGCTGCAGGTTCACCCCCTGCAAGGCATGGATCCCCCCGAAGCTGACGGAGATATCCTCGAGTTTCAGAATATGGCTCATCCCGCCCTCGCCCGGCCCGGGATCAGGCGATCGACAAGCCCCGCCAGACCCTTGTGAAAGAACATCACGACACAGATCAGGAACGGCCCGAACAATATCGGCCAATGCGTCGTGTACCCGGCCAGAACACTCTCCAGCAGGACAAAGGCGAACGCCCCGTAGACCGGCCCGAACCGCGTGCCCACGCCGCCGAGGATCACGATCACCAGCAACTCGCCCGACCGCTGCCAACTCGCATAGCCCGGCGTCGCGAACTCCGCTTGGTTGGCCAGCAGGAACCCGGCAATGCCACAGATCACACCGGCCAGAACGAACCCCACCAGCCGCACGGCGAACACGTTGAACCCCAGCGCCGTCGCCCGTGTCGGGTTCTCCCGGCACGCCACCAGCCGCCGCCCGAAATCCGACCGCACGAGGTGGTTGACCAGCAGGATGCACAGCACCGTGATCCCCGCCACGAAGAAGTAGAAATGCCAGCTGTCGAACGGGTCATAACCCCAGAGAAGCGTGGTGCGCTCGTAGATCACCATGCCGTCATCGCCCCCGAAATAGGAGGAACTGACCGCGAGGTAATAGAAGATCTGCGCCAGCGCGAGCGTGATCATGATGAAGTACACACCCGACGTCCGCAGCACGATCAGCCCGATGAACAGCGCCACCAGGGCCGAGGCCGCCATCACCACCGGCAACTGGATCCAGATCGGCAGGATATCGGCATTCGCCAATATCCCCGTCGCATAGCACCCGATGCCGAGGTAGACGGCATGGCCAAAGCTCACCATCCCCCCGAAGCCCAGGATCATGTTGAGGCTCGCCGCCGCCACCGCGTAGATCAGAGCCCGCTCGAACACCGCCAGCTGGTAGACATCGCCCGACAGCAGCGCCACCACCGGCCCCGCCGCCACCATCGCGGCCAGCACCACGACCCCCTCGATCATGCGATAGGAACCGACCATCTCAATGCCTCCTTTGCAGGGGCAACAACCCCTCGGGACGGAAGAACAGGATCAGAGCCATCAGGATGTAAACCAGCATCGAGGCCAGCGCCGGCCCCGCCTCGCCCGCCACCTGCGGCGAGAAGAACGCGCTCAGGATATCGCGCAGGAACGCCCGGCCCATCGTGTCGATCAGCCCCACGATCATCGCCGCCAGAAGCGCGCCCCTGATCGAGCCCAGCCCGCCGATCACCACCACAACGAACGAGAGGATCAGCACCGCCTCGCCCATCCCCGGCTGCACCGACAGGATCGGCCCGGCCATCGCGCCCGCCAGCCCCGCCAGCAACGCGCCCAGCGCAAAGACCAATGCGTAGAGCAGCGAGATATTCACACCCAGGATCGACACCATCACCCGGTTCGTCGCCCCGGCCCTGACCAGCATGCCCACCCGCGTCTTCTGGATCAGCAGGAACAGCCCCAGCCCCACAAGGCCCCCCACCGCGATCACCAGCATCCGGTAGGCCGGGTAGTCGATCCCGAATGGCAGCGGGATCTGCCCCGCCAGCGCGTCCGGCACGCCGGAAAAGATCGGCACGCTCCCCCAGATCAGGATCACCGACTCGTTCGCGATCAGGATCAGACCATAGGTCACAAGCACATGGTCGAGGTGACTTCGCGCATAGAGATTGCGCACCAACAGCACCTCCAGCAGCATCCCCAGCCCGAACACCGCGATCGCCGCCAGCCCCACCGACAGGAAGAAACTCCCCGTCAACGCCTGGAACAGAACCGAGAAATACGCCCCCATCATGAACAGCGACCCGTGGCTGAGGTTGATGAAATCCATCACCCCGAAGATCAGCGTCAGCCCCGCCGCGATCAGGAACAGCAGGATCCCAAGCTGTATGCCGTTCAGAAGCTGTTCCGCGAAAAGGCTGGCCATTTGCCGGCGTCTCCTTGTCTGGCGCACATGTGGCGCGGGGTTTCGGGGGTCAGGTCCCCTTGTCGCCCAGCCGGGCGAATTGTGCCGTGGCATGGCCGCACAGCCTGTCGCCCTGCGTGGCGCGCGCGGTGCAGAACACCGTTCTCCGCCCCGCCCGCAGCGCCTCGGCGTCCACGTAAAGCGGCGCATCGGCCCGGATGGCCGACAGGAACTTCGTCTCCTGCGACACCGTCACCGCCTCGCCGCCCGTCCTGGCGACCTCGTACATCGCCACGTCGAAAAGCGAGGCCAGCGCGCCGCCATGCAATATGCCCAGCGGGTTCAGCGCGCCCTCTTTCAGCCGCACCTCGAAACACACCGCCCCGTCGTCATGCCGCACACCGATCTCGCCGATGAACGCCAACAGGCTGTCATCGTCACGGAACGGCACGAACCCGTCCGCAGCAGCGTCAGAGGGGGCCGCTAAACTCATCCCGTGGTCACATCCACGGCCAGCTTGCCCGCCACCTTGCGGTCAAGAATGTCCTGCAAGCCTTGCATCAACTGACCGAACGGCAGCACCTCGCTGACATTCGCCTTCACCTTGCCCTCGGCCAGCAGACCCAGCCACCATTCGGTGCCCGCCCGCATCTCCTCGAGCGCGTGATCGAAATGAATATCCAGCGGCGCGCCCATCACCGACAGGTTGTTGTAAAGCAGGTAATTCGCCTTGGCCGACTCGATCGACCCGCTGGCAAAGCCCACGACCACCAGCCGCCCGGCGAACCCCAAACACCGAAGACCGGCGATGAACATCGCCCCGCCCACGGTGTCGATCACCACGTCGGCGCCGGTGTCGTCGCCCCAATGTGTCCGCACCTTGTCCTTGAAGATCTGCTTGAGCGGCTCTTCCTCGCGCTCGGTCACGATCAGCGCGTCGCCGCCGCCCTCGCGCACCAGCTTCGCCTTCTCTTCGGACGACACGACGCCCAGAACCTCGGCGCCCAGCGCATGGGCCAGCTGAACAGCGGCCAAGCCAACACCGCCCGCCGCGCCGGTCACAACCACCCGGTCGCCTTTCTTGACACCCGCGCGGATCGACACCGCCACATAGGCCGTATTGAACACCGTGATGGCGCCGGCCGCATCGATGGCCGACACTGCCTCGGGCCGGTGAAACACGCGCGACAGCGGCGCGATCACCTGTTCGGAAAACGCCCCGGTAAACACCTGCGCCACCACCGGATCGCCCGGCTTGAAGTCGGTGACGCCCTCGCCCACCGCCTTGACGACCCCCGCGCAATCGCGCCCCGGACCGAACGGTGGGTTAGGACGTTTCTGATACTTTCCCTGCACCATGAGAGCATCGGGGAAATTGAGTCCGATGGCGTGGTTCTCGATTAACACTTCGTTCACACCCGGGCTCAGATCGGGCAGGTCGTGTATCCGGTGAGACGTTGGCGCACCGTACTCTTCGATAAGAAAGCCGCGCATCGCGCTCTCCTTTTTATACGTTTAGTATTTTATTAAACGTGCCACGGCCCCCGGCGTCCGTCAAGGAAAAATCCTACGGCCCTCCACCCTGCATTTTCACGGTTTACTATTTTTATACAATCTGTATATTTATATCCACCCACCGGCGCCCGCGCCGTGGGCATTCAGGAATAAAGACCGGAGAGTTCGATGATGTGGCAGTTCTGGGTCGACCGTGGCGGCACCTTCACCGATATCGTTGCCAAACGCCCCGACGGCACGCTTGAAACCCGCAAGCTGCTTTCGGAAAACCCCGAGAACTACAAGGACGCCGCCGTTCAGGGCATCCGCGATTTCCTCGGCCTCGCCCCGGGCGAACCGATTCCCCAGGGCGTCATCGACTCGGTCAAGATGGGCACCACCGTCGCCACCAACGCCCTCCTCGAACGCAAGGGCGACCGCACGCTGCTGCTGATCACCAAGGGCTTCGGCGACCTTCTCCGCATCGGCTACCAGAACCGTCCCCGCATCTTCGACCTCGATATCCAGCTCCCCGAAATGCTCTTCGAGCGCAGCGTCGAAATCCCCGAACGCCTCGACGCGTCGGGCGAGATCCTCGAACCCCTCGACGAAACCGCCGTCCGCACCGCCCTCCAGCAGGCCCATGATGACGGCATCCGCGCCGTCGCCATCGCCTTCATGCACGGCTACAAGACCCCCGCGCACGAGAACCGCACCGCCGAGATCGCGGCCGATGTGGGCTTCACCCAGATCTCCACCAGCAACGGCACCTCGCCGCTGATGAAGCTGGTCAGCCGCGGCGACACCACCGTCGTCGACGCCTATCTCAGCCCGATCCTGCGCCGCTATGTCGAACAGGTCCGCGAAGCGCTCGACGCCGGCGCCGACGGCAACGACCGCAAGCGCCTGCTCTTCATGCAATCGAGCGGTGGCCTCACCGACGCGGCGCTTTTCCAGGGGAAAGACGCCATCCTCTCCGGCCCCGCCGGCGGCGTCGTGGGCATGGTCAAGACCGCCGAACATGCAGGCCATGACAAGCTGATCGGCTTTGACATGGGCGGCACGTCAACGGATGTCTGCCACTACGCCGGCAGCTTCGAACGCAGCCTCGAGACGGAAGTCGCCGGCGTCCGCATGCGCGCGCCGATGATGAACATCCACACCGTCGCGGCGGGCGGCGGCTCGATCCTCTCCTTCCGCGACGGCCGCTTCCAGGTCGGCCCCGAAAGCGCCGGCGCCAACCCCGGCCCCGCCTGCTACCGCCGCGGCGGCCCCCTCACTGTGACCGACTGCAACGTCCTCCTCGGCAAGCTCCAGCCCGGCCACTTCCCCCGCGTCTTCGGCCCAGACGCCAACGAACCGCTCGACACCGCAATCGTCCGCGAAAAGTTCGACGCGCTGGCCCTCCAGATCGCGCAGGAGACCGGCAACCCGAAGATGCCGCTCGAAGACATCGCCGAGGGCTTCCTGCGTATCGCCGTCGAAAACATGGCCCGCGCCATCAAGAAGATCAGCGTCGAGCGCGGCTATGACGTGACCACCTACACCCTCAACTGCTTCGGCGGCGCGGGCGGGCAGCACGCCTGCCTCGTGGCCGACGCGCTCGGCATGTCCAAGGTCTTCCTGCACCCCTTCTCGGGCGTGCTCTCGGCCTACGGCATGGGCCTCGCCGAGATCCGCGCCATGCGGCAAAGCCAGTTCGACAAGCCGCTCTCCGCCGCCTCCTGTTCCGAGGCCCAAACCCTCGCCGACCGCATGGCAACCGAGGCCGAGGCCGAGCTCACCGAACAGGGCAGCGCGAAAGACGACATCACCCGCGTCACCCGCGCGCTGCTGCGCTACGCCGGCTCGCACCAGACGCTCGAGGTGACCTTCGGCCCCGAGGCCGAGATGCGCGACACCTTCGAGACCGCCCACCGCCAGCTCTATGGCTTCGCCGACCCCGAGCGCGAGGTGTATTTCGAGGCCCTCACCGTCGAAACCATCGGCGCCCAGCCCGACCTGCCCGACTGCGCCTCCCGCCCCGACCAGGGCACGCCCGCGCCCATCGACACGGTCGACATGGTGGCCAACGGGCAGGCCGCGCAAACCCCGCTCTACGACCGGGAAACCCTCGACCGCGGCCAGTCCGTCGACGGCCCCGCCATCATCCGCGAGGCCACCGGCACCGTCATCGTCGAACCCGGCTGGCGCGCCCATGTCGACGCCTTCGAAAACCTCGTCCTCGACCGCGCCGTGCCCCGCAAGGGCATGGAAGATATCGGGAAAGAGGCCGACCCTGTCATGCTCGAGGTCTTCAACAACCTCTTCATGTCCATCGCCGAACAGATGGGCGCGACGCTCGCCAAGACCGCCTATTCCGTCAACATCAAGGAACGGCTCGACTTCTCCTGCGCCCTCTTCGACCCCGATGGCGGGCTCGTCGCCAACGCGCCCCACGTGCCGGTGCACCTGGGCTCCATGGGCGAATCCGTCCGCACCGTGATCCGCGAGAACGCCGGCAAGATGAAGGCGGGCGACGTCTTCGTCCTCAACGCGCCCTTCAACGGCGGCACCCACCTGCCCGACGTCACCGTGATCACCCCGGTCTTCGACGCGGCGGGCACCGAGATCCTGTTTTACGTCGGCTCCCGCGGCCACCACGCCGATATCGGCGGCCGCACCCCCGGCAGCGCGCCCCCCGACAGCACCCATATCGACGAGGAAGGCGTGCTGATCGACGACTTCAAGATGGTCGATCAGGGCCGCTTCCTCGAGGCTGAAACGCGTGCCCTGCTCGCCTCCGGCCCCTACCCCTGCCGCAACGTCGACAACAACATCGCCGACCTGCTCGCCCAGATGGCCGCCAACGAAACCGGCGCCCGCGAGGTCCGCCGGATGCTCTCGCAATTCGGCACCGGCGTCGTGCAGGCCTACATGCGTCACGTGCAGGACAACGCAGAAGAAAGCGTGCGCCGCGTCATCGACCGCCTGCGCGACGGCCGCAACACCTACGAGATGGACAGCGGCGCGAAGATCGAGGTGCAGATCACCGTCGACCGCGACAACCGCACCGCCACCATCGACTTCACCGGCACCAGCAAACAGGACAAGGGCAACTACAACGCCCCCCTCTCGATCTGCCGCGCGGTGGCGCTCTACGTCTTCCGCACACTCGTGGGCAGCGACATCCCCCTCAACGAAGGCTGCCTCAAACCCCTCAACCTGATCATCCCCGAGGGCACCTTCATCAACCCGGTCTACCCCGCCGCCGTCATCGCCGGGAACACCGAGGTCAGCCAGTCCATCGCCGATGCGCTCTACGGCGCGCTCGGGGTGATCGCGGGCTCGCAGGGCACGATGAACAACTTCGTCTGGGGCAACGACGCCTACCAGAACTACGAAACCATCTGCGGCGGCACCGGCGCGGGCCCCGGCTTCGATGGCGCCGACGCGGTGCATTCACACATGACTAACACTCGTATGACAGACCCCGAGGTGCTGGAATGGCGCTTCCCCGTCCGGATCGAGGAATTCTCGATCCGCCGCGGCTCTGGCGGCACGGGCCAGCATCGCGGCGGCGACGGCATCCGGCGCGAGGTCCGCTTCCTCGAACCGATGACGGCAACCGTTCTGACCTCGCACCGCAAGGTGCCGCCGCGCGGCGCCGAAGGGGGCGGGCCCGGCGCCTGCGGACGCAACGCGATCCGCCGCGCAAATGGCACCGTCGAGGAACTAAGCGGTAACGATATGGTCAACGTTGGCCCGGGCGACGTCTTCCTCATGGAAACCCCGGGCGGCGGAGGCTTCGGAACGGCGGCCTGACCGGGCCGCCGCGCGCCTGCCGCATCGCAGCATTGCGCGCGCGGCAAAATTAATATACAGTGTGAATAAAAAAGAACTCAACATAGGGAGTATGACACCATGAAGACCAAAATCACCAAACTCCTGGCTGTCTCGGCACTCGCCGCCAGCAGCCTCGTCCCCCCCGCCCTTGCCGAAGAAGGCAAGGTCAAGGTCGGCCTGATCCTGTCGCTCTCCGGCCCCGGCTCGGTGCTCGGCCAGGAGATGCAGAAGGGCGCCGACCTCGCCCTCGAAATGCTCGATGGCAAGCTCGGCGGCAAGGCGGCCGAATTCATCTACGAGGACGACCAGCGCAAGCCCGATGTCGGCAAGGAAGCCGCTGAAAAGCTGACCCGCTCTGACGATGTCGACGTGGTCATCGGCTCGTCCTTCTCGAACGTGATGATGGCCATCCACCGCCCCATCACCCGCGCCGGCAAGATCGTCCTCAGCCCCAACCCGGCCCCCGCGCCGCTCGCGGGCGACAAGTGCGACCCCAACTATTTCGCCGTGCCCTTCCAGAACGACCAGCTCGCCGAGGCCATCGGCACCCACCTCTCGGCCGAGGGCGTCGGCTCCGCCTTCATCCTCGCCCCCAACTACCAGGCCGGCCGCGACCTTCTCGAAGGCTTCAAGCGCACCTACACGGGCGAGATCGTGGGCGAGATCTACACGCCGCTGGAACAGACCGACTTCTCCGCCGAGCTGACCCAGGTGAAATCCGCCGACCCCGACGCCGTCTTCGTCTTCTACCCCGGCGGGCTCGGCATCCAGTGGGTCAAGCAATACGCGCAGGCCGGCCTCAAGGACGACACCCCGCTCTACAGCGCCTTCACCTACTTCAACGGCGCCGCCCTCAACGCCATCGGCGAGGCCGGGCTGGGCCTGAAAAGCGCCGCCCAATGGACGATCGACCTGCCCAACGACGCCAACCAGGAATTCGTCGAGGCCTTCCGCGCCAAGTACGACTCGCCCCCGTCCGACTTCGCCGCCATGGCCTATGACGCCGTCCGCCTGATCGACAGCGCCGCGGCCAAGGTCGACGACGTCGACGACACCGACGCCTTCCGCGCCGCCCTGCGCGAGGCCGATTTCGCCTCCGTCCGCGGCGAGTTCAAATTCAACACCAACCAGCACCCGATCCAGGCGATGTACCTCGCCACGGTCGAGGCCGACGAGGACGGCAACTACATCGCCGTCTCCGAAAGCGTGATCGAGGAAGCCATGGAAGACAGCTACGCCAAGGACTGCTCGATGGAGTGATCCATCTCACGACCTGGCATGTCACCGACGTTACCCTCGCAGGAAACTGCGGGGGTAATTTCGTTTTGCACGATGCAAACTCAACCGACGCTCAAGTTCGATACAGAACGAACCCGTCCGTCCGCTTCTCCCAGCGCCCTTCCCGCTCTAGTTCCGCGGGCACCGGAAAGGTGGACGCCAGACCGAGAACGATTATCCTCCGCCACTGTGGGAAATGCCCCTCGATCCCCCAAACCACGTGGCACAGCGCAGTTTCGACCGAACGATATCGGTCCAGCGAAAAAATCGCGCTGTCAGGATGAAGTTGACCCTTCGCCGCCGCAAACCACTCTCGGTTGGCCGCGCTTTCGACGATCCATGCCGCCTCGACCAGTGGACCGGAATAGTTTTCATCGAAGATAGCATGGATATCCATGCCTCATGGATGGCAGTTTCCAGTTAAGTGTCAACGTCCGCTTCACTCAGGTAGCGCCAACATCTCCAGTGGTCACGTACACCGTCGGCTCAGCCACCCTCTCAAAAATCCACCATCACAGCCCGCCCCGCTTCCTGCGCCAGCTCCACCACCCGAGACGCCACCGCCAGATCCTGCAACCCCACGCCCGTGCCATCGAACAGCGTGATCTCCTCCGCACTCCGCCGCCCCGGATGCGCCCCGTTGATGACCGCCCCCAGCTGCTGAACATCCCCCTCGCCGATCAGCCCCATCGCCACCGCATGCTGCGCCTCGCCGATCGACACCGATTGCGCCACCTCGTCGGTGAACACCACCGCCCGGGCCAGCAACCCCGGCGCCACCTCCTGCTTGCCCTTCGTATCCGTCCCCATGCAGGCCACATGCGTGCCGGGCGAGACCTGATCCGCCCCGAGAATGGCCTCGAAAGACGACGTGATCGAGATGATCACATCCGCCTCCCGCATGCCCCCCAACTCGACCGCCTCGAACGGCACCCCCGCCTCCTCCGCCACCTTCTCCAGGTTCGGCAACATCTCCGGATTCAGGTTCCACCCGATCACCTTCTCGAACCGCCGCTGCTCCAGCGCCGCCCGCAACTGGAACGCCGCCTGGTGCCCCGCGCCGATCATCCCCAACACCCGCGCATCCTCCCGCGCCAGGTACCGGATCGACACCGCCGATGCCGCCGCCGTCCTCAACGCCGTCAACAGGTTGCCGCCCACCATCGCATGGACCCGGCCGGTATCCGCATCGAACAGCACCACCGTCGACTGGTGATTGATCACCCCCCGCTTTGCCAGATTATGCGGCCAATACCCCCCGGCCTTCAGCCCCAGCGTCAGCCCCGACCGGTCGAACCCGCCCTTGAAGCCATAGAGCGCATCCTCATGCCCGATCGCCTCGCGCACGACGGGAAAGTTATAGGCCTCCCCCGCCGCCATCGCCGCGAACACCCGCTCGACCGCCTCGAACGCGGCCTCCCGCGTCATCAGGTCGGCAATCTCCCGCTCCGGTACGATGATCATCCCCGGCCCCCGCTCAATACGCGAAACCGCGGGCCGAAACCGGCCAGACCACCTCGACCTTGCCGCCCCGCACGCCCACGTACCAGTCATGCACGTTGCAGGTCGGGTCACAGTGCCCCGGCACCAGCTTCAGCTTGTCATTGACGAAAAGCACGCCGCCGGGGTCGGCCACCACCCCATGCTCATCCGAGCACTTCACGTATTCCACGTCATCCCGCCCGAAGACCACCGGCAAACCGCTATCCACCGACTGCGCCTTCAACCCGGCATCGACAATCGCCTTGTCGGGCTTGGCATGGCTCATCACGCTGGTCAGCAGGAACAGCGCGTTCTCCCACTCCCCCCGGTCGATCCGCTCGCCTTTTTCGTCAAGGATCCGCCCGTAATCCGCATCCATGAACGCATACGACCCGCATTGCAGTTCGTTATAGACCCCCGACGCGCTCTCGAAATAATACGAGCCCGTGCCGCCCCCGCCGACGATATCGCACCCCAGCCCTTCGGCCTTCAGCGCCTCCACCGCGTCTTTCACCATCGCGACGGCAACATCGATCTTGGCCTTCCGGTCCTCGTAGGCGTCCAGATGCTGCATCGCCCCCTGGTACGCCTGAATGCCTGCAAATCTCAGCCCCGGCGCCGCGTCGATCGCCGTCGCAATCTCCACCACCTCCGGCGTCGTCGTCACCCCGCAACGCCCGGCGCCACAGTCGATCTCGACCAGGCACTCGATCTGCGTCCCATGCGCTTCCGCCGCCTTCGACAGATCACCCACGTTGGCCACATCATCCACACAGCACAGCACCCGCGCCCCCAGCTTCGGCATCCGCGCCAGCCGGTAGATCTTGGCCGCATCGCGCACCTGGTTCGACACCAGCACATCCTTGATACCGGCCCGGACAAACACCTCCGCCTCGCTCACCTTCTGACAACACACCCCACAGGCCCCGCCCAGCTCGATCTGCAGCTTCGCCACGTCCACCGACTTGTGCATCTTCCCATGCACCCGGTGCCGCATCCCGTGCGCCTTGGCATAATCCCCCATCTTGCGGATGTTCCGCTCCAGCGCGTCGAGGTCGAGCATCAAACACGGCGTCTGAATCTCCGCCTCGCCCATCCCCGGCTTGGCCGGAATGTCGAACCCCACGTCGAAATCATCGAGATTGGTCATGTCTTTCATGTCTCTTCTCCCTTCAGGCAGAGGGCCGGGGCAAAGGCCCGGCCAATCGTCGTATGTCCCGTAGGGCGGGCTTCAGCCCGCCATCCACGGCAGCTTGTCCAAATCAACGTTCCCGCCGGTGATGATCACGCCCACCCGCTTGCCCGCGAACCGGTCCTTGTTCTTCAAAATCGTGGCCAGCGGCACCGCACAGCTCGCCTCCATCACGATCTTCATCCGCGTCCATGTCAGCTTCATCGCGTCGACGATCTCCTCTTCCGAAGCCGTCAGGATGTCCGTCACGTGGGTCGACACGAAATGCCATGTCAGCTCCTTCAGCGGCACCTTCAGCCCGTCCGCCACCGTCTCCGGCGCGTCGTCGGCGATGATGTGCCCCGCCTTGAAGCTGCGATAGGCGTCATCGGCCTGCTCGGGCTCCGCCGCGATCACCTGCACCTCCGGCGCCAGCGTCGACAGCGTCAGGCAGGTGCCCGAAATCATCCCGCCCCCGCCAATCGGCGCCACCACCATGTCGAGCCCGTCTGTCTGCTCCATCAACTCGCGCGAACAGGTCCCCTGCCCGGCAATCACCCGCGGGTCGTTATAGGGGTGCACGAAATCGCCCTCCGTCTTCGCCTGCACCTCGGCGAACACCGCCTCGCGGCTGCTGGTCGAGGGCTCGCATTCGGTGATCGTCCCGCCATAACCGCGCACCGCATCCTTCTTGGCCTGCGGCGCCGTGCGCGGCATGACCACGTTGCACGGAATACCCCGCCGCCCCGCCGCATAGCTCAGCGACAGCGCGTGATTGCCCGAGGAATGCGTGCACACGCCCTTCTCCAGCATACCCTCCGGCAACCCGAACACCGCGTTCGTCGCACCCCGCACCTTGAACGCCCCGGCCTTCTGGAAATTCTCGCACTTGAAGAACAGCTCCGCCCCGGTCAGGTCGTTGAGGTAAGAAGATGTCAACACGGGCGTCCGATGAATATGCGGCGCGATCCGCTCATGCGCCGCCAGCATGTCGTCGAACCCCGGGATTAACGTTTTGTTAATATCCTTCATCACGCGGCGTCCTTCTGCTTGCGGGCATGGGTCGCGCGGTACACCTCCTGCGCCGCCGCCACGCCCGAACCCAGCTCGATCTTCATGCCCAGATCGGCCATGCACATCTCGGCCGTCGCAATCCCGCTCAGCGCCATGACATCGGTCAGACTTCCCAAATGCCCGATCCGGAACACCTTGCCCGCCACCTCGCCCAGCCCGGTGCCGAACGCGGTGCCATAGGCATCGGCGGCATGGGTCACGATATCGGTCGCGTTCACCCCCGGCGGAGTCCGGATCGCGCTGACCGTGTCCGACCACACATCCGGCGTCGCCGCGCACAGCTCCAGCCCCCACGCCCGAACCGCCGCCCGAACGCCATTGGCAATCCGCGCGTGCCGGGCAAAGACATCCTCCATCCCCTCCGCCAGCAGCATGTCGCAGGCCGCGTTCAGCCCGTTGATCAGCCCCACCGGCGGCGTGTACGGATACCCGCCCTGCGCATACCCCTTGTCCATGTCGCGAATATCGAAAAACGTGCGCGGCAGCCCCGCCGTCACCGACGCCGCCACCGCCTTCGGGCTGAAGGCCGTGATCGCCAGCCCGGCCGGCAGCATGAACCCCTTCTGCGAGCCGGTCACGGCAACGTCGACACCCCAGTCGTCGAACCGGAACTCCATCGACGCGATCGAAGACACCCCGTCGACAAACAGCATCGCCGGGTGCCCCGCCGCATCCATCGCCCGGCGCAGCGCCCCGATATCCGACTGCACCCCGGTCGCCGTCTCGTTATGCGTCGCCAGCACCGCCTTGAAGCTGTGCCCGGCATCCGCCGCAAGGATACCCCCCAGCCGCTCGGCCGGTATCCCCTCGCCCCACGGCACCTCGACCACGTGCACATCAAGCCCGTGGCGCTGGCACATGTCGATCCAGCGATGCGAGAACATCCCGTTCCTCGCCGCCAGCACCTTGTCACCGGGCGACAGCGTGTTGGTCAGCGCCGTCTCCCATCCGCCGGTCCCGGTCGCGGGAAAGAGGAAAATCTCCGCGCTCTCGCTTTTCAGAACCTCCCGCAGCTTCGCCCGCAACGGGTGCAATATCTCGCCGAACACCGCCGACCGATGGTCGATCGTCGGCATGTCGCACGCCTTGCGCAGCGCCTCGGGAATGTTCGTCGGGCCGGGAATGAAAACCGGGTTCTGCAAGTTCATCGTGGGCTCCTCCATCGCGTGAAGGGAAGCTATCGCCCCCACCGACAGAAGGAAATTTTTTTGAAATCGGTTTTCACAAAACCGGGATGCCCGAAAATTCCATATTGATCGGATACTTACACTTTTTCACAATACGAAGCAGTTTTTCAAAACGAGAATCGCATGCCGTCCGACACCGCTCCCGACCCCCAGAACCGCCGCGCCCGCGGCCGGCCGCGCGGATGGGACGACAAGACCGAACAGAACACCATCAAGTCGCTCGACCGGGCGATGCTCGTCTTCGAACATCTCAGCCGCTCACAGGGCAAGATGCTCACCGAACTGGCCGACGACCTGAACCAATCCCCCGCCACGGTCTACCGCGTGCTCGTCACGCTCGAGACCCGCGGCCTCGTCGAATTCGACCCCGCCGAACAGCTCTGGCATATCGGCCCGCAGGCCTTCGTCATCGGCGCCGGCTTCCTCCGCCGCACCAGCCTCGTCGAACGCGCCCGCCCGATCCTGCGTCGGTTGATGGAGGTAACAGGCGAAACCGCCAATCTCGGCCGCGAGCTGGACGGACAGGTGCTCTTCCTCAGCCAGGTCGAAACCAACGCCACCATCCGGGCCTTCTTCCCGCCCGGCACACTCGCCGAAATGCATTCCTCGGGCATCGGCAAAGTGCTTCTGGCCCAGATGTCCGAGGAACGAATTGCGCGCATCCTGGCCGACCACCCGATGCAGGCCTTCACCCCCAACACCATCACCGACCCGGCAACGCTCTCCCGTGAACTGGCCACCATCCGGGCACAGGGCTTCGCCATCGACGCCGAGGAACGCAACGAGGGCATGCGCTGTATCGCGGCCCCGGTCTTCGACCACAGCCAAAGCGCGGTGGCCGGCCTGTCCGTCTCGGGCCCGACAAGCCGGGTGTCGGAAGAAAAGACGGACGAGTTCAGCCATGCCGTCATCCAGGCCGCCCGCGATCTTTCCGCGGCCCTCGGCGGCCTTCCGTGACAGACCGCAAATCGCGGTGCTATATCTCCACCGACCCGGCCAAGCATGCCGCCCCCACGAAAGGCTGACCCGATGCGCAATGTCACCGTCGCCGCCACCCAGATGGCCTGTACCGACATCCTCGACGAAAACGTCGCCAACGGCGAAAAGCTGATCCGAGAGGCCGCCGGCCGCGGCGCCAACATCGTGCTTCTGCAGGAGCTCTTCGAAGGCCGCTATTTCTGTCAGGATGAAACCCCTGACAACTTCCAGCGGGCCAAACCCGTCCAAGGCCACCCGACGCTCGCGCATTTCCAGTCGCTGGCAAAGGAACTCGGCGTCGTCCTGCCCGTCTCGTTCTACGAACACGCGGGAAACGCCCGCTTCAACTCCGTCGCCATCATCGACGCCGACGGCAGCCACCTTGGCCTCTACCGCAAATCCCATATCCCGCATGGCGGCGGCTACCAGGAAAAGTTCTACTTCTCCCCCGGCGACACCGGCTTCAAGGTATGGAACACGGCCTTCGGCCGCATCGGCGTGGGCATCTGCTGGGATCAGTGGTTCCCGGAATGCGCCCGCGCCATGGCGCTGCAGGGGGCCGAACTGCTCTTCTACCCCACGGCCATCGGCTCGGAAGTCGGCAACGACCTTTGGGACTCCTCGGCACACTGGCAACGGGCGCAACAAGGCCACGCCGCCGCCAACATCATGCCGCTCATCGCCTCCAACCGCATCGGCCCCGAGGCCGGGCTGAACGGCACCGAGATCAACTTCTACGGCTCCTCCTTCATCGCCGACCAGTTCGGCGAGAAGGTGGCCGAGGCCGACCGCGAGACCGAAACCGTCCTGACCCACAGCTTCGACCTCGACGAGGTGGCGATGCATCGCGACTACTGGTGCGTCTACCGCGACCGCCGCCCCGACCTCTACCGCCCGCTCATGAGCCTCGACGGCTCACAGTGACGCCGCCGCGCGACTGGCCTGGTCGTACTGCCCCGACAAGGATCGCAATGTCCGGGCCAGGTCGCGAAACTGCTCTCCGGTCATCTCCGACCCGCCGGCACCCAGCAGGCATTGCCGCCGCACGTCACGATAGGCCTCGCACAGTTTCTCGCCCTTTTCCGAAGCGCGGTAGAAGACTTCCTTCCCCCGTTTCTCGGAATCGATCAATTCATGCTTCGTCAACTTCCGCAGCGAATAATTGACGGTGTGATTATCCTCGATATTCAGAAGGAAGGCGATATCGCTCAGCCGCTTGTCCCGCCCGCGATGGTTCACGTTGTGGAGAATCAGGATGTCGAGCGGGTTCAGATCGCCCTGTCCTGCCGCCGACATGCACCGGGTCATCCACCTCGAAAACGCGTTGAAGGCGATGATCAGCCCGAACTCGAATTCCGACATCTCCCACCCTTCGCCCTCGGCCAGATGCCGCGACGAAACGATCCGACGACCTGCGTCACCACCTGAAGACATGACCCTCCCTTTCCACTGAAAACGCTTACGTTTTGTTAATGTTTTCATATCGAAACGCCGATTACAACTCTGGCTCCCTCCAACGGCCGCCCGGCGTCGATTTGCCCCCGACCTTCAACGAATTCCGGTAAGGCCCACCTGATCGTCATGCGCATAAATAACAAAACGTTGACAATTTACCAACGTTACGTCAGCTTTACGCCATAATCAATCAGGGAGATACAGAATGAAACTGACCAGACTATTCAGCGCAGCCGCCCTCGCAACGGCCGTTGCCCTGCCCGCCAGCGCCGAGACATGGGACATGCCGACCCCCTACCCGGATGCCACCTTCCACACCGTCAACATCAGCGAGTTCGCCTCCGACGTGTCCGAGGCCACCGATGGCGGGCTGGAGATCACCGTGCATTCCGCCGGCTCGCTCTTCAAACACCCCGAGATCAGCAAGGCCGTCCGCAGCGGCCAGGTGCCGATCGGCGAGTTTTTCCTGTCGCTGCTGGCCAACGACAACGCCGTCTTCGGCGCCGACTCGCTGCCCTTCCTCGCCACCAGCTACGACGACGCGCAAAAGCTCTGGGATGCACAGAAGGACGTCATAACCAAGCTGCTCGACGAACAGGGCCTGATGCCGCTCTACGCCGTGCCGTGGCCGCCGCAGGGGCTGTACACCACCAAGGAAATCAACACCGTCGAAGATCTCGCCGGGCTGAAGTTCCGCACCTACAACGCCACGCTGGAAGAGTTCGCCAACCTCGCCGGCGCCGCGCCCACACAGGTGGAAGTGCCCGACATCCCGCAGGCCTTCAGCACTGGCCGGGTCGAGGCGATGATCACCTCGCCCTCCACCGGCGCCAACTCGCAGGCATGGGATTTCCTGTCGCATTACACCGACATCCAGGCGTGGATTCCGAAGAACATCGTCGTCGTGAACAAGCGCTCATTCCAGCGGCTTGACGAGGAAACCCAGCAGGCCGTGCTCGACGCCGCCGCCGAAGCGGAAACCCGCGGCTGGGAGATGAGCAAGAAGGAAACCGACGACCAGACCGCCGTGCTCGAGGAAAACGGCATCACCATCGTCGAACCCTCGGAAGAGCTGATGACCGGCCTGCGCGAGATCGGCGCGCAGATGCTCGAAAACTGGAAGGAAGAAGCCGGCGAAGACGGTGCCGCGCTTCTCGACGCCTACCAGCAGTAACGGCCACCGGCCTGCCGGGCGCCTCCCCGCGCCCGGCCTTCCCCTGACAGGAGAGAGCCCATGAGGACCATCCTGAATACCCTGTACCGCGCGGCGGGCGGGCTGGCGGCCCTGTTCATCATGGCCATCGCCCTGCTGGTCTTCGCCCAGGTCGGCCTCAACCTCGCCGACAAGATATCCGCCGCCATCGCCGGCAAGGGCGTGGGCCTGACAATCCCCTCCTATGCCGACTTCACCGGCTTCTTCCTCGCGGCCTCCACCTTCCTCGGCCTCGCCTACACGCTGCGCGAGGGCGGGCATATCCGGGTGACGCTGATCACCGGCCGCCTCCCCGACGGCGCGCGTCGTGTCACCGAGATCGCGGTCACGGCCATAGCCCTCGCAATGACGGCCTTCGCGACATGGTACGTGATCCAACTGGTGCTGGAATCGCACGAATTCGGCGACAAGAGCTCCGGCATGGTCTCCGTGCCCCTCTGGATCCCGCAGATCCCCGTCGCCCTCGGCCTCGCCATCCTGTCCATCGCGCTCGCCGACGAACTGGTCGCCCTGCTGCGCGGCCGCCCGCCCTCGTGGGAGGGCAAGGGCGAAAACCTTCTCAACGAATAGGATCGCCCAGCCATGACCGTCACCCTGCTCTCCGTCATCCTGCTGATCCTGCTCTTCGCCTTTCTCGGCGCGGGCCTCTGGGTCGCGCTGTCCCTTCTCGGCGTCGGCATCGCGGCCATGGCGCTCTTCTCCAACGCGCCCCTGGGCCTCGTGATGGCCACGACCATGTGGGGCCACAGCAACAACTGGGCCCTCGCCGCCCTGCCGCTCTTCATCTGGATGGGCGAAATCCTCTTCCGCTCGCGCCTGTCCGAGGATATGTTCGCCGGCCTCGCCCCGTGGATGAACCGCCTTCCCGGCCAGCTTCTGCACGTCAACGTCTTCGCCTGCGGGATCTTCGCCGCGGTCTCCGGCTCCTCCGCCGCCACGGCGGCCACCATCGGCAAGCTCTCCATCCCCGAACTCAAGGAACGCGGCTACCCCGAGAAAATGGTGATCGGCACGCTGGCGGGCTCGGCCACGCTGGGCCTCCTGATCCCGCCCTCGATCATCCTCATCGTCTATGGCGTCGCAACCGAGCAATCCATCGCCCGGCTTTTCGTGGCTGGCGTCCTGCCGGGGCTGATGCTGGTGGCGCTCTTCGTGGGCTTCCTCGCCGTCTGGTCCCTGCTCAACCGCCATCGCCTTCCGGATGAATCCGAGAACGTGCCCTTCCGCGAACGCCTGCGCCGCTCTCGCCGGCTGATCCCCGTGCTGCTGCTGATCCTCGGCGTCATCGGGTCGATCTATGCCGGCCTCGCCTCGCCCACCGACGCCGCGGCGGTGGGGGTCGTGCTGGCCCTCATCCTGTCGTGGAGCTCCGGCTCCCTCACCTTCCAGACCTTCAAGGACGGGCTGATGGGCGCGATGGTCACCTCCTGCATGATCGCCTTCATCCTCGCCGGCGCCTCCTTCCTGACCGTGGCGATGGGCTTTACCGGCATCCCGCGCACGCTGGCGGAATGGATCGGCTCGATGGAGCTGTCGACCTTCACCCTGCTCGCCGCCCTCACCATCTTCTTCGTGATCCTCGGCTGCTTCCTCGACGGCATTTCCGTCGTCGTCCTCACCGCCTCGGTCATCATGCCAATGGTGCTCGAGGCCGGGATCGACCCGCTCTGGTTCGGCATCTTCCTCGTCATCGTGGTCGAGATGTCGCAGATCACCCCACCGGTGGGCTTCAACCTCTTCGTCCTGCAATCCCTCACCGGCCGCGACATCCTCAGCGTCGCGGTGGCGGCCCTGCCGTTCTTCTGCCTGATGATCGTGGCGATTATTCTGATCATCATCTTCCCCGAAATCGTCACCTTCCTGCCGGGGCAGATGTGACCGAGACCATCGACGATACAAACACCGACACCGGCCCGCGCATCCGCACCGCCGGGGTCGACGGCATGCTGGTCAGCTTCGGCGACAGCCTGAGCGAACCGGCCAACCGCGCCGCGCTGGCCTTCCGCTCCGAGATCGAACAGCGAGGCTGGGACGGGGTGGAAGAGAGTACCACCTCGCTCGTCTCGACCTACCTGCGCTTCGACCCGCTGCACCTGGGCCATGCCGAGCTGAAACAGAAGCTCGACACCCTGCTGGCAGAGCGCGACTGGTACGACGCGCCGCTGCCCGCCGGCCGCAGCCTCTGGCGCATCCCGGCCGTGTTCTGCACCGACCTCGGCCCACAGCTTGAGCAGGCGGCAGAGGCCGCAGGCCTCACCCCCGAACAAGCCATCAAGGATTTCACTCAGTCCCGCGTGCGCGTCCAGACCATCGGCTTCGCCCCCGGCCAGCCCTACCTGGGCGAATTACCCGAAGCTTGGGACATTCCCCGCCAAAGCACCCTCACCAGCCGCATTCCCGAGGGCGCCCTTGCGGTCGCCATCCGGCAAATGGTGCTCTTCTCCGTCGCCACCCCCACCGGCTGGCAACATATCGGCCAGACCGCCATGCGCCTCTTCCAGCCCGAGGCCGACGAGCCCTTCCTGCTGCGCCCCGGCGACGAGGTGGAGTTCACCCAAATCGATGCCGAAACCCTTTCGAACATGCGAAACGACCCGCATGGCGGGGCCGAGCGGTCAGACCTGCCATGACCGACACCCTGACCATCCACCGCGCCGGGCCGGGCCTGACCCTGCAGGATATGGGCCGCCCCGGCTACCTCGCCCTCGGCCTGTCCCGCGGCGGCGCTGCCGACCGGCTGGCGCTGGCCGAAGGCGCGGCACTCCTCGGCCAATCGACCGACCTGACCGCCATCGAAATGACCGGCATGGGCGGCGAGTTCGAAGCCACCCGCGACACAAGCATCGCCCTCACCGGCGCGCCGATGGCCGCCGCCATCGACGGCACCCGCATCGCCTGGAACGCCAGCCACACCCTGCCCGCCCAGGCCCGCCTGACCATCGGCTCGGCCAGCGAAGGCGTCTACGGCTACCTCCATGTCGGCGGCGGCGTCCATCCGCCCGAACGGCTCGGCGCCCATTCGGCTCATTTGGCCGCGGGCATCGGCGGCCCGCTCGAGGCCGGCAACCGGATCGATCTCGGCCCCGACGACCGCACCACCACCGGCCTGATGCTCCCCAAGGACAGCCGCTTCGCCGGCGGCACCATCCGCATCCTGCCCTCGATCCACACGGACGCCTTCCCGCAAGACCTCTGCACCCGGTTCGAGGACACCGCCTTCACCCGCGACACCCGCGGCAACCGCATGGGCGTGCAACTGAAATGGGAGGGCGACGGCTTCCTCCCCGAGATCGGCCGCAAGATCGTCTCGGAAGTCATCATGCCCGGCGACATCCAGATCATCGGCGACGGCACCCCCTACGTGCTGCTCAGCGAATGCCAGACGACCGGCGGCTACCCCCGCATCGCGACCGTCCTGCCCTGCGACCTGCCCCGCATCGCGCAAGCCCCGGCAGGCGCGCCGCTGAGCTTCCGCTTCGTCACCCTAGAAGACGCGGTCGAGGCCGAGCGCAAGGCGGCACAGGCCGTCGCCGACCTGCCCAAGCGCCGCCAACCCCTGATCCGCGACCCGGCCACCATCCCGAACCTCTTGGCCTACCAGCTCATCTCGGGCATGACGGCGGGCCGCGAGCTTGACCCTGAAGGAGCATGCCAATGACACGAACCGTCGATCTGAACGCCGATATGGGCGAAAGCTTTGGCCCTTGGGTCATGGGCAACGATGCGGCGCTGCTGGATGTCGTGACCTCGGCCAACATCGCCTGTGGCCTGCACGCGGGCGACTGGGACACCATGGCTGAAACCATGAAACGGGCAGTCGCCAACGGCGTGGGCCTCGGCGCCCATCCCGGCTTCCCCGACCTTCAGGGCTTCGGCCGCCGCCGGATGCACATGCCCGCCGCCTCGCTCGCCAACCTCGTCCGCTACCAGGTCGCCGCGGCCGAGGGAATGGCGCGGGCAGCGGGCGGCACCCTCCGGCACCTCAAGCTGCACGGGGCGATGGCCAACATGGCCTCGGAAGACGAGGCCATGGCCCGCGCCTGCTACGAGGCCGCGCTCTCCGTCGCGCCTGACCTCATCGTCATGGTCCTGGCCGGCACCGCACAGGAGAAAGCCGCACGCGCCCTCGGCTGCCCCATCGCGCACGAAATCTTTGCCGACCGCGCCTATAACGACGACGCCACCCTCGTCGACCGCAGCCAGCCCGGCGCCGTTATCCACGACCCTGATCTCGCCGGGCAGCGCATGGTCGAGATGATCCGCGAAGGCGCCATCATCACCGCCAGCGACACGCGGATCGAAACCCGCAT
Source organism: Roseovarius indicus (assembly GCF_008728195.1). NCBI lineage: Bacteria > Pseudomonadati > Pseudomonadota > Alphaproteobacteria > Rhodobacterales > Roseobacteraceae > Roseovarius > Roseovarius indicus. Next base: position 4,397,394 of record NZ_CP031598.1, read on the forward strand.
CGACACGATCTGCCTGCACGGCGATACGGCCGAAGCGGTCGACATTGCCAGGACCGTCCGGCAAACGCTGAAAGACTCCGGCATCACCCTGCGGCGGTTTCACGACACTCCGGGCTAGTTCACCGGCGGCGACAATACGGCCAACGGCGTGTCGGGCGGATAAGCGGCGATATCGGGCAGCTCGGCCATCAGATCGCAATCCTGACAGGGGTCGACCGCCCGAAAGATAACCCGCGGCGCGGTTCCGGCATATCGCAGGCGGGTCAGCTCCAGCCCACGGGTATGCGGGTTGCCCTCGCCGGCGCGCATGTCCATCAGGCTGCTGAAATCCTGCCACGAGAACGTCTCGACAAGACAGCTGTATTCCCGGCCGGACAAGGCGTCGACGAAACCGCCAGTCGTACCGACATGATCCTCGCCCGCCGCCTCGAACGTCATGCTCTCCGGGCCGGCTTCCAGGTCCGCCGCATCCCCAAGCCCAAGCGCGGCATTCCGGCAGACCGCGTTCAGAAAGGTCTCGCGATCCGGGTCGTAGCCGCCAAAGCTCAGCTGCGTCGGCTCCACCTCGATACCCCAACGGACGGCATCGCCGACCGTCTCGACCCGGGCCATGCCGGGCGCGACGGCACCAATCATCTGCGCCACCCCGTCAGAGGTCAGGAAAAGGGTCTTCTCCGCCACCGCTTGCGTCAGCCACGCGACGCTATCCGCCGCGCCCTGAACCCACGCCGCAAGCTGGCTGTCGTCAACGCTCCCCTCGGGCCGAACCGGCAAAGGCGCCTGCAACCCCAAGACGCCCTCGGGATGCAATAACGCGTTCGGGCGGTTCTCGTAGGCCGGGGTATTCTCGAACCGCAGAAACCGACCGGCCAGAAAGACCAGCGCACAGGCCCCCTCGCACCGGTCTCCCCGCGCAACCGCCGTTGGCACACCGCCCAGGGCCGCCCGCGCGTCGGCGCGCATGTACTGCACGATCTTCTTGGCCTCGGCCACCGACCCGCCGGGACTGTTCAGACAAAGCCGGTGCGTGAAGAAGAAATCGCCGTAATCGACCGCCGGCGACAGGTTGCGAAAGACGATCTCGCGGAAATCGGGATGGTCCGGCAGGATACCTTCGCCGAAATTCTGTTGCAGAACAGATCGCAGACGATCCAGATCACCCTCGGCAATCTCCCCCGTCAGCCGAACAGTGCAGCCCATCTCGCGCATCGGCTCGGTCATGTCGGTTTCAATATCCGCCGCGACCGATGCCGTGGCGACACCACAGACCACGCCCAAAACTCCCAAGGCTCGGAAGATCATCCGCCCCTCCTCCGTCAACGCCCGCTCATCTGCACCCATCCTGCGCCCTGCCCTGCACGCTGGCAAGAAAAAGCGGCCGCCGGACCCCGGCATTCACATTCCGGTTCTCCCACTTGAGTGGCGCCCGCGCCGTGGTATGATGGAGACGCACCACTGGCCTTACGGAGGCAACAGATGCATACCGAACTGAAAACACGCCGCCGCGTTCTGCTCGTCACCTACCGCCGCTATCTCGAAGCCGAGAGGGCGCTGACGGTAGCCCGTCAGGAAATGAAAGCCTGGTTCCCCGCCGCAAGCCGCCCCCTGGATACCGCCATCGGCCAGCCCGGCTCGCGGATCCGGGGCATCTACGACCGCCGCGAGCGGGCGATGCTGCAACTGGCAACGGCGAAAGCCAAGCTCGAACAGGCCCGGCGCCGTCTCGCCGCGAAACGGCCCGCGCCGCTGCAACTGGTCTGGATCAGGTAGCGATCCGCGGTCAGCTCACCAACGCGTGGCCGACCATACCGAGCGAAAAACCCAGCAGCGCCGCCAGGGATGGCGCCTGCTTGTACTTGAGATGCGCTTTCACGGCGATGTCCTGAAATGTCAGGAACAGGATGCCCCCGGCCGCAACCATCATGATCGTGCCGGTCAGGATCGGCCGCTCGGCAAGGAAGAAATACCCCAGCAACACGGCCGCCGGCCCAATCAGCGCCAGCACGAAAAAGATCCGCATCACATGGGCCCTCCGGTGATGCCGCCCGCCCCGCAACTCACGCCAGGCGTTGAACGCTTCGGGCAGGTTCTGGGCCCCGATCAGAAAGGCCAGAAGCGCCGCTTCCGGCGTCCGCGCGGCCATCATCGCCCCGAGTGACGCCGCCTCCGGCACGAAGTCGGTGAGCATCGCGATAAACTGCGCATTCTGCGAGGCCTTCTTGCTTTGCAAGTATTCAAGCAGCGCGAACAGCGCGCCCCCGCCAAAGAACGTCAGCACCGACGCCCAGATCGGCAGCAGGTCCAGCGCCTCGGGCACCAGCACGAAGGCAACCGCCGAAACAAGGATGCCCCCGCCAAACGCGATCACGCTGTGGCGGAACTCCTGCTCGAGCCAGTTGGGCTGGATACGCTCGATACTGGCCAGGTAACCGCCGGCCGGAATCATCAACCCGGCGAACAGGCCATACACAATCGCAAGAAGAACGTCGGGCATCGAAGCGGGCTTTCGAACAGTCGGAATAACGGGCTCGGGGCCGACACTATTCCAATCCCCGGCAGCTTCAAGTGAGCCTGCCTAGTCCGAGCTCTCGGTCATCTCGTCGATCTTCGCCTTGAGCGGCGCCAGAAGCCCGCGGTAATGCGCAGGCGGGTTTTCAAGCGCGCCCACCAACTGGGCCTGAAGCCTGGGCAGGATCGGCGTCATGTCCGGCACGCCGCGCACCATGTCGCCCACCATGGTGATGGTCGCGTCCCCTTCCTGCCCGGTCCCCCTCGCCGAAAGCGTCACCTCCATCCTCGCCCCCGCCGAAGTCGGAGAGATCCGGCCCCTCAGGGTGACCAGCGCCTGGTCCATCCGACGGTCCTCCATGCTCAGGACAAGGCCGCCATCCTCGCCGACACTGGCATCGGCCAATGCGAGGAACGCGGAAAGGCCGCTCTCGTCGTCGGGCAGCTGCAGCGAGATCTCCCCCTCCTCGCTTTGCCGGACGATCATGCCATAGTCGATGCCCTCGAACATCATGTCGATGACGGCAACGCCACCGAACGCCGCAACGCCGATGATCGCCAGCCCGAAACCATCGAGCGCCCCGACGGTAACCGCTTCGCCCAAAGAGCCCAGACCGCTATCGTCCTCCCTGGCCGCCGCTTCCGCCTCCTGCCGCTCGATCTCCTTCTCAAGCTCCTCGGCCATGATGGCGACCCAGCGATGCGCACAGGGCCGCGCCTCGCGACAGGTGATCGCGATGCGCGAGCCTTCCTCCACCGAGACATCGAGCTCCACATGGGTGACCTTGAACGTGCCCACCCATTCCCCCGCGACCGCGAAGGCGCCGGGCTCACCGGTCTCCTCCTCGTCGCCGCCATCGTTTTCGCCGCCGTCGGGTTCGACAGGCTCAGGCACCTCGCCCTCATCCTCCTCGCTCTCTTCCGGCGCCACGCTCGCGGTCACGAAGGTCGTCACGGTCAGCGTCACACCCTGCGTCGCCGGGTCGATCGGCGTGCCGGCCCCCGGGCTCTGTTCCAGCACCCGGTCAGGCTCCTCCCCCTCTTCGGCAGGCCGGCCGGGCACGGTGGTGACGACGATGCGCTCGTCGAGCCCCTTCAGGATCGCCCGCGCCGCCGGTTCGTCCATGCCGGTGACCGGCGGCAAGACGACAAGCCCCTCCGCCGGGTCCTCGTAGGCCGCGAGCGACACCAGCATCCCGCGCGGCACCAGCGAGGGCCGATCGGGGCTGTCATCCGGCAACGGCGCCTGAACGTAGATACGCCCGATATCCTCGTCCCGTTCCGCCACCTTCGGGCGGCTGACCTGAAACGTGAACGTCTCGCCATAGGCCTGCTCCACCTCGTCGACCGTCATGTCGACGAGGTCCGGCATCGGGATCAGGTCAAGGAACGGCTCGAACTTCAGAACCCCCATATCGAGCGTCACCGTACCGGCGCCCGCCCTGTCCGGCGCGGCGGCAGACACCGAGCCCTTGAAGCTGTTCATCCCGATCCGGGTCTTGCCCGACACCATCAGCGGCGCCCCGACCGGCACCGGGAATGAAAGATCGAACAGGAACGGCCTTCCGACGATCTCCTCCCAGTCATCCATGACCGGCTTGGCGCGAAAGCCGGTGCCGAATTGCCCGCGCGGCGCCTCGTCCGCAAAGCGCGCATCGCCAAAAGCGCTGGTTCCCGACAGCCTCAGACTTCCCGGCTGGTAGAACGGCAGGCGGATGACAATCGGGTCGGGGTCTGTCGGGTTGAGCGGATCGTCGACGATATCGGCACCGATCTTCACCGTTTCGGTCAGGTCGCCATCGGGCGTGGCATAGCTTACCAGCAACGCGCGCTCTTGCTTGCGGCCACGAAACGAGGTCCGGATCGTGAAACGTCCATTGACCTCCTCGAAGGCCGACCCGTCAAGCGTGACCCGCGCCGCGCCCGGATCAAGCAGGGTCCGCCCCGTCCAGTCCTTCAGCGTCACGGTCAGCTGAAACGTCTTGGCCCGCAGCACCTCGACACTCAGATCACCAAGATTAAGACGCCCGCCCTCGGGCAAGGCCGCTCTGCCCGGGATCGCCGCGGTCAGATAGGTCTCGACCTCGTCATCGGCATAGAGCAGCACCTCCATCGACAGCCCGTTCGCCAAGGCCACGGGCTCCGCATTGGCAAAACCGAACCCCGCCCGCCTCAGCACGGCGCCGCTATCCGGCAAGAGGTTCGACCAGATCTGCCCGCCGGCGATGCCGCCAAACCCTTCCATGTCCTCCGGCACCACGAACCGCCCGGTCACGTCGAGATTGCCCCGGGCATAGGCCGGGATCTCCACCTCAAGCTCAAGCCCGCCAACGTGCTCCGCCACCGAGAACGCCACCGGCTCCGACGTGCCGCGCGCCGTGCCACCGACAACCGTCATCTCGGCCGTGCCGGTCAACGCATCACCATCCTCGAGGTCCAGCGCCACCGGCCACGGGCCGGCATGGCTGTCATCTCCAACATGAACCCGGCTTTGCTCAGGCGTCACCTCGGCGCCAGAGGCATCCTTGGCGACGAGCGAAACCGGCACAGCCTCGGCCCGCGGAAGCACGATCTTGACCGGCGCCTTCAATCCGAACACGCCCGGCTCCATGGCAACCGATGTAACGGTATCGCTTTCGATCAGCTCAGCCGTCGCGGCATGCGGCGACGGGAAGAAGAAACCCGCCGTCTCGAGATTTCTGGCCGCCTCGGATGGCAGGTTCAGCTTCGGCGGCACCGGCTCGGTGTTCAGCATGATCTGCGAGAGCGTCCCGCAAAGCTGTGCCCGGAACAGCCCGGCCCCGTGCAAGGTCAGGATCGGATGCCGGTCGGCCTGCGCCGGCAGGTCCGCGGTTTCGCTCACCAGCTTCCGCCACGGCCGCCCGCCCACATGCAGCTCCACCTTCTCGCCCTGCGCGGTATCGATCTCCCCCCCGGTGACCTCGAGCGCCCCGCGCAACTCGGCCGGGGCAACCTCGAATTTCAGGTCCGCGCGCGCCAGCGGCACGTCATGCCGGCTCACCGCCACCGCCCGCAGGTAGAACACCCCAGGGCTGACCAGCGGCAGGTGCAGCGCATGATCCTCATCCCCGGGCAGAACGGCCACCCGCGCCTCGTAATCGCCATCCGTCCGCGACGCATCGCAGGTCATCAGCGGCGGCACATGGGCGGCCCCCGCCTCTTCCGGCAGAAGCGCAGGCGGAAACGCGATGTCGCGCTCCGGATCAACCCCGATCCGCTGAACCGGGCCCGAGAAATCGTGGTTCCGGGCGACCTCCCAATATACCCTATCGATCCACGCCGTCAGATCATCGGGCGTGACCACCGGCATCCCCTCACCCGTTCGCGGTTTGGCGGCAAAGCTCCTCTCGACGGTATTGCCGACAAAATGTGCGCTCAGGCCATCTCCCGCGACGTCGATCTCGAACAGGTCACCCGTCAAGGCAATCAGCTCCCCGGCGGACAGGATGAAGCCATCACCTGCCGCCTTCAGCTCATCGACCGACGCAATCTCCGGCGCCTTCCCCTCCGGCCCGTCCGCCTTCAGCTCCTTGCCCACTGCGGCCAGCTCCACCTCGCCCACGCGCGGGCCCTGCGCCGCGACGCGCTGCACCTTGTTGGCCTGAAACGCCTGCCGAAGGATCCGCGGGAACAGCGGATGCGCCGCGGCCAGCTCGTCGGTGTTCATCCCGACCATGACCTCGAAACGCGCCGTCTCATCCGAGTAGATCGGCGTGATCCGCGAGATCATCCACTGCTTGTCGTCCAGAAGCGTCGTCTGCATCGGCGCGATTCGCTCGCCCACCCCGTCACGCGCATCGTCCAGCGCCTGTCTATAGCTCGTCTCCCATTCCCGCAGCGCCGCCCCGACCGAGCCGTCGGAGGCAAAACTCAGGTCACCCACGTTGAGCGAGCTCAGCAACTCGTTCTCGGCACTGCCGCTGTACATGTCTTCCGTCCACGCGCCGTCCGGGAAGAGGTGATCCTCGACCTTCCCGTACCTGCCGCCGGGCGGGTCGAACCCGCCCACGCCCATGATCGCCACATGCACTGGCGCGATCCTGTAGCCCTCGGCCCGGGCCACGAATTTCTCGAACTTGGCGACACGTTTCAGTACCTTGTCGAACCCGTCCTCGTACTTGCCGACCATATCGGTGATATCCGCCAGCATGGTTTCGACCCTGGTCTGCAAAAGCGTCTGGCTTTTCCGCAAAAACTCCGTCTCGTCGCCCTGCTCGCCCATCAACGCGGCCCGGCCCGAACTGGGCGCACTGCCGGGATCGAGCGTGAACAACTGCCGGGCAACCGCCCGCCCGAGAATGTCATCGGGCACGTTGTCAGGCGTCTGTTCGCCCTCGAACCACGCGATCAGGTCACGCAGGTCGCGGCGCGGGTTGGCGGTGGCCCCGAGATAGTGATCGTAGATCGCCAGCTTCTGATCGTCCGGATAGGGCGCTCCCTCCAACTCCTCCGGGTACGGCTGGTAAGACGCGGCGAAGACCGGCCACACCTTCGCATCGAGCGCCCGCATCCGCCGGTCGAGCGAGGCCAGCCGCCCGGCCACATCACCGATATCGATGCCCTCGTAATCGTTCTTCTGGGCCTGCAACGCCGCCTGCCGGATCCACTCGTCCATCAGCACGCATTCCATCAGGTATTGCCGCCGCACCCAGTAATCGCTCGCCATGTAACCCAGCATCTTGCGCCCGCCTTCGTGCAACGACCGCCAGACACCGGCATGGATCCACATGTTGTCGCTGTCTCTCGGCCGGTCGGCGAAGTCCGACGGCTTCATCCGCACCTCGATGGGCTCACGAAGCACGAAGGACGCATCCTCCGGCGTCGGCGGATAGATCCCGTGGCTTTCCAACCGCGCCGCCGTCCACTCGCTGCCGTCGTCGAAGAAGAACCGGCGCAGCCCGTCGAAATACTCCCACCCCGTCATCGCGTTGATGGCATCGCGGTTGGCCAGCAGCAGCGGATCGGTCTGTTCAAGGCCGGACGTCTTGAAGAGCGTCAGCGCGGCCTCGCGCGGCGTCACATAGGTGGTCTCGGCCGCAGGCTCGCAAACCTTGCCGTTGATCCGCTTGCACAACGGCACACCCTGCTCCTGAAACGCCGGAATGATGCGGATCGCTTCCTCGACCCCCACAGACTTTGTCTTCGCCCTGCTGTCCCGCGCCAGCGCCGACTGCCCCCGCAAGACGCATTGCCCTTTCCGCGCCTCGGCATTCTCGGGGATCACCAGCTCGCCAAGGTGCAACGCCGTCAGCTTCGGCGGCGTGCCATCCTCCGGAAACTCCCATTCCCCGTTGCGGGCGAGCAACTGAACCATGTCCGACGTCGCCATCGACGTCGCATATTTCGTGGCGCCCCACTTGTACATCGCATGCAGGGTCATCGCCGTCGCCACATGCGGCTGCCAGACCGCCAGCAGGTCGGTCACGACTGCACCGTAAAGCGCCTCCTGCGACTCCGGGGTCTGAAAGGCGCTGCCCGCCCCTTTCAGCGCCGCACCCGCCGTGCCGCCGAATTTGCCCAGCCGCGAATTCGACCCCAGCGCGTCGTCGATCGTCTGCGCCCAGCGGTTGTCTGGGAACTGCTCGGCCAGCTTCGGCAAAAGCCCGTAGGCATCCGACGCCATCGTCGCCAGCGCACGCGCCCGGTCGGCGTCGGTCTGATCGGGACTGCCCAGCGTGAAGGAATGAAGAGTGCTGGCGAAACTGGCCATGGCCTCGACATCGCCCTTGATCCCCCAGACCTTCGTCGCGAACTCGGCCCCCCGCACGGTTTCCATCCACAACACCTGCCCGGTGCTGATCGTACCGTCGAGAAGACTGGTGCCGTTGATCTGCTTGGTGACGGTGTTGCCGTCGGAATCCGTCATCGTCACGTAATGCGTCGTCGACGCCGCCCGCTCGAACAGCCTGGAAAAGGCCAGATAGGCATCGATGGCCTTGTCGGAATAGCTCTGCCGCGGCGCCTCGCCATCCGGCAGCGGCGCGGTGGGCACCCGGTATTCCGGCCCGTTGAAATACGCCGCCAGCCGCTCGCCGAACTGCGCATCGCTCCAGCCAAGCTTCTGCCCCAGCCACATGATCCGCTTGAAATCGTTGCCGATATCCGCGGGCCGCCAGATCTGGTCCACCTCCTGAACCTTGGGCCAGCCGCCTTCCGACTCGGGCAACAGCCAGTATTTCCGCCGTGTCACCTCGCCCTGAAGGATCTTGTTGAGATAGCCATGCAGGTCGGGCTCCCCAAGATCGACCAGATGCTTGCTGATCCGCTCGCCCAGATCGCTGTTGGCCAGCGTGGCAAACCGGGCCAGCCCATCGGCATCCTCGCGGATATCCGTTCCCACGGCCCGGGCCCGCTCGGCCCCGCGTTCCAGAACCGGCAGCAATTGCAGGCGCAGCTCTGCACTGACCTGCCCCTCGCCCTGCGGCTTCAGGAAATCGCTCTCGACGAAGGCCGCGATATCGGCGGCCATGTTCTGAGCGACATCGGCGGGCAGGTTGGCATAGCCGTTGGCATAAGCGTTGATCGAGGTCTCGAAGGCGACATAGGGGTCATCCTCGCCCGCATTCGCCCCCCGCCGCCGCCCCGCCTCCGCAAGGATCCCTGCAAAATCCAGCGGAGCCTCAAGCCGCGCCTTCAACGTGCGCGCGGCGCTATCCTGCTGCAGGATCTTCGTCGCGCTCTCGGCCAGTTGCTCGAGATGCTTGCGCTGACCGGTGATCATCATCGCCTGGTTGAGGTCTTTCAGCTTGGCAATCGCCTGGTCCTTGCCGCCCGCCGCCTCGATGGCCTCCATCTTCGCATCCGCGCTCTCCGCATTTCGGATATCGCGGGCCAACGCCTCAAGCGTGTCGAACTCCGCCGCCGAAATCGGCCGGATCCCGGGGCTGTTCGCCGCAAGGTTCCGCAGCTCTTCCGGCGACAGGTTGACCGACGACCACCAGTCGATCATCCGCTCGGAATACTTGGCGAGACTGTCGAGATCGCCGTCATGGGTTACGAAGATCTGCCGGTAATTCGTGGCCATCCAACCAAACGGGTCCTTCACCCCCTTGGGAAAGACATCCGCGCCGGTGATATCCTTCAGCACGCCCTCGGTCGCGCTTTCCCGGTAAGTCTTGGTCGAGCCGTCGGCCAGGGGCTCGGACACGTTCTCGGTGACATATCCTTTCTTCATGCCCCACGCATGAAGCTGCTCCTCGGCATAAAGCCCGTTGTACTTCTCCGGATCGGCATGCACCCACGCGCCAAGGAAATGCAGCCTGGTCAGGTCGATGGGTGCTTCCCACCCCTTGGCATTGCGCTTCGCCTCTTCGCCCATGATGTTGTAGGCCTGCGTCGGCGACAGGAACTCCACCATCATCACGTCGGGCGCGACCGACCCTGCCCCGCCGCGCACGGCCTTGCGCTCGTCCGGGTCGAGCCTTCCCAATTCGTCCGCCGTGATCTCGGCAAAGATCGTCGCGGCGGCCTTGCCGTTCAGCCGTTCATTGGCCAGCGGGTCGGCCTTCCTTGCCGCCTCGCTGGCCCAGTTCGTCACGTCGTCATCGGCATTGAGCAGCTTGGCATCGATGTAGGTCTGATCGACCGGCATACCGGTGAACGTGGTCGTCCTGCCATCGTCGAACGGGTCGCGGAATGTCCACTCGCCGTCCATCGGCCGGCCCGCGGCGACCCATTGCTGCCACTGCGCGAACCGCAACCCGGTCGAGCCCACCCGCAACGACACCGCGATCCCGCCGGAAGATGCGGCCTCGGAATGAATTCTCTTGTTGGTCCGCAAAACCAGTTCGTACTTGGCGGCATCAGCCATCAGGAAGGCGTTTCGCGCCTCCTGCGCCAAGGTCCGGCGGAACAGGTCGTTCTTCTTGTCGGTGAATGTCGGGAAATGCGACAGCAGCGCAATCGCCGACCCCATCGACGGCTTTTCCTGCGCCAGCCGAAGCGCGCCCAGCGCCGCCTGCTGATCCGCCGACAGGTCACCGGCCGTCTGGCCCTGCGTCAGCACCCCGGCCGAGCGAAGCGCCGCTTCATAATCCGACGCCGCCTGCGGCGGCGGCGGCGCGAAGATGTCATAGCCCTGCGCCCCGGCGGGCGCGGCAAGGATCGTCAGCAGCGCGAGACAGGCAAGGCAGTGCGCCAGCCCGGCGATATGCCGGCCTATCCGCACCGGCACAGCGCCTTCATCGCCTTGACGGACGCCGGCCCGATGGCCCCGTCGATCGGCCCGTCGTAATGGCCACCATTCTTGAGCCGCTGCTGCAACTCCCGCGCCGTCGCGGCGTTCCAGGCCTGCGCGTTGCGGGACACGGGCCACGGCTCGCCCAGCCGCAATCCCTTGTAGTAATGTCGCGCCGCAGCGTTAGGGTCGCGCACCGAGGCGACGGTTTCGTAGATATAGCCCAGGTAAACTTCCGTGAGGCCATCCTCTTTCTTCGCCACCTCCTTCAGGCGATCGAGCCCGACCTTCAGGCTTTTCGTGGTGCCCTCACCGAAACACAGCATCCAGCCGGATTCCCGAAGCCCCCTGCGGCTTTTCCGGTTCGCGGCGCGGTTGAAATAGGTAAAGGCCTTCTTTTCATCCTTGGCGGTGCCGATCCCTGAACGGTACATGTACCCGAGTTCGACCATCGCCTCGGCCTGGCCGTCCGCCACGGCCAGGTTGAACAGGCGCATCGCCTCGGCCTCGTTCTTGGGAAGCCCCTTGCCATAGCGATAGGCCGACCCGAGATAGTACTCCGCCAGCCCGTCCCCCTTGGCCACGCCCCGGCGGTAATAGCTGATCGCCTTGGCCTTGTTCTCCGGCACCGCCACGCCGTACATGTAGAAATAGCCCAGGTCCGCCAGCGCCCGGGAACTGCCGTTATCGACCGCCTTGTGGTAATACTCGGCCGCCTTCGACTGGTTCACCCCCGCAAGATCGTCGCCCCAGCGATAGGCCTGGGCAAGCCGTTCGGCCGCATAGGCATGCCCCGCCTCGGCGGCATCGATGTAAAGCTTCCGGGCGACGAAACGGTTTGCCGAACCGCCGATCCCGTACAGGTACATGCGCGCCAGTTCGACCTTGGCCTCGACATGCCCCTGATCGCTTGCCTTGGTGAAATAGGTCCGCGCCGCCTTGGTGTCGTAGGTGACCCCCTTGCCATTGCGCAGGGCCATGGCCAGCCGGAATTGCGCCTCGGCCATGCCGCCATCGGCGGCCACGCGAAAGGCCTCGGCCGCCTTCTTGTCACTCTTCAGAACTCCCTTGCCGGCCTGGTACCGTTCTCCAAGCAGAAAGGCGGCCTCGGCATCTCCGGCCGCAAAGCCCCTCTGCAGGAACCGCACCGCCTTGATCTCGTCGCGCAGGTGCAACGGACCTTCCGAATGGATCACGGCAAGACCAAGGTTCGCGCGCACATAGCCAAGGTCGGACGCCACCGCATAGGCCTTGGCCGCTTCACCGAACGCCTCGAGCTTGTGCATCGTCCGGCCATAGTGGAACTGAACCGCCGCGTTTTCGGGGTAGAGGCCGGCGGCCAGCGTACAGGCTGCCTTTGCGGCCTCGGCATCAAAATCCTCCCAGGCAGCCCCCTTCGCATCATACGGGTTCTGGGTATCCCCATCACCGGCCGCGCGGCGCACGCATTTCTGCATCACCCCGCTGCTTTCCGGTTTGAGCAGGGCCGCGTTGATCCGGCGCAGGCGCGGCACCACCTCGACCCACGAGGGCTGCATCGCCTCGGACCATGCCCTGTCCTGGCCGACGACAAGCAAACCGCCGTCATGCGTCGACCCGAGAGCCGAGACATGCTCCTCCTGCTTGTCGCCGAACACCCGGCGGCTCACTTCCTTGCCGGCCGCGTCGTACCAGGTGATCCAGGCCACCGAATTGTCGTAGTCGTCCTTGATCCCGGCCGAGCCCGCCACGGCATATCCGCCATCCTCGAACACCTCGAGGTTGTAGGCGTACTGCTTCTGCCCGATACCGGCCGAAACCCTTGGCGCCTTGGTGCCATCGGCATCGACCCGGACGGCATAATTCTTCTCGTCGCGCGTGTAGATGGCCAGCACGTCGCCATCCGGCAGGGCCTCGAGATCGCCGGGATAAAGGTCTTGACCGGTATTGAGATCGCGGTGCCAGACCATCTCGCCATCCAGCGTGTATTTCCGAAGCCAGACCGTCGACTCCTTGAAAAGATCCTTGTCCCTTTCGGGGTCCCACATGCGCCCCAGCACGAAAATATGCCCGCCCGACCCCACGACCCGGATCGCCGCCATGGAAAACTCGGCCTCGAGTTCATGCCGCCAAACCGGCGCGCCCTCGGCATCGAACCGCATCAGGAAGGTGGCACTCACCTTCTCGCTCTCGCGGGTCTCGCTGACCAGCGCGGCGCCGCCATCCTCCAGCGGGGCCAGGCCGGCATAGGGCCAGCCCTGCGTGCCGGCCTCGATCTCGTGGTCCGATACAGGGTTGCCGTCCATGTCGAAAACGCGCGCCCGCATGAGCGGCGGCTCGTCTCCGTTGTCGGTCTTCACCTCGGACAGCATAAGGTTGCCGCTCCCCAACAGGACAAGATCGGTAAAGCCGGTGAACTCGTGGTCGGATGGCTCCGACACCTGCCACAGACGCTTGCCATCCGCATCATACCGGGCGACCCATGCCAGATCCCTGTTTTCGGCCTCATCGGTCGTAATCCCGGCAAAGACGAACCCGCCCGTCGGCAACTCCATCGCCTTCCATACCGCGGCCCCGCTGCCGTCGTCCTTGCGGAGCTGGAACCGCAGGGCGCGGGTCGGCGGAAGCTCGGGCGGCGGCGTCACCACCGGCTGCGCCTCGGGCGGCTTGGCAACCGCCACCGAGGTCTGACCTTTCAGCCGCTCGATCCGCAACGTGGCCAGCGTGACGAACACCGACTCAGGGAACGCCGCGACAAAGGCCTCCAACTCCTCGGGCGACGTGCTGTTCTTCACGTCGTTCCAGAACACCAGTTCCAGGTCGTTCGTCGCCTGTGCGGTGGCAGCCGGCCGGGCCTCGTCACCCGCAGATAGCGCGGCAGAGGCAGGCTCCGCCGGCTTGTCGGGCTCGGTCGCCTTGTCCTCGGCCACATCCGACAACCCCACATCACCCGCCTCGCTCCCGCTATCGTCCCGCGCGACGGTCTCCGCCTGCTCCCGGCTGCGATCGGCGGCGTCAGTGGCGCCGATCTGGCGCAGGGCATCCGCCATGAGGGTATTCGCCGCGGCATTGTCCGGTTGCAGCGTGATGGCCAGCCCCGCATCGGCCAGCGCGGTTTCCGCCTCACCCCCCGCAACCGCAAGCTCTGCCCGCAAAAGAAGGCTGTCCACGTGCTGCGGATCGAGATCGAGCGCCCGGCCGACCGCCTCCATGGCGTCTTCCGGTCGATCAAGCGCCTTCAGCGCCAGCGCCCTGCGGTAATGGTGCAACGTCGACGCGGCATCGAACTGGCTCAACGCATCCAGATCGGCGAGAGCCCCCGCGTGATCCGACACATCCAGCCTGTGCCCCGCCCGGGCCCGGCGATAGGCAGCAACCTCCGACGGGGTCAGGTTGGAGGGGTCGGCCAACCGAGCATCACAGGCCGCCACCCCCTCGGCACCGCTGCCGTCGAGACAGGGCCTCTCCTGCGCCTCCAAATGAAACGGTGCGCAGATGGAATACAGGAATATGGCGCCAGCAATATGCGCAACATACCAATTCATCGGACATCCCCCGAGAATCGATATTACCCCAGAAAGCCGATTTCTCATATCTGCGCCGCAGCATGGCGGTGCCGCGAACGGAACAGGACCCGATGAAGCTCAGCCTTTCGGCGCGTCCGGCATCAACAGGCAAGCCGACAGCACACGACGCGTATCGTCGAAAATGTTGGGCTTTTCCCCGCGCCAACGCCCGAAGTGCCGATGACCGGCCGGCGGGCCCTCCCCGGCGATGCCTTCCATCGTTTCGCGCGTCTCCTCGGCGAATTTCCGGCAACGCGTGCGCAGGTTGTCGTGGAAGGTCTCCCGGTGGCGCACCTCCATCCGAAGGTGAAACAGCGAGCTTCGCGCCCGTGGCCGGATCTCGACCCCGTCGATAAACGCCCCGACCCCGGCCCATTCATCAATCGCCCGCCTGATCTGCGCCTTTGCCTTGGCCGCTCTGCCCCGCTGCATATGAACACGCGCCAGGGCCGCCGGTGCCGTGGCCCGCCGCGGATCGCCCTCGTCGAAACTCATCGTCGCGATCCGGTCGCCCAGCCCGAACAGCCAGCGCGCCCGCATCACGCGCCCTTCGTCCCACGCCCGGTTGCCGGCCTCCATCACCCGTTCCCAAACCAACTCGGAGCGCCGCCATCCGGCCTCGCGTGCCAGGCGCATTTCGGTATCGCCGCGCTCAAATCCCCAGATATGCCGCACGGACATGGTCGTTCTCATGTAGCTCACTTGCCGGTCCATTCAGGTTGCAATTTCCGGTTTCGAGGACATAGGCGTGATCGGCCAGCTCAAGCGCCAGTTCGGCGTTCTGCTCGACCAGCACGACGGCCAGCCCCTGCTGCTGGTTGATCTCGCGGATGATCTCGGCGATCTCGTCGACGATGACGGGGGCAAGGCCCATCGACGGCTCGTCCATCAACAAAAGCCGCGGCTTCGACATCAGCGCCCGGCCGATGGCCAGCATCTGCTGTTCGCCGCCCGACAGGGTCTGCGCCCGCTGCCCGCGCCGTTCCTGCAGACGGGGGAATTTCCGGTAGACCGTGGACAGGTCGAACTCGATCCCGGCCGTGTCCTTCCGCAGGAAGGCGCCCGTGCGCAGGTTCTCCTCGACCGTCATGTCGGGGAAGATGCGTCGGCCTTCCGGCACATGGGCGATCCCGTGGGCGACGACCTTGCTGGCCGGCAGCCCATCGATGCGCTTGCCCTCGAAGGTGATCTCGCCCGCCGTCACCGGCAGCATCCCCGACATGGCGCGCAGGGTGGTGGTCTTGCCCGCCCCGTTCCCGCCGATGATGGTGACGATCTGGCCCTTGTCCACGGTCATCGAGATGTCTCGGATGGCGGTGATCTTGCCATAGGCGGCCGACACGCCCTTCAGTTCAAGCAACATTGCGCGACCCTCCGAGATAGGCCTCGATCACGTCGGGGTGGTTGCGGATCTCGTCGGGCCCGCCCTCGGCCAGGAACTTGCCGAAGCTCATGCATGTGATGGTGTCACAGAGGCCCATGATCGCCTGCATGTCATGTTCGACGATCAGGATGGTGATGCCCTCGTGGCTGAGCTTTTCCATGAGGTCCATCATGCGGCGGGTCTCTTCGGGGTTCATGCCGGTGAAGGGCTCATCCAACAGCATCACGTCGGGGTGGCTGGCATAGGCCACCGCCAACCCAAGCGCCCGCTGGTGGCCATGCGACAGGTCGCCGGCGCGTTCCCCTTTCAAGTGGTCGATACCGAAGAACTCCAGCGCCTCCATCGCCCGGGCCTGTGCGCCCCGCCTGTCTTCCTTGTCCCAGCCAATGATGGCAGCGAAGATGTTGGGGCGGAAGGGCATATGCGTGCCGACAAGGGCGTTTTCCATCACAGTCAGCTCGGCAAAAAGCGTCGAGTGCTGGAAGGTGCGCACCACGCCGCGGCGGGCGACCTCGTGCATCTTCAGTCCGGATATATCCTCGCCCCGCAGCAGAACCTGCCCGCCGCTGGGCTTGTAGAAGCCCGAGATCATGTTGAACGTGGTGGTCTTGCCCGCCCCGTTCGGCCCGATCAGCCCGTGGATTTCTCCGTGCTTCACCGTGAAGCCGAGGTGGTCGACGGCGGTCAGCCCGCCGAAGCGCATGGTCAGATCCTTGACTTCGAGAAGGGCGGTCATGACTTGGCCTCCTTGCGGGTGAATTTCTGCACGAGGCTTTCAAGACCATTGGGCAGGAACAGGATCGAGGCGATGAGGATGGCGCCGTAGATGAGCGGGCGCAGCTGCTCGAAGCCCATCTCGCGCAGCACGATCTCGTTCAGCACGGTCAGCAACACGCAGCCGAGGATCGGCCCGTAGAAGGTGCCTGTGCCGCCGACGATGGCCCAGGTGAGCACGAAGACCATCACCTCGACATCGAAGCTGTTGGGGTTGATGGTGCCGACGTAATGCGCCATGAGCGCGCCGCCGATCCCGGCAAAGCCGGAGGCGATGGCGAAGGCCAGCGTGCGGTAGGCGCGCAGGTTCACGCCCGACGCCTCGGCCAGCTTGTCCTGCCAGTGGACGGCGTGGAAGGTCAGGCCGACGGGGCTTTTCTCGATCCGCCAAAGGATCCAGAGGCAGAAGATCACGATGGTGCCGGCGAAGTAGTAGTAGCTGACCGGTTCGAAGAAATCGAAATCGTAGATGCCGATGGAGAAGTCGGGCATCGGGTCGATCCCCTTGATGCCCTTTGGCCCGCCGAAGGGTTCGCGGAAGCGTTTCCACAGAAGGCGGATGATCTCGCCCGCCGCGAAGCTGCCGATGAGGAAGTAGAACCCCTTCATGCGGAAGAGCGGGAAGCTGAGCAGGATGGCGATGAGGGCGGCGGTGATGCCACCCAGCAGCATCGAGACAGGCACGAAGACGCCGAATTCCTTGGTGTAGAGCGCGCTGGCATAGGCGCCGACGCCCATGATCACCACGTGGCCGAGCGACCATTCGCCGGTCAGCGTGAGCAGGCGATAGGTGCTGACCAGAAGCACGTTGATGGTCAGGAAGACGAGGATTTCCTGCTGCGAGAAGCTGAGCCCGTGGGGGAGCAGGATGAGGGCGACAAGGGCGATGGGCCAGAGGAGGTATTTAAGCACGATCCGCACTCCCGAACAGGCCGGTCGGCTTGACGATCAGCACCAGCAGCATGAGCGACAGCCCGACGATATCGGCGATCACCCCGTCATAGAAGGTGGTGACGAAGGTGTGCACGACCGCGTAGACGACCGATGCCAGCACCGCCCCTTCGAGGCTGCCGACCCCGCCGACGATGATGACGATGAAGGCGGTGACGATGACCGAGTGGCCCATATGCGGGTTGACCGACACGAGCGGCGCGGTCAGCGCCCCGGCAATGCCCGCGAGGCCTGCGCCGATGAACATGGCGATGCGGGCGGTCTGGTTGATCGAGATGCCCTGAAGCTCGGCCGCCTCCGGGTCTTGCGCCGAGGCGCGCAGGGCCCAGCCGAATTTCGTGCGCTTAAGGAAGTACCAGAGCGCACCCAGAAGGACGATGGCGGCGATGATCACGAAGAGGCGCGAGAGCGGCAGGCGGACCTTGTCGGAAAACACGATCACCTCCTGCGTCACCGGCGGGATATGCTCCATCCGGACGCCGTAGCCGAGGACGGCCAGCGCCTGCAGGATCATCAGAAACCCGATCGAGGCGACAAGCCCGCCCAGCGGATTTTCCCGTAACGGCCGGAAAAGGGCCCGTTCCATCAGCAGGCCCAAACAGCCCACGAAGACCAGCCCCAGCGCCACCGCGACAAGGAACGGGAGATGGAGGTCGGCATAGAACGTCACAACCGCGTAGGCGCCGGCCATGAACAGCTCGCCATGAGCGAAGTTGATCACGCCCATGACACCGAAGATCAGGACCAGCCCCACCGCCACCAGCGAGATATAGCTCGCGGCATAGACGGCGTTCAGGCAGGTCTGCGCCAGTAATTCAATCATCAGGGTATGTCTTTCCGTGCAGGTAGAGAGCGGCCCGGCTTCTTGTGCCGGACCGCTACCGTTTGCCACGTGAGCCGGATCAGCCGCGCTGATCCCACATCTGGCCGTAGGCCTTCATGTGCTTGACCAGCAAATCGCCGTGCTTGTCGTACCAGTCGGGGATGTTCCGGAAGCCCTTGATCACGGCCTTGCCATCCTCGATCACAACGACCGGCCAGTCGCCTACGAGCGCGTTGTCGATCCCGAAGAGGTCGGTGCCCCACCAGCTTGCGTCGCCGAAGGCGTGCTTGCCCTTGCCACCTTCCTTCATGGCCGAAATCACCGCCTCGGGGTCGGCCGAGCCCGCCTTTTCGGCGGCGGCTTTCCACAGGTCCATGATCGAGGCGTATTCCCAGCTGACCGCACCCCACTGGCCGGGGAAGCGTTTGGCATATTCCTCGTAGAACCCGTTGGGATCCTCGAAATTGACCTGGTCGGAGTTGAGCGCCGGATCGTCGAAATCAGGGAACTGGAAGATGAAACCTTCCATGAATTCCTTCGAGGTCTTCGAGATCATCTGGTCATAGAAATCCGCCGTGCAGCTGATGATCTGGCCTTCGTACCCCTGCTGGAACAGCTGTTCGCAGATCGGGTGCACGTAATCGGCATAGCAGGTGTCGAGGCACACGATGTCGGGGCTGTTGGCGATCAGCCGGGTCACCACGGGGGCAAAGTCGGTCGTGGCCGGGTCGAAGAGAAGCGGCTCTTCCTGCATCTCGATGCCGGCTGCCTCGAACGCGGCGAGATAGGTGGCGACAGAGGGCAGGCCGAGCGCGTCATCCTGCGCGCACATCACGGCGGTCTTCAGGTCGGGCTTGTTCTCGGCCAGCCACTCGACGCCCGTCACGTTGTAGATCGGGTGCACCTCGGCCGGCGCGATCAGCGTCGTCGTATCGGGCGACAGGTCAGACGGCAGCAGGGTCGAGAACAGCATGCCGGTCTTGTCGGCCACCGGCTGCACCCCCGGCCAGGTGTCGCCGCCCAGCATCATGATGAAGCTGACGCCGTCTTCGCGAATGAGCTTGGTCGCCCCGGTGCGGGCCTTGGCGGGATCGTATTCGTTGTCGTAGCTCACGAATTCGACCGGATGCGCGCCATCCGACAGCTGAATGCCGCCCGCCTCGTTGATCCGCTCGGCCCAGATTTCACAGCCATCGAGGCCGGGTTTGCCCCAGGCCGCCACGGCGCCGGTCAGCGGCGCGAGAAAGCCGATCTTGATCGGGTCACCGGCCGCAAGCGCCGCGCCGGGAAGCCCCGCGCTGACCGCCGTCGCGGCGGTGGATTTCAGGAACGTTCGGCGCGTCAGCCCGGACGACAGGATTCTGGAAAACATCTTGACACTCCCATGTTGGCACCGCTGCTTTTTCGCGGCTTATTGTGAAGCCGAATCCAACCGGGCAGAGGAAATCAGACGATTTCTGGACCACAACTGAACCAATTACCCAAAATGGTTCGATTTCGGATCAACCATAGCAGGCCAATATCGATTCCGGCAAAGGATTATTTCGGATTTCCGCCCAAAGCGGTCCTGCACGCCCGCAAACAAGACGCCCGCCACTTGTGCTTTGGCGGGCGTCAGAGCTGTTTTTTTGTGCAATGTCAGGGGCCTCGCACCCCCGGTTCCGGGATGCGGCCGGACCGGATTTTTATCCCGCCATACCCGGCGCTTCCTCCGACGCCTCGGCATATACGGCGATGATACAACCGGTTTCGGTGTGCGAGGTGTGCTCGGTTCCCCCGTCCAGCCAGACCACGTCACCGGTCTTGTAGACGGTGCCGTCATTGTCGATCAGCTCGCCCTCGACAATCAGGAATTCCTCTGCGCCGCCATGGCGGTGCGGGGTCGATCGCGACCCCGGTTCCATGCGGTAGATGTAGAATCCGACATCCCGCTTGGTGTGCGGATTGAGCTTGATATAGGACGTGCCCGCCTCCGGCCCGCCAGTGGTGGTGTAGGGCGTATAGGCCGCGTCGTCGCGGATGTTCGCGGTCTTCCGCTCGCTGGGCTGGATCGGTTTCATGGGCGCTCCTTTGTCTTGCAGACGTGATACCTGCCCTGACTGTACTAAAAGTTTGAGTGAGCGCTCAATATAATTTTTCTCCCGCAACCATCGCCAGACCATGACAGGCCCGTGCGGTTCCCCTAAGCTCCCCCTGACCGGACCAATCACCCAAGGAGGCGGCCGCCGATGATCCGCGCAATCGACCTGACCGACGCCGAAACCCACGCGATCGCTGCCGGGCCACGGCAGATGACGATGAGCAGCCCCGATGTCGCCGCGCCCACAGAATGGGAGAACCTCGTCGTCGACCGCCCCTCTCCCCATGTCCGCGCGGGCACGTGGAAATGCGAGCCCTATACCGACCAGATCACCGATTACGAATTCGACGAGTTCATGTACCTGATCGCCGGGCATATCGAGCTGATCTATCCCGATGGCTCGCGTGACAAGTTCGGGCCGGGTCAGGCATTTCTGCTGCCGCAGGGCTTCACCGGCACGTGGCACCAGCCCGAGACGGTCATCAAGTATTTCGTCATGACCGGCCGGCAGGACACCGCATGAGCGACTACGACTACATCATCGTCGGCGCCGGTTCCGCCGGGTGCGTTCTGGCCAACCGCCTCGGCGAAGACCCCGGCACGCGCATCCTCGTCCTCGAAGCCGGGGGTGACGACCGGTCGCTGATCGTGCGGATGCCCGCCGCGCTCACGATGCCGATGAACACCAAGCGGTTCAACTGGGGCCTCAGCACCGAGCCCGAACCGCATCTCGACGGTCGGCGGGTGAACCTGCCCCGCGGCAAGGGGCTGGGCGGCTCTTCCTCGATCAACGGCATGTGCTGGGTCCGCGGCAACCCGATGGATTACGAACTCTGGGCGGCCCGCGGCGCAACCGGTTGGGGCTGGCGCAGCGTCCTGCCATACTTCCAGCGGCTCGAGAATGCCTCCGACCCCGGCGACCTGCGCGGGCGCGACGGGCCGATCCACGTCACCCGCGGCTCGGAGGCGAACCCGCTCTTCACCGCTTTCGTCGAGGCGGGCGTACAGGCGGGATACGCCCGCAGTGCCAATATGAACGACCGCCAGCACGAAGGGTTCGGCCCGATGGAGATGAACGTCGACAACGGCGTCCGCTGCTCCGCCGCCCGCGCCTATCTCCGCCCTGCCATGGCCCGCGGGAACGTCCGCGTGGTGACCTACGCACAGGCCACGCGCATCCTCTTCGACGGCACACGCGCAACCGGCATCGAGTATCGCCATAACGGCCAGCTCAAGACCGCCACGGCCGGGCGAGAGGTGATCGTCTCCTCCGGCTCCATCATGTCGCCCGCGCTGCTCAAGCGCTCCGGCATCGGCAACCCCGAAGAGCTGAAAGAGGCCGGGATCACGCCGAAACACACCCTCCCCGGCGTTGGCGAAAACCTGATGGACCATCTCGAGGTCTACGTTCAACAGGCCTGCACCCAGCCCATCACCCTCTTCAGCGCCCAGTCGCCTCTCTCCAAGGCCAAGATCGGTCTGGAATGGCTGCTCACCCGTGGCGGCCTCGGCGCCTCGAACCATTTTGAGGCCGGCGCCCATATCCGCAGCCGCGCGGGCATCAGCTATCCCGACCTGCAAATGCACTTCCTGCCCATCGCGATCTCCTACGACGGCAACACGCTGGCCGAAGGCCACGGCTACCAGGTGCATGTCGGCCCGAAACGCTCGAAAAGCCGCGGCTGGGTCCGGCTCGACCCGGCAAACCCCGACGGCCCGCCCAAGGTGCGCTTCAACTACATGAGCCACCCCGACGACTGGACAGAGATGCGCGCCGCCATCCGCTTCACGCGCGAGGTCTTCGCGCAAGCCGCCTTCGCCCCCTACCGCGACGAAGAACTGGCCCCCGGCCCCGACGCCCAATCCGACGACGCGCTCGACGCCTTCATCAAGGAAAAGGTCGAAAGCGCCTACCACCCCTGCGGCACCTGCCGGATGGGCACCGATCCGCTGGCCGTGGTCGACCCAGACTGCCGGGTTCACGGTCTCGAAGCCCTGCGCGTGGTCGACAGCTCGATCATGCCGCAGGCCACGGCCGGCGATCTCAACGCGCCGACGCTGATGCTGGCGGAACGGGCGGCAGACCTCATCCGCGGCCGCGACCCGATGGTCATCGACGACGCGCCCCTTCCCGTCGATCCGGAATGGAAAACCCGTCAGCGCTCGCAGGAAATTTCGCTCGACCTGGCGACATCCGGCGGCACCGACGAAAGCTTTTTCGACCTCGGTTAACCGGGCCGCGCCTGTGTCAGGGCGGCCTCGATCAGCGCTTGGATCTCCGCCTCCGTGGCCTGCCGCGGGTTGGTGGTCGCCGCCACGTCCTGGATGGCCTTCCCGGCAATCCGCGCCGCGCAATCGTCGGGCACGCCGATCTCTTTCAGCGACCGGGGAATGCCCAGCCCGTCGAGAATTCCCTCGACATGGCTAGCGAACTCTTCGCCAGACAACGCCCCAAGCCCCATCGCCTCGGCCATCCGCGCGGGCTTGTCGCCGAGAACGGGCAGGTTGAACCGCACCACCTGCGGCAACACGACCGCATTGGTCAACCCGTGCTGGGTGTCATACTCCGCCCCCACCATGTGCGAGATGGCGTGCACCATGCCCAGCCCCTTCAGGAACGCAATCCCGGCAAGGCACGACCCCGCCAGCATCCCGCCGCGCGCCTCAAGGTTCTCGGGCTCTTCCACCGCCACTGGAAGCCACCGGGCAATCAGCGTCAGCGCCTGCAGGGCCAGCCCGTCGCATAGCGGGTTGAAGCCCGGCACCGAATAGGCCTCGATCGCATGGGTCAGTGCGTCCGCCCCGGTCCACGCCGTCAGGTTGCGCGGCAAGCCGACCGTCAGCGCAGGATCGAGCAGCGCCAGGCTCGGCTTCAACTCCGGATGCCAGACGCACAGCTTCATGCCGCGCCCCACATGGGTCACCATCCCGGTGCTTTCCGTCTCGGCCCCGGTCCCGGCAGTCGTCGGAATGCAGATAAGCGTCGGAAACGCGGGCTGGCCGCGCATGTCCGGCGGCGTCTTGTCGAAATCGAAATCCCACAGGTCAATCTCGTTCGCCGCCGTCAGGCAGACCGACTTGCCGCCATCCATCGCGCTGCCCCCGCCGATGGCGATCACCGCGTCATGCCCGCCCTCGCGAAACATTGCCCGGCCTGCACCGATCTCGTCGTCGCGCGGGTTCGGCGAAACATCCGAGAACACGGCCGAGCCAAGCCCGGCACCTGCAAGAACCTCCTGCAACTGCCCGATGAAGGGCAGGTCACGGCTCCCCCGGTCGGTCACGATCAGCGGGTTTTTCAGCCCCATCGCCGCACAGCGCTCGCCCATCTCGGCCAGCCGGCCCGGGCCATAGGCAATCGGCACCGGAAAGCTCCAGTCCTGTGGGGCAAGCAGGTCGTCTTCGATCGGCGCAACGGTCATTCGGTGGGTCCTTTGCTGAGGGTCATGGAAATTCGGGCGGACGACGGTCACTCCACGGTGCCGCCTCTTCAAGCTGCCGGGCCAGCCGCAGCATCACCGCGTCTTGGCCGACATGGCCCACCATCTGAACTGCCAGCGGCAAGCCGGTGGGAAACTGGTAAAGCGGCATCGACATGGCGGGCTGGCCGGTGACGTTGAAAATCTCCGTGTAGGGCGCAAACCGGAACGAGCGCTCGGCCCAGCCATCGGCATCCCTCTCGATCAGCTCGCTCAGAAGGCCCGTCGGCAAGGGTGGCTCGGTCAGCGCCGGCAACAACAGCACATCCAGATCGTCCATCGCCGACGCGATCTTCCGGCGGATCGCGGTCATCCGCATCCGCGCCTGCACCATGTCGACCGACGAAAGCCGCCTTGCCTGGTCGACCGACCAATGGATCAGCGGCCCAAGCTCGTCCTCCGTGGCCGGGCGGCCAATGGCCGCGGCGCGGGCGTCGACCACGGCCGCTATCTCACTCGCCCAGAAAGGCAGCGAACAATCGAACGGATCGACATCGTCGGGCCAGTGAAACTCGTCCGTCTTGTGCCCAAGCTCTTCCAGCAACGCGCGGGTCTTGGCGACAGCCTCATGCGTCGCCTGGTCCGGCGCATGCCCCGCCGGCGAGCTCACCACCACGCCAACGCGCAATCCCTCCGGCGCCTGTGACAGCGACGCCACCAGGTCATCCGGCACCGCCCGCCACGGCACCGGCTGCCCCGCTTCCGGGGCTGCGGTCGCGGCAAGCATCCCCGCGGAATCCCGCACCGACCGCGATACCACGTGATCGACATTGATCCCGCCCACCAGCGGCCCCATCGGCGACCCGCTGGCAATCACCCCGCCCGACGGCTTGAACCCGAACAGCCCGCAACAGGCCGCCGGCACCCGGATCGACCCGCCGGAATCGCTCGCATGCGCCATCGGCACCATCCCTGCGGCAACTGCGGCCGCCGCCCCGCCGCTCGACCCGCCCGGTGTGCGCGTCAAATCCCACGGGTTGCGCGTCGGCCCGAACAGCTCGGGCTCGCAGACGTAATCCGTGGCAAATTCCGGCGTGTTCGTCCGCCCGGGAATGACCAGCCCCGCCGCCCGCCAGCGCCGCACCAGCGCGCTGTCTTCGGTCGCCACCGGCGCCTCGGCGAAGAAGCGGCACGCATGGGTCGTCCGAAACCCGGCCACGTCGACATTGATGTCCTTGGCCAGAAATGGCACCCCGGCGAAAGGCGCCGCCTTGTCGACGGTCTCCGCCGCCTCCCGCGCCGCCGCATCGTTCCGTGCCACCACGGCGTTGAGCGACGGGTCAAGCCGGTCGATCTCGGCCAGCGCGACATCGAGCAGCTCGGCCCCGCTCACCTCGCCCGACCGCACAAGCGCGGCCAGCCCGGTCGCATCCTGCCTGCGATATTCCTCGGATGTCAGCACCGCATCACCTGCCTACTCGGACGACAGCCCCAGTTCCTTCTGGCGTTTCTGGCTCCACGCCTGCGTCATCCGGTCGGCGATCATGGCGATGATCGCCATGCCTAGCCCGGCCACGATGCCGACACCGAAATCACCGTCGCCCAGCCCGATATACACCCGCTGGCCCAGCCCGTTCGTGCCCACCAGCGCGGCAATCACCAGCATGGCAATCCCGAACATGATCGTCTGGTTCAGACCCAGCATCATCACCGGTAGCGCCAGCGGCAGCTTGACCCGCCACAATAACTGCGACCGCGTACACCCGATCGCCGTCGCCGCCTCGATCACATGCGCGGGAATGCTGCGCAGCCCGTGCTCGGCATAGCGGATCGCCGGCACGATGGCATAGGCCATGATCGCCAGAAGCGCCGTGAACTCGCCGATCTTGAAGATCATCAGGAACGGGATCAGCAACACGAAAAGCGGCATGGTCTGAAGCGTGTCGTTGAACGGGCGCAGCGCGGCAGAGAGCCCGTCGAACTCCGACGCCAGAATCCCCAGCGTCGCCCCGATCGCGAAGGACAGCAGAACCGCCAGCCCGCAAAGGTAGATCGACAGCAACGCCTGCGGCCAGACGCCCGAAACGATGATGAAGCCCAGCCCGATGACCGTACCCAACGCCAGTTTCGGCCCGGCCAGTTGCCAGCTCAGCAACGTCGCCATCGCCAGCAGCGTGAGCCAGGGCAGGCGTGTCAGCCCGAAGTACAGCAACGTCGCGCAAAACGCCACGAACAGCGCCGCGCCGATCCCCTGCCGCCAGGCCGACCACAGAACCAGCGCCACCGCGGCGGCCACATAGGCAAGTTTCAGCGTGGTGGTGAACTCGAACCCCCAGGTGTAGGGCGAGATGGTTTCCGTCAGCCCGATCTTCACCGGCAGCATGACGAAGAAGAACGCCGCGGTCTTGATCATCGAAATCAGGTCGGCGTACTCGACCACGATATAGGTGACCGCATCGTTGAGGTACCGGGCCGGGAAGATCTCCCATGACCGCGGATACTCGTTCAGGAACGGCAGCATCTGCGCAAGCAGCGCGACGCCAACACCCAGCGCCGCCGCGATGATCCACACCCGGTGCCGCGACACGAAACTCTCGTCGAGCACCGGTTCCTTCGGCTCGGCGGTGGCGGCGGCCGCCGTGATCCGGTCCATCACCATCGCCATCAACGCGATCACGATCCCCGCCAGAAGGCTTTCGCCGAACTGCGCCTTGCGCATAGTCGACAGCACCTCCCACCCGATATCGGCCGTTCCGCCGATGATCGATGCGATGATCACCATCGAGAACGCCGCCATCGTCGTCTGGTTCACCCCCAGCAGGATCTGCCGCATCGCGCTCGGCACCCGGACCCGCCAGAAAAGCTGCGGCCCCGTCGCGCCCGACATCAGCCCCGCCTCGATCACCTCCTGCGGCACGCGCCGCAGGCCCAGCATGGTGTTCCGTACCGTTGGCGGGAACGCGTAAAGCACACTCGCGATCAGGCCCACCACCGGGCCGAACCCGAAAAGCAGAAGGATCGGCAACAGATAGGCAAAGGCCGGCACCGTCTGCAGCAAATCCATCGTCGGCCGGATCATCCGTTCCGCCCGTTCGGAATAGAACGCCAAGGTCCCCAGCGCGAAGCCCACGAACACCGCCAGCGGCACCGAAATCGCCACCAGCGCCAGCGAGTTCATCGACTCGTGCCAATAGCCGATCACCACCATGTAAAGCACCGACAAGAACGAAAAGACCGCCAGCTGCCAGCCCGACACGGCAAAGGCCGCAAAGGTCACCAGCGTCAGCGTCACCGACCACGGCAACCAGTTCAGAAACTCGCGCACCGCCGTCATCGGCACGTCAAGCGCGGCGGAAAACGCCCGGAAGAACGGCCCGAACATGTCGACGCACCAGTCCATGAAGCTGTTGAGAAGCGGCGTGATCGGCACGACCCAGTCCTCGGGATAGGCCACCAGCCAGCCGGCCGAACCCTGCACCGCGAGAAACACCAGCGTCAGCGCAATCAGCGCGCACCACGCTAGGGTAAAGGGGCTCTGAAGCTTGCTCACGCCGGCACCTCCGCCCCTCGGTTCGTATCCTGATGCGCCAGCGCCGCGATCACGCTGGAGGAGGTCACCACGCCAAGGACCGAACCATCGCGCATGATGCGGATGCCCTCCTTGTGCGAGGCCAGCAGCGGCAGAAGCTGCTCGACACTGCAATCGCTGTCTTGCTGCGGCATGCTGTCCTGCGGGGAGGCCTCGCGGTCGATGACGTTCTCGGCCTTGAGCACGCGCACCATCGGCACTTCCTCGGTGAACTCCGCCACGTAATCATCCGCCGGGTTCACGATCAACTCGGCCGGGGTACCCATCTGCACCACCATGCCGTCGCGCATGATCATCATCCGGTCGGCGATGCGCAGCGCCTCGAGGAAATCGTGGGTGATGAACACGATGGACTTCTGAAGCGAGCGCTGGATGCGCAGGAACTCGTCCTGCATCTGCCGCCGGATCAGCGGGTCGAGCGCCGAGAACGGCTCGTCGAGGAACCAGATTTCCGGCTCGATCGCCAGCGACCGGGCAATGCCCACCCGCTGTTGCTGACCGCCCGAAAGCTGCCTCGGGAACGCGGTCTCGCGCCCTTCCAGCCCCACAAGCTCGATCACCCGCTGGGCCTTTTCGATCTGTTCCTTGCGCGGAAGGCCCTGCAAAGACAGCGGAAACGCGATGTTGTCGAACACGCTCAAGTGCGGCATCAGACCAAAATTCTGGAACACCATGCCCATCTTGTGCCGGCGGATATCGATCAGGTCCTTGTCGGACTTCTTCAGCAGGTCCTCGCCATCCAGAACCACCTCGCCATGGGTGGCCTCGATCAGCCGCGACAGGCACCGCACGACGGTCGACTTGCCAGAGCCGGAAAGCCCCATGATGACGAAGATCTCGCCCACGTGGACGTCGAAATTCACGTCGGCCGCCGCCGGGATCGCCCCATCGTCGCGCATCCGCTCCGACAACTCGCGCACACCCGTCTTGCCGACCTCCGACTTGAAGTAGGGCGCCGATGAGCCCCTGTAGACTTTCCACAGATGCCTGCACGACAGCTTCACATCGTTTTTCTCGTCGCCCATTGCCCGTAATCTCCCCGCGCGGCTTGTTCCGGTCCGCTTTCAAAAGAACATGGCCCGGCCCAAAGGCCGGGCCATTCTGTCAGGCCCCGCCAGTGGCAGGGCCGGTTCCGACGATACCAATCAGTTCTTGGCCGCTTCCGCCGCCTCGACCCAGGGGGCCCAGGTTTCTTCGTTGGCGTCGACCCATTCCGCGATCACGTCTTCAAGCTCGCGGCCCTTCTGGTCGATTTCGTTCATCAGCGTGTTCTGGGTATCGTTGTCGATCGAGAACGCTTCGAACAGCGCCGCGGCGCCCGGCCAGGTACTGGCGAAATCCTTGTTCGCGACCTTGTCGATGCTGGCCTGCTGGAAGCCGCAGGCATTGCCTTTGCTCTGCCCCGATTCCTCGACGCATTCGCCGTCGGCCTCGTCCCACTCGACCCAGTTGAACTCGTTCTCGGCAAAAAGCCAGTGCGGCTGCCAGAACATCATCAGCATCGGCTTCTCCGCCGCGACGGCCGACTTGATCTCGGCGATCATGGCGCCTTCGCTGCCGCCGGCGACCGGCTCGAACGGAATGTCGATCTGGCCGACCACGTCCTTCGACCGCGTGCCCCAGTCAGCCGGGTAGGTGATCAGCCGTCCCTTGGGAAACGTGTCGGGCGAGGCGAAGGCCTGCGCGCAGTCATAAAGCGCCTCGTAGCTCGGCAGGCCCGGGCACTGCTCTTCCATGTAGGGCGGGTAGATCCAGCCCTCCTGCGGCGTCAGGCCAAGCTGGCCCACGACGACGATATCGCCCGACTCGACGGCCTTGGGATAGATGTCGCCCACGTTGTTCGTCCAGACTTCGGGCTGAACATGCAGGTCACCCTGCGAGATGGCCGCGTATTGCGGCACGGCCCCGGCGGTGACGTATTCGACCGAATAGCCGGCCTTTTCGAACAGCGACCCGAGGATATGGGCCGAGATGTGCTGACCCGTCCATTCGTTGATCGGAATCTTGATCGGATCGCTCGAGTCGGCATAGGCGCTGCCGGCCCCGGCAAGCGCGATACCGGCGGCAAAGAACAGTGACTTCATCTTCATGTCTTGATCTCCCTAGTGGTCTGAAGCAGTTTTTTGTTGTTCTGGCTTTCGCTCATGGGCGTATGGAACCACACATCCCGCAAGTATTCATCCCAAAAATCGTGGAAATTCAGGGGGGCGGCCGGGCCACGCGGGTCAGCGCCCGCTGATTGGGCTGATTGCCGCGATCCCCTTGCGTTACATGGCCAGGGCCGTGCGATACCGTGCGGACCGACCGTGAATTTTTCAGCTTAAAGTGTTGTTCAGCGGGGATTTTCCCGCCTATCGGGAAGCCCGCTTCCTTTCGCCGCACCGGCCCGGACACATGATTCGCGGACCCGCCGCACGGGAGGCCCGACCTAAGTGGTGGCGAAGCCCACGGCCCCGCGCTAGGTTCGCCCGGCAAACCATTCCCGCGGAAAGGATCAATCCGATGGCGCTGCGCGTAGCGAAAGACTGGTATGGCGTCGAAACGCTTGGCGAGGGTGTCTCGCGCATTCACGAAATCCACGTCGCGGACTGGCTGCGCTGCAACATCTGGCACGTGCAGGGCCGCGACCGCGACCTGATCATCGACACCGGCATGGGCCTGCGCCCGCTGGTCGAAGAGGTCGCCCGCCTCGGCGACCGCCCGATCACGGCGATCATGACCCACAGCCATTTTGACCATTCCGCCGGTCTGCACCAGTTCCACGACCGTTGCGGCCACCACACCGAGGCCGAGATCATCGCGCACCCCGACGCCGCCAACACCGTGGCCGACACCGGCTATGTCCGCGCCGAGACCTTCACCGCCCTGCCCTGGGAAGGCTTCAGCCACGATCAGTTCGAGGTGAAGCCCGCCCCCCTGACCCGCCTGCTCGACGAAGGCGACGTGGTCGACCTGGGCGACCGGGCCTTCAAGGTCTTCCACCTGCCCGGCCACTCCCCCGGCTCGATCGCGCTTTACGAGGCCGCGACCGGCCTGCTCTTCAGCGGCGACGTCGTCTATGACGGTGCGCTGATCGACGATCTCTACCATTCGGAGGCCGAGGTTCTGAAAGAGTCGCACGCCCGGTTGCGGGAATTGCCCGTGACCCGCGTCCACGCCGGCCATTTCGAGTCCTTCGGGCAAGACCGCATGATCGAAATCATCGACGAATACCTCGCAGGCGGCCGGCGCGTGGGCGATCCCGACGCATGGATCGCGGGCGAAATGAACAAGGAGTCAAAGAATGGCTGAAGCACCTCAAAGAGTGGCCGTCGTCACCGGCGGGCTGGCCGGGATCGGGCTGTCGATCGCGAAGAAACTGAACGCCGACGGGCACAGGGTGGCCATCGGCGCGCGGCGCGGCGACGACCCGGCCATGCACGAGATGGCGGCGAAAGAAGTCGGGCCGGATACGTTCGTCGCAAAGCTCGACGTCTGCGACGAGACCTCTGTCGAGACCTTCTGCAACGCCGTCGAAACCACATGCGGCCCCATCGACATCCTCGTCAACGCCGCCGGCATCACCATTCACCACACCGTCACCGGCCATGACCTGAAAGCCTGGACCGACGTGATCGACACCAACCTCACCGGCCCGTTCCTGAC
The DNA here is from genome assembly GCF_008728195.1 of Roseovarius indicus. Taxonomy (NCBI): domain Bacteria; kingdom Pseudomonadati; phylum Pseudomonadota; class Alphaproteobacteria; order Rhodobacterales; family Roseobacteraceae; genus Roseovarius; species Roseovarius indicus. The sequence goes on from NZ_CP031598.1 coordinate 4,428,309, forward strand.
CACGCGCGCCACCCTGCCGGGCATGATCGAACGCGGCTGGGGCCGCATCGTCAACATCGCCTCGACCGCCGCGAAATCCGCCGTGGCCGACCACCCGGCCTATTGCGCCTCCAAGGCCGGGCTGCTGGGCCTCACCCGCGCCGTCGCGCTGGAAGGCGCGCCGCACGGGGTCAGCTGCGTCTCGGTCAGCCCGACCTGGGTGGAAACCGAAATGCTGCGCAGCAGCGCCGCGATCATGGCGAAGGAACACGGCCACAGCGTCGACGACGAGATCACGGCACTGGCAAAGGCCAACCCCCAGAACCGCCTCGTCCAGCCCGAGGAAATCGCCGCGCTTGTGGCCTTCCTGTGCTCCGATGCCGCGCCGGCCCTGACGATGGAGGACATCTCGGTCAATGCCGGCGCGCATTGGTGAGATGCCGGGCATGTCCTCAGCCCCCGCTCATGTGTCGCGCCAGGTGCGCGCCGCACCGGCTTAGCGATTCCGCGGCCTCGGGTAACTCGTCGTAGAACTCGAAGACGTGCCAAAGCCCGTCATACACATCCAGATCGACCGATACCCCGGCCGCCCGCATCCGTCGGGTCACCTCGATGCTCGGGCTCATCAACAGGTCGCGCGTGCCGGTGGTGACAAGCGTCGGCGGAAACTCCGGCCCGAAGCCCCCGCCAATGGGTGACACGCCCGGCGCCTCGCGCCGCGTCTCTCCCGCATACATCTTCGCGGCGGCCTCGACGAAGGCCAGGTCGAGCGTCGGGTCGCGCCCGTCATTGGCCTGCACGCTGTCCCCGCCATGGGCCAGGTCGCACCACGGCGACAAAAGCACCGCCGCCACCGGCAGGAAAAGACCCTCGGCGCTTGCCCGCTGCATCAGCGCCAGCGCCATGTTGCCGCCCGCGGATTCTCCGGCGATGCCGAACGCCCCCGCCTCACGGCAGAGTACATCATAGACCGCCGCCCCATCCTCGATGGCCGCCGGATAGGGATGTTCGGGCGCCAAACGGTAATCCACCGCCACCACCCGCGCCCCGGAATGACGGCACAGCCCGGCGCTGACGATCAGGTCTTCCCGCGCGCTCCCCGTCACGTAGCCACCGCCGTAGCAGTAAAGCACCGTGCCGATGGGCTCGCCCCCGGGCGGCAGGATATCTAGACAGGGCACACCGCCGATCTCGACCTCCGCCACCGTCACGCCATACCCCGCCACGGCCCGCTCTGACCTCGGCAGGAACTCGTCCTTCGCCATCTTCCGATACGCCCCAACGGTGTCCGGCCCCAGCGGCCCCAGGTCGTCCGGCACCGGCTGTTCCAGAAAGGCGCGCGCCGCCTCACTCATGTAATCGCGGCTCATGCCGTACCCTCCACTTGCGCGCGGCGGCCGCGCCATGTCATCAGCACCGGTTCGATCAAGCCCGCCGACATGATCAGCGGCAAACCGATCATCTCGCGGATGCCGAACCGCTCACCCGACCAGATCGCCGCCGACACCGCGGCCACGACAACCTCGGTCATGAACAGGAACCCCACCACCCCGGGGTTGAGCCGGGTCGGCGCGAAGATCGTGGCAAACCCGCTTGGCAGGATCAGCAGGATCGTGATCGGCAGGAACCAGATCAACACCTTGCCGATGTCGCCCGCCTCGGGCGGCACGACCCGGCCCTGGGCGGTGCCCATCAGCGCAACAACGAGCGATACGATCGCCGCGACCACGAAAAAGTTGACCGTGTGCGTGGCGGCCCGCACGCGCCCCCCGCCGGTCAGGATCAGGGTGCACCCCAACGCCCAGAACATGCCCGAGACCAGCCCGCACCAGTCGCCCGCATTGCGCGGCCACGGTATGCCGGTATCCTGCGCGAAGATCACGGTCATGCCCACGATGCCAAGCCCGATCGCCAGCCAGCGCGACCACGTCATCCGGTCCCCCAGGAACACCCAGCCCAACAGGAAGCCCCAGATCGGCATCAGGTAAAAAAGAAGGATCGCGCGGACGACCTCGGTATAAAGCAGCGAGGCCGCGTAAAGGGCAAAGGCCACACCGCCCAGGATACCCCCCAACAGCGCCCGCCCGCCCCGGGCATAATCAAGCCGAAGAAACCAGATCGCCGGCAGGCTCAGGATCGCGGGCACACCCGTGAACAGCGCCATGGCCCATGCGGCCTCGACCCCGCCCTGTTCGACAATGCGTAGCGGAAGCCAGTAGACGCCCCAGCAGAGCCCCGCGAAAAGCCCCGCGAGCACTGCGATCCTGTCCGATCCGGTTGCCGCGCGGTCCATCCTTGCCGGCCTCCTGTCACCCCGTCGTCCGGGGCGGTTCCATACCGCCCCGTCCCAAGCTTTACGCCGCCCGCTCGGGGATATCCACCAGCTTCCCGCGCGGGATCTCGCAGGCCTTGTCGTAAAGCGGCGTCTCGGCCAGCGTCGCGGCATACATCTTGCCGTCATTGCCCTCGACCAACAGCTCGGTGCCCGGCCCGGCCTCGGCCGTGTCCATCAGCGCATAGCCGATCCCGTGCCCGAGATAGGGCGAGGTCACGCCCGCGGTGACCCGCCCGGCCACTCGGCCGTTCCATTCGACCCGGCCGTTCACGCGCGGCTCGCCCTCGGGGCACAGGATCCCGTGCAGGCGCTGAGCCTTGTCGGCTTTCTCCAACGCCGCCTTGCCGATGAAATCGGCCTTGTCCATGTCGGCGAACCGGCCCAAGCCCACGTCGAAAGGCGTGGTTGTTTCGTCGAAATCCGACCCGGCGTTGAGGATACCCGCCTCGATCCGCCGGATATTCATCGAATCCAGCCCGAACATGCGCAGCCCATGCGGCGCGCCCGCCCGCTCCAGATGCGCCCAAAGCTCGGCCGGGTCGTGATGCGGCTCGGTGTAGAACTCCCAGCCCAGCTCGTTGGTATAGCCGGTGCGGGTGATAAGAACGGTCTGCCCGCCGAAATCCACCCAGGCGCTGCCGAAATAGCCGAAGCGGTCGGGCAGGCCATCCTTCGCCGCCGCCTCGAGAATCTCCATCGCGGCGGGCCCCTGGATCTGGCTGACATTCACCTGGGGGTCGATGATCTTCACATCCATCCCCTTGGCATGCGCCCGGGCCCAGTTGACGAAATCGCCATCCGCCTGCACGTACCAGAACCGGTCCTCGGCCAGCCTTACGAACACCCCGTCCACGATCAGCCCGCCATCGTCAAAACAGGCGATGCCATAGCCACACCGCCCCGGTTTCACCTTCGCGATGTTGTTGATGAAAAGGTAATCCATCAGCTTCTCGGCATCCGGCCCGACAAACTCGATCGGCCATTCGCCGGTATGCAGGCAAGCCGCCTTCGTCCGCAGCAGCCAATACCCTTCGTCGGTCGGCAGGTCGTCCATGCAGACGCACATGAACCGGCGGTTATAGACCGTGTAATGCGGCCCGTGCTTCGCCTCGATGTCATGATAGACATGCCGGCGCATGTTGAAATCCCACCCCGCACCGGGGCGCGAGGTGATCAGGTCACGGGTTTTCCCGTCGCTCGAAGTCATCATTGGTCCGCATCCGGATCAAGATTGGCACCAAGCGCGTCGGCCACCAGTTTCTGGAAATGGTGCACAGCATGCTCGCTCAGCTCGGTCTTGCCGGAATCCACCACGAACCGGCCCTGGTTATACCCGGAAGATTTCAGCCCCTTCTGCACGCTCTCGCACAGGCCGATATCCTCGGGCTGCAGCACGTCGATCTGGTAGTTGATCGCGTCGCGCAGCTGCTGGGTCACCTCGCCATCCTTCACGAACCAATCCTGGTACTCGACGCATTGGTCGGGGGCGGTGGGGTTCATCTGCAACACCGACAGGTTCGCTTCGCCCGGATAGGCCCAGATGGTGAAGTTGGGCCAGACATACCAGCCGGCATAGCCGAAATCGACATCGCCCGGCGTGAAGCTGAACGCGCGGGAATTGACCGAGCGGGGCTTGCCCGCGCACTGGCTGGAATACAGCCCGCAGGTCACTGTGCGATAACTGTCCATGTCCACCAGGTCGACGAAATCCTTGTGCGCCGGGTGGCAGTGATAGCATTCGAGGAAGTTGTCGATCATCACCTTCCAGTTGGCTTTCACGTCATAGCTGTCGCGCTGCGCGAATTGCAGGTCGTCGACCGAAGGCACGAAATGCCGGATTTCCTTTTCGAGGTCGCCCATCTGCTCGGCGAAAGGCGTCGCCCCGGGGTCGAGGTTGACCAGAACGAGCCCGCAGAACACCTCGACCTGCACCGGCCGCAGAGAGAACTCCTCGCGCTTGAAGCCCTTCACCTCTTCCGTGTTCCGCGCCGACTTGAGCGTGCCGTCGAAATCGAACGCCCAGGCGTGATACGGGCAGGTGATGATGTTCTTCTTCCCCGTCCCCGACAGCAGCTCGTGCCCCCGGTGCGGACAGACGTTGTAGAACGCCCGCAACTCGCCCGTGCGGGTGCGCGCCACGAAGATGTTCTGCTCGTGAATGCGCACCGTCAGGAACTGGCCGGGCTCGGCAACCTGGCTCACATGGCCGGCATAGTTCCACGTCTTGTAGAAGATCGCCTCTTTCTCATGCGCCCAGATTTCGGGGTCATGATAAAAACGCGCCGGAAGGGTGTAGGATTCCGCCGGATCGGCGCGAAACGGCGCGTCGCCGGGCATCAGGTTGAGAAGGGGTAGGTTCATCGGTGGCTCCTGCTTCCTTGTCTAGTGACATTAGACAGAATAATCATGGATCCTGACAAACGCTGATTTCTACCGCTCTTGAACAAGCCCTGCTAATGCTACGCCGCAATCTCCCCCCGCTCGACCTGCTCCTCCCGTTCGAGGCCTCCGCCCGGCTGGGCAGTTTCACCCGCGCGGCCGAAGAACTTTCGGTCACCCAGTCGGCCGTCAGCCAGCGCGTGCGCAAGCTGGAAGAGCTGTTGGAAATCAACCTCTTCGAACGCCGCCACCGGGCCATAGAGCTCACCCCGGAAGGCCGCGAACTCCTCAACGGCGTCAAGGTGGCGCTTCAGCACCTCACCTCGGCCACCCACAGCCTGCGCCAGCGCGACACCCGGCGTTTCCTCAAACTCGCCTGCGACACCTCCATCGGCCAGCACTGGCTGCTGCCCCGCATCGCCGCCTTCCTCACCCCCGAATCGCCCTTCGCCATCGACCTCAACGTCAGCGACAGCGAGCAGGAGGTGCTGGGCGCCGACGTGGCCGTGCTGCATGGCGACGGGCAATGGCCGGGCTTCGTGGCGCGCCGGCTCTTCAGCGACCTCGTCTTTCCGGTCTGCTCGCCCGACTACCTGCGCCAGCACCCCATCGCCACGCCGCAGGACCTTCTCACCGCCGAGCTGATCGACCTCGATTACGTCCACTGGAACTGGATGAACTGGGGCATCTGGCTGACCGAAACCGGGCTCGACCCGACAGCGGCGCGCATCCTGATCCGCACCAATTCCTACACGGCGCTTCTCGACGCGGCCAAGGCCGGCATCGGCGTGGCGCTGGGCTGGGGCAACCTGGTCGAAGACGCCCTGACCAGCGGCGCACTCGTCCGCCCCGTGCCGGAAACCGTCGACACCGCCTACGGCTACTACGTCCTGCTTCGCCAGGGCGCCGGCGAAGACGCCCACAAACTCGCCCAACACCTCTTCCGCGCCTCCCGCGCGCCGCGGCCGGAATGACACAAAGCCCTGCCATGAAGGCGTTTGACAAAGATTCTGCTTGAAAATTAGTTTGAGCGCTCATTATAATTTAGACATGCAGAACACATCACAAGATCAATCCCCTCCCAAGAACTGGGACCGTTCGGGTCTACCCGGCTGGGCCTATTTCTCGGACGAACTGCTTGAACTGGAAAAGGAAGAGCTTTTCCGCAAGCACTGGCAGCTGGCCTGTCACGTTTCCGACGTGCCCGAGCCCGGCAACTACATGACCTTCGATGTGGGCGAGGAACGCGCCCTCATCGTGCGCGGGCGCGACAACGTCGTGCGCGCCTTCCACAACCTCTGCCGCCACCGCGGCAGCCGCGTGGTGGCCGACGACAAGGGCACCTGCAAATCGGCGCTCGTCTGCCCCTATCACGGCTGGGTCTACAATCTCGACGGCACCCTGCGCGGCGCGGCACAGCCGAAAAGCTTCCCGCCGCTCGACCCCGTGAAATGGGGGCTGAAGCCGCTCGACATGGAAATCTGGCAGGGCTTCATCTTCGTCCGGTTCAAGGAAAGCGATCAGCCCTCCGTGGCCGATATCCTCGGCCGCTTCGACAAGGAGGTCGAACCCTACGACCTCGCCAACATGATCCCGGCGGAAACGCTGGTCTGGGCCGACGAAACCGAGGTGAACTGGAAAGCCATCCGCGACGTCGACAACGAGGGCTATCACGTCCCCATGGCCCACCCCGCCCTGCAGGACCTCTACGGCAAGGGCTATTTCGACGAGCCGTTCGAGGGCGGCGCCGCCCGCTCCTATGCCCCCTTCAACGAGGGGCCGGGCTCGCTCTGGTCGGTCCGCGCCTACAAATCCACCCTGCCCGAGGCCGACTGGCTGCCGGAAAGCCACCGCACGGCATGGCTCTATTACGGGATCTTCCCCAACACCGTGATCGGCATCTACCCGGACTCGATGATCTTCTACCAGGAATTCCCCGACGGCACCGGCAAGAGCCGCCTGCGCGGCGCGTCCTACAAGTACAAGGACGAAAGCCGCGAGATGCGGCTGGCGCGCTACCTCTCGGGCCGGATTGACCGGATCACCGCCGAGGAAGACCAGATGCTCACCATCTGGTCCTGCGAGGCGGCGCTCTCCTCGGCCTATGACGGGATCATCCTGTCGGATCTCGAATACGGCGTGAAAACCTATCACGACCAGCTGCGGAACCTGTTCCCCGTGCTCACGCTCGACGAACCGCCCGCCCCCGGCACCATGGCCGAGGTCAATGCCGAGATGCTGGCCGAGCGAGACTGAGCCACCCCAAAGCCCAAAAGCAAAGCGCGGCGGCCGATATGGCCCGCCGCGCTTTTTCTTTGCCTACATGCAGACCGGGCGGTGCCGACCGCCCGGCCCCATCAGCCTATTCTGCAAGCGGCGCCCTGCGGCTGGCCCGGCTCGCCGCGCCCTCGCTCTTCGGCGCCTCGCCCAGCTGCTCGCGCACCCATTGCTGGAACAGGAACACCTCGTATTCCTCCTGCATCAGAACGCCATTGTGAAAGGCGCTGGAGCGCATGCCCTTCTGGTTCAGCTCGCTCGCCGCGCCATCCTGCTCCATCACGAGGATACCGAACTGGGTGATCTTGTCGGCGTCGAAATCCGGCCGCGCCAGCGTGTCGGGGTGGAACAGCCACTCCGCCGTCAGCTCCATCGTCTCGGCCGTCTTCGGCGTGATCTTCACCAGCCGCACATAGTCGGCGTGATGCGCGATGAAGACCGAGGGCGTCACCGTCACGTAACGCATCCCGACCTCCACATCCGCATCGGTCAGCCCCGGCAGGCGTCCCTGTGCCTCACCATCCATCGACCACGTCTCGGCCCCCGCGCGCAGCCCGCCCGAGTGGTGCGGCGCCAGGTCCTCGGCATGCTCTGCCCACTCCGGATCATCCCGCCGCGCCATGATCGCCCGGCCATAGATCGGCACCAGCTCGCACAGCTCGGGGTGGATGTTGGGACAGTGCAGGCACTCGTTGTAATTCTCCCAGAAGACCTTCCAGTTGCAGTGCAGCGTCTTGGAATAGACATGCCCCACCCGCAGGTCCTCCAGCGGCCAGTTGGCGACATAGGCGGTCTCGGCCCCGTAAAGCTCGTCGAAGGACGGCGCATCGGGGTCGAGATTGACGAAGACGAACCCGCCCCATTCTTCCACCCGCACCCGGTGCAGCGGATGCTCGGCCCGGTCGAACCCGGCCACCTTCCGCATCGGGCCGGTCGCCCGCAGCCGCCCGGTCAGATCATAGACCCACTGGTGATAGGGGCAGGTGATCATCGCCTTCTTCAGCGTCCCCTCCGCCTGCGGGCAAAGGATCGAGCCGCGATGCCGGCAGGTGTTGAAGAACCCTTGCAGTTCCCCCTCCTGGTCGCGAAGCAGCAGGATGGGCTGCCCCGCCACCTCGAAGGTGCGGAAGGCGCGCGGCCCGTCCAGCGTCTCGGCCCGACAGAGGTAGACCCAGTTTCGCCCCCATATCTCCCGCACTTCGCGCTCGAAATGCGCAGGATCCAGGTACCACGACGCAGGCAGCGATGCCTGCGCGCGCGTGAGACCGTTGAAGCCCTCTTCCAGAACGGCATTGTCCTCCATCGGGCGACCTCCTTTTCAGGGTATGTGTGGTGGGGTGTCCGCGCACGCGGCGCGGGTCAGAGCATTTCGTCCTGCACCTGCTGAACCGCCGTTTCGAGAATGTCGAACATCTGGTCGACCTCGTCCAGCGTGATGATCAGCGGCGGCGAGAAGACGCACTGGTTGATCAGCGGGCGCACGATCAGACCCATGTCCTCGCATTTCTCATCGACGCGGGCCCCGAACTCGGTGTCGATCGCCAGCCGCTTCGACTCGGGCGTGCCCGGGGCGGCGACGCCCTCGACACAGCCGATCAGCCCCACGCCGCGCGTGTCGCCGATGATCTCGTGCCGGCCCAGCGCGTTCAGCCGCTCCTGGAAATGCGGGGTGATCTCGCGCACATGCTCGAGAATGCCCTCGCGCTCGAAAATCTCGATATTCTTCAGCGCCGCGGCGGCACAGACCGGGTGGCCCGAATAGGTATACCCGTTCGAGAACATGATATGCTCGCGGTCATCCGCCGAGATATCGTTCCACAGCCGGTCTGACAGGATCATCGCGCCCATCGGCAGGTAGCCCGAGGTCAGGCCCTTCGCACAGGTGATGATGTCGGGCGTGATGCCGAACACATCCTCGCTGGCGAACCAGTGGCCCAATCGCCCGAAGCCCGTGACCACCTCGTCCGAGATGTAAAGCACGTCATACTTCCGGCAAACCTCCAGCGTCCGCTTGTGATAGCCCGGCGGCGGCACGATCACCCCGCCCGAGGCCAGCACCGGCTCGGCAATGAAGGCGCCCACGTTCTCGGGGCCGGCGTCCAGAATGGCCTGCTCCAGCTCGTTCACCTTGGCATCGCACCAGTCTTCGACGCTCATGCCCTCGGGGCGCACATAGGGGTTCACGTTGCCAATCAGGCGTACCAGCCGGTCCTCGAAATCGAGCCGCGACTTGGTGCGCTCCTTCCCGGTGACCGAGGCCGCCAGGTAGGTCGACCCGTGATAGCCCTTCTCGCGCCCGATGACGATCTTCTTCTCGGGGCGGCCCTTCATGTTGTTGTAGAACTGAACGAACCGGATCGCGCTGTCGACGGCCGACGACCCTCCGGTGGTAAAGAACACGCTGTTCAGGTCGCCCGGCGCCATCTCGGCAATCCGCTTGGCCAGCAGTGCCGACGGCTCCGCCGCAAAGGCCCAGGGCGAGGTATAAGGCAGGCGCATCGTCTGCTCGGCGATTGCATCCGCCATCTCGCGCCGGCCATAGCCGATCTGAACGCACCACATGCCGCCCGGCCCGTCGATGTATTTCTTCCCATCCGGGTCATACAGGTAGATGCCCTCCGCCCGCGCGGCGATGGTCCGGTCGGCGTCGGCGGTGCCGATCGATTCCCAAGGGTGAACGAAATGCTCGTTATCCCATTCCTGAACGGCCTCTGCGGGGATGGCCGCGTTGTGGCCGGGATCTGCGTTGATGGTCTGGTCGGTCATAGGAGTCCATTTCTAGCGGCCTGCGCCGCATTTTCTGCTTGTCCGCACTCTACCCTAATTATTTTGAGCGCTCAATCAAATTTTTTGTCCGATCCGCCCTTCCCCGGGTTGCTGTCCCGCCCCGACCGCGCAATACTAAGGCCATCCGTGAAGGAGAGAGGCCATGGCAGCTCAGGAGGGCGCAACCCGCCCGCGCAAGGAACGCAAGGAAAACGCCGACAAGCGGCGCGGGCAGATCATCGACGCCACCTTCCGCTCGATCGTCAAGAACGGCCTGTCGGGCACCACGCTGGCCAGCGTCTCGAACGAGGCCGGTCTCTCGCAGGGGGTCGCGGTGTTCTACTTTCAGAACAAGCAATCCCTGCTCGGCGCCGCCCTCCGCCATCAATACGACGTGTACCAGGAGGGCTGGCAAAAGGCCGTCGCCGATGCCGGCTCCGACCCCGCAGACCAGATCACCGCCCTCGTCAAATCCGACTTCACACCGGAATCGTGCAACGAGGAAACCCTGATCATCTGGCACGCCTTCTGGGGCGAATCCAAGGCCCGCCCGCTCTATGGCGAGATTTCCAAGTCCTACGAACAGGAACGGGCCCACGCGATGTGCAACGCCTGCGCCGCCCTGCTTCAGGCCGAAGGCCGCCCCGTCACCGGGGCCGACGACATCGCCGCCGGCATCGACGCGATGACAGACGGGCTCTGGCTCGCCATGTACCTCTCAAGCGCCCCGGTCGATTACAAACAGCCCATGCGCCTGGCCGCCATGTACCTCGCCTCGGCCTTCCCGGCCCATGCCGAAACCTTCCGCAAGGGCTTCGGCGTCAAGGCTCCGCAGGCCTGAACGTCTCCACCCGGGCCCGCGCCTCCGGCGTCTCCGCCACAAGCGCCTCACCGTCGTCATAGGCGCGCCGCCGCCAGCCTTCCATCACCGGCACCCAGATGCGCCGCAGCACGATCAGCCCCCGCCCGTAACCTCCCAGCACAGCCCACCGCCAGCCCGATTGCCTCTGCCGGTGCCAGTCGACATAATCAAGCGCCGCCTTGAGAAAGGCCCGCGCCGAAAGCGACCCGACAAACTGTTCCCGGTCGATCACCGGGATCGTCAGGCGCCCCGCCTCGACCTCCCTCAGAACCTGCGCAATCGCGATCCCCAGATCGTGCCGGATATGCGCCCTTGCCCCCAGCGAGATCAGCGCAAGATGCGCCGAGATCGGCGACCGCATCGTCAGCCGCCGCGCCAGCCGGTGATACATCCGCCATTGCCTCGGCACCTGCCGCACGGGCGTCTCGAGATGCCGCAGCACCCCCTCCTCGTAAAGCGCGTAAAACCGCGGGATCACCGCATGGGCAAACTCCGGCGCCTCGCTCTCCGCCAACTCCGCAAGCCAGTGCCGCGTCGTTTGCACATAAAGCCCGGCAAACAGCGAATGCACCCGGCCATTCCGGTCGTCTTCCATGTCAAGAAAGCGCTGCATGTCCGCCTCGATCCGACCAAGGATCGCCTCGGCCCCGCAGCGCTCTGCCGTCATGACGCCTGCCGCCGGCCCGGCGACACCGGCCGCTCGACCGGCACGCCCCGCGGGCGGCACGCGGCCCAGATCCCGCCCAGCGCCAGCGGCACCATCGTCAGCAGGCACACCGTCGCCGCCCCGCTGAACAGCGCATCAACCGCCACATCGCCGCCGTTCACCTGCGCCACAAGCCCCACCGCCGTGCCGGTGAACGGGTTCAGCAGATACTCCCCGGCAAAAGCCGCATAGGCCAGCGGCACCGACAGCCAGAACGCCCGCCCTTCGGGCTCGGCAGGCCATCCCTCCGGCGTCCGGCGCCGCAGGTACACCGCGAAGCTCTGGAACATCAGCCATGTCACCCCGAACCAGCCAAGGTAATTGCTGACCGGCACGCCGAAATGCGGCCCCCCGTCGATCCAGACCCAGCGCTGCTCGACCGTCGAGCGCAGGATATCCATCGACAGGTCCCACGTCACCATCGCCCCCGCCGCCAGCAGCGGCACCGCGAACAGCCCCACCCGGTCCGGCCGCGCGCCCCGCCGGCCAAGCAACAGCGTCGCCAGCGACCACGACAGGTACGCCATCAGGAAATAGGCCGGCAGCACGAAGACCGGCACATGCCACAGGAAGGGCGCCATCACCTCGGTGTAGTGGTACCGCCCGAAGGGAAAGCCCGTCAGAACGCTGACCGTCTCGAAGACCCAGGCGATGACGAACACGATCAGCGTGAACCGCCACAGCGCCTCGCCCCCGTAGCGCCGTCGTCCGTGCAGGATGACGAAGGCGATCATCGCCGTCGCGACCAGCGCCGGCGAATACTCCTTCAGCCACCCGCCGGGCGCCCCCAGCGCATATAATGCGTTGCCGGTCCAAGCAGCGAACGCCAGAAAAAGGAACAACCCGGAACGGCCAGGCGCGCCGCGAAATGCTCTTTTCACAATGTATCCTCCAAGTTCGGCCGCATCCCCACGGTCCGTGCCAAGAGAAAGGTATCAGGTTACCCTACGTCAATTTCAGCCCCCGGTCCATCCTTCGCAGGCCCTGGCCCGCCCGAACGTCCCGGCATCGGGCCTCAGAAGAAGTAGGTGAGTTTCAACTCGTAATAATCGTCCCGCGTCAGCAGTGAGAGCGGGTCGAAAAAGCCACCAAAATCAACCTGCGTGGCCGAAAAACTGATCTGCGTGCTGTCGGTCAGGCGCGACGAGATATCCAGCATGTAGACATCCCCCCCGTTGCCCATGTCAAACAGACCCGACAGCGTGATCGACGACATCAGCCGGTTGTTGAAATCGTAGCGCGCACTGACAAAGACATCGTCGTCGAACACCGTGAACGGCTGCAGGTTCGACCGGTCGTCATAGGTGTATTCCGCCGCCAGCGTCAGCGCGCCGGGCGTGCCGAAGGCCTGGTTGAACCGGTATTCCACCCCCGCAACCCCCAGGAAGTAATCCTCGTTCTGGGCAAAGCGCTGCGCCCCCTCGAACTTCCAGACCCAGTTGCCGGTGGCATAGGCCAGCTCGACACCGACCTGCTCGATCTCCTGGTAATAGGGCACCGCGCCCACGCTCGCGCCCGATAGCAGGAACAGCTGCGTCGGCAACGGCGCGTTCAGAAAGACCTGGCCCGCCAGCGGCAATTGCGACCCGGGCCGCAGCCCCGCATAGCTGGCAAGGATGCTCCGGTTGACCGCGTTACAGGTCGGCACGCTGACCGGGAACCGGCGATTGGCACAACCCGGCAGGAAGACCGGCGTCCGGTCAGTCCCGTTGAAATACGAAACCGCGTAATCCAGCGACCCGTTCCCGATACCCACCGTGTTGGTGTTGCGGAACGCGAAATCGATCTTGTCCGAGGACTTCTCGAAAATGGCCACATCGTCATCCGGCACCACGATGAACCGCGGCCGCGACGAGGTCGTGCCCAGGTCCGGCTCGCGGAAGCCGAACAGCCCGTAGAAACTGAACGTCCCAAGCGCACCGCTCTCGAAGTTCACGTTCACCATCGGCTGACCCAACTTGCGGGTCTCGTCGAACCGGCCGAAATTGTCGTTCTGGTTGATGATGTTGACGGGGTTGTACGACTCCGCCACCCCCCAGAACACGATATCGCTGCCTACCAGAACGCTCCACCGGTCGCCGCCGGTCAGCAGATAGGCCTTCTGGATGTCGACAAGCTCGCTGCCCGTCCGGCTGTCGGCCCGCCCGTAAACCTCGAACTCCGCCTCGGCAAAGCCGAGATCGGTGCGAAACCCGAACCGGCCCTCGGGAATATACGACGTCCCCGACGATGGCTGCCCGAAGAAAAGCCCGTCATCCTCGTAATACCGCGCCGTGAGGCTCAGTTCCCCGCTGAAAGAAAGCTCCTCGGCCTGACCGGGCATACCAACGCCCGCAACACATGCAACCAAACCCAGTAATTTGAGTGATTTGAACATTGTTGTCCCTCCGTTCTCTTTCACGTCCCCGTATCATTGCGTCAGCGCATGCCGACTGAACTCCCTTTCCGATAACCCCACGTTGAAACGATAGTTGGACCAGTTGAGCACCGTGCTCTTGCCCGTCAGGTGGTTGACCATCACCATCCGCGACGGGCGCCAGTACCGGCCCTGGTATTGCCGGTACCCCCCAAATGTCAGTGTCTTCAAAAGCTGCCCGCGACGGTCATAGAACTGCACCGCCTGGTAACGATAGGCGCTGGTGTCGATCCACGCCACCTGCCGGGAATAGCCCGAGCGGTGCTTCGGCACCCGCGAAAGCACGTGGCACGTCCCCTGTCCCGTGGGGCACCCGCCATCGGAAACCCAGGTATGGCTGTAATTGCCCGCCTCCTGGTCGACCATGTCCTCATACGAGAACTCGCTGCCCACGAACGATCCGCTGCGCCCGGCCCCGGTCACCTTCTTCACCCGGCCGACCGACGGCAGGTAAAGCCACTGGTCATCCGCCCGCCCGGCGTAACTATGCGTCAGCAACGAGGTATCGCGGATATCGCCGGGCCATTCGAACTCCAGAATGGTCATCTGCGCCGAACCGCCCCGCCCTTCCCGCGTCTTGGTGGTGAAGCGTCGCTTGCTCTGCTGGCCCCGCGACGTCTTGAGGATCATCTCGCCATCGACAACCAGGTCGCCGAACCCGTCATCCGCCCGGTCGGCCATCTGCGCGATGCGCGTGCCCTTCTGCGCGGCAGTCTCGGCCATGGCGCCGGTCGCCACGACCGCCGCGAAGAGACTTACCAGAATGCAGTGCAAGACCTTCATGACCTGGCCTTTTTCAATACCGCCGGCAAAAGCACCAAGTCCGTCACCAGCGCAAGCGCGACGACGACGGCGCTCAGGCTGCCGATATGCTTGTTAATCGCAAATCCCGATTGTGTCATTATGACAAATCCGCTCATTATGGCAATCGATGTGACCATCAGGGCGGTACCAACCTTCCGGAATGTGTCCCTCAGAGCATCCTCACGCCCCAATCCGGTGCGCAACGCCCGCTGATAGTGCATCAGGACATGCACCGTATCATCGACCACGATCCCGAAGGTCATCGTCGTCACCACGGTCGAGCCAAGGTTCACGTCGCCGTTCAGCCACCCCCAGAACCCGAACCCCAGAAGCGCCGGCAGGACGTTGGGCACAAGGCTCAGCGCCCCGAGCTTCAGGTCGCGCAGCGTCAGCATCAGGATCCCCGACACCAGCACCAGCACGGTCAGCATCCCCCAGATCATCGCCGTGTTGTTGCGCCGCGACAGCTCGGCAAAGGCCACGCCGACACTCACGGCCTTGGTCGCGATCTCGGGCGTATTGGCCTCCATCCACCCCTCGGCCTTCAGCGCGAACCGGTGAATGTCCTGCCCGCTGGCATCTTCCAGCACCGCGATCAGCCGGGTCTTCGTCCGCCCGATATCGAGCATCTGGTTCATGTCCTGCCCGGGCGGCAGCGACAGCTCGTACAGCATCATCGCCTGCGCGTTGGCCTCCTGGCTGTCGGCAATGCGATAGGCGTTGGGGTCGTCGCCCCCCAGCGTCCGGTTCAGCCGCTTCAGCACGTCGGTGATCGAGCCCACGAACACCACCTTCTCCTGCGTCCGCAGCCAGTCGGCGAACCGGTCCGCCTCCCGCAAAAACTCGGGCGAGAACACGCTCTCCCCCTCCGGGCTCTCCAGCGAGAATTGCACCGTCTCCATCCCCGTCAGGTGCCGCTCGATCGCGTCGCTGTCGCGGCGGAACTCGAAGCTTTCGTCGAAATACCTCAGCGGATTGTCGTTGAATCGGATCTGGCTCAACCCCGTCGCCGCCACGGCGATCAGCGCCGCGAAGACGATCAATATCGTGCCGGCCCGCGCCTGCGTGCCCCGCGCCAACGCCTCCAGCCACTTGGCCGGCACCCGCACGGGCCGAAACCGGAAATCCGGGCACCGCTTCATGATCGCCGGCAATATCAGCGCGGTCAGCAACCAGCCCACGATGATCCCGAAGGCCACGATATTGCCCATCTCGGCCAGCGGCGGCGATTCCGAGAAGTTGAGGCACAGGAAACCCGCCGCCGTGGTGATATTGGCCACCGCCACCGCCGCGAGGTTTTCCTCGAAGGCGCCCTGTACCGCCCGGTCGCCCGCCACCCCCGCATTCAGCCGCCGCGTCCAGGACAGCACCAAGTGCACGCAGGACGCCGCCACCAGCACCATCACCGCCAGCGGGCTCGTCGCCGTCGCGGGAATAAGCTCGATACCCGCCCAACCGGCAAACCCCATCGTCGCCAGCGTCCCGCTGAAGGTGATCAGCGCCGTGCCCAGCCACCCCGCGACCGACCCCAGCCCGAGGATCATCAGCAGCGTCACCACCACGAACGCCACCGGGATCAGCGTGAATAAATCCCGCTTCGTCGCCTCGTTGAACGTCAGGTCGCCTATGATCCCGCCGCTCAGCAGGATATCAAGCTCGGGCGCCGCCGCCTGCCAGGCGGCCTTCATCTCCCGCGCCTGCTCGGCGGCGTCGTGCACCACCCCGTCCTGCCCGTTGGGCAGGGCCAAGTTGACATGAATACCCAGCGCCCGCCCGTCTTCCGAAACCAGCCGGTTGACCAGCTCGGGCGAGGCCAGCGCAATCCGCCCGATCCGCTCGGCCGCCGCCGCGTCGATCTCGAGGTCCGGCGGGATCAACTCCTCGACGATGATCTCGTCACCCTGGGCCCGGCTGTGGCTGTAATTCGCCAGCGACTCCACCCGCAGCGCATAGGGCAGCTGCCACGCATCTTCGGTAAACGCCTTCAGCTGCTCCAGCATCTCGGGCGTGAACGCGCTGTCTTCACTCACCAGCGCAAAGAACACCGTGTCCGCATTGGCATAGGTATCCTCCAGCCGCAGCACGGCGTCGATCTCGGGGTTGTCCCCGCCGAAGAAATTGCGATTGTCCGACGCCAGCTCGAGGTTGCGCAGCCCAAGCGCCACCAACCCGATCAGCACCACCCCCAGAAGAAACGCCAGCAGGTCATACCGCACCAGCCAGCGCGCAATAGCCTTGGCCAGCGGATGCGCCCCGCTGTCCTCCATTTCGTCTGGCGGCAAATCTCTCGTCATCAAACCGCGGGCAAAAAAGGGCACCCCGAAACGGGGCTTTCCTATTTGTTGCCCACAGAACCGGCCTTTGGGAAGGGTCTTCCGCAGGTCAGAAGGTCACAGAAGGCCCAGAATGCCTACCAAAGCTGCTCCGGCGCCATCGGCTTGCCCTTGAGATTGAGACGTTCCGCCACCCGAAGCCGCGCCTGCGCCGCATCCGCCAGCGCCACGCAATCGTCCATCGCCACCCGCAGGCAGCGATGGCTGAACTCGCCCATCACCTGCGCGGCAAGCTTCGCCTCGCCCGCCTCGATCAGGATCTCGGCACTCCGCAGCACATCCGGCACCTCCGCGTTGACCTTCGCCTCCAGCGCCCGCCAATGGTCCCAGACCTCCGCCAGGATGCTGTCCTGCGCCTGAAACGCCAGGTGCATCAGCCGCTTGAACTGGTAAACCGCCGAATCCGACGTCTCCACCCCCTGCGGCACGTGCGACACCGTGTCGGGGCTCTTCTCTTCCTTCCGGCAATCCAGGAACCGCGCGCTTTCCCCCGTCGTCAGGTAGCGATGCTGCACATAGGCATCCGGCACCGAGGTCTGCCCCAGGAACACCGGCATCAGCGGCGCCGTCACCGGCCCCACCGCCGCATGCCACATCATCCGCAGCGCATCGTCGCTCGGGTGCACCAGCGGCACAACCTGCCCGTAACCGGCGGTATCCCCCGTCAGCCGTTCCGTCTGGATCGACCAGAGCACATCCTCCAGCGTCACCTTCTCCGGCCGCGCCGCCCGCGCCTTCATCTCGTCCTCGACCCAGGCCACGCCATCCCAGCGCAGCTTGCCGTCGCCATAGATGTCATTCACGTTGAACGGCCCCTCGCCACGCGTGTACCAGCCCAGCTCGACCGCCGTGTCGATGAAATGGGCGGGAAAGCGGAAATCCTCATTCGGCGCGTCGGGGATCTCCCCGATATACCCCGGCCGCGACGCCCGGATGCTGTCCGGCCCCAGCCGCTCGGCACACCAAAGGCCCTTGCCCCCCGCAAACTCGATCACCACCCAGGCCTCCTCCGGATCGGCGATCATGTGGGAATTGCCGCCATAGGTCGAATAGCCATGCTCCGCGATCAACTGGCCGATCAGCTCGACCCCCTCCCGCGCCGTGCGCGCCCGGTCCACAACGATCCGCGCCAGGTCCGAATAATTCGGCCCCGTCTGATCCTTCGGCGTCATCTCGATCAGGTCCTTGCGCGACGGCGACCAGATATCGCGCACGGCGACGCCGCATTCGTTCAGCCCGCCGTTGGTCAGCGGCGCCGGCACGCCAAGGTAGTAGCTATAGCTCACCCGCAGGTTCCGAAGCGTCTCGGCCGCCTGCGGAATCTCGGTCAGGGTCCCCGGCATATCCGCCTGCGGTGTCACCCCCACGGTGATCGTGCTGCCCGCCTCATGCGACTTGCGCGGGTTGATCTCGAGCCAGTGGCTCGACGGCTCGTCCCCATACCCGGCCAGGTAGGCCACCCCGTCAGCGGTCAGATTTCGCCCGATATAGATGCCGTAGCTCATGAAGGTCAGTCCCGAAAAGTTATGTCAGTGAAGCGGAAAGAAGCAGGCGTGGCTGTGCCCGTCGGCCCGGGTCTCGTGCCCCGGCTTTTCGGCCCGGCACCTGTCCTGCGCATAGGGGCAGCGTGTCGCGAAATCGCAGCCCTTGGGCCGGTTGAGAAGGCTCGGCACCTCGCCCTTGACGGCCACATGCGTCAGCCGCTTGTCGGGGTCAGGCTGCGGCACGCCTTCCACCAGCGCCTGCGTATAAGGGTGCAGCGGCTTCGAGAATATCTCCGACGCCCGCCCCTCTTCCACGATCCGGCCCAGATACATGATCGCGATCCGGTCGCTGATATGCCGCACCACCGGAAGGTTATGGGTGATGATGAGATAGCCCAGCCCATGCTCGGCCTGAAGGTCGGCCATCAGGTTCAGCACCTCGCCCTGCACCGATACGTCAAGCCCGGCGGTTGGCTCATCCGCAATGATCAGCTTGGGGTTCAGCGCCAACGCGCGGGCCACGCCCACCCGCCGTGCCTGCCCGCCCGACAATTCATGCGGATAGCGCGTCAGGAACGGCTTCGGCAAGCGCACCATGTCGGCCAGCCGTTCCGCCTCGGCATCCAGGTCGACGCCCTTGACCCCATGCACCTGCAACGGCTCGGTGATCAGCGCCCTGACCGACTTGCGCGGCGAGAGCGAGCCAATCGGATCCTGGAACATCATCGCCATGTCCCGGCGCAGCGGCTTGAACCGCGCCTCGGGCATGTTCCTGATCTCCTGCCCCTCGAACCGCACGGTCCCGCCCTCGGCATGTTGCAGGTTCAGCACCGTCCGCCCCAGCGTCGTCTTGCCCGAGCCGCTTTCGCCCACCAGCCCTACGGTCTCGCCCGGCCTGACCTTGATGCTCACATCAAGCACGGCATCCACGAACGGGTCCTCGATCCCCCGCATCTTCGCCTTGACCGGACCCACCGTCCGGAACCTCACGTTCAGGTCTTCCACCTCCAACAGCGGCGTGCCATCAGGCTCCCGCTTCTCGGCCACCGAACTCTCACCGCTCCGCACGGTCAGCACGTCCAGAGGCGGCGGCCAGTCCGGGTCACGCAACGGCCCCTCAAGCAGGTGACAATTCGCATACCCGCCCGACGCCCGCATCGCCTTGGGCGGCTCGACCGTCCGGCACTCCGGCATCCGCCGCTGACAGCGGCTCGCGAAAATGCACCCCTGCTGCGGCTTCGTCAGGTCCGGAATATCGCCGGGAATAACAGGCAGCTTGCGCGACACGTCGGAAATCCGCGCCGGGTCACACTCCAGCAACGCCCGCGTATAAGGATGCTGCGCATTGTGGAAGATCTCGTGCACCGTGCCGACCTCGACCACCTCGCCCGCATACATCACCACCACGTCGTCACACAGCTCGGCAATCAGCCCGAGATTGTGCGACACCAGCACGATCGTCGCCTCCAGATCGCTCTGCAACTCGCGCAGCAGGTTGATGATCTGCGCCTCCATCGTCACGTCCAGCGCCGTGGTCGGCTCGTCCGCCAGCAACAGCTTCGGCCCGGTCAGAAGCGCCATGGCGATGCCCGCCCGCTGCCGCATCCCGCCCGAGAAATGGTGCGGGTACTGGTCGATCCGGCTTTCCGGGTCCGGTATCCCCACCTTGCGCATCATCTCGACCGCCGCCTTGCGCTTTTCGGCCTTGGTCATGTTCCGCCGCCGGTACAGGATATCGAACATCTGCCGCGCATAGTTCAGCACCGGGATCTGGCTGGTCATCGGGTCCTGGAACACGACCGAGATATCCTCGCCCCGCGTCGCCCGCATCGCCGTCGGCCCCATCCGCAGCATGTCGTCATCCTGAAACAGGATTTCGCCGCCCATCACCTCGGCATTGCCCGCCAGAAGGCCCAGAATCGACCACAGAACCGTGCTCTTCCCCGACCCGCTTTCGCCGACGATCCCCATGATCCGGCCCTTGCTGACCGGGAAGGTGATGTCGCGCAGCGCCTTCACCCGGCCCCGCGCTGTGCGGAAGTCGACCGACAGGTTGCGGATATCGAGAAGGGTTTCGGGGGCGGTGCCCATGTCCCTGGCCATGTTCAGCGTCCTTTGCCCATGCGGGGGTCGAAGACGTCGCGCAGCGCCTCGCCCAGGAAGGTGAAACCCAGCGTCGTCAGGATCAGCGGAATGCCCCCCGCCACCACCATCCACGGCGTGTCGCGGATCACGAGATACCCTTCGTTCAGGATCGTCCCCCAGCTCGCCGTGGGCGGCAGCACGCCCAGCCCGATAAAGCTCAGCCCCGCCTCCACCGTCACCACCACCGGCACGTCCATCGCCGCCAAAATCAGCAGCGGCCCAACCACGTTCGGCATGATGTGATGCATCAGGATCCGCCCCGTCGAGGCGCCGAGCGACCGCTCCGCCATGATGAAATCGGTATTGCGTAGCGTCATCGTCGCCGTCCTTGCCACGCGGGCATATTGCGGAATCGACGTCACGATCACGATGGTCAGCACGATCGCCAGGCTCGGCCCCGTCAGCGCCACCGTGGCCAGCGCCAGAACGATCGTCGGAAACGCCCGCACCGTGTCGAACATCAGCAACAGGAAGTTATCCAGCCACCGCGGCCCATACCCCGCGATCATGCCCAAAATCAGCCCCACCACCAGCGAGATCGACACGCCGATCGCCGCCACCTTCAGCGCCACCCGGCCCCCGTAAAGGATGCGCGAATAGGTATCGCGGCCCAGCTGATCGGTCCCCGCGAAGTGATCCAGCGTCGGGTAGGACAGCCTTGCGGGAATATCCAAGGCGTTGGGGTCATGCGTGGCAAAGAAAGGCGCGAAGATCGCGCTGGCAAAGAACATCACCACCAGCACCAGCCCGATGACCCCCTGCCAGTTGGTCAGGAACATCTTCAGCTTCTCGCGCCGCTCGCGCGACGCGGATTCCCGCATCTCGTCTGCCGAGGCATGCTCGGGCAGGCCGGAACTGTCGAGCGTCGGCTCGCCGACATCCTTGTCGGAGGGGGGCTCAGAGGGATTCGCGGACACGGGGATCAAACCAGGCAATAAGGAGGTCGGACATCAGGACGATGGCGATATACATGGCCGTGGCCACCAGCACCGCGCCCTGCACGACGGGAAAGTTGCGCGCCATGACGGCGTCGTAGATCAGCTTGCCGATACCGGGCCGGGAAAAGATGATCTCGGCAAAGACCGTGGCCGAGATCAGCCCGCCGAACCCCATCCCGATCAGCGTGATCGTCGGCAGGATCGCCACGCGCAGCGCATAGCCGTAAACGATCCGGCGGGGGCGCAGGCCGAACGCCTTCGCCGAGCGGATGTAAGGCTCCGCCATCACCTCCAGCATCGAGGCCCGCACCATCCGGGCAAGATACCCCACCCAGCTCAGCCCCACGGCGAAGGCCGGCAGGATCAGGTGGCTCAGCTGGTCCATCGCATCGCCGGGCTCGCCCGCGCCGATGGCCGGAAGCCAGCGCAGCTCCACCGCGAAAATCAGCAACGCCCAGATCGACACAAGAAAGGACGGCACCGCAATCGTGCCCACCGACATCACCCCGGTGATCCGGTCCAGCCAGCTATTGGGTCTCACCGCCGCAAGGCAGCCCAGCGGCAGCCCCAGCAGCACCGCCCAGCCCATCGAGGCACAGATCAGCGCCAGCGTGAACCCGATCCGGTCGCCCACCACGGCGGTCACGTTCCGGTCGGAAAACACGTCGACCCCAAGGTCGCCGGTCACCGCGTTGCCCACGTAGATCAGGAACTGCCGCCACACCGGCTCGTCCAGGTGCATCTTCGCGGCATAACGCGCGATGGCCTCGGGCGTCGCCCGCGGGCCAAGCGCAATGGTCGCCGGATCGCCCGGGATCAGGTGCAGCAGCGAAAACAGCACCAGCACGACCAGCACGATCACCAGCGCGGACAGGCCGAGCCGTTTGATGAGATAGAAAAGCACGGGAAAATCCCCCAGCCGAGCTGGCCCCGCGCCGCACCGGGCTGCACGGGGCCCTCGACATTACATCTGCTCGAACCGGCGGTAGTTCAGCTCGCCCGACGGCGCGGTGTTGATCTTGATATCCGCACTGTGAAGATAGGATTCTGGCTCATGGTTGATCCAGACATAGGCGCCCGTGTTCTCCATGATCTCCTGCATGCGAAGGTAGATTTCCTCGCGCTTGGCCGTATCGGTCTCGGCGATGCCTTCCTCGTACAGCCGGTCGAACTCCTCGTCCGTCCACCGCTCCCAGTTCCAGATGCCGACCTGGCTCGAAACGAACCACTGGGTCGACTCGTAGGGGTCGGGCGTGGTCGCATAGCGCATCAGCCACAGCTCCAGCTCCTGCCAGGTGTCGCCCTTGCTCTCCATGCCCATTTCCCAGAACGGGCCGCTGTCGACCGGAAGCACCTTTACGGTGATGCCCACGGCCGCCAGGTTCGCCTGGATGATCTGCGCGGTCAGCATCCGCTCCTGCTGGTTCAGCGTCCGCAGCGTCAGCTCCAGCCCCGAAACGCCCGCCTCGTCCAGAAGCGCCTTCGCCTTGGCCGGGTCATAGCTGTAGTTGGTATTCGGCCGCTGGCCCAGAAGACCCGGGCAGACAATGCCGTTCGACTTGGTCGAGGTGCCCGAATAGGCCCCCTGCAGGATCGACTCGACATCGACCGCGTGCTGGATCGCCTGACGCACCTTGAGGTCCTGCAGCTTGGGATGCTCGGTGTTCATGCCCATCCACAGGTACTGAAGCTCGCCCGCCGTGGTGATGCCGGCATTCTCGGGCATGTTCTTGGCATACCGCGCCAGCGTATCCGGGCTCAGCTCGGTACAGTCCATCTCGCCCGCGTCGAACGCCAGCTCCGACGCCTTCACCTCGGTGATGACATGCGCCTCGACCCGCTCGAAGCCCGGCGCCGGGCCGGTCCATTCGGGGTTCAGCTCGAACACCACCCGCTGACCGGGGGTCGCGCTATAGGTGTACGGGCCACAGACCGCCGGGAAATCGATGGTGAACTTGCCACCCGCATCCTTGACCGCCTGTTCACAGACAATCGCCCCCGGGCCGTGGCACAGCGTCACCATGAAGAACGGCGCGAACGGCTTGTTCAGCACGATCGTCCCGGTCAGGTCGCCGGTCACTTCGACATGGTCCATGGCATCGAAATACCCGGCCCAGTCGCTGTCCTTCATCCGCTCATACGAGAACTTGACGTCCGACGCCTTCAGCGTGCCGTACCCGTTCGACCATTGCAGCCCCTCGGCCAGCTCGAAATCGATCCGCGTGGGCTCGCTCTGCTCAAGCTTGGTCACGTAATAGGTCGGCCGCCAGGTGAACGTGTCGCCGTCCTGCACATACTCGGCCAGGAACGGAAGGCACTGCTTCTGCGCTTCCACCTCGCTGCCGCCGACCATGAAGCCCGGGTCGAGCACGTTGTTGTCGCCGTCGATGCGCACGCGCAGCACCTTGCCCATCTCCGCCCGGCCCATGGTGGGCCAGCCGGTCGTCATCGTCGCCGCGCCAATGGCGGCCGTCGAGGCAAGGAAGCCCCGGCGCGAAAGTGTCGGTTTGGTCATTGAGTTCTCCCTGGTAAGGTCTTTTGTTGCGGCAAGTCTAGCCACAGGGCGGTGACGCAATCCATTTCGCACCACTTCGCGAAGTGACGCAGTCAAAGCTTCGCTTGGTGAAGCTACTGGAAATCCCGCGGAATCGTCTCCTCCCAGGTCAGGTCCTCGATCAGCTCGTCGCCCTCCCACGCGCGCATCCGGGCCGAGATCCGGAAATCCTTGGAACAGCAGGTCAGCTTGGTCTTCGTCTCGGTCCGCACGTTCCAGTCGCCGCGCGACAGATCGAAATACCATTCCGTCTCGCCCGTCGTCGTCTCCGGGTCGTCGCCGATCACCGAATACCGCTCGTAGCCCTGCTCGCCCACGATCAGGTCGTTATCGAC
The DNA here is from genome assembly GCF_008728195.1 of Roseovarius indicus. Taxonomy (NCBI): domain Bacteria; kingdom Pseudomonadati; phylum Pseudomonadota; class Alphaproteobacteria; order Rhodobacterales; family Roseobacteraceae; genus Roseovarius; species Roseovarius indicus. The sequence continues at coordinate 4,452,622 of NZ_CP031598.1, forward strand.
ATAGCGCACCCGGCCGCCGCCATTCGCGATCTGCATCTCGACCTTGCCGGTGCCCGCGTCCTCGACAATGCGGTGGTACACCTCCCCCGGCTCCAGCTGCTCGACCGGATGCGGCGGCGGAAGCTGCGCCGGCGCAAACTCCGCCAGCGCCTCGTCCTGCGCCGAGGGCGTGCGCAGCGGCAGCTCGAGATAACTGCCCTCGGTATGCACCGTCATCGTCACCGCCTCGGGCGCGGTCCAGATCATCGGGAAATAGCTGGTCGACAGCGCCAGCCGCAGCCTGTGGCCCACAGGGAAATTCTGCGCCACATGCTTCATCGGAATGGTGATCTCGTACACCTTGCCCGGCTCCAGCATCTCGGGCGTCTCGTGGCTGTCGCGATGCGTCAGGTTGAACACCCCGAACGAAACCCGTGTCGACGCGCCATCAGGCGCCACGTCACAGATCCGCGCGCCCAGCGTGGCAACCGGTCGGTCGACCGACACCTGCAACACCACGTTGGCATCGCCCGCGAACTCCAGCGGCTCCTCCAACGGCGCGGAGTCAAAACACAGGCTGCCGGAATCCTCGCGCCGCTGGTCGATCGGCGCATCGCCGGGCGTGGAATAGGCACACCAGATGCCCGACCCCATGCCGACCCAAAGCGGCGAATGATGCTCCAGCTTGCCTTGCGCCCCCGGTACCTCCGTCGAAAGCGACCCGTCGGCACCAAGGTGAAACGGCGTCCGCTCGATATTCGGCGAAGGCCAGGATGGCTCCGCCACCCAGCGGCCCGGCCGATCCTTGTACCAGCCCGAGGGCGGCACGCTGTCCTGCATGTAGTGCCGCACCTGCGGTTCCTCCATGATGCCGGTCTCCTGCCCCTTCAGCCAGTGATCCCACCAGCGCAGCTCTTCGCTCAGGAAATCCATCGCCGGCCCGGGCTGCCCGATATGCGGATACCGGTGCGCCCAGGGCCCCACCAAGCCCTTGCTCGGCCCCGGCAAGTTCTCGACCAGCCGATAGACCGACCGGCAATAGCCATCGGCCCAGCCCGAGACCCCGTAAACCGGGATCTGCACCTTCGACCAGTCCTCGCAGATCGAGCCGTGCTTCCAGTAATCGTCCCGCCGCTGATGCTCCAGCCACGTCTTCAGCCACAGCCCGCTGCCCCGCAGCCGCTCGCGCCACATCTCGCGCCAGCTCTCGCCGACGTTCGCCGGGTCCGGCGGCAGGGTGTTCAGCCCGAACATGATCGACGCCCAGCCCAGCTGCTCGGTCAGCATGCAGCCGCCCATGTAGTGAATGTCGTCGGCATAGCGGTCATCGGTCGAACACAGCGTGATGATCGCCTTCAGCGCCGGCGGCTGCAAAGCGGCAATCTGCAACCCGTTGAACCCGCCCCAGGAAATCCCGATCATGCCGACATTGCCGTCGCACCACGGCTGCTCGGCCAGCCACGCGATCGCGTCGCACCCGTCCTGGAGCTCCTGCTCGGTGTACTCGTCCACCATCAGCCCTTCCGAATCCCCCGCCCCGCGCAGGTCGAGCCGCACCACCACGTAGCCATGCGCCGCCAGGTGCGGCTGCATCGTGGCATCCCGCTCGGCCGTCCCGTCGTTCTTGCGATAGGGCAGGTATTCGAGGATCACCGGAACCGGCTGATCCACCGCCGTCTTGGGCCGCCAGATCCGCGCCGCCAGCTTGCAGCCATCGGGCATCGGGATGATCGTATGGGGGATAACCTCGATCTCTTGCGGGTATTCGTTCTTCATCTCTGGCACTCCCTGTCGCGCGCATATACCGGCCCTGGCCGGCCCTTTTTCCGGCCCGAGCCTCTTCGACATCGGACCGTATTCCAATTTCGCGGGGCTTCGTGACTTGACACGTTTCCCACTTCAGTATGCGATAGAGACATGGCTACCGACTTCAGCGCCAATCTCAACCTCCTGTGCAGCTACCAACGCTCCATTGCCGAGGTATGCCGCCGGCTCAATGTGAACCGGCAACAATTCAACCGCTACCTCAATGGGCAATCTCGGCCCTCGCGGCACAACATGCGGCGCATCTGCGATTATTTCGGCGTCACCGAATCCGAAATCCTGGTGGAACACGCGCAGTTCGAGCAGATGATCACCCTGCGCCGCCGCCCCGTCGAACGGACCGAGCTGGAACGCCCGCTCTCGCACCTGCAAACCCTCTACCAGCACTCGCAGGACCTGCAGAAATACGTGGGCTTCTACTACCGCTACTTCTATTCCTTCGGCAACAAGGGCATGGTCTTCCGCACGCTGGCCACCATCTACCGCGCCGAGGGGCGCTATTACTGGAAGAACATCGAAATCCTGCGCGACCAGACCACCGGCCGCACCACCGGGCTCAACAAGTACGAGGGGCTCGTCTTCTTCCTCGCCGACCGCGTCTACATCATGGAATACGAAAGCCTCGAGGTGAACTCGATCACCCAGATGACGCTCTATCCCAGCTACCAGCACCGGCTCGACTGTCTCTATGGCATCCAGACCGGCGGGCCCACCCGCCGCGGCCGCAAACCCGGCGCCTCCCGCGTCGCGCTGGAATTCCTCGGCCGCAACATCGACGTCAAACAGGCCCTCCGCCAGACAGGCCTCTACGACCCCTCCACCGGCGTCCTGCGCGACGACATCGCCAGCGCCATCGTCAACACCATCGACCCCGGTGATTTCGTGCTGGAAATCGAGGCGCCCTGACATACCGCCATCAATCGCACACCCGGTTCTCAGGTCCATGCGCCACGATGATATTGCCCAGCGCCTCCTCCAGCTCCGCAATCGGCGCCTCCCAGTCGGAGGTCGGCTGGTCGACATTCGGCCAGTGCCCGGGCAGGTCCCGCCCGGTGTTGTAAAGTACGCGAAAATGCGACCTGTCCGACAGGACGCCACGCATCACGCAATAATGCGTCTCGCTGTCCTTGCTGTAGGCGGGCAGCCCCTTGGTGCAGTGGATCTTGACGGGATACGCGAACACCTTTTGCTCCTCCAGAAGGTAGGCGAAGCGTCGATCATCCCGGTGCCCGGGCAACTCTCGCAAGCCGGGGCGTCCGCTTGGCTGTGACTCTTCCGTCCAGTCGTCCACGTCGCCCGTGAAATCACCACCGACAATGAGTTGTTCAATCACGTAATCGGAAGCCCTGCCGAGCGGAAGGTCGAAAGTGGATGGTGCGGACGCTTCCGCAAACTCATTGATGGTGAAACCTGTATCCCGAAGCGGCGGGTCGCCCTTCTCCCAGAAAAACCGCCGTGGGTTTTCACGGTCTTCTTCCCGCGTGGAGACGTACTGCTCCTCGACGAAAAGCCCGGGATGCGCCGGAACCGCGAACAGCGTGTCCCCCTTGCAAATCATGACCGTGTCGTAAGACGAAAGGTCATCCGCCACGGCTGGCCCGACGCCAGCGCCCGTCATCATCACCAGCGCCAAGACCCGCCGACTGACCATGAGCCCGCGCCCTAACAGGCCGCCATCAGCCGATAAACGATCTGCGCCGTGGTGAAATCCCACGCCGTGTTCCCGTCCGGCGCCAGTTCCACCACGTCGAACCCCACGCACCTCCGCCCCTTCAGGGCGTGCTCCACCAGGTGCAGCGCCTGGTAATAACCCAGCCCCCCCGGCACCGGCGTGCCCGTCGCGGGCATCAGCGACGGGTCGAGCCCGTCCACGTCGAAGCTCACATACACAAGCTCCGGAAAATCCTCCGGCAGGTCGACCTCGTGCACATTCCCCGTCACCAATTCCTCGGCATCGACGAAGAACACCCCGTTCCGCGCCCGGCTGTCCACCTCCTGCTGGCACAGCGCCCGCACGCCGAACTGCGCGAGCCTGACCCCGTCCTCGGCCAACAGATGCATCACCGAGGCGTGGGAATGCTCCTCCCCCTGGTACGCGATCCGCAAATCCGCGTGCGCGTCGATCTGCACCAGCCCCACCGGCTGGCCCAGCGCCCTTGCCACGCCACTCACCGCGCCATAGCTCAGCGAATGCTCGCCCCCCAGCGTCACCGGCACCCGGCCCGCTTTCACCGCCGCTTCCGTACGTGCCGCCAGCCGCTCCATCACCTCCGGCAACGGTCCCTCGCAATCCACCGGCTCCTCGGTAAAGATCCCGTCCGCGCAAGGCTCCGCAGACCCAACCAACCGCTCCAACTCGTTCGACGCCTCGACAATCGCCGCCGGCCCCCCGGCAGTTCCAGCCCCATAAGACACCGTCCGCTCCAAAGGCACCGGGATCACGCGAAACCGCGCATCCTCTCCTCGCTCCGCCTCGGTCAACTCGCTGTCGAGAAACACGCTCATGACAACCGCCCCCTGAAATCCTCGTAGCCGAACTCGCGGATCATCCGCAGCTCGTCCGTCCGGCTGTCCCACAACGCAATCGCCGGCAGCGGCACGCCGTTGAACGTGTTGGTCTTGACCATCGAGTAATGCGCCTGATCCAGAAACGCGAACCGGTCGCCTACCTTCAGCGGATGCGCCCACGTATACTCCCCGATCACATCACCGGCGAGGCAGGACGGCCCGCCCAACCGGTAGGTCTGCCCGTCCTCGACCTCCCCCATCAGCGCGGGCCGGTAGGGCGCCTCGATCACGTCGGGCATATGACACGTCGCCGAAATATCGGTGATCGCCAGCGGCATCCCGTTCACCGGCAGGTCCAGCACCTCGCCCACCAGTATCCCGGCATCCAGCGCCACCGCCTCGCCCGGTTCAAGGTAGACGTCCACCCCGTAAGTCTCGCGGATATACTTGATGAAATCGACCAAGGTATCCCGGTCATAATCCTCGCGCGAGATATGGTGCCCGCCACCGAAATTCAGCCATTTCAGACCGTTAAGCCACGGCTGCAACCGCGGCTCCACCGCCTCCCACGTGCGCAGCAAGGGCTCGACCCCCTGCTCGCACAGAGTATGCATATGCAGCCCGTCGACGCCCTCCAGCGCCTCGGCATTCAACTGGCTCACCGGCGTTCCCAGCCGCGAACAGGGCGCGCAGGGGTCGTATTTCTCGACCTCACCCTCGGAATGCTCGGGGTTGATCCGCAGGCCCACCTGCCGCCCGGCGGCCTGGCATTTCTCCAGGAACCGCGCCTTCTGCGCCGGGCTGTTGAAGATCACGTGATCCGACAGCGCGATGATCTCGTCGATCTCGCTGTCCTTGTACCCGGCACAGAACGTGGCAACCTCGCCGCCATATTCCTCCCGCCCCAGCCGCGCCTCGTAGATCCCGCTGGCACAGGTGCCGCCCAGATACTGCCGCACCAACGGCGCCAGCGCGAACATCGAGAACGCCTTCAAGGCCGACAGCACATGCGCGCCCGACCGCTCCGACACCTCGGCCAGAACCGACAGGTTCCTTTCCACCGCCGCCGCGTCAACCACGAAACAGGGGCTCGGCACGCGGTTCAGGTCGAAGTCAAGAAACGCCCCGGCTTCCCCGGCCTGTGTCTGCATCATGTCAGGCATGTCGCCCTCCCGTTTTCAAGTGCGGAGCCGCGCATCGACGGGCCGCGGTGCGGCGAACCGACGACAGTGGCTGCCACTTCATGCCCGCCAAGCACATCCAAGCTCACGACGTCGCGCCTACCTCACCAAATCGCCGTGCCGGGGGGCGGCCCGGCGATGCGCGGCGGCCTGCGGCCTTGAATCCGCGCAGCGCGCTTTTTTACGTTCGCCTTCAGAACTCCACCGGCCCGCCAAGCTCATGCACCTGCCACGGCAGCCCGTGCTCGTTCAGCATGTCCATGAAGTCATCGGGGTCGAGCTGCTCCATGTTCCACACCCCCGGCTCGACCCAGTTGCCCTTCAGCACCTGCGCCGCCCCGATCATCGCCGGAACGCCGGTGGTATAGCTCACCGCCTGTGATCCGACCTCGCGGTAACATTCCTCGTGGTCGCAGATATTGTAGATGTAATAGGTCTTCTCGCCGCCTTCCTGCGACTCGCCCGTCGCGATGTCACCGATACAGGCCTTGCCCTTGGTCTGCTCACCCAGATCGCCCGGATCGGGCAGCAACGTCTTCAAAAACTGGATCGGGATGATCTCGACCCCGTTATGCATCACCGGGTCGATCCGGGTCATGCCCACGTTCTCCAGCACCTTGGCATGCATGATGTAGGCATCGCCGAAGGTCATCCAGAACCGCGCCCGCTCGATCTCGGGGAAGTGCTTGGACAGGCTCTCCAGCTCCTCATGATACATCAGGTACATGTTCTTCGGCCCGATGCCGGGGAAATCGAACTCCACCTTGTGCGTCATCGCCGGCGTGAACTTCCACTCGCCGGCTTCCCAGTGCTTGGCCTCCTGCAACACCTCGCGCAGGTTGATCTCGGGATTGAAGTTGGTGGCGAACGCCTGGTCGTTCGAGCCGCCATTGGCATCCAGCACGTCGATCTGCCGGATCGACTTGAGCTTGTGTTTCTTCAGCCACGTGGCAAACACACTCGTCACCCCCGGGTCGAACCCCGAGCCAAGGATCGCCACCAGACCGGCCTCCTTGAACTTGTCCTGGTAGGCCCACTGCCACTTGTATTCGAACTTCGCCTCGTCCTCCGGCTCGTAGTTGGCGGTGTCGAGGTAATGGCACCCGGCCTCGAGGCAGGCATCCATCAGTTTGAGGTCCTGATAGGGCAGCGCAAGGTTCACCAGAAGCTCCGCGCCCGTCTCCTTGATGAGCTTCACCGTCGCCGCCACGTCCATCGCGTCCAGCGCGGCGGTCTTGATCTCGACCCCCACCCGCTCCTTCACGCTCTTGGCGATATCGTCGCATTTCGACTTGGTCCGGCTGGCCAGCGTGATATCCGTGAAGATATCGCTGTTCATCGCCATCTTGTGCACCGCGGCATGGCTGACGCCGCCGGCGCCCACAACTAGCGTCTTGCTCATGGGTCTTCTCCTCAGCCTGAATGTCTCTCGTAATAGGTATAGCCGTTGATCGAGTCGCGATAGGCATCCATCAACAGCTTGCGTTCGCTCGTCTTGACCGTCCCGGCCGATGTCGCCTCGTCCACCATCTTGCGGAAGGCGGCCACGCAATCGTTCGGGTCGAACTCCACCGCGGCCATCACCTCGGCAATCGTGTCGCCCTCCTGCTCGTGCAGAAGGTCGAACCCGCCATCGGGGCGCAGGTCGATCGTCACCACGTTGGTATCGCCGAAGAGGTTGTGCAGATCGCCCAGCGTCTCCTGGTAGGCGCCCACGAAGAACACGCCGAAGTAATAGGGCTTGTCCTCGGGCAGCGAATGCACCGGCAGCGAGGGCGCAATCCCGTCGCCCAGGATGAACCGGTCGATCTTGCCATCGCTGTCACAGGTGATGTCCGAAAGCACCGCCCGCCGGTCGGGCGCCTGGTCATGCATCTGCAAGGGCACGATCGGGTGCAGCTGGTCGATGGCCCACACATCGGGCAACGATTGGAACAGCGAGAAGTTGCAGTGATACACATCCGCGATCTTGTGCAGGTCCTCGCTCAGGTCGCTCTCATCCCCCTGCGCCGCCACGATCCCCTTGATCCGCGACATCAGCGACAGGTAAATCCGCTCGCCCCGTGCCATCTGCCGCAGGTCCACGACACCCCGCCGGAACAGCGCCCGCAGCTCGTCGCGGTAATAAATCGCATCGTTCCAGCATTCCTGCACCCGCTGCGGGCCCAGGTAGCCTGCCACCGCCGCAAGGTCCGAGACGAGGTGGTGATCCTCCTCCTCCGGCTCCGGCGTGTCGGGCGCATCGTACACCGTGCTCTCCATCGCCTCGAAGATCAGCATCGACGACGTCGCCACCAAGGCCCGCCCGCTTTCCGTCACCAGAACCGGATGCTCCAGCCCCGCCTCGTCCATCGCATAGGTCACGGTCTCGACGATGTTGTGGCAGTATTCCTCGACCGTGTAGTTGATCGAATTCTCGCTGGCCTTCTTCTCGCCGGTGTAATCGACGCCAAGACCGCCACCCAGGTCGAGATGCGACAGCGGCGCCCCCTCGGCGGTCAACGCCACGAAATACCGGCACGCCTCGGCCACCGCCCGGCGCACGTCGATCACGTCCGGCACCTGGCTGCCCAGATGCGAATGCTGCAGCTTCAGGCAATGCAGCAGCCCCTCGTCGCGCAGCCGGTCCACGACCCGCAACAACTGGTCCGAATTCATCCCGAACGCCGACCGGTCGCCCGAGCTTTCCTGCCACTTGCCGCCGATCTTCTGGGTCAGCTTCACCCTGACCCCCAGCAGCGGGTCTTCCCCAAGCTCCCGGCTCACCTCGATGACCGTCTCGGCCTCCTTCGGGCTTTCCAGCACGATCACCGTGTTGAACCCCAACCGCCGCGACAGGATCGCCAGCCGCACGAACTCGGCATCCTTCACCCCGTTGCAGACGATCAGCGCCTCTTTCGACAACCGATGCGCCAGCGCGATCACCAGCTCCGGTTTCGACCCGGCCTCCAACCCATACTGATAGGGCTTGCCGAACTCGACGATCCTGTCGATGACCTGCGCCTGCTGGTTCACCTTGATCGGAAAGACACCCCGATAGGGCGCCTTGTAATTCATCCTCGCGATGGCATCGGCAAAGCTCTGGTTGAGATGCTTGATCTCGGCCTCGAGAAACGAGCTCACCCGCAACAGAAGCGGCGCGGCAATCCCCCGCTCGTCGAGATCATGCAGAATACCGGGCAACGGAATCGGCGCCGCCTCGGGATGCGCCGGATCGCATAGCGCGATCTCGCCCTCGGGCGTCACGGTGATCAGCCCCCGGCTCCACCTCTCGACACCATAAATATCCTCGGGAAGGGGACGCGACTGATCCATGAAAGCGGCCTTTCCTGCTATCGGCGGGGTCAGGGCATAGTGCCCAGCGTCGCCCGGCTTATAGGGATAACAGCTAGCCTTTCCAAGCGTCCAGTCACGTTCTCCGCCAAACCGGCGGAATAAAAAGCAGCGGCGGCCATGCCCCTGGCACAGCCGCCGCCGATTGTCTTTCAGCTATGGATCCGCGGATCAGATCATGACGTCATCCATCTCGTCATCCATCTCCATCCGGCCATAGGTGCCGCCACTGCCGTGCTCGGGCATCTCCTGGTTCATCAGGCCCTGCACATCCTCGTCGGACAGCTCCTGCAGATCGTCGTCATGCGGCTGGTAGGGCGGCAGAGACGTCCCGGGGCCGCAATCGTCCCCCTTGGTCCCACCGGTGCCCTTGGTGCCACCAGAACCTTTGGTTCCACCAGACCCCTTAGTTCCACCGGACCCTTTGGTCCCGCCAGAGCCTTTGGTCCCACCAGAACCCTTGGTCCCACCGGACCCCTTGGTTCCACCAGAGCCTTTGGTGCCACCGGACCCCTTAGTTCCACCAGAGCCCTTGGTCCCACCGGAGCCCTTGGTCCCACCAGAACCCTTGGTCCCACCGGACCCCTTGGTCCCGCCAGAGCCTTTGGTTCCACCGGACCCCTTGGTTCCACCAGAACCCTTGGTTCCACCAGAACCCTTGGTCCCACCGGACCCCTTGGTTCCACCAGAACCCTTGGTCCCACCGGACCCCTTGGTCCCACCGGAACCCTTGGTCCCACCAGAGCCTTTGGTCCCACCGGAGCCTTTGGTTCCACCGGACCCCTTGGTTCCGCCGGACCCTTTGGTCCCACCGGACCCCTTGGTTCCACCAGAGCCTTTGGTTCCACCGAATCCCTTGGTTCCACCGGAGCCTTTGGTCCCACCAGAACCCTTGGTCCCGCCAGATCCCTTGGTGCCACCGGTGCCCTTGGTTCCACCAGACCCTTTGGTCCCGCCGGAACCCTTGGTCCCGCCAGAGCCTTTGGTTCCACCGGACCCCTTGGTTCCACCGGACCCCTTGGTCCCACCGGAGCCTTTGGTCCCGCCAGAGCCCTTGGTTCCACCGGACCCCTTGGTCCCACCGGAGCCTTTGGTTCCACCGGAGCCTTTGGTTCCACCGGACCCCTTGGTCCCACCGGACCCCTTGGTTCCGCCGGACCCTTTGGTGCCACCGGACCCCTTGGTTCCACCAGAGCCCTTGGTTCCACCAGAACCCTTGGTCCCGCCGGACCCTTTGGTCCCGCCAGAACCCTTGGTCCCACCGGAACCCTTCGTCCCGCCAGACCCCTTGGTCCCGCCATAACCCTTCGTCCCACCGGACCCTTTCGTCCCGCAGGAGCCTTTCGAGCCGCCGTGCCCTTTCGAGCCACCCCAGCCTTTGGTGCCACCCGAGCCCTTGCTTCCGCCATGGCCCTTGGTGCCGCCGGACCCCTTGCTTCCGCCGTGGCCCTTGGTGCCACCCGAGCCCTTCGTGCCACCCGAGCCCTTGCTCCCGCGGTGGTCATGCCGGTCGTGCTTGTCATGCCGGTCATGCTTGTCGTCCCGGTCGTGTCTGTCGTCCCGGTCGTGCTTGTCGAAGTGGCCCTTCAGGTGCGTGTCATACCACTCGTGCAGCGAATGCCCTTCGACCCCGCCGTTATGGTACGACTTGGTCGAACTCGCCTTCTCGCAGGCCGACCCCTTGCCCGACGTCCCGTAGGAGCCCTTGCCGTGATCGTCCCGCCCGCTTCCGCGGTGATCCCGCCCGCTTCCGCGATGGTCGCGGCCGCTGCCCCGATGGTCGTTGTTCCGATGCGAGCCACGATCGTGCGACCCCCGGTGTGACCGGTATCCGTAAGACATAGTTCCACTCCACTCATACTCGGAACCGCGAAACATCCGTGGCAGATGCAGCCCCCAGGCCAGAACGCGGCGGCCCCTTGGGTTAAACTCGATCGGCTGACGCTACGGCTTCGTCACATTTCCGCCAAACTTCGGGCGCCAATTCGGCACAGTTGACCCAAAACCACGCATTTTCCGGAAACAGTTTCGCCCGATACCGGACCGATTCGAAAAAACCGCGAACAATCGCCCTCCCCCGTCCGGCCGAATCACTTCGAATCGAATTGCCACGGGCTTTCCATAAATCCGCCCTTTTGCGCCGCTACCCCTCTCCGGATCGGGATCACTCCGGCCGCCAATTCCCGGCGGCCCAGCGGCGAGGGACATAGTCGGATGGCGAAGAAAACGCGCAACAAGCGGATGGACAGGGTGGTGGAAAGCGCCGAGCGGGTCTTCCGCGAGAAGGTGAAGAGCATCTCCGCCCCCGGCGGCGAGAACCGCTCCAGCTACCGCCTCCACCTGCCCGGGCGTTCGATCGTGGCCACGCTCCGCCCCACGTTCCAGCGCACCCATCTCGAGGCCTTCACCCTGCGCAAGCTGGCGCCCTTCTGCGACGACATCCCCGAATGCCTCGCCGTCGACGACGTCATCATGTTCCAGTCCGACGTGGGTTCCCGCCGCCTCAACCGCGAAATCATCGCCCGCGATCCCGAAGACCGCCTGTCGCTCGCGGCCGAGGCCGTGGCCTCCATCTTCCGCATCCAGATCGCCGGGCAGAAGGCCGGCCTGCGCGACATCCTCCCCCACCTCGGCCAGAACGACGAATGGATCGAGAATTTCGTCCACTCCGCCGATTTCCTGACCGAGCTCTCCTCCGGCCGCGCCGCCGATATCGACAAGGACCTGCTCTGCGCCCGCGTCGCCACGCCGGCCACCCAGTTCCTCAAGTGGGATTGCCGCTCCGGCAACGCCGCGCTGGGCGACGATGACCGCATGCGCTGGTTCGACTTCGAGTATTCCGGCATCCGCCACGGTGCCGAAGACCTCGCCTGGCTCCTGGGCGACGAGGTCTGGCCGATCGACCCCGACGACATGCTCGCCATCATCACCGACGCCTACGACCCGGCGCTGGGCCACAGCCTCGACGACTACCTCGACTACCTCGCGCTCTACACCACCTTCCACTGCATCCAGCGCCTGCAACTCGTCACCCGCGAATCCGAGAAACGCGGCTGGCAGTCGATGCGCCGCATCCGCAAATACGACGATGCCGGCGTCCACCCCCATTTCGCCGCCCATCTCTGCCGCGTGGGCGCCTTCTTCGCCCATCGCAACACCCTGACCGCCCCCATCGCCCGCGACGTCGAAGAGGCCGAACAGGTCTTCGTCACCCTGCTGCGCGACGGCATGAAGCAGAAAATGATGGAATCCGCATGCTGAAAGACAAAAGCCCCCTGCCCGCCGCCACCCGTCTGCAGGTCGACATCGTCGACACCCCCGACGCGCTCGACGCGCTCGCCCCCGCCTGGCAGCGCCTGCAGGAACGCGACATGGAATCCACCTTCTTCCTGACATGGGAATGGATGGCGCGCGCCTTCCGCCAGAACCCCTGGCGGTGGAGCGTCCTCGTCGTCCGCGACCCGGGCGGCAGCGGCGAGGCGATCTGCATCGTCCCCCTCAAATACCGCACCCACTGGAGCCGCACCCGGCAGGAATTCCAGACCCAGCTCGAAGCCGGCGGCCGGCTGCTCTTCAGCGAATACACCGGTTTCCTCTGCGACCCCGCCCACGAGGAGCTCGGCCTCGCCGCCGCCGCCCGCAAGCTCTCCACCATGCCCTGGTCGCGCCTCACCATGCGCTACGTCGCCCAAAGCCGCCGCGCGCGCATCTTCACCGATCAGCTCGGCGCGCTGGGCTTCGGCGTCCGCTACCGCGATTACCGCATCAACAAGGGCGAGACCGACAACCTCATCAGCCCCCAGGTCGACCTGCCCGAGGATTTCGACACCTACCTCGCCAACCAGGTCAGCGCCAACACCCGCCAGCGCTGCAACAAGATGCGCCGCCGCCACCTCGAAACCGGCGATTACCACTTCACCCATACCGACGACGCCACGTTGGAAGAGGACATCTCCGACCTCCTCGCCCACTGGAAGGTCAAATGGGCCGAGACCAAGGGCGTCACCGCCGCAGACCAGGTCGCCGAGAATTACCGCAACGTCCTCGCCTCCGCCCATGACTGCGACGCGCTCTTCCTGCCCGTCCTCCGCCACGGCGACCGCAAGCTGGGCGCTCTGGGCCACGTGCTCGACCGCCGGAACGGCGTCATGCATTTCATCGTCGCCGGCCGCGACACCACGGCCGAGGAAGCCTTCATCGGCGACGCGCTCCACTTCCACTCCATCGCCTGGGCGATCTCTCAGGGCTTCATCTGCTACGATTTCGGCCACGGCAACGAGCGGTACAAATACAGCTACGGCGCCGAAGACCTGCAAACCCTCTATTTCGAGATCCGCCGCACCGAGCCGGATGACGCGGGCGTGCTCGACGTGCTCTGCCTCGCCGAGGCCCTCAGGCGCACCGAAACCTTCATCCGCGACGGCAAGACCGACCGCGCCGCCCGCGCCTGCGCCCAGCTGTCGGACCTGCTGACCTGAAAAGGCCTCAGCCCTCGTAGCGGTCCGACACCAGCTTCGCCGGCCGCCGCGCCACAAGCTCGGCGGCCAGGTCCAGCAACCGCTGCGCCTTGCCCCGGTCCAGCCCGGCCAGGCAATGCGCATGCAACGCATAGATATCCGCATGGTGCCGGTTCAACTTCTCCGGCGCCGTCACGAAGCGCATCACCTGCCCCATCCGGTCCTCGACGCCCAGCCCGCGCACGATCCGCATCGCGTCGCCAACCCTGCGCACCTTCGCCGACAGCGGCGCGCGCTGCATCGGCGGCTCTGCAAACCCCTCCTGGTAGGGAATGTCCGCCACCTCCGGATAGGCCCGCGCAATGGCGTCGTTGTGCAACTGCTGATCCTTGGTCACGCTGTAGGGCAGCGAGATGCAGAACTCCACGAACTCCGGGTCGAGATAGGGGCAGAACACCTTCCGCGCCGACCCGAGAATCGCCTGCGGCACGAAATTGATCTCACGCCGCGTGCGGTGGAACATCCAGAACATCTGGTAGGGGTCCGGGGCGTCCGCATATTGCGCGATGGCCGGGGCCACGTAATCGCGCACCTCCTCGTCCATCCCCGGCGAATAGATCGGCCCGGCGCCCTTTCCCCAATGGGCCTGCGAGATCACCTTGCCATGCCCGTCCATCATCCCCTGCGCGATGCCCTTCCAGTCGCCGTTCAGCGACAGCCCCATGAACCAGTCGGCGGAATCGTCGGGGTTGGTCAGGATATCGCCGGCGATCCCGTCGAAACTCACCGCATCCCGCCCGAGGAAATAATCGTTGAGCGGCATCATCTGCGAATGCTCGTCGGCGCAAAGCCCCGTCATCACCAGCGCGCGCACCACGTCGGCCAGCCGCGGCCGCGCATAGCCCAGCATCTCGTGGGTCACACCCAGCCGCTCACACAGCGCCCGCGCCGCCATCGCCTCGCGGTTGGGGATCGACCCGTTATGGTGAAACGTGATGCAGCTTTCCGGCCGCCGCCCCTGGTGCAGCACCTCCAGCAGGATATGCCGGCTGTCCCGCCCGCCGCTCAATGGCACGTGAAACGGCCCGTCATGTTCCGCCAGCGCCCGGCCCACGGCACTGCGGAAATGGGTGATCATCCCCTCGACGGCCCCATCCCGGCTGATCTCCTGCGTGCCGGGCATCGTCGCCCCGCTCACCACCTTGGCGGGGCCTTTTCCATCCCATGTCAGCACGCCCCCGGGCGGCAGCGTCTTCACATGCTCCAGCGGCGTGTCGTCGTTGACGAAAATCCCGATCCGGTGAAACACCGCCAACCCGCGCTTGTCCTGCGTCGCGTCGCACCCTTCCGCTACCAGCTTGACCAGCGACGGCGACACCGCCACCACGCCGTCCTTCTCGTACCAGAACAGGTTGAAGAACCCGTACCGGTCGGCCTTCGCCGTCAACCGGCCATCGGTCCAGTCCCACTCGGCCCAGACCGTCGCGGCCTTGCCATGCTCGACCGAGCGCCAACGCCGCGCGCCGCGCACCACCACGTCGTCGCCCTCCCGGCGAAGCATCAGGAAGGGCGGGTCGTCATCAGGCCTTGCGGTCAATTCTCTGCTCCCTCGCGGCAATCTCCGGGTTACGGACCGGCATTCTGGCCGCATGGAACGCAATACTTGCCTTCACGGCAAGAGCGCAATGGACAAACCCCCTCTCGCCGATGCACCAGAGTCACCACACAGACCGATTTTCGCCTTCTTTCTGGCGTCTGCCCATGGTCTCTTGACGCAAACCGAGCAGGAACGACCGATGACCGAGATCCGACGTGCCAACCGCCCCGCCCCCCGGCGGGCCGACGTGCCGCTTGCAGGGCGGCGCGCGCCGTCGTCTCGTGTGCTTGTCCCGGGGGGTGCGCCATGATCGCCTGGCGGGTCCGGCGGAAATTCGAAGCCGCGCTGAACGACCGGCGCCGGCGCGGGTCCTATCGCCGCCCCTTCGATGGCACCACCGCGCGCCGCCTGCTGCTGCTGACCATCGGCGACCGCATCCCGCAAAGCCAGATCTTCCCGTTCCACTACTACGCCTCGGATTTCCGCGAGGCGCTCGACACCGAGATCCGCGAAACCGACATCGCCGATTACGTGGCCGGCCGTTCGACGGCCCCGCGCGACGCCACCACCGTCTGTTTCCAGACCGAGTTCGACATCCCCGAAGACGATCTCGCCCGCATCCTCGCCGTCATCCGCGAGCGAAACCCCGACGCCCGCATCGTCTATCTCGACTGGTTCGCCCCCACCGACCTGCGCATGGCCCACCGCCTGCCTCAGATCGACCTCTACGTCACCAAGCACCTGCTGCGCGACCGCGCCCGCTACGACAAGCCGGTCTATGGCGACACCACCCTGATGGACCATTACGGCCACCACTACGACCTGCCGCACGAGGAAACCCGGTTTCCCATCCCCGACGGGTTCTGGAAAAAGCTCCTCCTCGGCCCGTCCTTCGTCACCGCCGATTTCATGCTGCCCGCCTTCGCCTCCGGCCGCCTGCCCACCGGCCCGCGCCCGACCGACCTGCACGCCCGCATCGCCGTCGGCGGCTCCCCCTGGTACGAGGCCATGCGCGCCGACTGCCTCTCCGCCGCCGAAGGCGTCTCCGGCATCCACACCATCACCGGCACCGGCATCGGCCACCACCAGTTCATCTCCGAGCTCCGGCAAAGCAAGATCTGCTTCAGCCCCTTCGGCTATGGCGAGGTCTGCTGGCGCGACTTCGAAGCCGTCCTCACCGGCGCGGTCCTGCTCAAGCAGGACATGCGCCATGTCGAAACCGCCCCCGACATCTTCATCCCCAACGAAACCTACGTCCCCGTCAAATGGGACCTCTCGGATTTCGAGGAAAAGACCCGCTGGCTGCTCTCCGACACGCAATCCCGCGACCGCATCGCCCGCCAGGCCTTCGAGCGCCTCCACGACTACGCCAACTCCGGCCGCTTCGCCGCCCAGATGGCCCCCCTGGTGACCTGAGGGAGCGGCGCCCATGACCTCCTCCCCCATCGCCGCCATCGTCATCGGCCGCAACGAGGGCGCCCGCCTCGAGGCCTGCCTCGCCTCCCTAAAGGGCGCCTCCCCCATCATCTATGTCGATTCCGGCTCCACCGACGGCAGCGCCGAGCACGCCCGCTCCGTCGGCGCCCATGTCATCGACCTCGACACCTCCCAGCCCTTCACCGCCGCCCGTGCCCGCAATGCCGGGCTCGCCGCCCTCGACCGCTCCGAAACCCGCCTTGTCCAGCTCGTCGACGGCGACTGCATCGTCGAACCGGGCTGGCTCACCACCGCCACCGCCTACCTCGACACCCACCCCGACACCGCCATCGCCTGCGGCCGCCGGCGCGAGGACCACCCCGAAACCTCCGTCTACAACCGCCTCTGCGATATCGAGTGGAACACGCCCCCGGGCGACGCGCTGGCCTGTGGCGGCGATATCCTCGCCCGCCTCGACGCGCTCGACGACGCCGGCCTCTACCGCGACGACCTCATCGCCGGCGAGGAGCCCGAGCTTTGCGTCCGCCTCCGCCAGCTTGGCTGGAAAATCCACCGCCTGGATACCCCCATGACCCGCCACGACGCCCGCATGACAAAACTCGGCCAATGGTGGAAACGCACCCGCCGCGCCGGCCATGCCTTCGCCGAGGGCGCCCACCTGCATGGCGCCCCGCCCGAACGCCACTGGGTCGGCGAAACCCGCCGCGCCCTGCTCTGGGGCGCCGCGCTCCCCCTCGCCATCCTCATCGCGGCCCTCATCCACCCGGCCGCCCTGCTGGCCACCCTCATCTACCCGTTACAAGTCGCCCGCCTGGCCGCCCGCCGCGGCCTCACCTCGCGCGCCGCATGGGAATGGGCTTTCTTCACCGTCCTTGGAAAATTCGCCGAGGCCCAGGGCGCCCTGCAATTCCACCTGGGCCGCCTCGTCAACCGCCGCAGCACCCTCATCGAGTACCGCTAGTGCTGCGCCCCGCCCGACATACGCCTGCGCAACGCCCCCACAACCAGCCGCGGCAGGATCGCGATGCACTTGGCATAGCGCGGCCCGAGCCGCCGCACATCGCCCAGCGCGCGCCACACCCATTCCATCGCCAGCCGCCGCACCCACACGGGCGCCCGTTTCTGACGACCGGAAATGAAATCGAGCCCCGCGCCGATCGACACGAACCCCACGCCCGGCGCCAGCTCGCGGCCCCTCGCCGCCAGCCGCTCCTGCTTCGGCGCCCCAAGCGCAAGAAAGCACAGGCCCACGCCCCTGGCCTCCAGCCGTGCCAAAATCTCGGCCGCGCCCGCCCCGTCAGGGTCGAACCCCATCGGCGGCGCGCACCGTTCGACAACCTGCAACCCGGGAAACGCGGCCTCAAGCTCATCGCCCGCGGCCCGCAACGTCTCGTCATCACTGCCCACGAACGCCACCGGCACCCCCGCCCCGGCCGCCATCCGGCACAGGGGCCGGATCAGATCCGACCCGGGCAACAGCTCCACCGGCTCACCGGCCAGCCGCGACAGCCACACGATCGGGTTGCCATCGGCCACCACCATGTCCTGCCGCGCATAGGCCCGGGCAAAAGCCGCGTCAGACCGCATCTTCACCAGGTGGTCGAGGTTGAGCGTCGCCAGCGCGAACCCCTCCCGCGCCGCCAAACGCTGCTCGACAGCCTCCGACAGCTCCGCGAAATCACGCAGGCTGACCCGGATCACCTGACCGCCAATCGTAAACTGCAAGAAGGATGACCCCGCTTTCGGAACACTTGACACCTGATAGACGCTTCAACCTATATCGGGAAAGCCATTTCGGGCCACCGGCAAAACCGCCGCGGCCCCGGCGCAGGCCACCCCGCGCACCGGCCTTGCCGGCAAAATCATCGTCACAGGAGTCATCCGGCCAGACACGGCGGAGCAACACACCCTGATGCCCAACGCATTCGCATATCTCATGCTGATGATCTGGCCCGTCGCCTGCGTGGTGATGTTCCGCCGGATGGGCATCGAACGCGCCATCATCTGGAGCATCCTCGGCGGCTACCTCCTGCTGCCGCCCCGCGCGGTCTTCGACCTGCCGCTGGTGCCCGATTTCAACAAGACCTCGATCCCCAACCTCTGCGCGCTGGCCTGCTGCCTCTGGGTCGCCAAGCGCCGCGTGCCGATCTGGCCGGAAAGCCGGACCATGAAGATCCTGCTGATCCTCTTCCTCGCCGGCACCATCCCCACCGTCCTGACCAACACCGACCCGATCCTGTTCTACTCGGTGTTCAACGCCGAACCGGTCTCCTTCGTGACCGGCGGCCTGCCCGGGCTGCGGGTGCTGGACGTGCTCTCCATCGCCTCGAACCAGGCGATCACGCTCATCCCCTTCGTGCTCGGCCGCGCCTTCCTGTGCAACCGCACCGGCCTGCGCGAACTGATCCTCGCGCTCTGCGTCGGCGGGCTGGCCTATTCCCTGCCGGCCCTGCTCGAAATCCGGCTCAGCCCCCAGATCAACATCTGGGTCTACGGCTTCTTCCAGCACGATTTCGGCCAGATGATGCGCCAGGGCGGCTTCCGCCCCATCGTCTTCCTGCCGCACGGGCTGTGGATGGCCTTCTTCTTCATGACAGCCGCCGCCGCCGCCGCCGTCCTCTTCCGCACCGCCGATCACAAGGCCCGGCCCCGGCTGCTGGCGGCCACGGCCTACCTCTTCATCGTCCTCATCCTCTGCAAAAGCCTCGGGCCGCTGACCTACGGCCTTGCCGTCGTGCCGGCGATCCTGCTCGCCACGCCCCACACGCAGATCCGCATCGCCGTGCTCTTCGCCGGCATCGCCGTGCTCTACCCGGTGCTGCGCGATTACGGCCTCATCCCCCTCGAGCGCATCCTCGGCTGGGCCGAGGCGATCAACCCGGACCGCGCCCAATCGCTTGCCTACCGCTTCGAGAACGAGGAACTCCTTCTGGAACGCGCGCACGAGAAATGGCTCTTCGGCTGGGGCGGCTGGGGCCGCAACCTCGTCCGCGACCTGACCACGGGCGAGATCATCTCGATCCCCGACGGCGAATGGATCATCGTCTTCGGCACCTTCGGCTGGCTCGGCTATCTCAGCAAGATGGGGCTGCTCGCCATGCCGATCGTCCTTCTGCTGGCCCGGGCCCGCAAGGCGGCGGATCTGCGCATCGTCGCGGCGCTGGCCCTGATCCTCGCGATCACCCTGATCGACATGCTGGTGAACGCCATCCTCACCCCCTACACTTGGCTCATCGCCGGGGCGGTGCTCGGCTTCGCCGAGAACCCCCGCACCCGCGAGGCAGAGGCAGAGGCCGGCGAAGACGCGCCGCCAAAGCCGGGCAAACCCTCGCCGCCCAAGCCCCTGATGTGCTGAACCGCGCCGCCGGAACCGACCGGCGCACCGACGTAATACCGACAAAATACCGACGTTATACCGACGTTGGAAAACGCCGCCCGATCAGGCTCCGTTTTGACCCCGCGACAAGAATCACCGGACCCTGCCCCGACTCGCTGGACTGATTGTCCAAAATCTGAGAACAATTTGGAACCGAATAGGAAATTGTAGCCCCCAAACCCCTTTTCGACCCTGGGTTGTTAAACTTTTTGATTAAGTTTTTCAGATAGTTAGATGAAAATTCTATCGGGGTCCGAACATGTTTGTAGGCGGCTCCGTGCTGCAAATGCGAAAAGCTTGATGGGGGCGAAGCTGGACTTCGCACAGGACGAGTATGGTTGATAAACGAGTAAATGCGAACGGAAGCGGGGACATAGCGATCGTCGGCATGGCACTGAAGGTGCCGGGCGCGCTAACTCTTTCCGATTACTGGAAAAATCTCTCCGCCGGCACCGAGAGCATCGAGCGGCTGGACGAGGAGTCCCTGAAGGCCGCCGGCGAACGCCCCGACCTCATTTCCGACCGCAACTACGTCCCCGCCACCGCCCGCCTCGACGGCTACGACCAGTTCGACGCCGAGTTCTTCGGCTTCGGCCCCAAAGACGCCGCCATCCTCGACCCGCAACACCGCAAGTTCCTCGAAGTGGCGTGGGAAGCGATGGAGCAGTCAGGCCACTTCCCGGGCCGTAAAACAAGGGATATCGGCGTTTTCGCGGGCTGCGGCATGGGCAGCTATTTCTACTTCAACATCTGCTCCAACCCCGACCTCGTCGACGACGTGGGCATGTTCCTCCTGCGCCATACCGGCAACGACAAGGACTTCATGACCACCCGCGTCAGCCACGTGTTCGACCTCAAGGGGCCCAGCGTCAACATCCAGACCGCCTGCTCCACCTCGCTGGTCGCCGTCCACTACGCCTGCGAGGCCCTGCGCTCGGGCCAATGCGACATGGCGCTCGCCGGCGGCTCGACCATCGAACTGCCCCAGGGCCGCGGTTACCTCTTCAAGGAAAACGAAATTCTCTCCCCCGACGGCCACTGCCACGCCTTCGACCACCGCGCCAAGGGCACCGTCTTCGGCAGCGGCGCGGGCGTGGTGGCGCTGCGCCGGCTTGAGGATGCCATCGCCGATGGCGACCATATCTGGGCCGTGGTGAAAGGCTCCGCCATCAACAACGACGGCGCCGCCAAGGCCGGCTACCTCGCCCCCAGCGTCGACGGGCAGGCCGCCGCCGTCTCCCGCGCCATCGACACCGCCGGCGTCTCCGCCGACTCCATCGGCTATGTCGAATGCCACGGCACCGGCACCTATCTCGGTGACCCGATCGAGGTCGCCGCGCTGACCGAGGCCTACCGGAAAACCACAGACAAATCAGGCTTCTGCCGCATCGGCTCGGTCAAAACCAATATCGGCCACCTCGACACCGCCGCCGGCGTGGCCTCGCTCATCAAGACCAGCCTCGCACTGCATCACAAGGCGATGCCGCCCAGCCTGAGCTTCGAGAAGCCCAACCCCACGATCGATTTCGAAACCAGCCCGTTCCGCGTGAACGACAGCCTCACGCAATGGCCCGAAGGCCCCACACCCCGCCGCGCCGGGGTCAACTCGCTCGGCGTCGGCGGGACCAACGCCCATGCCATCCTCGAGGAAGCGCCCGAACGCGCCGCCTCGGAAGAAGGCGACTGGCCCTTCCACGTGCTCTGCGTTTCCGGCAAGGGCAAAGCCGCCCTCGACGCCAACACCAAGGCCCTCGCCGCCCACCTCCGCGCCCATCCCGAGCAACCGCTCGAAGACGTGGCGCACACCCTGAAAACCGGCCGCCAGGCCTTCGACGACCGCCGCGTCGTCGTCGCCGAAACCCACGAGGAAGCGGCCGCCCTGCTGGAAGAGGGCAACCCCCACCGCGTCTTCACCCATAAAAAGCTGGGCGAGAAACCCGACACCGTCTTCATGTTCCCCGGTGGCGGCGCGCAATACGCCGGCATGGCCCGCGACCTCTACGAGACCGAGCCGGAATTCGCCGAATGGATGGATCGCGGCCTCGATCACCTCTCGGGCAAGCTCGACTACGATATCCGCGCCATCTGGCTCCCCGAGCCGGGCGACATGGACGCCGCCAACGAGACCCTCAAGAAGCCCTCGGTCCAGCTTCCGCTGATCATGATCGTCGAATTCGCGCTGGCGAAGCTCTGGATCTCCTGGGGCATCAAGCCCGCCGCCCTGATCGGGCACTCCATGGGCGAGAATACCGCCGCCGCTCTGTCCGGCGTCATGAGCTTCGAGAACTGCATCGACCTCGTCCTCCTGCGCGGGCGCCTCTTCGACACGGTCGCCCCCGGCGGCATGCTCAGCGTCTCGCTGCCCGCATCGCAGGTGCAGGAGATCATCGGCGACACCCTCGATATCGCCTCCATCAACGCTCCCGACCTCTGCGCCGTCACCGGCCCGCAGGATCGGCTCGACCGGCTTCAGGCCGAGCTTGAAGCGAAAGACATCGACTGCCAGCGCATCAACATCGACATCGCGGCCCATTCCCGCATGCTCGACCCGATCCTGCCCGAGTTCCGCGCCTTCCTGCAAAGCCTCGACCTGCAGGCGCCCGAAATCCCCTTCATTTCCAACCGCACGGGCGATTGGATCACCGAAGACGAGGCCACCGACCCCGACTACTGGACAGGCCAGCTACGCAACTGCGTCCACTTCGCCGACGGCATCACCACCCTCGCCGCGAAACGCGACCGCGTGTTTTTCGAGGTCGGCCCCGGCCGCGCCCTCAGCTCGCTCGCGCAGATGAGCGACGCCGTGGAGCCCGGCCAGGTTCTCAGCGCCCTGCGCCACCCCGACGACGCCATCGCCGACGACAAATTCCTCCTTGGCGTGATCGGCCGCTTCTGGGCCACCGGCATCGAGGCCGATTGGAGCCAGATCTGGGGCGAGGCCCGGCGCAACCACGTGATCCTGCCCACCTACGCCTTCCAGACCAGCCGCTATTTCATCGAACCCGGCAAGGCCCGCCACGCAGACGCAGCCCCCGACCTGACCCGAAGCGACGATATCGCCGAGTGGGGCTTCCGCCCCGTCTGGCAGCCCCGCTATGCCGACTGTGACGCCGAGACCCTGACCAATTGCGGCGCCGAAAAGCCGCAACAATGGCTCATCTTCGCCGATGACGCGGGCCTCGCCGACAGCGCCGCCGCCCGGCTGACCGCCGCCGGCCACACCGTCACCACGGTCCGCCCCGGCGACAGCTTCGCCCGCCTCGCCGACGACAGCTACCGCCTCGCCCCCGACCAGGGGCCCGACGGCTATGCCCAGCTCTTCCGCGCGCTCGCCGCCGAAAACCGCCTGCCAACCCGGATCGTCCACGCCTGGCTGGTCACCGACAAGGAAACCTTCCGCCCCGGCAGCAACTTCTTCACCCGCAACATGGAGCACGGCTTCCACAGCCTGATGCACCTTGCACAAGCCATTGAAAGCGTCGACCGGCCCGATGAGATGCACCTCACCGTGCTCACCACCGGCGCGGCACAGGTCCGCGACGAAGGCCTGCCCTACCCGGAGAAAGCCGCCATCGCCGGCCCCGCGGGCGTGATCCCGAAAGAGCTTCCGGGCGTCACCGTGGCGACCGTCGACATCGCCCTGCCCACGCCGGCCCCGTCGCGCCGCCGCAAACCCGCGCCGGTCGCGTTCCCCACCGAGCAACTTCTCGAAGACCTCCTCGCCGAGCCCGCCAACACCGTCGCCGCCATCCGCGACGGCCGCCGGTTCGAGCAGGTGTGGAAAGCCGCGGACCTGCCCGTCACTTCCGAGAAAACCGCCTTCCGCGACAACGGCACCTACCTCATCACCGGCGGCATGGGCGGCATCGGCCTGACCGTCGCCCGCGACCTCGCCAAAACCCACGGCGCCAATATCGTGCTGCTCTCCCGCAGCGCCCTGCCTCCGCGCCACCAGTGGCAGCCCCTCGTCGACACCATGCCCGCGTCGAACCCGGTCGTCACCCGCATCACCGCGGTGCGCGAAATCGAAGCCCTCGGCGGCGCTGTCCGTGTCGAGGTGGCCGATGTCTGCGACATCGAGCAGATGCGTGAGGCCGTGATGCGCGCCAAGGCCGATTTCGGCGCGATCAACGGCGTCCTCCACGCCGCCGGCCTGATCGACGACGCCCCCCTCCTGGGCAAGACCACCTTCGACGTCGAGCATGTGCTTGCGCCGAAACTGCACGGCCTGCGCGTCCTCGACAGCCTGTTCGAGAAAGACGAGCTCGACCTCATGGTCCTCTTCTCCTCGACCAGCACGATCACGAAACCGGAAGGCCAGATCGACTACATCGCCGCCAACGAATTCCTGAACGCCTTCGCCAAGTCCCGGCAAACCGGCAAGACCCGCGTGCTCGCCGTCGACTGGGGCGTCTGGAACACCGTCGGCATGGCCGCCACCGCCGTGGCCGAGCGCAACGCGGAAGGCGCGGCACCCGACTGGCAGCCCGCCCCCCAACCGCTTCTGACCGAAACCGCCCAGCACGCCGGAGACCGGCTCGGCCGCCTGACCCTCGACGCCGAAAACGACTGGATCGTCAACGAACACCGCATGTCCACCGGCGCGGCCGTTATGCCCGGCACCGGCTTCGTGGAACTGGCGATGGAATCCTACCTCGCCTCGGGCGGCACCCTGCCGGTCGAACTGCGCGACATGGTCTTCCTCCGCCCCCTCGACGTGCCCGAGGCCGCGCCCCGCGACGTGGAAACCCGCCTTACGCCCGCGGGCTCCGACATGGCATTCGAAATCCGCAGCGCCTGCCTCGCCGATGGCCGCGAAGGCATGGTGCTGAACGCCAGCGGCACGCTCGGCGCGGTCGACGAGGTCGCCGACACCGTCGATATCTGCGCCCTCTCGGCCCGCTGCACCACCGTTCTGACCCAGCATGACGCCAGCGGTTTCGTCTCCCCGCAGGAGGCCCACCTGAATTTCGGCCCGCGCTGGCGCGTCGTGCAGGATGCCAAGACCGGCTCCGGCGAAGGGCTCGCCCGGCTGGTTCTGCCACAGGCTTTCCAGGCCGACCTGAACGAAGGCTACGTCCTCCACCCCGCCATGCTCGACCTTGCCACCGGCTGGGCGATGGACTTGATCGACGGATATTCCGGCAACCGCCTCTGGGTGCCGGTCTCCTATGGCTCGGTCCGCGTCTTCCGCCCGATGCCCGGCGAGGTGTTCAGCTGGGTCCAGGTTCGCGCCGACAGCGACTGGGAAACCGGCATGGCCGGCTTCGACGTCGTGATCTGCGACACCGACGGCACCATCATCGCCGATATCACCGACTTCCAGATGCAGCGCCTCACCGGCGACGTGGCCCTCGGCGGCACCACCGTCACCGCCAAGGACGATGTCCGCTTCCCCGAAGACCAATCCGCCCGCGAGCTTTCGCCCTCCGAGGCCCAGATGCAGCACATGGTGGCCCTCGGCATCCGGCCCGACGAGGGCGCCGAGGCCCTGCGCCGTGCGCTCGCCCGCCCCGAGGCCCAGATCGCCATTTCGCCGGTGAACCTGACCACGCTGGTGCAACTGGCCGAGGCACGCGACGAGGCGAAGGAAAAGCAATCCTTCGACCGCCCCGAGCTTGCCTCCGACTACGCGGCCCCCGAAACGGCCACGCAGATCAAGCTGGCCGAGATCTGGGAAAACCTGCTCGGCGTCAAACAGATCGGCATCGAAGACAGCTTCTTCGACCTCGGCGGCCACTCCCTCCTCGCCGTCCGCCTCTTCGCGGCGGTCAAGCGCGAATACGGCGTGCAATTCCCCATCTCGGTGCTCTTCGAGGCGCCCACCATCTCCGGCCTCGCCGCGATGCTGGACGCGCGCACCGGCGGCACACCCGAAGCCGGCGCAGCCCCCGAGGCCGTACAGCCCACCGCCTTCCGCTACGCCGTGCCGCTCAACGGCGCGAAGGTCGAAAAACGCATGCCCTTCTTCATCGTGGCCGGCATGTTCGGCAACGTGCTCAACCTCCGCCATCTTGCGCTGAGCATGGAAGATCGCCCGGTCTACGGCTTGCAGGCCCGCGGCCTGATCGGCAACGAGGCGCCCCACGAGACCGTCGAAGAGGCCGCCGCCGACTACATCGCCGAGATGCTGACCATCCAGCCCGAAGGCCCCTACATGATCGGCGGCTTCTCGGGCGGCGGCATCACCGCCTACGAGATCGCCCGCCAGCTGAAAGCAGCCGGACACGAGGTCGCCATGCTCGTCATGCTCGACACGCCCCTGCCCGTGCGCCCGTCGCTCAAACCTGCCGACAAGGCGCTGATGAAGCTGCACGACATCCGCCGTAAGGGCCCCGGCTACCTGCTCGAATGGGCCAGGAACCGCTGGGCCTGGGAGAAAACCAAGCGCGTCCAGGCCCAGGGCGACGCGCCCGCCGAAGACGCCGGCAACTTCAACAACCGCCAGATCGAGATGGCCTTCCGCGGCGCCGTCGCCCGCTATGACCTCGCCCCGTGGGATGGCCCGCTCGTGCTCTTCCGCCCGCCGCTCGACCGGCACTGGAAGGTCACCGGTGGCAACTTCGTCAGCCACGAGCGCGAATACGTCTTCGCCGACAACCAGTGGACACCCTGGGCCCCCGCCCTGCAGGTCATCGAGGTGCCCGGCGACCATGACAGCATGGTTCTCATGCCCAATGTCAGCGTGCTGGCCAAGCACCTCAACAGCCTCGTCCGGAACGTCGAGCACACAAGCGCCCGCTCCGACCAGCGGACGGCAGCGGAGTAACGGCCATGCATGACCCGTCTGTCCTCACCATCATCCTCAACTTCCGCACCCCCGAGCTGACCCTGAAGGCGCTCGACGCCGCGGTGCGCGAGATGGAGGGCATCCGTGGCGAAATCCTCGTGGTCGACAACGGCTCCGGCGACGATTCCTGCGAGGTCATCACCAAGGCCATCGAAACCCGCGGCCTCGGCAAGAACAACCGCGTGCGCTTCAAGGCCTCGGCCCGCAACGGCGGCTTCGGCGCGGGCAACAATTTCGGCATGCACGCGGGCCTCTCCGACGGCTCGCAGCCCGATTTCTACTACATCCTGAATTCCGACGCCTTCCCGCAGAAGGGCTCGATCCGCAACCTGCTGAAATTCATGGTGGAAAACCGCAAGGCCGGCATCGCCGGCAGCGCGATCCGCGGCGTCGACGACGAACCCCACCAGACCGCCTTCCGCTTCCCCACCATCGCGGGCGAGTTCGAAGGCGCGGTGCGCACCGGCATCTTCACCCGGCTCCTGCGCAACTCGGTCGTCCCCCTCCCCCTGCCGGAGGAAACCGTCCGCGTCGACTGGGTCGCCGGGGCCTCGGCCCTGATGCGCCGCCGGATGCTCGACGAGATCGGCCTCTTCGACGAGACCTTCTTCCTCTATTTCGAGGAAACCGACCTCTGCCTGCGCGCCGCCCGCGCCGGGTGGGAAACCTGGTACGTGCGCAACAGCGAGGTCCTGCACGAAGGCTCCTCCTCGACCGGCATGAAACTCTGGAAGCGCACGCCGAAATACTGGTTCGATTCCCGTCTTCACTATTTCACCAAGAACCACGGCCGCGCCTATGCCGCCGGTGCCACGTTGGCGCGGGTGACAGGCGCGCTGCTGTGGCGGACCCGCGCGATCCTGTCGAACCGGTCCTTCGGCGATCCGCCGCATTTCCTGCGCGATCTCGTCACCCATTTTGCCGGCAACATCCGCCGGCGCCCCGATCACCTCGCGGCCACCCCGATGACCAAGCCCCTTGCGGAGGAGTCGAAATGACCCGGTTTACCAGTGCACTTGTTGGCGAAGAAACTCTCCTGATCGGCTGCGGCGACCAGCTGCTCGACCACGGCCACGGCATCGCCGCCGTGGTCTCGACCAACCCCCATGTGATCGGCTGGGCGGCCTCGCACGGCCTGCCCGTACACGACACCGTCGCCGGCCTGCGCGCGGGCGCGGGCTTCGACTGGCTCTTCAGCATCGCCAACCTCTCGGTCATCCCCGATGACGTGCTGGCCCTGCCCGCGAAGGGCGCGATCAACTTCCACGACGGCCCGCTGCCGCGCATGGCCGGGCTCAACACGCCCGTCTGGGCGCTGCTCAACGGCGAAACCGACCACGGCATCAGCTGGCACGTGATGGAAGCCGGCATCGACAAGGGCGACCTGCTGGTCACCCGCGAGATCGCCATCGCCGAAGACGACACCGCCCATTCGCTCAACTCGAAATGCTACGCCGCCGGCCTCGACAGCTTCGCCGAACTCCTCGGCCAGATCGAGACCGACACGCTGGCCCCCCGCCCGCAGGATTTCACCACCCGCAGCTATTTCGCAGGCTCGAAGCGCCCCCGCGCCGCAGCCGCCATCGACGTGGCGCAACCCGCAGCCCAAACCGCCGCCATGATCCGCGCGCTCGATTTCGGCGGCTACTGGAACCCGCTCGCCCTGCCGCGCCTGCTGACCGCCAAAGGTCCCCTCTTCCCCCGCAGTGCCACCGTCGTTCCGGCACAAGCCGACACCCAGCCCGGCCAGGTCCTCGAGGCCACCGACGACAGCCTGACCATCGCCACAACCGACGGCGCCCTGCGCCTCGCCTCGCTGCTCGACACCGAGGGCAAACCCGCCACCCCGCGCGCCCTGTTCGAGGCCGGGGAAACCCTCCCCGCCCTCGCGGCCGACACCGCGGACCAGCTCACCGCCACCGCCGAACGCCTCGCCCGGCATCAGCGCCACTGGCGCGCCCGCCTGACCGAGATGACCCCGGTGCAGGTCCCGCTCGCCCGCCCCGCCGGGAAAACAGCCGACTGGGTCGTCGAAGACGTGGCCCTCCCCGCCGGGCTTGACCGCGCAACCGCGCTGACCGTCCTCGCCGCCTGGGCCCTGCAAGGCATGGGCCAGCGCGCGGGCGACATCGCCTACGCCCCCGCCAGCCTCAAGCGCGACGCCCGCACGCCGTCGATCACCGCCCCGTGGATGCCGCTCCGCCTCGAGGCCACCGACGCCACCACGCTCGCCGAGGCCATCGCCGCCGTCACCGGGGAAATCGCAACCGCCGACGGCAAACCGGGCTTCCCCGACGATCTCGCCCTGCGCGACCCGGCCCTCGGCACGCTGCAAACCCCTGCCATCGCCATCAGCGACGGCCCCTCCACCATCCCCGGCGCCGTCATCGTTGCTGCGCTCGACCCCAGCGGCACCTGCCACCTGCATATCGACCGCGCCCGCCTCGACGACGCCGCGATCAGCCTGCTGACGGAACGCCTCTCGGCCATGCTGACCCGCGCCGCCAACTGCGTGCCCGACACCTTCACCATGCAGGCGCTCTGCACCCTGCCGAAATCCGAGCGCATCCTGCAACTGACCACCTGGAACGCCACCGAGGCCCAATACGACCCGGCCCTCACCATCCACCGCGCCTTCGAGCGCCAGGCGGAACAAACCCCCGACGCAACGGCGCTGGTCTTCGAGGATACCGAGCTCACCTATGCCGAGCTCAACGCCCGCGCCAACCGCGCCGCACAGGCCCTGCAAGACGCCGGCGTCGGCCGCAACGTCAACGTGGGCCTCTGCCTGCGCCGCTCGCCCGACCTGCTGATCGGCGCGCTGGCCATCCTGAAAGCGGGCGGCGCCTATGTCCCGCTCGACCCCGATCACCCGGCCGACCGCCTTGCCCATATCATGGGCGACAGCGGCGCACGCGTCCTGCTGGCCCACGGGCCCACGCAAGGCAACCTGCCCGAGACCGACGCCAAGCTCATCCTGCTCGACCATGTCGACCAGACCGGCGACGCGCCCAATGTCGACGGCGGCAGCGGGCCCGACGACCTCGCCTACCTGATCTACACCTCCGGCTCGACCGGCAAGCCCAAGGGCGTGATGGTCGAACACCGCAACGTCGCCAACTTCTTCCGCGGCATGGATGACTGCGTCGACCGCACCGCCGGCAACGTCTGGCTGGCCGTCACCTCGATCTCCTTCGACATCTCGGTGCTGGAACTCTTCTACACCCTCGCCCGCGGCTTCAAGGTCGTGGTCACCGGCTCGGAAAACCGCGCCGCCGTCTCGAACGGCCCGATCGCCGCCTCGGGCGAGCCGATGGATTTCTCGGTCTATTTCTGGGGCAACGACGATGGCCCCGGCCCGAAGAAATACCAACTCCTCCTCGACGCCGCCCGCTTTGCCGATGCCAACGGCTTCGCCGCCGTCTGGACGCCTGAGCGCCATTTCCACGCCTTCGGCGGCCCCTACCCGAACCCCTCGGTTTCCGGCGCGGCCATCGCCGCCGTCACCCAGAACATCTCGGTCCGCGCAGGCAGCATCGTCGCGCCCCTGCACCACCCGGCCCGCATCGCCGAAGACTGGGCGATGATCGACAACCTCACCAACGGCCGCGCAGGCCTCGCCTTCGCCTCGGGCTGGCATCCGGATGACTTCGTCCTCCGCCCCGAGAACACGCCGCCCAACAACAAGCCGGCGCTCTACGACACCATGAACAAGGCCCGCGCCCTCTGGCGCGGCGAGGCGGTCGACTTCCCGACCCAATCGGGCGACATGCTGCCCGTCAAGACCCTGCCCCGCCCCGTCTCGGAAGAGCTCGAATGCTGGGTCACCACCGCCGGCAATCCGCAAACCTGGCGCGAGGCCGGCGAACAGGGCGCGCATATCCTCACCCACCTCCTCGGCCAGTCGATCGACGAGGTCGCCGAGAAGATCACCATCTATCACGACGCCCTGCGCGGCGCCGGCCATGACCCGGCCGACTTCAAGGTCACGGTGATGCTGCACAGCTACATCTCCGACAGCCGCGAACACGCCCGCGAGGTCGCCCGCGACCCGATGAAAAACTACCTGCGCAGTGCCGCGGGCCTGATCAAGCAATACGCCTGGGCCTTCCCCGCCTTCAAACGCCCCGAAGGCGTGAAATCGCCCTTCGAGATGGACCTCGGCACATTGGGCGAGGACGAACTCGAAGCCATCCTCGACTTCGCCTTCGAGCGCTACTTCGAAGACTCGGGCCTCTTCGGCACCGTCGCCGACGGCGTCGCCCGCGCCGAACAGATGAAGCGCATCGGCGTCACCGAAATCGCCTGCCTCGTCGATTACGGCATCGCGCCCGAGATGGTGCTGGAAGGCCTCGAGCTCATCAAACAGGTGATGGACGCCTCCAACGCCCCGGCCACGCTTGCCGATGACGACTTCTCGCTCGCGGCCCAGATCATCCGCCATGACGTCACCCACCTGCAATGCACGCCCAGCATGGCGCGCATCCTGACGCAGAACGACGAGGCGCGCATGGCCCTGCGCCATGTCCGGCAGCTCCTGATCGGCGGCGAGGCCTTCCCGGCCGATCTCGCCCAGGACCTGCGCAGCGCCTCCTCGGCCCGGATCGACAACATGTACGGGCCCACGGAAACCACCGTCTGGTCGGCGCATCAACGGGTTCAGCCCGGCGCGCACGGCCACACCGTGCCCATCGGCCAGCCCATCGCCAACACCCAGGTCTACATCCTCGACGACACCGGCGCCCCGGCCCCGGTCGGCGTCGCGGGCGAGCTCTGCATCGGTGGCGATGGCGTCACCCGCGGCTACTGGCGCCGCGACGAGCTGACCGCCGACCGCTTCGTGCCCGACCCATTCGCCGGCGGCACGGCCCGCATGTACCGCACCGGCGACCTCGCCCGCTGGACAGCCTCCGGCACGCTCGACTTCCTCGGCCGCGACGACTTCCAGGTGAAGATCCGCGGCCAGCGGATCGAACTGGGCGAAATCGAAGAGGCCATGAAACAACTGCCCGGCGTCACCGAGGCGGTCGTCGTGCCCCTCCAATCCGCCACCGGCGACACCCGCCTTGCGGGCTACTTCACCGGCACCGCCGCCGAAGACAGCCTCCGCGCCCACCTCAAGGCCGAACTGCCCGACGCGATGGTCCCCGCCGACCTGATGCAGCTCGAAATCATGCCCTTGACGCCCAACAAGAAAATCGACCGCAAATCCCTGCCAGAGCCGGTGCGCAAGGCGAAACCCGCCAAACCCCGCACCGCCACACAGGCCTCTGCGCTGGAAAGCAAGATCGCCGATATCTGGTCGACCGTTCTCGGCGTCCAGCAGATCGCCCCCGAAGACAGCTTCTTCGACCTCGGCGGTCACTCCCTGCTGGCGGTTCAGGCTCATCGCGACATCCGCAAGGCGCTCGATGCACCGACCCTGTCGATCACCGATATCTTCCGCTTCCCGGTGCTGCGCGACCTCGCCAAACACCTCGAAGGCTCGGGCAACACCCCCGAACCGGAGGCCCCCGAGACCGAAGAGGCCAGCGAAGCCCGCGCCGCCACCATGTCGAAACGCCGCGCCATGCGCGCCGGCCGCGAGCGTCAGATGTCATGAGCATGCACACACCGATCCTGTCGTCGGATGCTCTCGAGCAGGACATCCTGACACTCTTCATGCCGGTGGTCTCGGTGGCCGTAACCGACCCCGCGACCGAGCACGAGGCACTCTTCGACGACGAGGCCCCGACCGTCGCGAAAGCCACCGACAAGCGCCGGCGCGAATTCTCGGCCGGACGCGCGGCCGCGCGTCGGGCGATGCACCAGATGGGCCTGCCCGCCATGCCCCTGCCCGCCGACGACACCCGCGCCCCGGTCTGGCCCGACGACGTCACCGGCAGTATCAGCCATAACGACCAGGTCTGCATCGCCGTCGTGGCCGATGCCCGCAGCGTGCCCGCCATCGGCATCGACATCGAAGAAGCCCGCCCGCTCGAACCCGAGCTCTTCCCCGATATCTGCACCCTGCCCGAACGCGCCTGGCTTTCCAGCCAGCCCGAGCAGGACCGCGGGATGCTGGCCAAGCTGATCTTCAGCGCCAAGGAATGCACCTACAAGTGCCAGTTCACCCTCAGCCGTACCTTCCTTGAATTCCACGACCTCGAAATCACCGCCGATCGCGATTGCGGCCAGTTCGAAGCCACCTTCCTGCGCACCGTCCCCGGCTTCGCCAGTGGCGCGCGGCTCTACGGGCGCTATGTCGTGACGCAGGGCCACATCATAACCGCCATCTCCGCCGAACGGCACACCACCCCCGCCGTGCAGGAACGGCGCGTGTCCTTCTGGTGACCACGCCGGCAACCGGGTTTCAGACGATGTTCGACCGCACGACCCTCCTACTCGGATTGGCCGTTCTCGTGGCCGCCACCGTCACCCTCTGGGTGGTGCTGTCGCGGCCTGCCCTCACGCCCGAGAAACTGCGCGCCGCCTATGCCGACCCGGCCCCGGCCCCGCCGGCCCACGGGCTGCGCGTCTTCCACCTCGGCCACAGCCTCGTCGGCCGTGACATGCCGGCCATGCTGGCCCAGCTGGCGGGCGACAAGCACCGCTACGAAAGCCAGCTCGGCTGGGGCACCTCCCTGAAAGAGCATTACGAGCCCTCCGAAACCATCAACGGCTTCGAGCAGGAAAACGACCACCCCCGCTTCCGCCCCGCGCGCGAGGCGATCGGCTCGGGCGACTATGACGCCGTCGTGCTGACCGAGATGGTCGAAATCCGCGACGCCATAAAGTACCACGACAGCAGCAAATACGTCGCCCGCTGGGCCAGCCTCGCGCGCGAGGCCAACCCCCAGACCCGCCTTTACCTCTACGAGACCTGGCACAAGCTCGACGACCCCGACGGCTGGCTCGACCGGCTCGATGCCGACCTCGACCGCTACTGGATCGGCGAACTCCTGCAACAGGATTTCACCCGCAACATTCCCGAACGCCCGGTCTACCTGATCCCCGCCGGCCAGGTCATGGCCCGCTTCGTCCGCAAGGTGGAAGACACTGGCGGCATCGGCGACATCACCTCCCGCGAAGACCTCTTCCAGCGCAAGGACAGCGGCGAGATCGACCCGATCCACATCAACGATCTCGGCGCCTACCTCGTCGCCCTCACCCATTACGCCGTCCTCTACCAGACATCGCCCGTGGGCCTGCGCCACGAGCTCGCCCGCGCCGACGGCACCGAGGCCCGGGCGCCGTCAGAGGCCACCGCCCGCCTCATGCAACAGGTCGTCTGGGACGTGGTCCGCGCCCGCCCCGAAACCGGAGTCCCCCGATGATCCGCCTCCTCGCCCTCGTCGCCCTGCTCCTCACCGGCACAGCCCCGGCCCTCGCCCAGTCCGACACGCGCGCCTTCCCCCTCGCCATCAACCTCGCCGAGGTCAACGACTGGAGCGCCGAGCAACCCTTCATCGACGTGTTCAAGACCGCCCGCCGCTGGATCGGCCACAAGCCCGGCCAATGGGGCGGCCTCGACTATCACGACCTCGAAGACCGCGGCCTGCTCGATGCAAACGGCTGGCCCACCTCCGTGCCCGGCGACCTCGGCTCCATCGGCACCCTCATCCTCACCGACCTGCCCGCCGATGCCGACATCTACGCCGGCCGCTACGTCCTCAGCTTCGAGGGCGAGGGCATCGTCGAGGTGGCCGGCGCCGTCCGCAACGTCCGCTACGGCGACGGCCGCGTCGCCTTCGACTTCCAGCCACAGACCGGCGGCACGGTCCTGGTGAAGATCCAGCGCTCCGACCCGATGAAAACCGGCGATTATATCCGCAACATCTCGGTCGTCCGCGAAGACCATCTCGACGCCCATCGGAACGGCGCGATCTTCAACCCCCTCTGGCTCGACCACATGGCAGGCTTCAAGGTCCTCCGTTTCATGGACTGGATGGTCACCAACGATTCCGACCAGCAAGGCTGGGAGAACCGCCCGAAGCCCTCCGACTTCTCCTACACCCGCCACGGCATCCCCGCCGAAATCATGGTCCGCCTCGCCAACGAGCTGGGCGCCGACCCGTGGTTCTGCATGCCGCATCTCAGCGACGAGACCTACCAGCGCAACTTTGCCGAGCTGGTCGAGGCCGGGCTCGACCCCGCGCTGAAAGCCTATGTCGAATACTCCAACGAGGTCTGGAACTGGCAATTCCTGCAAGCCGAATGGACCGAGGCCCAGGCGCAGGAGCGCTGGGGCCAGCGCTACAAGGGGCAGGACTATTACGGCATGAAAACCGCCCAGATGGCACAGATCTGGTCCGACGTGTTCGCCGCCGACCGCGACCGCCTCGTCACCGTCATCGCCACCCAGACCGGCTGGCTGAGCCTCGAACGCTCCATCCTCGAAGCCCCCCTCTGGGTCGCCGAGGGCAACGAGCCGCCCCACAGCTTCGCCGACGCCTATGCCATCACCGGCTATTTCGGCTCCTATCTCGGCCGCGACGAGATGCGCGACATCACCCTTGAGAAGATCGCCGAAAGCACCGCCGCCGCCGAGGCTGACGCCCGCGACCAGGGGCTCACCGGCGAGGCGCTCACCGCCCATGTCGCCGCCCACCGCTTCGACGCGGCCACCGACTGGGCCATCGACGCCCTCCTCGATTCCAGGCAATACGGCGAGGAATTCGACGGGCTTGACCGCGCCGCCGGCACGTTCTTCACCTACCAGGCCGAGATCGCCCGCGAATACGGCCTCGACCTCATCGTCTACGAGGGCGGCACCCACATCGTCGGCGTGGGCCAGCAGGTCGGCGACGAAACCCTCGCCGCCTTCTTCACCCACCTCAACTACACCCCCGAACTCGCCACCCTTTACCGCCAGCTCTTCGAGAAATGGGCCGAGGTCAGCGACGGGCCCTTCGCCCTCTTCAACGACGTGAGCGTTCCCACCAAGTGGGGCAGCTGGGGCCACCTCCGCCACTTGGGCGATACCGACAATCCCCGCTGGCAGGTCGTCGAAGAGTTCAAGTAGACTGGCCCCGACATGAACACCGCCCCCCGTCCCAAGGCCACGGTCATCATCCCGGCCAATAACGAGGCCGCCTATATCGGCGCCTGTCTCGACAAGGTCCTGTCGTCAGCCAGTGATATTCCCTTCGAGACCATCGTCGTCGCCAATGCCTGCACCGACACCACGGTCGATATCGCCCACGAGATCGAAGGCCATTCCCAGAACCCTGCCCGCCCGATCCGCGTGATCGCCACCGAAACGGGCGGCAAGCTTAACGCCCTGCAATTGGGCGACGACGCGGCCCGCGCCGACATACGCATCTATCTCGACGCCGATGTTTCGGTCAGCCGCGCCCTGATCCCCGCGATCATCGCCGCGCTCGAGACCGGGGCCCCCCGCTACGCCAGCGGCACCCCCGAAATCGCCCCGGCCCAAAGCCCCGTCACCCGCGCCTACGCCCGTTTCTGGCAGAAGCTGCCCTTCGTCTCGAACGGCGTGCCGGGCTTCGGCCTCTTCGCCGTCAACGCCCCCGGCCGCGCCCGCTGGCAAGCATGGCCCGACATCATCTCCGACGACACCTTCGCCCGCCTCAACTTCGCGCCCTCGGAGCGGGTCAGGGTTCCCGAAACCTACCGCTGGCCGATGATCGAGGGCCTCTCCGGCCTGATCCGCGTCCGCCGCCGACAAGATCGCGGCGTGGCCGAGATCGGCCGGAAATTCCCCCACCTCCTGCAAAACGCCGACCCGGGCGCCACCTCCGGCACGCAGAAGCTGCGGGCCATCCTGCGCGACCCGCTGGGCTTCCTCGTCTACGGCTTCATCGCCCTCTGCGTCCGCATCCCCGTCGGCACCTCGACCTGGGCCCGCGGCCGGTAAGCGAGCCGGCCCGGCGTCTCACCGTCAGGCAACCTATCCCCGATCCACCGCCGCCCGGAAATGCCCGGCCAGCTTCTCCGCCTCGCGGTACATGTCATGCCGCTCCAGAACCCTTGCCCGCCCGGCACGCCCCAACGCGGCCCGTTCCTCCGCCGACATCGCCTCCAACGCCAGCACAGCCTCCGCCAGCGCCGCGTCATCCCCCGCCGGCACCAGCCAGCCGGTCACGCCCTCCTGCACCAGCTCCGGTATCCCCGCGACGTAGGTGGAAATCACCGGCCGCCCGGCCGCCATCGCCTCCATGATCACCATCGGCAGCCCCTCGGCAAAGCTCGGCAGCACCAGCGCATGACACCCCGCCAGCGCGTCCCTGACCTCGTCCTCGGCCTGCCACCCGGCCAGCGTCACGTGATCCCCAAGCCCCCGCTCGGAAATCTCCGCCTCCAACGCCCCGCGCAACTCCCCGTCGCCAATCAGCGTCAGCCTCGCCTCCGGCACCTCCCCGACAACCCGGCTCATCACCGGCATCAAGATCAGCTGCCCCTTCTGCTCCGACAACCGTCCGATATTCACCAGTCGCAAGCCCTTGTCCGGCATCTCGCCCGGCTCCGGAAACATCTCCGGGTCGATCCCGCAATGCACCACCTTCACGCCGCTCCACGCGGTATGCGGCAGCCACCGGCACAGCTGGCTCCGGCCGTAGGAACTGACCGCCACGGTAAATGCGGCCTCCTCCATCTTCCGCGCCAGCGACAGCGAATGCACCGCATCGAACTCCTCCGGCCCGTGCACCGTGAAACTGTAAGACGGCCCGCCCAGAACACGCACAAGCATCGCCACCGCAGCCGCATTCGTGCCGAAATGCGCATGCATATGCTCCACGCCCCCGGCTTGCACCAGCCTCAGCACATGGCACGCCTCGACGAGGTAAATCAGATGCCGCACCCGCCCCAGCGGTGACACCGCCGCCAGCCCCATTGCCGCCTTCCACGCCGCGGCAAACGTCCCCGGCCGCCCCACCAGCGCCCGCAGCAGCGACAGCAGCAACGCCACCTTCCCCGCCTCCAGCACATAGCTCGTCCGCCCCAGCTCCTCGCGGTCCTGCGGGTCCTTCAACGGCAGGTCGCTCCGTCGCATCGCGATCCGGTCGACCGACAGGCCCAGCCGCTCAAGCCCCTTCAGCTCGCGCCGGATGAAGCTTTGCGACGGCTGGGGATAGGTATTGAGAATATAAGCGATTTTCACGTGGGACACCGGGCAGAGAGCACTCGGCCTCCACGCTACAAGCGCCGCCACGTCAAGGAAAGTGCGACCGCAAAGGCATAGGCCACACGTGCCGCACCCGTGTGCAATTGACCACGCTACCGCCTGCGCCTAGCGTGCAGACAGGCATAACAGGCACCCGGACACCCCCGACAACATGAAGCGCGTCACCCAAGCATTCCGCGGCTCTCACCTGACCGCCCGGATCCTGCGCAGCACGTCCTGGGTGGTGGTGGGGTATGGCGGGGCACAGGCCATCCGCCTCGGCTCGAACCTGATCCTCACCCGCATCCTCTTCCCCGAGGCCTTCGGCATCATGGCGCTCGTCACCATGGTGACAGTGGGCCTGATGATGTTCTCCGACGTGGGCATCGGCCCGGCCCTCGCCCGAAGCCCGCGCGGCGACGACCCCGAATTCCTCAACACCGCCTGGTCCCTGCAGGTGATGCGAGGCTTTGGCCTCTGGCTGGTCACGCTGGCGCTGGCCTACCCCTTTGCCCAACTCTACGAGCACCCCGAACTGGCGCTCTACCTGCCCGTCGCGGGGCTGTCGCTCATCCTCACCGGGTTCTTCCCCACACGGATGGAGCTGGCCCGCCGCCACCTCCAGATGGGCCGCGCCACGATGCTCGACCTTATCAGCCAGCTCCTCGGCCTCGCCCTCATGGTGGCCCTCGCCCTCTGGACGCGCTCCGTCTTCGCCCTCGTCCTCGGCGCGGTGTTCACCAACCTCATCAAGCTCGTCGTCATGTGGGTCGGCCTGCCCGGCCGCCGCGACCGCTTCCAGATCGAGAAACCGGCGCTTCTGGAACTCGTGAGCTTCGGCAAATGGATCTTCCTCGGCACCGCCTTCGGCTTCATCAGCACCCAGGGCGACAAGGCCGTGCTCGGCAAGCTCCTCAGCCTCGAAACGCTGGGCATCTACAATATCGGCTTCTTCCTCGCCAGCTTCGCCATGGCCCTCGGCCAGTCGGTGGCGCAAGACCTGCTGATCCCGGTCTACCGCAACAAGCCCCCCTCGGAATCCGCCGAGAACCGCCGGAAACTCCAGCGCATGCGCTTCCTGCTCACCGGCGGGCTCTGCGCCCTGCTGCTGCTGATGGCCTATGTCGGCCCACCGCTGGTCGAATTCCTTTACGACGACCGCTACCTCGCGGCCGGTCCCATCGTCACCATCATGGCCTGCGGTTTCATCCCCAAGATCATCGGCATGAGCTACGATCAGGCGGCGCTCGCGGCGGGCGACTCGCGCCGGGTGTTCTTCCTCACCGGCACCCGCTCGACGCTGCAGATGATCATGCTCTTCCTCGGCCTCTACTATTTCGGCCTGCTGGGCGGGGTTGCGTCCTACGGCATCGCCATGCTGATCGCGCATCCCCTGCTCGTGGCGCTCGCGATCCGCCACCAGGCATGGGATCCGCTGCACGACCTCGTCAGCTTCACGCTGGCCGGCCTTTTGGCGGCAGGCGCCATCGCGCTCCACTGGGACGCGCTGCAGACCATCTCCTCGGCGCCGGTCGGCTGACGCCTCAGAACGCCCGCCTGCGCCCCCGGAACGCCCGCATCAGAAGCGTCCGGCCCCGGCTGCGCGGCGCCTCGGGAATGACGGCCACCGGCGCAAAGCCAAGGTCGCGTTCCATCACCGCGGCACTGCGCACCACCGGGTTCATCAGGTCAAGCAGGAACGCGATACCCAGCGCCGCCATCAGGCTGGCAAACGCGCCCATCACCGCCATCTTGGTGCGCGACGGGGTCGACGGGTAATCGGGCCACGAGGCCGGCTCCAGCACGCTCAGATGCTCCGACTGGCCTTCCGATTCCAGCTGAAACCCGATCTCGGCGGCCTTGCGGCTTTCGCTGACGCTGGCCAGCTCTTCCTGCATCGTGGTCAGTTCGCGGGTCAGCCGGGTCAGCTGCGCCTGCAGGGCCGGGTCGACCTCGCTGGCGGCCGACACGGTGTTCAGGCTTTCGGTCAGGTAATCGCGCTGCTCGGTCAGGTCGTTCAGGCGCGCCACGTCCTCGGCCCGCTCGCGCTCTTCCAGCCGGGTCAGGTTGCCGTTACCGGCATCCCGCTCCAACTGGCGCTGCAGCACGATCATCTGCCGCTCGACCGAAAGGATCTCGGCCCTCAGCGCCTCGATCTCGCGCTCTTGCGAGGCCCGCAGCCCGCCCTCGGGCATGTCGTTCTGCCGACGGAAATTCGCCAGGCTTTCTTCCATGTCGGCCACCTGCGCCTCGAGCTTGCTCTGCCGCAGGGTGAAGAACGACAACGTTTCCTCGGCCCGTTCCAGCCGCTTGTTCCGGCTCAGGTCGACCGTCCGCCGCGTCACTTCCTCGGCCAGCGCCTGCGCGCTTTCCCGGTCGCCCCAGGTGGCGGTCACCCGGACAAGGGAAATGGCGCCGTCGCCGGACGTCCCGGTCCGCGCCGCGGCCACGCCCGACACGCTCAGCGAATGGCGCAGCACCGAGACCTTTTCACTGTCCGGCAGGCCGGCCAGCTCGTCCAGAACACCCACAGAGGCCGCCACGTCGAGGATCGCGTCATGCGACATCACCCGCTGCTCGACGATCTGCAACTGCCGCGCATCCGCCCCCGAAACCGTCGGCGGCGCCAGCTCGTTGGCCACCTTGGCGTCTTCCACCTGAAGCACCGCCTGCGAGGTATACTGGTGCGTCTGCGACATCGCGAAAAGCAGCGTGGCGAGACAGCCAAGCAGGGCCAACCGCACGATCAGCCAGAAACGGCGCCGCATCATGTCGCGAAGTTCTTCAATCCAATCCGAAAAGGTCATGAGAGACGTCCTAACCTGTAACCAAGAAAACCATTACCACACAAACCGGCGCAGCGCGCGCCGGCCCGTATCACCGTCTACGCGCTTTCTTGCGCGGCAGACGCCCCCGGTTCAGTACCACGCCCAGCAACGGTGCGCGACCGTCAAGCATCTTCTGGCATTGGGCGATATCCTGCGCCACCGTCTTGGTGCCGTCCACCACCAGCAGAACACCGTCGACCTGCGGCAGGAAGGCCATCACGTCGTCGTATTCCAGCATCGGTGGCGTATCGCACAGGATCACATCCGGCGTCAGCGCGCCGGTAATCTCGTCAAGCACATCCGCCGTGCTCTGGCTCTGCAACAGCTCGGCCGGGTTCGGCGGCACCTCGGAATTCAGCCCCACGGCAAGGTTGTCGCCGTAGCGCTCGAGATAATCGCAATAGGACACCTTCCCGCGCAGCAGGTCGGCCATGCTCTGCACCGGCTTGTGGCCCAGCGCATCGCCCAGCCCCGGCGCCCGCTGGTTGAGATCCAGCAGAACCGTGGTCACATCGGGGATTGCCGCCATGCTCAGCGCAAGGTTCAGCGTGGTGTAGGTGGTGCCGCAGCCCGAGGTCGGCGAGGTCACGGCGACCCGGCCGATCCCGTGCGACTTCATCGTCTGCAAAAGCTGGGTGCGCAGCCCGTCGGTGGCATGCTTGACCCTCTCGGACTGGCCGCGCAGCTTTTGCGCAGCCGACTGATGGCCGCGCCAAGCGGGCTTCAGAATCTGCCACGAGCCAAGCTCGAGAAGGTCCGTTCCGGTCTGGGTCATCGGTTCGTCGTCAGCCTCGAATTC
The DNA here is from genome assembly GCF_008728195.1 of Roseovarius indicus. Classification (NCBI taxonomy): domain Bacteria; kingdom Pseudomonadati; phylum Pseudomonadota; class Alphaproteobacteria; order Rhodobacterales; family Roseobacteraceae; genus Roseovarius; species Roseovarius indicus. Next base: position 4,493,838 of record NZ_CP031598.1, read on the forward strand.
ATCCTCCGGCACGGCGGCAGAGGGCCGGGCAGACGCGCCCTGGCCCGGCAAAACCACCGGCTCGGCACCAGCCCCCACGGCTGCGGCACCAAGCAGAGAATGCTTCAGCTTCCGGTCGAACGGCAAGTCCGCATCGGACCCGCGGCCGGAACCGGGTTTCAGTTCGCCTGTCGGGCCGTCAGATTTTGCCCAGTCAAACGACACCTCGTACCTCTCAAACATATTCTATCCATTCTGCACGGCCCGACCCCTCGGGCACGCCCCCACCCCTTTTTATCTCAATGGCCGGTCCGTCTCAGAACCACGCCGATCGTCTTCCACAACACCTTGGCATCCCGCGGCAGCGACATCTCGGCGTCATAGGCCGCGTCGTAATGCGCCCGGTCCGCGAACGAGCTTTCGTTGCGCCGGTCGATCTGCCAGTAGCCGGTGATCCCCGGCCGCACGGCGAAATAGTGGCGCGGATCACCGTAAAGCGACAGCTGGTCGGGCATCATCGGGCGCGGGCCGACAAGGCTCATCTCGCCCTTCAGCACGTTCCACAGCTGCGGCAGCTCGTCCATCGAGGTCCGCCGCAGCATCGCGCCCACCTTGGTGATGCGCGGATCGTTCTTCAGCTTCTGCGACACGTCCCATTCGCGTTTCAGCTCGGGGTCGGTCGCCAGGACCGCCTGCAGCTTCTTGTCCGCATCCCGGACCATCGTCCGCAGCTTGAGAATCGAGAACCGCTCGCCGTTCAGCCCAAGACGCGCCTGGCGATAGAACGGGTTTCCGCCTTCGACGAACAGCAGCAACGCCGCAATCCCGACGATCGGCAGGTAGACCGGCAGCAGCGCCAGCACGAGCAGGATATCGAGAACCCGCTTGCCGACCGTCCGGTAGACCGATCCACGACGCGGCACATCGACGACGGTAACAGCGGCAGACCGGGCGGAACTACGGGTCATGGCCGACTGCGGCGCCCGTTTCACCGGAAGCGGGGTGTTCGCCGGAATTCCGCGAAAAGCTACCGGCCCGCGCCGACTGGGGGCCGGCGGATTCACGTTCAGATTAGCCATGTGATATCCCCAACTGATTACTCGTTCACACTCGCAGGGAAACGAAACTCAGCGGATCGACTTCAGGCCCGCCAGGCCGCGTATCCAGACACACACACTCACCACCCCCGGGCCGCTGATCACAGCCCGGCCAAAACTCACCAACTTGGGTGGCAGTCCCTTTTAAGGCGAATTTCCGCCTTTAACTTGACACAATTCAAATTACCGGAACGAGGTAAATCTTAAACTTCGTAGACGGAAACAGATTGTTTCGCATTCCGGCAAGGCCATTCGCAAATACCTGATTTTGTTGTATTTAATATCCTGAGTTGAGCCCCAATTTCGGCCATTTCCCGCCACTCACCCCCTGAAACAGGGTGTCGCACGCGAGGATAATTAACGAAATATGTCCCGATTGTGCATGATGGCCCCAAACCTGCCACATTTCGTTTGCCCGATTCCCGCCCCACCCCAGATCTGCCCCCTCAACCCAAGGCCGACACCCCGCGTGCCAGGCTCTCGCATCACGCGAGCCCCGCCCGGTTTTGTCTCATATCCGAATAACTGGCCATTCCGTCGCACGCCCCTTGCAGACGGTGGCGAATGACCACTAGAACCCGGGGGCATCCTCCTTTCGACGAAGGGATCCACCTTGACCTCGAACACCAAGACAAACCTGTGGCGGTCCAGCGCCGGGGAAACCGTGTCGGGCCCCCGCTTCGACAGCGATGGCGAGGCAGACCTCGCGATCATCGGCGGCGGGTTCACCGGCTGCGCCGCCGCGCTCGACGCGGCACGGCGCGGCGCCTCGGTGGCGGTGTTCGAGGCCGACACGGTCGGCCATGGCGGTTCGGGCCGCAATGTCGGGCTGGTCAATGCCGGCCTCTGGTCTCCGCCCGACGACATCATCGCCCATGCCGGCGAAGCCGACGGCATGCGCCTGATGACCGCCCTCGCCGCAGGGCCGGCCACCGTCTTCGACATCATCGACCGCGAGGGCATCGACTGCGAAGCCACCCGCGCCGGCACCCTCCACCTCGCCCATGCCCCCTCCGGCCTCGACGACCTGCGCGATCGCTTCCGGCAGGGCAACCGCCTCGGCGCGCCGATCCAGCTGCTCGATGCGGAGGAAACCGCCCGCCGCACCGGTACCGCCCGCTTCCACGGCGCCCTGTGGGATCCGCGCGCCGGCACCATCCAGCCCCTCGCCTATTGCCGCGGCCTCGCCCGCGCCGCCATCGAAGCCGGCGCCCGCGTGCACGAGAACACCCCCGTCACCCGCATCAGCCGCGACAGCGACACCTGGGTGATCGAGGCGGGCGGCCACACGCTCCGCGCCCGGCACCTGCTGCTGGCCACCAACGCCTATCACCGCGACATCAAGGGCGCCGGGGCACCGGGCTACGTGCCCGTCTGCTACAGCCAGTTCGCCACCGCCCCCCTGCCCGAAAACCTGCGCGAAAAGATCCTGCCGGGCGGCGAGGGCTGCTGGGACACGGCGCTCGTCATGTCCTCCTTCCGGATGGACAAGGCCGGCCGCATGATCGTCGGCGGCATCGGCGACGCCACCGGCCCCGCCAGCCCGATCCACGCCGCCTGGGCCCGCCGCAAGCTGCGCGAGGTCTTCCCCGACCTCGCCGACCAGCCCTTCGAACATGCCTGGAGCGGCCGCATCGCCATGACCAGCGATCACCTTCCCAAGGTCGTCTCCTTCGGGCCCAACGCGCTGGCGGTCTTCGGCTATTCCGGCCGCGGCATCGCGCCCGGCACGGTCTTCGGCACCGCCGCCGCCAAGGCGCTGCTCACCGACGACCCATCGCACCTGCCCCTGCCGGTCATCTCCGGCCATGCCGAACGCTTCACCACGATCCGGCAGGCCTATTACGAAACCGGCGCGGCGCTCACGCACCTCACCAAGCCGCTGCCCTTCAGCTAGGCCTCAGCCCAGCTCGGCCTTATGGGCGCGCACCATGTCGGCCATGCTGTTGAACCGGAAACCATAGCTCGGCATCTCGCCCGGGTTCATCGTCGCGCCGAACCCTTCCTTGTCGTGCCGCCGGTAGATCCAGCAATTCGCCAGCCCGTACTTGTTCGCCGACTGGTGGTCGTGGAACATGCTCTCCGCCGTATGAAGGATATCGCCCTTGCCGTATCCCTGCCGCGCCAGCGTCTCGAGCATATAGTCGAAATTCCGGTCGGCGGGCTTGTAGCTCCCCACATCCTCGGCCGTGTACACCCCGTCGAAATGCACCCCCAGCCGCGCGTTCGAGCCCGAAAAGCTCAGGTTGTCGGTGTTGGTCAGCACCACCAGCTTGTAATGCTGCTTGAGGTAAGCCAGTGCCTCCCGGCTATCGTCAAACGCCGGCCAATGCCGGACCGAGGTGCCGTAAGCCGCGCATTCCTCCCAGGTCACCTCGACACCCCACTCCTCGGCCAGCCGCCGATAGACCACCGCCAGCAGGTCGTAATACTTCTTCGACGGCGTCCACCGCTGCGTGGTCGACTCGTAATAGGCATGCGCTTCCAAAATATCGTCGCGCGACAAATGCCGGCTCACCTTGTCGGTCAAGGGCTTCAACCCCGTGACCATCCCGCTTTCCCAGTCGATCAGCGTGCCATAGACATCAAAGGTCAAAACCTTGAAATCGCTCAGCTTCATGTCCTATCCCCTTCATTCCCTCGCGCCATGCATCCGCCAAATCGCCCCAAAGCGCAACCTCACAAGATCCCGCGCAGCCAGCCGGTGAACTTCTCCAGCGGCGGCCGCACCGCCGCCTCCGACGGCCAGACAAGGTAATACTGCCCCTCCACAAGGCTCGCCTCGCCATAAGGCACCACCAGCGTCTGCCGCTCCAGCTCCACCTCCGCCAGGTAATCCGGCAACAGCGCCACCCCCATCTCGTGCACCGCCGCCTGCGTCATCGTCGCGAACTGGTCGACCAGCATCCCCGTCACGCTGCCCCCCTCGACGCCATGCGCGGCGAACCACTGCTCCCACGCCCCCGGCCGTGTCTCCAGCTGCAACAACGGCAACCCCAGCAAATCCTCCGCGCTCCCCAGCGGCTCCGGCGCCAACCGGGGCGAACACACCGGCACCACCCGCTCCTCGCGAATGGGCAGGTACTCCACATCCTGCCAGTCCCGCCCCCCGAAATGGATCGCCGCGTCGAAACTCTCCTGCCCGAAATCGAACGGCGCCAGCCGCGTCGACAGGTTCACCGTCACCTCCGGATGCGCCCTTGCGAAATCCTGCAGTTTCGGCGCCAGCCAATGCATCCCGAAGGCCGGCAAGATCGCCAGGTTCAGCCCGCCCCCCGTCGGGTTCGCCTTCAGCTCCAGCGACGCATGCGCCAGGTCCCGCAGGTATTTCCGCACCTTTCGGCAATAATCCTCCGCCGCCGGCGTCAGCTGCAACCGCGTCCCCCGCCGCTGCACGATCGTCGTGCCAAGCTGCCCCTCCAGCACCTTCAACTGCCGGCTCACCGCACTATGGGTCAGCGACAACTCCTCCGCCGCCGCGCTGGCACTCCCCAGCCGGTCCACCGCCTCCAAGGCCAGAAGCGAACTGATCGAGGGCAGAAAGCGGCGCGGCGTCAGCATTGTGAGTTTTGCTCCAGGTTATGTCAGCTAGTTTCGCTTTTCCTTTCCCAAGATTCCACCCAAATTGCGCGCAAACGCGTCAAACAGGGCCCCACACCACCATGACGAAAGCGAACAGTTCCGCCGCCCACCGCCCGGCCACCCGCCTCTCGGGCATCGCCCTGTCCGAAATCGTGCAAATCTCCGAACGCGCCCGCCAGATGCGCGCCGAGGGCCGCGACGTCATCGCCCTCAGCACCGGCGAGCCCGATTTCCCCACCCCGCCCGAGGTCATCGAGGCCGCCCACCAGGCGGCCCTCGCCGGCCAGACCCGCTACACCCCCACCGCCGGCACGCCCGACCTGCGCGCCGAGGTCGCCCGCCAGGCCGGCGCCGAGCCCGCCAACGTCATCATCTCCACCGGCGCCAAGCAGGTGCTGGCGAACACCATGCTCGCCACCCTCAACCCCGGCGACGAAGTCATCATGCCCGCCCCCTTCTGGACGAGCTATGCCGACATCGTGCGCATGGCCGGCGGCACGCCCGTCGTCCTGCCCTGCCCGCTCTCGCAGAACTTCAAACTCACGCCGGAACAACTGGGCGACGCCATCACGCCCCAAACCCGCTGGCTGATGCTCAACTCGCCCTCCAACCCCTCCGGCGCCATCTACTCGGCCGAGGAATACGCCCAACTGGCAGACATCCTCGACGCCCACCCCCATGTCTGGGTCGTCGCCGACGAGATCTACGAGCACCTCAGCTACACCCCCTTCACCAGCTTCGCCGACGCCGCGCCGCATCTCCGCGACCGCACCATCATCGTCAACGGCGTCTCGAAAGCCTGGTCCATGACCGGCTGGCGCATCGGCTGGGGCATCGGCCCGGCCGAGCTGATCCGCGACATGACCTCCGTGCAGGGGCAAATCACCTCCGGCGCCTCCTCCGTCTCACAGGCCGCCGCCCTCGCCGCCCTGCAATCCGACCGCCAGATCCTCGAAGACCGCCGCGCCACCTTCCTCGCCCGCCGCGACGCCACCATCGACGGCCTCAACGCCATCCCCGGCCTCACCTGCCCGGCCCCCGACGGCGCCTTCTACGCCTTCCCCGATTGCTCCGAACTCATCGAAGGCAGGTTCGACAACGACGCCGCCCTCTGCCAATGGCTGCTCGAGGAAACCGGCGTCGCCCTCGTCCCCGGCCGCGCCTTCGGCATGCCGGGCCACGTGCGCCTCTCCTTCGCCTACGCCGAATCCCAGATCCGCGAGGCGCTCACCCGCATGGAAACCGCCATCGACCGGTTGACGTCCGCCCCCTCCGCGGCCTTCGCTGACCACACCGGATAAACCGCAAGAGGCCCCCGATGGACAGAGCCCAGATCGTACATGACAACTTCCTCCGCCGCGTGGCCGCAGGCGACCTCCCCGCAGGCGCCCCCCCGGCCGACGGCCTGAGCCCCACCGAGGCCGTCTCCCTCTTCCGCTCGCAATGCCTCTCCCGCGCCCTCGACCGCCACAGCCGCGCGATGCAGAAGGCCGGCCAGGGCTACTACACCATTGGCTCCTCGGGCCACGAAGGCATGGCCGCCATCGCCGCCGCCACGCGCCCCACCGATCCGGCCTTCCTCCACTACCGCGACGCCGCCTTCCAGATCGCCCGCGCCGCCCAGGTTCCCGGCCAGACCACCACCTGGGACATGCTCCTCTCCTTCGCCTGCTCCGCCGAAGACCCGATTTCCGGCGGCCGCCACAAGGTGCTGGGCTCCAAGGCCCTCAACATCCCCCCGCAAACCTCCACCATCGCCAGCCACCTGCCCAAGGCCGTCGGCGCCGCCTACGCCATCGGCCTCGCCAAACGCCGCCCGCCCGAACACCGCCAGTATGCCGAGGACGCCATCGCCATCTGCTCTTTCGGCGACGCGTCGGCCAACCACTCCACCGCGCAGGGCGCCTTCAACACCGCGGGCTGGACCGCCTACCAGTCCATCCCCTTGCCCCTCCTCTTCGTCTGCGAAGACAACGGCATCGGCATCTCGGTCAAAACCCCCAAAGGCTGGATCGCCGCCAACTTCGCCCACCGCCCGGGCCTCAAGTATTTCCCCTGCGACGGTCTCGACATTTTCGACACCTACCGCGCGGCCCAGGAAGCGGCCCATTATGTCCGCACCCGCCGCAAACCCGCCTTCCTGCATGTCCGCACCGTCCGCCTCTACGGCCACGCCGGCGCCGACATGCCCACCACCTACATGCCGAAAGCCGAGGTCGAGGCCGAGGAGGCGAACGACCCCCTCCTCCACTCCGTCCGCCTGCTCTCCCAATCCGGCGCGCTGGAGCCGCAACAAGCGCTCGACATCTACAACGACACCTGCACCCGCGTGGAACGCGTGGCGGAAGAGGCCGTCACTCGCCCGCGCCTCAAAACCGCCTCCGACGTCATGGCCAGCCTCATCCCCCCGGCGCGCCCCTGCCAACCCACCAACGGCCCCGACGCCGCCACCCGCGAAGCCGCCCTCGGCCCTGACCTCAAGGCACAGTCCGAGCCGCAGATCATGTCCCGCCTCATCAACTGGGCGCTCACCGACCTGATGCTCGAACACGGCGAAATCGTCATGATGGGCGAGGATGTGGGCCGCAAGGGCGGCGTCTATGGCGTCACGCAAAAGCTCATCACCCGCTTCGGCCCCGACCGCGTGATCGACAGCCTGCTCGACGAGCAATCCATCCTCGGCCTCGCCATCGGCATGGCCCAGAACGGCTTCACCCCGATCCCGGAAATCCAGTTCCTCGCCTACCTCCACAACGCCGAGGACCAGATCAGGGGCGAGGCCGCCACCCTGCCCTTCTTCTCCAACGGCCAGTTCACCAACCCGATGGTGATCCGCATCGCCGGGCTGGGCTACCAGAAGGGCTTCGGCGGGCATTTCCACAACGACAACTCCGTCGCCGTCATCCGCGACATCCCCGGCGTCATCCTCGCCTGCCCCTCCAACGGCGCCGATGCCGCGAAGATGCTCCGCGAATGCGTCCGCCTCGCCCGCGAGGAACAGCGCGTGGTCGTCTTCCTCGAACCCATCGCCCTCTACCCCATGCGCGACCTGCATGACGAGAAGGATGGCGGCTGGATGACCACCTATCCCGAGCGTGGCGAAACGCTGCCTCTCGGCTCCGTCGGTCAACATGGCGAGGGCACCGACGTCGCCATCGTCAGCTTCGCCAACGGCCACTACCTCTCCCGACAGGCCGCCAAGCGCCTCGAAGAAGACGGCATCACTACCCGCACCATCGACCTCCGCTGGCTTTCCCCCCTGCCGGAAGAGGCGCTGCTCGACGTCATCAAAGGCGCCAAACGCGTCCTCATCGTGGACGAAACCCGCCGCACCGGCGGCATCGCCGAGGCGCTGATGGCCCTGATCTCGGAAAAAACCGACCTCCCCCACGCCCGCCTGACGGCCGAAGACAGCTTCATCGCCACCGGCCCCGCCTACGCCGCCACCATGCCCTCGGCCGACAGCATCGTGGAAGCCGCCACGAACCTTGTGAGGGCCAAGTCATGAAAACAGCCGTCATCATCTGCCCCGGCCGCGGCACCTACAACAAACCCGAACTCGGCTACCTCTCCCGCCACTTCCCAGACGCCGGCCTCCTCGCCAAATTCGACGCCATCCGCGAGAACGCCGACCAAAAGCCGCTGACAGCCCTCGACGGCGCCGCCCGTTTCTCGCCCTCCGAGTTCACCCGCGGCGATAACGCCGCCGGCCTGATCTACGCCGCCACGCTGGGCGACTTCTTGTCGATCAACCCCGAAGAAATCCGCCCCGTCGCCGTCACCGGCAACTCCATGGGCTGGTACTCCGCGCTCGCCTGCGGCGGCGCCACCACGCCCGAGAACGGCTTCCAGATCGCCAACACCATGGGCACCCTCATGCACGAGGCCCTGATCGGCGGCCAGCTCGTCTATCCCTTCCTCGGCGACGACTGGCACCCCGACCCCGCCCGCAAAGCCGAGCTTCTCCAACAGGTCGCCGACATAAACACCCGCGACGACCACACACTCGCCCTCTCCATCGACTTGGGCGGCATGCTCGTCCTCGCCGGCGACACCAACGGCCTGAAAGCCTTCGAACAAGCCGTCCCGAAAATCGACGACCGCTTCCCGATGCGCCTCAAGGGCCACGCCGCCTTCCACACCCATCTGCAACGCCCCGTCGCCGAAAAGGGCCGCGCCGCCCTGCCGCACTCCCTCTTCACCCAACCCGGCCTCCCCCTCATCGACGGCCGCGGCGCCATCTGGTGGCCCGGCGCCACCGACACCACGGCCCTCCACGACTACACGCTCGGCCACCAGGTCACCGAGACCTACGACTTCACCCGCGCCATCACCGTTGCCGCGAGAGAATTCGCCCCCGACCTCTTCATCGTCACCGGCCCCGGCACCACCTTGGGCGGAGCAGTGGCGCAATCGCTGGTCCTCGCCAACTGGCGCGGGATCGGCAGCAAACAGGACTTCACCAAACACCAGAACGCCACGCCCCTTCTGGCCGGCATGGGCCATGCCGACCAGCGCGCGTGGGTCACGAAAGGAGACGCCAAATGAACCACCACGACGCCCTCACCGCCGCCGGCCTCACCGACGCCGAAATCACCGGCGGCACCCTCTCCGTCCGCTCCCCCATCGACGGGGCCGAGGTGGCGAAGATCCACGAAACCCCGGCCGACAAGATGCCCGAGGTGATCGAGCGCGCCCAAAAGGCGTTCAAGCAATGGCGCACCGTCCCCGCCCCGCAACGCGGCGAGCTTGTCCGCCTCCTCGGCGAAGAGCTTCGCAACGCCAAGGAAGAACTCGGCGCCATCGTCACGCTCGAGGCCGGCAAGATCACCTCCGAAGGCCTCGGCGAAGTGCAGGAGATGATCGACATCTGCGATTTCGCCGTCGGCCTCTCGCGCCAGCTCTACGGCCTCACCATCGCGTCGGAACGCCCCGGCCACCGCATGTCGGAAACCTGGCACCCGATGGGCCCCTGCGGCGTCATCACCGCCTTCAACTTCCCCGTCGCACCATGGTCCTGGAACGCGGCCCTCGCCCTTGTCTGCGGCGACCCGGTAATCTGGAAGCCCTCCGAGAAGACGCCGCTCACAGCCCTCGTCACCCAGCGCATCTTCGACCGCGCACTTGCCCGCTTCGGCGCCGACGCCCCGGCCGACCTGCTGCAAGTCGTCATCGGCGGCGCCGACATCGGCGAAGCCCTCGTCAACAGCCGCGACGTGCCCGTCCTCTCGGCCACCGGCTCCACCCGCATGGGCGCCATCGTCGGGCCCAAGGTGCAGGCCCGCTTCGGCCGCCCGATCATGGAGCTCGGCGGCAACAACGCCATGATCGTCGCCCCCTCCGCCGATCTCGACATGGCCGTCCGCGCCATCGTCTTCTCGGCCGTCGGCACCGCCGGCCAGCGCTGCACCTCGCTCCGCCGCCTGATCGTGCACCACTCCATCCGCGAGGAGCTGACCGAGAAGCTGAAACAGGCCTACGCCTCCCTCACCATCGGCGACCCGCGCACCGAGGGCACCCTTGTCGGCCCGCTGATCGACGAGACCGCCCGCAAGGAAATGGCCTCCGCCCTCAAATCGGCCGAGGCCGAGGGCGGCACCGTCCATGGCGGCGGCGATGCCAAGGGCGTCGAGGGCGGCGTCTACGTCTCCCCGGCTCTGGTCGAAATGCCCCGCCAGACCGAAACCGTGCAGACCGAGACCTTCGCCCCGATCCTCTACGTCATGGGCTACGACACCCTCGAAGAGGCCATCGAGCTGCAGAACGACGTCCCCCAGGGCCTCTCCTCCTGCATCTTCACCCTGAACGTGCGCGAGGCGGAAACCTTCCTCTCGGCCGTGGGCTCCGACTGCGGCATCGCCAACGTCAATATCGGCCCCTCCGGCGCCGAGATCGGCGGCGCGTTCGGCGGCGAGAAGGAAACCGGCGGCGGCCGCGAAAGCGGCTCGGACGCCTGGAAAGGCTACATGCGCCGCCAGACCTCGACGGTGAACTACTCGTCCGAATTGCCGCTGGCGCAGGGCGTGAAGTTCGACATCTGAGGGGGTGTGGATGGAACAGTGATCCATCCGTCAGAACCGCCAAACCATCTGATGAACCCCGGCCAAAGGTCGGGGTTCTTCAATTGGGGCCTTTCACGATTCCACCGGCAACCACCAAGCCGGGCAGCGTCCGACCGCGGGTGGGCGCACCAACGCCAGAGTTGGTTGATTTATCGCGCAGCCCACATCCGACGATGGCTCTGCATGGCTCCGTCGCAAAAGCGCCCGCCCGGGGGGCGGTCGGGCGCTGCCCGGCGGCGAGCCCTTGGCTCGCCTTGATTCCGGGCTTTGAGAATCCTCTCCGCACCAGCGCCAGCACCACGCAATTGCATCGCATCATGTGTTGCACTATGTGTAGCACAATACCCTGCAGTGCACACACCCTGAGGACCCTATGCCTTCTCCCCTGAACATCCGCGATATCGGCCAGGATCGGAAAGCCGCCCTCGAAGCCGAAGCCAAGGAAAAGGGCACCTCCATCTCGAACCTCGTCCGCGACTGGATCGACGCGGGCATCGCCAAGGCCCGCGCCGATCGCGAGCGCGCCGCATGGATCGCCTCCGCCCGCCAAGGCATTGCCGACGAAGCCCGCCACCTCGACGAAAACGGTCCCACCCTCGCGCGGTTCAGGAAGCTCTAGCCAGGCACGCGATGACACAGGCAACGATCCATCGCCTGCACGGTGGCGGCGAGCTTGTCTGCCGCATTCAGACCGACCTCGGCATCGAAACGCCCTACATCCTCTGCGCCCCGATCCTCCCGCGCTCGGACTGGGGCGCCTTGGTGCCGAAACTGCACATTCCCTTCCACCTCGACGACAGACCGCACGTCATCCTGATGTCGCAGATGGTCGCCCTACCCGCGGCCCAGATCGGCCCGGCCATCGGCGATGCATCGGCCTGCCGCGACGACATCGTCGCCGCCGTCGACCTTCTGGTCTCCGGTTTTTAGAGAAAGCCATCCCCCAAAAACCTCCCCCTAGACAAACCTGTCCAATCATGCTCTCACCATTGGACAGAACTGTATAGAACCCCTCCGCGAGTCGCTGCACCGCGGCGGAGCAGCACAGGGAGCGTGCCATGAAATCTCACTACCGCGTCGTTGTCATCGGCGGGGGCGTCGTCGGCGCCTCCGTGCTCTACCACCTTGCGAAAGAAGGCTGGTCCGATGTCTGCCTGATCGAACGCTCCGTCCTCACCGCCGGGTCAAGCTGGCACGCCGCCGGCGGCTTCCACGCCCTCAACGCCGACCCCAACATCGCCGGCCTCCAGGCCTACACCATCGACCTCCTCTCCGAGATCGAGAAGGAATCCGGCCAGTCCGTCGGCATGCACATGACCGGCGGCATGACACTGGCGGGCACCCCCGACCGCTGGGAATGGCTGCAATCGGCCTACCGCACCTTCCAGTCGATCGGCATCGAAGACGTGCACCTCATCACCCCGGAAGAAGCCGGCGAGCTCTGCCCGATCATGTCCACCCACGGCATCCTCGGCGGCATGTGGGCCGAGCGCGAGGGCTATATCGACACCACCGGCACCGTCCACGCCTATGCGGGCGCCGCCAAGAAACGCGGCGCGCAGGTGATCGAGCACAACCGCGTCCTCGAACTGAACCAGACCGCCGAGGGCTGGGAGGTCGTCACCGAAAAAGGCACCATCACCTGCGAACACGTGGTCAACGCCGCCGGTCTCTGGGCCAAGCAGGTCGGCCGCATGGCCGGCATCGAACTCCCCGTCTCGCCGCTCAACCACCACTACCTCATCACCGACACCATCCCCGAGATCGCGGCGCTGGACAAGGAAATGCCCCTCGTCGTCGACCTCGAAGGCTTCACCTACATGCGGCAGGATCAGAAGGGCCTGCTCCTTGGCATCTACGAGATCGACCACCAGCACTGGATGATGGACGGCGCCCCGTGGGAATACGGCTTCGAGCTGCAACAGGAAGACCCCGACCGCATCGAGAACGAGCTGACGTTGGGCTTCCAACGCTACCCCGTCCTGCAGGAGGCCGGCATCAAGTCCTGGGTCAACGGCGCCTTCACCTTCTCGCCCGACGGCAACCCCCTCGTCGGGCCCGTCCGCGGCAAGCCCGGCTACTGGTGCGCCTGCGCCGTCATGGCGGGCTTCCTCCAAGGCGGCGGCGTCGGCAAGTCGCTGGCGGAATGGATCGTCCACGGCGAGCCGGAAGCGGATGTCTTCGGCATGGATGTCGCCCGCTACGGCGATTTCGCCGAGAACAAGGAATTCATCCGCCAGACCACGGGCCAGTTCTACACCCGCCGCTTCGTGATGACCTATCCCAACGAACAGCTCCCCGCCGGCCGGCCCCTGAAAATGGCCCCCGCCTATTCCGACATGACAGCCGCCGGCGCCCGCTGGGGCGCAAGCTGGGGGCTGGAACTCCCCCTCTACTTCGCCCCGTCCGAGGATTTCGAGGAAAAACCCACCCTCAAACGCTCCAATGCCTTCCCCCTCGTCGCCGAGGAATGCAAGGCCGTGCGCGAAACCGCCGGCCTCCTCGACATCTCCGGCTTCTCCCGGTTCGAGGTCACGGGCCCCGGCGCCGAGGCGTGGCTCGACCACCTCCTCGCCTCCAAACTCCCCGCCCCGGGCCGCGCCAAACTCGCCCCCATGCTGGCCCCCGATGGCCGCCTCAAGGGTGACCTCACCGTCTTCAACTGGGGCGACGGCACGTGGTGGATCATGGGCTCCTATTACCTGCGCGAATGGCACATGCGCTGGTTCCACGACCACATGGGCGACGGCGTCACCGTCCGCGATATCTCCGACGCCACCGTGGGCTTCGGCGTCTCCGGTCCCAACGCCCGCAAGATTGTCGAGAAACTCACCGACGGGCCCATCGCCGAGCTGCCCTTCATGGGCTGCGGCACCTTCGATATCGGCCTTTACCGCTGCAAGGTCGGCCGCCTCTCCGTCGCCGGGGAACTCGGCTACGAGATCCACTGTTCCGCCGCCGAACATATCGGCCTCCGCCGCATCCTCCTCGAAGCCGGCGCCGATCTCGGCCTCCGCGAAGTGGGCTTCAACGCCCTCCTCAGCCTGCGCCTCGAAAAATCCTTCGGCATCTGGAGCGCCGAATTCACCCAGGGCTACACCCCCGCCCAGACCGGCATGGACCGCTGGATCGCCTGGGACAAACCCGACTTCATCGGCAAGGAAGCGGCCCAGGCCGAGCGCGACAGCGGCGGCCCCTCCACCCACATCGTCACCATCGAAATCGACGCTGCCGACGCCGACGCCTCCGGCTTCGAACCCGTCTGGCAGAACGGCAAACGCGTGGGCTTCGTCACCTCCGGCGGCTACGGCCACACCACCGGCAAATCCCTCGCCATGGCCATGCTCGACCAATCGGCCACAACCGAAGGCACCCAACTCACCGTCCACATCGTCGGCGCCGAACGCCCGGCAAAAGTCATCGCCCCCTCCCCCTACGACCCCTCCGGCAAAGCCATGAGGGCCTAGATGGAACAGGAATCCCGAGGCCGCACCTCCCGCCGTCGCCGTTCACGCGACGGCGGCGACACCCCGCAGCGCCAGACCAACTACCGCCAGCTCCGCAACCCCTTCCCGCAGATGCCCGTCTTCTCCGACGACCAGATCGCCGCGATGCACGACACCGCCCTGCAAATGCTCGAAGAACTCGGCATCAAGGTCCTCCTCCCCGAGGCCCGGAAAATCTTCGCCAATGCCGGCGCCCGCGTCGACGAGAGTACCCAAATGGTCTACCTCGGCCGCGATATCATCGCCGAGGCCCTCTCCACCGCCCCCAGATCCATCACCGCCCGCGCCGCCACGCGCGAGCGGGACCTCCTCCTAGAACTCGGCTCCCTCACCTTCCAATGCGGCGCCGGCGCCCCCCACGCCACCGATCTCGAACGCGGCCGCCGCCCCGGCTCGGGCCGCGACTTCCGCGAATTCGTCCAGATCGTGCAGCATTTCGACGTCCTGCACCTCATGCCCCCAGTGGTCGAACCGCAGGACATCGAAACCAACATCCGCCACTACTTCACGATGGAGGCCCAGCTTACCCTCTCCGACAAGCTGCCCTTCGTCTTCTCCCGCGGCACGCCGCAAGTCACCGAAAGCTTCGAACTCCTGCGCGACTTCCGCGGCCTCACAGACGACGACTTCCAGTCAGACCCCCACTGCTACACCATCATCAACACCAACAGCCCCCGCGTCCTCGACACACCCATGGCCCAGGGCCTCATCGACTTCGCCAAACACCGCCAACTCTCCATCGTCACCCCCTTCACCCTGATGGGCGCCATGGCCCCCATCACCGTCGCCGGCGCCGTCACCCTCTCTCACGCCGAAGCCCTCGCCGCCATCGCGCTCACGCAAATGACCAACCCCGGCGCGCCGGTCATGTACGGCACCTTCACCTCCAACGTCGACATGAAGTCCGGCGCCCCGGCCTTCGGCACGCCCGAACATTTCAAGGCCTCGCTCGCTGCCGGCCAGATGGCCCGCCTCCTCGGCCTGCCCTGGCGCTGCGCCGGCGGCTCGGCGGCCAACGTCAACGACGCGCAGGCCGCCAATGAAAGCCAGTTCGCCCTCTGGGGCTGCCTCATGGCCGGGGCCACCACGATCATCCACGCCGCGGGCTGGCTCGAAGGCGGGCTCACCGTCTCCTACGAAAAGATCATCACCGACATGGAAGTCCTGCAGATGGTGGCCGAGATGTGCGCCCCCACCGCCGCAGGCCCCGACGAAATCGCCCTCGACGCCCACCGCGAAGTCATGCCGTCGGGCCACTTCTTCGGATGCGCCCACACCATGGCCCGCTATCAAACCGAATTCTACCAGCCCCTCGTCGCTGACTGGTCGAACTTCGGCTCCTGGACGGAGAACGGCAGCCGCACCGCCAGCGAACGCGCCACCGATATCTGGAAAAAGATCCTGCGCGACGACGTGCGCCCGCCGCTCGACGAGGCTAAGGTCGAGGCGATGCACCGCGACATCGCCAAACGCACCGCCGCCGGCGGCGCCCCGCCGGAGAGTTGAATGAGCAAGCGAGAGCACCCGATCCTGCACCGCGACGACCCCGCCAAGGAACCGCTCGTCGGCCATATCAAGGTCACCCGTGACGACTGGCTCAACGTCGCCCGCGACGTGCTGGTCAGCGACGGCGTGGCCGAGGTCAAGGTCCTGGCCCTCGGCCAGCGGCTCGACGTCTCCCGCTCCAGCTTCTACTGGTATTTCAAAAGCCGCAAACACCTGCTCGAGGCGCTGCTCGACGACTGGGAAGCCCGCAACACCCGCACCATCGTCGCCCAGTGCGAACTTCCCGCGGATACGATCGGCGAGGCCGTCGGCAACTTCTTCAAATGCTTCCTCAACCCCGACCTCTTCGACCGCGGGCTCGACTTCGCCGTGCGCGAATGGTCCCGCCGCGACGGCGCCGTCCGCCAGCGCATCGACCAGGCCGACCGGGAACGCCTTGCCGCCGTCACCCAGATGTTCGAACGCCACGGCTTCACCCCCTACGAGGCCGACGTCCGCGCCCGCATCCTCTATTACATGCAGCTGGGCTACCACGCCCTCGACGTGCGCGAACCGATGCAGGCCCGCTGCGACCGGCTGGCGGGCTACCTCAAGGGCTTCACCGGGCAGGAGGCCTCCGACGAGGTGCTCGCGACCATGATCGCCTACGCCAAGGAACAGGACGGCAAACAGTGACCCGCTACTCCGCCTTCACCCTCTTCCGCGAAGGTCTGCGCGGCCACAAGGGCTGGTCAAAAGCGTGGCGCTCTCCCGAACCCAAACCCGAATACGACGCCATCGTCATCGGCGGCGGCGGGCATGGGTTGGCCACCGCCTATTACCTCGCGAAGAACCACAAGATCACCAACGTGGCCGTGCTCGAAAAAGGCTGGCTCGGCGGCGGCAACACCGGCCGCAACACCACCGTGATCCGCTCGAACTACTTCTACCCCGAAAGCGCGGCGCTCTACGATTTCGGCGTGAAGCTCTACGAGGGGCTCTCGCGCGACCTCAACTACAACATCATGTTCTCGCAACGCGGCATGATCGTCACCGCCCATTCCGAACACGACATGGAAATGGCCGCCCGCCAGACCAACGCCATGCGCCTCAATGGCGTCGATGCCGAACTGCTCGACCGCGACCAGGTGCTCAAGCGCATCCCGCTGGCCAACACCCGCCCCGACTGCCGCCACCCGATCCACGGCGGCGTTCTCCAGCCCCGCGCCGGCACCGGGCGCCACGACGCGGTCGCCTGGGGCCTCGCCCGTGCCGCCGACGCAAGCGGCGTCGACATCATCCAGAACTGCGAGGTGCAGGGCTTCATCACCGAGGCCGGCCGCTGCGTCGGCGTCGAAACCTCCCGCGGCCCGATCCGCGCGGGCGTGATCGGCGCCGCCACCGCCGGCCACTCCTCCGTCATCGCCCAGATGGCGGGCCTCCAGCTCCCCATCAACAGCTACGCGCTTCAGGCCTTCGTCTCCGAACCCCTCAAACCGGTGATGGACACCGTCTGGCTCGCCCCGCCCTTCGGCACCTATTTCAGCCAGTCCGACAAGGGCGGCCTCGTCATCGGCGGCGGGCTCGACCGCGTCCCCTCCTACGGCCAGCGCGGCAACCTGCCCATGCAGGAAACCGTGCTCGCGGGCCTCGCCGAAATGGTCCCGGCGCTCGCCAAGGTCAAACTCCTGCGCCACTGGGCCGGCATCGTCGACGTCACCCCCGACAGCTCGCCCATCATCGGTCCCTCCGGCCTCGACGGGCTCTACCTCAACTGCGGCTGGGGCACTGGCGGCTTCAAATCCATCCCCGTCGGCGGCTGGCTCCTCGCCCACCTCATGGCCACCGGCCGGCACGACCCCCTCAGCCAGCCCTTCGACCTCACCCGCTTCCCCACGGGCCGCCTCATCGACGAAGGCGCCGCCTCGGGCATCGCGCATTAGGAAGGCCACCCCATGCAGATCTTCACCTGCCCCTTCTGCGGCCCCCGCGACGAGCGTGAATTCCACTTCGCCGCCGAGGCCGGCAAGACCCGCCCCGACACGACCCAACAGATCGACGCAGAAACCTGGGCCACCTACCTCCACGCCCAGCGCAACGACAAGGGCCGCACAAGCGAAGTCTGGATGCACCTCCCCTGCAGCGAACTCTTCCTCATGGAACGCGACAGCACCACCATGGAGGTCTTCTCCTCCCAACCCCTCCGGAAAGAGCCGCAATGACCCTCCGCCTCCCCACCGGCGGCCGCATCGACCGCTCCAAACCGCTGAACTTCACCTTCGACGGCAAACCCTACACAGGTTACCAGGGCGACACCCTCGCCTCCGCCCTGCTGGCCAGCGGCACCCGCATCCTCGGCCGCAGCTTCAAGTACCACCGCCCCCGCGGCCTCTGGGGCGCCTGGGTCGACGAGCCCAACGCCATCATGACCGTCACCCTCGATGGCCACGAATTCCCCAACTGCCTCGCCACCACCACCTACCTGCAGGACGGCATGGAAGCCCGCGCAGTCAACGCATGGCCCTCCGCCGGCTTCGACCTCAAGGGCGGGCTCGACCTCTTCCACCGCTGGTTCGCGGCAGGCTTCTACTACAAGACCTTCATGTGGCCCGACTGGCACCTCTTCGAGCCGATGATCCGCCGCATGGCCGGCCTGGGCCACGTCTCCCCCGACCATCTCGAAACCTACACCTCCGACCAGACCCACGACCGCTGCGACACCCTCGTCATCGGCGGCGGCCCCGCCGGTCTCGCTGCCGCGGAAGCGGCCGCCCAAGCCGGCCAGAACACCCTCCTCGTCGAAGACCACGCCGACCTCGGCGGTACCGCCCACCAACTCCCCCAGATCGACGCCATCCCCACAGCCGACTGGATCGCCCAACGCCAATCCTCCATCGAAGCGGCAGGCGGCCGCATCCTCACCCACACCACCGCCTTCGGCATCTACGACCACAACCTCGTCGGCCTCGCCCAGAACGGCCCCTTCGGCACCGCCCCCCGCCTCATCCGCCTGCGCGCCACCCGCATCATCCTCGCCACCGGCGCCATCGACCGCCCGCTCACCTTTGCCAACAACGACCGCCCCGGCATCATGGCCGTCGCGGCCGCCGCCGAGTACCTCGCCCGCTACGCCACCCTCCCCGGCCGCCAGATCGCCCTCCTCGCCAACACCCCCCAAGCCGACACCCTGGCCGAAACTCTCACCCAGGCCGGCGCCACGATCACCCACATCGACCCCGCCCAAAGCCCCCTCAGCGCCCGCGGCGGCAAAAACCTAACCGCCCTGCAAGCCGGCGACCGAACCCACCCCGCCGACACCATCCTCGCCTCCGGCGGCCTCACCCCGCTCGTCCACCTCTGGCGCCACGCCGGGGGCTCGCTCGACTGGTGCGAGCACCGCAACGCCTTCCTCCCCGGCACCCCACCCGACAACATGACAGCCACCGGCGCCGCCAACGGCACCTTCGACACCGACGCAGCCCTCGAACACGCCCGCGCCACAGGCCAAAACACCCCCACCAAACGCCCCGACCCGAAACACCAGATCACCCCCCACTGGCCCACCCCGGGAAGCAAAGGCCGCCAGTGGATCGACTTCCAGCACGACGTCACCCTCAAGGATGTCGAACTCGCCGCCCGCGAAAACTACACCTCGGTCGAACACCTGAAACGCTACACCACCCTCGGCATGGCCTCCGACCAGGGCAAGACCTCCAACATGCCCGGCCTCGCCGCCATGGCCGCGATCCAGGGCCGCCCCATCCCCGAGATCGGCACCACCACCTTCCGCCCGCCCTTCGTCCCCGTGCCCATCGAGATGTACCACGGCGCCCACACCAAGCAGCTCTGGAACCCTCTCAAACGCCTCGCTCTCGAACCCCAACACCGCGCCGCCGGCGCCGCCTTGGGCGACTACGGCGGCTGGCTCCGCCCCGGCTGGTACGGCGAAGGCTCCCCCGAAACCCAAGCCCAATCCGAAGCCCTGATGGCCCGCCAAACCGCCGCCATCTTCGACGCCGCCCCCCTGGGCAAGATCGAGGTCATGGGCCCCGACGCCGAGGCCTTCGTCAACTTCATCTACTACAACACCATCGCCACCCTGAAGCCGGGCAAGATCCGTTATGGCTTCATGCTCACCGAGGGCGGCGCCGTCTTCGACGACGGCGTCATCGCCCGGCTCGACGCGAACCGCTTCGTCATCTCCTGCTCCTCCAGCCATGTCGACTCTGTCCGCACCCACCTCGAAGCCTGGCGGCAGGACGGCAACGACCCCGACCGCATCTTCATCCACGACACGACCCAGCACTGGGCCACCCTCACCGTCACCGGCCCCAAGGCCCGCGCCATCCTCGACACGCTCGGCCTCGACACCGACCTCCCCCACATGTCCCTCCACGAAACCACGTGGAACGACACCCCCCTCCGCCTCGCAAGGGTCAGCTTCACCGGCGACACCAGCTTCGAACTCTCCCTCCGCGCCACCCAAGCCCCGGCCCTCTGGAACGCCCTGCTCGACGCCGCAAAACCCCTCGACGCCGGCCCCATCGGTGTCGAAGCCCTCTCCATCCTCCGCGCCGAGAAAGGCTTCCTCATGATCGGCAAGGACACGGACGGCGAAACCATGCCCCACGACCTCGGCTTCGCCGCCCCGCGCCTGAAGAAATCCACCCCCTTCGTGGGTGACCGCAGCCTGCACACCGACAAAGCCAACGCCCCCGACCGCAAACACCTCGTCGGCCTCACCGCCCCATCCGGCGCACCGCCACTCCCCACCGGCGCCCACCTCGTGACCGACGACGCCACCCCGCGCTCCCTCGGCTACGTCACCTCCAGCTACCAAAGCCCCACCCTCGGCCGCCCCATCGCCCTCGCCCTCTTGGAAAACGGCACAAACCGCATGGGTAACACGATCACCGCCTGGCACCTCGGCGAAACCCGACAGGCCACCGTCACCACCCCCTGCGCCCTCGACCCGGAAGGAGACCGCCTCGATGCGTGACGAGATCGCCGTACCGGGCAGGGCCGACCGCAGTCGCAAACCCGGCCATACCGCAGCCTTGTCGGCCCAGCTGCGCGGTCCGAACACCGCCCGCACCCGCCATGTCGGAACCTGCACATGCACCACGAAAGGGGGCGCCTCGATGCGTGACACCACACGCCTCCAGGGGAAAGCCGATACCGGTTACGACCTTGGCCACACCACACCCCGCGCGACCTGCCGGCGCGGCCCCGGCACCGCCCACGGCCCCAATGTCACGACCCGCCCACGCACCACAGACGGAGACCGCCCCGATGCGTGACGACACCGCCCTCTGGGATGCCCCCCGCGACCCGGCCGAGCCTATCGACCTCGGCCCGGCCAGGCTGACCCCGGTGCACCTCACCCGCCAGACCCTCGTCTCCGGCCCGAATGTCCTCAGCCAAACCGACCTCCCCCTCGTCGACTGGCCCGGCGCGGCCCCCTCCGGCCCCTACGCCGTCACCCTCCGCCGCGACCGCCTGCTGCTGGTGAACGCCCCCGAAACCCCCGACGGCTGGAACGACGCCACCCGACAGGCCAGCTCCGACGTCACCGACGCCTACACCGTCTTCGACCTGACCGGCGATGCCCTCCCCCTCCTCCGGCGCGGTGCCGAAATCACCCCCGACATCCCCTCCCGCTCCACGGCACGCCTCCTCTTCGGCTTGGGCGTCTTCCTCTACCGCATGGAAGACGCCAAGACCTACCGCCTCCACGTCCCCCGCGCCCACGCCGAAGCCCTCGTCACACATTTCGAGAAAGCAGCCTCACACCTGAATTCGGGGTCCCGCGCCCCGGGCCCTGTTCTGGGGCCTCTCACCATGCGCTCGTAGGGTGGGTAAAAACCACCTGCGCTCCACCGCGGAACAAGTGCCCGCGCCCCACCAAACCCAAACTTCCCGGGCCTAACTCGGGGACTTTTATGCCCCCATCACCAAGCCGGGTGAGCGCCGGCCCGTGGGTAGGCGCCGCTACGCGCGTGAAAGGCACTTTATCTCGCCAAGTACATCCATCCTCTGAAACGTCACGCCCGGCCTCAAAAGCGCCTGCCCGACGGGACGGGCCGGCGCTCGCCCGGCGGCCTACGGCCTTGACTCCGGGCGAGTGCCAACCTCACCCGTAGGGTGGGTGAAACCCACCTGCACCCCACCGCGGAACAAGTGCCAGCGAACCACTTAACCCAACCCACCCCCGGCCCCTGACCCGGAGCCTCGCGCCGGTCTCCCCACCACGTTAACGACCCAAACACCCGCGCCCGCCGGTGCCCCGCACCGACGTAATACCGACAAAATACCGACGTTATACCGACGTCGAAATCTCGCCCGTTCGCCCCGTTAACCGTCGCCCGCCGGACGCCGTAGGGTGGGTGAAACCCACCTCTCTCCGACGCACCGTAGGGTGGGTAAAACCCACCACCCCCGACCCCCTCAAATATCGAAGAACACCGTCTCGCCATCCCCCTGCAGACGGATATCGAACCGGTAGACGACCTTCCCGTCCCGCTCCGCCCGCTCGGCCACAAGCGTCTGCCGCCGCACCTCCCATTCCACCAGCCCCATCACCGGGTCCGCCGCGTTGGCCTCCGCCTCGTCCGAGAAGTAAATCCTTGTATTCAAACCAACATTCACCCCCCGCGCCACGATCCACAGGTTGATATGCGGCGCCATCATCTTTCCGTTCCGCCCCATCACCGGCCCGGGCTTGACGGTGTCGAACCCCCACTCGCCCGTCTCGAAATCCGTGATCACCCGGCCCCAGCCACGAAACCCCTCCTCGACCTCGCCGGGATGCTCCGGATGCGCATAGACGCCCTCGGCATTCGCCTGCCACGCCTCCAGCAGCACGTCCTTGACCGGGCTCCCGGTGCCGTCGATCACAACCCCCTCGACCCGGATCCGCTCCCCCCCGGCATTCGGCCCGGCGATGTCCCAACCCAGCTCCCGCTCGTAGATATCGAACCCCGCCGCCCCCGGCGCCAGCCCGATATGGACGTATGGCCCGGCCGTCTGCGACGCGGTTTCCTTAAGATAATCAAGCTTTTGCGGCATCAGTTCCCCTCCAGCCGGTTTTCGAACAGCGTCGACCGCCGCCCGCGCAGCACGATGTCGAACTTGTAGGCGATCGTGTCGAGCGGGATCGTCGCGTTCAGGTCGAGCGGCGCGATCAGCTGGTCGATCGCCGCCGGGTCGGGGATGGTCTGCACGATCGGGCATTTCGCGATCAGCGGATCCCCCTCGAAATACATCTGCGTGATCAGCCTTTGCGAAAACGAGCTGCCGAAAACCGAGATGTGAATATGCGCCGGCCGCCAGTTGTTCACCCAGTTCCGCCAGGGGTAGGCCCCGGGCTTCACCGTGCGAAAGAAGTAATACCCGTTCTCGTCGCTCAGCGTCCGCCCGCAGCCCCCGAAATTGGGGTCGACCGGGGCAAGGTACATGTCCTTCTTGTGCCGGTACCGCCCGCCCGCATTGGCCTGCCAGATCTCGACCAGCGTGTTCGGCACCGGCCGCGCATTCTCGTCCAGAACCCGCCCGTGAACGATGATCCGCTCGCCGATCGGGCTTTCTCCGGCCTGGGCGTAGTTGGTCAGCAGGTCGTTGTCGCCCGGGTCGATATCGTTGTGGCCAAAGACAGGCCCGGTGATCTCGCTCGCCGATTGCTCGAGGCTGATCAACGAATAGCGCGGCGAGCGCGCCACGGATGTCTTGTACCCCTGCGCCAGCGCCGGCGGATGCCACTCCCGGTCGCGCTGGTAATATTCGGCTGGCTTGGTCATCGGCTCTCCTCCGCCTCCATCTCGGCAAATACTGACTTGGCGATCTTCAGCGCGTGGTTCGCCTTCGGCACACCCGCATAGACCGCCACGTGCTGAAACGCCTCCGCCACGTCGCGCGCGCTCGCCCCGGTGCGGGCGGTCGCGCGGATATGCATCGGGATCTCCTCGAAATTCCCCGTCGCCGCCAGCAATGCCAGCGTCAGCATCGACCGCTCCCGCAGGCTGATCGCGTCGCTGGCCCAGACGGTGCCCCAGGCACCTTCGGTGATCATCTCTTGAAACGGCGCGTCCAGCGGCGTCTTCGCCGCCTCCGCCCGGTCCACATGCGCCTCGCCCAATACCCGGCGACGCACCGCCATCCCGGCATCGTGTTTTGCTGACATGCTCCCGCCTCCCGCGCTGATGGCCAAGTTTCGCCCGCCACTATGACAGCGCGGCGGGAGACTTGAAAACGTCTTTCTCAGTGTCATCATTGCCGGGCGAAAGGGATGACACAAAATTCCACTATGCAAAATTCATTTTCGTATTTTGAAATTCCGCCCCGGGTGCGCTAAGACCCCGACAACAGGATTCGAAAGGGAGAGGCACGGTGGAAGACCCCGTAACCATCACGCGCGAGGCGAACATCGCGATCGTCGAAGTCAACAATCCCCCGGTCAACGCGGCCTCGCACGCGGTCCGGCTGGGCCTTCAGCTCAACGTGAAAGAGGCCGAGGCCAACCCCGAGGTCGAAGCCATCCTCATCTGCTGCGCCGGGCGCACCTTCATCGCCGGCGCGGACATCAAGGAATTCGGCAAACCGCCGCAAGACCCCAGCCTGCCCGACCTCGTCAACCAGATCGAGGCCTCGACCAAGCCGGTCATCGTCGCCATCCACGGCACCGCCCTCGGCGGCGGGCTCGAGGTGGCGATGGGCGGGCATTACCGCGTGGCGCTGACCTCCGCCAAGATGGGCTTGCCGGAGGTCAATCTCGGCATCCTCCCCGGCGCCGGCGGCACGCAGCGCCTGCCCCGCCTGATCCCCGTGGCCAAGGCCGCCGAGATGATCACCTCCGCCGGCATGATCAGCGCGAAGGAAGGCCACGAGCTCGGCCTGATCGACCGGCTTGACGAGGGCGACGACCCCCGCGCCGCCGGCCTCGCTTATGCGAAAGACCTCCTCGCCGAAGGCGCCGGCCCCAGCCGCACCTCCGACAATGCCGCGAAGGACGCCGACGCCGTCGATTTCGACGCCCTCCGCGCCAAGGTGAAGAAATCCGCCCGCGGCATCATGGCCCCGGTCAAGGCGCTCGACGCCGTCGAGGGGGCCACAACCATGCCCTTCGCCGAAGGCCTCAAGAACGAGCGCGCCCTCTTCACCGAGCTTCTCGAGTCCGACCAGCGCGCCGCCCTCATCCATGCCTTCTTCGCCGAGCGCTCGGTCGCCAAGGTCAAGGAGATCGAAGGCGTCGCCCCCCGCCCGACAGACAAGATCGGCGTGGTCGGCGGCGGCACCATGGGCGCGGGCATCGCCACCTCCGCCCTGCTCGCCGGCATCGACGTGACCCTGGCCGAGCGCGATGACGACGCCGCGAACAAGGCCCGCGCCACGGTCGAGAAGAACCTCGCCGGTGCCGTTAAACGCGGCAAGCTCGCGCAGGCCAAACACGACGCCATCCTCGCCAATGCCTTCCGCACCACCACCGATTACGCAGATTTCGGTGAGCGCGACCTGGTGATCGAGGCCGTCTTCGAAAGCATGGAGGTCAAGCGCGAGGTCTTCGGCCAGCTCGACGCCGTCTGCAAACCCGGCGCGGTTCTGGCCACCAACACCTCCTATCTCGACATCAACGAAATCGCCGCGGCCACCAAGCGCCCCGGCGACGTTTTGGGCCTGCACTTCTTCTCGCCGGCCCACGTGATGAAGCTGCTCGAGGTCGTCGTCGCCGACCAGACCGATCCGACGGTCACCGCCACCGGCTTCGCCCTCGGCAAGAAGATGAAGAAGATCGCCGTGCGCGCCGGTGTCTGCGACGGGTTCATCGGCAACCGCATCCTGTCGCATTACCAGAAGGCCAATTTCGCCACCGTCCTGGCCGGCGCCAGCCCCTTCGACGTCGACCGCGCGCTCACCAATTTCGGCCTCGCCATGGGGCCCTTTGCCGTCAGCGACCTCGCCGGCCTCGATATCGGCTGGGCCAACCGCAAGCGCCTTGCCGAAACGCGCGACCCGCGCGAAACCTACGCGGCATTCGCCGACAAGCTCTGCGAACAGGGCCATTTCGGGCGCAAGACCGGCAAGGGCTTCTACATCTACGAAGAGGGCGAAAAGCCGCAACCCAACCCCGAGGTCGAAGAGATAATCGCCGCCGAACGGGCCGAGAAAGGCATCACCCCGCGCCAGATTTCCGACGAGGAAATCGTCGACCGCTACATGGCCGCCATGGTCAACGAGGCCGCCCGCGTCGTCGGCGACGGCATCGCCCAGCGCCCGTCGGATGTCGATGTGGTCCTGCTCAACGGCTACGGCTTCCCGCGCTGGCGCGGCGGCCCGATGCACTATGCCGACACCGTCGGATTGGCCAAGATCCTCAACGATATCGGCGTGCTGCAGAAGGAGGATGATTTTCTCTGGCAACCCGCGCCGCTGCTGAAACAACTCGTCGAAGAAGACAGGAATTTTGCCAGCCTGAACGGCTGAGAAGGAGAAAACCTCAGATGAAACAGGCTGTTATCGTATCGACCGCCCGCACCGGGCTCGCCAAGTCCTATCGCGGCGCCTTCAACGAAACCCACGGCGCCACCATGGCGGGCCACGCCATCGAGCACGCGGTTAAGCGATCGAAAGTCGAGCCGGCGCTCATCGAAGACGCCTTCATCGGCTGCGGCTACCCCGAAGGCTGGACAGGCGCCAACATCGCCCGCCAGTCGGTCATCCGCGCGGGCCTTCCGGTCACCGTCGCGGCGGCCACCGTCAACCGTTTCTGCTCGTCGGGCCTTCAGGCCCTTTCGATGGCCAGCAACGCCATCACCCAGAACGGCGCGCCCGCCGCCATCGCCGGCGGTGTCGAAAGCATCAGCCAGATGCCCCCCACCCGCCCCCCGCAAGCCCGCGAGAAATGGCTGGAAGAGCACAAGCCCGACATCTACCTCTCGATGATCCAGACTGCCGACATCGTCGCCAAACGCTACAACATCAGCCGCGAGGCGCAGGATGAACTGGCCCTCGAAAGCCAGATGCGCACCGCCGCCGCACAGGAGGCGGGGCGGCTGGATGACGAGATCGTACCGATCACCGTCACGCAAGCCTTCAAGGACAAGGAAACCGGCGAGGTCACCCGCAAGGAGGTCACCTTCGGAATGGATGACTGCAACCGCCCCAACACCACGCTGGAAGGGCTGGCCAAACTGCAACCGGTGCAGGGCGAGGGCAACTTCGTCACCGCCGGCAACGCCTCGCAGCTCTCCGACGGCGCCTCCGCCCTCGTCGTGATGGATGCGGACCTCGCCGAAAAGCAAGGCCTTGAGCCCATGGGCGCCCTCAAGGGCTTCGTCACCGCCGGCTGCGAGCCCGACGAGATGGGCATCGGCCCGGTCTTCGCCGTGCCCCGCCTGCTGGAACGGCACGGGCTGAAGGTCGAGGATATCGACCTGTGGGAACTCAACGAAGCCTTCGCCAGCCAGGCCCTCTACTGCCGCGACCGGCTCGGCATCGACCCGGCGATCTGCAACGTCAACGGCGGCTCCATCTCCATCGGCCACCCCTTCGGCATGACCGGCGCCCGCATGGCCGGCCACCTGCTCATCGAAGGCAAGCGCCGCGGCGCGAAACTCGGCGTCGTCACCATGTGCATCGGCGGCGGCATGGGCGCGGCCGGCCTCTTCGAGATCTACTGATCCGATGGATCTCAGCTTCACCCAGGCCGAACAGGATTTCCAGCAGGAGGTGCGCGATTTCCTCGCCACCTCCCTGCCGCACGACCTGTCCGAAAAGGTCCGCCTCAACAAGCGGCTGGGCAAGGACGACTACCAGCGCTGGCACGCCATCCTGAACGACAAGGGCTGGCTCGCCCCGGGCTGGCCCGTAGAGCACGGCGGCGCTGGGTGGAGCCCGGTCCAGAAACACATCTTCGAAGACGAGGCCTGCCTCGCCCACGCCCCCCGCACCGTGCCCTTCGGCATCACCATGCTGGCGCCCGTCCTGCTCGCCTTCGGAACCGAGGCACAGGTCGCCCGCTACCTCCCCCGCATCCTCAGCGGCGAAGACTGGTGGTGCCAGGGCTATTCCGAACCCGGCGCCGGCTCCGACCTCGCCTCGCTCAAGACCCGCGCCGTGCGCGACGGCGACCACTACATCGTCAATGGCCAGAAGACCTGGACGACCCTTGGCCAGCATGCCAACAAGATCTTCTGCCTCGTCCGCACCGACCCCGACGCCAAGAAACAGGAGGGCATCTCCTTCCTGCTGATCGACATGGACACCCCCGGCGTCACCCTCCGCCCCATCACCCTGATCGACGGGCAGCCGGAGGTAAACGAGGTCTTCTTCGACGACGTGCGCGTGCCGGCCGAAAACCTCGTCGGCGAGGAAAACAAGGGCTGGACCTACGCCAAGTACCTCCTCACCCACGAGCGCACCAACATCGCGGGCGTCGGCTTCTCCAACGCGGCGCTCGCCACCGTCAAGCGCGTCGCCTCCGAGGTCACCTCGGGCGGCAAGCCGCTGGCGCAAAACCCCTTCTTCGCCGCCCGCCTCGCGCAGGTGGAAATCGACCTGATGGCCATGGCCACCACCAACCTCCGCATTCTCGCCGCCGCCGAAGCAGGCCGCGCGCCGGGCCCCGAAAGCTCCATGCTGAAACTCAAGGGCACCATCATCCGGCAGGAACTCACCTCCCTCCTCCGCCGCGCCCTCGGCCCCCACGCCTTGCCGCATCAGCCCGATTTCCTCGACGGCGGCGACAACGCCGAAACGCTTGGCCACGAACAGGCCCCCGGCGCCGCGGCCAACTACTTCAACATGCGCAAGCTCTCGATCTTCGGCGGCTCGAACGAAATCCAGCGCACGATCGTCGCCAAATCCGTGCTGGGGGGCTGACGATGGATTTCACCCTCTCCGACGAACGCCGCATGCTGCAGGACAGCCTCTCGCGCTACCTCGCCGACCACCTCGACCACGAGCGCCGCCGCAAAACCCTCGACAGCGGCGCGCCCTACAACGCCGACCTCTACAAGGGCCTCGCCGATCTCGGCACCCTCGCCGCCCTCTTCCCCGAAGAGGCGGGCGGCTTCGGCGGCACCGGCCCCGACCTCGCCCTCGTCTTCGAGACCCTTGGCCGCGCCGGCACGCTGGAGCCGTTCCTCCCCGCCGCCCTCGCCGCGCCGCTTCTAACCGATCACGCCGACCTCGTGGAACAGGTCATCGCCGGCGAAAGCATCGTCACCCTCGCCCATACCGAGCCCGACGCCCGCTACGACCTCGCCGACGTGACCCTCTCGGCGAAACCCACCCTGAACGGCACCAAAACCAACGTTCTCTTCGGCGCGCAGGCGACACACCTCATCGTCTCCGCCCGCGAATCCGGCGACCGGCTCGACCCCGAGGGCATCTCCCTCTTCCTCGTCCCCACCGACGCCCCCGGCCTCACCATCACGCCCCTCACCAATGTCGACGGCACCGCCTCGGCCCAGATCGCCTTCACCGACACCCCGGCCGAAACCCGCCTCGGCGAACCGGCCCAGGGCCACGCCCTCCTCGAAACCGCCACCGCCCACGCCATCCTTGCGCTGTCCGCCGAAACCCTCGGCGCCATGGAGGCCGCCAAGGACCTAACCCTCGCCTACCTGCAAGAACGCCAGCAATTCGGTCGCCCCATCGGCACGTTCCAGGCCCTGCAACACCGCCTCGCCGACATGCTGACCGAGATCGAACAGGCCCGCTCGGCCGTGCTAAACCTCGCCGGCCATCTCGACGCCCCCCGCGACATCCGCGAACGCCATGTGAGCGCCACCAAGAACCTCGTCGGCCGCGTCGCCGCGCTGGTGGCCGAGGAAGCCGTCCAGATGCATGGCGGCATCGGTATGACCGAGGAATACGAGCTGTCCCACCACGCCCGCCGCCTCGTCATGGCCGACCACCTTTTCGGCGATGTCGACCACCACCTCGAACGCTTCATTCACCTGTCGGGCGGGTAACGTGATGACGGGCCGGGTGCATGATCTCCTCCTCGCCGCCGCCCGTGCCCGGCCCGATGCGCTGGCCATCATCGAAAACGACACGCGCCACGTCACCTGGGCCGACCTCGCGGAACACGCCGCCGAGGCCGCCGACCACCTGCACGAGGCCGGCGTCGGCCCGGGCGACCGCATCCTCCTGATCTTCGAGAACTCCGTAGAGGCCGTCGCCTTCCTCTTCGCCACAAGCCTGCTCGACGCCACCGCCGTGGTCGTCAACGCCCGCCTCACCAAGCCGGAAATCGACCGCACCATCGCCCATTGCGAGCCGCGCGCCGTCATGCTCTCCACCTCCGTGTCCGACAACGCCCGCAGCCACGCCGAAACCCTCGGCGCGCAGGACATCACCGGCAGCTTCGGCCAAGCCGCCCTGCTCTCCCTCCCCGATGCCCAGCCCGACGAGCCACATGACGACCCGGCGGAACAGACGGCCATGCTCCTCTACACCTCCGGCACCACCGGCGCGCCCAAGGCCGCGATGATGACCCACACCAACCTCATCTCCGCCGGCCGCGCCGCCGCGGATCAGCGCGACATGACAGCCGAGGACGTGACCTATCTCGTCCTGCCCCTCAGCCATATCTTCGGCACCGTCATCCTGATGGCCGTCGCTGACCGGCAAAGCGCCTGCCGCCTCGAAACCGCCTTCTCGGCCGAACGCCTCTACGACGCCCTTCAACAGGACATCACCATCCTCCCCGCCGTCCCGCAGATGCACGCCCACCTCTTCCACTACACGGAAGCCAACAATCTCCCGCCCTACTCGGGCAACCGCCTCAAATACGTCTCCTCCGGCGGCGCTCCGCTCGACCCCACGTGGAAGCGCAAGGCCGAAGCCTTCTATGGCGCTGCCATGCAGAACGGCTATGGCCTGACCGAAACCGGCGCCGGGGTCTGCGCCACCAAGAACGCCATCGGCGACCCGGATATCAGCGTCGGCCGCGCCATGGGCCAATGCACCCTCAGCCTCGACATGACAGCCCCCGGCGCCACGCCCGCCGAAGGCATCGGCGAAATTCTCATCGGCGGCCCGCAGGTGATGAAAGGCTACTTCCGTGACCCCGACCAGACGGCGCAGGCCCTCACCGCCGATGGCTGGTTCCGCAGCGGCGATCTCGGCCGCTTCGACGCCGAAGGCCGCCTGCATATCTCCGGCCGCAGCAAGGAATTCATCATCCGCTCCGGCTTCAACGTCTACCCGCCCGAAATCGAAGCCACCCTCACCGACCACCCCGACGTCATCATGGCCGGCGTCGTCGGCCGCGCGATCGAAGGCAACGAAGAAGTCCTCGCCTTCGTCGCCACCCGCGACAACAGCACGGTGACCGAGGCCGAGCTCATGGCCTTCGCCGAAACCCGCCTCGCCCCCTACAAGCGCCCCGCCCGCATCATCGTGACCCACTCCCTGCCCGCCGCCGCCACAGGCAAGATCCTCAAGTCAAAGCTGATCGACAGTTTCGCCGACGCCCTCGCCACCCCGCCGGAGGCCAGCCAATGACCGACACCTCCGACCGCCGCTTCGCCACCACCCTCGCCCGCGGCCTCAGCATCCTGCGGGCCTTCCGACCCACCGACAGCGGCCTTGGCAACCAGGACATTTCCGAACGCACCGGCATCCCCCGGCCCACCGTCTCGCGCCTGACCTTCACGCTTTGCGCCCTGGGCTACCTCACCCACGGCCGCAAGCACGACAAGTACCGCCTCGGCCCCGCGGCGCTGGCCCTGGGCAACATCGCCGCGGCCTCCTTCTCCTTCGTGGAAAGCGCCGGGCCCGAGATGCAGAAACTCGCCAATGACACCGGCACCCTGATCGGCATCGCCATCCATGACAGCGGCCGCATGCTGCTCACCAAGACATGGCGCCCCGTCGACTCCGCCTCGATCTGGCTGGAAGTGGGCTACCGGCTGCCGATGCTCACCTCCTCGACCGGCCGGGCCTATCTCAGCGCGGTCACCGATACCGAGTTCGACCAGCTCGCCGCCATCCTGACCGAAGAGGGCGAAACCGCCGCCCATACGCTCGCCCCGCTGCGGCAGGAAGCCATCGCCGACGTGCAGGGCTCGGGCTTCGCCCATGTCCCCCGCGACCGGCACTATTCGAGCAACATCAACAGCGTCGCCGTGCCCTACCGCCCGCATGAATTCGGAAGCCCGGTGGTGTTCTTCAGCGGCGCCACCTACGACGAGGTGGCCACCGACGACTTTCGCGCCACCATCGGCCCGGCGCTCGCCCGGGCGGTCGCCGGCCTGCGCGACCGCGCGCTCTAGGCCCGCCGTCGGTCAGCCCTGAAGCGACGGCAGCGTCACGGTGATCTTCGTGCCCTTGCCGGGTTCCGTCTCCGTCTCGATACGGCCCTGCATCAGCTCCACCAGCCGCGCCACCACGGCCAGCCCAAGCCCGGTGCCGCCATGCCGCCGCGTGCGGCTTTCGTCGGCCTGCGTGAAGGGCTTGAACACCCGGTCGAGATCTTCGTCGCAGATGCCCGCGCCGGTATCCTCGACGCACAGCTCAAGTGCCCCGTCCCGGGTCAGCGTCATGGTCACGGTCACGTGGCCCCGGGCGGTGAACTTGATCGCATTGCCGATCAGGTGCTGGCCGATCTGCAGGATCCGCTTCGGATCGCCGGTCAGCACCGTGTCGCCATCGCCCGAGATATAGAGCTCGAAATCGAGCCCCTTGTCCTCGGCCTTCGCGGAAAACTGGCTGTCCAGCCGCTCGGCCAGCCCGTTCGGCGTGAACGCTTCGCGCGCCAGCGTGATTGTCTCGGTCTCGAGCTTCGCCATGTCCAGCAGGTCCTCGAGAATCCCGACCAGTCCCTCGCCCGATTCCCGCAGCACCTGCAGGTGACGGCGCTGCTCCTCGTTCAGGTCGGTATGGCTCAGCAATTCGGCCATGCCCAGCACCCCGTTCAGCGGCGTCCGGATCTCGTGGCTCATGTTCGACAGGAACTGCGTCTTCGCCGCATTCGCGGCCTCGGCCCGATCGCGCGCCTGGCGCAGGAAATCCGCCGCCGCTTCCTGCGCGGTCACGTCGCTCACGCTGCACACCACCTGCATGCCTTCCGGCATCTTCACCGGCACGGCATTGACCGACAGCACCCGTCGCTCGCCATTCGGCAGGATCAGCGCGTGACGCATGTCGGTGACCTTCTCACCGGTGCGCAGCACAATGGAAACGGGAAGGTCCTCGGCGGCCATCGGCCTGCCGTCCAGCGTCTCGTTGCGCCAATCCTCATCCCGGTACCCGCGCGAGGTGATCTCGGAAGAGGAAAGCCCGGTGATCTTCTCCGCCTCGGGGTTGGCATAGACGATGTCGCCGGTCTCGCTGATCAGGAAAATGCCGATCTCGCTGTTCTCCATCAGCGATTGCAGCCGGTCGCGCTCGGTCTCGAGCCGCCGCGACAGGTCCAGCATCTCGGTCGTGTCCCGCAACGTCAGCACCCAGCCCATCGTCAGCCGGCCAATGTGAAGCGGGCGGAAGATCGGCACCATCCGCATATCGTAATACCGGTCGTTCAGCCGGATGATCCGAGGCTCAAGCGTGCTGTCCCGGCCCAGGTTCTCCTCGAGATACTCCCAGATCGGTCCGACCCCGCGCATCGACGCGCCCTCGCGCGTCAGATCCGCCCCCAGCAACGCCGTCGCCGGCTCGTTCGCCCCCCAGACGATGCCGTCGGTATCCAAAACGATGATCCCGTCCGAGTTCGACAGGAACAGAACCTCCTTGCCGATGCTGTCGAGGTTCAGCACCCGGCTGACGATCAGCAGCCAGACGAACAGCGTGACCACGGCGGAAAACAGGAACGGCGTCGGGTCGAACCCGAAGATCGTGATGTCATAGACCAGGTAGCCGATATTGCCCGCCACCGGCACGATCGTGACCACGAACAGCGCCCGGAAGAATGGCCGGTACATCCGCTTCGCCTGGTTCGACGCATAGCCGAGAATACCCACCGCCGCCGCCAGGAACACGTAAAGCACCGCCGCGCAGACATAGAACAACGGCCCATGGTCGAAATCCGCCGACAATCGCCCGTCGATGACCTCGAGCGACGTGCCCGCCCCGTAGAACAGGCCGTGCCACGCGTTCGTCCCGGTCACGGCCATGACACCGACCAG
The DNA here is from genome assembly GCF_008728195.1 of Roseovarius indicus. NCBI lineage: Bacteria > Pseudomonadati > Pseudomonadota > Alphaproteobacteria > Rhodobacterales > Roseobacteraceae > Roseovarius > Roseovarius indicus. The sequence goes on from NZ_CP031598.1 coordinate 4,527,677, forward strand.
AACGGCCAGGATCAGCGCCTTCACCCGCGGGTCGCGATCGCTTCGGACCGAGAAGGAGTAATTGTAGAGAAAGAAGAACCACGTCACCGGCACCGTGGCGATGGCGGGCCAGGCCGCTGACGCCCAGAAGGTCTTGGTCTTCAGCGTGGTCGACTGAATCTCCATCCCGGCGCTGACCAGCCACCAGAACATCGCCGCGCAGGTCAGGATCAGGAACGGCTTGCCGTTGAAGAACGTCCGCCCCCCCAGAAAGAGGATGCAGAAGATCATCAACGCCGCGTTGATCACGACAATAAGCGTAGGGGCGTGCGCGAGATCGATCAAGAGACGTGGACTTTCCGGAAGTAAGAGCCGCGGTGACGGCGATCCGTCATTGCAGGGCGAGACGCCGACTGACCCATTTTATCAGGCCCGAGGCGTCAATCGGCTTGGGCATGTAAAGGCTCGCTTCTGCCAATTGCAGGCTGCCTTCCCTCACATGGTCAAGCTCCGCCGTGGTCAGGATCATCGGCGACTCGCGGTTCGGCGATGCGCCCGTACGCAGGCAGCGGATGATGCGATCGCCCTTGATCGGCTCCATGTTGCGATCGAAGATCAGCAAGTCGAACCGCTGCGACAGGGCCATCACCAGCGCCTGGTGCCCGTCTGCGACCATGGTGAACTCGACTTGGCCGACCGCACTCAGCACATCCGAAATGATGCTGCGCGCAATCTCGTCGTCGTCGGCCAGCAGAACCTTTGCCGCACCCTCTCCCGATCTCGCCGGTGTAGACATTACGTTCATGGCTCCTCCGCCGGAATGAAGGCATCGAGCAGCTCGAGCAACTCCCGCTGCCGGAACGGTTTGGACAGGAAGCTGTCGAACCCCGCGACGATGTAATCGGCAATCTGCTGCGGCATGGCGTTGGCGGTCGCCGCCACCGCCGGCGCGGGCTCCAGACCCGCCTCTTTCTCAAGCCGGCGGATCTCGTCGAGACAGGCCATGCCGTCCATCTCGGGCATGGAAATGTCGATCATCAGGATGTCGAAGGGCGCCCCCTCACAGGCCTCCTGCGCGGCTTTCCAGATCTCGATCGCATCGCGCCCGTCCCTGGCTTCCTCGATCTCGATGCCACTGCTGCCCAGCATGGTGGTGATCACGAGCCGGTTGGTGGAACTGTCGTCCGCCACAAGCGCACGGCGGCCCGGATAGCTGTCACGCACCGGCCGCACTTCCGGCGCGGCCTCGTCGCCGGCCTCGGCGGGCTGCGGCAGCGCCACCTCCTCCAGCGGCAGCGTCACCCGGAAGGTCGTGCCGTGGCCCGGTGTGCTGGTGACGTCGATCTCGCCGCCCATCAGCCGCGTCATGTCGCGCACCACCGCAAGGCCCAGGCCCGTGCCGCCATAGCGCGCGGAAATATCCGCCCCCGCCTGCCGGAACGCCTGGAAGATATTCTTCAGTTGCTCGTCGGTCATGCCGATCCCGGAATCGGTGACCTCGAAGATCAGCGGCTTGTTCTTCCGCGCCGACAGTTTCAGCGTCACCTCGCCGTCGGCGGTGAACTTCATCGCGTTGTTCAGCAGGTTGTGCAGCACCTGCTTCAGGCGGTGCTCGTCGCCGCTGCGGCCCGCCCCTGCGCCGGGGCTGACCAGCAGGCGGAATCCGATGCCCTTGCTTTCGGCCAGCGTGCTGTAGATCTCGGCCACTTCCTCGACCATCTTCAGCGGGCTGAACGGCGACGACACGATTTCCAGCTCGCCCGCCTCGATCTTCGACATGTCGAGGATGTTGTTCAGGATCCGCAGCAACAGCTCGCCCGAGTTGCGGATCGTATTGATCATCTTGTGCTGCCGCTCGGTCTCGAGCGTCGGCGCCAGCAGGTCGGCGATGCCCAGCACCCCGTTCAGCGGCGTCCGGATCTCGTGGCTCATATTGGCAAGGAACATGCTCTTGGCATCGCTCGCCGCCAGCGCCTTGAGCCGCTCGTTGTAAAGCTCGGTCACGTCCGAGCCGACCCCGCGATAGCCGCTGAACTCGCCGGTTATCAGGTCATAGAAGGGCGCAGCGGACAGCCGGAACCAGACCTGTGAACCGTCGGTGTTGCGTGACGACAGGATATGGTTCGAAAATCCTTCCCGCGCGTCCAGCGCGTCCTGCACCACCTTCCACGCCGCCACGTCGGACTCGGCGGGCTGCCCGCCGGGCAGCAGCGCCGACAGGCTCTTGCCATCGAGTTCGGCTGGGTCCTGCCCGGTGATGGTCTGGAAGGTATCCGACAGGAAACTGTGATTGAGGTCGGCGTCCAGTTCGAAGAACCAGTCGCTCGAAATCGCCGCCACGTCGTAGAAGCGGCGCACGGCCGTATCCCGCTCCTGCAGCGCGCGCATCAGGTCCGCGTTCGACTGCCGCAACGCGGCCTCGGATTCCTTGCGCGCGGAAATGTCGATCAGCACACCCGAGATACGCATCGTCCGGCCCTCGGCATCGCGCGACGTGATCCGCCCGCGCATCTCGACCCAGACATACTGCCCGCCGGCGTGTTTCATCCGGAACTCGCGGCGCACATGGTTGCGCTGCCCGCTCAGCAGCATCTCGAAATTCTGCAGCACCTGCGCCCGCTGGTCGGGGTCGACAAGCTCGAAATGCGACATCACCGTCTTGCCCGACACCGCCTCCCGTCCGCGCCCGAGGATCGCGGCATAGCGATCGTTGGTGATCACCTGGTCGACGCCACGGCGCCATTCCCACGTGCCCACCTGCGCGCCCTCGATGATCTCGGCAAGCCGCTCCTCGGCGCGCTTCAGCTCGGTAATGTCGATCCGCATTCCGACCCAGCCCCCATCGAGGGTCGGCTCCTCCATGATCCGGACGCTCCGACCGCTCAGAAGGTTCTCGGTAATGGAGGACTGCCGCTCGTCGCGCCGCGCCAGCCGCTCGGCAATCCAGGTCTCCTCGCACCCCACGGCATCGGCGTATTCGCCGTGCTCGACCCCGTACCGAAGCAGCTCCTCGTAGCCCACGCCCGGCTCCATCGCGGCGGCGGAGCGCGGATAGAACTCGCGGTACTTGTCGTTGAAGATCACCAGCTTGTCGTCACGGTCGTAATAGGCAAACGCATCCGGCAGCGCCGAAAGCGCGTTCTCCAACAGCCAGCGCGACCGTTCGGCATCCTGCTCGGCGGTCTTCATCGCGGTAATGTCGGTCGCCACGTGCACCAGAATGCCGTCCGCGCCTTCCTCGTCGATCTCGGCGCTGATGTTGAGATCGATCCAGTATTCCTCGCCGTCGCGGGTCGCGTTGAGGATCTCGCCGCGGAACGGCTTGCCCACCTCGATCGCCTCGCCGATCTGGCGCGCGATGTCCGGGTCGCTGTTGTCGCTGCGGGTAAACTCCAGAAGCGACCGGCCCGCCATCTCCTCCAGCGCGTAGCCGGACCGCTCGATGAACGCCCGGTTCGCCCACATGACGTTGCCGGTCCGGTCGGTGATGATGACGTGGTTCGTCATCAGCTCGGCCACCTTGCTCAACCGCTCCAGCCGGTTGCGCGCCTGCGCGTCATGGGTCACGTCGCGGATCACGGCGACGAACCGGAAATCGGGGTCGCCCGGCCGGCCGCTCGCCGCCACCGTCGCCTCGTGAATCTCCACCTTTCCCACGTCATAACGCTCGAACCGGCGCGCCTGCGACACGCCGTTCTCCTCGGCCTCATCCATGCAGCGGTCGAGGATCTTCGAAATGTAGTCCGGCAGCACATCGGCCGGCGTCTTGCCCGCCCGCCGCTCCATCGGCACGATCATCATGTCCGAGGGCCCGGCCGAAATGCCGGTATAGCGACGCTGGGCATCCAGTTCGAAGAACAGCTCCGGCAAGGTACGGAACAGCGCCTTGAACCGGTTCGTGGTCAGCCGAAGCGCCTCTTCGGCGCGTTCCCGGGCGACATCGGCCTCGATCCGGCGGATCGTCACCCAGATGATGTCGGCCACGGCCTTCAGCAATTCGATCGTGGGCTCTGCAAAGGGCGTGGCGATACGGGTGTTGTCGAACCCGATGAACCCGCCAAGCTCGCCGTCATGCATGAAGGGCACAACGAGAAGCGCCTTGATATCCTGATCCTTCAGCGTCCGGCTCAGTTCGCCGTCATGGTCCCAGTTATCGACATCGGGAAGGTGAATATGGGCGCCCGCCAGAAGGTCGTCCATCCACGGCTCGAGAATCTCGACCGGAAGGTCCTTGTTGTCCTCGATCGCCGGGCGTGTCGTGTCGGCCACCCACTCGTGGGTATTGTCGAGCCGCCCCTCGGGCGTGACGCGGAAAATATAGCACCGGTCAGCGCCGGCAATCGCGCCGACCCGTTCGATCCCCTGCTCCAGAAGGGCATCAAGATCATCGGGCGTCGCACGCACGAGATCGGCAAGAAGCCTCGTGACGAACGCCTGATCTTTCACTGCTCGCGAATGGGTCATGTCCATTCGAACTCTCCGGAAAACCTTGGCCTGCGAAGCACCATACAAATACGGCATCTTTAAGGATGCTCTTGGTTTGAAATCTGTTTTCGCGCCCGGTTCGTGGCCCTATTTGCGCGTCTCTAGCACGCGCGTAACACGCGCGTCGAGGCGCCAAAATCCAGCTGGGCCAAACCGTCGCACAGAGGACTCACCCCGCCGTGCCGCCCCCGGTTTCCGACCAGATCGCGCGCAGCTCGTCGGCCAGCGTCATCGGGTCGAACGGCTTGGACAGAACCTTGACGGCCCCCAGCCCCATCAGCCGGTCGACCTCCTTGCCGTGCACCTTCGCCGTCAGGAAGACGGCCGGTGCCGAGGCGAGGCTGTCCAACGACTTGAGCGCAGACATCGTCATCGGACCATCCATGTCCGGCATCATGACGTCCAGCAGCAAGAGCTGCGGACCAAATGCCTCTGCGGCCGCAACCGCCTCTTCCCCTGAAGAGAAACCGCGCACTGAAAGACCCCCCACAGTCGACAGGGCCACGTCGATCAGATCGCGGATGGCCGGGTCGTCGTCAACAAACAAGACCCTTTCCAGCTCGCTCATGTCACTTCCTCTGGTTTGCATCCCGGCGTCACCCATTATGGGACACAATTGCGTGTCAGGCATGTTCAAATGCTCCTGTCACGTCAAATCCCGTTTCGCAGAGTGGAAATTCAACCCAAAAACGCGCGCCCTCGCCTTCGCGAGACGCAAAACCAACACGTCCACCCATCTGGTTCGCCAGTTCCTTCGATATTGCAAGACCGAGCCCGGAACCACCGCTTTTCCGCGTGTCCGACGCATCGGTCTGTGAAAACTTCTCAAAGATTGCCCCGTGAAACTTCTCGGGGATCCCGCGACCCCGGTCGCTCACGACGATACGTACCGCTCCGGGGATATTCTCTACGGTAATCGTCACTGTCTGGCCTTCTGCCGAGAACTTGACCGCATTCGAGATGTAGTTGGTCAGGATTTGTGCGGCCCGGTCATGGTCGACCGAAACCTGCACCTCGGGCACCGTGCCCGCGATAGCCAGCCGCACGCCGAACCGCTCGGCATATCCCTGGTTGATGTCGACCGAGTGCCGCACCAGCGTGTCCAGCGGGCTCGGCGCGACCTCCAGCGTCAACTTGCCCGCGGTAAGCCGTTCGAGATCGAGGATCTCGTCGATCAGCCCGCCCAGCCGCTTGCTGTTGGCCATGGCCGCCTCGACGATCTTGTCGCCCTTCTCGTCCAACTTGCCAAACACGCCATTCCGGACAAGCGACAGCGTCCCCGAAATCGAGGTCAGCGGCGTCCGAAGCTCGTGGCTGACCGTCGCGATGAACTCCGCCTGCATCCGCGCCACCCGCCGCTTCTCGGTGATGTCGCGGATGATGGCGATGAAGACCTTCTCACCCCGCGTCTCCACCTCCGAAACCGCGAACGACACCGGGAAGGCCTCGCCGTTCCGGCGCAGCGCCACCGTCTCGCGCACCTGCCCCAGAAGCTCCGACGCTTTGGGCGACAGGTACTCCGCCATGAACCCGCCTTCGAGGCCCGTCGTGCCTTCCGGGAACAACGCCTTCACATCGCGCCCGATCACATCCTCGGCCGGATAGCCGAACATGCTTTCCGAGGCGCGGTTGAACGACTGGATCGCCCCCTTGCGGTCCAGCGTGATGATACTGTCGGCCACGTTGTCCAGCACCGCCGCGTTGCGCTTGGCGGCGTTGCGCAGCGCCTCGGCCGCGCGGCGGTCTTCGGTCACGTCGAGATTGACGCCGATCATCCTGACCGCCCGCCCCTGCTCATCCCGCGAAACCCGCGCCACCGAGCGGAAGACCCGCGCGCCCTTCTCGGGGTTGTAGATGCGGAATTCCGAGGCAAACGGTTCGCCGTCGCCGTCCAGCGCCGCCTGCACTTCCTTGGTCACCCGCGCCCGGTCTTCCGGATGCACCAGGTCGGGCCACGCATCCATCGTCTGGTTGAACGCCCGCGGCGACAGCCCGTAAAGCCGGAAATTCTCGTTGCTCCATTCGACCTTGCCGGCCTGCGGGTCGTAGGCCCAGATGCCGATCTGCGCCACTTCCGTCGCAAGCCGCACCCGCTCGAGCGATTCCCTCAGCATCTGCGAGGTCTTCCGCCGGTCGGTGATGTCGGTCATGATCGCGATGAAGCCGGCGTGGCGCCCGCTCGAATCCCATATCGGGTTGCAATGCACCTCGGCCCAGTACGGACGCCGCACCTTGCCGTAACAAACGACCTCCACGTCGAACCCCTCGATCCGGCTCAGCGCATCCCGCATCTGGGCCACCACCTCCGGGTCCGAGTCCGGGCCAAGGAACACCCGCCCGGGCCGCTGGCCCACCACCTCGTCCAGCGTATAGCCCGACATCTCGGTGAACGCGTCGTTGATCCACTCGATCCGCGCGTCCACATCGGTGATCAGCACCGAGTTCGTGGTCTGCCGGGCCACCTGCGACATCCGGTCAAGCTCGCGGGTCCGGTCCTGAACCCGCTCCTCGAGCGTTTTCTGCACCGCCTTCTGCGACCGGAAGCTCTCGCCCAGCTTCGCCGACATGTCGCGAAGCGATCCCGACAGGGTCTCGTACTCGGCGACATTGCTGGTGGGGAACATCACGTCGGGGTCATCGCCCGACATGATCGACCGGCTCAGCCCGTCACTGATCCGCGCCAGCCGCCGGATCGGGGCGCCAAGCCATTCGCTCAGCACCTTGGCAACGATCATCGCCAGCCCGATGGCAAGCGCCAGCACCACCATGTTCCAGCGCCCGCCCGATTCGAGATGCGCCATCATCGAGTCGGCCGACAGTTCCACGATCAGGTCCCGCCCCGCGGCGTCGCCCTCCAGCGGCGCGCGCAGGAAATAGCGGCCCTGCCGCGCCCGCACCATCGCCGGCATGTCACCCGTCGGGTTCCAGAGCATCAGCCCGTCGTCATGCGGTGTCATCTCGCCCGGCCGGCTCAGGCTGACCATCGACCCGATCAGCACCTCGCTCTCCCCGTCCGGCCCCACCAGCCCGATACCGATATCCGGCCGCCGCGGCAGGTCGTGCGCCATGTTCGCCATGAACAGCGCGATGTCGCTTTCGTAGGCCGCCTCCATCTCCGACGGCGCGCGCCCCTCCGCCAGTTCCTGCCGCGACCACCCGGCCAGCAGCGAGACCAGCGACTCCACATGCTCCATCGCCTGCCGGTATTCGCGCCGGCTTTCCAGAACCGTCATGCCCGCAGCCGACACGCTTGCCACCAGCACCAGGACATAGAAGACCAGCGAATGGAACGAGGCCCGCGGCCCGGGCTTGAACCCCTCCGGCAACCACCGCCGCACCGCGATCAGCAACAGCCCCGCGACCACCGCGTTGAAGACACCGTTCGTCGCCTGTTTCAGCGCGACCAGCCCGGCCGACACGCCGTCCATCTGCATCAGGCCGGAATAGAACACCAGAACCATGGGGCAGCCGGCAAAGATCCAGAACAGCGCATCCGCCATGGCGATGTTCGAAATCCGCCGCGACAGCGCATAGACCGCCGCCGCCTCGGCCGTAAACACGACAAGCGCATAGGGGTGCCCCCAGGCATAGACCGTGAAACACGACCCCATCAGCGCCACCACGCACCCGCCGGCCAGCCCGAACAGGCGCACCGCGATCAGGGCGAAGACCGAACCGAAGATGAACGAGATCGGGCCGAACAGCGTGACGTTGACCGCGTTGCCGGCATACGCCAGCCCCGACAGCAGCAACAAGCCGGCCACTCTCTGGATTACACTTGGTCCGGATGCCACGAATGATACTCCGAAAGGTTACACGTAGCTGAACTGCCTGCGGGTTCGGTAACGTGGCCCCTTGACATGCTCGTCGCTGGACTTCCAGAGATGTCTGGCTGAGAGGCTATTTCAGGGTCAATATGTTGCCGATACAAAACATTCACGTTTGAAACATGTGACGGAAAGGCCCTCACACGCAAACGTCGAATGTTAAGGAATGCTTAACACTTTTTAATTGTGCATTCAGGCCACACCCCTCCTTACCTTACGGCAAGAAACCACAAGCACCTGACGGCAAGAAACCACAAGCTCAAAAAAGGTGCCCGTTTCCTGCCGCATTTCGGCCAGAAAGAACAAACAGAATACTCAAATCTGCCACACCCTAACCGAAATTTCGGTGCAATTTTCGTAAAAAAACAACCAAAGGGTAAAGAACGAGGGCGCCGGTGATACGGATTCTGAGCATTGAAGACGATCTGATCATGCAGGACATGATCGCAGCCACCCTGGAAGCCAAGGGTGGCTACCGGGTCGACTTTGCCGACACGGGCGCGCAGGGCCTGACCATGCTGTCGGAAGGTCTGCGCAAGTTCGATTGCCTGCTGATCGACGTCAACCTGCCCGACATGACCGGCATCGGGTTCCTCGAAAACGCCCGCGCCCTGCGCGGCTACGACGAGACGCCGATGATCGTGGTCACCAAAAGCGACGACGAGACGACCATCGTCGATGCCTTCTGCGCCGGGGCCACCGACTTTCTGGCAAAGCCGTTCATCCCGTCCGAACTGATCGCCCGGCTCAGCGTTGCCCAGCCTCAGACGCGCCAGCGCTCCCACGACGTTCCCGCGCCCCGGCGCCAGACATTGCCTGCCGTGGCCGGCGTCACCGCACCATCCTATCGCAGCAGCGACGTCTTCCTGAACTTCCTGCACAGCCTCGATCCCGGGCAGGTGCGCAAGACGACCCTGATCGCGGTCGACCACCTCGCCGCCCATGACATGGCGGCCGCCCACAGGGATCCCGAGAATGTCGTGGCCGCCGTCGTCAACGCCATGAGCTTCGTCTTCGACGGCCAGCTGGTGATCTGCACCTCGATGACCGAGCACCAGGTCGTTGCCGCCCTGTCCGCCCGCCCGTCGGAGACGCCGCTGATGCTGACCCACCAGCTTGTCGAGCGGATCCAGGTCACCCACCGGAACGCCGGCGGCTGGACACCGGGCATCGTCGTCGGCAATCCGATCACGCCGTCGATGTTCTTTGCCGATGAACCGCTGCGCCTGCTCGAACGGGCGCTTCTCAGTGTCGAGCGCCGTCGCCGTGCGGTGGAATCGGACCGGAACGTAGAGAACGGGCTGCCAATCGGCGGGCGAGCCGGCATGAGGGGGCGTATCCGCACGGCTGACGACTTCGCCTGAAAGGCCGGACCGGATTATGAGATTTGTAATTGGTGAAAAAGATGGTATCGAGTTTAATCAGTGACGTTACGTCAAGAAGATTAACCGCGACACGCGGACCAAGGCTTAAGACGGTGGAGAGCAGTTTAGAGGGCAATACCTCCAGGGCCGATGAGGGCACCGTGGCGCGCGAAGCGTTGTCGGGTTCCGAGGACATCGGGCCTGCGGCGCTCGTGGCCACCCACACGTCCGATGTCACCCTCGTCTCCGACAACACCGGTCGCATCGTCTGGGCCAACGGCGCGTTCGAACAGCTGACAGGCTACAGCGAGGCGGAATATATCGGCCAGAAGCCCGGCGACCTGCTGCAGGGCCCCGAAACCGATCCGGCCACCGTCCGGCTGGTCAGCCGCAAGCTCGCCGTCCATGAACCCGTCGACGTCGAAATCCTCAACTACACCAAGTCCGGCGAGCGATTCTGGCTCAACATGCTGATCAACCCGGTCTTCGGCCCCGATGGCAGGCTGACCAACTTCATCGCAATCCAGCAGGACATCACCCGCCACAAGCTCACCGAGGTCGAACTTCAGCGCAGCCGAGACCAGCTGCGCATGGCGCTCGACTACGGCGCCCTGCCCATCTGGGATCTCGAGCTTGGCACCGGCCATTGCGAGTTCTCCGATAATTTCGCGCCCCTGCTCGGAGGCACCCCCGGGGAGGGCGGCCAGTTCAACTTCGAATGGCTGATGCAGCGGTCCCACCCGACCGAGCGGCGCGGGCTGCGCCGCGCCATGCTGCGCCACGCCGCCGGCGAGGATCTCGACGTGACCTGCCGCATGCGCCAGATCGACGGCACCTGGATGTGGCTGCGCCTGCGCGGCCGCATCGTGCTCGACGAAACCGGCTTCCCGGTGCGCAGTCTCGGCGTCGTCAGCGACATCACCAAGATCCAGTCCGAACGTGTCCGGGCCGAGGAACGCGACCGCCGCAAATCCGAGGCGCTGGCCCACACCACGCATGAAATCCGCAATCTTCTCAACGGCATATCCGGCACGACCCAGGTCCTGCTCTGGTCCGACCTGTCCGAAGAACACGCCAACCTCGCCAACCGGATCCGGAAGAACTGCGACATCCTGCACGAGCTGGTGAACCACACGCTCGACCTCTCCCGCATCGAGGCCGGCCTGCTCACGCTTCACCCCGAACCCTTCGTCGTCTCCGGCCTCGTCGACGAGGTGCGCGACACCCTGATCGACCAGGCCGAGAACAAGGGCCTGCAACTCGTGGGCTGCACCGGCCCCGGCGTGCCCCGCCGCGTCATGGGCGACCGCGGCCGCCTCCGCCAGGTGCTCATCAACCTCACCGGCAACGCCGTCAAGTTCTCGACCGACGGGCAGGTCTGCGTCTGTGCCGACATCACGCCCGCCGGCGACATCTCCTTCACGGTGCGCGACGACGGCCCCGGCATCCCCGAGGCCGACCAGCCGCACCTGTTCGAACGTTTCCGCCAGGTCGATGACGGCCGCAGCGGCGAACGCGAGGGCTCGGGCCTCGGCCTGGCCATCTGCGCCGAGCTGGTCCGCCTGATGGGCGGCTCGATCGCGGTCGAAAGCAGCCCCGGCAACGGCGCCACCTTCCGCATCGTGCTTCCCCTCGAACGGGTCGAAAGCGACGACGCCGCCGAAACGACCTCCGACACCGACCGCCCCGAGGAAATCCTCGACATCGCCATGGGCGATGCCCGGGTCCTGCTGGCCGAGGATGACGAGATCTCACGCGGCGTCATCACCGAGATGCTGGCCCTGATGGGCATCACCAACCTGCGCGCGGTCGACAGCGGCGACATCGCCGTCGGCGCCGCCAGCCAGGAACGCTACGACCTGATGATGTTCGACCAGAACCTCCTCGGCATGAAGGGCGCCACAGCCGTCCACACCATCCGCAACGGCGCCGGCCCCAACCGCCGCACCCCCGCCCTGCTGATGAGCGGCAATGTCAACGATCTGCCCGACAACATGCCGGGCAACGTCTCTGTCCTCTCCAAGCCCTTGGAATGGCAGAAACTTATCCGTCTGGTCAGCGATCTGGTGACCGGAACGGAGCCCGTCGAAGACAAGAGCGCCTGACCAAGCGAAACCCCGCCGAAACCTGCAACCCTGACGGTGCAATGCCACGAAAAGGCCCAAATTGCGCCCTCAATATGAGCGACGGGTCACTAAACTCTTAAGAGATTGCCCCCGTTCACGAAATGGAACCAGTATGATGAGAATTCTTGCCGTTGACGATGATCCCGTATTTCGCGAGATCCTCGAGTCCTACATGGACAGGCTGGGCTATTCAGACGTGACCTACGCCGTGTCGGGCCCCGACGCGCTTCAGAACATCCAGAAGGCACAGCAGCCGTTCGACTGCTTCCTCTGCGACATCGAGATGCCCGGCATGAACGGCATCGAGCTGGTGCGCAACATCCGCTCGACCGAAGCCGGCAAGCGCGCGCCCGTGGTGATGATCACCTCGATGGGCGACCGCGAAAGCGTCGACGGCGCCTTCCAGGCCGGCGCCATCGACTACCTGTCCAAGCCGCTCGACATCAACCAGCTCCGCGGCCGCCTCAGCGCGGTCGACCGGATCGTCCGTGAAAGCCGCCGCTTCGAGTCGATGAAGGCGATGCTGCGCGACCACGACGCCATCGAGCAGGGCATGCGCGATTTCGACGAGCCGGTGGCGCTCAACGATGTCGACGGGGTGATGCACTACGTCGCCGTCAAGAACTACCTCGAAACCGTCGGCCGCCTGCGGATGATGAACCACGCCGCCATGTGCCTGCACATCCGCAACGCCGAGAAACTCTTCGGCCTGATGACCCGCACCGCCTTCATGGACATGCTGGGCGACGTGGCCGAAACCGCCCATGGCGAGCTGCAGACCATGCACCACATGTTCGCCTATGCCGGCTCGGGCGACTTCGTCGTGCTCCTCCCCCGTCTTGCGGCGATCGATCCGGGCGAATTCGAAGCGCTTGTCAACGTCGCGCTCGACCAGTTCTACGATCAGCTCGACGAGCCCGACGTGATGCGTCCGGTCGTGACCTGCGGCCCGGTCGTGCGCCCGTCGCTCCTGCAGTTCGGCGACCCGGTGAACATGCTCGAGAAGGCCCGCTCGCTGGCCCAGTTCCCCCTGCCGCACAAGACACAGGTCAAATCAATCCTTCAATCCGCCAGAGCATAAACGGGAGCAGTCATGACACAGGCACAGATGCAGGATCTCGATCAGATCATGGCCCAGAGGCTGGCCAAGACGCGCGATCTTTTCCTCAAGATTTTGTCCGAACGCGACCGCGAAATCGTCGACGCCCGCCGCAAGGTCGAACAGGACGAAGCGCCGATCGACCGCGGCATGGCCGAGATCCGCTCGGTCTATCACCGGATCGCCGGGTCGGCCGGCTCGCTGGGCTTTGCCGAGTTCGGCGATCTCGCCTCGACTTTCGAGGCCACGATCGACAGCCTGCGCGAAGCGCGCCGCACGGACGACACCGGCTGGGCCGCCGTCGTCCGCGATTCCGAGATCTTCCGGGCCCGCATCGCAGAGATCCTGGAACGCCGCTGATCACCGGCATTTCACGCAGATTTGAGTAAATGGCATCGATCCCGGCCCGCCAGACGCGTGGGCCGGGTTATTTTTTACTATGCGAAATCACTAACTCGGGCTTACTGTTGAGTCTGGTTTAACCGCATGCATCGCGACTCCCGGGGAGGATGACACTTGATGCGCGGCCTGTTGGTGGTTTTGATCTTCGGTATTTTCCTGTCTGCGCCTCAGCGCGCGGTATCGGAAACTCGCGCCCTTCTGATCGGCGTCTCCGACTATGACGATAGCGCCGGTGTGGCCGACCTCAAGGGCCCGGCCAACGACGTCCGCCTTCTGAGCACAACCCTGCGCAACCGCGGCATCGACGACCTCATCGTGCTGGCCGACGGCGTAGAGGGCGGCGCACGCCCGACCCGCGCCGCGATCCTCGATGCCTTCGCCGCGCTCGCGGCCTCCGCGCAGGACGGCGATTTCATCTACATTCATCTCAGCGGCCACGGCACCCGGCAGGCCGACCGCAACGGCGACGAAACAGACGGCCTCGACGAGGTCTTCCTGCCCGCCGACACCGCCCGCGCCGAGGCCGGCGCCGGCGCGATCCCCAATGCCATCACCGACGACGAGATCGGCGCGGCGCTCCATGCCATCCGCATGACCGGCGCCGATGTCTGGTTCGTTCTCGACAGCTGTCATTCCGGCTCCGGCACCCGCGCGGCCACACCCGGCACCGTGGCCCGCTTCGTCGATCCGGCCACGCTGGGTGTCTCCGTCACCCCCGCTCACCAGGTCGAGGACGCCACCGACCCGGCCGAGGGGCCCGAACCGCCGGGCGGCTTCCTCGCCTTCTACGCCGCCCAGTCCACCGAACTGGCCCGCGAGGTGAACTTCGCCGAGGCCGAGGGCGGCGACGACTGGTACGGCCTCTTCACCTCCACGCTCGCCGCCCGGCTTCAGGACGACGCGGCGCTCAGCTTCCGCCAACTCTTCCAGGCGGTGCTCTCCGACATGAACGCCGGCCACGTGCCGGGCGCGGCCCGGCTTCAGACACCGCTCTGGGAAGGCAACCTGATCGACGCCGCCGTCTTTGGCGGGCGCGACACCTCCGGCATCCGCCGCTTTGCAGTGACCGACGACAGCGTCGCCGCCGGCATGGTTCACGGGCTGGCCGAGGGCACGTTGCTGGGGCTCGTCGCCGACGCGGCCGATCCGGCCGACGCGGTGATCGGCTTCGCCCAGGTCGAAGACCCCGACGCGGCCGAGGCCTTCCTCCGCCCGGTCTCGGCCGACTGCACGCCGCGGGCCAATGCGCTCTGCGCCATCGAAGGCGCCCTGCCCGCCGAGACCCGCTTCGCCCAGGTCATCGCCCACCCGGTCGACCTCACCATCGCCCTCGCCCGCCCCCGCGACCTTGCAACCGGCACCCCGCTCGGCGACGACGACCCGCTGGTCCGGGCCCTCGCCGAGGCCGTCACCGCCACGTCCGACGGCACCGGGCCCGGCGTCACCCTCGCCGACACCGACGCCGATATCGACGTGCTTGCCGCCGATGGCGCGCTCTGGTTCGGCCTGCCCGCCCAGGCCGGCGAAAGCCCGGCGGGCCTCACCTGGCATCCGGATGACGGCCCCGAGCTCTCCGCCGTGCTCGCCCGCATCGCCAAGGCCGAAACCCTGGCCCGCATGCTCGAAAACCTCTCCGGCTCAGGCTCGCTCCTGAACCCGAGCCCGATCAACGTCGAAACCCTGCTCCAGCCCGCCCCGATCGAGGCGCTGGCCGAGCCGGGCAGCGACGTTTCGCCCCGCCGCGAATGCCGCGCAGCCTACCGCGCCGCCAGCCAGACCGCGCCCGTCGCCCTCGACAGTGGCGCCAGGCTCAAGCAATGCGACGGCCTCGCCTTCCGCGCCCAAGGCGCCACCGGCGATACGTTCGACGTCAACCGCGTGCATGTCGACGCCCAGTTCTGCGTCCACGCCGCCCACGAACGGATCACCGGCAACCGCAACGCGCTCGCCCTCGGCCCCGAGATGACCATCTGCTCCGACTGCCCGGGCGGCTATTCCGCCGGCACCGAACGGCTTTTCGTCGTGGTCACCGAGGCGCGCGACAACACCGAATCTCTCAATCTCGAAGGGCTCGTCGAAACCTGCGACGCCAGCCCGACACGGGGCGCGGCCACCGATCCGCGCGCCTTTCTCGAAGACCTGGCCAAGCGCGGGGACACGCGCGGCGCCTTTGGCGGACTTGGCTCCGCCGGCATCTGGGTCGAGGCATGGACCTGGCAAGTACTGCCGCGCCGCGAAGCGTTTCTGCGCGCGGGGCGGCCCATCAAGCAACCGGAACGCGTGGGGACGCAACAGGATTACTAAAGGGAGACTACAATGAAATTTCTTACTGCAAGCGCCACGGCATTGTCCGTGCTCTGCCTGATCGCACCGCCTGTGGCGGCTCAGGAATCGGCCTTTTCAAAAGTGGCCGTGCCCGCAACGGGAAGCGGCACCTCGGTCGCCAAATACGTCGTCAAGGAACGCGCCAAGGCCGAGAACCTCGGCGGCGAGGCCGCCTCTCGCATCTACGGCGGCCGCGCCGCCCAGGATGGCGCCTGGCCACACCAGGTCTCGCTTCACCTGGTCGAACGGCTCGACGGCTCGACAGAAGGGCTCTACGGCTCGCAATTCTGCGGCGGCTCTATCATCGCCCGCCAATGGGTGCTCACCGCGGCCCACTGCATCGCCGATGACGAGGGGCGCGCCGTCGACCCGGCCACCATCGCGGTGAAATCCGGCGCCACCGATCTCGGCGAGGGCGACCTGCGCGCCGTCGCAAGCGTGATCGTCCACGAGAACTACGACCCGAGCACCGGCGATGCCGATATCGGTCTGATCCAGCTCACCGAACCCATTGCCGACAGCTCCGGCCCGGTCGCGGCCATTCCGGTTCAGACCAACTCGACACAGCTGCCCGACGGCCCGGCCGTGGTCATCGGCTGGGGGATGATGGAAGAAAACAAGTTCCCCGTCGACCTGATGGAAACCGATATCGACATCGTCTCCAACGCCACCTGCAACAAGGGCATGGCCGAGGTGTCTCAACGCGACCTGGGGGCCTTCCTCTTCGTCATCGGCACCGAGAACCGCATCCCGATGGACCGCCTCGAAGAGGCCTATTCCATCATCCTCAACAACTGGGGCGACGCGCTCACCAACAACATGATCTGCGCCGGCGTGCCCAGCGGCAAGCGCACCTCCTGCAACGGCGACAGCGGCGGCCCGCTGATGATCAAGGAACCCGACGGCGACTGGCTTCAGGTCGGCATCGTCAGCTGGGGCCGCAAGCCTCTCGGCTCGAACGAACCCTGCGGGCATGAAAACCTCTACTCTGTCTACACCCGGGTCTCGAACTACTTCGACTGGATCGCAAGCCACGTGCGCGGCTGAGGCGCGACAAGGAGAAACCGAATGACCCTTATGACACGCACCGCGACCAGTGCGGCGCTGGCGGCGCTTCTCAGCGCCCCGGCGTTCGCCGAAGACAGCTTCGGCGGCAGCTTCGACGACGGGTTCGAGCAACCCGCCGCCGAGGCGTCGTCGGATTCCAAGGAACCAGAGCCGAATTACGGCACCGACACCCAGGCGCAGGCGGGCACCCAGCCCGCCGCCGATGACGGGTTCGGCGGCAGCTTCGGCCCGGCCAGCGAAACCACGACCGACAGCGGCACCACGGGCACCACCGCCGAGACGGCAGACAGCACGGCCCAGGATGGCGATTTCGATCCCGACTTCTCGATCACCGGCACCGGAACCGGCACCGAAGAGACGACCGAGACCGCCATGCCGGAAACCCAGCCCGAGCCACAGCCTGAACCGCAGCCCGAGGCACAGCCCGAGACCAACCAGCAGGCACAGGCCATCACGGTCGACCCGCAGATCCTCACCTTCGAAAGCCGCGACTACGGCGTGCCGCCCACAGGCAACCTTCGCAATGGCGGCATGCATGCGCCCACGCCCACCATGGTGCCCGGCGCCTCCGTGGTCTCGACCGAGGGTCTGGCCAACGCCATGGCCAGCGGGCTCGACATGATCATCATCGACGTGCTCGGGCAGCAATACTCCCTGCCCAGCGCCTACATGATCCCCGAGATGTCCTCGCCCGGCTCCTACCAGGACCGCATTCAGCAGCAGACGGGCCAGTTCCTGGCACAGGTCACCGGCCAGGTCGCCGACTACCCGATCATTCTCTACTGCTCCGATCCGCAATGCTGGCTCAGCTATAACGCGACCCTGCGGGTGGTGGCAGCCGGCTATACCAACGTCTACTGGTATCGCGGCGGCATCACGGCGTGGCAGATGGCGGGCTTCCCGGTCTATCCGTCCGGATACTGACATGCGGCGCGCGGCCCTGGGGTTCGCTCTCGCCGCGGGCCTTTTCCTTGCCCATGCGGCCCCGGCGCAGGACAGCACCGCCGATATCGGCGCCCTGAACGGGGCGACGATGGAAGCGCTGAACGCGGGCGACACACCGCTCGCCGTGGAACGCGCCCGCGCCGCTGTCGAAGCGGCGCGGGCCGCCGACACCCCCGACCCGCTGGCCTATGCCTACGCCCTCAACAACCTCGGCTATGCCCTCGCGCTCGCCGGTGATGCCCAGGCCGGCGCGCAGCTCGACGAAGCCATCGCCTTCGCCGAGCAAGCCGGCCTCACCGGTTCCGACCCGTGGTATCTCGCCGCCTCGAACCGCGCGAATGTCCACCTCATGCAGGGCGACATCCCCGCAGCCGAGGCGCTGGTCGACCGCATCCTTGGCGCCGGCCGTGGCACGCCCGACCACGGTCGCGCCCTCGGCATCGCCGCCTCGGTTCATTTCGCCGCCGGACAATACATCGCCTCCATCGAATTCCTAGAAGAACTCCTCGCCGTCGAACCCGAGCTTCTGCGCCCGCTCTACGGCACGATCTACACCACCTACGCCCAGACGCAGGAAGCGATGGAACAGGCCGGCCGCACCGATGAGGCCATCGCCCTCATCACCGGGCGCATCGCCGTCCTCCGCCGCTTCATGCCGGAAGAGGTCGAGGGTATCCAGAACCTGCTGTCGCAGAAATTCTTCCTCCTCCACCAGGCCGAACGCTATGGCCCCGCCGCCGACGCCCTGCGCGCATGGGGCGCCGCCGCGCCGCTCTCCGAAGACGAGCTGGCCTATGTCAACGAGATGGCGACCCTGACCCTCACCGCAACACAGGCCGCCAGCTACACCGAACTGCGCGAGGTGCAGCTCGACTATGCCCAGCTTGCCGTGGCCTATGCCGAACTGACCGGCATCGAGAACGACCCCCGCCTCGGCCTCGCCCTGCGCGAGGTGGCCCATGCCCAGACCAATCTCGGCCTCCACCAGGAGGCCGCCCAGACCCTCCGCCGCGCCGCCCGCGTGCTCGAGGCGACCGAGGAGGGCCGCAAGAGCCTGCACCTCATCCTCGACGACCTCGCCGCCAACGCGTGGCAACGCAATGACCTGTCGCTCTCCGAACGGCTCTACGACCAGTCCGAGCGTGCCTACAGCATCGCCCTCGACCAGGGCGCGGAACCGCTCACCCCCATCGACCTCGCCATCAGCGCCACCAACCGGGCCCGCCTGATGACCGACATGGGCCGCCCGCAGGATGCGCTCGACCTCACCGAAGAAGCACTGACGCAATACCGACAAAATACCGACGTTATACCGACGTGGAATACACGGGCCGAAATGGCCCGCATCCACGCCGCCGCGGCCGTGGCGCTCGGCGATCTCGGGCAGCCGGAACAGGCCCTCGACCGCCTCGAACAGGCCCTCTCCATCGCCCGCGAGGCCTATCCGGAAAACCACCCCGACCTTGCCACCGCCCTGACCAACGCCGCCGACTTTCTCTTCGTTCAAGGCAATAAAACAAGGGCTGTCAGCCTTTTGGAAGAGGCCATCGCCATCAACGACGCCGCCCTGCCCCACGCCCTGCCCATGGCCGTCGACGCCCAGCTGAAACTGGCGCTCTTTCACGTCTCCGAGGGCAATCTCGACGCCGCCACCCCCCTCCTCCGCGATATCGCAGAGGCCCGGAAATCCCCGCTCTACCGCGCGCAACTCCCTGAATCTATTCAAGATTTCGAGATCCTCGCCTGGTCCCTCCTCGCCCGCTCCGGCACGGCACCGCCCGACCCCGCCACGATCGACGAGGCCCTCTCCGCCCTGCAATGGACCCAGGTCACCCGCTCGGCCGAAGCCCTCGCCATGATGGAAGCCCGCCTCGCCGCCGACGACCCCCTGCAAGCCGTCTGGCTCCGCCGCCGCCAGGACCTCCGCGAAGCCCACACCCGCGAAACCTCCGCCCTCCTCACCGCCTACGGCGAAGGCGCCGACCGGTCCACGCTCCGGGCCTTTGATACAAGGCTCAACACGCTCGAGCGCGACCTGCAGACCGTCGAAACCAGGCTCTCCGGCCTGGGCCTTGAAACCGCCGGCCTCACTGGCGTCCAACCCTTGCAAGTCTCTGAAATTCAATCCCTTCTCAAGCCCGACGAGGTGCTCCTCACCTTCCTTCTGCCCGGCCTGCGCCCCGACATGGTCGCCGCCCTCGACGGCTCTTCCAACCAGACCATCGCCATCAGCCGCGGCGCCATCCGCGTGGCCCCCATCCCCGACGACAGCCGCCGCAGCCTCAACGACAGGATCACCGCCTTCCGCTGCCAGATCGCCGTCAGCGACCCCGGCTGCGCCACCTTCGGCACCACCGGCCTTCGCGGCGCCATGCTGGCCGAACAGGAGGAAGACACCCGCGGGTTTGACGCCGAAGGGGCATTCCGCCTCTACCGAGACCTCTTCGGCGGCGTAAGCGGCATGCTGACCGGCAAGGACCACCTGATAATCGCCCCGCCCGCAGACTTGTTACGCCTGCCTTTTCAAGCACTTGTCGCCGACACACAGGGCGGGCCGAACGGGTCGCCCGACTGGCTCATTCGCCACCACGCGATCTCGGTCCTGCCTTCGATCAGCAGCCTCCGGGGCCTTCGGAACCACCCGCTCCCCCGCGGCAAGGGGCTTGGCCGCTACCTCGGGATCGGCGACCCGGTCATCGGCACCAGCGGCCCGGTCGATTGCGCCACCGTCCGCATGGCCGCCCTCCGCGCCGCCCCGCCCGACACGCCCGACCTGATGGATAACGACACCGGCACTCCCCTCGCCCGCCCGGCCGTGCTGCGCTCGCTGCCCCGCCTGCCGGACTCGGCCTGCGAAGTCGAGGCCATCGGCCGCGTCTTCGGCGGGTCCGCTTCGCTCTTCACCGGCCCGCAAGCCACGGAAACGAAAGTCAAACTCCTCGACGCCTCGGCCCAGCTCGCCCAATACGACGTGATCGTCTTCGCCACCCACGGCCTGACGGCGGGCGAGGCCGGCGCCCGAGCGCCCGGCCTTGTCCTAACCCCGCCCGACACGCCCACGGCAGAAGATGACGGCCTGCTCACCGCCGCCGAGATTGCCACGCTCGGCCTCAAGGCCAGCCTCGTCGTCCTCTCCGCCTGCAACACCGCCGCGGGCGAGGATGCCAACGCCGAGGGCCTTTCCGGCCTCGCCCGAGCGTTCTTCCACGCCGGCGGCTCCTCGCTCCTCGTAACCCATTGGTCTGTCTATTCTTCCGCCGCGGTCGAGGTCTCCACCGGCCTCTTCCGCACGCTTCAGGACGAGCCCGACCTCAGCCATGCAGAAGCGCTGCGCCGCTCGGTCCTCGCCATCCTCGACGACCCCGCGCAGGATCCGCTGCGCACGCATCCGTCCTACTGGGCCCCCTTCGCCATCGTCGGCCTGCGCTAACCCGCCAACCTTTGCTCGCCCACCGGCAAGCCAAGCCGCCGCGCAATCCACGCGCCCGTGTCGAGCATCCGGTTCGAGAACCCCCATTCGTTGTCATACCACGACAGCACCCGCACCATGCCGCCCTCGGTCACCCGCGTCTGCCCGGGGCAGAAGACCGAGGAATGGGAATCGTGGTTGAAATCGCTCGACACCAGCGGCGCATCATTCACCGCAAGGATCCCCTGCAACGGCCCTGATCCGGCCGCCTGCCGGATCGCTTCGTTCACCTCGTCTGCCGTCGCGTTCCGCCTGGGCATGAAGGTCAGATCGACCACCGAGACATTCGGCGTCGGCACCCGGATCGCCGCGCCATCCAGCCGCCCGGCCAGGTGCGGCAGCACCAGCCCCACGGCCCGCGCCGCCCCGGTCGACGTCGGGATCATCGACAGCGCCGCCCCCCGTGCCCGGTAGAGATCCTTGTGCGCCGCATCCAGCACCGGCTGATCGCCGGTATAGCTGTGCACGGTGGTCATGTAGCCGGTCTCGATCCCGAAGGCGTCGTCCAGCACCTTGGCCACCGGAGCCAGGCAGTTCGTCGTGCAGGAGGCGTTGGAAATGACCGTGTCACCGGCGCTCAGGCTCTGGTGATTCACCCCGTAAACGATGGTCTTGTCCGCCCCGTCCGCCGGGGCCGAGACCAGAACCCGGCCCGACCCATTCCGCAAATGCCGCGCCGCCTTGTCCCGCGCGGTGAAGACCCCGGTGCACTCCAGCGCCACGTCCACGTCGGACCACGGCAGATCCTCCGGCGCCCGCTCGGCGGTGACGCGAATACGCCGGCCGCCGACGATCAGGTCGCCCCCCTCCACCGAAACATCCTCAGCCAACCGGCCATGCACGCTGTCGTATTTCAGAAGATGCGCGCTGGTCTCGATCGGGGCGAGGTCGTTGATCGCGACGATCTCGATATCGTCGCGCCCCGACTCGACCCACGCCCGAAGAACACAGCGGCCGATCCGGCCGAACCCGTTGATGGCAAGCTTGGCAGTCATGGCAAAGGCTCCCTGTTACTGATTTTTCGATTTATGATAGCGCTAACATATCCGGTCGGAAATTACCACCGGCCCGACCATTTTTCCGGCCGGACCCGTGGCAACCCGGATCAGGAGGCCAGTTCGTCGACCCGTGAGAGATGCTCGAACAACCGCGCCACCGCCTCGGCGCCCGGGTCGTTATGCCCCGCAAGGCTCTCAGCCGAGACGTAGCTCGCCCGCCCGGCCCGCGCGCGGGTGATCTCCGCCGTGGCATCCGCGCCCTTCCTCGCCGCCTCCGCCGCCGCCGCCAGCCCGTCGGGCAACGCCTCCAGTGCGGGCAGCAGCGCGTCGATCATCGTCCGGTCGCCGGGGCTCGCCCCACCCACCTGCTGCACCCGGTCGAGACCCGATTTCAAAGCGCCAATGGCATCCTTCCCGCTGGCCGAGGCATCTCCCGCTGCCGCAAAGAAGATCGCCAGCAACACCCCCGACGAGCCTCCCATCGTCTGGCTCAGTTCCAGCCCGATGGCCCGGTACAGCTGCGTCTGGTCCGCCAAAGGCAACCGGTCGAGCGACCCGATCAGCGCCCGCGACGCGGTGGCCAGCGTACTGCCCGTATCCCCATCCCCCGACTTCGCATCCAGCGCATTCAGCGCATCCTGCTCCCCGATCAGAAGGTTGCAGCACCGTTCCACGAACGCACGCGTCGCCTCGTGCGACGACGGGATCGGCTTGATCGGCGTCAGCCCGTCCGGCAGGTCGAGCACCGCGACCTCGCCGATCATGTGACAGCCCGGCCAGGCCCACGGCGCCACCGGCGCCAGGAGCGCCGCCTCATCCGCCTTCGACACCGGGTAGACCGAGATCGAGAACCCCCGCATATCCAGCGAGGTCATCATCGGCGCCGGCCCGATCAGCCAGCGCAGCTGGTCTCCGATCCGCGAGCGCGTCAGCTCCTCGGCCAGCACCCCCATCTCCAGCGGCGTCGTCGCCCCGAGGTTATTGAGCAAAGCCACGTGCGGCCCGCTCCCCAGATGCGGCGCCAGCCTGTCGATCACCATCGAGATCGCCTCCCGCGCCGTGGTGAAGGGCACCTGCTCGATCCCCGCCTCGCCATGAATGCCCAGCCCCAGCTCGGCCTTGCCCGGCCCGATCCGGTCTTCCTTGGGCGAGCCGGGCACGGTGCAGGTATCGAGCGACATGCCGATCGACACCGCCCCCTTGATCACTCGCTCCGCCGCCTCGGTCACGGCGTCGAGGTCGGCGCCCTGTTCGGCCAGCGCGCCTGCAATCTTGTGCACGAACAGCGTCCCTGCCACCCCGCGCGCCTGCGGCAGGTCGGGAAGGGCCACGTCATCGTCGACGATCACCATGTTCACCTTCAGCCCCTGCGCCCGTGCCCGCTCCGCCGCTAGCCCGAAATTCAGCCGGTCGCCGGTATAGTTCTTCACGATCAGCAGGCACCCCGCCTTGCCCGTCACCGACAGGATCCCCGCCAGCACCGCATCGACCGAGGGGGAGGCGAAGACCTCCCCGCACACCGCCGCCGTCAGCATCCCTTGCCCGACGAACCCCGCATGGCTCGGCTCGTGCCCCGATCCGCCGCCCGACACCAGCGCCACTTTCGAGCGGTCCCAGTCGGTGCGCACCACCACCTTGATATGCGGATACCCGTCCAGCCTTGCCAGCCGCCCGCCCGCGATGCGCAGATGGCCGTCGATCGCTTCGGTGACGACCGTTTCCTTTTCGTTGATGAACTGCTTCATGGGTCAGTCTCCTTAAGCGATCCGCGCGCCGGCGGCGTCGAAGTAAAGGGCGTTGCGGGGTTGAATGGCCACGGTGTCCCCGGGCTCGAGGTCGGTATGCGGGTCGGTCAGCGTCACGATGTCATGCCCGTCAAGCTGCAGATGCAGACGCGTCTGATCCCCCAGCCGCTCGACCCGCGACACGGTCGAGGGCTTGCCCTCGCCATGCGCGATATGCTCGGGGCGAAGGCCGATGGTCTTCGCCTCCGTGGGCGCCCCGCCGAAAACGCCGGCGGGCAGCGCGTTGATACGTGGCAGACCCAGCCGACCGGCCACGTAAAGGCTCACCGGGTCCTCGTAAATCTCACGCGGGCTGCCGAACTGCACAAGGCGGCCTTCATCGAGAACGCCCACATGCGTCGCCATCGTCATCGCTTCGATCTGGTCATGCGTCACGTAGAGCATCGTCGCCCCCAGGCTCGCCTGGATGCGCTTCAACTCGACCCGCAGATCGGCCCGCAGCTTGGCATCGAGCGACGACAACGGCTCGTCCATCAGGTAGATCGACGGGTCCCGCACCAGCGCCCGGCCGATCGACACCCGCTGCATCTCGCCCCCCGACAGCTCCGTCGCCTTGTTGTCGAGCTTGTGGGGGATGCTCAGCACCTCCGCCACCTCGCGGATCTTCCGCGCGATCTCGTCTTCAGGCGTTTTCAGGATCGGCGAGCGCAAGGGAAAGGCGAGGTTCTCGCGCACCGTCATATGCGGGTAAAGCGAGTATTGCTGAAACACCATCGCCACGTCCCGCTGTGCCGGCGTCTCGTTCACCACCGACCGCCCATCGATGCGGATATCCCCGGCATCCGGCCGCTCCAGCCCCGAAATCAGCCGCAGCGTCGTGGTCTTCCCCGCCCCGGTGGGGCCCAGCAGCACCACGAAGGCGCCGTCGCTCACCGTCATGGTCAGGTTGTCGACCGCCAGCGTCGAGCCATAGCTCATCGATACGTTTTCCAGCAGCACGTCAGACATGCGACAGCACCCCCTCGTTCAGGTCCGAGCGAATGGCCCGCCCCGCCTGCGTATCGAACAGCGTCACCGTCCGGCCATTGAAATCGAGCCCCACGCTCTCGCCCACCCGCGCCGGCTGCTCCGACCCGATCCGCGCCTTTACCTCGCCGTTATGGGTTTTCATCGTCACGATCTGGGTAGTGCCGAGGTATTCCGTCGCGATCACCTCGCCGCGATAGCCCGAGGCATCGGACAGCCGCACATGCTCGGGCCGCACCCCATAGATCATGTCCCCGTCAAACGGCTCCCGTAGCGCCGGAATATGCAGCGTCTCGTGATGCAGCGTCACGCTGGTCGCCCCGACCTCAAGGCTATCGTGGAACTTGAGGAAATTCATTGAGGGCGACCCGATGAACTCGGCCACGAAGCGGCTGGCGGGCTTGTCGTAGATATCCTGCGGCGTGCCGAACTGTTCGATCACCCCGTGGTTCATCACCACGATCTTGTCGCCCATCTGCATCGCTTCCAGCTGGTCATGGGTCACGTAAACCGTGGTCGCCCCCATCCTGTCATGCAGGTTCCGCAGCTCCTCCGCCATATGCTCCCGGAACTCGGCATCGAGGGCACCCAAAGGCTCGTCCATCAGGAAGCACTTCGGGTTCCGCACGATCGCCCGGCCCAGCGCCACGCGCTGCCGGTCGCCGCCCGACAAGCCCCCCACCGGCCGGTCGAGGATCTTCTCGATCCCCAGGATCCGCGCCGCCTCCGCCACCTTCTCGCGCACCTGCGCCCGCGGCATCCCCTGGCTCACCAGCGGATAGCTGATGTTCTTGCGCACGTTCATATGCGGGTAGAGCGCGAACATCTGGAAGACGAAGGCAATGTCCCGCTGGCTCGCCGGCTTCTGACCCACCTCCTCGCCGTCGATGTAAATCTCGCCCGACGTCGGAAGCTCCAGCCCCGCGATCATCCGCAAGGTCGTGGTCTTGCCGCATCCCGACGGCCCCAACAGCATGAAGAACTCCCCGTCCTCGATCCGGAAGGAAGAGGATTTGACGGCGGTGAAGTCGCCGAAGTCCTTGCGCACATTCTGAATGACGATCTCTGCCATGCGCGCCTCCTATTCCGGGAAATGGCTGACGACGATGAACATCACCGTCCCCGTCAGCGTGATGATGAAGGAATAGGTGAAGGCCCACAGGATGAACGGCTGCATCAGCATCACCACGCCCAGCGCGATGAGCGCCGAGGCAACCATCTCCCAAGGACCGCGGCGCAGCCGCAGCAAACCGTTGACGAAAGCACTCATTTCCGAACCGCTCCGAAGGTGATCCCGCGCAGCAGGTGCTTGCGCAGCAGGATGGTGAAAACCATGACCGGGACAAGGAAGATGGTCGCGCCGGCCGCGACGGCAGGCCAATCCTGCCCGCCCACGCCGATGATCGTGGGGATGAAGGGCGGCGCCGTCTGTGCCGTGCCGGAAGTCAGCAGAACCGCGAAGGCATACTCGTTCCACGAAAAGATCAGGCAGAAAATCGCGGTCGAGGCGATGCCTGTCGCCGCCTGCGGCAGCACCACTTTGTAGAAGGCCTGGAACCGCGTGTACCCGTCGATCAGGGCGGCCTCTTCGTATTCCCGCGGGATCTCGTCGATGAACCCTTTCAGCAACCAGACCGACAAGGACAGGTTCACCGCCGTGTAAAGCAGGATCATCCCGGCATGGGTGTCCGACAGGCCCAGTGTCCGGAACATCAGGAAGATCGGAATGGCAATCGCGATCGGCGGCATCATCCGCGTCGACAGGATGAAGAACAGCAGGTCATCCTTGAGCGGGATGCGATAGCGCGAAAACGCATAGGCCGCGAGCGTGCCGAGAAAGACCGACAGGAAGGTCGAGCCGAACCCGATGATCACCGAGTTCATGAACCGCTCGCCAAACCGCGACGGCCCGGCGATCACCATCCCCTTGTCGTGCACGACCTCTTCGTACCACGTCGTCGGCGGATTCTCTTGAAGGTATTCCGGGCTTTGCCGCATCTGCGTGGTGAAGAGGTTCACGTAGCCTTCCAGCGACGGCTCGAAGACAACCTTGGGCGGATAGGCAATGGAATCCGGCGAGCTCTTGAAGCCCGTCGCAAGGATCCACAACAAGGGCATCAACGTGATCAGCGCGTAGCCGATGACAAGCACGCCCGCGACCCATTTCTGCCGGCCGGAGGCTTCGGTGATCGAGTAGCTGCTCATCTTTCCTTCACCTTGTTCAGCGCCTTCACGTAGATCGAGGCCAGCCCGAACACCGTCACGAAAAGGATGATCGCGTAGGCCGAGGAAAACCCGGTCCGCCACTTCTCGAACGCCTCGCGCTTGAGGTCGATCGACGTCAGCGTCGTGGTGTTCCCCGGCCCGCCCCCGGTCAGCTGCACCACCAGGTCGAACATCTTGAAGTTCTCGATCCCCCGGAACAGCACCGCCAGCATCAGGAACGGCAGCACCATCGGCACCGTGATCGTCCAGAACTGCCGCCATTTCGACGCCCGGTCACACTCCGCCGCCTCGTAGATCGTGTCTGGTATCGACCTCAGCCCCGCCAGGCAGATCAACATCACGAAGGGCGTCCACATCCACGTGTCCACGATCACGATCGCCCAGGGTGCCAGCGCCACCTCGCCGATCATCGAGAAACTCGCCGGGTCCGCCCCGGTGAAGAACGCCACCACGTAATTGAAAAGCCCGATCTGAGGCTGGTACAGGAACGTCCAGAAGTTCCCCACCACGGCGGGCGACAGCATCATCGGGAAAACGATGATCGTCGTCCAAAGATCGTTTCCCTTGAACTTCTTGTTGATCAGCCACGCCAGCGTGAACCCGATCAGAACCTGGAAGACGATCGTCCATATCAGGAAATGCGCCGTTGCCTGCATCGTCAGCCAGATATCGCTGTCGGTCAGGATGCGCTCGTAATTCCGCAGCCCGATCCACTTCACCTCGGCATTCGGCCGGTTCGCCCGGAAATTGGTAAAGCTCAGCCGGATCGTCCAGATCAGCGGGAAGATATTCACCGCCAGCAACAGGAACACCGTCGGCGCCACGAAGAGCCACGCGATGGTTCGGTCGGACAACCCCCTGATACGGCGCGCAACTTTCTTGGGCGTGGCGCTGGCGGCCCGATCCATGACCGTCTCGGACATGAGACTTCCTTCCCGGTATTGCTTTGGCGTTGCGCGGGGCCAAAATCGGCCAGATGGCCTCGCGCGAGAGTGAACCTGCCGCCCAGGGAGACAGGCGGCAGATCAGCCCGGATCAGATCTTGCCTTCATCCTCGAAGACTTCGGTCCAATCCTCGACCAGCGCATCAAGCGCCTCCTGCGCCGTGCCCTCGCCGGCGATCACGTAGCTGTGCACGTGGTCCTGCATGGCCAGAAGCAGCGAGGCATAGGCCGGCTCCGCCCAGAAATCCTTCACGATCGCCATCGAGTCGAGGAAGGTCTGCGCATAGGGCTGGCTGGTCGCGAAACCCGGGTCCTCGACCACGGCTTTCAGAGCCGAATACCCGCCAAGCTCCCACCATTTCGACTGGATCTCGGGTTGCGCGAACCACTTGATATACTCAAGCGCCGCGTCCTGGCTGTCGGAATAGGACACAACCGAGATCCCCTGCCCGCCAAGCTGGGCGAAATGCCCACCCGGGCCCTTCGGGTTGGGGAAATAGCCCGACTTGTCGCCGCCCACGTTCGGGTCGGCGTTCACGCCCGGCCAGATGAAGGCAAAGTTCATCTGCAGCGCCACCTGCCCCGACTTGTAGGCGTCGATATTGGCCGACATGTACCAGTCGGACGAGCCCGGCGGCGTGCAGCAATCGTACAGCGCCTTGTAATACTCCAGCCCTTCCGCCGCCTCGGGCGAATTCACGTAGCCTTCCAGCTCATAGGGGTTCTCCGGATTGCCGTATTCGAACCCGTAATTGTAAAGCGCGTTGGTCACGCCCATGGTGATCCCTTCCGAGCCCCGCTCGGTATAGATCGCCGCGCCATACACCGTCTTCCCGTCGATCTCGCGGCCCTGGAAGAACTCCGCGATATCCTTCAGCTCGGCCAGCGTTTCCGGCGCCTTCAGGTCACGGCCATAGGTCTCCTTGAACTCGGCCTGGTGCTCGGGCATCTCGAACCAGTCCTTGCGATAGGTCCACCCCACCACGTCGCCAAAGGCCGGCAGCGCCCAGTAATTGGGCGTGCCCTTCGGCCATTCCGAATAGCCGGTCACGGTCGCCGGAATGAAATCGTCCATGCTGATCCCTTCGGCCTCGAAGAAATCGTTCAGCTTCACGTAATGCCCGGCCTCGGCGCCCAGCCCGATCCACTGGCTGTCCCCGATCATCAGGTCGCACAGCTTCCCGCCCGAATTCAGCTCGTTCAGCATCCGGTCGGCAAAGTTGGGCCACGGCACGAACTCGAAGCTCATCGAGTGGCCCGACTCGGCCTCGAAATCCTTCGACAGTTCGATCAGGGCGTTCGCCGGGTCCCACGCGGCCCAGCACAGCGTCAATTCATCGGCCTGCGCGCCACTTGCGGCAAAGCCGGTGGCCGCTGTCAGGGCAGCAGCCGACATTAATTGCGTCGTCTTCATTGATTGTCTCCTCCCGTTGGTCGACGCGCTCATCAACGCGTCGCGCCTCCGCGGTATGGGTCGGGAGGCAGGGAAAAGGTAAATGAGGAACGTACCTCATGTCTAGGAATTTCTGAGGTACGTTCCTCCACTCGCCCAATTTCCGGGCAAATGCGCGCAATTCGCAGGCAAGGGCCCTCGCGGCCCAATTTTTCTCTCACTCGGAATATTGTGCTGAATTCCAGTGACTTACGCTAGGTAAGGCGCGGTCGTTCAGCCCCGGGCAACCCCACCGGCCCGACCACCCGAAATTGCTCAGTAAAGGTTCTCGCGCAGGACGATTTCGATCCGAATCCGCTCCTGCGCCTCGAAAATCGACTGCGAGTCGCAGAACGCCCGCAGCACCCGCAAGGCACTCCGGACAAGGTGCCCCACGTTCTGCGTGATCACCGCTGCCAGCTCGTTCTGCTGCAACGCCTCCCGCGTCTTCGGGGTCAGCTCATGCGCGATCACGATAAGGTCGCCGGCCCGCCCCGCATCGCGCAACGCATCGAGAAGCGGCACGTTCCCAAGCCCCATCGAATAGAGCCCCACCACCCCTGGCCTGTTCTCGACCACGTCGGCGATCACGCTCTCCATCCGCGCCGGGTCGTCATAGGTCTCGATCGACGGCAGCACCACCATTTCGGGGAAGTCGCTTTTCATCACCTCGTCGAAGCCTAGCCGCCGCTCGAGGCTGTCCCGCGACCGCATCGAATTGGTCACGACCAGCACCTCGCCACGCCCCCCGGCAAACCGCCCCATCAACAGGGCAGCGGTCCGCCCGGCCGACAAGTTGTTGATACCAATAAAGTAATCGCGCTTCGAGTTCGGCAAGTCGGTAGCCAGGGCCACCACGGCAAGCCCTGCCTCCTTGAGCCGCGCGATGGCGTCACGCACCTGCGGCGTCTCCGGCGCCATGATCGCCACGCCATCCAGCCGATCGGTATCGAGCGACCGCAAGCTCCGCACGATGGCATGCGGGTCATTCGCCGGCACGCTCACCGTCCGCAACACCACCCGGTCGGCGATTTGCGAGGCATAAGCCTCCTTCAGCGCCGCCTTCAGCGTCTCTGTAAATTGGCTCGGCCCCTCTGGTAGGACGAAGACGAACCGGTATTGCCGCTGCCGCGCAAGGTTGGCGGCATAGGTGTCGCGGACGTAGCCCAACCGCTCGACAGCGGCGTTCACCTTTGCAATGGTTTTCTCACGCACGCCGGGCCGCGCATTCAGCACACGGTCGACGGTGGCAAGGCTGACGCCCGCCTCCTTGGCGATGTCGTGTACCGTGGGTTTGCTCATCGGCCCCTCCATGGCCAACAAGGTTAGCCGGGCGCCTGAGGTACGTCAATCAAAGCCACGCCCCGCCTCATCCACTCACACCAGCTTTTGATCAAATTACCGATTTCCTTTCCCCGCGTCATCTGACAGAGTTTCGCCAATCCAGAAATCTCCACCACTCAACACGGAACAGAAGATGACACTCGCCCCCAATTCGCCCGAAGCCCGCGATATCGCCTACCACTTCCACTCCTACACCGACGCCATGGCGCATGCCGAGCAGGGCCCGCAGATCATCGAACACGGCGAGGGGGTTTTCGTCTTCGACAACCACGGCAAACGCTACGTCGAGGCGATGGCCGGCCTGTGGAGCGTCGGCGTCGGCTTCGGCGAAGACCGGCTTGTCGCAGCCGCGGCCGAGCAGATGAAGAAGCTGCCCTACTACCACAACTTCGCCCACCGCGCGCACCCCGCCGCCATCGACCTGGCCGAGAAGCTGGTCACGATGGCGCCCGTGCCGATGTCGAAGGTGTTCTACACGAACTCCGGCTCCGAGGCGAACGACACCGTCATCAAGATGCTGTGGTACCGCTCCAACGCCCTCGGCAAGCCCGAAAAGAAAAAGATCATCTCGCGCAATCGCGGCTATCACGGCGTCACCATCGCCTCGGCCAGCCTCACGGGCCTGCCCAACAACCACCGCTCCTTCGACCTGCCCCTGCCCGGCATCCTGCACACCACTTGCCCGCATTACTGGAAAGAGGGCCGCGACGGTGAAAGCGAGGAAGACTTCGCCACCCGCTGCGCCGAAGATCTCGACGCGATGATCCAGGCGGAAGGCCCCGACACCATCGCCGCCTTCATCGGCGAGCCGGTGATGGGCGCCGGCGGCGTGGTCGTACCGCCGGCCACCTACTGGGAAAAGATCCAGGCGGTGCTGGCGAAATACGACATCCTGCTGATTGCCGACGAGGTCATCAACGGCTTCGGCCGCACCGGCAACATGTTCGGCTGCGAAACCTACGGCATCAAGCCCGATGCGATCGTCATGTCGAAACAGATCACCTCCAGCTACGTGCCCTTCTCGGCCATCCTGCTGAATGACCGTTTCTACGAACCGATCGCCGAGGAAAGCGGCCGCATCGGCGTTCTGGGCCACGGCTACACCGGCGCGGGCCACCCGGTCGGCGCGGCCGTCGCGCTTGAAAACATCAAGATCATCGAGGAACGCGACCTCGTGACCAAATCCGCCGAGAACGGCGCCTATTTCCGCGAGAAGCTGTCCCAGTTCGCCCGCCATCCGATGGTGGGCGAGGTGCGCGGCGTCGGCCTGATCGCGGCGGTCGAGTTGGTGCACCCCGAACTCGGCGACACGCTTCCCGCAGGCAAGCTGGGCGCGGCCATGAACAAGCTGCTCTTCGAACGCGGCGTGATTTCCCGCGCGATGATGGATGCGATGGCCTTCTGCCCGCCGATGATCATCGAGCGGGAGGAAATCGACCTGATCGTCGACGCCTTCGCCGATGCGCTGACGGAACTGGAAAAGATGGATTTCGCCGCCTGACCCCGGCAACGTGGCAAATGGCCGGGCCGGGCTTACGCCTTCGGCCCGGCGTATTTCCCCTTCCAGAGGGGCCGGCGCCGGCGCGGTGTCTTTCTCGAGTAATACCGCATATCCCCGGCGATCTGGGCCCAGTGATCCAGCCGCGCGGCGGTGGCAACCGGGTCGCGCTCGGCCACGGCCTGCGCCAGCAACGACAACAGCGTCGCCAGCGGCCCGGTCGATTCAATCGTCAGGTCGGTCGAAATCCGCGCCGTCAGCACGTGATCGGTATGCGCCTTGGCCCACTGGTTCAGCTCATCCGTCAGGATCACGATCTCGAACCCCGATTTCCGCGCCAGCGCCGCCACCGTCTCGGCCTCGCGCCCGTAGGGCACGATATCGACCAGCACCAGCACACGTTTCCGATCCCGCCCCTTCGGCGGAATCAGCTCGGCAAGACAGCCGTCATGCGTCGCGGCATAGCGCACGTTGTCGCGATAGGTGGAGAGCCTGCGGGTAAAATCCTCGACATGGCCGCGCAACATCTGGAACCCGGCCACGACCACGTCATCGGCGCCGTGGATCAGGTCGACCGCCTCGCGCCACCGGTCATCGGCCACCAACTCTGCCAGTGCCAGCACCGCCTCGGCCTCGCGCTTGAGGAATTCCCCGATCGACCCATCGAGCAGATGTTCATTACGGTCTTTCAGATCGATCGCATCCAGCGCATCGTCCTCGCGCAACGTCCGCTTCAACGCCGCAAGCCCCTGGAACCCCAGTTTCCGAAGCAGACGACTCACCGTCATCTGGCTGACGCCCGCCTCCTGAGCCAGCGCCGCGCCGGTGTCGAGCAACAGCAGACTGCCTCTTGCTTTCATGCAGGACGCCGCCCGCCGTTCGGCCGACGACAGGCTGTCCCACACATCTTCGATGCGTTTCTCCAGCGATGCCGCAGGTGCGAAAGTTGATGTTGCCGTGGGACCAGTCATGTTATTATCATAACAGTATCGCGATTCGATAAATAAATACCACAAACAATGTCGCGGCGAAAAATAAACAGGGACAGGGAATGACCAGCGATACCGCAAAGGCCCCCAAAGACTCCGACGCCCGGCGTAGCATGATTTCCGCCCGGGCACTGACAAAAACCTTCGGCCAGGGCGAGACGGCGGTCACCGCGCTCGACCATGTCGACATCGATATCCGCGAGAACGAGTTCTTCACGCTGCTCGGCCCCTCGGGCTGCGGCAAGACCACTCTTCTGCGCCTCATCGCCGGGTTCGAACTGCCCACCAGCGGCACGATCGAGCTTGACGGGCAAGACATCACGGCCCTGCCCCCGCATGTGCGGCCCGTGAACACCGTCTTCCAGAACTACGCGCTCTTCCCGCACATGACCGTCTCCGAAAACATCGGCTTCGGCCTCAAGATGCTGGGCAAGCCCTCGGGCGAAATCGATGCCCGCGTGAAACAGATGCTCTCACTCGTCCAGCTCGAGGCGATGGCGAACCGCCGCACCGATCAACTCTCCGGCGGACAGCAACAGCGCGTCGCACTCGCCCGCGCCCTCGCCCCCGCGCCCAAGGTGCTTCTGCTCGACGAACCGCTCGCGGCGCTCGACCTCAAGCTGCGCAAGAACATGCAGATCGAGCTGAAAAGCCTTCAGGCCGAGACCGGCATCACCTTCATCTTCGTCACCCACGACCAGGAAGAAGCGCTGACCATGTCCGACCGGATCGCGGTCATGCGCGACGGCCAGATCCTGCAGATCGGCACGCCCAAGGAAATCTACGACAAGCCGACCCACCGCTTCGTGGCCGACTTCATCGGCGACATCAACATTCTCGAGGCGGAGGTCGAAGGCACCGAGGGCAACCAGACCCGCGTCCGCCTGAAGGACGGCACCACCATGCTGGCCCGCTCCACCGGCGACGCAGAAACGCAAGGCCATTGCGCGGTCGCCCTGCGCCCCGAAAGCATTCGCGTCGCACAGGCCGGAGAGACCCCGGCGCTTCAGGGACAGCTCGAAAACCTCGTTTACATGGGCTCGGCCCACAACCTGCATCTCCGGCTCGGCTCGGGCGAGGAACTGGTCGTCCGCCACGGCGGCTCGACCGAGGGGATGGACCTTTCGCAGGGCGCCAAAATCGGCGTCGTCATCGCGTCGGGCGGCGCGCGGGTGCTGGCATGAGCGCGACCACCCTCACGGCGGCCGAGCAGGAATCGCGCCGCAAGCGCCGCCAGACCCGCCGCGCCCTGCTGGCCCCGGCGCTGCTCATCATCCTCAGCATCTCCATCCTGCCGCTCGGCATCACGGCCGTCTATTCCTTCCTGACGCCCGGTACCTATGGTGGCGTGATCTGGGATTTCACCCCCAACGCCTATATCCAGTTCCTGTTCGAGCGGGACATCTTCGACGGCACCCTCCAGTTCAGTGACTCCTACCTGACCATCTACATGCGCTCGATCGGGCTGGCCTTCGGCGCCACCATCGGCGCCCTGCTCATCGGCTTCCCCACGGCTTACTTCATCGCCACCAAGCCACGCGAACAGCGTAACTTCTGGCTCTTCCTGATCACCCTGCCGTTCTGGACCAACCTGCTCATCCGCACGTACGCGATGCTGCTGATCCTGCGCGACGAGGGGCTCATCAACCTGGGCCTCATGGGCATCGGCGTGATCGATCAGCCGCTGTCGATCCTCTACACCGATACCGCCGTGTTCATCGGCCTGATCTACACCTACCTGCCCTTCATGGTGCTGCCGCTCTACGCTAGCCTCGAAAAGCTCGACTTCCGGCTGGTCGAGGCGGGCTACGACCTCTACGCCAACCGCTTCCGGGTGCTGCGCCATATCATCGCCCCGATCGCCAAGCCCGGCATCATCGCCGGCTGCATCCTCGTCTTCATCCCCGGCCTCGGCGCCTACATCACCCCGGCCCTGCTGGGCGGCGGCAAGCAGCTGATGATCGGCAACATGATCGCCATCCAGTTCGGCTCGTCGCGCAACTGGCCCTTCGGCTCGGCCGCCGCGCTGATCCTGATGGCGCTCGTGGTCATCGCCCTGCTGATCTATGCCCGCGCCGCCACGAAGGGAGGACGCGCCCATGGCTGACACCCCTCCCCTCGCTGCCGGCGCCACGGCCCAGTCGGGCCGCCGCAAAATCCGCGCCCGCGATCTCAAGGCGATGCCCGGCTTCAAGACCGTCGGATGGGCCTGCGTCTTCGCACTCTACATGCCGCTGATCGTGTTGATCGTCTTCTCCTTCAACGACAACCGCTCTGTGGTGAAGTGGACGGAGTTCTCCCTGCGCTGGTACGCCGCCGCATTGGAAAACGAAGGCACCCGCAACGCCGCCTGGATGTCGGTCAAGGTGGCGGCAGTCGCGACCTTCTTCTCGACCATCGCCGCCACGATGGCCGCGCTGGCCACCACCCGCACCACAGCCTTCCGCGGGCAGGGGCTGGTCTACGGCATCATCAACCAGCCGCTGATGATCCCCGAGATCGTGACCGCCATCTCGACCCTGTCGCTCTTCTCGCTGATCAAGCAGCTGACTGGCATCACCGGCGTGGGCTACCTGATGGCGGCGCATACCGCTTTCTGCATCCCCTTCGCCTACATGCCCATCCGCGCCCGGCTCGAAGACATGACCCTAACGCTCGAACAGGCCGGCGCCGACCTCTATGCCACCCCGTGGCAGACCTTCCGTCACATCACCCTGCCCCTGCTGATGCCCGGCATCCTGGCCGGGGCCATGCTGGCCTTCGTCGTCTCTCTCGACGACGTGATCATCACGCTGATGGTGGCGGGCCCGGGCGAGACCACCTTGCCCATCTACATCCTCGGCGCCCTGCGCCGGGGTATCACGCCCGAGATCAACGCGGTCTCCACCATCCTTGTCGGGGTGTCGGTGCTGCTCGTGCTCGTGCTCTTCCTCGTCCAGGGGAAAATGAAGAAGTAACCAAAAACCAAACCAACCGGAGGTATCAACCAATGACAACAACACTGAAGGCCCTCACGGCCGCCACGGCGCTGGCGCTCGTCGGCGGTGCGGCCCTCGCCGAGGGCGAGCTCAACATCTACAACTGGGGCAACTACACCAACCCCGAAATGATCGAGAAGTTCGAGGAAGAATATGACGTCACCGTCAACCTCGACAGCTACGACTCGAACGAAACCATGCTGGCCAAGGTTCAGGCCGGCAACACCGGCTATGACGTGGTCATGCCCGGCGATTACATGGTCAAGGTCATGATCGGCGAAGGTCTCCTGGCCGAGGTGAAGCCCAACGAAATGGAGAACTTCGAGAACGTCGACCCGAAATGGGTCGATGTCTGGTGGGACGAAGGCCGCAACTACTCGATCCCCTACCAGTGGGGCACCACCGCCTTCACCGTAGACACGGCGGTCTATGACGGTGACATCAACACCCTCGCCCTGCTGTTCGATCCGCCTGAAGTGCTTCAGGGCCGGATCAACATGCTCAACGACATGAACGACGTCATCAACGCCGGCCTGCGCTACCTCGGCTATGGCCGCTGCAACGGCAACGAAGAGGAAATGCGCGAAGTGCTCGAGCTGCTGCTCGCCGCGAAAGAGCATTGGCGCACGATGGACTACTCGACCATCGAAAAGCTGACCTCGGGCGATGTCGACCTGTCGCAAAACTGGAACGGCGCCGCCATGCGCGCCCGGATGCAGCGCCCGACGCTGCAATACGCCTACCCCAAGGAAGGCTTCACCGGCTGGATGGACAACGTCGCCGTCCTGGCCGACGCGCCGAACATGGAGAACGCCAAGCTCTTCATCAACTTCATGATGGACCCGGAAAACGCGGCGATGACCTCGAACTTCGCCCGCTACGCCAACGGCATCCTAGGTTCCGAGGAATTCATGGATGAAGAAATGCTGACCGCGCCCGAAATCGTCATGCCGGACGACGCCCCGGCCCCCGACTTCGTGCAGCCCTGCCCGCAGGAAGTGGTCGACCTCTACAACAAGGTCTGGACGCGTCTGAAGCAGTAACGCTGTCCACCGGGGCGCGCGGCCCGTCCGCGCGCCCCAACTTCAAGGCAATCCGAGGAAAAATCATGACGGCCCGACCCACGCCCCCCGCACCCGCAGGCGTGCCTCTGACGGCGCGTGCCCAGGGCATCATGCAGGGCTTCCCCCCGCCCCCCGACAAGCGCCCTTCCCTCCTCAACTGGGACCTCCCGCCCTACAACCGGTGGAGCTTCCAAAACATGCACCGCCTGTTTCCCACGGCGGATGTCTTCCGCGGCACCGGCCCGGAAAGCGACCTGCGCGACGACCCGGCCGATCTCGACAACACCCCCGTCACCGTTGAAAGCGGCGACACGCTCGACCTCTCCCATTTCCTCCAGACGGCCTATGCCGACGGCATTCTCGTCATGCATCGCGGCCGCGCCGTCTATGAACGCTATTTCAACGACATGGCCCCCCACAGCCTGCACCTGTCGCAATCGGTTGCGAAATCCGTCACCGCGCTGGCCGCTGGCGCGCTCTGGGGCAATGGCCTGCTCGACCTCGACGCGCCGCTCGCCGACTTCATCCCCGAGCTGAAGGACAGCGGCTATGCCGACGCCACGCTCGATCATGTGCTCGACATGCGTTCCGGCGTTCGTTTCACCGAAGATTACAACACCCCCGGCAGCGACATGACGCAGATCGACATCGCCTCGGGCTGGCGCCCCGCCGACCCGGCCAAGGGCCGCCCCACGATCCGCGAGGTCATCCTCTCCCTGCCGAAAATCCGCCCCCACGGCGGCGACTTCGACTATCGCTCGATCGAAACCGACATGGTCGCCTGGGTGATGGAACGGGTCACGGGCGACGATCTCGCCTCGCTTCTCAGCGCCCGAATCTGGCAGCATATCGGCGCCAGCCGCGATGCCAATTTCACCGTCGACGAAGACGCCACGGCGCTGGCCGACGGGGGCTTCAACGCCACCCTGCGCGACTATGCCCGCCTCGGCCAGCTTGTCCTCGACGGCGGCCGCGCGGGCGACAGCCAGCTTGTTCCGCAGGCATGGATCGACCAGATGCGCACCGGCGATCCCGCCATCTTCGGCCCGCCCTGGTCCGACAACTTCCCCAACGGCGCCTATCGCCGCTTCTGGTGGATCCGCGATGCCGATCGCGGCGATATCTGCGCCCGCGGCGTCTTCGGCCAGTTCATCTATGTCGACCCGGACAGCGACCTCGTGATCGCCCTTGTCTCAAGCTGGCCCGACTACCTGATCAGCGACTACACCCGCAACACCATGCGCGCCTTCGACGCCATCCGCGACGCGCTCGGCGCCTGACGACAGACGATAAAGGGAGGGATGACATGACAGCCGATCTCATCATCACCGGGGGCAAGATCCTCACGATGGAGGGCGACCGGCCCCGCGCCGAGGCCATCGCCATCAACAGCGGCTATATCGACGCCATCGGCGATGCCGCCGATATCGAGGCACTCGCCGGCCCGGACACGCAGTGGATCGACGCCAACGGCGCCACCGTCCTGCCCGGCTTCATCGAAAGCCACATGCACCTGCTGATCGGCGGCTGCGAATTGCTGAACATTCAGCTCGACGGCGCCAGCGAACCCGCCGAAATCCGCAAGCACGTCCGCGCCTATGCGTCCGAGCATCCCGACCTGCCGCTCATCATGGCACAGGCCCCCGATTACGCCGTCTTCGCCGACAGCCCCCCGCGCGAGGTGCTCGATGCCATGCTCCGCGACCGCCCGCTGGCGATGATGGCCCATGACCACCACACCGTCTGGGCCAACACCATCGCGCTCGAGCAGGCCGGCCTCATCAACGGTCTCGAAACCTCCCCCGGCCACGAGGTGGTGATGGGCGACGACGGTCTCGCCAACGGCGCCCTGCTCGAACCCGAGGCCTATAGCCCCGTCCTCCGCCTCGCCGGACAGGAACGGGTTGGCCTCGGCCTCAACACCGGCCGCAACCCCGACCCGTGGCCCACCGAAGACGAGCGCGAGGAAGACCTCAAGCACCTCAAGCGCGGCCTCGACCACGCCGCCCGCCACGGCATCACCTCCATCGTCAACATGGACGGCAACCCTTACCTGCTCGAGCTGCTCTCAGAACTTCGCTCGCGGGGCGAGCTTCAGGTGCGCGTCCGCGTCCCCTTCCATTTCGTCCCCGACATGGAGGTGGCCGACCTCGAGACCGCCAAGGCGATGCACGAAAAATGGAACGACGACTGGCTCGCCTCCGGTTTCGTCAAGTTCTTCATGGACGGCGTCATCGACAGCCGCACCGCCTTCATGAAGAACGACTACCCCGGCCAACCGGGCTATCGCTCACACGGCCGCTTCGAGGCCGACCGTTTCGCCGACCTCGCCACGCGGGTCGACGCGATGGGCCTGCAGATCGCCGTCCACTCCATCGGCGACGCCGCCACCCAGCGCGTGCTCGACGGCTACGCCGCCGCCCGCAAGGCCAACGGCGACACCGGCCCGCGCCACCGCATCGAACATCTCGAACTGGTCGCGCCCGAAGATTTCGAGCGCATCGGCGCCATGCGCATCACCGCCTCGATCCAGCCGCCCCACGCGCCGGGCACCTGCGGCCTGCCTCTCGAGCCGACGCTGACCAATATCGGCCGCGACCGCTGGGAGGACGCCTTCGCCTGGCAACGCCTTGCCCAGGCCGGCGCTCCCATCGCGCTCGCCTCCGACTGGCCGGTCTCCGACATCTCGATCATCCGCGGCCTCCACGCCGCCACCACCCGAGACGCCTGGACAGACGACGTCCCGAACCACCGCTTCACCCTGAACGAGGCGCTCGCGGGCTACACCATCGGCGGCGCCTGGGCCGAGGGAACCGACACGAAGAAAGGTTCGCTCGCCAAGGGCAAGCTGGCCGATGTCGTCGTCCTCGACCGGGATATCGAAGCCATCCCGCTCGACGAGCTCGACAAGACCCAAATCGCCGCGACAATCTGCGGCGGCAAGGTCAGCTTCAGGGCCGGCTGACGGCAACAAACACAGGGAATCGCCCGATCCGGGCTGGCCACGCCAGCCCGTGCGCCAGCGCGCATTTCGGGTTGATCCCGCCGTAAACCTCTGGAAAACCGGACTCTCCGACCAATCTTTTGATTGGGGGCTTTCATCAGGGAATGACCCGTATATTGTCGGTTAGACCTATTGGGACAGGTGAAGATGTCGTTATTTCTGATTGTCGCACTTCCATTCCTGGGCGCGCTTCTGCCCGGGCTGATGATCCGCGCCGGGCGTCAGGCGTGCGGCCTGGTCACCTTCCTCGTGACGCTGACCGCCTTTCTCGGGCTGATGACCCACCTGCCCACGGTGATGGCCGGCGAAACGGTGACCGCGCGGCTCGACTGGATGCCGTCCCTCGGGCTCAACTTCAATCTCTTCGTCGACGGGCTGGGCCTGTTCTTCGCGTCCCTGATCCTCGGCATCGGCCTGCTGATCATCACGTATGCCCGCTTCTACCTCTCGCGCGACGACAACATGGGCGAGTTCTACACCTACCTCCTGCTCTTCCAGGGTGCGATGGTGGGCATCGTCCTGTGCGACAACATCCTGATGTTGCTCATTTTCTGGGAGCTGACCTCGCTCTCCTCCTTCCTGCTGATCGGCTATTGGAAACACCTCCCCGAAGGCCGGCAGGGCGCACGCATGGCTTTGGCCGTCACCGGTATGGGCGGACTCGCGATGATCGGTGGCATGCTCCTGCTGGGCAATATCGCCGGTAGCTACGACCTCACCGTCATCCTTCAGCACCGCGAGGAAATCCAGGCCTCACCCTACTACATGCCGGCGCTGATCCTGATCCTGCTGGGCTGCTTCACCAAGTCGGCACAGTTCCCCTTCCACTTCTGGCTGCCGCACGCCATGGCCGCGCCCACGCCCGTTTCGGCCTACCTGCACTCGGCCACCATGGTAAAGGCCGGCATCTTCCTGATGGCCCGCCTCTGGCCGGTGCTTTCCGGCACCGATGCGTGGTTCATCCTCGTCACCGGTGCGGGGTTGGTGACCATGGTGATCGGCGCCATCGTGGCGCTCTTCAAGAACGACCTGAAGGCGCTTCTGGCCTTCTCGACCGTCTCGCATCTCGGCCTCATCACCATGCTGCTGGGCACCGGCACCCCCTTCGGCGCCATGGCGGCGGTGTTCCACATCCTCAACCACGCCACCTTCAAGGCGGCGCTCTTCATGTCCGCCGGCATCATCGACCACGAGGCCGGCACCCGCGACATCACCCTGCTGGGCGGCCTGCGCAAGCTGATGCCGGTCACCTTCGTGATCGCCACCATCGCCTCGCTCTCGATGGCGGGCATCCCCTTCCTAAACGGCTTCCTGTCGAAGGAAATGATGCTCGAGGAAACCACGCACACCACGCTCTTCGGCAACCCGATGCTGGTGCCAGTGCTGGCCACGATCGGCGCGCTCTTCTCGGCGGCCTATTGCTTCCGCTTCATCGCCCACACCTTCCTCGGCCCCGAGCGGGATGACTACCCCGGCCACCCGCATGATCCGGGCTTCGGCATGTGGGGCCCGCCGGCGCTGCTCGTCATCCTCGTGGTCGCCATCGGCGTCGCGCCCTTCCTCGCCGAGCCGCTGGTCAAGACCGTCACCGCCGCCGTCCTCGGCGGTGCAGCCGAACTGCCCGATGCCCACCTGAAAATCTGGCACGGGGTCACCCCGGCGCTCTGGATGTCGGTCATCGCGGTCGCGGGCGGCATCATCCTGCTGCTGATGTTCAAGCCGCTCTCCCGCGCCTGGGCCGCCGCCGGCCCGCCCTTCGCCAAGTCCATCTACGACGGGATCATCGCCATGCTGGTCAGCATTGCCCAGGTGATCACGGGGCGGCTGCATGACGGCTCGCTCACCCGCTACGCGGCGATCTTCACGGTGACCGTCGTCGCGG
Source organism: Roseovarius indicus (assembly GCF_008728195.1). NCBI lineage: Bacteria > Pseudomonadati > Pseudomonadota > Alphaproteobacteria > Rhodobacterales > Roseobacteraceae > Roseovarius > Roseovarius indicus. The sequence continues at coordinate 4,569,896 of NZ_CP031598.1, forward strand.
TCACCGCGCACGCCTGGATGTCCGGCACCGTCAGCCCGCCCAGCCGCGAGGGTCTGTCGATCGAACCCGTGCCGATGACCGCGTGGATCCTGCTCGTAACAGCCACCGCCGTGCTGCTGCGCTATCACCGCAACCGCTTCCTCGCCCTGATCCTGATGGGGGTCGTGGGCCTCGTCGTGTCGATGGCCTTCGCCTATCTCAGCGCGCCCGACCTTGCCCTGACCCAGCTTTCAGTCGAGGTGGTCACCATCATCCTGCTGCTGCTGGCGCTCAACTTCCTGCCGCGGCACACACCGGTGGAAAGCACGGCAGGGCGCCGCCTGCGCGACGGGGTGATCTCGGTCGGCGCCGGTGTCGGCGCGGCGGCGCTCATCTACACCATGATGCTGCGCGACTTCGTCGAACCGTCGATCTCGGGCTACCACCTCGAGAACTCCTACAAGGGTGGCGGCGGCACCAACGTCGTCAACGTGATCCTGGTCGACTTCCGTGGCTTCGACACGTTCGGCGAGATCATCGTGCTCGGCATCGCGGCCCTGATCATCTACGCCATCACCGAGGCGCTGCTCTCGGGGCCGGTCCGCGCCCGCCTGCTCAACCGACCCGTAGAGGACGTGGCCGGCGACGCGCACCCGATGATGATGGTCGTCGTCACCCGCGTGATGATGCCCGTCATCCTGCTGGTCGGCGTCTACATCTTCCTGCGCGGCCACAACGAACCGGGCGGCGGCTTCATCGCCGGGCTGGTCGTGGCCATCGGCGTGGTGATGCAATACATGGCCTCGGGCTTCGCCTGGGCCTCGGCCCGGCAGCGGTATCCCTATCACGGCATCATCGGCACCGGCGTGCTGGTGGCCGGGCTTACCGGCATCGGCGCCTGGTTCTTCGGCGCCGAATTCCTCACCTCGGCCTTCGGCTACTTCCGCATTCCGCCGTTCCAGGAATTCGAACTGGCCACCGCCATGGGCTTCGACCTTGGCGTGTTCCTCTGCGTCGTGGGCGCGGTGATGCTGTCTCTGGAAAGCTTCTCGCGCCTTGCCCGCCGCAGCGATACCGAGGTCAGCGAATACGCCATGGATATCGACCCGTCGCGCGACGACGCACCGCAAACCACCGGAAAGGAGGGCTGAGATGGAACTGCTTCTTGCAAGCGCCGTCGGCGTTCTCACCGCAGCGGGGGTCTACCTCGTCCTGCGCCTGCGCACCTTCCCGGTGATCGTGGGCACCGCCTTCCTGTCCTACGCGGTCAACGTCTTCCTCTTTGCCTCGGGCCGCCTCGCGGTGCACCTGCCGCCGGTCCTGAGCGACGATGCCACCGCCTACACCGACCCGCTGCCACAGGCGCTGGTGCTGACGGCGATCGTGATTTCCTTCGGGATGACGGCCGTCGTGGTGATGGTGGCGCTCGGCGCCTATCTCAGCTCCGAGGACGACCATATCGACGACCAGCCGCAAGCCGGTGACGAGGGGGCGCAGTCATGAGCCACTGGATCATCCTGCCCATCGTCCTGCCCGCCATGATGGCGGCCTTCATCGTGCTCGTCGTCCGGCATCACGCCGTGCTCCAGCGGGTCTTCTCGCTCGCCGGAACGCTGGCCGTTCTCACCGTCGCCACCGGGCTGGTGATGGCCACCTGGGACGGTACGATCATCCTTTACCAGCTCGGCGACTGGGCGGCGCCCTTCGGTATCGTGCTGGTGGCCGACCGGCTGTCGACACTCTTCGTCTTCCTCACGTCCCTGCTCGCGGTCTTCGTGCAACTCTATGCCATAGGCTCCAAATGGGACATGCGCGGCCGGCATTTCTACGCGCTTTTCCAGTTCCAGCTGATGGGCATCATCGGCGCCTTCCTCACCGGCGACGCCTTCAATCTCTTCGTTTTCTTCGAGGTACTGCTGATCGCCTCCTACGGGCTGATGATCCATTCCGGCGGGTCCGAACGCTTCCGCGCGGGCGTGCAATACGTTGTCTTCAACCTGCTCGGCTCGACGCTCTTCCTCTTCGCCCTCGGCACCATTTACGCCGAGACCGGCACGCTGAACATGGCCGACCTCGCACAGCGCATCGCCGCCGCCCCGCCCGAATATACCTCGGGCATCCGCGCGGCCTCCGTCATGCTGCTGATGGTCTTCGCGGTGAAGGCGGCAATCCTGCCCCTGCATTTCTGGCTGCCTGCGGCCTATGCCAACGCCCCGGCGCCCGTCGCCGCGCTCTTCGCCATCATGACCAAGGTGGGCGCCTACGCGATCATCAGGTTCTACACGCTGGTCTTCCCGCCCGACCTCGAGATCACGCAGGGTCTCTTCGACACGTGGCTGATGCCCGCGGCGCTCGTCACCCTCTTCCTCGGCATGCTGGGCGTGCTCGGCGCACGCCGGCTCGACAGGCTGGTGGCCTTCGCGGTGATCGGCTCGATGGGCATGCTGATGGCCGCCGTCTCGGTCTTCACGCCACAGGGCATCGCCGCAGCCCTCTTCTACGCCATCCACTCCACCCTGGCGACGGCGGCGCTCTTCCTACTGGTCGACGTCGTCCGCGAACGGCGCGAGCGCAACCTGCTGACCTTCGACCTTGCCCCGCCCATCGCCGGCGGCGCGCTGGTGGCGGGCATGTTCTTCGCCGCGGCCATCGCCATGGCGGGCCTGCCGCCGCTCTCGGGGTTCATCGGCAAGCTGCTGATCCTCGACGCCGCCATGAGCGACGCGCGCATGGCCTGGGTCTGGGCCATCGTTCTCGGCATGAGCCTCATCGCCGTCATCGGCTTCGCCCGCGCCGGCAGCACGATCTTCTGGAAGGCCCACGCCTCGGAAGCGGCCTATGACGAGGGTCCGCCGCCCGCAGACGAGCAAACACTGCAACCGCTCCCGGCCCTGCCGATGGTCGCGATCGGCGGCATCCTCGCGACGCTGGTCGCAGTCACCGTCTTTGCCGGGCCGCTGCAACGGCACCTGACCGCCACGGCCGAACAGCTCTTCGCACCCGGGCCCTATATCTCCACCGTGCTGGAAACGCCCGGCAAGGAAATTTCCTACAAGGGCCACGGCGAGGACGACCACGGAGAAGAGAGCAAGGCGAGAGACTCACACGACGCCGACGACAGCCACGGCGACGCACAAGAAGAGGAGGGGCACTGACATGGCCAGCCGCCTGACCCGACGCATCTTTCCGCATCCGCTGCTGACCCTGCTGCTCACCCTCGTCTGGTGCCTCCTGATCAACACGCCAAGTTCCGGCGCCGTTGCCTTCGGCCTGATCCTCGGCATCCTGATCCCGATCCTCACGGCCCCCTACTGGCCAAAACGCCCGGTGATGCAGAAACCCTACCGGATGGTCAGTTACATCCTCATCGTGGTCTGGGACATCATCGTCGCCAACGTGCAGGTCGCGCTGATCGTCCTCTTCAAGAGCAACGCGAAGATGCAGCCCAACTGGGTCTGCATCCCGCTTGACCTGCGCACGCCCGAGGCCATCGCCATCCTCGCCGGCACCATCACCCTGACCCCGGGCACCGTCTCGGCCGACCTCTCGGACGAAGGGCATTCCCTTCTGGTCCACGCGCTCGACGCCCCCGACCCGGCCGCGGTGCGCGAAGAGATCAAGGAACGCTACGAACGCCGCCTGAAGGAGATTTTCGAATGATCACCTACGCCCTCTATTTCGGCTTCGCCGCGGTCGGGCTGTCGCAGGTCCTGGCCCTCTGGCGCCTGCTCATCGGCCCGGGTTCGGGCGACCGCGTACTGGCGCTCGACACCATTTCCGTGAACGCCGTGGCGTTGATCGTGCTCTACGGCATCCTCACCCGGACACAGGTCTATTACGAGGCCGCCCTGCTCATCGCCATGCTGGGCTTCGTCTCGACCGTCGCCTACGCGCGCTTCATCCTGCGCCGGGATGTGATCGAATGATGGAAGCGGCCGAAATCCTCGTCAGCGCCCTGATCGTGATCGGATCGGTGTTCATCCTCGTGGGCTCCTACGGGCTCCTGAAGCTCGACAGCCCCATGTCGCGCCTGCATGCGCCCACCAAGGCCGGAACGCTGGGTGTCGGCAGCACGCTCGCCGCCTCGATGGCCTATGCCTTCATCTGGGGCGAGGGCTCGATGCACGAGCTGCTGATCATGGGCTTCCTCTTCGTCACGGCGCCCGTCTCGGCCATGTTCATCGCCAAGGTCGCCATCCATCGCCGCCGCGTCGCCGAAGAACCGCCCCAGCCCCCCGAAGACAGCACCTGGGCCACCCAGGCGACCCCGGCCACCGAGGAACAGGGCTGACGCTCAGATACTGGTTTCCATCCGGTAGCCCGGCCGGAAATACTGCCTGACCCCGGTGATCGACCGGTCATTGTCCCATGTCACCCGGTCGATCACGAAGATCGCCGCGCCCGGCTCGCAACCAAGGACACCGGCGACCTCATCGCTGGCATTACTTGCGAAAAAGCCGATATCGCCCTCGGTGTAGGGCGCGTTGGTCAGCAGCCATTCATTGGCGCTGACCGTCTCGAACCCCTCCGCCGCCGCAGCGGGCACCGTCGAAAGATTGATCCACCGGTCCTCGAAAACGAACGGTGCGCCATCCGCCGTCTGCACCGAGGTTACCCTGACGAACCGGTCCCCCGCCCGCGCCTTCATCCGCCGCGAAAGCTCCTCCGGCGGCACGCCGTCGCGATACATGAGCCGCTCGTAGCCATAGCTCTGCCCCCGGTCCTCGATTTCCTTCCGGATCATCGGGATGTTCAGCGTCGCCTTCCGCACCGGATGCAAGGCCACCCGTGTGCCCGCCTTGCGCCGCCGCTCCAAAAGGCCCGCATCCGACAGGTTCCGCAGCGCCCGGTTCACCGTCGCCCGGGCACAGCCGAACTCCTCCGCGAGGTCCTGCTCGTTGGGAATCATCTCGCCCGGCGCCCAGATCCGCGCATGGATGCGCCGGCGCACCTCGTCCTGCACCGCCTGCCAGTTCTTGAACGCCGCTTCGGTCACAGCGCCGCGCTCAGCTTGGCCATCGTCGCCGCATACCGGTCGCGAATCTCGGCATGTTTCACATGCCGCCCGCCCTCGACCACGGGCCGCCCGGCCGCCCACACGCGCGACACCATCCGGTCATCACCCGCAAAGATGTAGGCGTCTAGGATCGCATCCCCCTCACGCCCCTGCAAATCCACCGCCTTGCCATCAAGCGCCAGCAGATCGCCCCAGCTTCCCTCGGCAATGCCCCCGGTCCCACGGCCCGCAGCCTGCGCGCCACCATCGACCATCGCCTCGAATACCCGCCGCCCCGTCGACTTTTCCCCGGACGCCAGCGCCGCCCGCGACCGGTCCCGCAGCCGCTGGGAATATTCCAGCGTCCGTAGCTCCTCGGTCAGCGAAATCCTGATATTGCTGTCCGACCCGATGGCGATCTTGCCGCCGGCATCGAACCACCGCACCCCGTCGAAGATCCCGTCGCCAAGGCTGCTCTCGGTGATCGGGCACAGCCCCGCCACGGCCCCGGTCGCGGCCAGGCCCTCCGTTTCGTGCGGCTGCATCTGCGTGCAGTGGATCATGCACCACCGCCCATCTACGTCGGCCTGATCCAGAACCCATTCCACCGGCCGCTTGCCCCAGGCCGCCTCGACCTCCTCGACCTCGGCCACCTGCTCGGCCAGGTGCATGTGCACCGGCCCCTCTCCGGCCAGCTTCGCGGTCCCGGCAAGATCCTCCCGGCCCACGGCCCGCAAGCTATGCGGCGCAACGCCCAGCACGCTATCACCCGGCAATCCGGCAAGCGCCTTGCCCGCCCCCTCGTGCAGCCGCGCAAACCGCTCCGGATCGTTCCCGAACCTGATCTGCCCCGGCCCCAACTCCCGCTTGTCACAGCCGCCATACTGGTAATGCACCGGCAACAGCGTCAGCCCGATCCCGGTTTCCGCCGCCGCGGCGGCGATCCGTCCACTCATCTCGGCAAGGGCATCATAGGGCACCCCGCCCGGCTGGTGATGCAGGTAGTGGAACTCGACATTCGTCCCGTATCCCGCCTCCAGCATCTCCATCTGCACGAACGCCGCGATCGCCTCGACATGATCAGGTGTCAGCTGATCGAGGAACCGGAACATAAGCTGCCGCCACGTCCAGAAACTGTCGCTCCCGCTCGGGCCGCGCCGCTCGGTCAGGCCCGCCATCGCCCGCTGAAACGCGTGGCTATGCGCATTGACCGGCGCTGGCAGCAATATCTCGACCCGTTCGCCACTGGCCGGCTGCCCGGCCGTGACGCTGGCAATACGCCCCGCCGCGTCAAGCTCCACCGCCACGTCCCGCTGCCAGCCCTCGGCCGTCAGGGCCTGTTTCGACCAAATCGTCGGCATGTCTGCGCCTGTCCTGTCCTTGGATAATATGTGCAGACATATTATCAGACGCGCCACCGTTGACAAGAGCCCGCTGCAATCACCCCGCCGGGTCTTCCTTCACCCCTTCGCCCTGCCGCACGATCCGCATCTTCTCCGCCGGAAAGGGGCGCATCAACTGCGCCGCCTCGTCAGATGACCCGGTCAGCCACGTCTCGTAATCCTCCGGGTCGAGGATCACCGGCATCCGGTCGGGATGCACCGGCTTGACCAGCTCGTTCGGCGTGGTGGTGATCATCGTATGCGTCTCGATTTCCACCATCTCGCCTCGGTACTCGCCCCGAAACCCCCGCCACATCCCGGCAAAGGCGAAGGGCGGCCGCGCCTCCGGGTCGTCGGCATCCATCCCGAACCAGTAATATGTCGCCGGGTTACGCCCCTTCGCCTCGCAGAACGACGTGCCCGGGATCAGGCACCGCCGCTCCTCGAAACTGGCCCGCCAGAAACTCGAACTCCGCACCTTGTCGTCGCGCGCATTGTTCACCGCCTTCGGCATGATCGGCTTGCCCGTCTTCTTCGACACCTGCGGCAGCAGGAACCCCCAATGCATCGACACCAGCTCCCGCCGGCCGCCCTCGCCCGGCCGAACCACCGGCGCGCTGTATCGCGGGTAGATCGCCGGCAGCGGCGCAAAATTGCCCAGCCCGTCAAGCTCGGCGGCGACATCGAACAACTGGCGCATCGCCTGTTGGGTCGTCATGTTGGAATGCAGGTTGCACATGCGCCCGATGCTAGCACCGCCGCCCGGCCCGGCAAGCCCGGATGATGCCATTCGGCGCCACCCCTGACCGATAAGTTTTTTTGAACTCACCGGCAGGATCCGTTATTGATGGTTGCGCAACCGCAAGAGAGCACGCCCGCCATGCCGAAAGACGGCTCCAGGATCACCCTGCGCCAGCTCGAGATCTTTCTTGCTGCCGTCGAGAACCGCAGCTTCGCCGCCGCGGCCGACAGGCTGTCGCTGTCCGCCCCCGCCGTCTCCATGCAGATGAGCAAGCTGGGCGAGGAACTCGGCGCCGTCCTCTTCGAAAAAGACGGCCGCTCGATCCAGCCCACCGATATCGCCCACGCCCTCGTGCCTTACGCCCGCGAAATGACAACGACCCTGTCCGAAGCGGTCGAAACGGTGAAATCCATGCAAGGCGAGCTCGACAACCGCCTGCGCGTTGCCATGGTATCGACCGCCCGCAACTTCGGCCCGCAACTGCTGCAGGAGTTCCAGAAAACCCATCCCGGGATCGACCTGCAGATCACCATCGCCAACCGCCGCGGGGTGATCGACGCCCTCGAAAGCGGCCAGGCCGACATCGCCCTCATGGGCCGCCCGCCCCGCCGCATCGAAGTGACGGCGCATCAGTTCGCCCGCCATCCCTACGTGCTTATCAGCCACCCGGACCACCCGCTCGCCCGTTTCCGGCACATCCGCCGCGCCGACCTCACGGCCCACCGCTTCCTCGTGCGCGAAGCCGGCTCCGGCACCCGAATGGTGCATGAACACTACTTCCTCAGCGAAGGCCTCGCCCTGCCACAGGCCCAGGAAATGGACAGCAACGCCAATATCAAGCAGGCGGTGATGGCCAACATGGGCCTTGCCTTCATCTCGGCGCACACCATCGCGCTCGAGCACGAAGCCGGCAAGCTCACCATCCTGGACGCCGAAGGCATGCCGGAATGGCGCGACTGGTTCGTGCTCTATCCGAAAGACGCCAAGCTGGGCGCCGCCGGCCGACAGTTCCGCGACCACATCAGGGCCAAGGGCCCGGCCTTCATGCAAGACTTCTTCGGCGACGCTCTCGCGCTGGATCAGTCGTAATTCGCCACCGCCGGTGCCACGCCAAAGGCGCCGGCCCCGTAAAGGTGCGCGCCCGGCCGGCGCAGATCGATATCGTCCCGCAGCTTCGCCGCAATCCGCGATACGTTCGTGCGCGGCGGAAACACCCGGTCGAACCCGTTTGCAAGAAACAGCGCCTCGGCCTCGTCCCAGGCCCCCTTGGCGGCAAGGAACCCGCCACCGAGATACAGCAGCACGTCGCTTACGCCGTTGGCCGCACAGGTTTCACGCAAAGACTTGCACTCCGTCTCCGCCACCCCGTCGGCGCAGGAGACGAGAATCGCATCCGCCCCCGTTTCAATCGCCGCCCTGACAAGGTCGGTCCGGCTGCCGCAGCACCCGATATTCTCAACGTCGAACCCGTGGTCGGTCAGAACCTGCGCCATCACGCAATTGCCAACCGTCTGCTGCTCCGCCCCGATAACCCCGAGGACGATCCTGTATGTCGAAGGCATGTTTGCCTGTCCATGTTGCCTGCTCACTGCAGCGACCGGTAGAAAACCTCGCAGCGCTGGTCAACTGCCCTTATCTGGGTGCAGGCTCACTTCAGCTTGATTTACCAATCAATGGGCGATTTCCGGCTCATCCTCCGCAGTGGCAAACCCGGCCTCCACCCGGCGCGCGGCCATCGCGGTATGGTTCTCCTGCATGTTCGCCACCGCCCGCATGTCGCCCTGCTCCAGCCAGAACACCGTCTCCCGAACCTCCCGCTCCAGCAGGGTGAACTCCCGTTCCGGCGCCTCGGCATAAAGCGCGAACCAGAACGGCGCGACCTTGAAGTAATAGAGGTCGTGCAGCCCCCGCAGTTCCCGGTTCTCGATCAGCGCGTTGACGATCTCGTGCCGCTCCTCGTTGAACTGCCAGAAAGCCCTCGGCCCCGGCGGCACGGGCACACCCGCGATCCGATCATGCAATGCCCGCATCATGCCGGCCGCCTCCGGCGGGCATGGCCCCGTCGCCAGCGCGCCGATCAGCCCCGCCAGCTTGATCCTCAACTGGTAGATATCGGCCAGCGTGTCCGGGTCCCCCGCCGTCACCAGCGTGCCCACCCCGTTGCGCGTCTCCACCAGCCCGAACGCCGCCAACTGGTGCAGCGCCTGCCGCACCGGCGTCCGGCTCACCCCGAATTCCTTCGCCAACTCGACCTCGCGCAGAACCGCGCCAAAGGGCAGCTCCAGCGTACAGATCCGCTCCCTGACCACCCGGAAAATCGCGGCAGCGCCGGTGATCTCGGCCACGTCCTTCAATGCTCGCGCAAAAGCCGGCCCAGCCCCTCCAGCCGGTCCTGCACCCCGGCCAGCCGAAGCACATCCCACAGCATCGCCTGGTTGGAACAGATCGCGGGCTTGCCCAGCGCCTGCTCGATCCGGTCGATCACGTCGATACTGCGCAACGCCCCGCAACTCAGCAGCACCGTATCGGCCTCCGGATGGTCGATCGCCCGCGCGTAATCCATCAGGTACTCGGGCGAGACCCGGATCATCTCGGTGTCGTAATTCAATCCCATCCCGTGCGCCCGCAGCACCTCGAACCCGGCGTCTTCGAGGTACCGCACCATCCGCGCGTTCAACTCCGGCACGTAAGGCGAGCCCAGCACGATCTTCGCCGCTCCCATCGCCGCCAGCGCCTTGCGCACCGCGCCCGCCAGGGTCGAGGCCACGGCCCCCTTGGCGCCCTTCTCCAGCTCGGAACAGGCCACCGCCTCGCCCACAGCCACGGTCCCCGAGGTACAGCCCAGCGTCACCACGTCCAGCCCGTCATCCGGCAAGATCCGCCCCGCCGCCGCGGCCAACGACTGCTTCAACTGCGCAAGGCTGTCCGAGGTGATATCCCGCGGCATCGGCGCCCGGCTGAAATACGCCCCCACCCCCGGCGGCATGTATTTCAGCATATCCTCCTCGATCGTCTGTTCGTTGGGGATCAGCACGAACCCGATCTTCGCCCGCGCATTGCGCCCCTCGTCAAATCGCACCTCGTCAAGAATCGCCGCCCTTGCGGCCTCGGTCATCGGATCAGCGGTATTCATTTCGGCATCTCCCTCCGGAATGGGTCGCATATGTATACATCACCCGTCGATTCCGCACAAACCCGTTGCCGCAATGACTAATACCCTCCAACCTGTATACAGCTCGACCCGATTCCCCTGAAGGAGCCCGCCATGCACTCGAACCCCTTCACCGATGCCGAACTGGCCCGCCGCGTCGCCGCCACCCGCACGGAAATGGCCAAACGCGGCCTCGACATGGCCCTCTTCAGCTCGCCCGAGAACATCTTCTACCTCATCGGTCTCGACCACTGGGGCTACTTCGCGCCCCACATCCTCCTCGTCCCGGCCCAGGGCGACCTCACCCTCATCACCCGCCAGATGGAACAGGTCGTCATCCGCAACCAGGTCCGCAACGCCACCTTCATCGGCCACACCGATTCCGAGACGGCCGCCGACGTCGCGGTGAAACACCTGAACGGCCAATGCGGGGGCCTTACCCTCGGCCTCGAAAACTGGTCCTCCGGCCTCGCCTACGGCATGGGCCACCAACTCACCAACCAGATCGATGCCGGGGAATGGCAAGACATCACCGGCATGCTCGACCTCATGCGCCTCGTCAAATCGCCCGAGGAAATCGTCTTCATGCGCGCCGCCGCCAAGGCGGCCGACGCCGGCACCCAGGCCGCCATCGACGCCGTCCACGATGGCGCCCTCGAAACCGAGGTCGCCGCCGAATGCCTCGCCGCCATGACCCGCGCCGGCGGCACGCCCCCGGGCTTCGGCCCCTTCCTCCGCCCCGCCGCCCGTATGGCCGAGGAACACACAAGCTGGGGCGACGGCGAACACCACCAGACCGTCTTTCTCGAGGTCGCCGGCTGCGTCGCCCGCTACAACGCGCCGATGGGCCGGCTCGTCCATATCGGCTACATCTCCGAGGAAGATCAGCAGATGGCCGAGCTCAGCATCCGCGCCTTCCACGCCACGCTCGACGCCCTCAAACCCGGCGTCACCGCACGCGATGTCTACAACGGCTGGCAATCCGTGGTCGACGCGGCGGGCCTGCCCACCTACCGCCGCCACCACTGCGGCTACCTCGTCGGCATCGGCTTCCCGCCGTCGTGGACAGGCGGCCCCCGCGTCACCGGCCTCCGCCACGATTCCGACCTCGAGATGAAGGTCGGCATGACCTTTCACCTCATGTCATGGTTCACCGAAACCGGCCGCGGCAACTATTTCGTCTCGAACACCGTTCTCCTCGGCCCCGAGGGCGCCGAAGTCCTCAACGACACCCATTTCGGCCCCCACGTCAAATGACCTTGCCTTGACCTCTGACCGGCCCCCGACTTAACTGGCGCCCCGCCGGTCACCGCCAAGGACATACGCCCTGCCGCTCGCCCCGATCCTCTTCGACACCGCCGATGACGGCCTCGCCGCCGAAATGGCCATGCTCTCGGCCGTGGCCTCCGGCGACACCCGCCGCGCCGCCTTCTTCTGGTCCGTCGCCGCCCCCTGCCTCGTCCTCCCCGACCGCTACGCGCGCTCCGAAACCTACCCGCAAGCCGCACGCACCTGCGCCGCCGCAGGCTGGCCCGTCACCACCCGCAAGACCGGCGGCGGCATCACCCCGCAAGGGCCGGGCGTCCTCAACGTCGCGCTCGCCTTCACCGTCGCCCCGCCGAAAGGCCGCGACATCCGTGGCAGCTATGCCGAAATCACCGACCCGCTCACCGAAGCCTTCGCATCCCTCGGCATCGCCTCCTCCGCCCAGCCCGTCGAAGGCAGCTTCTGCGACGGCGACTACAACCTCGCCGTCGCGGGCCGCAAGATCGTCGGCACGGCCCAGCGCTGGCGCGGCAACACCTGCCTCGCCCACGCGCTTATCCTCATCGATATCGACCTCGCCCCCGCCGTGACAGCCGTCCAGCAGCTCGCCACCGCCCTCGGCCACGACACCCGCTTCGCCCTCGACGTCCACAGCCGCCTCGCCGACCTCGCCGCGCACCCGGACACCCTCACCGAAGACCTGAACGCCGCCCTGCACAAGGCCCTGGCAAACCGCGCCTACGCCGACTGGACCCCCGCAAGCGCCTGACGCATCGCCAGTATCATCGCATCCCGCCGCGCGCTCAGCTCCTCCACCGACTGCCCCGCATTGGCCTCCTCCAGCCCCTCGACCAGCAGCGCAACCGTCGCCTCATCCAGCACCGGCTCGCCCATATCCTGCCACCAACCGTTGAACGTCTCGGCAAAGTGGTCGCAGAACGCCTGCAACCCGCCCACCCCGGCGCCCAGACCGAACAACGCCGTCGGCCCCATCGCCGCCCAGCGCAGCCCCGGCCCGGCGCTCATCGCCTTGTCCACGTCGCCCACGCTCGCCACGCCGCTCTGCACAAGGTGAATGGCCTCGCGCCACACCGCCGCCTGCAACCGGTTCGCCACATGCCCCGGCACCTCGCGCTTCACCCGGATCGTCACCTTCCCGACATCGGCGTAAAACGCCTCCGCCGCCTCCAGTACGCCAGCCTCGGTCCGCTCGTTCGCCATCAGCTCGACCAGCGGTATCAGGTGCGGCGGGTTGAACGGATGCCCGAGAATGAACCGCCCCGGCGACTGCCACCCCGCCTGCATCTGCCCCAGTGTCAGCCCCGACGCCGAGCTCGCCACAACCGCCCCCGGCGCCAGCACCGGCTCGATCTCGGCAAAGGTCGCATGCTTCACCGCCACCCGCTCCGGCACGTTCTCCTGCACGAACCCGGCGCCCTCGACGGCCTCCGCCGCCGAGCCATGAAACGTCACCCGCCCCGGGTCCCCCCGCTCCGTCAGCCCCAGCGCCTCCATCGTCGGCCACGCCCGCTCGACATAGGCCCGCATCGCCGTCTCGGCCCCCTCGACAGGGTCGTAAACGGCCACCGACCGCCCCGACGCCAGGAACAACGCCGTCCAGCTCGCCCCGATCACTCCCGCGCCCAGCACGGCGCATTGCGTCATATCATTCATTCAGAACATCCCCGGATTGAGGGGGGAGGCCGCGGTCATCCCCCCGTCGATCGTAAACAACTGCCCGCTGGCGAACCCCGCCGCGTCCGAGGCGAGCCACACCGCCATCGCGGCAATATCGCCGGGCTCCCCGAACCGCCGCACCGGATGCCGCGCAATCGCGTCCCGCCTTGCCGCCTTCGGATCATCCGCAAGGTCGAACCCCGCCTCCAGCATCCCCGTATTGATCCACCCCGGACAGATCGCGTTGCACCGAATTCTCGGCCCATGATCCACCGCGATCGACCGTGTCAACCCATGCACGAAAGCCTTCGACGCATTGTAAAGCGCCATCGACGGATCGGCCTGATGCCCCGAAATCGACCCGATATTGATAATCGATCCCCCCTCCCGCATCACCGGAATCGCCGCCCGGCAGAGATTGAACACTCCTCGGCAATTCGCCCCGATCACGAGATCCCAATCCGCATCCGTGCTATCGACAACCGTCTTCTCCACCTGCACGCCCGCATTGTTCACCAGCACGTCCAACGCCCCGCAGGCCTCCACCAGCGCCGCCGCCTGCGCCGGGTCCGACACATCCGCCTGAACCCAGCCACAGCCCTCCGGCAAATCCCCCGGATCACCCCCGCGCCCACAGGTCACCACCTCGGCGCCTTCCCTCAGGAACGCCTCGACGATCGCACGCCCGATCCCCTGCCGCCCGCCCGTCACCAGCGCCCTTTTCCCCTCAAGCCGCATCCCGTTCTCCCGACCGAACTTTCACCGTTCCCGAAATACTCATATCCTCATCTGCTGAACCTGCGCCGACAAGCCCCCATCCAGCACCCATAACTGCCCGCTCGCATAGCGCGCCTCGTCACTGGCCAGCCACGTCACCAGGTTGGCAATATCCTCCGGCGTCCCATAGGTCCGCAGCGGATGCACATCCCGCACCGCCTGCTGCAACTCCCCGATGCTCTTGCCGCCCCCGCCCGACCCCTCGCCGGTAAAGAAACTCTGCAACATCGGCGTGTCGATGTAGCCGGGACAGACCGCATTCACCCGGATCCCCTCCGGCCCGTGATCGCAGGCCATCGCCCGGGTCAGCGCATGCACCGCCCCCTTGGTCGCACAATAGGCGGCCAGCCCCGGATCGGCGATGAACCCGTCATACGATCCGAAATTGATGATCGACGCGCTCACCCCGCCCTCCGCCGCCTTCCGCATCAAGGGCAACGCATGTTTCGACGTCAGGAACGTCCCCGTCACGTTCACGGCAAAAGACCGGTTCCACTCCCCCAGGTTCGTCTCCTCGATCGTCTTCTCGATCTCGATCCCGGCCGCATTAACCAGCACGTCCAGCCGCCCCTGCTCCTCGGCCACCCGCGCCATCGCGGCCGTCACACAATCCTCATCCGACACATCGACCCGAACAAAGCGAGACGCGCCGTCAGGCGCGGCGAGCGACCCCGCCTCTGACAGATCCGCCGCGTAAACCACCGCCCCTTCCGCCTCGAACCGCGCACAGATCGCCCGTCCGATCCCCCCGCGCCCGCCGGTCACCAACGCCACCTTGCCCTCAAGCCTGCCCATTTCGACCACCCTCACCCGATCGCCTTCTCATAAGCCTCCAGCATCAGCCCGTGGAAATGATGCACCGCATGCTCCGACTTCCCCGACCCGCTCGGGTCGTTCACGATCCGCCCTTGCGTGAAGGCCGGCGTGCTCATCCCCCGCTGCACGCTCTCGACCAGCCCGATATCCTCCACCTGCAACACCTCGTCGAGATACCGGATCGCATCCAGCTCCATCGAATCCGGCTCCGGCGTCTCGAGGAAGAAATCATAGGTCTCCAGCGTCCGGTCCGGCCCCGCCGGAATGATATTGAGAACGATCATGCTCGACCGCCCCGGATAGCGCATCAGGCAGGTCGTCGGCCAAAGCCACCACACCGCATGGGTCCGCACCGTGGCGTTCGACACGTCATAGGCGCTGTTCGCCCCCTGCCCCGCATCCGCCATGTGGCTCGAATAGATCCCGTAGGTGGTCACCTTGTAGGTATCCATATCCACGAGGTCGCAGAAATCCTTGTGCGCGGTCGGGCAGTGGTAACACTCGAGGAAATTGTCGACCACGTTCTTCCAGTTCGACCTGATGTCATAGGTCAGCCGGTGCCCGAAGGTCAGATCCGCGATATCCGGTGCCCAGTGGCGGATCTCGGTGCCAAGGTTCCCCGACTGCACATGCAACGGCGCGGCGTGAGGGTCGAGATTGACAAAAACGAAGCCACAGAACTCTTCCACCTGCACGTCATCAAGGCAGATCTCCCCCGTCTCGAAATCCTCCAGATGCTCCGTCTCCGGCGCCCGCACCAACTGCCCGTCCAGCTTGTAAACCCACGCGTGATAGGGGCACATGATCCGGCTCGCCTGCCCCTCGCCCCGCAGCAATTCATGCGCCCGGTGCTTGCACACGTTGTAGAAGGCCCGCAGCACCCCCTCCCGGTCTCGCACCACCGCAACCGGCCGCTCGGCAATGCTCACCGTCACATAAGACCCCGGCTCCCGCAGCTTCTCGACATGACACACCCACTGCCACGTCTTCGCGATCACCGCCTGCAAATCGGCCTTGTACCACCCGGCCTCCGTATAGGCATCGGCGTGCAGCGACAGCGACTTCCCCGAATCCTCGGAATACCCCGTGCGGATGCGTTCGAAATCGGCACGGTTCGGCATGTCGGTCATGGCTCGGCCCTCCAGCTCGCTGGCAGGCCACACGCGACTCGGGGCCCGCCTCTCCCCAACAGCATCACCCCCAAACGCCGGTCAGATTTAAACCAAACCCGCCGTCAACTTGACCAAACCAGACATCACACCGTCTTGCGATGCATCGGCCACGCCCGGAACTCGAACGGCACCCGCCCCTCGATCCGGTCCTGCCTTGGCGGCAACCCGAACCGCGCCCGATAGGCCCGCGAAAAATGCACCTGGCTCGCGAACCCCGACGCCAGAGCCACCTGGCTCAACGCCATCTCCGTCTGCGTCACCAGCCCCCGTGCCCGGTCCAGCCGGATATCCCGGTAATACGCCGCCGGCGCCTTCTTCACGTAACGACGAAACAGCCGGTCCAACTGCCGGTGCGAAATCTCCATCCGCTCGCAGATCTCCGAAATCGACAGCGGGTCTTCCAGGTGCTTCTCCATCAGCGCAATCGCCCGCCGCACGTTCCGCGGCGCGGTGTTCCCCAGCGGCTCCAGCGGGTCCGCATTCTGCTGGCTCCCCGGCGGCCGCACGCTCTGGTGAAACAGGTACCGCGCCGCCCGGTTCGCCAGCGCATCGCCATGCGTCCCCCGCAGGATGTTCAGCGCGAAATCCGTCGCCGCACTGCCACCGCTGCAACTGATCCGGTTGCCGTCATAAACGAACAGGTCTTCCGTCACCTCGATCTCCGGGTACATCTCGCCGAACGCATCGATATGCTCGTAATGCACCGTCGCCCGCCGCCCCTTGAGCAGCCCCGCCTCGGCAAGAATGAACGCCCCCGTATCCAGCGCCGCCATCGTCGCCCCGGCCCTGGCCCAGCGCCACAAGGCCGCCTGCAACTGCGCCGATCTATGCGCCTCCGGCGTCCAACTCGACGACACCGCCACGATATCCCGCCTTTGCCCCGCGATCTCCGCCAAGGGCCGCGTCCCGATCACCATGCCGTTGCTCGCCGCGCAGTCCCCACCCGCCTCCGACACCACGTCCCAGCGGAACAGGATCTGCCCGTTCAGGTAATTCGCCACGCGAAACGGGTCGATGAACCCCACCGTCGCGGCAAGGTTGAAATGCGGCGTCACCAGAACGGCAAGCTGCACCGGGGTGCGGGGCGCGGGCATAGGTCCACTTTCGGCCAGAACACGTCCAGCCCAGTTAAGTCGGCATCACCGGCTAAAGCAATTCTCCGATCCGCCGGATCGCCTCGCGAATGTTCTCCGTGCTGTTGGCATAAGAGAACCGCAAATACCCCTCGCCGAACTTGCCGAAGGAGGTTCCCGCAATCGCCGCCACCCCGGCCTCCTCGAGAATCCGGTCCTGCGCCTCGCGACTGGTCATCCCCGTCCCCTCGATATTCGGAAACGCATAGAAGGCCCCCGCCGCATCGGCACAGCGCACCCCCGGCAACCCGTTCAGCGCCTCGACGATCACCTGCCGCCGTTCATCGAACTCCGCCACCATCTCCCGAACCGCGTCCTGCGGCCCGTTCAGCGCGGCGATCCCCGCAAACTGCGTCGCCGCGTTCACACAGGAATGGTCGTTGATGCACAGCCGCGTCACGTGATCCACCGCCGCCTCGGGCCACACCGCATAGCCCAGCCGCCAGCCCGTCATGGCATAGGTCTTCGACCACCCGTCCAGCATGATCAGCCGGTCGCGGATCTCGGGATACTGCAACAGGCTCACATGTTCCCGCCCGCCATAGAGCATGTTGGAATAGATCTCGTCCGACATCACCGCCACCTGCGGATGGTCGGCCAGTCCCGCGACCAGCTTGTCGATCTCCTCCTTCTGCGTCACACCGCCCGTGGGATTCGCCGGGCTGTTGATGATGATCAGCCGCGTCTTCGGCGTGATCTGCCCCAGCACCGCCTCGGCGGAAAACGCAAACCCGTTCTCCTCCTTCAGCTCGATCGGCACCGGCGTCGCCCCGCTGTACCTGATCACGCTCTCGTAGATCGGAAAGCCCGGATTCGGATACATGATCTCCGCCCCCGGCTCGCCGAACATCAGCACGGCAAAGAACATCGTCGGCTTGCCCCCCGGCACCGCGACCACGTGATCGGGGTTCACCTCGACCCCGTGCCGCCGGTGCAGATCCGCCGCCACCGCCTCGCGCAGCTCCGGCAGGCCATTGGCCGGCGTATACCCGTGATGCCCGTCGCGCAGCGCCTTGATCCCTGCCTCGACGATATGCTCCGGCGTCCGGAAATCCGGCTGCCCGATCCCGAGATTGATGATATCGCGCCCCTCGGCCGCCATCTTCCCGGCTTTCGCCAGCACCGTGAAGGCCGACTCCGTCCCCAGACGAGAGAGGTTTTCGGCAAACTGCAACTCAGCCATGCGGATGATCCCTTTCCTTCGAACTGGCCCCCAGTCCTACCGCAAACCCCGCCCGGCGAACACGGTCAAAAAACCGCGTGATCCCCCCGGTCAACGCTCACCTCGGCCCGCACCAGCCGCTCGTAGAAATCAAACAACGTCTCCTCCCCGTATTCCGGCGTCTGCTCGGCCGAATACCGCCCGGCGGCCGCATCCCACACCAGCATCGACTCCGTCGCATAATACCGCCCGATCCGCGCCAGCTCCGCCTTGGCCCGCATCCGGGCCGACACGCGGCCGGCCAGAGACAACCCGCCCACAATCGCATCCATCATCCCCACCGGCACATGCTTGAACCGCGACGTCTTGCCCGTAAGCTCGAACAGCTTCTCCCCCATCTCCACCGGCGTCATCGCCGGCCCCGGTCCGCCAATCGGCAGCACCCGGTCAAATCTGTCAGGCTCCATAAGACACCCGGCGATATAACGCCCCAGATCCCCGTCACTGATCGGCTTGCACGCCGTCAGCCGCCCATCCCCGAACAACAGAAAGGGCTTCCCCGCCCTGACCCTCTCCACCTGCCCTGAGAGCGACTTGAAATACGCCGTCGGCCGCACGATCGAATAGCCCATCCCGCTCCCCGCCAAAGCCTCCTCGAACGCCAGCTTCGCACGCTGAAACTCCAGCTTCGGCTTCTGCACGCAGATCGCCGACAGCAGCACGAACCGCCCGATCCCCGCCGCCTGCGCTGCCGCCAACACTTCCATATGCGCCGCGTAATCCACCGCCCAGGCATCCTCCGGCGCCCCGGTCCGCGACGCCATGCACGACACCACCGCATCGAACCGCTCGCCGCAAAGGCCCTCCCGCGCAAACGCCCCGGGCTCATGCAAATCCCCCACGCGCACCAAAGGCCCCACCGCCTTCGACCCCGGCCGCACGAAGCACACCACCTCGTGCCCCGCCTCCTGCAACGCAGACAGCACGGCCCGCCCGATCGTCCCGGTCGCGCCCAGCAGCAGCACCCGCTGCCCCGATCTCTCCGCAAGTTCCTCCATGCCCCCGACCCTAGGCACCCGCGCCGCATTCCAGAAGCCCAAATCCAATGCCCACAAATCAGGCGCGCCGCCCATTATTTGCGCACCTGCGCCGAGGTAACCCGACACACTCCCCCAGAATCTTGCCGCCCGACCACCACCCGTGATCCGATCCAAACGAACACCACGCAAAATCTCTGGGGGGAGAACCGTCATCACGCTGCATCCGGCCCATGTTCTGCCGCCCGTCCTCCCGCGGGCTAGGGGCGAGATCGCCCTCTCGACCAAGCCGGTCGCCGGGCGCAGCGTGCTCGACACCCTCCGCCAGTCCGGCGCCTACAAGGCGCTCTTCCCCCGGCCAGAACACAGCCTGCAAGCCATCCTCGTCAACACCTCCGGCGGCGTCACCGGGGGCGACCGCTTCCACGTTACCGCCCATATTGGCGCCGACACCCATACCACCCTCACGACCCAGGCCGCCGAACGCGCCTACCGCGCGAGCCCTGGCGAAACCGGCCACATGCGCACCCGGCTGACCGTGTGGGAAAACGCCACCCTCCACTGGCTCCCGCAGGAACTCATCCTCTACAATGGCTGCGCCCTCGACCGCCGGCTGGAAATCGACCTCGCCCCTACCGCCCGCCTGCTGATGGCCGAACCAATCCTCTTCGGCCGCACCGCGATGGGCGAAACCCTCACAGATGCCACCTTCCGCGACCGCATAAGCATCACGCGGCAAGGCCAGCCCCTTTACCTCGACGGTGTCTCCCTCACCGGCGATCTCGCCGCCCGCCTTGCCCGCGCCTCCTCGGGCAACGGCGCGGCGGCGATGGTATCCCTCCTCTACGTCGCCCCCGACGCCGAGGCCCATCTCGACCCGCTCCGCGCACTCCTGCCCGCAACCGGCGGTGCCTCCCTACTCGCGCCCGACATGCTCACCCTGCGCCTCGTGGCCCCCGATGGCCACGCGCTCCGCACCCACCTCCTGCCCGCGCTCGACCGGCTCAGCCGCGGCGCCCTCCCCACATCCTGGAGACTGTGAAAAGATGAACCTGACCCCCCGGGAAAAAGACAAGCTGCTGGTCGCCATGGCCGCCGAGATCGCCCGAAAACGGCTGGCGCGCGGCGTCAAGCTCAACCACCCCGAGGCCATAGCGCTGATCACCGACACCGTCGTCGAAGGCGCCCGCGACGGCCGTTCCGTCGCCGACATGATGGAAGCGGGAGCCCAGGTCATCACCCGCGATCAATGCATGGAAGGCATCCCCGAGATGATCCACGAGGTCCAGGTCGAGGCCACCTTCCCCGACGGCACCAAGCTCGTCACCGTCCACAACCCGATCCGCTGAAAGGCCCGCCCATGACCCCCGGAGAGCTCTTTCCCGCCAAAGGCACCCTGACCCTCAACGCCGACGCGAGGCCCATCATCCTCATGGTCGCCAATACCGGCGACCGCCCCGTGCAGGTCGGCAGCCACTACCACTTCGCCGAGGCCAACTCCGCCCTCGATTTCGACCGCGACGCCGCCCGCGGCATGCGCCTCGACATCGCCGCCGGCACCGCCGTCCGCTTCGAACCCGGCCAGCGCCGCGAGGTCAGCCTGATCCCGGTCTCCGGCGCCCGCCGCATCTTCGGCTTCAACCAGCACGTCATGGGGGACCTGTGAAACCCGTCTTCGCCAACCCCTTCGCGCTGCTCACGCTCCAGACACAGGCCACCCTCATGGCGATGGAGGCCGGCGCGGTCATCTGGATGCGGATGATGGGCATGGCCGGCCTGTGGTCGGTCCGCCCCTCCGAAAACGCCCGCATGGTCACCGAAAAACAGAAAGCCTTCACCGAGGCCGGCACCCGCCTGATGCTCGGCACGATGAAGGGTCAGACCACCCTGAGCCACGCGCTCAGGCCGATCCGCCGCACCACCAAATCGAATGTCACCCGCCTGACAAGGCGCGGCCCGAAAAGGAAATAGCCGCCCATGCCCGCCACAATCTCCCGCGCCTCCTACGCCGCCATGTTCGGCCCCACCGTCGGCGACCGTCTCCGCCTCGCCGACACCGACCTCATCATCGAGGTCGAGCGTGACCTCATCGCCGAACGCGCCGGCGCGGCGGCCACCGGCGGCTCCGGCCGGAACACCCTCACCTACGGCGAAGAGGTCAAGTTCGGCGGCGGCAAGGTCATCCGCGACGGCATGGGCCAGTCCCAGGCCACCCGCGCCGAGGGCGCCGTCGACACCGTCATCACCAACGCCCTCATCGTCGACCATACCGGCATCATCAAGGCCGACGTGGGCCTCAAGGATGGCCGCATCGCCGCCATCGGCAAGGCCGGCAACCCCGACACCCAGCCCGGCGTCGACATCGTCGTCGGCCCCGGCACCGAGGCCATCGCGGGCGAGGGCCGCATCCTCACCGCCGGCGGCTTCGACAGCCACATCCACTTCATCTGCCCCCAGCAGATCGAGGACGCCCTGCACTCCGGCCTCACCACCATGTTGGGCGGCGGCACCGGCCCGGCCCACGGCACGCTCGCCACCACCTGCACGCCCGGCCCCTGGCATATCGGCCGCATGCTGCAGGCCGCCGACGCCTTCCCGATGAACCTCGCCTTCGCCGGCAAGGGCAACGCCTCCCTGCCCGCCGCTTTGGAAGAACAGGTCAACGCCGGCGCCTGCGCCCTCAAGCTGCACGAAGACTGGGGCACCACCCCCGGCGCGATCGATTGCTGCCTCTCCGTCGCCGACGCGCTCGACGTGCAGGTGATGATCCACACCGACACGCTCAACGAATCCGGTTTCGTCGAGAACACCGTCAAGGCCATGAAGGGCCGCACCATCCACGCCTTCCACACCGAAGGCGCGGGCGGCGGCCACGCCCCCGACATCATCCGCATCTGCGGGGAGGACCACGTGCTGCCCTCCTCCACCAACCCCACGCGCCCCTTCACCGTCAACACGCTGGAAGAGCATCTCGACATGCTCATGGTCTGCCACCACCTCGACAAGTCCATCCCCGAGGACGTGGCCTTCGCCGAAAGCCGTATCCGCCGCGAAACCATCGCGGCCGAGGACATCCTCCACGACATGGGCGCCTTCTCGATCATCGCCTCCGACAGCCAGGCCATGGGCCGCGTGGGCGAGGTCATCATCCGCACATGGCAGACCGCCGACAAGATGAAGAAGCAACGCGGCCGCCTGTCGGAAGAAACCGGCGACAACGACAATTTCCGCGTCCGCCGTTACGTCGCGAAATACACCATCAACCCCGCCATCGCCCACGGCCTCTCGCACGAGATCGGTAGCGTGGAGCCCGGCAAGCGCGCCGACCTCGTCCTCTGGAACCCCGCCTTCTTCGGTGTGAAACCGGAGATGGTCCTGATCGGCGGGACCATCGCCTGCGCCCAGATGGGCGACCCCAACGCCTCGATCCCCACGCCCCAGCCGGTCTATTCTCGACCCATGTTCGGCGCCTATGGCCGCTCGGTCGAACGCTCCGCCGTGACCTTCGTCTCCGAGGCGGCACAATCCGAGGGCATCGGCAAGGCGCTCGGCCTCGCCAAAGACACGCTCGCCGTCCGCAACACCCGCGGCATCGGCAAGAAAGACCTGATCCTCAACGACGCCACCCCGGAAATCGACGTGAACCCCGAAACCTACGAAGTCCGCGCCGACGGCGAGCTTCTCACCTGCGAGCCCGCCGAGACCCTGCCCATGGCCCAGCGCTACTTCCTGTTCTGAAAAGAGAGCCAAGCCAATGACCCAAAAGCCACGCTCCCACCCCCTCACCCGAAAGGCCACCGCATGACCGACCTGCCCCTCGCCCAGACCGTCCGCCGCGCCGGGGAATGGCGCGGCGTGGCCGAGATCGTCACCCTCGACTACGACACCCGCTTCCTGCGCCGCAAACGCCTTGCCACCGACACCGGCCGCCCCTTCGTGGTCGACCTCGAAAAGACCACCTCCCTCGAGGACGGCGACGCGCTGGAACTCGATGACGGCTCCCGCGTGGTCATCCGTGCCGCCGAGGAAGACGTGCTCGTCGTCACCGGCAAAAGCATCCCGCGCCTTGCCTGGCATATCGGCAACCGCCACACCCCCTGCCAGATCGACACCGACCGCCTGCTCATCCAGCGCGACCCGGTGATCCGCCGGATGCTCGAACAGCTCGGCGCCACCATCGAGGAAGCCCGCCACGCCTTCACCCCCGAGGGCGGCGCCTATGGCCACGGCCGCACCCATTCCCACGACCACAGCCACAGCCACAGCCACAGTCCCGACAAGTTCCACGAGCACGACGCCGAACACGACCCCGACGAGACCGTCGATGCAGGCTGACCCCCGCCTTCTCACCCTCATGCAATGGCTCTCGCCCGCCTACCCGCTGGGCAGCTTCGCCTTCTCCCACGGGCTCGAAAGCGCCATCCGCGCGGGCTGGGTCCATGACGCGCAATCCCTTGAAGACTGGCTCGCCGACCTGCTGACAGACGGCTCCGGCCGAAACGACGCCGTCCTCCTCCGCCTCGCCCACGCCGCCCCCTCGCCGCAGGCCCTCGACGACATCAACGCCACCGCCCGCGCCCTTTCCGCCTCCGCCGAACGCCTCCGCGAGGCCGAGCGCCAGGGCAAAGCCTTCGCCCGCGTCACCAGCCCGGTCTGGTCCATCGACCTGCCCGACCTTCTCCTGCCCGTCGCCGTCGGCCGCGCCGCGGGGCTCCTGTCGCTCGACCCCGACATCACCACCATGCTCTACCTGCAGGGCTTCGCCTCCAACCTCACCTCCGCCGCCCAGCGCCTCATGCCCTTGGGCCAGACGCAAGCCCAGCGCACGCTCTCCCGCCTCGCCCCCCTCTGCCAAAGCCTCGTCACCGAAACCGCCAACGCCACCGCGGCCGACCTCCACAGCAACACCTTCCTTTCCGACATCGCCGCGATGACCCACGAAACCCTGCAACCAAGGCTCTTCCAGTCATGACACGCATGAACGGCCCCCTCCGCATCGGCATCGGCGGCCCCGTCGGCGCCGGCAAGACCACCCTCACCGCACGCCTCGCCGAGCTGATGAAAGAAACCTGGTCCATCGGCGTCATCACCAACGACATCTACACCCAGGAAGACGCCGAGGCGCTCATGCGGATGCAGATCCTCCCCTCCGACCGCGTCCTCGGCGTCGAAACCGGCGGCTGCCCCCACACGGCGATCCGCGAAGACGCCTCCATCAACCTCGCCGCCGTGGCCGAGATGCAGCAACGCCACCCCGACCTCGAAGTCGTCCTCATCGAATCCGGCGGCGACAACCTGTCGGCCACCTTCAGCCCCGAACTGGCCGACCTTACCCTCTACGTCATCGACGTCGCCGCGGGCGAGGAGATCCCCCGCAAGGGCGGCCCCGCCATCACCCGTTCCGACCTGCTGGTGATCAACAAGACCGACCTCGCCCCCCATGTCGGCGCCTCGCTCGAAATCATGGCCCGCGACGCCGCCAGAATGCGCGGCTCCCGCCCCGTCCTCTTCACCGCCTTGCGCCACCACGAGGGGCAAAAAGCGGTGCTCGATGCCATTTGCGACTTGTCTGGCCTCTCCCCCGCTCCACCTCTGTCGCAAAGTCATTCTTCCAACTGAGCCGTTCCCGCCGTACAATCCAGAGTGGGAAAGGCGTGCGCGGACACCCGTGCGCCGGAAGACCGACGCGAACACGATCCACCGGGATTCGGGGGGACACTCATGCAACGATTCCTGACGGCCTTGCTCATGGCCGCGGCCCTGCCGGCCATGGCCCCGGCACAGGAGGGCGAAACGCCCCGCCTTGCCAAGCTGGTCACCGTCGACGCCGGCGATTCCGCCGTCACCCGCAAGTTCTTCGGCCACGTCGCCGCCAAGGAAACCGTCGATCTGGCGTTTCAGGTCGGCGGCCAGGTGGTCAAGCTGCCGGTGGTCGAAGGCAACCCGATCGACGAGGGCGACCTCGTAGCCCAGCTCGACCTCGAACCCTTCGAGCTCTCCCTCGAACAGGCCCGCGTCGAGAAGCAACAGGCCGACCGCACCCTCGACCGTCTCCGCAAACTGGAAGGCAACGCCGTCAGCCAGGTCTCCGTCGAAGACGCCGAGACCCAGGCCAACCTCGCCGCCATCGCCGTCCGCAACGCCGAACGCTCCCTCGACGAAGCCACGCTAGAGGCCCCCTTCGACGGTCTCGTCGCCCGCCGCATGGTCGCCAATTTCGCCTCCGTCGCCGCAGGAAGCCCGGTCGTCCGCCTGCATGACATGTCCGAACTCCGCGTCGAGATCGACGTGCCGGAAGTCCTCTTTCAGCAGGCCGGCCGCGACCCCGATCTCGACCTCTGGGCCACCTTCCCCGCCTCCGACGAACGCTTCCCCCTCACCGTGCGCGAATTCAACGCCGAAACCTCCGATATCGGCCAGACCTTCCGCATCACGCTCGCCATGCAGCCGCCCGAAAACCTGATCGTCCTGCCCGGCTCCTCGGTCGAGGTCTCGGCCACGCTGCGCAGGCCGGGCACCTTCATCACCATTCCGAAAACCGCCGTCGTCACCGGCAATGACGGCTCCCCCTATGTCATGGTCTTCACCCCGGAAGGCGCCGATCAGGGCAGCGTCACCCGCGCCCCCGTCTCCGTCGAGCCCACCAATACCGGCAATGTCCGCGTCACCGAAGGGCTGGAAGAAGGGCAGGAAATCGTCGCCAGCGGCGCCGCCGACCTGAAAGACGGCGACACCGTCTCCCGCTTCGCCGGCTTCCCGGAATAGGGGCTCGCGGCATGAACATCGCCACCCTCTCCATCGCCCGACCCATCTACGTCTGGATCCTGGTCCTCACCTGTCTGCTGGGCGGCCTCTGGGGGTTCGCCACCGTCGGCCGGCTCGAAGATCCCTCCTTCACCATCAAGACCGCGGTGGTCATCACCCAATACCCCGGCGCCAGCGCCATGCAGGTCTCGCGCGAGGTCTCCGAGCCGCTCGAATCCGAGATCCAGAAGATGGGCGAGGTCGACGAGATTCGCTCGGTCAACCAGCCCGGCCTGTCGCGCATCACCGTCGACATGAAGGATATCTACGGCGGCGACGAACTGCCCGAGATATGGACCAAGCTGCGCACCCGCGTCAGCGACGCCCGCCTGCCCGAAGGCACCTCTCAGCCCTTCGTCAACGACAGCTACGGCGACGTCTTCGGCATCTACTACGCCATCACCGCCCCGGGCTATTCCGACCGCGAGATCTACGAGCTTTCCCGCTTCCTCCGCCGCGAGCTTCTCACCGTCGACGGCGTCGCCGACGTCGATGTCTCCGGCGTCCCGCAGGAGGTGGTCTATGTCGAACCCGACCTGGTGCAATCGACCAACCAGAACGTGCCCCCCGGCGCCATCCAGCAGGCCATCGCCAACGCCGACAGCGTCACCGAGGGCGGCACGCTCGACACCGAAACCGGCCGCATCCTGATACAAGGCCCGGAAGGCAGCGACACCGTCTCCGAAATCGCCGGCCTCACCGTGGGCGTCAACGGCGAGGTGCTGAACCTCTTCGACTTCTCCGACGTCTACCGCGCCCGCGAGAAAGACCCCGACATCCTGATCCGCCACAACGGGCAGGAAGCCTTCACCGTCGGCGTCGCCGGCATCAGCTCCGAGAATATCGTCGACGTCGGCAAACGCGCCGACGCCAAGCTGGCGGAACTGGGCCCGCAACTGCCGATGGGCATCGATATCCACCCGATCTACCAGCAGCACGAGGTGGTCGAGGAGGCCTCCAACGACTTCCTCACCAACCTCGCCATGTCGGTCTCCATCGTGGTCATCGTGCTGGCGCTCTTCATGGGCTGGCGCGCGGCGGTCGTGGTGGGGTCCACCCTGCTGCTCACCGTGGTCGGCACGCTCTTCTTCATGGGGCTCTTCTCGATCGAGATGGAACGCATCTCGCTCGGCGCGCTCATCATCGCCATGGGCATGCTGGTCGACAACGCCATCGTCGTCGCGGAAGGCATGCAGATGACCATGCTGCGCGGCAAATCCTCCCACGAAGCCGCCGAAGAGGCCGCGGGTCAAACCCAGATCCCCCTCCTGGGCGCCACCGTCATCGGCATCATGGCCTTTGCCGGCATCGGCCTCAGCCCCGACGCCACCGGCGAATTCCTCTTCTCGCTCTTCGCGGTGATCGGCATATCGCTGCTGCTCTCGTGGCTGCTCGCGCTCACCGTCACGCCGCTGCTCGGCCACTACTTCTTCAAGCGCGGCAGCGGCGAAGGCGAAGCGGGCTCCTACAACGGTTTCATCTTCCGGGCCTATGCAGGCCTCCTGCGTGCCTGCCTCCGGCTCTGGTGGCTGGTCATTCCCGGCCTCGTCGCCATCACCGTGATCTGCTTCATGCTCTTCGGCCAGATCAAGCAACAGTTCTTCCCCGACAGCAACACGCCCCTCTTCTTCGTCCACTACAAGCTCGAACAGGGCGCCTCGATCCACGAAACATCCGAAGACCTGCGCGTCATGGAAGACTGGCTTTCGCAACAGGACGAGGTCGTCTCCACCACCGCCTATGCGGGCCAGGGCGCCATCCGCTTCATGCTCACCTACCAGGCCGAAGACCCGAACCCCTCCTACGGCCACATCATCGTCCGGACCGAAACCATCGACACCATCGCCGCGCTCATCGACCGGATGGAAGGCTTCATGGCCACCACCCTTCCCGAAGGGGAATTCCGCGCCAAGCGCCTCGCCTTCGGCCCCGGCGGCGGCAACCCGATCGAGGCCCGCTTCTCCGGCTCCGACCCGGCCGTCCTGCGCGACCTCGCCGACCGGGCCGCCGAACGGCTGACCGCGGCCTCCGACAACATCGTCGCCCCCCGCATCGACTGGCGCGAACAGGAACTCGTCCTGCGCCCGATCTACGCCACCGACCGCGCACAGGAGGCCGGCATCAACCGTGACGACGTCACCGGCATTCTGCGCTTCGCCACCGACGGCATACAGGCCGGCGTCTACCGCGAGGGCGAACGCCAGATCCCGATCATCCTGCGCGCCGACCCCGAAGACGACCTCGCCCTCACCGATTTCGTCATCTACTCCGAAAGCGCCCAGGCCTTCATGCCCTTCGAACAGATGACCAACGGCCTGCGCTTCGACCCGCAGAACACCCTCCTGAAACGCCGCGACCGCGTGCTCACCATCACCGTCGGCGCCGACATCGCCCCGGGCCTCACCGCCGCGCAGGTGCAATCCGAGGTGACGCAAACCATCGAGGAGATGGAACTCCCCTCCGGCTACCAGATGGAATGGGGCGGCGAGCTCGAAAGCTCCTCCCAGGCCCAGGAAAGCCTCGGCCGCCAGCTCCCGCTCAGCCTGATCGTCATGGTCACCATCTCGGTGCTGCTCTTCAACGCCATCCGCCAGCCGCTCATCATCTGGCTGCTGGTGCCGATGTCCGTCAACGGCGTCAGCCTCGCGCTTCTGGGCACCGGCATGCCCTTCACCTTCACGGCGCTGCTCGGGTTGCTCTCGCTCTCGGGGATGCTCATCAAGAACGGCATCGTCCTCGTCGACCAGATCGACCTCGACCGCCGCGACAATCCCGAGACCACCCTGAAGGATTCGATCGTCAACGCCTCGGTCTCGCGTCTCCGGCCCGTGGTGCTGGCGGCGGCCACCACCATCCTCGGCATGATCCCGCTGATATGGGATGCGTTCTTCCAGTCGATGGCGGTCACCATCATGGGCGGGCTCGCCTTCGCCTCGGTCCTGACCCTCGTCGCGGCCCCGGTCTTTTATTACGTGTTCTTCATCCGCGCCGACCGGAAATCGCCCACGACCGAGACGACAACACCTTCCCCGGCGTAAGACCCCGGCGGCGGGCAAAAAATATACCATATTTGTCAACGTCAACAGGATTGTGTGGTCGATCCCGGAAGAACTTGCGATATATTGAAACGGACAGTGGAGATTCACGTTTGGTTTCAACCCGCCGCATCGCAAGCAGCCTGCTTTTACTCGCCCTTCTGGGCACCGCCCGCATCGCCGGCGCGGCCGAGGTCTTCATCCAGCTTCCCGCCAGCGCCACCGGCCTTGACGGGCAGCTGCGCGATGCCTCGATCAGCGTAAAGACCGTCGAGGAAGAGGGCGTCACCACCCAGGACATCCTCGCCGCCGCCCGCGCCGATTACGCCCGCATGGTCGGCGCCCTCTACGAGGTCGGCCGCTACGGCGGCGTGGTCAGCATCAAGGTCGACGGTCGCGAGGCGGCCGACATATCGCCGCTCGCCACCCCCAGCCAGATCCGCCAGATCGTGATCCAGGTGCAACCCGGCCCGCTCTTCCGCTTCTCCACCACCCGCATCGCGCCGATCGCCCCGGAAACCGAGCTGCCCGAGGGCTTCCGCCCCGGCGCCACCGCCTATTCCGCCGTCGTCGGCGAAGCCGTCGACGCCTCCGTCGAAACCTGGCGCAACCGCGGCCACGCCAAGGTCGCCATCGCCGACCAGCGCATCACCGCCAACCACGCCGGCGCCCGCCTCTCGGCCGAGATCACGCTGGCCCCTGGCCCCCGCCTCACCTTCGGCGACCTCGTCGTCACCCGCCAGGGCGCCGTCCGCCCCGACCGCATCCGCGATATCGCCGGCCTGCCCACCGGCAAGGTCTATTCCCCCGAAGAGGTCCGCAAGGCTTCCCGCCGCCTGCGCCGCACCGGCGCCTTCTCCTCCGTCGTGCTGGAAGACGCCGAGAACATCGGCCCCGGCAACACGCTCGACATCAACGCCACGCTCGCCGACGCCAAGCCGCGCCGCTTCGGCTTCGGCGCCGAGATCTCCTCGCTCGAAGGGCTCACCCTCTCGGGCTTCTGGCTCCACCGCAACCTGCTCGGCGGCGCCGAACGCCTCCGCATCGAGGGCGAGGTCAGCGGCATCGGCGGCGATTCCGGCGGGATGGATTACATCTTCTCCACCCGCTTCGACCGCCCGGCCACCTTCAACCCCGACACCGACCTCTACCTCAGCGCCCGCGCGCAGGAACTCGACGAGCCCGACTTCCGCGAACGCAGCATCCGCGTCGGCGGCGGCTTCCTGCACCGCTTCTCCGACGAGCTGACGGGCGAGATCGGCGTCGCCTACCAGTTCACCGACATCAACGACGATCTCGGCTCGCGCACGCTGGAACATTTCCTCCTGCCCGCCAGCCTCGAATACGACACCCGCGACGTCGAACTGAACGCCAAGAAAGGCGTCTACGCCAATCTCGAGCTGACCCCCTTCGTCGGCCTCGACAATGACAGCCTCGGCGCCCGGCTCTATTTCGACGCCCGCCAGTACCTCACCTTCGGCAAGACCGACGGCCTCACCTTCGCCACCCGCGCCCAGTTCGGCTCGGTCAGCGGCGCCGGCATCGCCCAGGTGCCGCCCGACATGCTGTTCTACTCCGGCGGCGCGGGAACCGTGCGCGGCCAGTCCTACAAGGATCTCGCCGTCAATCTCGGCCCC
This sequence comes from Roseovarius indicus, assembly GCF_008728195.1. Classification (NCBI taxonomy): domain Bacteria; kingdom Pseudomonadati; phylum Pseudomonadota; class Alphaproteobacteria; order Rhodobacterales; family Roseobacteraceae; genus Roseovarius; species Roseovarius indicus. The sequence goes on from NZ_CP031598.1 coordinate 4,600,662, forward strand.
GGCTTGCGCATCGGCGGCCGCTCCTTCGCCGCCGTCTCGGCCGAACTCCGCGCCCGGGTGAAAGACAAGTGGTCGGTCGTGGGCTTCGCCGACGCCGGCTTCGTCGGCCGCGACAGTTTCTGGGACAACGGCTCGTCGCATTACGGCGCCGGCGTCGGCGTCCGCTACGACACCGGCCTCGGCCCCATCCGCGTCGACCTCGCCACCCCGCTCGGCAGCAATGCCGGCGAAAATGTCGAACTCTATATCGGGATAGGACAGGCATTCTGATGCGCCTCCTCCGCCTCATCGCGCTCGTCACCCTCACCGCCCTGCCCGCCGCGGCACAGGAAGAAAACGAAGCCGACAAGACCTACCTCGAAGGCTGGATCGAAGAGGCGCTCTCGGGCGCCGGCCGCTCGGTCACCATCACCGGCTTCCGCGGCGCGCTCTCGTCGAACGCCACGCTCGACCGGATGACCATCTCCGACGAAGACGGCGTCTGGCTGACCATGGAAGACGCCACGCTCGTCTGGTCCCGCGCCGCGCTCCTGCGCGGCGAGGTCGACGTCACTGAACTCTCCGCCGCCGTCATCGACATCGCCCGCCTCCCCGAAGGCGGCGAGGACGTCACGCCCGAGGATTCCGAGGCCAAGGCCTTCGCCCTCCCCGAACTGCCCGTCTCCGTCTCCATCGACGAGCTCAAGGCCGAAGAGGTCCGCCTCGGCGCCCCGATCCTGGGCGAGGCCGCCACCATGTCGGTCGAGGCCACCATCCAGCTCGCCGATGGCGCCGGCACCGCCCAGCTCGCCATCGAACGCACCGACCGGCCCGACCAGATCACCCTCGACGCCGCCTTCGACAACGAAAGCCGCGTCCTCGCCATCGATCTCGACTTCGACGAGGGCGAAGGCGGCATGGTCTCCAACCTCCTCAACGTCCCCGGCGAACCCGCCATGCGCCTCCAGGTGCAGGGCGAGGCGCCGCTCTCCGATTTCGAAGCCCAGATCGCCCTTTCCTCCGACGGTACCCGCCGGTTCGGCGGCGCGCTGCAGATCGGCGCCCTCGACGCCGACAACGAAGAAGCCGGCTATGCCTTCTCCACCGATCTCTCCGGCGACCTCCGCCAGCTCTTCACCCCCGACCTGCACCCGTTCTTCGGTGAAAACGCCTCGCTGCGCGTCTCCGGCCAGACCTATGCCGATGGCAGCCTGAACCTCGACACGCTCTCGCTCGACGCCGGCGGCATGGAACTCACCGGCAACCTCGCCCTCGACCCCGAGGGCTGGCCGCGCGAATTCAACCTCGACGGCCGCGTCGCCGGCGAAGGCCGCCTGCGCCTGCCGATCTCCGAACCGGCCACCTCCATCTCGTCGGGCCGGATCGTCGCCCGCTACAACGCCTCCGAAGGCGATGCCTGGCGCGCCGACATCTCGGTCGACGGGCTCGAACGCGACGGGCTCACCGTCGGCAGCGCCACGATCGACGGCACCGGCACCATCACCCGCGGCGACGCGCAAAGCCTCACCGCCGATCTCGACTTCACAGCCGAAGACGTCGACCACGAGAACGAAAACCTTGCCCGCGCCATCGGCGCCGCCCCCGGGGGCACGCTGCGCCTCACCTACCGCCCCGACACGCCGGTGCAGGTCGAAACCCTCGAGGTTGCCAGCGGCGACGCCACCCTCACCGCCAACGGCGAACTCGACGGCCTGTCCGACGGCTTCCCCGTCTCCGGCACCGCCACCCTGCAAGCCGACGACCTCCGCCGCTTCGCCGGCGTGGCCGGGCGCGACCTTGCCGGCTCCGCCAACCTCAAGGTGGAAGGCGAGGGCACCCTCCTCGGCGGCGCCTTCGACATCGACCTCTCCGCCGCCACGCAAGATCTCGAAACCGGCACCGAGCGGCTCGACCCGCTCCTGCGCGGCCGCTCCACCCTCGACATCGCCGCCCGCCGCACCGAAGAGGGTACCTTCATCGACCGCCTCGTCATCGACAACCCCTCCGTCGATGCCGAAGCCGAGGCCCGCCTCAGCGCCGAAAGCGGCGCGCTCACCCTCAAGGGCGCGGTACAGGACATCGCTCTCGTCGACTCCCGCGTCTCCGGCCCCGCCACCATCGACACCGCCATGGGCTGGCAGGCCGACGGGCAGGTCACCGTCTCCCGCCTCCTCCTCGAAGCAGTCGACGCCACCCTCACCGCCGAGGGCAGCGCGAATATCGAGAACGACACCCTCCCCTTCGACGGCCGCCTCACCCTGCAGGCCGCCGACCTCTCCCGCCTCGCCGACCTCGCCGACCGCCCCCTCGACGGCGCCGTCGACCTCAGCGTCACCGGCACCGGCACCATCCGCAAATCTGGCGGCGACACCCAGGCCGACCCCGAGGCCCGAGGCGTCGAAGCCATCATCGCCCAGGTTGAAGCCCTCCTCGGCGACCGCTTCGAAATCGACCTCACCGCCACCTCGCAAGACCTCGAAACCGGCATCGACCGGCTCGACCCCATCCTGCGCGGCGAGGCCCGCGTCGAAATCGAAACCAGCCGCACCGAAGACGGCACCGCCGTCGACCGCCTGTACATCGACAGCGACGCGCTCACCGCCGAGGCCGACGCGCAACTCCAGCCCGAAACCGCCTCCCTCGCCCTCAAGGCCCGGCTCGACAATCTTGGCCGCGTCGAGCCCACCCTCTCGGGCCCCGCCAACATCGACACGGGGCTGACATGGCAGGCCGATGACGGCCAGGTCACCATCTCCCGCCTCTCCCTCGACGCGCTCGACGCCCGCCTCTCGACCGAGGGCACCATCGGCACCGGCAACCCCGACCTCCCCGTCAACGGCCAGCTCTCGCTCGACGCGCAGGACCTCTCCCGCCTCGCCGGCCTCGTGGGCCAGCCCCTCACCGGCACCATCGACCTCGACGTCGCCGGCTCCGGCAAGATCCGCGGCCGCAGCGCCGACGCCGAAATCTCGCTCGACGCCACGGGCTTCCGCTCCGGCATCGCCGAGATCGACCGCATCCTCGGCTCCGACATCACCCTCGACACGAAGCTCGCCTACGGCGACAGCACCCCCTTCGTCGAAACCCTCGAACTCACCGCCGCCCGCCTCTCGGCCTCCGCCTCCAGCGCGGCCCCGGGCGAGCCCGTCACCATCTCCGCCCGCCTCGCCGACCTCGGCCTGCTGGCGCCCGGCATCAACGGCCCGGCCACGCTCGACGGCCGCGTGACCATCCTCGACAGCCGCGGCGAAGACCTCGACGTCAACCTCGACTTCAACGGGCCCGGCGGCGTCGGCGCCCGGATCGCCGGCCGGATCAACGACCTCGGCCAGACCGTCTCGCTGTCGATCAACGGCAACGCCCCCCTGGCACTCGCCAACAGCTTCATCCAGCCCCGCTCGATCGAAGGCCCAGCCCGCTTCGACCTCCGCGTCGAGGGCCGGCCCAGCCTCCAGGCCCTCTCCGGCCAGGCCTCCATCAACAACGCCCGCGTCTCCCTCCCCGGGCTCGCCACGGCCATCGAAGGGCTCACCGGCACCGTCAACCTCTCCGGCGGCCGCGCCACGGCTGACATCACCGGCAACACCGGCACCGGCGGCAATTTCCGCGTCACCGGGCCCGTCACCCTCTCCGCCCCCTTCAACGCCCAGCTCGAAACCCGCCTCAACGGCCTCCGCGTCATCGACCCCTCGCTGTTCGAAACCACCGTCGACGGCCGCATCACCCTCAACGGGCCGCTCACCGGCGGGGCGCGCATCGGCGGCGCGGTCATGCTCGGCCGCACCGAGATCCAGGTCCCCTCCGGCGGCAGCTCCGCCCCCGGCACCATCCCCGACCTGCGTCACGTCAACGAACCCGCCGCGGTCAACCGCACCCGCCGCCGCGCCGGCATGGTCGAAACCGGCGGCCGCAGCGGCCCTGCCGCCGCCTTCCCCCTCGACCTCGTGATCAACGCACCGAACCAGGTCTTCGTCCGCGGCCGCGGCCTCGACGCCGAACTGGGCGGCGCCATCCGCCTCGGCGGCACCACCGCCAACGTCAACGCCAGCGGCACGTTCGAGCTGATCCGCGGCCGGATGGACATCCTCACCAAGCGCCTCGACCTCACCGAGGGCCTGATCGACCTGCGCGGCGCGCTCGACCCCTACGTGCGCTTCGTCGCCCGTACCGAATCCGACGACATGACCATCGACATCATCCTCGAAGGTCTCGCCTCCAACCCCTCGGTCAGCTTCACCTCCTCCCCCGACCTCCCGCAGGAGGAAATCCTCGCCCAGCTCCTCTTCGGGCGCAGCTTCACCTCCATGTCGGCCTTCCAGGCGGCCCAGCTGGTGAGCGCGGTCGCCACCCTCTCGGGGCGCGGCTCGGGCGGGCTGACGGGGCGCCTGCGCGGCGCGCTCGGGCTCAGCGATTTCGACGTCACCACCACCGACTCCGGCGCCACCCAGTTCAGCGCGGGCACCTATATCTCCGAGAACATCTACTCCGAGTTCACCGCCGACAGCGACGGCAACAACGAGGTCAACCTCAACCTCGACCTCTCCTCCTCGGTCACGGTCAAGGGCAGCGCCAGCAGCACCGGCGACACCGGCCTCGGGATCTTCTACGAGAAGGATTACTGAGCCAGGCGCCCCCTGCCGTAGGGTGGGTGCCAACCCACCTGCGCCACCCACACGGACGCACCATCTCAACACTGCCACCGCGCGGAATCAAGGCGCGCCAAGGGCGCGCCGCCGCGCGATCGCCCGCTGCCCTCTCGGCAATTGCCCCGCAATCCCCGAGAGAGAGACCGCCCCCGGGCTGGCGATTGATCGACGTGCGCACTCCGCCTTTAGGTCGTCCTGACACGGCACCATAAAGTGCCCCACATTCCCGTCGGATCGCCACCCCACGGTCTGGCCCTCGCGCGGCTCACACCTCCTCAACCCTTGAATACCCCCTCTCCGGGCGTCACATATCTCCTATCCCGCTCCCCAATGCCCCAACTCCCATGCCCCTCCCCAAGCTCCCCCTCCTCCTCGTCCTCCTCGCCGTCACCGCCGCCTGTTCCCCGCGCCAGTCCTGCATCTACCGCGCCACCGGCGAGTTCCGCACGCTCGAGCACGACATCAAGGAAACCCGGGAGGCCCTCCGCCGCGGCTATCGCATCGAGCGGCGCACCGTCCCCCGCACCGTCTTCGGCATCTGCTACGCGCGCGACCCGGCCACGATGAAGCCCATCCCCTACACCTGCCGCGACACCGTCTTCGAAACCGAGACCTACCGCGTGCCCATCAACCGCGCCCGCGAGGCCCGCAACCTCGCCGAGTACGAGGCCGCCCTCCCCGCCGCCCGCGCCCGGGCCGCGGCCGGCACCCGCCAATGCGAGGCGACCTACCCCGAAGAAGACTGACCGCCGCCGCCCGAACGGCCCCGTTGCGCGCGGCCACCCACCGCGCGCCGCGTTAACCCGGCCCGGCACCGTCCAAAACACCGACGTAATACCGACGTTATACCGACGCGATACCGAACGCCGATTTCCCAGCAAAACCGGCCCATTAACCCTGATTCGCCTGCCCTCAACGCACCGGCCCGGAATCTTCCCCCTACCCGCCTCGTTAAACCCTTGCTAACGTCCGCCCATGCGTTGGTTCATCCTCCTCTCCTGTCTCCTCCTCCTCTCCTGCGGCCGTCCCCTGACGCCGGCGGAAAAGAGCTTTGCCAAGCAGATGCACGGCGACTCACTCCAGGTCTCCCGCATCCGCTTCAACAACGGCGCCCTGATCGGCAAGACCACGTATTTACGGCAGAAAAGGCCCCGCCTGACCTGCCGCGAGCGCATCCTGCCCGAGCCCACGAGCAAGACCGTCACCGTCTCCCCGGCGGCCTTCGTTCTCTTCAACAACGTGTTCTTTTCGCGCGACTGGTACGACGACGATTACTTCCCCGACTACCCCGAGCGGATGAACCTCGTGAACGCCATGCTCTTCGCCCACGAGATCACCCATGTCTGGCAATGGCAGAACCGCGCGCAAACGGGCTACACCCCCCTCCGCTCCGCCTCCGAACACTCCCGCTCCGACGACCCCTACCTCTTCGACATCGCCACCAGCGCCGACTTCCTCGACTACGGTTTCGAGCAACAGGCCTCCATCGTCGAGGAATACGTCTGCTGCGCCACGCTCGACCCCGAAGCGCCCCGCACCAAGCGCATGGCCTCCATGCTCCGCGGCGCCTTCCCGATGGGCAAGCTGCATATCCCCGAAAAGGTGCGAATCCCCTGGAAAGACGCGGAAATCGAGAACATCTGCCGCTGACCGCCACGGGCAAAAGGAGACCCCGATGAAGCACATCCTTCCGGCCCTGATCCTGCTGCTCTTCAGCCTTCCGGCCACGGCCCAGGACAACCCGATCGTGGCCCGGATGCAGGCCTTCCAGGCCGCCTTCAACGCCGGCAACGCCGAGGCGGTGGCGGGCTTCTACACCGAGAACGCCGCCCTCTTCCCGCCCCGCTCAGGCAACGTGGTCGGCCGCGCCGCCATCACCGCCCATTACGCCCAGGCCTTCCAAGCCGGCGTTGGCGGGCTGCAACTCGACATTCTCGAAATCCGCCAGCACGGGCCCGACACCGCGATCGAGATCGGCGAAACCATGGTCGAGGCCGGCGCCCAGCGCATCCATGGCCGCTACCTGCATGTCTGGGCCCGCGAAGGCGCAACCTGGCGCCTCAGCCGCGACATCTTCAACGTGATCGGCACCTCGCCGCGTTAGCCCTCGTCCTGGATGCTCTCCAGGTAGACCATCAGCGCCGCCAGCGGCCGCGGAGTCGGCGTCAGCACCCCGTCGCCCGTGTCCACCGGCACCGTCTCCCCTTCCAGCAGCAGGCCGAATTCCGGCATGTCCTGCCCGGGCTGCGCGGCGCGCTCATACCCGTCGATCACGCTCAACACATGGGCGGTGGGAAACTGGCCGTTCCGGTCCAGTCGGGTCAGGTCCGCCGGCCGCGGGTCATAGGTGCTGGCCCACGGCCCGTCGCCCTTGCCCGACACCCCGTGACACTGCACGCAGTTTTCCATGTAAAGCGCCTGCCCTTCCGACGGCTGCGGCATCGACGGCGCGGCACAGGCCACGGCCACGCCCCCCAACAGCCCAAGGATAATCCAACGTGTCATGCCTGCCTCCTTTATCCGGTTCGTGCCGGGTATTGTCAGTTGCCCCTGTTCTAGTCCGGCGGCAAACTCCACGTCAACGAGGGGGAAAAGCCCATGCGCAGCTTCGACGAGATTTTCACCATCGCCGCCGAACGGAAAGGTGGGCCCGACGCGCTCGAGGCGCTGCTCGAAACGCCCAGGACACCCGCCGAACTGGCCGCCATCCCCGAAGATCGCTGGCTCGCCCAGTTCACCAAGTCGATCTTCCAGGCCGGCTTCAACTGGAAGGTCATCGAAAACAAGTGGGCGGGGTTCGAAACCGCCTTCGACGGGTTCGACGTGGGCCGCTGCGCCTTCATGGACGACGACAAATTCGACGCCCTCGTCGACGACAAAAGCATCGTCCGCAACCCCATCAAGATCGCCACGGTCCGCGACAATGCCGCCTTCCTGCTTGACCTCCGCGACGAGGGCGGGGCGGGCCGCGTGCTGGGCGGCTGGCCGTCTGAGGATTACGCAGCCCTCCTCGACATGCTCAAGAAACGCGGCTCCCATCTCGGCGGCAATGCCGGGCAATACGCCATGCGCTTCATGGGCCGCGACAGCTATATCATGTCCCGCGACGTGGTGGCCCGCCTCGTGGCGGAAGGGATCATCGACAAGCAGCCCAGCTCGAAAACCGCGATGAAAGCGGTCCAGGCGGCCTTCAACACCTGGATGGAGCAATCCGGCCGTTCCCTCACCGAAATCAGCCGCGTGCTCGCCATGTCCGTCTGATTGGGGGCCAGCCCCGTCGCCATTGTCTCTCGGACCAATGGCGCGACAATGACGACCCCCGGGATACTTATCCCCAAGAAGAAGCAGGCACGCGCCCGCCCTTCATCTTGCCAAAAATACTCCCGCCGGAGGCATCCGACAGACCGGCCGGACGCCTCCGCCAGCGGGATCAGACGAACTTGCCCGCCAGCGCGTCGTCGATCAGCGTCACGGTCTCATCGACGCCATAGAGCGCGATGAACCCGCCGAAACGCGGACCCTGGGACGCCCCCAGAAGCACCTCGTAGATCGCCTTGAACCAGTCGCGCAGCGGGTCGAACCGGTCGCGCCCGACGGCATAGACCACCGATTGCAGCGCCTCGTCCTCGACCGGCCCGTCATAGGCGGCAAGCTGATCACGCAGTTCGACCAGCGCCTCGCGTTCGGCCTCCGTCGGCGCGCGGTAGGTCTTCGCCGGCGCCACGAAATCCTCGTAATACTTCACCGCGAAGCCCGCGGCCGCATCGAGGTCCGGGTGCGTCTCGGGGCTGGCATCGGGCGCGTAGCGGCGGATGAAGCCCCAGAGCTGATCCTTGTCATGTGCCGACGCGACCGAGGCGAGGTTCAGCAGCATCGCGAAGGGCACCACCATCCGGCTTTCCGGTACGTCGCCGTTGTGGATGTGATAGACCGGGTTCGCCACCTGCTGCGCCGCATCCTGTCCCGGATAGGCGCGCAGCTGCTGGTGATACTCGTCCACCGCCCGCGGGATCACGTCGAAATACAGCCGCTTCGCCGTCTTGGGCTTCTGGTACATGAAATACGACAGGCTCTCGGTCGAGGCATAGCTCAGCCATTCGTCGATCGAGATGCCATTGCCCGACGACTTGGAGATCTTCTGCCCGTTATCGTCGAGGAACAGCTCGTAGGTGAAATGCTCCGGCGCCTTCCAGCCGAGGATCTCGCAGATCCGGTCATAGATCGGCGTGTTGGTCGAATGGTCCTTGCCATACATCTCGAAATCGACCCCCAGCGCCGCCCAGCGCGCGCCGAAATCGGGTTTCCACTGTAGCTTCACGTTGCCGCCGGTCACCGGCAGGGTCCATTCCTTCCCGTCCTCGTCGTCGAAGGTGATCGTGCCGTCCTTGGCGTTCACCTCCTTCATCGGCACGTAAAGCACGCGGCCGGTCTCGGGATGCAGCGGCAGGAAGATCGAATAGGTCTGCTGCCGCTCCTCGCGCAGGCTCTTCAGCATCACCTTCATCACGTCGTCATACCGCTCGGCGGCGCGCAGCAGCACCTCGTCGAACCGGCCCGAATTGTAGAACTCGGTGGCCGAAATGAACTCGTACTCGAACCCGAACGTGTCGAGGAACCGCCGCAGCATGGCGTTGTTGTGATCGCCGAAACTGTCATGCGTGCCGAACGGATCGGGCACCGATGTGAGCGGCTTCTGAAGATGCTCCTTCAGCATCTCCTGGTTCGGCACGTTGCCCGGCACCTTGCGCATCCCGTCAAGGTCATCCGAAAAACAGATCAGCTTGGTCGGGATGTCCGAGATCAACTCGAACGCCCGCCGGATCATCGTCGTGCGCAGCACCTCGCCGAACGTACCGATATGCGGCAGCCCGCTCGGGCCATAGCCCGTCTCGAACAGCACGTACCCCTTCTCGGGCGGTGCCTTTTCATACCGTTTGAGAACGCGGCGCGCTTCTTCAAAAGGCCAGGCTTTCGATGAGAGGGCGGCGTCGCGCATCTCTGACATTGGGAATCTCCGGTTCATAAGCGTCGCGTATGCCTATACGCGAAAGTCGCTCGGCTTCCTATTGCCGCCAGCGGAGACAGTCAATATTCTGCGCCGCAACAAGACCCCGGAAAGGACAGCCCGTGTCACAGCAAATTCCTCATCCCCTCACCCCGCAGGATTGCCTCGTCGCTGTGATGATCGCGGTGTCGGCCTCCGACGAGGATATCCGCACCGCCGAGCTGGTGACGATCGAAGCGCTCGTGAACAACCTGCCGATCTTCGCCACCTACGATCTCGACCGGATGAAGCTCATGTCGCAGATGGTGTTCGAGCTGTTCTCCGAGGAAGACGGGCTCGACGCGCTCTTTGGCCTCATTCGCGACAACCTGCCCGAGCGGCTGTTCGAAACCGCCTATGCGCTGTCCTGCGACGTGGCCGCCGCCGATGGCGCCCTGACGGAAAGCGAGCTGCGCCTGCTCGAGGAAATCCGCTTCGAGCTCGATCTCGACCGCCTCCATGCCGCCGCCATCGAACGCGGCGCCCGGGCGCGGCACATGACGATCTGAGCCCGCCCGTTTTCTTTCCCGCCGATTTGCGTTTAACTGAAACAGACACACCGGAGGTGACCACATGCGCTGCGTCTTCGTGAACATCCGCTGCAAGCCGGGCACGTCCTATCGCGTGGCCGAGGAGATCGCCCTGCGCGAAATCCATTCCGAGCTCTACTCGACCTCGGGGCCCTTCGACCTGCTGCTCAAGCTCTACGTCCCCGAACCGGAGGATGTGGGCCACTACATCAACGAGCACCTGCTCGACATCGAAGGCATCGAGCGGACAGAGACGACCCTGACCTTCAAGGCATTCTGAGAAGCGGTCCGGGCGGTGGGTTGGCACCCACCCTACGAAATTCGGGGCGATCATGACCTCACGCCCCGGGCTTGACCCCGGGCCTCCGGTGGGCCGGAACGGATGTGGTATGGCGCCGACGTTGCGTAGGGTGGGTGCCAACCCACCACGCCGGTCCCCCGCATTAACCCGTTCTCCATGCTTTGCGCCGATACCCCCTATGCGATGATCTCGAACTTCGTCACGTCGACCATCCCCCGGTCGGTGATCTTAAGGGCGGGAATCACCGGCAGCGCCAGAAACGCAAGCTGCAGGAAAGGTTCTGTTAAGGTCACGCCAAGGCTCTTGGCCGCGTCGCGAAGCTCGACAAGCCGGTCGCGCACGTCCTCGAACGGCTCGAGGCTCATCAACCCCGCCACCGGCAGAGCCAGTTCGGCCAGCACCTCGCCCCCACACGTCACCACGAACCCGCCTTCCAGCTCGCTCAGCCGGTTCGCGGCCAGCGCCATGTCACCATAATCCATGCCCACGCAGACGATGTTGTGATGGTCATGACAGACGGTCGAGGCGATGGCCCCTTTCTTCAGCTCGAACCCCCTGACAAAGCCCGTGGCAATGTTGCCGTTCTTGCCATGCCGCTCGACCACCGCGATCCGCGCCAAATCACGGGCGGCATCGGGCCGCTTGTCGCCATCGGCAATGGCAATAGCCTCGTGCAGATGCTCCGTCAGGATCTTTCCTTCAAGGATTCCAATCACATCCGTGTCTTCGCGGTTTCCGGTCGCCCGAAAGTCCTCGGCCCGCACCTTCGGCGCATTGACCGACCCGCGCCCCACCGGCGCGATCTCCTCGCGCGCCGCAAAGGCCGCATCATCCGCCACCACGCCGCCACACAGCACCAGCCGCGCATCGCAGGCCTCGAGCGAGCCCAGCGCCACGATATCCGCCCGATACCCCGGAGCCACCAGCCCCCGATCCTTCAGCCCGAACGCCTCCGCCCCGGAAAGCGACGCCGCCCGGTAGGCCGCCAGCGGCGAACAGCCCAGCCGGATCAGCTCGCGGATCATGTAATCGAGATGCCCGTGCTCGGCGATATCCAAGGGGTTCCGGTCATCGGTGCACAGGCACATGTAAGGCGCGGTCACCTCCGTCAGAACCGGCTGCAACGCATGCAGATCCTTGCTGACCGACCCTTCCCTTATCAGCACCCGCATCCCCTTGCGCAGCTTCTCCAGCGCCTCCTCGGCGCTGGTCGCCTCATGCTCCGTCCGGATGCCGGCCGCGCAATAGGCATTCAGATCCCGGCCCGACAAGAGCGGGCAATGCCCATCCACATGCCCGCCCTCGAAGAGGTGCAGCTTGGCCATCGCCCCCGGGTCACGATGAATGACGCCCGGATAATTCATGAACTCCGCCAGCCCGATCCCCGACGGATGCCCCATCAGCGGCGCCAGGTCCTCAGCCTCGATCTGCGCACCGGCGGTCTCCATATCCGTCGACGGCACGCAGGACGACAACTGCACCCGGATATCCATCACCGTCCGTTCGCTGGCCTGCTGGAAATACCGGATGCCATCCGGCCCGATCACGTTGGCAATCTCGTGCGGGTCGCAGATCGCCGTGGTCACCCCCCGCGGCGCAACGCAGCGGTCGAACTCGAACGGCGTCACCAGCGAGCTTTCGATATGCAGATGCGTGTCGATGAACCCCGGCACCAGTACCAGGCCACTGACGTCGATCACCTCGTGCCCCTCGTAATCCTCGCCGATCCCGACAATCCGGTCGCCACAGATCGCCACGTCGCCCTTCACGCGCGTCCCGGTCACCAGGTCGAACACCTCGCCCCCGCGCAACACCTTGTCCGCCGGTTCGTCCCCGCGCCCCTGCGCGATGCGTGTCTCAAGATCGGCCATATCCGCTGCTCCCTTCTTTTTCCCAAGTCTGCCCGTTTCGACCCGCCCCGCCAATGGCGCATTTTTCCAACGGTTCCCCCCTTTGCCACCGGTCCCGCCTTCCGTGGCGAAAGCCCGCGTGCTAGGGTCCCGCAAAACATTACTATGCGGGCAAAAAATCGGGATGACAGCCAAAGACAGGCGGGACGAGATGCCGGTCCTCGTGGTGGACCTCGACGGAACGCTGATCCGATCCGACTCGCTGTATGAAACCTTCTGGGCCGGCATGTCGGAAGACTGGGGCACTGCCCTGTCGGCCCTCTCCGCCCTCACCAACGGCCGCGCGGCGCTCAAACGCTCCATGGCGGGCCGCACGGTGCTCGAACCCGAACACCTTCCCTACAACCAGGTCGTGCTCGACTACATCCGCGACTGGCGCGAAGCCGGCGGGCAGGCCGTCCTTGTCACCGCCGCCGACCAGAGCATCGCCACGTCCATCGCCACCCATCTCGGGCTGTTCGACGAGGCGCACGGCTCCGATGGCGAACACAACCTCAAGGGCGAGGCCAAGGCCCGCTTCCTCGAAGAGCGGTTCGGCCCGCAGGGCTTTGCCTATATCGGCGACAGCAAGGCCGACCTCCCCGTCTGGAAAGCCGCCGCCAAGGCCATCTCGGTCGACGCCCCTCCGGCATTGCAACGGCAGGTCACGGCCCTCGGCAACGAAAGCGAACACCTCGCAAGCGGCGTGAAACCCGGCTATCTCGCGGCCCTCCGCCCGCACCAGTGGCTTAAGAACGTGCTCGTCTTCGTGCCCCTCTTCGCGGCCCAGTCCTTCACCGGGATGCACGTGATCCACGCCATCCTGGCCTTCATCGCCTTCAGCCTCGTCAGTTCCAGCGGTTATGTCCTCAACGACCTGATGGACCTGCGCGCCGATCGCGCCCACCCCCGCAAATGCAAACGCCCCCTCGCCGCGGGCCGCGTGCCGATCGCCCATGGCACGATGATGGTGCCGCTGCTGCTGCTCGCCGGGCTGTTGGTCGCGATGCTCGGCGGGCCGGCGCTGCTGGGTGTGATCTTCGGGTATTTCGTGCTGACAACGATCTACTCGACCTGGCTCAAACAACGCGCGGTCGCCGATATCGGCACCCTTGCGGGCCTCTACACCCTGCGTATCATCGCCGGCAGCGTCGCCACCGGCCTCGACCTGACGGTGTGGCTGCTGGCCTTTTCGATGTTCTTCTTCTTCGCCCTGGCCGCGGTCAAGCGGCTGGCCGAACTGGTCGACCTCGAAAAACGGGGGATCGGAACGGCCAAGCGGCGCGGCTATTACGTCGATGACGCGCCCCTCATCTCACAGATGACCACGGCCTCGGGCTATATCTCGGTGCTGGTCCTCGCGCTCTACATCAACACCTTCGCCGTGCAGGAACTCTATACCGCGCCCTGGATCCTCTGGGGCATCTGCCTCGTGCTGATGTACTGGATCAGCCGGGTCGTGCTGGTCACCCATCGCGGCAAGATGGAGGATGACCCCATCGTCTACGCCATCCGCGACCGCACCAGCCTTGTCTGCATCCTGCTCGTCGTGGCCTTCGCCGTCGCGGCCTCGGTGCTTTGAGCCGCGCGGCCCTCATCCTGCGCTATGCCGGGTTCGCGGTGATCGCGGTGCTTGTGAACCTCGCCACCCAGCGCCTCGTCCTCGGCATCGGCTGGCCCATGCCGGGCCTCGGTCTTGCCGTGGCCATCGCGGCCGGAACGCTCACCGGGCTGGTGGTGAAATACGTGCTCGACAAGCGCTGGATCTTCTACGACGTCGAAGGCGGGCTCGCCAATCACGGCCGGAAATTCGCGCTCTACACCACGATGGGGCTGGTCACCACGGCCATCTTCTGGGGCACGGAAACCCTGTTCTGGTGGCTCTGGCACACCGACGCCATGCGCGAACTCGGCGCGGTCATCGGCCTGACCATCGGCTATGTCACCAAGTACCAGCTCGACAAACGCTTCGTCTTCGCCCCACGGCACAGGGCGGAGGCCGCGGAATGAAGCTCGGCGGCTGGGGCCGCTACCCGGTGACCGACTGCACGGTCACCGCCCCGCGCACACCCGACGCACTGGCCGAGGCGCGCACCTCCGGCCCGCTCATCGCCCGCGGCAACGGCCGGGCCTATGGCGACAGCGCGCTGAACGAAGACAACACCGTCTCGATGCGCCATTTCAACCGCATCATCGCCTTCGACGAGGTCACGGGCCAGCTCACGGCCGAGGCCGGCGTGATGCTGGGCGACGTGATTGACGCCTTCCTGCCGCGCGGCTGGTTCCCGGCGGTCACGCCCGGCACGAAATACGTCACGCTGGGCGGCATGGCGGCCGCGGATGTGCACGGCAAGAACCACCATATCGACGGCGGCTTCGGCAATTACATCGACTGGCTCGATCTCATGGGGCCGGATGGCACCGTCACCCGTGCGTCACGCAACGAGAACGCCGATCTCTTCGACTGGACGGTCGGCGGCATGGGCCTGACCGGCGTGATCCTTCGTATGGCCCTCCGTCTGCGCCGGGTCGAAACCGGCTGGATCCGCCAGCGGGCGCAGGCGGCGCCCAACCTCGCCGCCGCGATGGAGGCGTTCGAGGCCGCCCAGGATGCGCCCTACTCCGTCGCCTGGATCGACTGCCTCAGCACCGGCGACGCGCTCGGCCGTTCGATCATCATGCTCGGCGAACACGCCCCGCTCGACCGCCTGCCCACGCGCTTCCGCCAGATCCCCTTCGGCCCCCCGCCCCGCAAGAAGAGGAAGATCCCCTTCAACCTGCCGGGCTTTGCCCTCAACAAATGGACGGTCAGCGCCTTCAACGCCGCCTATTACCGCCTGAACGCCCGCAAGACCGGCACCACCTACGTGCCGTGGGATACCTATTTCTACCCGCTCGACAGCATTCTCGGCTGGAACCGCATCTATGGCCGCCGCGGCTTCGTGCAGTTCCAGTGCGTCCTGCCCGATGACGCCGCGCGCGCCGGGCTCGAAAAACTGCTCCGCACCATCGCCCATGCCGGCCAGGGCTCCTTCCTCGCCGTGCTCAAGAAGCTGGGCCCCGAGGGCGGCCGCCTCTCCTTCCCCATGCCCGGCTACACGCTGGCGCTCGATTTTCCCGTTTCCGACAAGGTGCTTACGCTCATGGATCAACTAGACCGGATCACGCTCGACCACGGCGGGCGGTTCTACCTCGCCAAGGATGCGCGGCTCTCCTCCGACATCCTGCACGCGGCCGACCCCCGCGCCGACGCCTTCGCCGCCATGCGCCGCGACACCGGCGCCGACACCGCCTTCGCCTCGCTGCAATCGGAAAGGCTGGGGCTATGAGCGGCGGCGCGGTCCTGATCCTCGGCGCACGCTCCGATATCGGCATGGCCATTGCCCGCGCCTATGCCGCCGACGGCCATGCGATCCAGCTCGCCGCCCGCAAGGCCGACACGCTGGAAACCGAGCGCAACGACATCGCCCTGCGCCACGGCGTCGACGTCACCCTGCACGAGCTCGACGCGCTCGACTATGACAGCCACGACGCCTTCCTCGACAGCCTCCCAGCCCTGCCCGAAATCGCGGTCTGCGCCGTGGGCTACATGGGCGAGCAGTCGGACAACGAACACGACATGGCCGCCGCCCGCCTGGTGATGCGCTCGAATTTCGAAGGGCCTGCCAACCTGCTGGCGCTCCTCGCCAATCGCTTCGAGACCCGCGGCTCCGGCACGCTCATCGGCATCAGTTCCGTCGCCGGCGACCGCGGCCGCGCCACCAACTACGTCTACGGCTCGGCCAAGGCCGGCTTCACCGCCTTCCTCTCGGGCCTCCGCAACCGGCTGGCCAAAGAGGGCGTGCACGTCATGACCGTCAAACCCGGCTTCGTCGCCACGAAAATGACCGAGGGCATGGACCTGCCCGAAAAGCTGACCGCCGACCCCGACAAGCTCGCCCGCTCGGTGGTGCGCGCCGCGGGGATGCGGCGCAACATCATCTACGTCAAACCCATCTGGGCGCTGGTAATGCTGATCATCCGCAACATCCCCGAGGCGATCTTCAAGAAGCTCAGTATCTGACCATCACTGCTGCGCCAGCCGCGCCGCGGCCCCCAGCGTGCCCCGGCCCACCATCGCATCGAGCGCGCCTGTATAAAGGCCCCGTTCCTGCAGGATCGTCTGGAAGTTCAGGGCGGTCTCCCTGTCCCAGCGCGGCGTATAGCCGTTCACGGTGCCCCGCAACTCATCCACGCGCAGGTTCCCGGTCTCCAGCGCGGCAATGTAAAGCTCGGCGGCACGCACCGGATCATACGGCACCCCGTCACCCTGCTCGTACATGAAACCAAGCTCGTTCATCGCCTGCGCATCGCCATTCTCGGCGGCGCTCTGCACCCATTTCAGCCTGACCTCGGGGTCGTCGAACATCCCGTCGCCCTCGTAGAACGCCTTCAGCGCCTTCTGCGCCTCGGCGCTGCCCTGTGCTGCGGCCTTCTCGTAAAGCTCCGCCGCCTTGATCGGGTCGGGCAGGTCCAGCTCCCGCGCAAGACTGCCCGGAATGCTCTGCGGCTTCATGTAAAGCTCGGCCAGCCGGAACTGCGAAAAGTGATACCCCGCATCTGCCGAGGCCGTCAGCAGCTCGATCATCCTGTCGAAATCCTGCGGCACGCCCCGGCCAAGCTGGTACATGATCGCCAGCGTCGACATGGCCGGCACGTCGCCGCCATCCACGGCCTTCTGGTATTCGGCCACCGCCCGCCGGTGATCCTCGCGCACCGGACCGATCCCGAAATTGTAGTAATCGCCCAGCTTGGTGTGCGCCGCGGCAACGCCCTTTTCGCCCGCCATGCCGAACACCTCGAGCGCCCGCTCATGCACGCCCTCGCGCTGCATGATCACCGCAAGATGGAACATGGCACCCGGGTCGGGCTCCGCCCCGATGACGGCGGCCTCGCAATGCGGGCGGGCGGTGCCCAGCGTGCTGAAATAGGCGTTCAGCGCCTCGCGGCTCACCGGCGCCCCGGCATCCGGCACCCCGGCGATCTCGGCGCACTCCTCGGCCGCGGCAGACTGAGCGAACCCCGTCGCAGGCAAGGCCACCCCTCCGGCCAACGCCATCCCCGCCACGAGGCCAAGCTTCAAATACCGCATATCAATGTCCTTTTCTCAACCCCGGCCACAAACGCGCGGCCACCCTGTATCTTTCGATCAAATTGCCAGCCCCGCGGTCAAAAAGCTACTGGTCTTTGCCGCGCATATTGTTCTCGCAGCAGCAACAATGCAGCCGCCGCAAGCCGGCTATTCACAAGCAACACACCAGCGCCGGCAAATGGCCGCAAAGCCTTGCTATGATGGGCGGGATCCTGCCGTTTGACGCGGCGTCGGGACAGCAACGTTGACCACTTTATTGAAGCATCAATTAATCGCTTCTAAGGGACAGTGCATGATTACCGAATCTGCAAACGAGCTGAATAAAGACATGTCGAGCGGCTTGCCCCGTCGCGCTGCGCCCAAGGGTGCGGTCATCGTGGGCGCCTATCTCGTCGGCATGACCGCCATCGCTGCCAGCGCCTACACGCTGCGCAACGAGGTTCTCAGCGCACCCGAAATCGTCACCGAAATCACCGACAGCCTGCCGCTGCCCGAAGACCTCGCCGGTCTCGGCGTCAGCCCGCAACTCGGCGTGGCCGCGCGCCCGGCCACCGCGCCCGAGGCGCCGAAAATGGCCTCGCTCACCACGCCCGAAACGGCGTTGAGCGATGATCTCTTCTCGCCGCTGTCTCGCATCTTCATCGGCAAACCCGCCGTCACCCCGCCCGAGCGTCCGCTCGCCTCGGGCCCCGACCTCGATATCGAGCTTGTCCCGGAAGAGACCGACATCGCCGAACCGCTGGAAATCGACCCGGTCGACCCCACGGAACCCGGGATCGTCACAGCCTCCCTGCGCCCGCAACTGCGGCCGCAGACGCTCGACACCGAGCCGGCAGATGCCACGTCCGACCTCCGGCTTGCCAGCCTGTCGCCCTCGCAGATGCAGGAGCTCCTGCAGCCCGAGTCGCCTGCGGCCGCGCCGGCCACCCCGCGTATCTCCAACAGCTCGGGAAAATGCCCCAGCCGCCTGTCGCGTGACCTTCCCCGCCGCTCGGGAAGTGCCCGTGGCGCGAAATCCGTCCTCGCCAGCGTCCAGAACGTCGATGGCGTCAAGCGCGACCAGACCGTTCTGCGCGAGATCCTGAGCGGCAACATGCCCGGCTTCCTCCGCCATCTGGCCCCGGTCAATGTCAGCGGAAAGGCGGCCGACGGCAGCAATGTCCAGATCACGCTTTGCGTAACCCCCGATTACCTCGCCCTGGGCAGCGATCGCGACTATGTGCGCGTGCCCCTCGGCCTGCGCGCGGCCACGCGTATCGGGGAAGAATTCAACATGATCCTGCCGACCCCCCGCATGGTCGACATGATCTATCGCCAGGCCGACCTGCGCCTCTCGCCGCGGCCGATGTCGCCGGGCCCGCAGATGACCTCGACCAACTACTTCATGCGCCACAACGCCACCGTCGAGGCGCAACGCCAATCGGCCGGCGCGGCACCGGGCACGCTGATCTCGGGCCACAAGAAAGACGTGGTTCTGACCACCCGCCTGGCCTCCAACCGCGGTCGCGTCGCGATCTACGGCTGGCACCAGCGCAACGGTCAACCGATCCAGCCGCTCAGCACGGTGCACGGCGCAGGCTATGCCGATTACAGCCACGGCGTTCGTCTGGTCAGCCGCACGGCCTTCCTCAACGGTCAGTCGGTCGACCTGCGCACCCTGATGGCCGATCCGCGCTATGCCGGCCTGCTCAGCAGCGAGGGCCCGATTTCGGGGCCGGGCCTGCGGATGGCAGCCCTGGCGTCCAACTGACGCGGCTCACCTGATATCAAACGAAAAAGGCGCCCCACGGGGCGCCTTTACGTTTCGTTAACCGGTTAACAAACCGTCACTTCACCGTCTTGAAGCAACGGAAGCCAAGATGGTAATTCCGGTGGCTGTTCGACGCCATCACCCGGCCGCCATGCCAATAGGGCGCGCGCCAGCGGCTCCAATGCGTATGGGCCCGGACGGTATCCCAGATGAACCAGCTGCCCTTCATCTCGGTCACGCCCAGCTTGCGGCTGCCCCGGCTCGACATCTCGTCAGGCGACAGCGGCAGGTTCATGTGCTCGGCCGCGTTCCCGTCAATGTCGTAGACACCCAGCGGGCTCTTGCAGGCCGGAAAGCTGCCGGCGGGATAGGTGTTCGACCCGCAACCGGTAAAGCTGCCGCCGTTGCAGCCGGCATTCTTGAAGCTGCCCGTCGCGCAAACACCCGCGCGCCACTGCGGCCCGATCGAATAACGGGCGGTGGACTGATACTTCGCATTATGCGCCGCCCGCGCGGCCTGAACGCTGCGCCCGAAGAAATAATCCGGCGGGGTCAGCGCCCCGTGCGAGGCCCCTTCCCATTCATGCGCATCGCCGATCCGCTTGCCCTCGGCCCAGCACAGCTCGGCCGCCTCGTTCGCCTGCACCCATGTCACCGGGTACATGCCCGGTACGTTGGGATACTCGAACATGTCGGCACAAACCTTGGCATCTGCCGGGCTCTCCGTCGCCGGGTCGTAGAGCGGCGCCATGAAAGGCTCGCCACAGATCCGCTCGAACTCGGCATTGCGATAATAGGTCTTCGGATCCTGCCCCAGCTTCGCGGCCAGTTGCTCCGGGGTCAGCGGGTGACGCGTCACCGACGGGTTGCCCTGCCCCATGTACCGCGATCCGGCAAAGATCGACCGGATCTTCTGCATTTCCGCCCCGCTCAGGCCCCGCGCGGCCTGCATCTCACGGAACATCTTCTCGTTGTTCTCCTGAAGCGTCTGCGCCTGAGCGGGCAACACCCCGATCATCGCCAGAAGTCCGGCCGCAACAACGGCCCTCGAACGTCTCAGCATGCTCTCTCCCCGTCCTTACTTTCTAAGCAGGTAAACAAAATCACGGTTGTCGGAGAACCCGACGAAACGGGCAATCGGGTGGCCGTCGCTGCCGCGCGCATCCACGGCCGACATGCCGTTGACAAGGTGATGCGGCACAACGCGCCCCTCTTCGTTGGTATAGAGCGCCATGTAGGTGTGCTCCTGCGAGTTCATGTCGAGCAGCATCGCGTGCTCGCAGCCATAGGCTTGGAATGTCCGCGCCTGCGCCGAAGGCGTCGCGGTCGAGAAATAGGCGTAAATCAGGAACTTGCGGCCATTCACCTCTTTCATGCAGGCCCCGCCCCGCAGCGTCCGCAGGTCAGCCTCGGCCGAACCTGACCAGTTCCCGCCCAGCCAGCTTGTCACCTGGTCGCCCGGTACGCCGTTCTCGATCAGCGGCACACCGTTCTGGCGCGCAAAACGCACCCGCGGCAAAAGCTCCCGATCGGCCTCTGTCCAGGTCCGCATGTGGATCGATCCGTCATCCAGCACGAAAAGCGTCGACAGGCCCGGATGAAGCTTGCTGAAGATCACTCCGTTCGCCAGGAAACCATAATGGTGCCCATAGTTGGTAAAGGCCTTGTCACCGGCCCGCCAGGCACCGTGATCCCGCTTGAACCCGCCGGCAAACGTCGCCGCCACCCGGTCCGTCAAAGACGGGCTCAACATGCCGGTCCGCACCACCGGGGCAGACGTATTGAACCCGTCCGGCCCAGGAAGTTGCCAGTTCTTGCCCGAACCGCTCGGCCGCGGCGACCAGTTGAGACGCGGATGGTCGGTGCCCACCTCGTAACCCAGCTCGAACTGAGACAGGTCGAAAGCCACCAGGTACACGTCGGCCCGGCTTTCGATGCCATCCAGCCAATGAGTCTCGCCCTTCCGGTTCAAGATATCCGGGTGAATCATTCCGGGCTGCATGGCACTGGCGTAAATGCCGGCCGCGTCCTTCACGGCATACCAGCTGCCCGCCTGCATCCCGCCTTCGGCACCATCCAGCTCGAAGCCGAAATAGGCGCGGAAAACAGGGTATTGCGACAGGTTCGCCTTGCCGAGCGAGGCCGCAACCTCGCCGGAATCGCCGCCCGCGATCACGTCACCCGACACCATGTAGGCGTCTTCGTAGAACGACCCCTTGATGATGCCGACGATGCTTTCGCCAAAGATCACGTTGTCGCGCAGAAACTCTGCCACTGCTTCACGGTTGCTTCGCGACCCGCGCACCTCGTTGCGCACGAACACGCGGTCACCACAGATCGGCGCATAGGGCAGACCCGAGTTGGCCGCCTTGTCCAATTCCGAATTGCGGCCGCTCCACGGGGTGCAGCGTTCCACGACACCGTTGTTTTCAAAGACCAGGGCCGGCGTGTCCGTCGTCCGGAGGGAAACCGTGGTCTCCTCCGGGTCGGTCATTTCCAGGTGGTAGGTGACCGTCTTCGTATGCCGGGCCACAGTCTTGATATCCAGCAGGAACCACGTATTGAACGCCGGGTTCAACGAGGTCAGCGTGTATTCCGTGCCATCCTCGTCCTGCGTATGCGCCGACCGTCGGAAGGGCTGAATTTCCCTGATCGACTTTGGTCGGTCGGCCTCATATTCCCGCCACTGCGCCTCGAGCAGCGCACCGTCAGCCGACTCGAGATCCGTCGCTTCGGCATGCGGAGCCGAGCCCAGCGACACCGCGACAACTGTCGCGCCGGCGACAGTTTTCCACAAATCTTTAAGTTTAAACACCAAGTCATCCCCTGCAATTGCCCGAAATCTGGGCGTTTGCGTTTCCCCGGAGGGCCCCGAAAATGCGAGTGATGCCCCCCCAAGGCACACCATACGCCCTCATGCTATTGCGAGAGGGCCGGTTTCTCAAGATGTTGATGCAGGACTGAGAATTTCGAAATCGGATGTTGCCGGGCTGCGTCTCCGTCACGTCCGCCCAGAACAGCAAAAAGCCGCCCCAAAGGGCGGCTGAATTTGGTTGCGGGAGCAGGATTTGAACCTGCGACCTTCAGGTTATGAGCCTGCGTGTCGAAATCTCGCTTTCCTCAAAAAATCCATTATTTTCAATCGATTTCTGGAAATCAATCCGGAAATACATTGACCTAAAGAGTCACGTCACGCCATATGTGTCCGACTATAGCCGGACACAGAGCGGACACAATGCCGAACATTACCGAGACCTATACCAAGCGGGCTGATGCGCCAGAAAAGGGCAACAAAATTCATTACGATGACGCCATCAAGGGCTTCGGCCTTCGCATCACCAAGGCCGGGGCTAAGTCGTTCGTCCTGAATTACTCCATCAACCGCCGTGAGCGCCGGATGACAATCGGAAGCTATCCAGCTTGGACCGCCGCTGCCGCTCGCGAGGAAGCCAAGCGACTTAGGCGCCGGATCGATCAAGGCGAGGACCCTCTTGAAGAACAGAACCAACGCAGGGCGGCACCGAATGTTTCCGACCTCTGGTCTGAGTATGAGCGCGTCCACCTGCCGACGCTGTCCGAACGAAGCCAGACGGATCAACGCAGCATGTGGTCGAAATACATCCTGCCCGAACTTCAGTCGGTTCAGGTTCGAGAGCTCTCCAGCAACCATGTCGATCGCCTGCATGCCCGAGTAAGCGCGGCTGGCACCACCCGTGCGAACCGAGTGCTCGAGGTCTTCAGGAAAGCCCTTAACCTGGCAATTCGCTGGGGTTGGATCGAAAAGAACCCTGCCGACGGTTTTCGCCGGAATGCGGAGCACTCGCGCGAGAGGTATCTGACGCCCGCAGAGTACGAGCGGGTATTTGACGCCCTCGACCGGATGCAAAATCAGCGGGCCGCCAACGCGATCCGCCTTCTTATCCTCACCGGTGCGCGACGGGGGGAAGTGCTGCCGCTGGAGTGGAATGACCTCGACCTTGACCAGGGCCTTTGGAACCGCCCGCCTCATAAGAGCAAGGACCGAAAGCGGAAGCGGATTCCGCTGTCGAATGAAGCTCTGGTTCTCTTGAAAACCATGGAGGAAAACGCGATTAGCCGCTATCTCTTCCCCACGTCGACCGGCACCCATATGCCGGATTTGAACCGTCCTTGGACCTGGCTCAAGAAAGAGACCGGCTTGCACGACCTGCGCGTCCATGACCTACGACATTCCTTCGCATCCGTTCTGATCTCTGGCGGCGTCCCCCTCGAGACGATTGGCAAGCTTCTGGGCCACTCTCAGCACCAAACCACCCTGCGCTACGCCCACCTTATGGACGATCCGCTGCGACGGGCTGCAAACTCTTTTTCCGCCTCTTCTGTCAACGCGTGACTTCGGGAAATCGACCCCATTTCCCGAAATGTAACTCATTGAAGTTGCTTGTAATTTCCCGAAGTCGGGTCTACCGAAATCGGCACAAACTGCTATCTATCTCCTCATCCACAGTCATAAGAGGAAATAGATGGATACCAACAACGCACACCTGAAACCCGCCGAAGTAGCCGCCCTTTTGGGCGTCTCTTTGCGTACGCTCAACCGCTGGCATGCGCTGCGTGTCGGCCCTGCCCGCTGCAAGGTCGGCCGGACGGTCCTGTACCGAAAGAAGGCTATCGAAAACTGGCTGGCACAGAATGAAACTCAGCCGACCCGCTCGTTCGAAGGAGTTGCCCAATGACGATGCTTGGCCATGCTCTCGAATATACTTCGCTCGGCTGGGCCGTTCTGCCGCTCCATTGGATCGAGAGCGGTCTGTGCTCCTGTGGAAACCAGACCTGCAACTCTGCGGGCAAGCACCCCCTCGTAGCAGGTGGCTCCAAGATCGCCACGACCGATCCGAAGACCATCACTGATTGGTGGACTAGCTACCCCAGCGCCAACATTGGCATTGCGACAGGTTCTGTATCCGGCCTTATCGTGGTCGATGTGGATGCTGGCCCTAATAAGTCGGGCTACTCTAGCTTGGCCGCGTTGGAAGCCGAGCACGGGGAAATCCCCCGGGACCACTGCGTCACCACTGGCAGCGGCGGCTTGCATATCTACCTGTCCGCACCTCAGGCCGAAATCCGCAATAGCGCGAGCAAGCTCGCCGAACACATCGATATTCGCGGAGAAGGTGGCTACGTCGTCGCTCCCCCCTCTCATCACCTATCCGGCAACCGCTACACTTGGGAAAACGCAAATGCTCACTAATATCCAACTCCCCGAAACCCCCGAATGGCTGGTCACTGCCCTGACCCGGCCGACCCCTGCAAACTCAAACCACGCCCCTGCCAACTTCATGTCCGAAGGTCGGCGCAACACTAACCTGACGAGTTTGGCCGGTTTTCTCAGGCGTCGGGGCTTTGATGCCCGCGGCATCTTTGAGCAGCTTCAGGCATTCAATCTGAACAGTTCAGATCCACTCGATGCAGGGGAAGTCGCGTCAATCGCAAACAGTGTGTCTCGGAATTATCAGTCAGACGCCAAGGGTGAGCTGCACGACCTTCCAGTATCCAGGATTGTCGCGGAAGATATTGCACATTTCTGCAAATACATCCCCGAGACCGGCTGGCGCGTCTTCGACGGGCGGTACTGGAAGCACGATCTCAGCGGTATCTATGCGAGGGAACGCATCAAGTGCCAACTGGCGGCACTTGTCGAAGCTGTCAAGGCGGGGGGCGACATCGAAGCAGTCCGTGACGCCCGCAAATATCTGTCCAATACGAGGATCAATGGGGTCACGTCTTTGATCATGAGCGATCCGAACATTGTGTCCGATCACACCGACTTCGACAGCCGCCCGTCGCTATTGAACTTGCAGAGCGGAACGCTCGACCTGGAAACTGGGCAGTTGATGCACCACGAGGCAACGGACCTTCTGTCCAAGATCGCCAACGTCGAATACGATCCCGAAGCAGACTGCCCGCACTTCAAACAGGTGCTCTCCTGGGCCCTTTCGCCCGAACAGGCAGCATTACTGCTTCGTTATCTCGGCTATGCACTTCTCGGTGCTCCCCGGGAACAGGTGTTTGCGATCCTCTACGGCGCGGGTGCGAACGGGAAGTCGACGCTGATCAACGCGGTCAGCCACCTCTTGGGGGACTATGCGGCAAATGTCGAACCGGCCACGTTGATCAAACAGAAATCGGACAAGGTCCGTAGCGACGTCGCCCGGCTGCAAGGTGTACACCTTGCAGTAACCTCTGAGCTCGCGACCGGCGAAATCCTCGATGCGCCGTTGGTCAAGCGATTCACGGGTGATGACAAGATCACCGCCCGCGCTCTCTACAGCGCGGAGATCGAATACAAGGCCAAGTTTGCCCTGGTTATGACGACCAATGCGCTGCCGGTAATTGATGGCGGTGATCCCGCTCTTGCGCGCCGGTTGGTCCTCTTGCCTTTCAATAATGTTGTGTCTGAAGAAGATCGCGTTCCCGATCTTCCTCGGAAGCTCGAAGCCGAGGCACCTGGCATTCTCAACCTGCTTTTGGAGGGCCTGCGGGAATATCGGGAGATCGGCCTGGCGCTGCCTGGTGACCTCAAGGCAGAGGTGGCTAAGTTCGTCGTATCTTCCGACATGGTTGCCACGTTTCTTCAGGATGAGACGGAAGCGGTCGCAGATGGAGCAGTCGGTGCAAAGGCCCTGTACAACCACTACCGGACCTCGTGTGGGATGAGTGGCATCCGGGCTCTCAGCATGCCCCAATTTCGCCAGGAAATGCTGAAGAAGGGTTATGTCACCAAGCGGTCGCGCGACGGACAGGCCTGGCAGGGGCTGCGGCTGCGGCGGCCGCACCTGTAAGAGAAGGAGGTGTGTAGGTGATGTAGTTTCTTTCCCTAACTTTCCCAATAGAGGGAAAAATAGAAAAGTTAGGAATAGAGCTACACCACCTACACCTCGTCCGCCGCAGCCTTTTTTTGGCAAAACCGAGGTAATTATGAACGGAAATCCGTCCGCCAAGCTCTTCAAAGAACCCGCCAATTGGCCGCTTATTCCGCCCTGGTGGCTAGTATCCTCCACTGACGCCGCCGCCCTGTTGAATATTAAGCCTGCGACCCTGCACAGTTGGCGAGCTCGAGGTCAGGACCCCAAGCCTTACCCGCCTATGTATCTGCGGCCGACCCAGGGCCGCCCGCTCTACTATCAGTACGGCGCCCTCCGGGCTTGGGCTGCCAACACGATCGGGATGGCCTATCAGTTTGAAGACCAATGCACCGACTTCTTCCGAGAAGTCAGTCCGATTGTATCAGACGTCAATGGTAATCTTCAGCACCGTATTGATGTTTTCGAGCGACGATTCGCAGCCGACCGAAAGCGTATCCTCAAAGACGAAACGCCTGCTTGGATCCCTATTGAACGCATTCATGACCTTGATGTGTACCATTCGAGGCAGCCGAGGCGAAAGGGACCGAACTATTTGTCGGCCGTTCAGTAACTTCGGATTGGCAACTTTGCGAGGCGATCCCGCCAGCTGGCACCGCCGCATGAGTCGCGCAGCGCCGGTCCCAGAATGGAGCAAGTCAAAGGCTCAATTGGCCAAACTCCAAACGCTTTCTGATCTACTGTCGGCGACTGAGGCAGAATGATAGTTGTAAAGGCGGCCGGATTGATCGCTCTATCGCGTTACCACAGTTCGCCTGATAAAGTAAGCTCCGCAACCGCCACGACAAGCAAACTAAAGCACTTGGAAAAGAGAGTCCCGCCAAAGTGAACAGAGCAGACATATCTCGCGCAACTAAAGATGCATATGAACGCCTCGAACATCAATTTCCCAAAATATCAACGATGCCTCGCGACCCACGAGGACTTCCCATACCAGCAAATGTCGCTGCGAACCCAGGCAATGGGAAATCTATCTTTGCGGTAATCGATCTTAACAAGCAAATCGATCTCTTTTGCTCAAAAAGATGTGCGGTCACTGGTACAGTGCTCGATCCGACAGATGTGTGGTTCGTTACCACTTCGGACTCTGCGCTTGTTCCCTTTGGTCTTTTTTTGGACGCTCCGATGTGTGGTGAAGCTAAAGACTTTACCCTGCAGGTTTGCCCATATTTTGGTATCAGTGGTTACTCTCGAATATCAGATGACCAAGCTAAGGCTATGGTATCCGGTCGAAACACGCTAATCAGTGGGAACGACAAAAGTTTACCGTCTGAGTTTTTGGCGGTCAGGGTCAATGGATTTACAGTGGTGCCAACTAGCCAAGGCCTGCATTTCCTACCAGATCGCCACTACTCGAGGATAGAGTGGTGGGTCGGCCGGACCTGCAAGAGGGTGGTGGAAGGTCCTGAAGTCAGAGTGGAAATTGCGAAAGGTATTCAAGATGGACTGTCAAAGCTGGCGGCGGGCCAGTGGCCACAGTGGGCAAAGCAGTCTCTCGACGGCAGCCTGATAGATTGTTGGCCTTGGGAAGAACCTAGAGCTGCGGAAACTCTGTTTCATAAAGCGAAGGAGCTTAACGGAGAGTAATGGCGGTCGCGGACTTGGGTGACGGTGGTTGCACGATCGTGCTCGACATAATGTGCGCAAGTCCTAGTGCTCCCATCGCCAAATTGGTCGAGCGCTTAGGTATTGCGCCGTCCAACATGCCCCGCATACAGCGCCTGACGCTGCTAGCCGCAGTCATTGTCTTTGCTTTCCTGCACGGAAAGCAAAGACCTGAGGTGACGCTGGCGTGACTACTGAATAGCGTGCCAGCTCCCTGGGTAGTGCCGCGGATCGAAAAAGCCGATCAACTGCACCACTCTGTTGAACATTGATGCACTCATGCCTAGTGTTAAGCAACGATGGGAGCTTCAATGGCCGACCGACCCCTGAAAGCAACCAGGCTGTCCGTAAGCTTGGAAGAGCGCGATCATAATATTTTGGCTGAAATCGCAGCCGAAAATGACGCTTCGATTTCCTGGGTCATCCGGAAAGCAATCCGTCAGTTCGTCGACGAATATCAAGCTGGCCATCCACATGTAGAGCCAGCAAAGCGTGGCGAACAACGAAATTGAAAAGAGAGCAGTATGGAAGACGGACTCGGCGCCTGGTTCAACGAAAACAAGACGGAACAACAGCTCTCTAGTTTTGGATTTCGCACGTCTGGCGGCGGTGCTCACCAATCCAAGACAATGATGCTTCCCGAAGTCGAAAGCCTGCTTTCGTCTGGCACCACAAGCGCCGATAGCCTCAAGATCGCGGCAATTGACGACAACGTCATGGGCAAGTCGACCGCGAATACACGGCGACTGACCTATCGCCATCTATGTTCCCTCTATGGCTTCAACGACCAGCCCCCCATAACGAAGGTAATGATGGGTTTGTGGCCCCTGGATCGCGAGGGACACGCCCTATTCACGCTTCTGGTGGCCTTAGCACGAGACCCCTTGCTTCGAGACACAGCCAAGGTGGTTCTTGAAACGCCGGTTGGACAAGCTTTGGAGCGACCCAACTTCGAGGACGCGCTGTCGTCCGCTCATCCTGATCGCTTCAGCTACAAGATGGTCCGTTCCATGGCACAGAACTGCGCTTCGACATGGACACACAGCGGCCACCTCAACGGCCGCGCGAAGAAGACCCGCCAGCGTGTCAGCGCAACACCGCATGCCACTACGCTTGCAGCCCTTTGCGCTACTGCAGCCGGCTATGGTGGGCCTGCAATCCTCGGGTCAGTCTGGATGAAGGCCCTCGATCTTTCGCCAGAACAAGCCTTGGATCAAATGCGACGGGCCGAAAGCCTAGGGCTAGCCCGAGTCCGGTCTGCCGGAGACGTGACGGAAATCTCGGTTCGTCAGCCATTGTCTTCAACTCTGGGAGTGTCAGAGCTTGAACACGTTTGACGAAATCCTTGCCGCCTACACGAAGCAGGTGAACCTTCCGTGGGTTTCAGACACACCGCCCGCCGGTCGGGTTTGGATCGTTTGGTTCGACAAGTCCATGCAACGCCGCTTCTCCGGAAGGATTGGGGAATTCGAGCACGCGACGCAAAAAGCCGGACACGGCTGGAAGCTCTTGGACTTGGCTCCATGGTTCGGAAACTGGATCGCGAAGCATGAGCTGTTTGAAGGTCTGGTTGAGCAACCAAATGAAATTCGTGGTCTCCTCCCCGACATCGAAGATGCTCTCGTAGAAGAGATCGGTATGGCTTTGACCGAATGCTCGGCGAACGATGTGCTCGCAGTTGATGGATGTGGCGCCCTCTTTGGCGTCGCCCGCGTTTCAACTCTGATTAGCCGTGTCGCAAGCGCAGTGCCCGGCCGCTTGCTGGTAGGCTTCCCCGGCAAGCACTCAGCCGGCGTGTACCGACTTCTAGATGCGCGTGATGGCTGGAACTACCACGCTGTCCCGATTCCCGCAGACCCCTCTGTTTGAGAAATGAGCATGCTGAACAAAGACACGTTTCATACCGATCCCGCCCAGTACCAACTAGCAAACCAGGGCGTAGCGAAGATCTCCGTTCCACCGGCCCCAGAGGCTATGGACACTCTACGAGGTGAGCTGTCGACGTTCGTTTGCGACGGTGCCTATGCCGATGGCCTTGCACGCATTCTGGAAGGTTACCTTGGCTCTATTGGGAAGGGGAGCGGTGCACCCGCCGTATGGATATCCGGCTTCTACGGGTCTGGTAAATCGCACATGGCCAGCATGCTCGCCGCGCTCTGGACCAACTTGGAGTTCGAAGACGGAGCTACGGCTGAAGGTCTGATTCCACACATTCCGCCCGAAGTTGCGGCGCCCCTAAAAGAGCTCAGGATCGCGGCTAAAAGGTCTGGTGGAGTGGTCGCTGCAGGTGACACGCTTGGTACAGGCGCTTCTGACCCAGCTGAAGCAACACTGGGGATCATCCTCAGAGCGGTTGGACTCCCCAGCGATCTACGTGCTGCGCAAGTTGCCCTTTGGCTCGACAATCTAGAAATCCTTGAGACTGTTCGCGCAGAGCTTGGAGAGAAGTTCCAAAGCGATATTCGCAACTTCATCCTCTCGCCGCGCTTTGCCGACGCTGTTCTTAAGGCCAAGCCGGAGCTCGCCTCGTCTCCAAAAGAATTGCGCGAGCTTCTAAAGACGCAGTTTCCAGAGCCACCGCCGGTCACCGTCGACCTCTTGGAGACTGTTGCAAGGCAAGCTTTGATGCTTGGCCGGAAGGAACTTCCGTTGACCCTGGTGGTTCTGGATGAAGTTCAGCAGTTCATTCGCCAGGACCCGAGCCTGACGCTCAAAATACAGACAATTGCCGAGCGTCTGGCCGGTCGATTTGATGGTCGCCTTTTGCTTGTTGCTACAGGGCAGCAGGCCCTAAGCGACGTGCCCAACCTACAGAAGCTGCTCGACCGGTTTCCAACCCAAATCGCACTTGGTGAGGCCGATGTTGATGCGGTCATTCGAAAAACAGTACTGCGCAAAAAGAGTGGTGTCGAAAAGGACATCAAGCACATGCTCGATGCCAATGCTGGTGAGATCAGCCGCCAACTCAATGGCAGCCGTCTGGCTCACACTGTGCAGGACGATCCCGATGCTATCCTTGATTGGCCCCTTCTTCCCGCCCGGCGCCGCGTCTGGGAGAGTATTCTGCGGGAATTGGACAGGACTGGTCTCGGCGGAACGCTCCGTGGCCAACTCAGAACGACGCTCGACGCGGCGAAGACCTATGGGGACAAGCCCCTGGGTCATGCAGTTCCTGTCGACTTCCTTTACGGCCGGTTCGCCACGGAGGCCTACAACGCCGGTCTCTTGCCAGGCGAGACACGAAACCGGATCGAAGCACTCAAGGGTGGAAGCGAAGAAGAGCGCCTTAAAGCCCGGATTCTGATGTTGGTCTACATGCTGGGTCGCATTGCGCCTGAGGCGGACAGACACGGGGTGCGCTCAAAGCCTGAAACAATAGCTGATCTATTGATCATCAATCTGGCTGGCGAAGACGAGTTGCGCCGAAAGGTGCCTGAATTGCTTCAAGAGCTGCAAGCCGATGGCGCGGTTATCGAAGTCGAAGGCGAATGGCGCCTGCAGACAAAAGAAAGCGCTGACTGGGAGGCTGCATACAGGACTGAGGAGAAGACACTCCTAGCAGACCAATCCTCCTTGAGCCGAACCCGGGGCGATCTTCTCAGCAACGCGATTGATACGGCCTTGGCAGGCGCTGCGAGCGTCCCACATGGCGCCAGCAAGGAGACGCGACGAATCCACCGCCTGCAACCTGGTGACAAGGAGCCGAGCGATGGGATCGCGCTGAGACTCCACAATGGATGGAGCGAAGACCTCACTCAGATCGAAAAGGAAATCGCAGCGGCCCCATCTTCTGACCCGACGGTTCACCTGCTCATTTCGCGGCATCCTTCACGCGACAGCGAACTCACGAACGCGCTCACAACATGGAAGGCAGCAGAACAAGTCCTCCAACTACGTGGCCTCCCTCAAACCGATGCTGGCCGCGAAGCCCAGTCGGCCATGCGGTCGCGTTCGAACAAAGCTCAGAATGCAGCAAAGGAAATCATTGCTGAGGTTGTGGCGCAAGCGCGGGTCATTCAAGCTGGCGGGAAGGTTGTGACTGGAGCCCCTGCCGATGCGGTCAAAGCAGCAGCGATCAATGCCCTTGCGCGTCTCTATCCACAGTTTCCGGACGGCGATCATGCCGGATGGGGCAAAGTGCGCGATAGGGCGGTCCGAAAAGACCCGGACGCTATGCAGGCAGTGGATCATTCTGGTGCCCCTGAAAGCCACCCGGTTTGCAAAGCAATCATCGCTGATCTAGGATCAGGTCGAAAGGGTTCCGACCTTCGAACGAAGTTCACTGGTGTGCCATACGGTTGGTCTCAAGATGCTGTGGACGGCGCTCTGATCGTCTTGGCAAACGCTGGCCTGCTTCGCGTGACCGGTGACGATGGCAAGCCTGCATCCTTGCCAGACATCCCGCGCCAAAAAATCGGCACTTGCACGTTCCGGTCTGAGACGACCGTGATCACGATCCACCAGCGGATGGCTGTACGAGGCCTGCTAAACGACACAGGCATCCCGTATGAGAATAACCAGGAGCAGCTTGCACTTTCAGCACTTCTTGACCGGCTTCGCGCGGCCGCAGCGGAATCTGGGAGCGATGCACCGGCCCCAGAAGCGGACACGGTTCCAAACCTCGCCTCGTACAAGAGCCTTTCGGGCAACGACCTTCTAGCTGCCCTGGCAGCAGACGCCGCCGATCTGCGCGAGAAGCTGAAGGATTGGAAGAAAGCCAAGCAGGTTATTTCGGAGAGAGTGCCTAATTGGCGCTTGGCAGAACGCCTTGTTGGTTTGGGCGCCAAAGACCAGGAAAGCGACCTTGAGAGTATTCGCACGGGTCGCCGTCTATTGGCTGATCCGGATCCGGTTCCGCCGTTGATTTCCGCTGCTGCGGATACTCTGCGTGCTAGGCTCAATGCCATCTATCAGGCTTGGGAGAAAGCTTGGGACAGCGGTGAGGAACGGCTCGCTAACGATCCAACGTGGAAGAAGCTGTCTCCTGAACAGAAGCGAGCTATCCGAGAAGAAAACGGCCTGCTCCAAGCAACAAAACCGGCCGTCGACACTCCGCAGGCGATTTCGGAAGCTTTGAGCGCAAGGGGGCTTTCCGAATGGGAGAGCATGGTGAAAGCGCTGCCGACGCGTGTCGATGATGCGCTCGCCTCTGCTGCTGCTGAGCTCGAGCCCAAAGCCTGCGGATTTCAGAATTACCGGACAGCGATTACGCTAATTCCCGGACAGCCATTTCAGTAATTCCCGGACAGTTCGGGCGCGGCTGATCCTCTGCCTGTGGTCATGTTTCGGTTTGCATCGTTTCTGTGTTTTCGGCGTGGGTCAAGTTTCTGTTTTGATCTGCTCTTCGCATGCTGTCTCCCTTGAGGTCGATGCGGTGTGCGTTGTGGACGATCCGGTCGAGGATGGCGTCGGCGATTGTTGGTTCGCCGATCATGTCATGCCAGCCCGAGACGGGCAGCTGGGCGGTGATGATGGTGGAGCGCCGCTGATAGCGCTCCTCGAACAGCTCGAGCAGGTCGAGCCTCTGCTGATCGGTCAGTCCGTGGGCCCCCCAGTCATCGAGAATGAGCAGTTGGACGCGGGCCAGTTTGTCGACCAGCTTTGGGAACCGCCCGTCGAGGCGGGCCATGGCCATGTCCTCGAAGAGCCGCGGCATGCGGACATAGAGGACGGAGTGATCGAGCCGGGCCGCTTGATGGCCGAAGGCGCAAGCCAGCCAGGTTTTGCCCGTGCCGGTCTGGCCGGTGAGGATAATCTGCTCCTTTGCCTTGATCCACGCGCCCTGTGCCAATGCGAGAACCTGACGGCGGTCGAGGCCGCGGCTTGCGGTGAAGTTGACGTCTTCAATACAGGCGTCCGGGAAGCGCATCTTGGCGTTACGCAGCCGGTTGGCGAAGCGTTTGTCGGCCCTCGTCGAGGCTTCCCGATCAAGCATGAGCCCGAGCCATTCATTGCGATCGAGGGCTTGGCCCGGATCCTGGTCGGCGAGCGCCTTCCAGGCGTCGGCCATGCCTGTCAGGCCGAGCGCGGCCATCTGTTCGAGGGTGGGATGTGTCAGCATGTGATGATCCTTCTGTGCTGAGGGTTACTGGTAGTAGCCGGCGCCACGGATGTTGTCGTGGAGGGGTGTCGCGGTGATCGGGTCTGGCGGTTCCGGGGCCCGATCCAGTCCGGTGATCAGGATGGAGCGCACCGAGGTATAGTTGACGGTTCCGACCGTCAGGGCGCGTTCGCAGGCGGCCTCCAGCCTGTCCGCCCCGAACTGCCGCTGCAGGCCGAGTACGCCGAGGGCCGATCGATACCCCTGTTCGGGATGCGGCCTGTCGCGCATCAGACGTTCAACGAGCACGGCCGTGTGATAGCCGGTGCGGGCGGCCCGGCGGATGAGGCTTTCCGGCGTCATGCCGCCATGGCGCTGATGAGCCTTTGGCATATGTTCCTTGATGGTGGTGTGGCCGCCCCGGGGGCCGCGGCGGCGATGCACGGCCACCTGCTGGGTGTTGTGGAAGATCTCGATCATGCGGTGGGTCAGGCGCACATCGACCTGCCGGCCGATCAAGCGGTGCGGCACGGAATAGAAGCTATGGAGCACCTCGATATGGTAGTCGGGATGCACCTTGGCCTGCTTCCATTCCGCGTACTCGAACGGCGTGTCGGGCAAGGGTCTCAGTGCGGCGCGTTCGATCTCTTCGAAAAGCTCCTGCCGCGAACGCCCCACCCGACGCATGGTCCGCGCATTGAGATCCTCGAGCAACTCGGCCATGGCCACGTTGAGCGCCTCGATGGAAAAGAATTGCCGGTTGCGCAGCCGGGCCAGGATCCAGCGCTCCACGATCAGCACTGCGCCCTCGACCTTGCCCTTGTCGCGGGGTTTGCGCGGCCGCGTGGGCAATACGGTCGTGTCGTAATGCGCCGCCATGTCGGAGAAGGTCTTGGTCACCGACGGCTCGAACCAGAGCGGCTTGGCCACGGCCGCCTTGAGATTGTCGCACACGATCGCCTTGGGCACCCCGCCGAAGAACTTCAGCGCGCGGACCTGGGCCTCGATCCAGTCAGGCAGCTTCTGGCTGAGGCTCGCCCATGCGAATGTATAGTTGGATGCGCCGAGTACGGCGACGAAGATCTGGGCGCGGTGCTCCTGACCTGTCGCGGGGTCGATCACCGGGATGGTATGGCCCGCATAGTCGGTCTGCATCACCGCGCCGGCCTCATGGCGGTTGCGATAGCGAGGGCTGATCCGGTTCTCGAATGCCCTGTAGTGCTCGCAGAACCAGGTGTAGCCATAGCCGTCGGGATGCGCCGCCCGGTATTCCTCCCAGAGCAACGCCAGCGTCACGCCCTTGCGCTTCATCTCCGCGGCCATCTTCGGCCAGTCCGGTTCGGTCAGATCCCGGGGTGGGCGGCCAACGCGCTGGAACAGGACCTGCTTCAGCGTCACATCGCCATCCCGGCCCGGAGGAAGAGGCCAGCAACTCAGCCCCGCTTCCCGGGCCCGGTTCAGGTAGGTCGCCACCGTCGTCTTGCTGAGCTTCAGACGCGCGGCAACCTCACGCGCCGAAAGCCCTTGTTCATGCGTCAAACGCAGTATCGTTCGTATGTCTTGCACGGTCGTGCGCCTCGCTCGCTTCCGTCTCGGCATGATCCCTCCCGGTCCTGTTCAAGACCGGCAGAATGCCGTGACGGCGCAGGCGATGACCAACCGTCCCCGAGCCTCCCCGGAGCTGTCCGGGAATTAGCGAAATCCCTGTCCGGGATTTACCGAAACGCTTGTCCGGGAATTACTGAAATCCGTGTCCGGGAATTTGCGAAACCCGCAAAGCCCACACTGTTCAGCTGCCCGGCGCTTTGGTGAAGTCGGAAGCCGACTTGGACGAGTGGCTCCAAAAGGTCCGTGAAAAGGTTGCTGAAGGTCTGCAGAACGGCCCAGTGATTCCGAAGGTTTGATGCATGCGTGAACGTTATCTGCCATCCATTCTTCGACGCACGCTGGAGCGGTTAATCAAGGACGCCCGCATAGTTGCGGAGGAAGGCGCACGAGATGCAATTCGGCGCTTGGGCGTCGCCGAAGGCAAGGCCCCGTCCTACCTTTCCGAAGAGGAGAAGGAGCTTCGGCGTCGTCTGCGTGCACATGCACGCGCACTTGGTGATGCCTTCGATCGCACTAACGATACCCAAGAGACCAAGCATTTGATCGAAGCCACCGCCTACGCCCATTGGCATCGGATGCTTTTCGCACGGTTTCTGGCGGAACGTGGCCTGTTACGAAACCCCGAGTACGATGTCCCCGTTACTTTGGAAGACTGCCGGGAACTGGCCGAAGCTGAGGGGCTGACTGACTCTTGGACGATAGCTGAGAGATATGCGGCGCAGATGCTACCTGCTGTCTTCCGGGTCGATGATCCGGTTCTCGCGTTGGAAATCGATCCGGTTCACACGCAGAAGCTGCAGAAGTTGGTGACCGGACTGGATGCCGAAGTTTTTGAAGCAGAGGATAGCCTTGGCTGGACCTACCAGTTCTGGCGGGCTGCAGAGAAGGATGCGGTCAATGCCTCGGGTGTGAAGATCGGTGCTGACGAGCTACCGGCCGTCACGCAGCTGTTCACAGAGCCGTACATGGTTCGCTTCTTGCTGCATAATACTCTGGGAGCGTGGTGGGCTGGGAAGGTCTTGGCCAGTAATTCGACGTTGGCCGAAACCGCTGTGGACGAGGATGAGCTACGATCTGCCTGCGCACTGCCGGATTACGCCTTTGACATGTTGCGGTTCGTTCGTGACGGCGAAGACGGACCGTGGAGGCCAGCAGCTGGTACATTCCCAGGTTGGCCAACAGAAGCCAAAGATATCACGGTGCTCGACCCGTGCTGTGGATCGGGACATTTTCTGACTGAAGCGCTAGCGATAATAGCAGCGCTGAGGAAAGCTGAAGAAGGCCTCCCACCTTCCGATGCCGTGGCAGCAACTTTGACAGAAAACTTGTATGGGTTGGAGATCGACGGTCGCTGCGTGCAAATTGCGGCTTTTGCCGTAGCACTTTCCGCCTGGCGCATAGGAGGTTGGCAGAAGCTTCCACGGCCCCACATTGCATGGGTTGGTGCACCGCCGCCATTGCCAAAGCGGGAGTTTGTTGCATTAGGAGATGAGGACAGTGAACTTGAATACGCCCTTGCAGCACTTCATGATTTGTTTGCGCAGGCTCCCGTACTCGGAACGTTACTTGAGCCGACTGGCGGCGACCTCTTCGAGTCGGAAAAACTGCGAGAAGTCGAACGCCTTCTCAACCCATTGCTTGAAAGAGCTCGAAAGGCAGAACCTGAGAACGTTGAAGGGGTAATTGCAGCACGCGGTATGTCTGATGCTGCAGGACTGCTCCATAGGCGATACGTTCTGCAGGCAACGAACGTTCCTTTCCTTGGTAAGGGTAAGCAAGGGGAGCAAATCCAGAGTTACCTCGATCGATTTTATAGCCGTTCGAAAAGTGATCTTGCGACAGCGATGATAGAACGAATGCTTCGTCTATCATTGGAGGGTGGAACCGTGAGCGCCGTTAGCCCACAGAACTGGTGGACGATAGGCGCCTACAAAAATTTGAGAAATTCACTTCTCGCGAACCATTCACTTTGTTTTATGGCTGCACTGGGCGACAATAGTTTTCAAACGCCGATGTATTTTATGAACATCGGGCTCTCAATTGTCTCAAGCGCGAAACCGACAAACTCTACTGAGTTCTGCGGAATAGACGTGTCCAAAGGGAAGGACGATAAAGAGAAATCAGAGCTTCTCATCGATGTCTCCCCAAACAGGCTGATCCAGCTTCAGCAATTGAAGAACCCAGATGCTCGAATAACGACTAAAGTCATGAGCTCAACGGCGCTTTTGTCTAAGTATGCTGATGCCTATGTTGGATTTCAAAATGGAGACTCGCCTCGCTGGATCAGGCAATTCTGGGAACCAGGTTCTCTGAATCCTAGATGGACGCATTTCCAGATGACTTCCGAAAGGACGACAGAGTTCAATGGCCGAACTTCCGTATTATTATGGGAACATGGAGAAGGCGATTTGTCACGAAGCGAGCAGGCGTTTGTAAAAGGGCGCGAAGCTTGGGAAAAACGCGGCGTAATTATCCGTCACATGGGTCATTTACCTGCAGGCTTGTATTTCGGTGACCTCTACGATCAATCCAGTGCAGTCATCGTGCCAAAAGATGATCGCGACCTTTCAGCTATTTGGGCGTTTTGCTCTTCGGACGAATTTAACAACGAAGTGCGTGAAATTGACAAGTCGCTCAAAGTTACAAACTCAACGTTGGTTAAGGTGCCATTCGACATTGACCAATGGAGGGCGAAGGCAAAAGAACAACCCGAACTTCCAGATCCATACTCGGAAGATCCGACACAATGGATCTTCCATGGGCACCCTGCGAACTCAAACGCAGGGACCACTCTAAGTGTTGCGCTATCGCGCCTCTGCGGCTTCCGGTGGCCGACTGAAAGCGACAGTAGCATTCGCCTCTCTGATAGAGCACAACACTGGGTGAAGCTTGCCGCCGCACTACCCAACGGCGACAACGATGGCCTTCTTGGGGTAGCCGCAGTTGCTGGGGAGAAGCCTCTGGCTGACCGCCTGAGAGCCTATCTCGCAATTTCTTTCGGTGCTGAGTGGTCATACGACCTAGAGCGTCGTCTGGTAGCCGAAGCCGATGAGACTTTGGACAAGAAGGCCGCTCGCGATGGCTCACTAGAGGCTTGGGTCCGCGACCGCGCTTTCCGTCAACACTGCGCGCTGTTCGGACAACGACCATTCATATGGCACATTTCAGACGGGCTAAAGGACGGTTTTTCGGTGTTCGTGCATTACCATCGCTTTGACCAAGCCAACCTGCGCAAGCTCACTTACACCCTGCTTGGCGACTGGCTCGCCCGCGCCAAGGCGGAGGGGAACACACTTCGATTTGAGAAGGGTCGTGAACTGCAGCAAAAGCTGGAAGCGATCCTGGAAGGTGAAAAGCCCTACGATATCTTCGTGCGTTGGAAGCCCCTTGCCCAGCAACCGCTTGGATGGGAGCCCGATCTGGACGATGGTGTCCGGCAAAACATCCGCCCTTTCATTTTGGCGGGTGTGCTTACACACAAGCTCGACAAGATCCTCAAGGACAAGGACCGAGGAAAGGATGTTTCATCCGCGCCTTGGTATGATGCTTTCAAAGGCGAGCGCCGGAACGATCATCACACTACCCTCGCCGAGAAGCGGGCTGCGCGAGAAGCTGCAGCGAAACGCTCGGAGCAGTCCAGGTGACAACCCCACTGGACGCCCTTATCGCCGCTCTTCACGAAGCAGCAAGCTACAACGCCTCGGCAGAGGCGGCGCCAGTTGCTGTTGTTTGGTGCGATGCGGGCAGGGATTTCGCGCCTCTGATCCCAGCTTTGAGGGAGCGTCTTCCGGAGCTGTTGACGTTAGGCGACTTTGAACCCGAGGCGCGC
Organism: Roseovarius indicus; assembly: GCF_008728195.1. Taxonomy (NCBI): domain Bacteria; kingdom Pseudomonadati; phylum Pseudomonadota; class Alphaproteobacteria; order Rhodobacterales; family Roseobacteraceae; genus Roseovarius; species Roseovarius indicus. Next base: position 4,639,916 of record NZ_CP031598.1, read on the forward strand.
ACCGGGCCAGCAGTGTGGATTCGTGCAGCTACCGTGGGTGCGGTCGAAGGTGTCGGTTGGCCAGAAGGCACCACGCCGATCATCTACATACCGGGTGTCGCGCGCGAGACCCTCAAGGGCGCAGAAGACTGTCCAAAACTCCTCCAACCACTGGTTTGGTATACCGTTGCCGGTACGTACTTTGGCCACGTGAACGGCAAGGACTGGACGCTTCGGGGGTTCCTGTCCGCAGAACGCGGACCATTGAAACTCGAAATACCCGATGATTCCGCGACGCGAGCCGCACTTTCACATGCAGCTGTTCGCCTCTGCACCAGGTCGGTCGATGAAATTCGCGGAAAGCGCTGGGATTCAGATCAGTTGAATGCGCTTCTCGCCCCTGACCTGGCCGCCGACATGCTGGATTGGATTGATGGCTCTTTGTCGGATGAGGTCGATGCAGCACGGTTCAATGCTTTTGCCAGTATCGCGAAGAAAGAGCTGAGGTTCGACCCTTCCAAGCTCTCCAAACAGGATGCCGTGAAGCGCCTGGCGAAACGCGAAAGCAAGTGGGCGCAAGTTTGGGCGCGTTTCGAAGGGTCGACAGGGTATGCTCAGGTGGTCGACCACTTGGGCTTCGAAGAACCCGCCTCGCTCTTTGACCATTCGGGCAACCGAGAGGTCTACCCAAAGCTAAACGCGAAGGGAGAGAAGGAACTTAGAGACGCGCTCCAAAGCCTATCCGAACTCTCGTTTGATGAGGCCCGCGCAAAGGTTCAGGGCCTCGAGGAAGAACACGCCTGGCGACGCAGTACAGTCTGGGCGCGTCGTGGAGAGGCGCCATTAGCAAATGCCTTAGAACATCTCGCAGCTTTGGCGACTGTGGCCTCTTTGCCCACACATGATGGCAGTGCACTTGCAGAGGCATATGCCAATACCGGATGGAATGCCGATTGTTCCGCGATGTCCGCAATTGCGAGCGCCCCAAGAGAGCTGGATCGCATTTCTGTCGCCACCGCTCTGCGGGCCATATATCTGCCCTGGCTCGACGAAGGCGCTGTTGCCCTCCAGGAACTCGTGCGCAATGGCAAGGTGAAGTTCTCGCAGCCGGAGGCAATAGGCCCTGATGTGACGACTGTCCTGTTCGTCGATGGTCTCCGGATGGACGTTGGCCAACAGCTTGTCCAAATGCTTCGAAAAGACGGGTTAAAGCCGGAACTAGATTGGATCTGGTCAGGCTTTCCGACAGTGACAGCAACCTGCAAGCCGCTCGTAACACCGGTGGCTGAGGTACTTAAAGGTCCAGCCTGCGCATTCCGGGCTTCGCGGACAGCCATTCCAACGGCACGCGGACAGTCATTCCGGGGTGCGCGGACAAAGTTCGCGCGGGATGCTGAGCGTTTGATTTGACATCTCAGGTGTCGGTTTGTTCGTCAACGGTTTTGGTCGCGGGGGCATCGCGGGTCTTGCGCATCGACGGGCCATCGAGAGGCAATCTGTGCGCATTGTGGATCAGGCGATCCAGGATAGCGTCCGCGAAAGTCGGTTCGTCGATGATGTTGTGCCAGGCATCGACCGGCAGCTGGCTTGTGACCAGCGTTGCGCCGGACCCGTATCGATCCTCGATGATTTCCATCATATCCCGGCGCTGTGGCGCGGTCATGCGTTCCGGCCCCCAGTCGTCGAGAATGAGCAAGTCCGCTTTGACAAGCTGGCGGAACATGCGTGGGAAGCGTCCATCGTCATGCGCCAGTTGCAGTTCCGAAAACAGCCTCGGCAGGCGCTTGTAGATCACGGTGGCGTTGTCGCGGCAGGCTCTTTGTCCCAAGGCGCAGGCCAACCAAGTTTTGCCGACCCCACAGGGGCCGGTGATCAGCAGGTTGCGCTTTTCCTTGATCCATCGGCCAGCGGCGAGCTGTTGGAACAAAGCCTTGTCGAGGCGGCGCGCGGCGCGGAAATCGACATCTTCGACGCAAGCGCCACCGTGACGAAGCTTGGCGGCGCGCAGCCGGGACTGGAACCGCTTGGTCGTGCGGTTCGCCACCTCCCGGTCGATCAGGAGGCCGAGCCATTCGGCATGGCCCATGTCGGCGGCGCTGTCCTGGGATTGCAGTTCGGTGAAAGCGTCCGCCATGCCGTCCAGCTTGAGCTGGCGCAGCAGGTCGTGGGTTGGATGATCAAGCATGTGTATCCTTTCTCAGTGGAAATAATCGGCGCCGCGAATGTTGGGGTGGGTGATCGCCGGTTCCTCTGCGGGCCGATCCGGGGCCCGGCGATATCTCTTGTTCTTCAGGATGGATTGCAGGGAGCCGTAGGAATGGGCGCCGATGGTGAGCGCGTAATTTGCGGCCGCTTCAAACTCGGTTGCCGCGTATCCCTTGGACAACCGCAGGATGCCCAGGCAGGCGCGGAACCCCTGCACGGGGTGTTTGCGTTCGCGCATGATGACCTCGACGAGGGATGCCGTGTTGGGGCCGACCTTGGACGCCCACCGGCACAGGCGCTCCGGGGTCCAATCGGCATAGGCTCGGTGATTGGACGGCATGTGATCCATCACCGTAGTGTGCTTGCGGTTGCCCGATGTCCGGACATGCGAGGCAACGCGCTGATCTTTATGGAATATCTCGATAGTCCGACTGGTGATGCGCGCCCAGACCTCGGCCTTCAGCAGGGTGTGGGGCACCGAGTAATAATGCCGGTCGATCTCGACGTGGTAGTCGAGCCCCACCTTGCGGCAGCGCCATTCCGCGAACTCGTATGGCTCCAGCGGAAGCGGCTGGAGGGCGTGGCGTTCGATCTGTTCGAACAGCTCCCGGCGGCTGGCCCCGAGATGACGGGTGCGCCGGTTGTTGAAGCGCTCCAGAAGCTCCCGGATCGCCGCGTTCAACTCCGCCAACGAGGAAAAGCGCCGGTTCCGCAGCCGCGCATGGATCCACCTCTGCGCGAGCTGCACGGCCACCTCGACTGTGGCCTTGTCGCGAGGCTTGCGCGGGCGGGCCGGGATGATGGCGGTGTCGTAATGTGCCGCCATGTCGGCGTAGCTGCGATTGATTTGTGGATCGTGGAAGCAGGCCTTGGTGACCCCGGATTTGAGATTGTCCGAGACCACCGTCGTGGGCACGCCGCCCAAGAATGCGAAGGTTCGCGTGTGACTGCCGATCCAGTCGGACAGGCCTTGTGTCCAGGTGGCTTCGGCATAGGTCAGGTTCGACGCGCCGAGGGCTGCGACAAAGAACTCGGCCTGGCGCACCTCACCAGTCTCGGGGTCCACTATCTCGAAGGTTTGCCCGGCGTAGTCCACGTAAAGCGCTTCGCCCGCCACATGATGCTGGCGCATCACCGGGGCCAGCCTGCCCTCCCAGCGGCGGTAAAGCTCGCAAAAACGGCTGTAGCCATAGCCCTTGGGATGCGCCTCCCGGTATTCCTCCCAGAGCAGCGACAGGGTCACTCCGGGCCTGCGCAACTCGCTATGCACATGCGCCCAGTCCGGCTTCGGGTAGGTGGTAGCTGCATCTGGCGGTGGGACCGGGAACAACAACGCTTCCAGCGCAGCATCCGTCAGATCATCCGGCAGCGGCCAGGACAAACCCGCCCGCGCCGCCCGGCCGACATACTCGCTGACCGACGTACGGCCGACGCCGATGCTGTCGCCAACCTCCCGGGTCGTCAGGCCGCTTGCGCGCAGCCTCAAGGCTTCTCTGATCTTCCTCATCGGCAATCTCGCCATTGGGTCCCTCCCGCTCTCAAAAGAGCGAAAGGCTACCCGCCACGTGATTGCTCAGCACCCCGCCAAAGGGCTCCGCGATCTTGTCCGCGAACCCCGGAATCTTGTCCGCGCTAAATCGGAATGCTTGTCCGCGTCAGATTGGAATCCTTGTCCGCGCTACCCCGGTGCGCGCATCCAGCCACCACAATCGACGTTTTGCCAATCACGCCAGACGACAAACCGGCAAACAAACCGAACTTGTTCAAGCTCTTGAATGCAAACGGTTGGGAGACGGATACAGCGCTTCTACCTGACCAAAGGCTTTGGACGGAGACCGGTCGGTTCGATGAGGAAGGGCATGCGCTTGGGGCGAGGTTGGCCGAGCGACTGGGACAGAGTGTGAGGGACGTTGCGGACGCGGTGTCCAGTCTCGTCAGATCAGGACGAGATGTCCGCATCGTCACGGATCACGGTTGGCTCTTGATGCCGGGGAACTTACCGCACGCCGCTCTAGACCCTGGTCTAGTAGAACCAAGCGGAAAACGGACGCGTTGTGCGCTAGTCAAACCAAAGGCGACTACATCGTACATGCAGGTCCCGTGGACCTGGAACTCGGACATCTCAATCGCAGCCGCCACCGGGGCTCGGGTCTTCTACGCCGGATGCGAATATGCCCATGGTGGGATTAGTCCGCAGGAATGTGTCCTGCCGGTCATCTTGGTCACCGGAAACAAAGTACGCAGTGAGGTCTCAATTTCGAAGGCGCAATGGGAGGGCTTCCGTCTGAGGCTAGAGGTAGCAGGCGGTGCCGACCTTGAAGCTGACCTTAGACTCGGCTCTGAGACGAGTGGCCCGAGCCTGATCAAGGGTGCCCGCGTCTTGGATGACAACGGGCGGACCTCGTTTCTCGTAAGTGACGAACATGAGGGTGAAACGGCCTGCTTGGTAATCCTTGATGACAACGGACATGTCGTAAGCCAACGCGTTACGACAGTTGGAGGGGAATAGCGTGGTGACGATGGATACACTGGACCGCAAGGCGGCCGAAGCCTTCCCAGCCCACATTGTGCGAAAGGACCTCGTCAGGCGGTTTCGCGGACAATTTCCTGTCCCAACTTACGTGGTCGAATTCATGCTGGGCCGCTACTGCGCGAGCACCGAGCCGACCGAGATCGAAGAAGGCCTTCAGATGGTGCAAGCGCAACTGTCTGATAGAACCGTTCGAGCTGGCGAGGAGGAACTCTTCAAAGCTCGCGCCAGAGATCGCGGCTTAGTCCGGATTATTGACATCATTACTGCTAGGTTGGACGCGAAGACCGACAGCTATCTGGTGTCTCTCCCCAGTCTTCGACTGAACGACGTCAGAGTCGCCGACAAGGTCGTTCAAGATCACGAACGTATGTTGACTGGCGGCTTCTATGCCGAAGTCGAGCTTGGCTACGATGCCAGCATTGCTCAAGAGAAAGGGGGGCGACCCTTTGAGATACTGAGTCTTCGGGAAATTCAACTCTCGACCCGAGACATACTGGACAAGATTTCATCCGGACGCGCGTCACTCTCAACGGAGGAGTGGAAAGCGTGTCTATTAAGAAGCGTTGGACTTGAGCCAGAAAAGCTTAACGAGAGAGCAAGGGATGCGATGTTCCTTCGAATGGTTCCCTTCGTTGAGGCCAACTATAACATGGTTGAACTGGGGCCGCGTGGGACTGGCAAGAGCCACCTCTATCAGCAGGTTTCACCCTATGCGCATCTAGTTTCGGGTGGCAAAGCCACTGTCGCGCGCATGTTTGTAAACATGTCGAACGGCCAACGTGGGCTTGTCTGCCAGTACGACGTCGTCTGTTTTGACGAGGTCTCTGGTATCTCCTTCGATCAGAAGGACGGCGTCAACATCATGAAAGGGTACATGGAATCGGGTGAATTCTCTCGAGGCCGGGAAAGCATCCGGGCCGAAGGCAGTATCGTCATGGTTGGCAACTTCGATGTCGATGTTCAACATCAGCAAAGGGTCGGACATCTATTCGGTCCTATGCCGCCAGAGATGCGCAATGACACGGCATTCATGGACCGCATTCACTGTTACCTACCTGGCTGGGACGTGCCCAAGGTTAGCAAGGAACTATTCACAGACCACTTTGGATTAGTCAGTGATGTCTTGGCTGAGTGTTTTTCGCGCCTGAGGGCGCAAAGTCGGATCGACAAGCTCTCAGGCCGCGTGCACTTCGGCGGCGCTCTGTCCGGCCGGGATCAGAATGCTGTCAACAAGACCGTATCTGGTCTTCTTAAGTTACTGTATCCTGACCCTACTTCACCAATCCCGGATGATGACCTGGAGTGGGCGGTTCGTCTCGCCCTTGAAGTGCGCCGTCGCGTTAAAGAGCAGCAGAAACGCATTGGGTCTGCGGAGTTCCGTAATACACAATTCAGCTATGTTATGGGCTTGGATGGAGTAGAGAAATTTGTCTCTACTCCTGAGCTTCAGAGCGAAAACAGCATTGGTGCTGATCCGCTCCCTGCAGGCCAGGTTTGGACGATCAGTCCCGGTGGACAAGATGAAGGGACGGGCCTCTTTCGGATAGAGGTCAACGAAAGCTCTGGCAGCGGCGTCAAGATTTTAAATCAATCACCGCCAGGACCATTCAAGGAAAGCGTTCGTATCGCGGAGCAGAATCTTTACGCCCATGCGCGCGAACTGGTGGGCGAGCGGAAACCGCGCGAGCACGAGTTCTCCATCCAACTGCGAGCCTTCGATGCTGCAAGGAACGGTTCGGATGTCGGAATCCCAGTTCTGATGGGGCTATGCTCGGCACTTCTCGGCAAGCCGATAAAAGGCGGGCTAGTAATTTCTGGAGGAATCACCCTCGGCGGTTCTCTTGAACCAGTTCACAATCCCATTGATCTGATAGAGCTCGCAATGGAGAAAGGTGCCGAAGCAGTTCTCCTGCCGATCTCTAGCCGCCGTGCTCTAATCGATTTGTCGGACGATGTAGCGACCAAGGTGCAGGTCTTGTTCTACGCGGATGCTGCAGACGCTCTACGGAAGTGTGTTCACGATTGAAGCTGAACAGCGAGTGCTTGGCGAAACCGATCGCCACAGGGATTCGAATTGTAACGTGTTTCATGAACGTTGATTGAACCAAAATGAACCGCCTGAATTTCTCAAATTTTCCTGTGACTGAATCTCTGGGGGCGGCGCGGATCTGGGAGGCTAGACCCATAAAAAAGGTGTACCGGGTTCGGTTGGGCAAGCTCCGGGCAGCATGGAAACTGCTGCACTTTCGGACACCTGCCGGACACAAACAAAAAGGCCCCGAGCGTTTTGTTGCTCTGAGGCCTTTTTTATTGGTTGCGGGAGCAGGATTTGAACCTGCGACCTTCAGGTTATGAGCCTGACGAGCTACCAGACTGCTCCATCCCGCGCCATTGCGTTGGACCGCCCCGATTTGTCTGGAATGTGAGGCGGCATCGTCAGAGAGATACCAATCAAGGGTCTTACTAGGTTTGGCGGCGACCTACTCTCCCACGTCTTGAGACGCAGTACCATCGGCGCTAAGGCACTTAACGGCCGGGTTCGGGATGGGACCGGGTGTTTTGCTCTTGCTATGACCACCAAACCAAGAAAAACCCTTGAAACTCCAAGTCAGTACACTTCGGTGTATGCTTTCGGTCCAGCCAAAGTCTGGCTTTTACTGGATCAAATCAAGCCTATCGGACAATTAGTACCGGTCAACTGAACGCGTTGCCGCGCTTACATCTCCGGCCTATCGACGTGGTCGTCTACCACGGTCCTCAGGGATACCTTGTTTTGAGGGGGGCTTCCCGCTTAGATGCCTTCAGCGGTTATCCTGTCCGATCATAGCTACCCTGCACTGCTGCTGGCGCAACAACAGGTCCACCAGTGGATCGTTCACCCCGGTCCTCTCGTACTAGGGGCAACTCCTCTCAAGTATCCTACACCCACGGCAGATAGGGACCGAACTGTCTCACGACGTTCTAAACCCAGCTCACGTACCTCTTTAAACGGCGAACAGCCGTACCCTTGGGACCTGCTCCAGCCCCAGGATGAGATGAGCCGACATCGAGGTGCCAAACACTGCCGTCGATATGGACTCTTGGGCAGTATCAGCCTGTTATCCCCGGCGTACCTTTTATCCGTTGAGCGATGGCCCTTCCACTCGGGACCACCGGATCACTATGGCCGTCTTTCGACTCTGCTCGACTTGTCAGTCTCGCAGTCAGGCTGGCTTCTGCCATTACACTCAACGAGCGATTTCCGACCGCTCTGAGCCAACCTTCGCGCGCCTCCGTTACGCTTTAGGAGGCGACCGCCCCAGTCAAACTACCCGCCACGCAGGGTCCCGGATCCGGATAACGGACCGCGGTTAGACATCAAGAGTGCGAAGGTTGGTATCTCAAGGATGGCTCCACAGAGACTGGCGTCCCTGCTTCGAAGCCTACCAACTATCCTGCACATCCCAGTCCTGATGCCAGTGCGAAGCTGTAGTAAAGGTGCACGGGGTCTTTCCGTCTAACCGCGGGAAGCCTGCATCTTGACAGGCAATTCAATTTCGCTGAGTCGATGTTGGAGACAGCGGGGAAGTCGTTACGCCATTCGTGCAGGTCGGAACTTACCCGACAAGGAATTTCGCTACCTTAGGACCGTTATAGTTACGGCCGCCGTTTACCTGGGCTTCAATTCAAGGCTCTCACCTCTCCTTTTAACCTTCAGGCACCGGGCAGGCGTCAGACCCTATACGTCGTCTTGCGACTTCGCAGAGCCCTGTGTTTTTAGTAAACAGTCGCCACCCCCTAGTTTGTGCCCCCGCCCCGAAGTTGCCTTCGAAGCGGGCCTCCTTCTCGCGAACTTACGGAGGCATTTTGCCGAGTTCCTTCAACATCGTTCTCTCAAGCGCCTTGGTATGCTCTACCAGTCCACCTGTGTTGGTTTAGGGTACGGTCTGATGGAGGGGCTATTTCCAGGAACTGCTAAGCGGCCCATCCAATCCGATAAGGATGAACAACCTTCGCAATCCGTCACCACCTCCCGGCCCAGGAATATTAACCTGGTTCCCATCGGCTACGCCTTTCGGCCTCGCCTTAGGGGCCGGCTTACCCTGCTCAGATTAGCTTTAAGCAGGAACCCTTGGACTTTCGGCGAGAGTGTCTCTCACACTCTTTGTCGCTACTCATGTCATCATTCTCACTAGTGATCTCTCCACCGGATGGCTCACGCCCCGGCTTCATCGAAAGCCTCTCTCCTCCAAGGCGGGCGAACCCGCTAAGGAGGAATGAGACTATGTCACACTACGCTCTGCTACCAGTGCATACGCACTCCTCGGCTTCGGCTCGTGGCTTGAGCCCCGTTACATCTTCGCCGCAGGACAACTTGTTTAGACCAGTGAGCTGTTACGCTATCTTTAAAGGATGGCTGCTTCTAAGCCAACCTCCTGGTTGTTTTGGTCGTCCCACCTGCTTTCCCACTTAGCCACGAATTGGGGGCCTTAGCCGGAGGTCAGGGTTGTTTCCCTCTCCACTACGGGCGTTAGCACCCGCAGTGTGTCTGCCATCTAGTACTCCTCGGTATTCGGAGTTTGGTTAGGATCAGTAAGCCTGTGGGGCCCCATTACCCATCCAGTGCTCTACCCCCGAGGGTATTCGGATGACGCTCTACCTAAATAGATTTCGCAGAGAACCAGCTATCTCCGAGTTTGATTGGCCTTTCACCCCTAGGCACAGCTCATCCCGTTCTTTTTCAACAGAAGTGGGTTCGGTCCTCCAGTAAGTGTTACCTTACCTTCAACCTGGCCATGCCTAGATCACTCGGTTTCGGGTCTGATCCATCCAACTCATCGCCCTATTAAGACTCGCTTTCGCTGCGCCTACACCTAACGGCTTAAGCTTGCTGGATAGACCAAGTCGATGACCCATTATACAAAAGGTACGCCGTCACAAGACTGGACACTAATAACAATCTCAGTTGAGTGGGATGGCTACCCGTAGCTGCACGGTCTCGAGACCTGGGTTGCGGCTGTAGATGCCCGCATTCGACCGATGATCGACGCTCAGGCCGATCCGCGTGCCGTTCCGGGCTTGGTAGCCAATCTCGATGCCGGACCGGAATTGGATGGGTCCGCCGAGATCGTGTCCGTCACCGTTTTCGTAGACGCCCGTCATCGCATGGAATTGGACGAAGGTGCGTTCGTTGAAAAGGTTCAGGGTATAAGCGTGACCTGCACCGATCCAGAATTCACCGTCCGTGGAAGCCGAAAGGCCCCAGACGTTCTGGAACGGCCCGAAGGCCAGCTTTGTGTCGCGCCGGTAGTATATTTCCTCGCCAGAGGCGTTTTCCTGGAAATATGTCTCGCCCAGCGACAGACTATTGTAAGCAGGAAGTTCGTTCCTTGCGAGGCACCCATCGTTTGGGCAGTGGTTAACGCTCATATCAATGAGCCCCGCTATAAGTCCGACGACCGCCATGGTCCCGTCTGTCACAAATGCGATATCCGACACGAATGCCTCCCCAACATGATTCTCTTTCATGTTGATGAAGCAGATTGTCATTAGAGTCCAGTCAAGCTCCGACTGATTGTAGGCGTCCGGTTTCAGGTACTGTTTCACTCCCCTCGTCGGGGTGCTTTTCACCTTTCCCTCACGGTACTGGTTCGCTATCGGTCAGTAAGGAGTACTTAGCCTTCGAGGGTGGTCCCCCGATCTTCAGACAGGATTTCACGTGTCCCGCCCTACTTAATACGTACCTCAGAGCTTATTGTACGGGGCTGTCACCCGCTATGGCCATGCTTCCCAACATGTTCCAATCACTCATCGGTCTCGGCTGGTCCCCGTTCGCTCGCCGCTACTAGGGGAGTATCATTGATTTCCTTTCCTCCGGGTACTTAGATGTTTCAGTTCTCCGGGTTTGCTCTTAAAGACCTATGTATTCAGTCCTTAAGTACCTGTTTATGCGCGTTATTAACTGCAGAGCAGATAATAACGAACATTCAGGTGGGTTGCCCCATTCGGAAATCCAGGGATCAAAGCTCATTCTCAGCTCCCCCCGGCTTATCGCAGAGTATCACGTCCTTCATCGCCTCTTACTGCCAAGGCATCCACCAAACGCCCTTCTCGCGCTTGATTTGATCCAGAAAAAGCAAGACTAGCCTGCAAAGGCACGCAACCGGCAAGCTGACGCGCCATTCTTCCGGACCAAAAGTCATACTTTCCCGCCTGAACATGATCTTGATCGTGTTCAGACATAGTTCACATCCTTGCGGATTATGAACTTAGGTTAGTGTACTTGACTTGGACAACTCTGTTCGTTTCAGCTCAGCATACGAATGGGCGGTTTGGAAGACCGCGTCATACGCTCGCATCACCCCGAAGGGATCAGCACCGAACTGAGATACCTGCTTACTTACAGGTATCAAACAGTGTTGATATTGTATCTCTCTAAACGATGTCAAAAGTCGTCCGATTGGACGGTTAAGCACTGCGTTTCAGTGCTTAACGGTCAAATCGAGGATTGGTGGAGCCTAGGAGGATCGAACTCCTGACCTCCTGAATGCAAATCAGGCGCTCTCCCAGCTGAGCTAAGGCCCCATCTGTGCCCCGTCATTGGGGAATGGTGGGTCGAGGAGGACTTGAACCTCCGACCTCACGCTTATCAGGCGTGCGCTCTAACCACCTGAGCTACCGACCCAGATAACGGGCGGTAACCCGTCTTACGTACTGAAGAGATATGAGGACGGCCTGGACCGTATTTTTGTGACCGGCCTGACTGGCCGATCTTGCTAAGTGATCCACGTGATTGGCAAGCCAATCAACTAGGATCATCCTTAGAAAGGAGGTGATCCAGCCGCAGGTTCCCCTACGGCTACCTTGTTACGACTTCACCCCAGTCGCTGAGCTTACCGTGGCCAGCTGCCCCCTATAAAGGTTGGCGCACCGTCTTCGGGTAAACCCAACTCCCATGGTGTGACGGGCGGTGTGTACAAGGCCCGGGAACGTATTCACCGCGTCATGCTGTTACGCGATTACTAGCGATTCCGACTTCATGCCGTCGAGTTGCAGACGACAATCCGAACTGAGATGGCTTTTGGGGATTAACCCACTGTCACCACCATTGTAGCACGTGTGTAGCCCAACCCGTAAGGGCCATGAGGACTTGACGTCATCCACACCTTCCTCCCGCTTATCACGGGCAGTTTCCATAGAGTGCCCAGCCGAACTGCTGGCAACTAGGGATGTGGGTTGCGCTCGTTGCCGGACTTAACCGAACATCTCACGACACGAGCTGACGACAGCCATGCAGCACCTGTCACTGATCCAGCCGAACTGAAGGAAACGATCTCTCGTAACCGCGATCAGGATGTCAAGGGTTGGTAAGGTTCTGCGCGTTGCTTCGAATTAAACCACATGCTCCACCGCTTGTGCGGGCCCCCGTCAATTTCTTTGAGTTTTAACCTTGCGGCCGTACTCCCCAGGCGGAATGCTTAATCCGTTAGGTGTGTCACCGAATAGCATGCTATCCGACGACTGGCATTCATCGTTTACGGTGTGGACTACCAGGGTATCTAATCCTGTTTGCTCCCCACACTTTCGCACCTCAGCGTCAGTATCGAGCCAGTGAGCCGCCTTCGCCACTGGTGTTCTTCCGAATATCTACGAATTTCACCTCTACACTCGGAGTTCCACTCACCTCTCTCGAACTCTAGACTAGTAGTTTTGGAGGCAGTTCCAGGGTTGAGCCCTGGGATTTCACCCCCAACTTTCCAATCCGCCTACGCGCGCTTTACGCCCAGTAATTCCGAACAACGCTAACCCCCTCCGTATTACCGCGGCTGCTGGCACGGAGTTAGCCGGGGTTTCTTTACCAGGTACTGTCATTATCATCCCTGGCGAAAGAGCTTTACGACCCTAAGGCCTTCGTCACTCACGCGGCATGGCTAGATCAGGCTTTCGCCCATTGTCTAAGATTCCCCACTGCTGCCTCCCGTAGGAGTCTGGGCCGTGTCTCAGTCCCAGTGTGGCTGATCATCCTCTAAAACCAGCTATAGATCGTAGGCTTGGTAGGCCATTACCCCACCAACTACCTAATCTAACGCGGGCCAATCCTTCACCGAAATTCTTTCCCCCGAAGGGCGTATACGGTATTAAACCCAGTTTCCCGGGACTATTCCGTAGTGAAGGGCATGTTCCCACGCGTTACTCACCCGTCCGCCACTAGATCCGAAGATCTCGTTCGACTTGCATGTGTTAAGCCTGCCGCCAGCGTTCGTTCTGAGCCAGAATCAAACTCTCAAGTTGAAAGGCTGTTACCAGCCTATCCCTGACGTTCGACCCTTGCACATCGTGTCTCACCCGGCTGGGTGAGACCCGTCTCTGTCTGTTGTGCATGGTCCTTGCGGACGATGCCGAACAAACAGTGAAGCTGACTATCCATCATCGGGCCGAAGCCCTAGGTAGTTGATATGCAAGAGTGTTCCGTCGTCTAGGACCAAACCGCCCGCATATCTCTTCAGATACCATCGATTTCAAAGAGCGTGAGAGACAAAATCGACTGGATGCGCCCTAACTTCCTTGGCGCGCCCCGCCTCATCGATCTCTCGTTTTGTCGTTTCCGCCTCGTTGCCGTGTGGCCCGTCTGGCGTTCCGTTGTGCGCCTCAGCGCCGCCGGTGAGGGGGTATTTACGGTTTGATGCTCATACTCGCAAGCCCTTTTTTCCGGAAACGTCATGTTTTTTTCAAAAAACTGGATTTTCCAATAAAAACAAAGGGTTCTATTCCGAAAATTTCGCGCACCCTGGCTTTGGCGCAAGATTTTTCCCGTCCTTCAGCGCGCAAATCGGAGGTAATCCGGGTTATCCACAGGGAATCCGCCCCGAAACAGCCAGACTCACCCTGTGAATCGCCCTGAATCGGGCCCGAGTCAGGGGGGCGACTCGTGAGTTTCCCCGATTCAGCCCCAAATGAATCGCCGAAATCTTCGCGAGTCGCCGAATTTTTGGAAAGAATCTCTGAATCGGCCTCGAATCCGTGCCCCGCGAGTCGCCTGACGGGGTCAAACGGCGGAATCGATTTCTGAATCGCTCAGGCGCGGCTCCGAATCCGGGTTTCCGCACGCGACCGGCGTGGTTTCCCGATCCCGGGCAGTCGGAGCGCCAGAAGCACCAGGATGATGGCCAGCATCACCAGCGGCTTCATCTGCCACCCCTTCACCAGCATCACGTAATGCACCGCCCCCAGCACCGCCGCCGGATAGGCCAGCTTGTGCAGCTGCCGCCATTTCGGCCCCAGCTTGCGAACCGACAGGTTGTTCGAGGTCACCGCCAGCGGAAGCAACAGAGTGAACCCAGCCATGCCGACCGTGATATAGGGCCGCTTCACGATGTCGGCCCAGACCCGGTCAAGCGCCTGAACATCCAGAATCGCCCAGGTCAGCAGATGCGCTGCCACGAAGAAGAAGCACGCCACCCCAATCGCGCGGCGGAATTTCAGCAGATTCAGCTTGGCGAACCGGCGCAGCGGCGTCACTGCCAGCCCGGCTATGAGAAGGTAAAGCGCCGCCTCACCATAAGCGTGCTCGATCGCCTCGACCGGGTTCGGCCCCAGCGCGCCGGTCGCGCCCTGAAAGAACACCCAACCCGCATAGGCCGCACTGACCGCGTAGACCGGCCAGGCCGGCGCGCGGCGCACGGCCGAATTGAAACGATCGACAAAGGCCATCAGTGGAACTTCACGAGGTCCATGCCTTCGTAAAGGCCGGCCACCTCTTCCTCGTAGCCGTTGAACATCCGGGTCGGCGTCTTCTTGGCGAAAAGCCCCTGCCCGATCAGCGTTTCGTATTCCTGGCTCCAGCGCGGGTGATCCACCTGCGGGTTCACGTTGCTATAGAAGCCGTATTCGTTCGCACTGTACTTGTTCCATGCCGTTGGCGGCTGCGTGTCGGTCAGCGTGATCCGCACGATCGACTTGATCGACTTGTAGCCATACTTCCACGGCACCACCAACCGAAGCGGCGCGCCGTTCTGGTTCGGAATGTCCCGCCCGTAGATCCCCGTCGCGATCATCGTCAGCGGATGCATCGCCTCGTCCAGCCGCAGCCCCTCGACATAGGGCCACTCGATCACCGGCCGGCTGACCCCCGGCATTTCGTCGGGGCGCAGCGCGGTCTCAAAGGCCACGAACTTCGCGGAAGACTGCACGCCCGCCATCTCCAGCAGATCGGCCAGCTCGAACCCGTTCCACGGCACAACCATCGCCCACCGCTCGACACAACGGAACCGATAGATCCGTTCCTCGACCGTCATCTTCTTCATGATGTCTTCGAAGGCATACTCACCCGGGCGGTCGACCATACCGTCGATTGTCACGCTCCACGGGTCGGTCGTCAGCATATGGGCATACTTCGCCGGGTCGCCCTTGCCGGTGCCGAACTCGTAGAAGTTATTGTAACTGGTGATGTCGTCCCACTCGTTGGGCTCCAGCGTCTCGGCCCGGGCCTGTGCGCCGAGGCCGGTCAACGCCAGCCCCGCAGCGGCCGCCCCGATCACCTGTCGCCGGTTCAGGAACAGGTGCTCAGGCGTCACGTCGTTGTCGGTCAGGGTGTTCTTCCAGCGATAGGCCATGCGGTCGGTCTCCGGTGTTGCTGTCGTTCTGCGTCACAGATGTAGAAGGGCACGGCCCCCTCGGCAAAACAACATGCCTCACAATGATGTTGCCCCAGCGTAACAATCGATCATCTCCCCTCTCTCCCTCGCGCGCGCACGCGCGCGCGTGCGCGGTATAAGAGGTAGGCACCGGCAAAGCCCGGCCGCTCCGGCCCTTTACTCTGCCGCCTCGGGAGGGTTGTAACTGGGCAGGATCCGGTTGAACGGCACGCTCGTCCCGTCCGCCTGAACGATCCGCACATGCCGCCGCCGCATCTGCCGAGGCTCGGCCACGCCGACCGAATGGGCGATGGTCTCGACCTCCTTGATCACCGCCTGGGCGTAATGGGCGACCTTGTCGATCTTGTCCTCGACCACCAGCCCCTTTTGAAAGCGCGGGTTATGCGTGGTGATCCCCGTGGGGCAGGTGTTGCGGTTGCACTTCAGCGCCTGGATGCAGCCCAGCGAGAACATGAACCCCCGCGCCGAGGTCACGAAATCCGCCCCGGCACAAATGGCCCAGGCCACGTCGCCCGGGTTCACCAGCTTACCACTGGCGATGATCCTGATCCGATCTCTCAGCCCGTGCCGGTCGCGCATATCCACCACCCGGGGCAGCGCCTCGCGCACCGGCATGCCGACCAGATCGATCAGCGGCATCGGCGCGGCCCCGGTACCGCCCTCTCCCCCGTCGATGGTGATGAAATCGGGCGCATGCTCGGCCCCGCGCGCGTCGATCGCCTCGAAGAGCGGCTCCATCCCGTCGACCGACCCCACCGCCGTCTTGATCCCGACAGGCTTGCCCGTCAGCTCGCGGATATGTCCGATCATGTCGAGCAGCTCATCGTAGTTTCCCGCCTCCGGGTGCCGGTTGGGCGAGATACTGTCCTGGCCAACCGGAATACCCCGGATCGTCGCGATCTCGGGCGTCACCTTCGCGCCGGGCAGGATACCGCCCTTGCCGGGCTTCGCGCCCTGACTCAGCTTCACCTCGAACATCCGCACCGTTTCGTGCGCAGCGATCTCCTTCAGCTTCTCGTCGCTCAGCCCGCCGGTTTCGTTGCGCACGCCGTACTTGGCGGTCCCGATCTGGAAGACGATGTCGCACCCGCCCTCGAGATGGAACGGGCTCAACCCGCCCTCGCCGGTGTTCATCCAGACACCGGCCTTCTTCGCCCCCTTGCTCAGCGCCCGCACCGCCGGCTTTGAGATCGCCCCGTAACTCATCCCCGAGATGTTGAAGATCGACGGCGCCGCAAAGGGCATCCGCGCATGCGGGCCGATCTCCAGCGGCGCGGTCTTGGCATACATGTCATTCAGCGGCGGAAAGGCTGAGTTGGCAAAGATCGGCGTGCCCGGCACGCTGATGTTCCGGGTCGAGCCGAAGGCCACCGTGTTGCCCGCCCCTTTCGAGGCTCGCCCGACCCAGTCGCGCTGCGCCCGGTTGAACGGCAGTTCCTCGCGGTCCATCGCGAAGAAATACTGCCGGAAGAATTCCCCCAGCTCCGAGAACAGGTGCCGGAACCGCCCGATCACCGGATAGTTCCGCCGGATCGCATCGCCCCGCTGCGACCGGTCGATCAAGAACAGGATCAGCCCGGCCAGCGCCAGCAGCCCCAGTAACGCAATGAACGCGATCGCCATGATCTCGATCGCGCGCAGCGCAAAGCCCATGTCCAAGTCCATCGTCGCCCTCCGTTCCCGGCCGGTTCCGGCCTCTGGTTGTCCCGCACAGAATTCTGCGCCGCGGCCCGCGCCGCAAGCCACGAATTGTCACATCCGCGACGCGCGGATGAAACAATTTCCCGGCCCCGGCGCTCACACCCTGATGACCTTGAATAACAAAACTTTGACTTGATGGCGCAAAAGGCGCGGGCTTAGCCGCCGCGCGCCCGCTGTCCAGCCGGATCGGCGAATTTCCCCGGTGAACCAAGGGCGCCGTTCCCCCGTAGACCGCCGTGAATGCTTCAAGGGCATTCCTACACTCACACTTGAAACCGGAGGAAACTCACATGCTTCGCAGAACCTACCTCGCCCTGACTGCCGCCACCGTTCTCTCGGCCGCCGCACCGGCGCTCGCCGACAATCACTCGATGGATGTGGTCGATACGGCGGTCAACGCCGACGGCTTCGAAACACTCGTCGCAGCGGTCGAAGCGGCCGGCCTCGTCGAAACGCTCAAGGGCGAAGGCCCCTTCACCGTCTTCGCACCGACCGACGAAGCGTTCGCCGCCCTGCCCGAGGGCACGGTCGAAGACCTGCTCCTGCCCGAGAACAAGGATCAGCTGACGGCGATCCTCACCTACCACGTGGTGCCGGGCAAGGTGATGTCGGGCGACCTGTCCGACGGCATGACCGCGGCCACCGTCGAAGGCAGCGAAGTCACCATCATGACCGAGGGTGGTGTCATGGTGAACGACGCCAACGTCGTGCAACCCGACATCAAGGCGTCGAACGGCGTGATCCACGTCATCGACAAGGTGATCATGCCGGACATGTAAGCCCGTCACCGTGACGGTTTCCCCGACGGGGCGGCACTGTCGCCCCGTCCTCGTTTCACGATTCGAAGGCCAGTGCCCCCGCGCTTCAGGCTCACGCCGCTTTGTCCCGGAATCGGCAACGCCATGACCATCTGGCAGCCATTGTCGCCTACATTGACCACAATTCGCCACCCGCCGACATATTCCCACCACAAGCCGCCTTCTTTCTGCCATAATCAGACCACAGAAAAAACGTGGTTCCGGTCGTCAGGCCGGGCCCTGCGTGGGGGCGCAGGTACAAGGTTTGTGAGTGCTGCCATGAAGTCATTTCCCGTATCATCTCCGTCGTCCCGCGACGTCTCCAGTTCGGGCGCCTGCGCGAATCCATACGTGAAGCAGCCCAGCCGCGCCTTCTGGCGTTCGGCCGTGTCCGACGTCTCGCCGATCGAGATGGACGGGCTCTACGCGCCCCGCTTCCAGATCACCCGCGACACCCGCATTTCCGCCGCCGGAAGCTGCTTCGCCCAGCATATCGCGCGACAGTTCAAGGCCCGCAACTTCCGCTTCACCGATGTCGAACCGGCCCCGCCCTTCCTCGATGCGGAAACCGCCGAGGAGTTCGGCTATGGCCAATATTCCGCCCGCTACGGCAACGTCTACTCGATCCGCCAGCTGCTCCAGCTCTTCGCACGCGCCGAGGGCACGATGGACCCGGCCGATCATGTCTGGATGAAAGACGGCCGCGCCTTCGACCCATTCCGCCCCACCATCCAGCCCGGCGGCTTTTCCTCCGTGGCCGAAATGGAAGCCGACCGCGAGTACCATCTCGACCAGGTCCAGACGTTGCTGGCACAGACCGACCTGTTCGTCTTCACCTTCGGCCTCACCGAAGCCTGGGTAAACAAGCGCGACGGCGCCGTGCTGCCCTCCTGCCCCGGCACCCATGCCGGCACCTTCGATCCCGACACTTATGTCTTCCGCAACTTCCGCTTTGCCGAGGTGCTGCAGGATGCCGAGGCCTTCATTGCCCTTGCCCGCAAGCACAACCCGGACATGCGGTTCCTTTTCACCGTCTCGCCCGTGCCCCTGACGGCCACCGCCACCGATCAGCATGTCCTGGCGGCCACGACCTATTCCAAGTCGGTCCTCCGCGCGGTCTGTGGCGAGCTGGCAATGGCGCATGATTACGTCGATTACTTCCCGTCCTACGAACTTGTCGCCTCGCACCCCATGCGCGGCATCTTCTATCGCCCCAACATGCGCAACGTCGCGGCCGAGGGTGTATCCCGCGTGATGGACATCTTCTTCGCCGCCCACGGCGACACGGGCGCCCCGATGACGGACCAGCCAGACACGCCGTCCGTCCCCACCTCCGACCCGGCCTGCGACGAGGAAATCCTGGAGTTCTTCAAGACATGACCCTTCATATCTGCGGCAACTCCCACGTCCGCGCCCTGCGCGCCGGTATGCAAACCCTCGAAGACAGCGTGGCCGAAGAGGTCATCGTCTTCCCGCTCGGCACCGCTGATAACGAGGCCGAAGCCTTCAGCACCATAGAGAATGGCCGCGTCACCCTGACGAATGACCGTTTCCGCACCAAGCTGCAGAAGAATTTCGGCTTCTCCAGCTTCGGCCCCGCCGACCGCTGGGGCATCTGCCTAGGCACCCACAACTATCGCCTCATGCGCACCGACGCCTGGCTGCGCGCCGCCCCGGCATGGCTTGGCCTGCCGGGCATGCAGCCCGTGCCCGAAGCCGCGTTCGCCCAGATGGTCGCCGCCGATCAGCGCCACATCCGCGCGTTCTTCGACCAGCTTCTGCACACCGGTGTCCGCCCCTTCGTGATCTCTGCGCCCTGGCCCGTGCGCACCCACCCGATCATCGCGGAAACCGGCGTCCGCCCCGAGATCATCAAGGCGATCGACGTCAGGGCCCGCGCCCTCTTCGCGGCCTGGCTTGCCGAGCGTGGCATCGACCTGATCCTGCCGCCCGATGAGGCGGCGGATGACGAGGGCTTCCTGCGCCCCCGCTTCGCCAAGGGCGGCGACGACCATTATCATGGCAATCCGCGCTACGGCCGGCTGATGATGAAAAAGGTTCTCGAGAGCCAGCGCGTGGCCGTCGCCGCCTAGGCCATCGACAGCCAGATGGCGTAACCGAACAGGACCACGTTAAGGTAGGACGTCCCCGCCATGCCGAAGGCGCGATAGAGCGGATGGATGCGATACCCGATCCAGAACGCGAACCGCATCACCACGAAGATGATCGCCGCCGCCGCGACGACGCTCACCCTCTCACCGGTCGCACAGGCCGCCACCGCCAGCGAGGCGACCAGGAAAAGCACGTATTGCTGAAGGGTATTCTCGGCGAAGCGTCCGTTGATCTTGATCGCATCGGTTTCCTTTCCCCGGGTCGGATCGATCGCGTCGCTGGTAAAGCGCGCGTTTCCCACGAAGAGAAGCATTAGAAACAACGGCAACGCCGCAATCGCGATCCATCCCGCAGCATAGGCAAGCCGCTCTCCCGGCAACGCCTCGGGCGGCAGCCCCGTCAGCAAGAGCGACAGCGCGACAAGGGCCCCCAGCATTGTGAGAACGCCGCTCGCCGCTCCGACTGCAACAACCTTCTGATCTCTCGTCATCGGCCAATCCGTCTTGCGTGGCGCCCGCGGGCCACCCGGCGGTTGATTCGGCCAACCAGGCCGGCCCGAGTGTGGCCGCCCGCGCGCCCGGCATCTACCGTTTTTCCCCTTCAGCCCGTGAAGAGTCCGTGACGCTAAACCAGTTCTCGGCTCGACCGCCGCCGAAACTCCAGCTCTCCGCCCAGCGCCCGGCGCAGCGCCACGGGCCGCACCCCGATGGCGCATTCCGTCACCCGATTGATCAGCCCCGCCGATTTCAGCCGCTTGCCAACGCCATGCCCGACCTTACCGATAATATAATGATGCAGGTTCGGGCAAACCGGGAAGCGCGACCAGTGCGGCCGCTCGACCTTGCCGCCGCCATGCAGCACGAAATAGGTGCAGTCCGGTTCCAGCGTGTCCGCCAATGCCGGCCGCGTGAAGGTGACGATCCGCTCACGGTAGATCTTCCATCGCTCCTCTTCCGGCACCACGGCCGGATCCACCGAATACTGCGGCGAAATCGCAAGGCAACTCTTGGCCCCCAGGCGCCCGGCAAACACGATCGCGCCATACCCGCCCATCGAATTGCCGAAGGTCACGGTCTCGGTGATCCCGTGGTCCTGCCGGTACCGGCCCACCACGTCTAGAATTTCCTCGAAAAGACCCGGCTCGTTGTACCAGCTTCGCAACGTGTCCGAGACGAACAGCACGTGATTGCGCCCGTTCTGCCGGCTGCTTCTCACGAATTCCTCGGCCTGATACCGCGCACCCGGCTTGCCGACCCCCGTGAACGACACCACGAGGCGCGGCTCGCGCCCCGCAAGGCTCGTCGCCTTAACCCGGTCAGATTGGTGGAACACCGCAAGCGGCGCACGCGGCAAGCCGGTCATCTACTCGACCACAGACCTGTCCTTCTGATCGACCACCGGCGCG
The DNA here is from genome assembly GCF_008728195.1 of Roseovarius indicus. Lineage (NCBI taxonomy): Bacteria > Pseudomonadati > Pseudomonadota > Alphaproteobacteria > Rhodobacterales > Roseobacteraceae > Roseovarius > Roseovarius indicus. The sequence goes on from NZ_CP031598.1 coordinate 4,661,282, forward strand.
GCGCCGGCATCGATACCGTGCTGTTCGAGCAGCTTCGCAAGATAGCTGCCCTCGGGTGGCACGCCGTCATGCTTGCGCGCGCAGAACCGCTTGATCGGCGCCCAGATATGAATGCAACGGGTGTTCTCGGTCAGCTTCCGCTTCACCGCCATGGGCCGCTTGGCAAAGGCCCGGCGGTTGGCGAAATGCACCGGGTAGTAATACTCCGTCGGCCGGGCATGCTTGTCCTCGCCCGTCTGCTGCAGAAACGCGGTCACGCCCAGCGGCCCCCATACCCCCCACGGCATTTCCGACACGTGCATCGGGTCACCGGCCTCGGCCCGCGCCTTTATCTCGTTCAGGAAGCGCGGCGGAAGCCATTCGGGAATCGGGTATTCGTCCTTTGTGAACGCCAGCAACCCCTGCAAAGCCGGCGAATCCTGCGGCAGCCGAAGGATCGCGCCATTGATCTGGCCCTTCTGCTTTTCCTCCGACCAGAATTCGTAGCCGAAGACATGGCTTTCGTTGCCGAGAAGCGGCTGCACCGAATAGACATCCGTGTCGATATAGATGATGTCGGGGTCTTTCGCGATCATGTGGAACCGGAAGAGATCGGAAAACAGCGCCACGCTGCCGGTGCGGGCATGGGTGTGGAAATCATCCGTCTCCACCACCTCGCGCCCGTCGCGCACCTCGACGCCCTCGGGAATGCCGTCAACCTCGCCATATGTATAAAGGATCGTCGGATGCCCCTGATCGACGAAAGACTTCAGGCACAGCTGCTCGAGCCACGTCAGTGACCCACCAATCCACAGCGCGCCCACCGGGGGAAGTTCTGCCATTCCGTTGCCTCGGGTTATCTTTTTTGTTGCTGCAACATCTACCCCATGCCCCGAATCGCATCAAGCTTGGCCTGACGCATCGTCACGCCAAGTTTCCTCAAATCCACATCACGGGCGCGACCATTGCCGCATTGCGCCGCGGGCCCGCTCTGCTACTTGTAAAAGACAGGGCCCCGCGCGCCCGCAGGAAGGAGCCGCCGCATGACAGATCGCCAGCCGAGAACACTGCTCGGAACGGTCAAGGACGAAGGGCCCTACCTGCTGGAATGGATCTGTTACTACAAGCTGATCGGCTTTGACCGCATCGTCGTCGCCTCGAACGACTGCCAGGATGGCACGCGCCAGATGCTCGATTACCTCGATACAGTGGGCGAAATCACCCATATCGAGAACAGCGGCCAGCACGACGGCGAACCGGCCGATCCCCAGAACCGCGCCTATGACAGATTCTGGTCCGACGAGACGATCAAGGCCTCCGACTGGGTGCTGGTGGCCGATGCCGACGAGTTCCTCAACATCCACACGGGCGATGGCACCATCGACGCCCTGATCGACGCCGCCGAGGCTCGCGCCGGCAAGCGGGTCGATATCATCTCGGCCACTTGGCGCGTTTTCGGCAATGCCGGCATTGTGCCCTTCAGGGATGAACCCGTCATCGCCCAGTTCACCCGCTCGGCGCCGCCCGGCATGCACAGCGTTCAGCGATACACCGCCTTCAAGACCCTGTTCCGACCCCACCCGGTGCGCAAGCTCGGCATCCATCGCCCCCGCCTCTCGCCCCGCTTCCAGGAGGGCCGCGTTCCACTGACCTGGGTCAACGGCTCGGGCGACGAGATGCCCGAACGCTTCCTCAGCCAGGGCTGGCGGTCATTCGAGAACAGCTACGGCGCCGATCTGGTCACCATGAACCACTACATGGTCAAATCGTCCGAGGCTTTCCTGATCAAGCGCTACCGCGGCACGGCCAATAGCGACGACGACGAGCGGATCAATTTCCGCTATTTCGAAACCTTCAACGCCAACGACGTCGAAGACACCACCATCACGCGCCACCTTCCGGCGCTGAAATCCGCGATCGCCGCTCTGAAGGCTGACCACCCCCATCTCGCCCTGCTTCACGACCAGAGCCTCGCCTACCACCGCGCCAAGCTCGAAACCGCGCGACAGGAACTGCTGGCCACACGCCCCGACATAGCCGCCCGGCTCGGCCTCACGACCTGAGCCCTCACAAAGCCGGCGTTTTGCAAAAGACACGCCAAAGAATCGCCATATAAATGCTTATTGCCTGCATTAGCGAGAGGTGGGACACCTTTGCCCGAGGCAGATAAAAGAGCAGGTTACATGGCCTCCGATCAAAAAGAACGCTTCCTGATCGTCACCACGATGAAGAACGAAGCGCCCTTCATGCTGGAATGGATCGCGTACAACCGGGCCATCGGGTACGACGATTTCCTCATCTACACCAATGACTGCACCGATGGCACCGACGCCATCGCCATGCGGCTCGAAGAGCTGGGCCTTGCCGCCCATATCGACAACAACGACCGCAAGATCGGCCGCAAGGGCGCAGAGCTGTCACCGCAGCGCGCGGCGCTCCGCCTCGCCACCGATCACCCCCGCTACAAGGCCGCCGACTGGGTCATCTGTTCCGACGCCGACGAGTTCATAAACCTCCGCACGGGCCGCACCCTGCCGGACCTCGTCAATGCCTGCGGACCGGCCGATGCCATCTCGGTCTGCTGGAAACTCTTCGGCAACGGGCTTCACCGCCACTACGAAGACATCCCCCTTACCGAACAGTTCTTCTCCTGCGCGCCCGAAAGCGGCTTCACCAATTTCCGCGGCGCCGGCATCAAGACCCTCTTCCGCAACAACGGCGCCTTTCACCGCATGGGCGTGCACCGGCCCAAGGTCAACGCCGGCCGCGCGCCCGACCCCGAGAAGCCCTACGCCCATGTCACGTGGCGCGACGCGGGCGGCCAGCAGGTCGATGGCGACACGATCACATGGCGCACCTGGGCGGGGTTCACCCACACCCATGCTCGCCTGCACCATTATGCCATCCGCTCCGCCGACAGCTTCCTCGTCAAGCGCGACCGCGGTCGCACCAACCACGTGCATGTCGACCAGGGGCGCGAATATTTCGACGCGATGAACACCAACCACACGCGCGACTACTCCATCCTGCGCCACACGCCGGGCATGCTGCAGGAGCTGATGAAGCTTCACTCCGACCCGGTGCTGAAAGACCTGCACCGCCAGGCCGTCGCATGGCATCGCGCCAAGATCGCCGATATCAAGTCACGCCCCGATTGGCGCGACTTCATCGAGATGGTCTACACGCATCCGGGCATCAAGCGCCCCACCGCCAAGCCGGCCGGCCAGCCCGAACCGGAACCGGAAGAAGAATTTGCCGACGACTGAGCGCATGAGCCCGATAAAAGAAATCCTCGCCAATTACCGCAACCGCCGGCACCTGCTGCAGAACATGCACTTGCCGGCCAAACCCTATGGCGGGCCCGACTTCCTTTACATGAAGAACCACAAGGCGGCCTGCACCAACGTGCTGACCTTGCTCATCACCCAGATGCACCACGCCCTCGGCGGCGAGCAAGCGCCCGAGATCAGCATGGACGGCGTCCACAACCTTCCCACCGACTACCTGCGCGCCGGCGCTCGGGGGCTCAATTGGGAAACGGCGCAGGATGCTCTCACCGGTCCCGGCTGGTTCCGCTTCACCATGGTCCGCGACCCTCTCAGCCGCACCGTCTCTGCGTGGTCCGACAAGCTTCAACCGGGCTCGAACCCGCGCCACCTGCGCGACCTGAACACCTACCTGGGCCGCCCCGCCGACACCGAAATCAACCTGCCCGCATTCCTCGACCTCCTCGCACAGGATGACGGCGCCCGCGATCTCGACCGCCACTGGCGCCCGCAGCACAAGGAAATCAGCTATGGCCTCGTCTCCTACGACCTGATCGGCCGGGTCGAGGCGATGGACGACGCCCGCCGTGCCATCACCCGCGCCCTCTTCGGCGCCGGGGGCGAAGCGGTCGAGGTGATCGACACCCGCAAACATCTCGGCCACCGCACCGCCAGCCAGCAGCACCGCGACAGCCTCACCGCCGCCGACCGCCGCAATGTCGACCGCGCCTTCGCCCGGGATTTCGAGATGTACGAGAAAATCGCCGGGATGGAGGCCGCCTGATACCATGCGCAAGCTCTGGATTCACATCGGCACGCCAAAGACCGGCTCAACCGCGATTCAGCGCTACGCCCGGTCGCGCCAGCCCTACCTCGCCTCGAATTCCATCGACTTCCTGGTCCGCGGCCGCCGCGGCTCCTATAACGATCTCGGCGTCCACCTGCGCGGCGGAAAACGCGCCGAGGCCGAAAAGGTCGGCACCAGCATCCGCCGCATGATCGCCGACAGCCCGGCCGAAACCCTCGTCCTGACCTCCGAGATGTTCACCGGCAGCGCCCCGGCCCTCCTGCGCGAGGTGCTGGCGCTTGAAGAACCCTTCGAAACCCGCATCATCGGTTATTTCCGACGGCAGGACCGCTACCTCGAAAGCTCCTACAAACAGAAGATGAAGACCGGCAAGGTCAGGCCCGGCTTTCAGAACTACGTCGACAAGTTCGGCATCAGGGGCGGCGAATACCGCCGCATCATCTCCGCCTGGGACGACGCCTGGCCCGACGCCGAGTTCATCTTCCGCCGGTTCGACCCAGGCTCGTTCCCCAAGGGCGACGTTGTCCACGATTTCATGCAAATGCTCGGTCTGAACATCGACGCCGACGGCAAACCGCCCTCCGAGGAGGTGGCCAACCCCACCCCCTCGATCGATCTTCTGGACCTCATGCAACTCGTCGCCGACATGCCCGGCATCGACGCCCGCAAGGTGTTCCGCGCGATGCCCGTCGGCACCCTGCCCCGCTTCGAGGGCCGCGCCATGGACAACGCCACCGCCCGCGCCCTTCTCCAACAGTACGAAGCCGACAACGAGGCCCTGCGCCAACGCTTTTTTCCCGACGATCCGGCTCTTTTCCCGACAGACGATCTCGACGGCCCCGACCCCGCCATCGCAGCACCCGGCTTCTCCGACGATCAACGCGTCATGATCCGGGCACTTCTTCAGGCCGTCACCGAACAGGCCAGCCAGAAACAAGGCGCCTGACCGGCCTCAGAACCCATGTCGCCAGCCGACCGCGAAAGCATTCGATCCGGAATCCGCGGCGAACAGCCCGTAGCCATCCGACCGATGATGCAGCCGGAAGAAGATATCGTCATCCCCCTCGCCCACCGAAAACGCGGTCTCGAGGCTGAAATACACCAGCGTCCGCTGCGACTCGCCCCGCTTGACCACTTCCAGAAGCGGCGTCTCGGTCGTGTGCGACAGCCCCAGGCCAAAGGCAAAACTGTCCAGCATCACCGGCCACGGCCGCGCCGGGCTGTAGCGGATGGTCACCGGCAGCACCAGCTCCTGAAAGGTGTCCTGCCCGAAATGGTGGTTCAGCTGAACCTCGGCACCCACGGCAAAGCGCGGGTCGCTCAGCGGCACCTCGTAGCCAAAGATCACTCCGCCGAAATAGGCGTCGGTGAAGTCCGTCTTGTTGGGATAGAACACCTCGTCGATGCCGTTCGTGGTCATCTGACCGCCATGAAGGCTGAGCGACAGTTTCGGCTCACCTGCGCGACCGTCCTGCGCTTTCGCGCCTCCGGCCATCGCCACCAGAGCGACCAGCGCCGCCACCGCGACACGCCTCACGATACTTGGGCCAAGCACGCCGTGCTCCCGTTCCTGAAACCGACAATCCCCAGATCGCGCGGGTACAAAATACACCGCGCCCGCCCCGGACTACAACAACTTTTGGTGTGACGTCGTTACCCGGCAACCGGTCTGCGCCTACGGCTCCAGAACACTCAGCCGCGGATCATTGCGAATGGCCTCCCAGTCGCGCTCGTAAAGCCGGTTGAGATGCGCCCGCTCCGCCGCGCTCCAAGGGTCGAACCGGCCGTTCTCCTCGTTGAGCGGAAACCGGTCCTGCACCTCCTTCGACCGCTCCGACATCGCCCCGGCGCCCTCCAGCTCGGAGATCAGCACCATTTCCTCGACCGCCCGGCGCGAGGCTGTCTGCCGGGTCTTGGCCTCCTTCTTGTCCTTCAGCCGGGCCACGTCGACCCCGTCACCGCAGAACAACCCCAAAACCTCGTCACGCAAAGCTCGGAAATCCTCGAACCGCCAGACATGAATGCGGGTCTCCGGGAAGACGGCCGCAAAATCCGCGAACACGGCCTGCCAGCTCGGCAGGGTCGCCAGCACGTTCCGCCGCATCTCCTCCGGCGTGATCATCTTGCCCGAGGTCGTCGCCGTCGCCGCGCGAAGGTACTCCACATAGGAGGAGGCAAAGAAATCGGCGTAGTTCCGGACGGCAAAGAAGGCATCCGTCACCGGCAGCGGGATTCGCTTGGCGAAGCATTGAAAGAAGGTCTTTCGATACTGGTAAAGCGCGCCCGACGTCACGCAATGCCCGGGCAGGCCGGGAATGTTCTCGTCCGACAGGATCATCCGCTTCGGCCGAAGCGCCAGCGGCTCGGCAAAGAACGCCTCGGAAAACCCCTGCAACTCGTCCTCGGAAAACTTCGTCCGCCGGTGAATCTTCAGCTGCCGGAACGCATCGAGCTGCGAGGGAAAGGTCACGTGCTTGCGCAGCTTCTGATGCGGCACAACATACACGCTCTTGCCGCCCAGCCACGCCTCGTTGTCCTCCAACAGTTTCTGGATGTAGGTCGTCGCCGTCTTGTGAAACCCGCCATGCAACACGGCCCGGCTTTCGCCCTCGGCCACCGCCTGAACGTCGAACCGAACCGGGCGCACCGGCGGCGGCATATAGGTTCCCCCGCCGCCCCTCGGCGCGGTGCGCACCGTGTCCTTCGTCCTTACCTTCCGCTCGGCCTTCTTCGTCTCGGCCCGCGTCGCGTTGGTCATCTCGGCGCACAGCTCGGCAATCTTGCCATCCTGCAACAGCTCCGCCATCCGCGCTTCGTGCCAGGCCCGCCCCGCCTGCTCCAGCTCCGCAAGCGCCGCGTCTTCCCGCAACGCCTCCAGCACCGGCGCCGCCCGCGCGATATCAGCCTCCATCGCCGTATCCTCGGCACCGTTCACATCCAGCTTGCCCCAATCGTCCAGCAGCGCCTTGCGGTGGTTCTTCTTCTGCGGCACGCCACGGCGAAGGATGAACGCCTCGGGGCTGGGCACGGCATAGTAATGCAGCCGCGCGAGCCGGTGCGAGAACCCGTCATGCGCCGCCCATTGCCCCTCGAAAAACTTCGACGGCATCGCCTGACCGCCGGCATCGACCCATGTCACATTGCCGGGGCCATCGTCGAAATACGGCCTGTGCGGCGCCAGCCGGTTGACCTTGCCGGGGCGGAACAGGGTCTTGATCCCGCGCGTGATCATCCGGCCCCGCTCATCCTCGTCGGCGCACAGCGTATACGCCTCGCACACCGACCCTTCCGGCAAACCCCGCCGCCAGCCCGACCCGAACGGCTTGCGGCAGACAGAAATCGCATCCGCCGGCCCGATCTCTATCAGCAAGCTCTCCAGATCCCCGGCGCCCGTGCGGATCGACAGGTACTCGTCGACATCCACCGCCATCGCCCAGTCGGCACCCAACTCCGACAGCACCGGCAGCACATCCCGCAATCCATACCTCAGCGGGTCGCGCCCCTCTTTCAGGTCCAGCGGCACATGTCGCACATGCCCCAGCTCCGCCAGCCTTGCAGCCATCCGGTCGGTCCCGTCCTCGGACCCGCTTGTAAACAGCACCACCCCGGCGAACCCCAGCGCCCGGTAATGCGCGATCCATTCCAGCAGGTAAGGCGCCTCGTTCCCCGGCGCCGCAACGATCCACGCCTGTTCCGCCATCACACGCCCCGGTTCCCGCCAAGCCGCCCGTGCTTGCGCAGGTTCTGGCGAAACGCCACCGTCGCCCGCTCGGCCATCGCGGTGCGGCCGTCCTTTTCGAAGTAATGCGCCAGCGACCCGCGATACCACGGCAGCCGCCGCCGCTCGCGGTAAAGCTCATAGAACCGCTGCTGCGTCAGGTCGCCGAACAGCGCCTCGGTCATGATCGGCTTCAACGCCTCGATCTTGCGCAGGAACACGGCCGACTTGTGGTTCGAGAACCAGCATTTCATCGGCACCACCGTGCCCCCGGCCCCCTCCGCCGCCATCAACCGGTCAGTATGAAACTGATCGAGGTCGAAATACGGGTCATAGAATACGTAAGCCCGCCCCAGCTCGGCCACCGCCTCAGCCGCATCGCCCAGTGGCAGCGACCAGTCCTGCCGCCGCCCCACCTGATATCGCGTCTCCCACGGCACCAGCGCCTCGTTCAGCGTCGATTGCGGATTGAAGGCCAGCACATGCGCCCCCGGCGCCAGCCGCCCGAAGGTCAGCGCCCCGAAGGCCCCCATCGACGAGCCAGTGAAAATGCATCGCTCATACCCCTCGAAGAACCCCTCGCCCGCCATCTTCCGCATCGTCTCGATCAGCCCGGCATCGCGGTACCAGTTCGGCAGATGCGCATAGACGCCCAAGTGGCTCACCTGGTTGTCACGGGCGAACTTGTAGGCCCACGGCAACCGCCCCGGCGAGCGGTCATTGACGTTCGAAAGGTTGTCGAAGGTCACCATCAGGATCGGCCGCCGCCGCTTGACGAACAGCATCGGATGGCGCGGATCGGAGTGAAGGAACCCGCTCGCCGACCCGCACGGCCCGATCTCGTCGAACCACATGGGTTTCTCGATCTGCCCGACCGTTTCGGCCTCCGATACGTCCTCTTCCTCGCTCATCCGCCCGAACCCCGCCTATTCGCCCGCCGCGGCCTGCGGCTCGCCCGCATCCCAGCGCACCGAGTAATCGCCCTGAGACACATTCCGGATCCGCTCGTCGGTCACCGCATCCGGGCCGCGTTCGATGATGTAGAACAGGTACCACCGCCCCTGCATCCCGGCCCCGCGAAACCGCCGGCCGTTCTGGCCCGTGTCGGGCGCCGGCCGCGGCTCGGCATCGGTCACGTCATGCGGCACGGCGGCGCATTCATGCAGCACGCAGCGCCGCGCATCCTTCCAGTACCGCCACACCAGCTCCGGGCTGAACTGGTAGAACCCATGCCCGGCCCAACCGGTGATCCCGTTGATCGACAGGAAGATCCCGCCGGGCCGCAGCATGTGAAAGACGTTATCCAGCGCCTGCGGCGTGTTGTAGACATGCTCCAGCGTGCCGCCGTCGATGATCACGTCGAACCGCCCGCGCAGGTCATCGGGCAACGGCTCGTTCATGTCATGGGTCAGATCGCAGTTCTCGTAAGGCGACGCATCCAGCGACATCGGCTCCGGGAACCCGATTTTCCGCAGGAAGGTCTCGCTGAACCCATCCTCCTGCTCGTATTCGGGAATGTCCGGGGTCAACCCCGCCTGCCGCAGCCGTTGCCGCACATAACGGCGGAACTTGCCCTTGATGTGGAACTTCTGCCGCCCCAGCATCACGCAGTTTTCCTTGCCCTCGACCAAACCGCGCGCGGCGACAAGCTGGCTGGCAAGCTGTGCGTCAATTCCCATGGCGACCTCTACCGCTCCGTCCGACGGCGGCCCATTAACCGGGCCGTCAAAACCATTACGCAGGGCGGTGAATATCGCGTCAATGGCCCTCGGCCACGTCATGCCGGGCCGGGTGCCTCGTGTGGCCTGCCACACGTCCTGACCGGTCCGCGCCTTGGTTTGTCTTGTCCACGGACCGCACTGCTCTTGCCAGTTGGATACGGCAGCCCCGCCGCACCGGTCAATACTGCATCCCCTCAAAGGCTTACGCCACGCCAATGTCGTTGCGCTTTTGCCCTCGAAACCGCGCTCGGCAACGAAAAAGCCCCGCCGTTTCCGGCGGGGCTTCCCAAGCTTAATGCACGACCGCGTCGTCAGGTCGTTCCCGGTTGGAATTCCCCACCCGGTCGCCGATGATCAGCCCGTCGGCCCCGGCACTCACCGGCACCGTGCTGCCGTCGAGGATATCGCCGGCCAGCAACGCCTCGGCCAGCGGATCCTGCAAGGCCTTCTGGATCACCCGCTTCAGCGGCCGCGCGCCATAGACCGGGTCGTACCCCTCGTCGGCCAGCCACTTCTTGGCATCCTCGTCCAGCTCCAGCCGGATCTTCCGGCTTGCCAGGCGCTTGGTCAGGCGGCCCATCTGGATATCGACGATGCCGTCCATCTGATCACGCGACAGCCGGTCGAAGACCACGATCTCGTCCAGCCGGTTCAGGAACTCGGGCCGGAAATGCGACCGGACCGCATCCATCACGTCCCGCTTGGCCGAAGCGGCGTCCGCCCCCTCAGGCAACTGGCTCAACGCCTGCGACCCAAGGTTCGACGTCATGATGATCAGCGTCTGCTTGAAGTCGACCCGGTGACCCTGACCATCGGTCAAGACCCCGTCGTCAAGCACCTGCAACAGCACGTTGAACACCTCCGGATGCGCCTTCTCGACCTCGTCGAACAGCACCACCTGGTAGGGCCGGCGGCGGACGGCTTCGGTCAGAACGCCACCCTCCTCGTACCCGACATAACCCGGCGGGGCACCGATCAGGCGGGCGACGGCGTGTTTCTCCATGAACTCGCTCATGTCGATCCGCACCATCGCGCTGTCATCGTCGAACAGGAACTCGGCGACGGCTTTCGTGAGCTCGGTCTTCCCGACACCCGTCGGCCCGAGGAACAGGAAGCTGCCCAGCGGCCGGTTCTCGTCGTTGAGACCCGCCCTGGCCCGGCGCACCGCGTTGGCCACGGCCCGCACGGCACTGTCCTGGCCGATCACCCGCTTGTGCAGGTTATCTTCCATGCCCAACAGCTTCTCGCGCTCGCCTTCCAGCATCTTGGCGGTGGGAATACCCGTCCAGCGCTCGACCACCTGGGCGATCTGCTCCGGCCGCACGGCCTCTTCCACCATCATGCCGTCTTCCTCGGCCTGTTCGGCCTCGGAAAGCTGTTTCTCAAGCTGCGGAATGACGCCATAGGAAAGCTCACCGGCCTTGGCGAGGTTGCCCTCCCGCTTGGCGTGATCCAGTTCGATCCGCGCCTTGTCGAGTTGCTCCTTCAGGTCGCGCGCGCTGGCAAGCTTGTCCCGCTCGGCCTGCCACTGCGCGGTCATCTCGGCGGATTTCTCCTGCAACTCGGCCAGTTCCTTCTCGAGCTTCTCGAGCCGGTCCTTGCTGGCGGCATCATCCTCCTTGCGCAGCGCCTCGGCCTCGATCTGCTTCTGCAGGATATCGCGGTCGAGCGCGTCAAGCTCCTCGGGTTTGCTGTCCACCTCCATCCGCAACCGGCTGGCCGCCTCGTCGACAAGGTCGATCGCCTTGTCCGGCAGGAACCGGTCGGTGATATAGCGGTTTGACAGCGTCGCGGCAGACACAAGCGCGCTGTCCGAGATCCGCACACCGTGGTGCAGCTCGTACTTCTCCTTGATGCCCCGCAGGATACTGATCGTATCCTCCACCGTCGGCTCCGACACCATCAGCGGCTGGAACCGGCGGGCAAGGGCCGCGTCCTTCTCGACATGCTTGCGGTATTCGTCGAGCGTCGTCGCACCGATACAGTGCAGTTCACCCCGTGCCAGCGCCGGCTTGATCAGGTTGGCGGCATCCATCGCGCCATCCGTCTTGCCCGCGCCCACAAGCGTGTGCATCTCGTCGATGAACAGGATGATCTCGCCCGCGGCATTGGTGATCTCGTTCAGCACGGCCTTCAGCCGCTCCTCGAACTCACCGCGATACTTCGCCCCGGCAATCAGCGCGCCCATGTCGAGCGACAGCAGACGCTTGTTCTGAAGGCTCTCCGGCACGTCGCCATTGACGATCCGCAGGGCAAGCCCCTCGGCAATCGCGGTCTTGCCGACGCCCGGCTCACCGATCAGAACGGGGTTGTTCTTGGTCCGGCGGCTCAACACCTGCATCGCGCGGCGGATCTCGTCGTCGCGGCCGATGATCGGGTCGATCTTGCCATCCTCGGCGGCCTTGGTCAGGTCGCGCGCGTATTTCTCCAGCGCCTCATAGGTATCCTCGGCACTCGCGCTGTCGGCGGTGCGGCCCTTGCGGATGTCGTTCACCGCCTCGTTAAGGCTCTGCGCACTCACCCCGCCCTGCTCCAGCGCGTCCTTCGCCGGGCTCTTCACCACGGCCATCGCGGTCAGCAGGCGCTCCACGGGCACGAAACTGTCACCGGCCTTCTTGGCCAGCTTCTCGGCCTCGTCCAGAACCTTCCCGGTCTGGTTGTCCATGTAGACCTGGCCGGCATCGCCCGACACCTTCGGAATCTTGCCCAGAGACAGCTCGAGCGCCTGCACCACGCGCTGAGGGTTACCGCCTGCGCGCTTGATCAGGTTGCTCGCAAGCCCCTGGTCGTCATCCATCAATGCTTTCAGAACATGTTCGGGCGCCAGTTTCTGGTGGCTCTCCCGCATTGCGATCGTCTGCGCCGCCTGAAGAAAGCCGCGCGACCGCTCGGTGAACTTCGACAAGTCCATCCCTATTCTCCTTTTTACAAGCGTTACCCCTGTTTGCGCACCCAGCATTAGGCATGCGTCCGTCGGGAACCTCGATACCTGAAATGGGGGGCGGAACGGGGGTATTCAAGCTTGCGCGAGGGGAAAAACCGGCAAAAATCCACCGTGACAGGTCATTTGTTCCGGCAAATTCGTGCCATCCGGAATTTCCGCCCGACGGAAAAATGGAACTTTTCCGTAATACTTTACGTTTATACCACATGTATGCCGCTACTGGCGGAAGCTACACAAGGATTAGTGCAATGCTTATCGAGAAACTCGGGTTTGACGATGTACGCTACAATCCGGAACTCTCTGCGTTCGAAGCGCTGGTGCAGATCAGGGAAGAGGGAGAGGTCTATTCCTACCCCGTCCATATGCTCGCGCCGCTCAACGCGGAATTCGATGTAATCGCCAAGGGGCTCTCCGACAAGGCCCTGCGCATCCATCGTCATGCCCCTGACCGCGCCATGCGCCTGCGCCGCGCCCCCGTCCCGGGCGAGGCCGCGCTCCAACTGGTACCCGTCAGCATCGAAACTGGCGAATTGCGGCGAAACGGCGCGGCGCTTGCCGCCTGAAGGGTCGGCCCCGATCCCGTCCAATCCGGGGCCCCTTGCCTTTCTGCCGCAATCCCCAACCCCCCGCGTTCCGCCCTCGCGCGGGGGGTTGACCTGTCCCCGCTCCCCCGCGAGAAGGTTCCAACCCCGATCGCAGAGGAGCGCCCCGGATGTCCGATGACCGTCTCATCGTCGCCATAGACCTGCCCAACGCCCTCGAAGGCTTGCAGCTGGCCGAAACGCTGGGCGACGATGTCTCCTTCTACAAGATCGGCCTCGGCATGCTGACCGGCGGCGGCCTCGCGCTCGCCAACGAGCTCAAGCAGGAGCACGGAAAGCGCATTTTCCTCGACATGAAGCTGTTCGATATCGGCGCCACGGTGGAAAACGCCGTGCGCGGGCTTGCGCAGTTCGACCTCGATTTCCTCACCGTCCACGGCGACCCGCATGTCGTGCGCGCCGCCAAGCAAGGCGCCGCCGGCAAGGACATGAAGATCCTCGCCGTCACCATCCTCACCTCGCTCGACCGCGACGACCTCGATGCCGGTCTGATGAAACCGGGCGACGTGCCTGACCTCGTGGGCGAACGCGCCGCCCGCGCCTTCGAAGCCGGCGCCGACGGGGTCATCGCCTCGCCGCAGGAAGCCGCCATGATCCGCGCCCTGCCCGAAGCCTCGGGCCGCCTGATCGTCACGCCGGGCGTCCGCCCCGCCGGCGCCGCCCTCGGCGACCAGAAGCGCGTCGCCACCCCGGCGCAAGCCTTGAAAGACGGTGCCGATCACATCGTCGTCGGCCGCCCGGTCTGGGCCGCCGAAGACCCGGCCGCCGCGGCCCGCGCCATCCTCTCCGAAATCGCCTGACCCGACCGCAGGAGTGGGGGCCAGCCCCCGAACCCCCGGAGTATTTCCGGAAAGATGAAAACCGGGCGCATCGCCCCAGCTTCATCTTGCCAAAAATACTCAAATTCCCAACGCCGCCACACCCTCCAGCACCCGAGGCCGAAAATGCGGCACCGCCTCTCCCGACGCGGCGAAGGCCTCCGGTTCCATCAGCAACCACCCCTGCCCTTCATCCCCGAACCGTACTTCCCGCGCCAGCTCGGCCGGAAGCGCGGCGGCGAAGAACCACGCCCGGCTCGGCACGGTGTAGAACCGCCGCCATGTCAAATCGAGGGAAGACAGGCGCAACCCCAGCTCCTCCTCCATCTCCCGCAAGGCACAGGCCTCCGGGCTCTCGCCTCCCTCACGCCCGCCCCCCGGCAGATCGAGACAGCCGGGATAGGCGATGCCGTCGATGTTATCCCGCCGGATCACCGCAAGCTGGCCACCCAGAAGCAGGATGGTCTTCGCCCCGTCGAACTCGGTTTCCGGATGACCTGTCATCGCACGAACGCCCCTGACGTTTTCTGACCGCGGCGCCTATATGCCCCGGTGAACTCCGGTTCGAAAAGATGTAAGCTCCCCTCGTTCCGACACAAGCGCCACGCCCCATGCCCTCCCTCTGCCGCTCCTGCCTGACCCAGTTCGACACCGGCGCCCGCTGCCCCGCCTGCCGCAGCCCGCGCGTGCTGTCGCATGACGAATTGAACACGCTCTCCATCGCCCACATGGATTGCGACGCCTTCTATGCCAGCGTCGAGAAACGCGACAATCCCGAGCTGCGCGACAAGCCCCTGATCATCGGCGGCGGCCGGCGCGGCGTGGTCTCCACCGCCTGCTACATCGCCCGCATCCGCGGCGTCCGCTCGGCCATGCCGATGTTCCAGGCGCTCAAGCTCTGCCCCGACGCCGTCGTCCTGAAACCGAGGATGGAGATCTACGCCCGCATCTCGCGCGAAATCCGCGCGATGATGGAAGAGCTCACGCCGGATGTCGAACCCCTCTCCCTCGACGAGGCCTTCCTCGACCTCACCGGCACCGAGCGCCTGCACGGTGCCCCGCCCGCGGTTATGCTGGCCCGCCTCGTCAAGCGCATGCAGGATGAGCTTGGCCTCACCGGCTCGATCGGGCTCAGCCACAACAAGTTCCTCGCCAAGGTTGCCTCCGACCTCGACAAACCGCGCGGCTTTTCGATCATCGGTCGGGCAGAAACGGCCGATTTCCTGCACGACCGCCCCGTCAGCCTGATCTGGGGCGTGGGCCATGCCACCCGCACCGCGCTCGACAGCGCCGGCATCCGAACCTTCTCCGACCTGCTCCGCTGGGAGCGGGAAGACCTCACCGCCCGCTTCGGCTCGATGGGCGAACGCCTCTGGCACCTCGCCCGCGGGCAGGATGCCCGCCGCGTCTCGGCCAATGCGCCGGTGAAATCCATCTCCAACGAAACCACCTTCTCCGAAGACACCGCCAGCCGAGACATCCTCGACGGCCATATCTGGCGGCTCTCCGAGAACGTCTCCGACCGCGCCAAGGCCAAGCGCCTCGCCGGCCGCGTCGTCACCCTCAAGCTCAAGCGCGCCGATTTTTCCACCCTCACACGCCGCCTCGCCCTGCGCGACGCCACCCAGATGGCCGACACGATCTACCGCACCGCCACCCACCTGATGGACCAGGTCGACCACAAGGCCCCCTACCGGCTGATCGGCGTCGGCATCTCGCACTTGGTGGCGGAAGACAGCGCCGATCTCTCCGGCGACCTGCTCGACCCCGAGGCCCGCTCTCGCGGCCTCGCCGAACGCGCCAGCGACGAAATCCGCCGCCGCTTCGGCAGCGACGCCATCATCAAGGGCCGCGCATTACGCTGAGAGTTATTCCGCCGCCAGCGGCTGTTCCACCGGCCGCCCGATCGCCGCGATCTCACCGACCACGCCATCCAGCAGCTTCTTGAACGATCGAAAGCGGGAATTCGGCCGCACCGTCCGCTCATCCATGTAAAGCGAGCGGTCGATCTCGATCTGCACCGCGTGCTGCCCCTTCGAGGGCCGCCCGTAATGCTGCGTCACATAGGCCCCGGCAAAGGGCGTGTTCCGCGTCACCACCAGCCCGGCCTGGTAGAACGCCTCCTCGATCCGGTCCACGATCTGCTCGCCCGCCGCCGCGCCGAACCGGTCGCCCAGCACCACGTCGGGCCGCCGGATCCCCGAGCGCGCCACAGAATCCATCGCCTCATGCGGCATCGAGTGACAGTCGATCAGAATCGCCTGCCCGAACTGCCGCTGCGCCTCCTGCAACTGCAGCCCCAGCGCGGTGTGATAGGGGCGCCAATAGGTCTCGATCCGCCGATCGGCCTCGGCCCGGGGGATCTTGCCGTTATAGATCGCCTGGCCGTTCGCCACCACGCGCGGCACCACGCCCAGCCCCGAGGCCACGCGCGGATTGTGCCCCGCCTTGCGCACCCCTTCGATCAGCGCCGGGTCAAGCTCGTCTTCGCTGCGGTTGAGGTCGATGTAGGCCCGCGGCACCGAGGCGCACAACAAGGGCGCACCATGCACCGGCGCGGTTTCGAACAATTCATCCACGAAAGCGTCTTCCGAACTGCGGATCGCATGCTCGTTCAGGGCAGATTGCCTCAGGAAACTGCGCGGATAATCCCGGCCGCTATGCGGCGATGCGAAAACCACGGAGGTGGTACGCCGCTCTGGGTGGATTATCTGAAACGCAAGCCTGTGCATCTGACCTCCTGCTCGATCGTATAATAGACCGAAATTACGCATCTAAAAGCCCTTGATCCCGTTTCCGACTCCTTTTATAGACCTCCATCACCGGCGCGGATTTCCGCGCCCCAATTCATTGGGGTGTATGAACCGTTCGGTATTCATGGGCGATTAGCTCAGTGGTAGAGCACTTCGTTGACATCGAAGGGGTCACTAGTTCGAACCTAGTATCGCCCACCATGAATTCACTGTTCCGCACCCGCTGCGGGACGCCCGCGAAACAAAGGCGCTGGCCCGCGCCGCGACCAAAGAGGAGAGGACCGATGAAGGTCAAGAACTCGCTCCGTTCGCTCAAGAACCGGCACCGCGATTGCCGCGTCGTGCGCCGCAAAGGCCGCGTCTACGTGATCAACAAGACCCAGAAACGGTTCAAAGCCCGCCAGGGCTGAGCTTTTCCGGCAACGGAATTTTCGGATAACCCCGCCTCCGGGCGGGGTTTTTCGTCGTGGCTGAACACCGCGGGCCTCAGGCCACACGCCGAAGGCACCGCCGGTAGTGAACGGCCAGGCCCGCCGCCGCAACCGTGAACCCGGCGACATACCCCAATATCCCGATATTGCGAAACCGCATGTCGCCGATAACCGCCCCCCAAAGACCGGCGAATGCCAGAACGCCGCTCGCAATCAATACCCATCTGAGCCAGCCCCCAAACCCGCCACGCTCGAAAGATGACCCCAGGCACACCGCGAAAAACCCGAAGAAGACATCCCACGCCAGCACGTCGAGCACATATACAACCGATGGCCACTCGAACGACAGAAGGTAAGGCTTATCGGCCAGGGCGCTCTCCCGCCCGAGCGCCAGAATGACCGCGTGAACACAGGACGTGACGGTCGCCAGCATCGCCGCGAACACGATGGCGGCCAACGCAAAAGGCCGCCGACGCGACGCACAGGTCGCATGAACCGCCACCGCAAGGCCCACGACCGCCGGCATCATCAGCAGGATCAGCCCCTCCATGACCGTGAAATACGGCTCGCCAATGGGCGCCCCCGGCACCTCTGTCGCCGCAAGGCCAAGGATCAGGGCAACGGCATAGGCGCCTTCGACCGTCACGATCAGCCCGGAACAGCCCAGCCCGACCCAAAGCACCGACCTGACAGGTTTGTCGCTGGAGGCCGACATCCTACCCCCCGAAGATCCAGTTTCAACGAAATCTACCCGCGGGCGGCTGCACTCGGCAACGCCCTTACGGCGGCCCTACCCGACCCGCTTCTCGAAATAGACCCGGTTGAACCCGTCCTCCGTCCGATGGCCAATCTCGGCATAGCCGAGATGCGGGTAGATCGACAGGTTCGCCGCCATCTTCTCGTTGGTATAAAGCTGCACGCTCGCCAGCCCCAGCCGCCGTGCCTCCGCCTCGCAGAACCCGATCAGCGCCCGGCCGATCCCCTGCCCGGCGGCGGCGTCGGCTACGGCCACGTTTTCCAGGAACAAATGCTCGCCGCGCGGGAAAAACACGATGAACCCCAGCACGGTGCCGTCCGCGCCCTCGGCCACGTGCACCACCCCGTCGCCTATCTGCCCCGCGAAATCCGCAACCATCGGCGCGGGCTTCCGCCCGATCGCGGCCACGTATTGCGCATAGGCCGCCTCGGCACAGCCCCGCACGGCGGCCTCATCCGCCGCCACCGCCGGCCTTAACCGTACCGCCTCAGCGCCCATGGCTCCGGTCATACCCGTTCACCGTCGGGCTCTCCCAGCCTTCCAACGCACCGGCCTCAGGCGCGAACACTTCCACCAGAAGCGGATGACACGCCGCCGTGTCGCTCGAATGCTCCGCCGAACAATCCCCGCCCGGGCACGCCGACAGCGCCCCCAGCAAATCGATCTCGGCAAAGAACTCCAGGTAGTCTCCCGGCCGAACTGGGCTCGCCTTCATGAAATACTGGCCCGTGTCCCGCGTGAACCCCGTGCACATGAAGACATTCAGGACATCATGCACATGCGGCTCCGCCTCTTCCAACGACACCCCCAGCTCATCCGCCAACGCCCGCGTCAGATTCGAATGACAGCAATGATGATACTGCGACCCGGCCAGCAAGTTGCCCGTATACGGATCGCACCGCGTCCCGATCACGTCATGCACCGAGCCGCCGAACCCGTCGATCCCGTACCACCCCAGCGTATCCGCGGTGATCGTCGCCATCGGCCGCAAATAGGGAAACGAAGACCACATCCGCTCCCCTTCCGTCAGATGCGTGCCATGCAGCGCCCGCGACTTGCCGGAATAGAACCGCTCCGAAAGATCGTGGGCATTCCACAGGTTCAGGTCGCCCACCTGCGGCCCCTCGACACTGCTGATCCGGAAGAACTGCCCGGCCCCAACACGAAATGCACCCGCTTCCCGCGGCGCCACCCGAACCTCGCCGATCTTCTCCGCCCCGGCCCGCGCCTTGGCGTACAATTCCAGATCCGGCACCGGCAACGTCTCGTTCGGGTAACAGATCACCGGCTCTACCGCCCGCCGCGCCTCGGCATCCTTCGGTTCCTGCATCCCGTCACTCCTTCTTGTCCGGCTGGTCCCTCCGGCAATGCAAAGGCTCTTTGCCCGTCGATGTAAAGGCCACGGCGCCACAGGCCGCGCACCGATACATCGCCTCCCCGTCCCGGTCACCCGACCGCACGGCCCGCCAGCGGCAGTTCCGCGTCGCCCGGTTCGAGAAGACAAGCACCAGCACGAAGGCAATGATCAGCCCGGCGACGATAATCACTATGACAGCTCCCTGGCAGTTACGCCCGGCACCCTATCAGCCCGGCACCCGAGGTTGGAGGGGCAGGCTCACGCCTCCCGCCCGGCCACGCGCCCCGAGAAGATGCACCCGCCCAGGAACGTCCCCTCCAGCGCGTTGTACCCGTGATACCCGCCCCCGCCGAACCCCGCGACCTCGCCCGCCGCGTAAAGCCCCTCGAACACCGAGCCATCCGCCCGCAATACCCGGCCATCGAGCCCCGTGTGCAGACCGCCCAGAGACTTCCGCGTGAGGATATTCAACCGCACGGCAATCAGCGGCCCCTTCGACGGGTCGAGAATCGCATGCGGCTTCGCCGTCCTGATCAGCCGGTCACCCCGATACGCCCGCGCCTGCCGGATCGCGATGATCTGCGCATCCTTGGCAAAGGGGTTCTCCAACTGCGTATCCCTTGCCTCGATCTGCCGCCGCAGCTTCACCGCCTCCAGCGGCACCTCCGGCGTGATCCGGTTCATTCCCTCCACCAGCTCGTCAAACCCGTCCGCCACGACGAAATCCGCGCCCTTCTCCTTGAACGCCTCCACCGCCCGCGTCGCCCCCTTGCCAAGCCGTTCCTTCAGAACCGCCCGCCACTTGCCGCTCGTCAGGTCGGGGTTCTGCTCGCTCCCCGACAGGGCGAACTCCTTCTCGATGATGCTCTGCGTCAGGACGAACCAGCTATGCCCATGCCCCGTCGCCAAAATCCGCTTCAACGTCGCCAGCGTATCGAACCCCGGCAGGCACGGCGCCTCCATCCGCTCGCCCAGCGCATCGAACCACATCGACGACGGCCCCGGCAGAATGCGAATCCCGTGATTGGGCCAGATCGGATCCCAGTTGGTCAGCCCCTCGGTGTAATGCCACATCCGGTCTTCGTTGATCGCGGCGGCCCCGGCCCCCTTGGCCACCTCCTGCATCGCGCCATCCACGTAATCCGGCACGCCCGAGACCATCACCTCCGGCGCCTTCCCCAGCCGTTCCTCCGGCCACAGCCGCCGCACCTTCTCATGATCCCCGCCGATCCCGCCGCTCGCGACGATCACGCTCTCCGCCTTGATCGCGAAATCCCCCACGATCTCCCGGCTCGTCGACGCCCCGCGCCTTGCCTCATCCTCGGCCAGCACATCGCCCCGCACGCCCGTCACCCGGCCCGCCTCCACATCCAAAGCCGTCACCCGATGCCGGAACCGGAACTCCAGCAAACCCTTCGCCTCGGCCGCCTTAGCCTCGCGCACGAAAGGCGCCACGATGCCTTCACCCGTCCCCCATGTGATATGAAACCGCGGCACCGAATTGCCGTGCCCGTCCGCCTTGCTGCCGCCCCGCTCGGCCCAGCCCACCACCGGGAACCACCGCAACCCCAGCCCCTGCAGATACCCCCACATCTCTCCTGCGGCAAAATCCAGATAAGCCTCCGCCCAGGCCCGCGGCATCGCATCCTCGGCCCGGTCGAACCCCGCGCTGCCCATCCAGTCCTGCTCGGCCAGCGCCCGGCTGTCGCGTATCCCCATCCGCCGCTGCTCCGGCGTATCGATCATGAACAGCCCGCCCAGACTCCAGAACGCCTGCCCGCCCAGCGATTGCGGCCCTTCCTGATCGAGCAGCACCACCTTCCGGCCCCGCCGCGTCGCTTCATACGCCGCGACCAGCCCGGCCAGCCCGCCTCCGATGATGATGATATCCGTCTCCGCCATGCGCGCCTCCCTTTCCCCCAAGGTTAGGGAGCAAGCCACGCCCGCGTCTACAGGAACGGCGCGTCAGCCCTTGTCGTAGAGCAGCCCGTAAAGATAGGCGCGCCGCTCCTCTTCGCTCAGCACGCCCGTCTCCCACCCGTCGCCAAAGGCGCGGCGGGTCTCTTCGTCGTCGTAATGGTCGTCAAACACCCGGCCCAGCCGGGACAGAAGCTCCGCCACCTCCGACGAGAACTTCTGCTCCCCCATGGCGACGCGGTTGAGGTAATGCATCCGCATCGCCAGTTGGTGGCAGACCGCCCGGAACTCCTCCTTCGACGTGAAGTCGAGCGAGGGGCGCTCCGGCTTGTCTGTCACACCGTGCGCTCCAGCATCATCTTCTTGATCTCGGCAATCGCCTTGGCCGGGTTCAGACCTTTCGGGCAGGTCTTGGCACAGTTCATGATCGTGTGGCAGCGATACAGCTTGAACGGATCTTCCAGATCGTCCAGCCGCTCGCCCGTCGCTTCATCGCGCGAGTCGATGATCCACCGATACGCATGCAACAGCGCCGCCGGCCCGAGATACTTGTCGCCATTCCACCAATAGCTCGGGCACGCGGTCGAGCACGACGCGCACATCACGCATTCATAAAGCCCGTCCAGCTTCTCGCGGTCCTCGATCGACTGCTTCCACTCCTTCGCGGGGCGGTTCGTCTTGGTCTCGAGCCACGGCATGATGCTGGCATGCTGGGCATAGAAATGCGTCAGGTCGGGAATCAAATCCTTCACCACCGGCATGTGCGGCAGCGGGTAGATCTTCACGTCGCCCTTGATCTCGTCCATGCCATAGATGCAGGCCAGCGTGTTGATCCCGTCGATATTCATCGCGCACGACCCACAGATCCCCTCCCGGCACGACCGGCGGAAGGTCAGCGTCGGGTCGATCTCGTTCTTGATCTTGATGAGCGCATCAAGAACCATCGGGCCACAGGTATCCATATCGATGAAATAGGTGTCCACGCGCGGGTTCTGCCCGTCATCGGGGTTCCAGCGATAGATCTGGAACTTGCGCACGTTCTTGGCACCCTCGGGCTTGGGCCATGTCTTGCCCGTCTTCATGCGCGAGTTTTTCGGCAGTGCCAGTTCGACCATGTCAATTCCTCCTGAGGATTTGCGCGGGCGCAGTGTCCTGCGCCGAATTGTTCTGCGGGGCCTTGCCCGCCGTCCCATCCTGCCGCAGCCGCACCAGCCGCTCGGCATCGCCGGGATAAACCTTCGAAAGCTTGTCGCACAACGCCAGGTCCTGCGCCGCAAGCCACATGACGATCTTGTATTCCGGATCGTCTTTCATTTCCTTCCAGCGGTCGAGCGTGTTCAGCTCTTCCGCCGCGCCCGCCTCCGCCTGGAAGGACGAGCCCTTGCCATAACGCTGCACTTCGCCCAGGCCATCGTCGCGGGTCTCGAAGCCCAGCCGCCCCAGCACCCCGGCGCGATACGCGGCATCGTTCATCCAATCTTCATAGCGGATCACGACGACACCCAGCTCCGTCTCGGCGATCGCCAGCTCGAGCATGTTGGCATACCCGCCCAGCGCCTTCAGAACGATCGCCACCCGCTGAGGCGCGGAAAAAGCCTCGTTCCCCTGCACCTTCTTCAGAAGCGACGCCGCCCAGTTCAGGAACCCCCGGCAGATCACCACGTCATGGCTGATCGCCGCCTCGTCCACGTCCACCGACACCGGCCGCTTCCGGCGATCATTCGGCATCACGTCCTCGTAAGAGAACATCAGCATCGTCCCGTCGCCCGCCTTCGCGGCATGCTTCACCGGGTTGCCCCCGTGACCGGCCACCCGCACCCCGTCGATCTCGATGGCGCGGTAGGTCTCGAACGGCTTCCGCCCTGGCGTGCAGTTGTTGAAGAACAGCGACCGACCCTCCGGCGCATTCCGCGCCAGCCAGTTGATCACCGCATGGTTCCCCGATCGCCGCATCCCGAAAACGCGCAGCACCGGCCCGGGGGTGATCCCAAGCTGCGGCCACGCGCTCATGGCTGCGATATCCAGTGCAGGGCCCATCCGGCCTCCTGTGCTATGGCACGCGCGCCAGCCATCCCGCTCTTAGAACGTCCGTTCCTTCGGCGCGATCTTCTTCAGCGCGATGCCACCTTCCTTCTCGGTGGTCAGCGGGTCCTCGACGATCGGCCGATAGCTCAGCTTGACGTCTTTCCCATCGACCCGCGCGATCGTGTGCACGCGCCACTTCTCGTCGTCGCGCGTGGTGAAATCCTCGTGCGCATGGGCGCCCCGGCTTTCCTGCCGTGCCTCGGCCCCGGTGATCGTCGCCAGCGCGTTCGGCATCAGGTTGGTCAGCTCCAGCGTCTCCATCAGGTCGCTGTTCCACACCAGGCTCCGGTCGGTCACCTTGATATCGGAAAGCTTCGCGGCGATCCCGTCCATCTTCTCGACACCGGCGGCCAGCGTCTTCGACGTCCGGAACACGGCGGCGTCTTCCTGCATCGTCCGCTGCATCTCCAGCCGAAGCTCGGCGGTCGGCGTGCCGCCATCGGCATTGCGCAGCCCGTCGAACCGGTCGAACGCCTTCTCCACCTGGCCCGTATTCGTCGCAGGCACGGCACTCTCGGCATCCACCACCTTGCCCGCGCGAATGGCCGCGGCCCGGCCGAACACCACGAGGTCAATGAGCGAGTTCGACCCCAGCCGGTTCGCCCCGTGAACAGAGGCACAGCCCGCCTCGCCCACGGCCATCAGGCCCGGCACCACGGCATGCGGGTCCTTCTCGGTCGGGTTCAGAACCTCGCCCCAGTAGTTCGTCGGAATACCGCCCATGTTGTAATGCACGGTCGGCAGCACCGGGATCGGCTCTTTCGTCACGTCCACCCCGGCGAAGATCTTCGCAGACTCCGAAATCCCCGGCAGCCGCAGGTTCAGCGCCTCGGCCGGCAGGTGGCTCAGGTTCAGGTGAATATGGTCGCCATTTTCGCCCACACCCCGGCCTTCCCGGATCTCCATGGTCATCGAGCGGCTGACATAATCCCGCGGTGCAAGATCCTTGTAGTTGGGCGCATAGCGCTCCATGAACCGCTCGCCCTCGCTATTGGTGAGGTACCCGCCTTCACCGCGCGCCCCTTCCGTGATCAGGCAGCCCGAGCCGTAAATCCCCGTCGGGTGGAACTGTACGAACTCCATGTCCTGAAGCGGAAGACCGGCCCGCGCCACCATGCCCCCGCCATCGCCGGTGCAGGTATGCGCCGAGGTCGCGCTGAAATACGCCCGGCCATAGCCGCCCGTCGCCAGCACCACCATCTTGGCGTTGAAGACATGCATCGTCCCGTCATCGAGCTTCCAGCACACCACGCCGGTGCACTGGCCGTCATCGCTCATGATCAGGTCGATGGCGAAATACTCGATATAGAACTCCGCCTTCTGCTTCAGGCTCTGGCCATAGAGCGTATGCAGAATCGCGTGCCCGGTCCGGTCGGCGGCGGCACAGGTGCGCTGCACCGGCGGGCCCTCCCCGAACTCGGTCGTGTGCCCGCCGAAGGGGCGCTGATAGATCTTGCCCTCTTCGGTGCGCGAAAACGGCACGCCATAGTGCTCCAGCTCGTAAACCGCCTTCGGCGCCTCCCGCGCGAGATACTCCATCGCGTCGGTATCGCCCAGCCAGTCCGACCCCTTCACCGTGTCGTACATGTGCCATTGCCAGCTGTCGGGGCCCATGTTGCCAAGGCTCGCGGCAATCCCGCCCTGCGCGGCCACGGTGTGCGACCGGGTCGGGAACACCTTGGTGATGCAGGCGGTGCGCAGCCCCTGCTCGGCCATGCCCAGCGTCGCCCTCAGCCCGGCGCCGCCGGCGCCCACGACAACGACGTCATAATCATGCGTCTCGTATTCGTATGCAGCCATGTCTCTTACGTCTCCGGTCTTTAAAGGGCGATCTTGGCGATGGCGAACAGGCCCGTCACCATCAGCGCATAGCTCACGCAGGTCATCAGGATGATGGCGTATTTCTGCACGCCCCCGTGGATGTAATCCTCGATCAGCACCTGAACACCGTCGTTGAAATGCTTGAAGCCGACGATCATCGTCAGCGCCGCGACGATCGCCGGGAAGGGCCGCGCGAAATAGGCCACCACCTCTTCATGCGGCTCACCCAGCATCGGCCCGAAGGTGAACACGAACAGCGGCATCAGGATGAGCAGCGCCACCGAGGACACCTTCATGGCCCAGAAGTGATGCACCCCGGACTTGGCGGAGCCAAGGCCGACGGCGCGCTTGCGGTCGGTCAGATAACGCATCCCGGTCTCCTCAGATGATGATGACGGTGATGATGGTCAGGATCACCGAGCCGCCGATCACGGCCCAGCCCAGCCTCTCGGCGGTCGGCACGTCCAGCATCGCGCCGCTGTCCCAGATCAGGTGCCGGACACCGGCCAGCGTGTGATACCACAGCGCCCAGAGCGACAGGAACATGACCACGTCGCCCAGCAGGCTGGTCACCAGCCCGTCGACGGTGGCGAAATACTCCGCCGAGGTCGCCGCCGCCAGGAACCACCACACCATCAGGATGGCTCCGAGAAGAAGCGCATTGCCGGTGATCCGCGTCAGGATCGAGGTGATGGAGGTCAGCTGCGGACGATAGATTGTCAGGTGGGGCGACAGCGGGCGGTTGCCGCGGTTCACATCTGCCATGGATCGGTCCCTTTCGTGTTTGCGACATGCGCAAGACAAAAGCCTGCCCGGCGCGTGGCCGGTCGGTCGGCTTCTTTCTCCTACGTTTTAACGAGTGAGTCACGTATGCAAAGAGCGAAATGCCGGATTTTTCAGGCAATTCGTCGCATTTGCCCCATACGTGATCACAAGGCGATAGCTGTGATCACAAACGCCCCGGCCGCTCCACCCCCTCACGCGCCGATATCTGCTTCGCCACTTCCCGCAGCAGTTTCCGCCGCATCCGCGCGGGATATTCCGCATAGCTGTTCGCTGTGATCACAAACGCGCCCGGGCCGAGAATCACGTTCTCCCAGAAATACTCGGTCATCCTCGGCTCGGCCCCTTCGATCACCAGCGCGTTCACCACGATCCCCTCGGCCAGCAGCGCCTGCCGCACCTCTCCCGGCGCCACGCCCTCGTTCGACGATCCGTCGCCCGATATGTCGATCACCCGCCGCCCGCACGCCGGCGCCTCCGCCAGCCGGTCCCGCGCAAACAGCAGCGCCTCCCCGATCGCGGTCGAGAAATTCCGCCACTGCCGCGGCGCGCGCTCCACCTCGCCGGCGAATCGCTCCAGCACGTCGAACCCGGTCATCCGCGTCCATGGCACCACCACTTCCTGCCGCGAGGCCCCGGTCCAGTGCATCACCATCACCGCCGCCTCGCCCGCGACCAGCGCCTCGCTCACCGCCCCGTCGCGCAGCCCCTCGGCCAGCCCCTGCATCTGGATGCTGTACTCGTGCCGGTCGACCGACCCCGACACATCCACCGCCAGCACCAGCGCGATATCACAGGCCGCCGCCGGAACGGCCGCGACCAACAGCATCAGGTGAAAGAGACCACGCAAGACCATGCGCCCAGAATGACCAATCCCGCGCCCCCTGCCCAGCACGGAAAAGCCCGAGGCGCACCCCGGGCTTCTTCTTGGTCCAAATATCCAAAACCCGACAGCCGCGCCAAGGCGCCGTCACATCGGCATGAGCGCCCAGTAATCCAGGTCGAGCATCACATGCGGCAGGTATTTCCCGTCCTCGCCCTTCAGCGTGAACGGCTCCCCGCCCTTCGTCGCCACCAGCCGCAACCGGATCGCACCAACGCCGGGCACGCCCGTCTCGGCCTTGTCCAGAACCTCCGACCACGCCTTGATCGTGTCGCCCGCAAAACACGGGTTGGCATGCGCCCCACCATTCAGCCCGGCCACGATCTGCGCATTCGCCAGCCCGTTGAAGCTCAACGCCCGCGCCATCGAAATGACATGTCCGCCATAGATCAGCCGTTTGCCGCCTTCCCGCAGGCTCGCGTCGAAATGCACCTTCGCGGTGTTCTGCCAAAGCCGCGTCGCCATCATGTGCTCGGCCTCCTCGACGGTCACCCCGTCGACATGGTCGATCACCTCGCCCACCTCGTAGTCGCCCCAGCGGTGCGGCTCCCCCGCCAGCGTGAAATCATACCCGGTGAAATCCAGCCCCTCGGGCACCACGAGGTCCGACGCCTCCAGCACCGGCTTCAGCTCCTGTATCACCGTCTCCGGCGCCGGCGCGTCCAGATCGAATTTCCGCACCATCGCCCAGCGCACATACTCGAGCACAACCTCGCCATGCTGGTTCACACCCTTCGTGCGCACCCAGACGACACCCGACTTGCCGTTCGAATTCTGCTTCACCCCGATCACGTCCGAGGTCGAGCGCAGCGTATCCCCCGGCCACACCGGCTTCAGCCACCGCCCCTCGGCATAACCCAAATTCGCCAAGGCGTTCAGCGAGATATCCGGCACCGTCTTCCCGAAGACCACGTGAAACGCCGCCATGTCGTCGATCGGCGCCGCCGGCAACCCGCACCCCTGCGCGAACGCATCCGACGAATAGAGCGCATGCCTTGCCGGGTAGAGCGCATGGTACAAGGCCCGCTCGCCCCCCGACACCGTCCGCGGCACCGCGTGGTGGATCGTCTCGCCCACCGAGTAATCCTCGAAAAACCGCCCCGGGTTGGTCTTCGCCATGCTCACTGCTCTCCCAGCTTGATGTCCGGCGAATACTCGCCCTCGGCCTCTTTCACGACCGCCTGCCCACAGCGCATCACGCCATTGGCCGCGTCATAGGCATAGGTCGGCCCGCCATGCAGCTCCCAGCCCTTGTTCAGCGCCGCGGTCACCTTGTGGCAAAAGGCCGACGTGTCGTCGGCGCTCAGGAATCTGTAAAGTTTCATGTGTTCACCCGAAGACAGGATAGCCCAGCCAGCCATGGATCAGGGCGATCACCCCGAACACCACCACGGTGCCCACCACGGCCATGATTTCCTTGCGCGCCGGAGCCGGCTCGGGCGGCACCCACTCCGGCTCCGACTTGTTGATCACGATCACCTCGATCACCGCCCACGCGAGCAGCCCGCCGAACAGCACGAAAGACGGCACATCGCCATTCACGATCAAATGCGCCAGCGCCCAGACCTTCACCGCACCCAGCATCGGGTGCCGCATCTTCCGTGCCGCGGCCGTTTTCATGCCCGCGGCCGCGAACAGGTAGACCGAGACAAGCATCAACAGGTTGTTGATCCCCGCCGTCATGGGCGTCCGGCCCCAGAAGAACGCGCCCTCGGCAGACTGGTAGCCGATCACCATCAGCACGATGGCTACCAGTAGACTAACGGCAATCGCGCCCTTGCCGGCATTGCCCATCGAGGCCCGCGCGCCCGGCGCGATCCGTTTGAACAAATGTGCAAGGCTCCAAAGCAGAACCCCGAGGATAAGCCAGATCATCCGCTCTTACTCCGCTGCCATTTCCGAAATCGCCTGCATCTTCGCAAGGATACGCTTCGCCGCCACCACGTGCAGGTTCTCGACAATCTGCCCGTCGACCACGGCCACACCCTGCCCCGATTTCATGCTGTCTTCATAGGCCTCGATCTGCCGCTGGGCGAGGTCGATCTCCGACTGGGTCGGCGCAAAGGCGGTGTTCGTCACCTCCACCTGCGCCGGGTGGATCAGCGTCTTGCCGTCGAACCCGAGGTCGCGCCCCTGCTCGCATTCCGCCTTCAACCCGTCGCCATCCCGGAACCGGTTGTAGACGCCGTCAATCGCCACCACGCCCCGCGCGGCCCGCGCGGCCATCACGATCATCTGCAGCGCCGTCATCAGCGGCAGCCGGTCGGCCCGAGTGCGACAGCCCAAATCCTTGGTCAGGTCGTTCGTCCCGGTCACCAGCCCCGTCACCCGCTGATGCGCCGCGATCTCGCGCGCGTTGAACACGCTCACCGGCGTTTCCATCATCACCCAGATCGGCATGTCGGGCGCCAGCATATCGGCCAGCGCATCCACATCCGTCGGCGTGTTCACCTTGGGCAGCAGGAAGACATCGGCGCCCGCATCCTTCAGCACGCGCACATCCTCGTTGCCCCACTCGGTGGTCAGCGCGTTGATCCGCACGATCTTGGCACGCTTGCCGTAATCCTTCTCCTTCAACGCGGTCGCCAGCGTCTCCCGCGCCTCGGCCTTGGCATCCGGCGCAACGGCATCCTCGAGGTCGAAGATGATCGCGTCGGTCGGCAGGGTCATCGCCTTCTCCAGCGCCCGCTCCTTCGAGCCGGGAATATAAAGCACCGAACGGTAGGGATGCGTCGTCAGGTCCATCTGCTGGTCCTCGTCTGGCAGGTCACTGAAATTTTCTTGCGCACTCCTGCCATTTTTCGCCCGAAAAGTTCAAGCGATTTCGCGCCGCGTCGCAGCGAACCGGGGCGCGCACGGTACGTTAACTCTCTCTTGGTAAGCTCGTCACAGTCTTTCGGCACCGCCCCCGGCAGGGGTCAGATCCGGAAAGGAATGAAAGATGATGACGAAACTGTTCATGGCGCTCGCCGCCGCCTCTTTCGGCACCACCGCGCTGGCGGGGGGCAACTGCGCGCCGCGCGATGTCGTGGTCGACCGGTTGGCCGACCGCTACGGCGAATCCCGGCAGTCCATCGGCCTTGGCGCCAACAATGCCGTGGTCGAGGTGTTCGCCTCGTCCGAAACCGGCACCTGGACGATCACGGTCACCACGCCGCAGGGGCTCACCTGCCTCGTCGCCAGCGGCCAGGCGTTCGAGGCTTTGGCCGAGGCGCTGCCGAAACCCGGCTCCGACGCCTGAGCGTTCAGGTCAGCGCGTCCCAGATCAGCTTGCTGCCCGTGATCGTCAGCAAGACATAGGTGATCGCGAAGAACAGGCGCTCCGGCATCAGCCGGTGTGCCTTGACCCCGATATAAGCGCCCAGCAACGCAAACGGCGCCATCGCAAGGTCGAACAGCAACGTCTCCCGCGTGAAGATGCCGAGAAAGGCGTAAGGGATCACCTTGGTCAGGTTGATCAGCCCGAACACCAGCACCGTCGTCGCCTGGAACGGCGTCTTCCCGATCTTCTTCGACAACAGGTACACCGCCACCGCCGGCCCGCCCGCGTGGCTGACGAAACTGGTGAACCCGGCCACCACGCCCGACACCACCCCGCCCCAGGGCGGCAACTCCCGCTTGCCGATCTGCAACAGCCCCAGCCGCCCGGCCATCTGCCAGCCCACGAACAAAAGCGCGATCGCCCCGATCAGCAGCCGGAACACATCCGGCTCCGCCACCGTGTAAAGCACCGCGCCCAGCACCACCCCCGGCACGCCGCCCAGCACCAGAAGCCGCGCATCCGGCCAGCTCCACTGCCGCCAGTAAGGCCGCAGCGTGGACGCATCGATCAGCATCAGAAGCGGCAGCATGATCCCCAGCGCCATGCCCGGCGGCATCACCAGCGCCAGAATCGTGGCACTGGCAAAGGCCGCACCCGAGCCGAACCCGCCCTTCGAAATCCCCGCGAAACAGGCCGCGAACATGCCGATCGCGTAAACTTCCCAGCCGAATCCGGCCATGCGCACCGCCCCTAAATTACCGGTTTTCCTAGGGATTATCGCAGCGAGCCTCAAAGCGACAGCCCCCGTCCGCACACGTGCCGCATCGCAGCACCCTTGCGTGAACCCGTCTTTGAGACTAGGGCATTGCGAAATTCAAACCACCGGAGAGTTTTTCAATGGCCAGACCCAAGATTGCCCTCATCGGCGCCGGACAGATCGGCGGCACGCTCGCCCATCTTGCAGCCCTCAAGGAACTGGGCGACGTCGTCCTCTTCGACATCGCCGAAGGCACCCCCGAGGGCAAAGCGCTCGACATCGCCGAATCCGGCCCTGCCGAAGGCTTCGACGCGGCGCTCAAGGGCACGCAGGACTACGCCGACATCGCCGGCGCCGACGTCTGCATCGTCACCGCCGGTGTCCCGCGCAAGCCGGGCATGAGCCGCGACGACCTCCTCGGCATCAACCTCAAGGTCATGAAGGCCGTCGGCGAAGGCATCAAGGCCAACGCCCCCGACGCCTTCGTCATCTGCATCACCAACCCGCTCGACGCGATGGTCTGGGCCCTGCAGAAATTCTCCGGCATGCCCGCCGAGAAGGTCTGCGGCATGGCCGGCGTGCTCGACAGCGCCCGCTTCCGCCACTTCCTCAGCCTCGAATTCGGCGTCTCGATGAAAGACGTCTCGGCCTTCGTCCTCGGCGGCCACGGCGACACCATGGTGCCCTGCGTCCGCTACTCCACCGTCGCCGGCGTCCCGCTCCCCGACCTGATCGAAATGGGCTGGACCACGCAGGACAAGATCGACAGCATCGTCCAGCGCACCCGTGACGGCGGCGCCGAGATCGTGGGCCTCCTGAAAACCGGCTCCGCCTTCTACGCGCCGGCCACCTCGGCGATCGAAATGGCCGAGGCCTACCTGAAAGACCAGAAGCGCGTCCTGCCCTGCGCCGCCTATTGCGACGGCGACCTCGGCGTGAAGCAGATGTACGTGGGCGTGCCCACCGTCATCGGCGCCGGCGGCATCGAGCGGATCATGAACATCAAGCTCAACAAGGACGAGCAGAAGATGTTCGACACCTCCGTGAAGGCCGTGAAGGGCCTCGTCGACGCCTGCAAGGAAATCGACAGCTCGCTGGCCTGAGCCACCGAACGATCCGACAAAAAAGAACGCGCCCGGTCCTGCCGGGCGCGTTTTTCTTTGAAACGAAGGGAAAAGCCGGTCAGTTCGACCCGCTTTCCTCTTCCTCGGTTTCCTCGTCCGCGCTCTCGCTCTCCGATGCGGCCTCGCTGTCCGAGCCCTCTTCGCTCTCGGCGCTGTCGTCCGAGCCGCTGTCGCCTTCATTGGCGCTCTCGCTCTCGGCATTACCCGAGTCCGACCCGCTTTCACTGCCGGTCGCCTCTTCGCTCTGCGAGTCAGAGCCGCTGTCACCTTCATCGGCGCTTTCGCTGTCCGACGCGGCCTCACCTTCCGACGACCCGTCATCCGACCCGCTCTCGGCAGCCTCTTCGTCACCGGCACTCTCCGACGACGCACTGTCACCGTCCGTTTCCGAACCGCTGTCCGACGCGTCCATCCCGGCGGCCTCGCCCTGCGTCACGACATCCTCTTCCGAGCTGCCGCTTTCGGCGGCCTGCCCGCCATCGTCGCTGCCGCTGTCCGAAGACCCTTCTTCGCTGGCAGCTGCGTCGCCGGACTCGCTCTCGCCACCCTCTTCACTGGCAGCCGCCTCACCGGACTCGCTCTCGCCACCCTCTTCACTGGCAGCCGCATCACCGGACTCGCTCTCGCCACCGTCCTCGCTGGCAGCCGCATCACCGGACTCGCTCTCGCCACCTTCTTCGCTGGCAGCCGCATCCCCGGACTCGCTCTCGCCACCGTCTTCACTGGCAGCCGCATCGCCGGACTCGCTCTCGCCGCCTTCTTCGCTGGCAGCCGCCTCGCCGGACTCGCTCTCGCCACCTTCTTCATTGGCAGCCTCACCCGACTGGCTCTCACCCTCGTCGCTCGCGGCCGCTTCACCCGACTGGCTTTCCGACGCCTGGCTGTCCGATTTCGCCTCGCCGCTCTCATCGGCCGGGCCGACCTCGACCATCTGGCCTTCCGACTGGCTGCTCAGCTCGGCGATCCGCTGCTCGATCTCGAGAAGCTTGTTCGACCGCGTCTCGACCTGCTCGGTCAGCGTGGTGACGACCTCCTGCAGCTCGGCCCGCTGTGCCTCGGCATCGGCCACGTCTTCCTGCAGCCCGCTCTGCCGCTCGGTCAGCGAGGCCACCGCCTCGTCAAGCTGCACCTTCTCGTCCTGAAGATTGCCGACCTCGCTCTGCAGGCTCTCCATCTCCTTGCGCAGGTTGGCTTCCTGCTCGACCGTGTCCTGCAAGGCCTGTTCGGCCGCCGCCGCCTCGTCCGACAGCTTGGCAACCTCTTCGGTCAGGCTCGCCTGCGTCTCGCGCAGCTCCGCCTCCTCGGCGCGGGCCGTTTCCAGCCGCTCACCGACCGCGGCCAGCTGATCGCTCTGTTCGCTGATCTTCTGGCTCAGCTCGTTGCTGCGGGTCTCGTAATCCTCCAGCACCTGTTGAAGCGGCTCGGCCTCTTCCTTCAGGCTGGTCAGCTGCTCCTCCTGCGAGGAAATCTCGCTCGCCAGCGACTCGCTGGTCTCGGTGCGCTGCGCCACTTCCTCTTCGAGCGTCCCGACCTGGTCGCTCAGCGTCGTTTCCGACTCCTGAAGTTCGCTCACCCGCGGCTCCAGCTCGCTCAGCTCCGAGCGTGCCTGCTCCAGCGACCCGAACACCTCTTCCTGGGCGTCGTATTCGTTCTGCAACTGCGACTTGGCGGTCATCGAATATATCCCCACGCCCCAGCCAAGCGCGGCCACGCAAGCCACCGCCAGAACCTTGCCGCTCAACCAGTCATTGCCATCATTGGCCATAAATCAGATCCTCTCCTGTGCTCATCGGTCCCGCGTGCCGCAAAACACGCCCTCGGGCACCAACCACCAAACGTCATCAAATGTTCCCTGCCGTACCATAAAAACTCTCACTGTGACGAATCGTGCAAAAAACGGCCCCTTGTGATCACACGATTTACACCTGTGATCACAAAGGGCGAAAAACCGCCGCAAATCGGGGGGCCGGGGCAGAAACCCGTTTATCTTGTCGCCACACTTGTGTGAATAACTGTCCCTGAACGTAGCAAAACGGGACAGTTTCATGAATATCCATGAGTATCAGGCGAAGGCTCTGCTTCGCTCCTACGGCGCCCCCGTGTCGGATGGCCGCATCGTCCTGCGGGCCGAGGAAGCCAAGACCGCGGCAGGCGCGCTCGACGGGCCGCTCTGGGTCGTCAAGGCGCAGATCCACGCAGGCGGCCGCGGCAAGGGCACCTTCAAGGAAGCCGGTGCCGGCGAAGCGGGCGGCGTGCGTCTGGCCAAGTCGGTCGAGGAAGCAGCGGACGAAGCCAAGCGGATGCTCGGCCGGACACTCGTGACCAAACAGACCGGTCCCGCCGGCAAACAGGTCAACCGAATCTACATCGAGGATGGCTCGGGCATCGAGACCGAGATGTACCTCGCCCTGCTGGTCGACCGCGTCACCTCGCGCGTCAGCTTCGTCTGCTCCACCGAGGGCGGCATGGACATCGAGGAGGTGGCCGAGAACACCCCCGAAAAGATCCTCAGCTTCTCGGTCGACCCGGCCACCGGCTACCAGCCGTTCCACGGCCGCCGCATCGCCTTCATGCTCGGGCTCGAAGGCAAGCAGATCAAGCAATGCGTCGCGCTGATGGGCACGCTCTACCAGATGTTCCTCGAGAAGGACATGGAGATGCTCGAGATCAACCCGCTGATCGTCACCGACGCGGGCGACCTCAAGTGCCTCGACGCCAAGATGGGCTTCGACTCGAACGCCATCTACCGCCATTCCGACATCGCCGAACTGCGCGACACGACCGAGGAAGACCCCAAGGAGCTCGAGGCCTCCAAGTATGACCTGAACTACATCGCGCTCGACGGCGAGATCGGCTGCATGGTCAACGGCGCGGGCCTCGCGATGGCGACGATGGACATCATCAAGCTCTACGGCTCCGAACCCGCCAACTTCCTCGACGTGGGCGGCGGCGCCACCAAGGACAAGGTGACCGAAGCCTTCAAGATCATCACCTCCGACGAGAACGTCAAAGGCATCCTGGTGAACATCTTCGGCGGCATCATGCGCTGCGACGTCATCGCCGAGGGCGTCGTCGCCGCGGTCAAGGACGTGGGCCTCAAGGTTCCGCTGGTCGTCCGCCTCGAAGGCACCAATGTCGAGAAGGGCAAGGAAATCATCGAGAATTCCGGCCTCAACGTCATCGCCGCCGACGACCTCAAGGATGGAGCCGAGAAGATCGTGAAGGCGGTGAAGGGGTAAGGCATGAGAGTGTTGAAGGCCTCGCTCTTGATTGCCGGGTTGGGCACCATGACCGGGTGCGTAGGATCTGCTTACTCCCCGACCGGGTACCCTGCAGATGCCGCCCGCTTCCGCGTGGACGGCACCGACAGGGTCGTCTCGCGCGACGAGATGCCTGAGGATTTCAAGCGGATCTGCCTCCCCCACTACAACGACCCCAACGCGGCAGAGGCGGCCTTCGACACGTCAGGGCGTTACGTCCGGACGAGCGCGCTGAGGACTTCGTTTTCCCGGCTCATCACCTACAAGGGAAAGAATGACCCCCGGTATACGGGTGTCGTATCCGTCTCGCGGACCGAACTGGCCGGATGCACGATCGCGGTCGCCGGAACCTACTGGCGGGTTTATCCCAACGGGACGATCACCGTCGGCAAAAGCGCGGCGCAGCCGTCGTGATGCTCGTTCGGTTGACATATCGTCCGGAACTCTGCCCCGGGGCGGGCCCGCAGGCCCGGTCGAACGGCACCGGCAAGACCGACGGCGACGTGGTCTCAGCCCTTCACAAGGCCCGGAACGTAATTCGGGCCCTCGCTCGGTCGCCGCATACCGGCCCGACAGTCAAAACAGGAACCAGAAATCCGCGCACGGCGCGGCATGATCAAGGGAGAACGCCAAGATGGCAGTCCTCGTAGACGAAAACACCAAAGTGATCTGTCAGGGCCTCACCGGCTCGCAGGGCACCTTCCACACCGAACAGGCCATCGCCTACGGCACCAAGATGGTCGGCGGCGTCACCCCCGGCAAGGGCGGTCAGACCCATCTCGACCTGCCGGTCTACAACTCGGTCCACGAAGCGATCCACGAAACCGGCGCCAATGCCTCGGTGATCTACGTGCCGCCGCCGTTTGCGGCCGACTCGATCCTTGAAGCGATCGACGCCGAAATGCCCCTCATCGTCTGCATCACCGAGGGCATCCCGGTGCTCGACATGATGCGCGTAAAGCGGGCGCTGGAAACCTCGAAATCCACCCTGATCGGGCCCAACTGCCCGGGCATCATCACCCCCGATGCCTGCAAGATCGGCATCATGCCGGGCCACATCCACAAGCGCGGCACCTGCGGCGTCGTCTCCCGCTCCGGCACGCTCACCTACGAGGCGGTCAAGCAGACCTCCGACGTGGGCCTGGGCCAGTCGACCTGCGTCGGCATCGGCGGCGACCCGATCAAGGGCACCGAACATATCGACGTGCTCGAATGGTTCCTCGCCGATGACGAGACCGAGTCGATCATCATGATCGGCGAGATCGGCGGCTCGGCCGAGGAAGACGCGGCCCAGTTCCTGAAAGACGAGGCCAAGAAGGGCCGCAAGAAACCGGTCGCGGGCTTCATCGCCGGCCGCACCGCGCCTCCGGGCCGCCGCATGGGCCACGCCGGCGCCATCGTCGCGGGCGGCAAGGGCGGCGCCGACGACAAGATCGAAGC
The DNA here is from genome assembly GCF_008728195.1 of Roseovarius indicus. NCBI lineage: Bacteria > Pseudomonadati > Pseudomonadota > Alphaproteobacteria > Rhodobacterales > Roseobacteraceae > Roseovarius > Roseovarius indicus. The sequence goes on from NZ_CP031598.1 coordinate 4,697,768, forward strand.
CATGCGCTCGGCCGGCATCGTCGTCTCCGAAAGCCCCGCGGGCCTCGGCGAAGCGGTGCTCGAAGCGATCGGGAAATAGGCTCCCGGGATCATAGGGAAAGGGGAACGAGAATGGACTTCCAGACATCCGTAAAAACCTGCCTGACCCAGAAATACGCCACGTTTTCCGGCCGCGGCTCGCGGTCGGAATTCTGGTGGTTCATGCTGGCCTACTTCATCGGCATGCTGGTGGTCTCTCTCGTTCCGCTCCTGCCCACGCTCTACGTGATCGCGCTCTTCGTGCCGGTCCTCGCGGCGGGCTTCCGGCGCATGCAGGACACCGGCCGCCCCGGCTGGTATTTCGTGATCCCCTCCATCTACAACCTCCTGATGCGCATCTTCGGCGTCGGGCAGGTCGAAATGAATCCCGAAACCGGCATGCCGATGGAAATGCCCTCGACGGGCGGCATGATGGTCAGCGCCCTGCTCGGCCTCATCGGCCTCGTCTTGGCCATCGTCTTCATCTACTGGCTCACCCGCCCGTCCGAGCCGGAACCCAACGCCTACGGCGCCCCGCCACAGGCCTGACCAGCAACCGGACGCCCAGCATGAGCGATCGTTTCCCAGACCCGACGAACATGGCGCCCCGCCCGGTGCGAGGATGGCCATGACCGAAACGCACGCCCCCGCCGCGGCCCCGTTCTCGGCACGGCTCAAGCACCTGCTGGCAACCTCCCCGGCAAGCCGCCCCCTCGCGCGGCTGCGGTCGCTCAGGAACTGGCCCAACCGCCTGCGCCACCCCGAGCTTGCCACCCTCTACCGGGAAGACGGCTATATCGACACCCTGCTGCCGCGGTTCATCACGCCCGGCACCAACTGCCTCGATATCGGCGCGCATTTCGGCGCGGTCTCCTACCGCATGGAAGAGCTCTCGCAGGGCGGCTGGCTCGGCATCGTCGAGGCCAGCCCCTGGAAGGCCGCGCTCCTGCGCCGCCGGTTCGCCACGGCCACCGTGTTCGAAACCGCCGTCTCCGACGAAGACGGCACCATCTCCTTCTACGAGAATATCGACCGGCCCGGCTTTTCCTCGCTCAGCGACCGCGCCTCGCGCGGCGAGACGCGCGAGGTAAAGGTCCCCGTCGCCCGGCTCGATACCCTGCTGTCCGAAGACACGCCGGTCGGCTTCGTCAAGATCGATGTCGAGGGCCATGAATACGCCGCGCTGCGCGGGGCCGAGGCGCTGCTGCGCCGTGACCGCCCGGTCATCCTGTTCGAAGCCGGCGCCGCCGCCGACGAGGATCTCGACACCACCGGCTATGTCCGGCTCTTCGCCTGGCTGACGGGCGAGCTCGGCTACGACATCTATGCCGCCTGCGACCTGGTCGAAGGCCGCCCCGCGCTCGACGCGGAGGGCTTCGAACGGCACCGGGTCTACCCCTTCACTGCCTTCAACTTTTTCGCCATTCCCTCCGGGTCAGGGCCGGAGACCACCGCGGATATCGGAGATCAACGATGACCGACCAATCGCCCAACGACCAGTTCCACGCCTCTTCCTTCATGCAAGGGCACAATGCCGAGTATCTCGAGCAGCTCTACGCCCGCTACGCCAATGACCCCTCGGCGGTCGACGAGGCCTGGGCGAACTTCTTCTCGCAGCTCGGCGATGGCGACACCGACGTCAAGAAAGAGGCCGCAGGCCCCTCCTGGGCCCGCGCCGACTGGCCGCCGCACCCCAATGACGACCTGACCGGCGCGCTCACCGGCGAATGGCCCGCCGAACCCGAGATCAAGGGCGCCAGCGACAAGATCAAGTCCAAGGCCGCCGAGAAGGGCGTCGAGGTCTCCGACGAGGCCGTCAAACGCGCCGTGCTCGACTCGGTCCGCGCGCTGATGCTGATCCGCGCCTACCGGATCCGCGGCCACCTCGCCGCCACGCTCGACCCGCTCGGCCTGCGCGACCACGGCTACCGGCCGGAGCTCGACCCGCGCTCCTACGGCTTCACCGAATCCGACATGGACCGGCCCATTTTCATCGACAACGTGCTCGGCCTCCAGGTCGCCTCGATCCGCGAGATCGTCGATATCGTGAAGCGCACCTATTGCGGCACCTTCGCCCTGCAATACATGCACATCTCCGACCCCGAGCAATCGGCCTGGCTCAAGGAACGGATCGAGGGCTACGACAAGGAAATCCGCTTCACCCGCGAAGGGCGCAAGGCGATCCTGAACAAGCTGGTCGAGGCCGAGGGCTTCGAGAAATACCTCCACGTCAAGTACATGGGCACCAAACGCTTCGGCCTCGACGGTGGCGAAAGCCTGATCCCGGCGATGGAGCAGATCATCAAGCGCGGCGGCAATCTCGGCGTCAAGGAAATCGTCATCGGCATGCCCCACCGGGGCCGCCTGTCGGTGCTCGCCAACGTGATGGGCAAACCCTACCGCGCCATCTTCAACGAATTCCAGGGCGGCTCCTTCAAGCCCGAGGATGTCGACGGCTCCGGCGACGTGAAATACCACCTCGGCGCCTCGTCCGACCGTGAATTCGACGGCAACTCCGTCCACCTGTCGCTCACCGCCAACCCCTCGCACCTCGAGGCGGTCAACCCGGTGGTGCTCGGCAAGGTCCGCGCCAAGCAGGACCAGTGGAACGACCCCGACCGGATCTCGATCCTGCCGATCCTCCTGCACGGCGACGCGGCCTTCGCGGGCCAGGGCGTCGTCGCCGAATGTTTCGGCCTCTCGGGCCTGCGCGGCCACAAGACCGGCGGCACCATGCATATCGTCGTGAACAACCAGATCGGCTTCACCACGGCGCCGCACTTCTCGCGCTCCTCGCCCTACCCGACCGACATCGCCCTGATGGTCGAGGCGCCCATCTTCCACGTCAACGGCGACGACCCCGAGGCGGTTGTCCACGCCGCCAAGGTCGCCACGGAATATCGCCAGAAATTCCACAAGGACGTGGTGATCGACATCTTCTGTTATCGCCGCTTCGGCCATAACGAGGGGGATGAACCGATGTTCACCAACCCCATCATGTACAACAAGATCAAGAAGCAGAAGACCACGTTGGCGCTCTACACCGACCGGCTCGTCGCCGACGGCCTGATCCCCGAGGGCGAGATCGAGGACATGAAGGCCGCCTTCCAGTCCTACCTCGCCGACGAGTTCGAGGCGGGCAAGGAATACCGCCCCAACAAGGCCGACTGGCTCGACGGAAAATGGTCCCACCTCGACCGCCAGGACGAGGATTACCAGCGCGGCGAAACCGCCATCAAACCGGAAACGCTGGAAGAGATCGGCAAGGCGCTGACCACCGCGCCCGACGGCTTCCCGCTGCACAAGACCGTCTCGCGCCTGCTCGACGCCAAGTCGAAGATGTTCGAAAGCGGCGAAGGCTTCGACTGGGCCACCGCCGAGGCCATCGCCTTCGGCTCCCTCCTGACCGAGGGCTACCCGGTGCGCCTCTCCGGCCAGGACAGCACCCGCGGCACCTTCTCCCAGCGCCACTCCGGCTTCATCAACCAGGACACCGAGGAACGCTACTACCCGCTCAACAACATCCGCGCGGGCCAGGCCCAGTACGAGGTCATCGACTCGATGCTCTCCGAATACGCGGTGCTGGGTTTCGAGTACGGCTTCTCGCTCGCGGAACCCAACGCGCTGGTGCTCTGGGAGGCCCAGTTCGGCGACTTCGCCAACGGCGCCCAGATCATGTTCGACCAGTTCATCTCCTCGGGCGAATCCAAGTGGCTCCGCATGTCGGGCCTCGTCTGCCTCCTGCCTCACGGCTACGAGGGGCAGGGCCCGGAACACTCCTCCGCCCGGCTCGAACGCTTCCTCACCATGTGCGGCCAGGACAACTGGATCGTCGCCAACTGCACCACCCCGGCCAACTACTTCCACATCCTGCGCCGGCAGCTGCACCGCACCTTCCGCAAGCCGCTCATCCTGATGACGCCCAAGTCGCTCCTGCGGCACAAGCTGGCGATCTCCCGCGCGGAGGAATTCACCACGGGCTCGTCCTTCCACCGCGTGCTGTGGGACGACGCCCAGTACGGCAACTCCGACACCAAGCTGGTCTCCGACGACAAGATCAAGCGTGTCGTGCTCTGCTCCGGCAAGGTCTATTTCGACCTGCTCGAGGAACGCGACAAGCGCGGCATCGACGACGTCTACCTGATGCGCATCGAACAATACTACCCGTTCCCCGCCATCTCGCTGGTCAAGGAGATGGAGCGCTTCAAGAAGGCCGAGGTCGTCTGGTGCCAGGAAGAGCCCAAGAACCAGGGCGCCTGGAGCTTCATCGAATCCAACATCGAATGGGTTCTCACCCGCATCAAGGCCAAGCACTCCCGGCCCGTCTACACCGGCCGCCCGGCCGCCGCCTCGCCCGCCACGGGCCTGGCCTCGCAACACAAAGCCCAACAGGAAGCGCTGGTCGACGCAGCGCTCACCATCGAAGGAAAGTGATCCGATGACCATCGAAGTACGAGTCCCCACGCTGGGCGAATCCGTCACCGAAGCCACCGTCGCCACCTGGTTCAAGCAACCGGGCGACGCGGTCGCGGCCGATGAAATGCTCTGCGAACTGGAAACCGACAAGGTCACCGTCGAGGTGCCCGCCCCCGCCGCCGGCAAGATGGCCGAGATCGTCGCCAAGGAAGGCGAAACCGTGGGCGTCGACGCCCTGCTCGCCACCATCTCCGAGGGCGAAGGCGCCGGCGACGACGACGCGCCGAAGAAATCCTCCGAGGAAAAAGCCGACAGCGGCGAGAAGAATACCGAATCCGGCCGCGGCAGCGGCGGCTCCACCGGCGGCAGCGGCGGCAACGGCGGCGGCAATGTCGACGTGATGGTCCCCACCCTGGGCGAATCCGTCTCCGAGGCCACCGTCTCGACCTGGTTCAAGAAGGTCGGCGACAGCGTCAGCCAGGACGAGATGCTCTGCGAGCTGGAAACCGACAAGGTCTCGGTCGAGGTCCCCTCGCCCGCCGCCGGCACGCTCACCGAAATCCTCGCCGAGGAAGGCGAGACCGTGCAGGCCAACGCCAAGCTCGCCGTCCTCTCGGGCAGCGCCGACGGCACCACCGAACCCGCCGCGCGCCCCGAGTCGGGCAGCGACGACATGGCCGGCTCCAAGGCCGACGCCAATGGCGGCCAATACACCGCCCCGCCCGCCGGCAAGGATATCGAGGATGCCCCCTCGGCCAAGAAGGCCATGGCCGAAAAGGGCCTCTCCTCCGATCAGGTTCAGGGCTCCGGCCGCGACGGCCGCGTGATGAAGGAAGACGTGGCCAAGGCCGGCTCCGGCGGCGGCGCCAAGTCCGACAGCGCCCCCGAGGCCAAGGCCCCGGCCCAGCCCCAGCGCGCCCCCGTCTCCGCCGACGATGCCGAGCGCGAGGAACGGGTCAAGATGACCCGCCTGCGCCAGACCATCGCCAAGCGCCTGAAAGACAGCCAGAACACCGCCGCCATGCTCACCACCTATAACGAGGTGGACATGACCGGCGTGATGGAGCTGCGCAACGCCTACAAGGACGAGTTCCTCAAGAAGCACGGCGTCAAGCTCGGCTTCATGTCCTTCTTCACCAAGGCCTGCTGCCACGCGCTGAAGGAGGTTCCGGAAGTCAACGCCGAGATCGACGGCACCGACATCGTCTACAAGAACTTCGTCCACATGGGCATCGCCACCGGCACGCCCACCGGCCTCGTCGTCCCGGTCATCCGCGACGCCGACGCGCTCTCCTTCGCCGAGATCGAGAAGGCCATCGCCGAAAAAGGCGCCCGCGCCCGCGACGGCAAGCTCTCGATGGCGGAAATGCAGGGCGGCACCTTCACCATCTCCAACGGCGGCGTCTACGGCTCGCTGATGTCCTCGCCCATCCTCAATCCACCGCAATCGGGCATCCTCGGCATGCACAAGATCCAGGAACGGCCGATGGTCGTGAACGGCGAAATCGTCGCCCGCCCGATGATGTACCTAGCTTTGAGCTACGACCACCGCATCGTCGACGGCAAGGGCGCGGTCACCTTCCTCGTCCGGGTGAAGGACGCGCTGGAAGATCCGCGCCGGTTGTTGATGGACCTGTGATCTGAAAACGGCAGGTTCCCTCACCCACATAGGGGACAGGGAACCTGCCACATCCCGAGACCGAGGCCGGCCCATGTTCCCTCGTCTGAAAGCACTCTTGCAGTCGAGCGAACCGGTCGAAAACGATCACAACAACCCGCTCTACGTGGAATGGATGGGAAGCGATGTTTCGTGGCGAATGTATTTCCTCCAAGACAACCTCGGACCGATTTCCGAACACAGGGACGGCTTCAAACACTTCCGGAAGCGCACGTGGACGACCGATGCCGAGCACGACCATTGCGCCGGGTGCTGGGTCACCCTCTCCGTTCAGGGCGCCTCGGAGTTCTTCGAAGGTCCGGACCCGGTTCACGGGGGCGAGACACGGCTCTGCCCCGTTTGCTTTGCTCTCTACAAGTCCGCCTGTGAAGGCATTCTGAAGATCGAGGTGACCAACCGAAACGCACTGAGCGAACGTCAGAGGGACTGGGAATGACAGAGACGACAAACCGGATACCAGGGTCATGACCCTCACCCCTCTCGCCCTACCTGCTCTCAATTGGCGGGCTTCACTCCACCTGCAATCTTCCCGTAGGGTGGGGGCCAACCCACGTGCCTGCCCCTTCAACCGGACGAACATCCCATGACCACCCAACTCCTCCTCCGCTACGACAGCTTCGACCGCGACACCCACGACGCCCACGCCGAGGACCGCGCCAATGCCGGCCTCACCCAGCTCCAGCTCTGGCGCGAGGCCTCCGGGGCCCACTGGGCCCTCTTCGACGTGAACGACGCCGACCGCGCCAAGGCCTGGGTGGAAAAGGAATCCGGCCTCGGCCACGGCCCCTCCGCCCACCACCTGCTGGAGACCGCATGACCCTGCCACCCCCCGCCCCGGGCCTGACCCGGGGCCTCGCGCCATCATCGAGCGGCAATCTCCCAAAGGCCCCGGATCAAGTCCGGGACGAGGCCCGCCAATGACCCCCGAGCTCACCGCCCTCACCCTCGCCGCCCTGCTTCAGGTCGTGCAATACGTCCTGATGGCGGTCCCGGCCAACCTCGAGCTCGGCCCGGGCAAGACCCTCTCCCCGCGCGACCCCGGCCGCCTCGGCCAGCCGTTGATCGACCAGGTCAGCCCCGGCACCGGCCGCCTCTTCCGCGCGCTCAACAACCATTTCGAGGGGCTGATCCTCTTCACCATCGCCTGCGTTGTCGTCACACTCGCCGACCAGTCCACTCCCCTCACAACCGCCTGCGCCTTCACCTACCTCGCCGCCCGCGTCCTCTATATCCCCGCCTACTATTTCGGCTGGGTCCCGTGGCGCTCCCTCATCTGGGCGGTTGGCTTCGGCGCCACCACCCTCATGCTGCTGGCGGCGCTCCTGTGAAGCGACCTCTCGGCATAACCCTTGTTGCGGCGGCCTGCGCGGCCATCGCGCTGAACACCGCGTTCAACCTGATCCCGACCTTCCGCGAGGGCCCCCCGGAGCAATTCGCTGGTCTCCCCGGCACCTTTCAGGTCTGGGCCTCCATCCCGCTGCTGATCGCCGCCACCATCGTCACCTGGCTCTGTATTCGCAGAAGCCGGCACACCATCTGGGCCATGCTGGCACTCCTCGCGGCGATAGTCTTTCCGATCGCGCTGTTTCTCTTTCTCCAGACCCAGGCTCAATCCGGTTCCGATCCGTATGCCGACACCTACTATGCGGTCATACGCTTGAAATATGTCCTGCTCTGGCCTGCGCTCTGGCTGGCCGCCTTCCTCTACCTCGTTCACTCGGCCCGAAGAGGCGTCCTGACATGAGCTTCTTCTGGCTACAAGTATCCCGGGGTGAATTGGCCGAAGGCCAAGAGGGGCAGCGCCCCTCCCGCGAAAAAACACCGACGCAATACCGACAAAATACCGACGTGATACCGACGTCCCAAAACCAAGGAGAAACCGCTCATGGCAAGCTATGACGTCATCGTAATCGGCTCCGGCCCCGGCGGCTATGTCGCCGCCATCCGCTGCGCCCAGCTGGGCCTGAAAACGGCCTGCGTGGAAGGCCGCGACACCCTCGGCGGCACCTGCCTCAACGTGGGCTGCATCCCCTCCAAGGCGCTGCTGCACTCGTCCCACATGCTGCACGAGGCCGAGCACAATTTCGCCAAGATGGGCCTCAAGGGCAAGGCGCCCTCCGTCGACTGGAAAGAGATGCTCGCCTACAAGGACGACGTCATCGGCCAGAACACCAAGGGCATCGAATTCCTGTTCAAAAAGAACAAGATAGACTGGCTCAAGGGCTGGGGTTCGATCCCCGAGGCGGGCAAGGTCAAGGTCGGCGACGACACCCACGAGTCCAAGAACATCATCATCGCCTCGGGCTCCGAGGCCTCCAGCGTCCCGGGCGCCGACGTCACCATCGACGAGAAGATCGTCGTCACCTCCACCGGCGCCCTGGAACTGCCGAAAGTCCCGAAGAAGATGGTCGTCATCGGCGCCGGCGTCATCGGCCTCGAGATGGGCAGCGTCTACGCCCGCCTCGGCACGCAGGTGACCGTCGTCGAATATCTCGACCACATCACCCCCGGCATGGATGGCGAGGTTCAGAAGAACTTCCAGAAACTGCTGAAAAAGCAAGGGCTTGAGTTCGTCATGGGAAGCGCCGTCACCTCGGTCGAGACGCTCAAGACCAAGGCCAAGGTGAACTACAAGCTGCGCAAGGACGACAGCGAACACCAGCTCGACGCCGACGTCGTCCTCGTCGCCACCGGCCGCAAGCCTTATACCGACGGCCTCGGCCTCGATGCCCTTGGCATCGAGCTCACCAAGGGCGGCCAGATCAAGACCGACGAACACTGGCAGACCAACGTGAAAGGCATCTACGCCATCGGCGACGCCATCACCGGCCCGATGCTCGCCCACAAGGCCGAAGACGAGGGCATGGCCGCGGCGGAAGTGATCGCCGGCAAGCATGGCCACGTCAATTACAACGTCATCCCCAGCGTGATCTACACCCACCCCGAGGTCGCCGCCGTCGGCCAGACCGAGGAGCAACTGAAGGACGAGGGCCGCGCCTACAAGGTCGGCAAGTTCTCCTTCATGGGCAACGGCCGCGCCAAGGCGGTCTTTGCCGGCGACGGCTTCGTCAAGCTCATCGCCGACAAGGAAACCGACCGCATCCTCGGCTGCCACATCATCGGCCCCTCGGCCGGCGACCTGATCCACGAGGTCTGCGTCGCGATGGAATTCGGCGCCTCGGCCGAGGACCTGGCGCTCACCTGCCACGCCCACCCGACCTTCTCGGAAGCGGTACGCGAGGCCGCGCTGGCCTGCGGCGACGGGCCGATCCACTCGTAAGGAAAAGGCCGGTGAGGAAGCTGCCCTCACCGGCCAGACATCCGCCCCGAGGACTCGCCAAACCGAAATACAGCGCCCATGCAATCTAGGGGAAGAGCGGATGCGGACACTGCATCTGTATTACGCGGGGTCCCGAAACTTCCGTCGCAAAAAAATGCGAGGCGGGCCTGCAAGGGCCCGACGAGCGGCTCACCACATGCGCGGCTTGGCGTTCTTCTCGTAATCGCGGTCATAGGCCGCCCCGCCCATCTCGCCATCCGACATATCCGCCAGGATCTGCCCCACCGTCGGCACCGTGTCGCGGTCATCCCGCGCCCACAGCCCCGACCGCAACAGCGCCTTGGCGCACTGGGTATAAACCTCCGCCACCTCGATCACGATCACCGTCGCCGGCAAGATCGACTTGTGCGCAAAGCTCTGCCGCAGCCCCTCGTCATCCGTCAGCATGGCCCGGCCGTTCACCCGTACCGTAGTGTTCGACCCGGGCACCAGGAACAGCAGCGCCACCCGCCCGTCCTCGACGATATCCTTCAGGCAATCCAAGCGGTTGTTCCCGCGCCAGTCGGGCATCATCAGCGTGGTCTCGTCCTCCACCCTGACCACCGGGCCATCATCGCCCCGCGGGCTGCCATGCACACCCTCGGGCCCCGCCGTCGACAGGATGCAGAACCGCGCCCCCTCGATCCACTCCCGGTAAAGCGGCGTCAGCCGCCGCGCCACCTTCACGATCGCCGCCGGAACCGCCTCCTCGTAAAGCGCCGAAAGCGCCTCAACCGTCTCGATTTTCCGCATTGAACCCCGCCTCTTTCATCAGCCGGTTCGAGGCCTCTTCGACCTCGTCCGCCAGCCGCGCCATGAACGTGCCCTTGTCGAGCCCCGCCTCGATCCGCGGCAGGAATTCCACCACGGCCAGCCCGGGCTTGCGCATGATTCCCTTGCGCGGCCAGAACAGCCCCACATTCGTCGCCGCCGGCACGCAATCCTGCCCCAGCTCCTCGTAAAGCACGCCAGAGCCGATCTTGAACGGCGCCTGCACCCCGGGCGCGATCCGCGTGCCCTGCGGGTAGATGATCAGCTGGCCGGGCGCCTGCCGCCCCTTGGCCACGTCGCGCACCATTCGCTTGATCGCGATGCTACGCTTGCCCCGGTCGACCGGCACGCAGCCGATCTTCAGCGCATATTGCCCAATCACCGGCGCCCACATCAGCTCGCGTTTCATGATGAACTTGCCGGCGGGCACGCTGCCGAAGATCAGGATGATATCGAGGAAAGACTGGTGCTTCGCCGCGATCAGAACCTCGTCGGAGGGCGGCGTCCCCCGCACCTCGGTGCGGATGCCGACCATCCACCGGGCCGTCCAACGCACCCACCAGCACCAGGTGTGACAGGCCGCCAACGCGCCCGTCCGGCTGAAGATGGCCCAGGGGAAGAAAACGATCCCCATCACCCCCATCATACCGTAAATGTTGACCAGGAAGACCAGCGAGCGAAGCCATTGAACCGCGTCCCTCATGGCAGGTTCCGCAGGGTCTTGCGCGCCGCGGCGCGGGTGGCGGCAAAGGCCACGACACCAGCCAGGATCGGAATGGTCAGCGGCCAGAGCCAGTGCCAACCCCGGAACCCCAACCCTGTCAGGAACCCGCCCTCGGGCTGCGCCGATGGCAGAAGCATAATCGCCACCGCGCCCAGTACCATGCCGATGCCGGCCCCGGTCAGGGCGCGCAGGGTGAACCGCCGCTCGAAGGCCTGCGCGATATAGGAATCCCGCGCCCCCACCAGCCGCAGCACGCTGATCACCTGCGTGTTCGCGGCCAGCGCCGCGTTGGCGGCCAGCGTGATCATCGCCGCCGTCGCCGCCCCGATCAGCAGGATCGACGCCCAGCCGAGCATCCGCAGCCGGCTCGCCGCCCTGACCAGCGGCCGCCGCCAACGGGTGTGATCGTCAAGCACCGCGCCGGGCGCCTCCGCCGCCAGCCGAAGGCGCAACCCGTCGGCATCATAACCGTCCTCGGTCTCGATCACCTCGATCAGCTGGGGAATGGGCAGCGTGTCGACCGGAAGGTCGGGCCCGAACCACGGCTCGAGCAGCGCCTGCTGCTCCTCGCTGGTCAGCGCCCTTGCCGTGTCGACCCCCTTGGTCGTCTCCAGCACCTTCAGCGCCGCTTCGGTCTGGGCCGCCAACTGCCCCTCGGGGGCAGAGATGCGGATGGTCGAACTCCGCGCCAGCTCCGAGCCCCATCGATCGGCCAGCCGCCCCGCCGCCAGCGACAGCGCCAGCGCGAAGACCGCCAGGAACGCCATCGCCGCCGCGCTGAACAGGGTCAGCGACGCGGTAAAGCCGGTGGGCGGCACCACCCGGTCGGCCTGCGTGTCGCCGACGAGAAACTCGCTTATCCGGGTCAGCACAGGGTTCACAGGTCCGCCCCCGCCAGCTGCAACCGCCGGTTCGAGATCCGCAGCACGCGCGCCTGCACATGGGTTTTCGCCGCCCGGATCAGCGCAAGGTCATGGGTCGCCACCATGATCGTCTTCCCCATCCGGTTCAGCTCGATCAGCAGCCGCAGAAGGCGCTGCGACATGTCCCAGTCGATATTGCCGGTGGGCTCGTCGGCCAGCACCACGTCGGGCGACATGATCACCGCACGCGCCAGCGCCGCCCGCTGCCGCTCGCCGCCCGACAACTCGGGCGGCAAGGCCCCGGCCCGCGCCGTCAGCCCGACCCAGCTGGTCAGTTCCTTCAGGTTCGCCCCCTCCGCCAACAGGTCGCGCCCGGCCACCATCAGCGGCAGCGCGATGTTGTCCGACACGTTCAGGTGGTCGAGAAACTGGCAATCCTGGTGCACCACCCCGATCCGGCGGCGCGACAGCGCGATATCGTCCCGCTCCATCTCGCGCACGTCGGCGTTGAACAGCCGCACCTGCCCCGAGGTCGGCATCAGCGCCCCGTAACACAGCTTCAGCAGCGTGGTCTTGCCCGCCCCCGATGGCCCCGTCAGGAAATGAAACGACCCGGGCTGCAGCTTGAGCGATATCTCACTCAGCAACTCCCCCCCGCCGTAATTGTAGGCCACGTTTTCCAGCTCGATCAAAAGCCGACCCCTTTGCGAAACAGCTCTTTCATGCCCCAAGGTATGGGGCAGTGCAACGGTAACCGCCCCAAATTGCTTTGCTCTTTCACAAACCAGCCGTTACACATAAGGTCAAGCGGACCGCCGGTAGGAACAAGGCGGTAGCCGGGGACAAGGCGACGGGTGGCGAAATGAGGCTCATTTGCCCGAATTGCGGGGCGCAGTACGAGGTGCCGGAAGAGGTTATTCCGGAAAACGGTCGCGACGTTCAGTGTTCCAATTGCGGGGACACGTGGTTTCAGACCCATCCTGACCACCCACAGCACATCGACGACGACGAACCGTCATTCGAAGACGATGACACCATCGATCCCGATGCCGACCAGCCCGACTGGGTCGAAGTCGAGGAAGAGGCCGACGCCGAAACCGAACAGGCCGTCGCTGCCGAGCACCCGCCCGAGGAAAGCCCTTCCCGGCGAGAGCTTGACCCGGATGTCGCCAGCGTCCTGCGCGAGGAAGCCTCGCGCGAGTCCGAGGCGCGCGCCGCCGAACGCGGCGGGCTCGAAACACAGCCCGATCTGGGGCTAGAACCGTCGCAGGACGCCGCCGACAAGCGGTCGCATCAGGCCAAGGCGCGCATGGCCCGGCTCCGCGGCGTCGCAACGCCCCGGGAAGAGCCCGAGGAAGAGGACGATATCGACCCCGGCACGCGCCGCGGCCTGCTTCCGGATATCGACGACATCAACTCGACCATTTCCGCCTCGCAGGCCCCCGCCGAACAGGACACATCGGCCCGCGACGGCAGCAAGGTCGCGCCCCCCGAACCGTCGGGCGGCGGCTTCCGCCGGGGCCTGCGCCTCGCCGTGCTGCTGGCGATCGTGGCGACCGCGGTCTACCTTTTCTCGCCACAAATCGCCCAGATGATCCCCGCCACGGCAGAGCCGCTGATCGCTTACGTGGAAACGGTGAACAGCTGGCGCGCGCAACTCAACGACGCGGTCGCGCCGCTGATCGCTCAGGTTCAGGGAATGATCGGCGGAGGCTGACCCCCAAGGCCCGTTCGCCTCAGAACCGCTCCAGCAGACGCTTGAGATATTCCAGCTCGACATCCGGGCGCTCGCCCTCGCCCGAGCGGCGGCGGATCTCGTCCAGAAGCTCCCGCGCCCGGCGATAGACATCCTCGCCCTGCAACAGGTTGTCCTGCGTGCCGACCTGCGCGCCCTGCCCGGGCGCCCGGCCCAGCGGGTCGTTCTGCTGATCGCCGAACTGGCCCCGCGCCTGGCCTTGGGCGCCCTGCGTCTGGTTGTTCTCGGCCATCGCCTCGCCAAGGTTGCGCATCCCGTCACGCAACGCTTCCATCGCCTCCGATTGCCGGTCGATCGCCTCGGCCAGGTCATCCTGCCGCAACGCCTCTTCCGCGCCCCGCATCGCCCGGTCGGCCTGATCCAGCGACTCGCGCGCCGCATCTCCCGCCTCGCTGCCGGCGCCGGGCAGGTTGCCCCGCTGCCGTTCCAACTCGCGCCGCAGCGCCTCCTGCCGGTCGGCAAGCGAACCCTGCTGGCCTTGCTGGCCCTGTTCCCCGCTCTGACCTTGCTGCTGGCCCGGTTGCTGGCCGGGTTGATTGCCCTGCCCCTGCTGGTTCCCCTGGCCCTGCTGGTGGCTCTGGCCCCGCCCCTGCGAGCCGTCGCGGCCTTCGTTCTGCTGCGACTGGCCCTGCTGAGAGTTGGGGTTGAACTGTTCCTGCAGGTCGCGGAACGCCTGGTCCGACAGACCCTGCTGATCGCGCAGCGTTTCGGCCAGCCCTTCCATGGCTTCCTGCCCCGGGTTCTGGCCCTGCTGACCCTGCTGGCCCTCGGTCATCCGCAGGTTCTCCATCATCTCCTGGAATTCCTGCAACGCCTGTTCGGCCTCGGCATAGCGGCCCTGCTCCATCAGCTCCTGGATGCGGTCCATCATGTCCTGCAGATCCTGCTGATCGAGCGTCATCATGTTCTCGGAAAGCTGCTGGTCGCCCTGCTGCTGCTCGCCGTCACGCTGCGCCTGCTGCGATTTCTGCCGCAGGTAATCCTGCGTCGCGTCGCGCAGCTCCTGCATCAGGCGCGCGATCTCGTCCTCGCTCGCGCCGTTCCGCATCGCCTCGCTCAGACGTTCCTGCGCCTCGCGCATCCGCTCCAGCGCGTCGCCGATATCGCCATCTTCCAGCACCAGCGCCAGATCCCACAGCGCCTGCGCCACTTCCTCCTGCGCCTCGGTCGTCAGGCTGTCATGCGCCGTCAGTGTCTCCAGCCGCCGCAGGATCACCCGCAGCCGCAGATAGGCCGTCTCCGATCGGAACAGCCCGTCCTCCGGCGCATGAGACACCGCCCGCAGCACCTGCGCCACCCGCGGGGCATTGTCGCGCGACCACAAAAGATCGCGCCGCATCTCGATGACCGAGGCCGCCAGCGGGTCGAAGAACCGCCGCGCCGGCAGCTTCATCTGCTCCGGCGCGCTCTGCCCGGTCTGCTCGGCCGCGTCGCTCACCTCGAACTCCAGCGTCACCGGCAGATGCGCCCAAGGGTGCTGCGACAGGTTCTCGATCAATGTCTCGGTAAATTCCGCCCGGTCGCCGGTGATCGGCATCGGCAGGTCGATCGTGATCGGCTCGCGCGGCTCGGGGTCGACCGCCAAACCATAGCGCCGCTCGATCTCGTCCATATCCAACCGGAAGGTCGCGGTGCCGCGCACCACGCCGTAATCATCCTCGGCCTTGAAGGGCTGGCTCATCTGCCCGTCAAACGTCGTCTTCGCCCCGTCCGAGACAAGCGACACCTGCGGTTTCTCGTCCGGGATGGCGACAATCTTCCACGATTTCCCACCCGGCCCGTCGATGCTCAACGTGCCGTCCGACACGATCTCGAAGGAATGCTCCGTATCCGTGGCCGCGCCCACATCCTCGGTCCGGCCCGACACGGTTTCGGCCACGCTCAGCGCGCCCACCTCGCCATAAAGGCGCAGGGTCACCCGGCTGCCCTCCGGCACGCGAATCTCGCCCTTCTGATCGTTCAGGTAAAGGCTCGGCAGCCCGGTATAGGTCGGCGGCTCGATCCAGCCTTCCCACGCCGGGCCCGTCGCAAGGTCCGTTCCCGCCCCCGGGCCCATCTGCGACACCGATCCCACCCGCATGACCGAGCCAAAGAGCAGCGCCACGACCAGCCCCAGCAACGCCACGTAACGCAGCCCGAACGGATCACGCGGCGCCAGCGCAAGGTCGGGCTCCACCGCCTTGGCGGCACTCGCCCGCTCCGCCATCCGCCGCAAATGCGCTTGCCACAAGGCTTCCGACGCCGGGTCACCCCCGCCAATCGCCTGCCTGTCGCCCAGCGCCGCCAGCGGCCGCCCGGGCATCACGCTGTCCATCCGGTCGACGGCCTCCTGCCGCCGCGGCCAGCGGAATCGCATCGCACCGTGAATGGCAAACCCGATCAGACCCAGCCCGGCCAGCACGAAGCCCACCCAGACCACCTCGATCGGCATCATGTCCTGCAATCCGAGGATAAGCGCCGCGGCAGTTGCCGCCAGCACAGTCCAGAACGGCCAGAACGCCCGCACCAGCCGCTCTGCAATCAGCCCGGCCCAGGTCAAGCTGAGCGGACGCCGCAAACGGCTCATCACGGGGGTCAGGGGGTTCTGTCTGGCCATGCTCCCTTCCGGATCGGGGGCTGCCGCACCTTTTGCACTCTTACAGCCACTCCGGAATGGTATCGCGATTTATCATCTCGTCAAAGGTCGGACGGGCCCTGATGACGGCAAATTGATGCCCATGCACCAGAACTTCCGGCACGAGGGGTCTTGTATTGTACTCGCTCGCCATCACGGCGCCATAGGCCCCGGCACTGCGAAACGCCACGAGGTCCCCCTCCGCCACCGGCGGCATCATCCGGCCCTTGGCAAAGGTATCGCCGCTTTCACAGACAGGCCCGACAATGTCATAGGGCGCCTGCTCGACCGCGGCATCGGGCTCGTTGATCGGCACGATATCGTGATGCGCCTCGTACATGGCCGGGCGGATCAGGTCGTTCATCGCCCCGTCGAGGATCAGGAAATTCCGCCCCTCGCCCTCTTTCACGTAAATCACCCGGCTGACCAAAATTCCGGCATTTCCGACCACCAGCCGCCCCGGTTCGATCTCGATTTCACAGCCGAGATGCCCCACCTCCTCGCGAATCAGCGCGCCGTAATCCAGCGGCAGCGGCGGCGCCTCGTTGCTGCGGGTATAGGGAATGCCCAATCCGCCGCCCAGATCGAGCCGCCGAATGTCGTGCCCGTCCGCCCGCAGCGTCTCGGTCAGTTCCGCGACCTTGCGATAGGCCAGCCGGAACGGCTCCAGATCGGTCAGCTGGCTGCCGATATGCACGTCGATCCCGATCACCTCCAGCCCGGGCAGGGCCGCGGCCTCGGCATAGACCTCGCGCGCCCGCGCAATCGGAATGCCGAACTTGTTCTCGCTCTTGCCCGTGGCGATCTTGGCATGGGTCTTGGCATCCACATCCGGATTCACCCGGATCGTCACCGGCACCGTCGCGCCCAGGCCGCTCGCCACCTCGCTCAGCGCCCGCAGCTCCGGCTCGCTCTCGACATTGAACTGCCGGATGCCGCCCTCGATCGCCAGCCGCATCTCGTCGCGCGTCTTGCCGACGCCGGAAAACACGATCCGCTCGCCCGGCACACCCGCCGCCTTGGCCCGCGCATATTCCCCGCCCGAGACCACGTCCATCCCCGCACCCAGCGCCGCCAGCGTCTTCAGGATCGCCTGGTTGCTTGCCGCCTTCATGGCATAGCACACGAGGTGCTCCATTCCGTCCAACGCCTCGTCGAACAGCCGGAAATGCCGCGCCAGCGTGGCGGTGGAATAGCAATAGAACGGCGTGCCCACCGCGGCCGCGATCTCGGCCACCGGCACATCCTCGGCATGCAACACGCCGTCACGGTACAGGAAATGATCCATCAGTCACCCTCGCGAAACCCGGCGTTTCATCTTTCCGAAAATACTCAAATCCGGGCCTCAGCCCCGATATCCCATCCGCAGGAACAGATAAAGCGGCAAGCCACAGCTCACCCCGATGCAGAACGTCGCCGGGATCGCGATCAGCCCGACCCAATGCTTCCGCCGCACCACCTCGAAGATGATCCAAACGGTCAGCGCGACCGCCGCAATCGTCAGGTCCCAGACCAGCCCGCTCGACGCCGCATTGGCGTGCCACGCCTCGATCATACCGGCAAGATCATACCCGTTCTCGCCGAACCACTGCAGGAAATACGCCATCGGGTGAATGGCGCCCCACACGGCCAGCGCCAGGAAAAGCAGCCTCAAAGGCCGACACCCACACCCATCGTGACCCGCCCCGAAACGAAATCGACCCCTGTCGATCCGCTGACCCCGTTGGACCCGAGACCGACATTGGCATTCATCGAGGGCTGGATCGGTTCGCCATCGGCGCCGCAGGCCGCCAGCGCCAAAAGGCTCATCACGGCAAGGATGCGTTTCATGACAGGATCTCCTTCCACCGGGCAATCTGTTCGCGCACGCGCACCGGCGCGGTGCCGCCAAGGCTCGTCCGGGACGCCACCGAATTATGCACGCCCAGCACGTCGAATACATCCCCTGTGATCGCCGCGTGGACAGATTGCATGTCCTCGAGGCTCAGGTCAGGCAGGTCGCACCCTTTCTTCTCGGCCATCGCCACCAGAGACCCGGTCACGTGATGCGCCTCCCGGAACGGCATGCCCAGCACCCGCACCAGCCAGTCTGCCAGGTCCGTCGCCGTCGAGAACCCGGTCGCCGCCGCTGCCTCGAGATTGTCGCGCAGGGGCGACATGTCCCGCACCATCCCCTCCATCGCCGCCAGCGCCAGCATCAGGTGATCGGCCGCGTCAAAGACCTGCTCCTTGTCCTCCTGCATGTCCTTGGAATAGGCCAAGGGCAGCCCCTTCATCACCGTCATCAGCGCCACGTTCGCCCCGAAGATCCGCCCCACCTTGGCCCGCAACAGCTCCGCCGCGTCGGGGTTCTTCTTTTGCGGCATGATCGACGACCCGGTCGAGAACCGGTCGGAGAGCGCCACGAACCGGAACTGCGCCGACGACCAGATCACCAGCTCCTCGGCAAATCGGCTCAGATGCATCGCACAGATGCTCGCCACGCCCAGGAACTCCAGCGCGAAATCCCGGTCGCTCACCGCATCCAGGGAATTCGCGCAGGGCCGGTCGAACCCCAGCGCCTCCGCCGTCATCTCCCGGTCGATCGGGAAGGACGTGCCCGCCAGCGCCGCCGCCCCCAGCGGGCATTCGTTCATCCGCCTCCGCGCATCCCGCACCCGGCTCAAATCCCGCCCGAACATCTCGACATAGGCCATCATGTGATGGCCCCAGGTCACCGGCTGCGCCACCTGCAGATGCGTGAACCCCGGCATGACCCAATCCGCCCCGGCCTCCGCCTGCGCGAGGCACGCTTGCAAGAGCGTGACGAGCCCCGCCTCCGCCGCATCCAGCTGATCGCGCACCCACAGCCGGAAATCCGTCGCCACCTGGTCGTTCCGGCTCCGGCCCGTGTGCAGCCGCCCGGCCGGCTCGCCGATCACCTCCTTCAGCCGCGCCTCGACATTCATGTGAATGTCCTCCAGCGCCGTCGAAAACTCGAACGTGCCGCCTTCGATCTCTGACAAGACCGTGAGCAGCCCTTCCCTCATCGCCTCGGCATCCTTATCACTGACGATGCCCGTGGCGGCCAGCATGGCGGCATGGGCCCTCGAGCCGGCGATATCCTGTGCCGCCAGACGCTTGTCGAACCCGATCGAGGCATTAATTGCCTCCATGATCGCGTCCGGTCCGGCGGCAAAGCGGCCGCCCCACATCTGGTTCGAGGTCGTGTCAGTCATGTCTTGGCCCTTCGGAGGGAATATGAAAATCCTGTCTGCGCTCGTCCTTTATACATGCATGATCTTCGGTGCAAACGCCGCCTTGGCTGACATGAATCAGCTCGCGGCGCTGCGCGAGGGCGACATGAAAAAGCTCTCCTTCCATTCCGAGCCCAAACCCGTGTCCCAATCCACCTACACGATGGAAGACGGCAGCACCGGCTCGCTCGCCGATTACCAGGGCAAGATCGCGGTGGTGAACTTCTGGGCCACCTGGTGCGCCCCCTGCCGCAAGGAAATGCCCATGCTCTCCGAGCTGCAATCCGAACTCGGCGGCGAGGATTTCGACGTCGTCACCATCGCCACCGGCCGCAACCCGCCCCCCGCGATGAAAAGCTTCTTCGACGAGATCGGCGTCTCGAACCTTCCCCTCCACCGCGACCCGAACATGAAAATCTCGCGCGAGATGGGCATCCTCGGCCTGCCGATCACCGTTATCCTCAACCGCGACGGGCAGGAAATCGCCCGGATGCAGGGCGACGCCCATTGGAATTCCGACAGCGCCAAGGCGATCATCAAGGCCCTGATCGACAACGGCGCCTCCGGCTGAGATCTCTTGCCCGGCGGCCCGGGAAGGTCTAAGGCCAATCCCATGTTCGACAACGCCGACGATATCCACCCGCTGTTCGAGGGCGCGCCCTCCGGCACCGAGTTCAAGAAACTCCGCAAACGCATCGTGCGCCAGACGCGCGAGGCGGTGGAACAATACGGCATGGTCGAAAAGGGCGCCAAGTGGCTCGTCTGCCTCTCCGGCGGCAAGGACAGCTACACCCTGCTGGCCATTCTCTACGAGCTGAAATGGCGCGGTCTCCTGCCGGTGGACCTCCTCGCCTGCAACCTCGACCAGGGCCAGCCCGGCTTCCCCGCCACCGTCCTGCCCGAGTTTCTCGAGAAGATGGGCGTGCCCCACCGGATCGAGTACCAGGACACCTATTCCGTCGTCGTCGACAAGGTCCCGCAGGGGCGCACCTATTGCGCCCTCTGCTCGCGCCTGCGCCGCGGCCACCTCTACCGCATCGCCCGGGAAGAAGGCTGTTCGGCGGTCGTGCTCGGCCACCACCGCGACGACATTCTCGAAACGTTCTTCATGAACCTCTTCCACGGCGGTCGTCTGGCCACCATGCCGCCGAAACTGGTCAACGAAGAGGGCGATCTCTTCCTCTACCGCCCCCTCTCCTTCGTGGCCGAGGCCGATTGCGAACGCTTCGCCAAGGCCATGAACTACCCGATCATCCCCTGCGATCTCTGCGGCTCGCAGGACGGGCTCCAGCGCCAGCAGGTCAAGCAGATCCTCGACGGCTGGGAACGCAATTCCCCCGGCCGCCGTCAGGTGATGTTCCGCTCCCTGATGAACGCCCGGCCGTCTCACCTGCTCGATGCGGGCCTCTTCGATTTCGCCGGTCTGGTGCGCCGGACAGAGGCCGCAAACCCCTTGCAGGACGCGCCAGAGGCGCCGCCGAAGCTGCGTTAAGGAAAAATTGAGCGAGAGACCGTAGCGTCCGGGCACAAACCGGGAACGTTGATGATTCTACTCTTTCGCGAAACCTATGCCCTGTTGCGCCACCGGCTCGCCGATCTGCTGACCGGGCCGCTGGCTCTGGCCCTGCTGCCGGCGCTCCTGCTCGTGGGGTACTGGGCCGGGGGCGAATCCGCCCTGCTCTGGGCGACGATCGCCTTTCCGGCCCTCATGCTGCTGGCCGGTGTCTTCGGCCGCGCGCCTGCCCCGGCCGGCATGGATACCGGCCCGCCCGCCCGCGCCAAGTCCCTCGAAGAGGCGCTCGATACCGCCATTCGCCGGTCGCGCGAACAATCCGGCATGACCGCCTGTGTCATGCTCGAACTGGAAAACCACGCCTTGCTCTGCAGCATGCACGGCGATGTCGAGGTCGACGAAGCCGCCGACGCCGTTTCCACCCGGCTCAACGCCTGCCTGCGGCGGCGCGACCGGGTGTTCCGGCTCGACAAGGCCACCTTCGGCATCGTGCTGTCACCGCCCCGGGCGATGACGCCCGAAGCCGTCTGCAAGCTCGCCGCCCGCCTTCAGGGCGAGGCACAGCGCCAGGGCACGACGCGTCCCGACGCGCCCCGCTTCACCGCCGCGATCGGCATCTCGCTGGCCTCGGGCACCGTGGGCGAACGGGGGGCCGCTCTGGCCTCGGTCGCCGCAGCCGCCCTGCGCGAGGCCTGTGGCACCGGGCCCTCCACCATCCGCATCCACCGCCCCCATGCCGCCGGGCCGGCGGCCGGCATCCGCCCCGCGCGCCTGCAGGACGAGGTCGTTCAGGCCCTCAATGCCGGTCAGATCACGGCCTGGTTCCAGCCCCAGATCTGCACCGATACCGGCCGCGTCTCGGGGTTCGAGGCGCTGGCGCGCTGGTGCCACCCCCAGCGCGGCGTGCTGTTGCCGGGCTGCTTCCTGCCGCACCTCGAACGGGCCGGCCTGACAGGCACGCTGCAGGCCATCATGCTCCGCGAGGCGCTCGAGGCGCTTGGCGGCTGGCAAGCGCAGGGCTTCGCGATCCCCGGCGTCGGCGTGAATTTCTCGCCCACCGACCTGCGCGACCCGGCGCTCGCCGACAAGGTCGCGTGGGAGCTTGACCGCCACGATCTCGCCGCCTCCCGCCTCAAGATCGAGATCCTCGAAACCGTCGTCTCGACCTCGCCCGACGACGACACCGCCCGCAACATCCGCCGGCTCTCCGAACTCGGCTGCGCCATCGACCTCGACGATTTCGGCACCGGCCACGCCTCTATCTCCTCGCTCAAGCGGTTCTCCGTCGACCGGCTCAAGATCGACCGCTCCTTCATCCGCGACATCGACACCGACCTGCGCCAACAGCGCATGGTCGCGGCGATCCTCACGATGGCCGAACAGCTCGAACTGGAAACCCTTGCAGAAGGGGTGGAAACCACCGGGGAACACGCGCTCCTGGCCCAGCTCGGCTGCGGGCACGTACAGGGCTTCGGCATCGCCCGCCCCATGCCGCCCGAGGCGACGTTGCCCTGGCTGCGCACCCACGCGGCCACGCTTCAGGCCCCGCCCGACCTGCGCAAGAGCGCGCTATGATCCCACGGCATCTGGCCGCACCTCCGCGCGAATTGACCTGAATCCCCTTGACCTTTTGCCCCGCACTCTGTTGAACCCCGTCAAACTTTCTCAACCACGGGTGCCGCTGGCAATGGACGACCAGAACAAGAACCTCATCCTTGCAACCGCGCTCAGCTTCGTGGTGATCATGCTGTGGTTCGTGCTGTTCCCGCCGCCAGAGGCGACGGACACCGCCGACATGACCGCGCCGGAAACGGCCCAGCAGACCGGCCAGCAGACGTCCGAGCAAGGCGGCGACGTGGCCGTCGCCCCCGGCGCGGCCGACACCGGCACCGCAACCGACACGGCCTCCGCCGCCACTGCCGGCGAAGAGCCCCAACAGGACGACGCCCCCCGCATCGAGATCGACACGCCCGAACTTCTCGGCTCCATCTCGCTGCGCGGCGGCCGCATCGACCAGCTCGCGCTCAAGGACTACCGCGAAACGCTCGAGCCCGACTCCGACATCGTCACCCTCCTGTCCCCAGTCGGCAGCGAACACCCCTATTATGCGCTCTTCGGCTGGGCCCCGGGCAGCGGCCTCTCGCCCGATCAGGTTCCCGGCGCCAACACGCTCTGGGAGGTCGAGACCGAGGGCACCCTGACCCCCGACAGCCCCATCGTCCTGACCTGGGACAACGGCGCCGGCCTCACCTTCCGCCGCGAGATGAGCGTCGACGACAAGTTCATGTTCACCGTGACCCAGTCGGTCGAGAACACCGGCGGCGACACCCGGTCGCTGGCGCCCTACGGCATCCTTGCCCGCCACGGCACACCGCCCGACCTGAAGAACTTCTTCATTCTGCACGAAGGCGGCATCCGCATCGTCGATGGCGAGCTGAGCGAGATCGACTACGACGATTTCGAGCCTGCCTCGAACCATGAAACCATCGGCGTCGAACAGTCCGCCTGGACCGGCTTCACCGATCACTACTGGATGACCACGCTGATTCCCGAGCAACGCGCCGGCACCAAGATCAGCACCTTCAAGGACACCCGCCGCGAGATCTTCCAGACCACGGCCAAGCAACCCACCGTGTCGCTCGGCGCGGGCGAAACCGCCACCGCCTCGACCCGCGTCTTCGCCGGCGCCAAGGAATGGGAAACCATCCGCAACTACCAGAACGAACAGGACGTCCCGAAATTCCTCGATTCGATCGACTGGGGCTGGTTCTTCTTCCTGACCAAACCAATCTTTGCCGTACTGCACTGGCTGCATAACGTGATCGGCAACATGGGCTGGTCGATCATCGCCCTGACCCTGATCATCAAGGCGCTGCTCCTGCCGCTGGCCTTCAAATCCTACGTCTCGATGGCGAAGATGAAGGAACTCCAGCCGCAGATGGAGAAGATCAAGGAAAACGCCGGCGACGACCGCCAGAAACTCCAGCAGGAGATGATGGCGCTCTACAAGAAGGAAAAGGTGAACCCCGCCTCGGGCTGTCTGCCGATCCTCATGCAGATCCCGATCTTCTTCTCGCTCTACAAGGTGATCTTCGTCACGCTCGAGCTGCGCCACGCCCCGTGGATCGGCTGGATCAACGACCTCTCCGCGCCAGACCCGTCGTCGCTCTACAACCTCTGGGGCCTGCTGCCCTGGGCCGCGCCGGAACCGGGCTCGATCCTCGCGCTCATCTTCATCGGTGTCCTGCCGCTCTTCCTCGGCATCTCGATGTGGCTGCAGCAGAAGCTGAACCCGGCCCCCACCGACCCGACGCAACAGATGATCTTCGCCTGGATGCCGTGGGTGTTCATGTTCATGCTGGGCAGCTTCGCCAGCGGGCTGGTCCTCTACTGGATCGCGAACAACACGATCACCTTCACCCAGCAATACCTGATCATGCGCAGCCAGGGCTACAAGCCTGACGTCTTCGGCAACATCAAATCCAGCTTCAAGAAAAAGCCGAAGCCGGAGAAGAAGTGATGGCCACGGTCGCCGCGCTCTGGCGCCACCCGATCAAGGGCCACGGGCGCGAGACGCTCGACCGTGTCACGCTGACCGAGGGGCAGACCATGCCGTTCGACCGGCGCTGGGCCATAGCTCATGAGGCCGCCCGCGCCGACGGCTCCGAATGGGCCCCCTGCGCCGAGTTTTCGCGCGGCGCCAAGGTGCCCGCCCTGATGGCCATCGACGCCACCACCGACGAAGCGACCGGCACCGTCACCCTCACCCATCCCGACCGGCCCGCCCTCACCTTCGACCCCGACACCGAGGCGCGCGCCTTCCTCGACTGGGTCCGCCCGCTCATGCCGGAAAACCGCGCCCAGTCCACCCGCATCGTCCGGGTCGAGGGCCGCGGCATGACCGACACCGATTTCCCCTCCATCAGCCTCATCAACCTCGCCTCGAACGACGCACTGGCCGAGAAGATGGGCCAGGATCTCTCGCCGCTCCGCTGGCGCGGCAACATCCACCTCACCGGCCTGCCCGCCTGGAAAGAATTCGACTGGGTCGGTAAGACAATCCGCATCGGCACGGCCGAGCTCGAGGTTCGCGAACCCATCGTCCGCTGCCTCGCCACCACCGCCAACCCGGCCACCGGCGAGCGCGACGCCGACACGCTGGGCGCCCTCAAAAGCTTCTGCGGCCACCAGGATTTCGGCATCTACGCCGTGGTCACCAAGACCGGTGACATCACCACCGGCGATACGGTCGAGCCGCTCTGATGGCGCTCCCCTTCCCCCTCGCCCCCGAGCCCGACCAGCACGCCTCCGAGACAGGCCGCAAGCTCTTTGCCGGGCCGGTCGATTTCGTCAAGGGCGTGGTCGCCATGTCCGGCCTGCCCCCGGCCGATCGGGCCGAGGTCTGCTTCGCCGGGCGCTCGAACGTTGGGAAATCCTCGCTGATCAACGCTTTGACGGGCCGCAAGGCGCTCGCCCGCGCCTCCAACACGCCGGGCCGCACGCAGGAAATCAACTACTTCGCCCTGGGCGACAGCCATTACCTCGTCGACCTGCCCGGCTACGGCTACGCCAACGCGCCCCTGCCCAAGGTCGCGGCGTGGCAGGCGCTCCTCAAGCAATACCTCTCGGGCCGCGTCACCCTGCGCCGCGCCTTCGTGCTGATCGACGCCCGCCACGGCATCAAGGAGGTCGACGAGGAAATCCTCTCGCTTCTCGATTCCGCCGCCGTCACCTTCCAATGCGTGCTCACCAAGGCCGACAAGGTGAAGGCGAAAGACCGTGAAGCCGTGCTGACTCAGGTGCGCGGCAAGCTGGCCAAACACCCCGCCGCCTTCCCCGAGATCATCCTGACCTCCAGCGAGAAGGGCGACGGCCTCGCCACCCTCCGCGCCACCATCGCCAGCGTCGGCTGAGCGCATACCCGCCGCGCAACCTCTTCGCCTCATCCCCGGTTTTACGACTCCAAATAAGAACAAAACGTGAATATACTCCCCGAGTCATGTTCACCGAGCTCTCCGCCACCTCCAACTTCACCTTCCTGACCGGCGCCTCCCACCCCGAGGAATACATAAGCCGGGCGGCCTTTCTCGGCCTGCCGGCGCTTGCCATCGCCGACACCAATTCCGTCGCCGGCATCGTCCGCGCTCACACCGAAGCCCGCGAGATCGCCCGGCAGGTCGCCGAACGCCGCGCGCTCGAATCGCAAGACGGCCCCATCGGCCCGCCCGCCCCCGATCCGCAGCCGCCCGCCTGGGCCAACGCGCCCCGCCTCATCCCCGCCGCCCGCCTCTGCCTCACCGAAGGCATCGAACTCACCGCCCTCCCGCGCGACCGCACCGGCTGGGCGCGGCTCTGCCGGCTGATCAGCACCGGCCGCCTGCGCGCCGAGAAGGGCACCTGCCGCCTGACCATCCCCGACCTGCTGGAAAACGGCGGCCACATGGCCCTGCTCCTCCACCCGCCCCGCAGCCAGAACAAGCGCGACTGGGCCCGCAATGCCCGCCGCCTCATCCGCCGATACGGCGCCGACATGCACCTCCTCATGGCCCCCCGCTACGACGGACAGGACCGGGCCCGCTTCGACACGCTCGCCGACCTCGCCCGCCGCCTCGGCCTGCCCACCATCGCCTCGGCCAGGCCGATGATGCACCACGCCCGCCGCCGCCGCCTCGCCGACGTGCTGACCGCCATCCGCACCGGCCGCCGGGTGGAAAGCCTCGGCCGCGACGCGCTGGCCAACGGCGAAACCCGCCTCCGCTCACATGACGAAATGCTCCGCCTCTTCCCCGGCCACCAAGACGCCGTGCACCGCACCGCCCAGCTCGCCGACACCCTCGCCTTCTCCCTCGACGAGCTGCGCTACGAATACCCAAGCGAGCTTTCCGACGGCGAAACCCCCGCCAGCCGCCTGCGCCGCCTCGCCTATGAAGGCCTCCGCTGGCGCTACCCCTACGGCGCGCCCGACAAGGTGAAAAACATGCTCGAACACGAGCTCGCCCTCATCGCCAAGCTGAAATACGAGCCCTATTTCCTGACCGTGAACGACGTGGTCGCCTTCGCCCGCTCCCGCGACATCCTCTGCCAGGGGCGCGGCTCGGCGGCCAACTCGGTGGTCTGCTACTGCCTCGGCGTCACCAGCGTGTCGCCCGAAACCGGCACCATGGTCTTCGAACGCTTCGTCTCCGAGGCCCGGAACGAGCCGCCCGATATCGATGTCGATTTCGAACACGAACGCCGCGAGGAGGTGATCCAGCACATCTACGAGCGCTACGGCCGCCACCGCGCCGGGCTCTGCGCCACGGTCATCCACTACCGCGGCAAACGCGCCATCCGCGAGGTCGGCGCCGCCATGGGCCTCTCACAGGACACCGTCGGCGCCCTCTCCTCGCAACTCTGGGGCTTCTTCGCCGCAGGCAATCTCGAACGCCAGCGGCTGCAGGAAATCGGTCTCGACCCCGACGACCCCCGCCTGCGCCAGACCATGGAATTGATGCGCGAGATCGAGGGCTTCCCCCGCCACCTCTCGCAACACGTGGGCGGCTTCGTCATCACCGAGGGGCGGCTCGACGAACTGGTGCCGATCGAAAACGCCACCATGGAAAACCGCACCGTCATCTGCTGGGACAAGGACGATATCGACTCGCTCGGCATCCTCAAGGTCGACGTGCTGGCGCTTGGCATGCTCACCTGCATCCGCAAGGCCTTCACCCTCCTGCAGCAACACCACGGCACCAACTACACCCTCGCCACCCTGCCGCCCGAAGACCCGGCCGTCTACGACATGCTCTGCGCGGCCGACAGCATCGGCGTCTTCCAGGTGGAAAGCCGCGCCCAGATGAACTTCCTCCCCCGGATGCGGCCGCGCTGCTTCTATGACCTCGTCATCGAGGTCGCCATCATCCGCCCCGGCCCGATCCAGGGCGACATGGTCCACCCCTATATCCGCCGCCGCAACGGCGAGGAGGCCGTCGAATTCCCCTCCGACGAGCTGGGCCAGGTCCTCGGAAAAACCCTCGGCGTGCCGCTCTTCCAGGAACAGGCGATGCAGATCGCCATCACCGGCGCGGGGTTTACCCCCGACGAGGCCGACCGCCTCCGCCGCTCGCTCGCCACCTTCAAGAAAAACGGCTCGGTCAGCGAATTCCGCACCCGCTTCCTGACCGGCATGGCGAAGAACGGCTACGATGCCGACTTCGCCGAACGCTGCTTCTCCCAGATCGAGGGCTTCGGCTCCTACGGCTTCCCCGAAAGCCACGCGGCCTCCTTCGCGCTGCTGGTCTATGCCAGCGCCTGGATCAAGCGCCACCACCCGGCCGTCTTCGCCTGCGCGCTCCTGAACTCCCAGCCGATGGGCTTCTACGCCCCGGCCCAGATCGTCCGCGACGCCCGCGAGCATGGGGTCGAGGTACGGCCCGTCTGCATTCAATCCAGCTACTACGACAACGTGCTCGAACCCGACGGGCGCGGCGCCCTCGCCCTTCGCCTCGGCTTCCGTCAGATCAAGGGCCTGTCCGAGGAAGACGCCGGCTGGATCACGGCGGCCCGCGGCAACGGCTACACGCAGGTCGCCGACATCTGGCGCCGCGCCGGCGTGCCGCCCGCCACCCTCACCCGGCTGGCCGAGGCCGACGCCTTCGCAGAACTCGGCCTCACCCGCCGCGAGGCGCTGTGGGAGGCCCGCGCTTTGGCCGGCGACAAGCCCCTGCCCCTCTTCGCCGGCGACATGGAGGGCGAGGCGATTCACGAACCCACGGCCCACCTTCCCCGGATGACCCTGGGCGAGGAGGTGGTCGAGGATTACGTCGCCACACGGCTGTCGCTCAAGGCGCACCCGGTGGCACTCCTGCGCCATATCCTGACGCCGCCGCATGAGGCGGGCCGGGGGAATTGAGTATTTTTGGAACAATGAAAGCCGGGGCGCGGCGCAAAGCCCGCCCCGGCAAAGCCCGAAAGGCTTACATGTCGGCCAGAAGGCCCTCGCCCGCCGACACTTCACAGGTGCCGGGGCTGTCTTCGAGGTTCAGCACGCTCACCTTGCCGTCCTCGACCAGCATCGCGTAACGCTTCGAGCGGTCGATCAGGCCCGCGGGCGGCGCCGAGAAGTCCATCCCGATCGCCTTGGTGAATTTCGCCTCGGGGTCTCCCAGCATGGTGATCCCGGCATCCGACGCGCCGGTCGCCTCGCCCCAGTTGCCCATCACGAACGGGTCGTTCACGCTGACGCAGATGATCTCGTCCACGCCTTTCTCGGCAAACTGGTCCTTGGTGCGGATGAAGCTCGGCACATGCGCCGAATGGCAGGTGGGCGTGAACGCCCCCGGCACGGCGAAGATCACAACCTTGCGCCCATCGGTTTTCGAGGAAAGCTCGACCGGTTCCGGCCCTTCACCCCCCATCTGAACCAGCGTTGCATCGGGAAGCTTGTCGCCAACAGTGATCGTCATTGTCGCATCCTGTCTATCAATTGCGTTTCCGTCAGGGGTAGATATAGGGTCACGTCGACGGACTGACCATGAAAAATCGGGAGGATCGGGCATGCCCGGCATAGTCGTGATCGGAGCGGGGCAGGCAGGCGCCTCGCTGGTGACCAAACTGCGCGCCCTCGGATACGAGGGCAAGATCGCCCTCATCGGAGAGGAACACGTGCCCCCCTACCAGCGCCCGCCGCTGTCGAAGAAATACCTGCTGGGCGAGATGGATCTCGAACGCCTCTTCCTCCGCCCCGAAAGCTTCTATGGCGAGAACGGGATCGATCTGCATCTCGACACCCGCGTCGACGCCATCGACCGCAAGGACAAGGTGGTGATCGCCGGCGGCAAATCGATTCCCTACGAGCACCTCGTGCTGACCACCGGCTCCGTCCCCCGCCGCCTGCCCGGCAGCATCGGCGGCGAGCTGCGCGGCGTCTATGTCGTGCGCGAGCTGAACGATGTCGACACGATGGCCCCCGAATTCACCGAAGGCAAACGCGTGCTCATCGTCGGCGGCGGCTATATTGGGCTCGAGGCGGCGGCCGTCGCGGCCTCCCGCGGGCTCAAGGTCACGCTGGTGGAAATGGCCGACCGCATCCTCCAGCGCGTCGCTTGCAAGGAAACCTCCGACTATTTCCGCAAGCTCCACAAAAGCCACGGCGTCGACATCCGCGAAGGCATCGGCCTCGACACCCTCACCGGCGACGGCCACGTCACCGGCGCGCGCCTCTCCGACGGCACCGAGATCGAAACCGATTTCGTCATCGTCGGCGTCGGCATCACCCCCGCCACCGCGCTGGCCGAAGCCGCCGGTCTCGAGGTCGAGAATGGCATCAAGACCGACGAACACGGCCGCACCTCCGACCCCGCAATCTGGGCCGCGGGCGATTGCGCCTCCTTCCCCCGTGACGGCGCCCGCATCCGGCAGGAAAGCGTGCCCAACGCCATCGACATGGCCGAACTGGTCGCCGAAAACATCATGGGCGCCGAGAAACCCTACGTGCCCCAGCCGTGGTTCTGGTCCGACCAGTACGACGTCAAGCTTCAGATCGCCGGCCTCAACACCGGCTATGACCGTGTGATCACCCGCCCGGGCGAGCATGAGAACGCGGCCTCCTTCTGGTATTACAAGGGCGACAATCTGCTGGCGGTCGACGCCATGAACGACGCCCGCGCCTACATGGTCGGCAAACGCCTGATCGACGCCGGCAAATCGCCCGACCCCGACGCCATCGAGAATGTCGACACCGATCTCAAGGCGCTCCTGAAAGCATGAGGATCATCGGCGGCGCCTTCCGCGGCCGCCGGCTGGCGTCGGTGGGCAAGGGGGATGCGGCCGCGCATCTCCGCCCCACCTCCGACCGGGTGCGCGAAAGCCTCTTCAACGTGCTCGCCAACGCCCATGCCGACCGGCTGGAAGACGTCCGCGTGCTCGACCTCTTCGCCGGCACCGGCGCGCTGGGGCTCGAGGCGCTCTCCCGCGGCGCGGCCCACGTGACCTTCGTCGAAAGCGGCCGCACCGCCCAGAAACTCCTGCGCGAAAACATCCGCCTCTGCGGCGCCGAAGACGTCACCCAAATCCTCCCCCGCGACGCCCGAAAACCCGGCCCCGCCCCCGCGCCCTGCACCCTCGTCTTCCTCGACCCGCCCTACGGCAAGGGCTTGGGCGAACAGGCCCTTGCCGCCGCCCTCACACAGGGCTGGCTCGCCGAGGACGCCCTGATCATCTGGGAAGAAAGCGCCGACATCACTCCACCGGACGGCCTGACCCTCCTCGACGAACGCCGCTACGGAGACACGTTCATCCGCCTCCTGGAACGCGCCACCCCCTGATCTTCTTCTGGCCAGAAATATCCCGGGGGAGGCGTTGAATTTCCAAAAGAAATTCAACGTTGGGGGCAGCGCCCCCTGCACCCTCTCAACCCTTCATCAACTCCGGCAAATCACCGGTCAGCCCCGCCGCCTCGCGAATGAACCCGCGCCGCAGGCCGGGCATCGCCCCCAGCACGCCCATCCCGAGATCCCGCCCAAGCCGCAACAGTGGATTGTCATTCGAAAACAACCGGTTCGTCGCATCCGTCACCGCCGCCAGCGTCGCCGTATCGAACCGCCGCCACTGCTGGTAGCGCGCCAGAACATCCGGCGCCGCGAAATCCTCGCCCCGCCGGGCGGCCTCGCCCACCACCTGCGCCAAAGCCCCCACATCGCGCAGCCCGGCATTCAGCCCCTGCCCGGCAATCGGATGCATCCCGTGCGCCGCGTCGCCCACCAGCGCCAGCCGCTCGGCCACGAAACTGTTGGCGATGGTCAGGCCCAGTGGATAGGTGAAACGCTTGCCCTTCAGGCTGATCTCCCCAAGGAAATCGCCGAATCGCGGCCGCAGCACCTCCATGAAATCCTCGTCGCTCAGCGCGGCGAACGACGCCGCCGTCGCCTCGCTCTCGCTCCAGACGATCGAGCTGACATTCCCCGGCAGCGGCAAAATCGCCAGCGGCCCCGGCGGCATGAAAAACTGGTGCGCAATCCCGTGATGCGGCCGCTCATGCGCCACCGCCGCCACCAGCGCCGTCTGCCCATAGCCCCAGCCCGTCCGCCGGATTCCGGCCCGCGACGCCGTCCCCGACGCGCGCCCGTCACAGCCCACGACCATCCGGCCCGAGACGGTCTTGCCCGAGGCCAGCGTCAGCGTCACGCCCGCCTCATTCACCTCCTGCGCAGACACGCTGTCGGTGACCTGGGTGATCCCCTCGGCCTCGTCCATCGCGTCAAGCAGGGCCCGCCGCAAATACCGGTCCTCGATCATGTGCCCCATCGGGCCTTCCTCGATCTCGGCATGGTCGAAATGCAGGAAAAACGGCGACGGCCCCTCGCCCGCGCGCCCGTCAGAGACCTTGATCTCCAGCATCGGCTGGGCATGGTCCTCGACCCGCGCCCAGACACCAATCCGCCGCAACAGCCGCACCGAGGCCAGCGCCAGCGCATAGCCCCGCCCGTCAAACGCCGCATCCTTGCGCACGGTCTCAGGCAGCGCATCGATCACGGTCACGCTGCGCCCACCCTGGGCCAACGCAAGGGCCAGCGCCGGGCCGTTCAACCCCCCGCCGACGATCAGGATATCGCTCATCTCGCTCATGCCCCTCAATATGGACAGCGCTGCGGGATTGTCCATGCGCCGCACTGCCGCTACGGTCGCTTTCCGAAGGCAAGCGACTGGAAGGGGCAGCGGGGATGAAAGACTGGCTACACATGACGGCGGCCGACCTCGGCCGTGGCATCGGCAAGGGCGAGATCGACCCGGTCACCCTCTGCGACACTTACCTTTCGGCCATCGACGCCCACCCGGCCCGCGACCGCATCTACACCATCGTCACCCATGACCGCGCCCGCGCCGAGGCGAAAGCCGCCAAGGAACGCGCCGACGCAAAGCTCCGCCTCGGCCCGCTCGACGGCGTGCCGGTCAGCTGGAAAGACCTCTTCGACACGGCCGGTCTGGCCACCTCCGCCGGCTCCCGCCTGCTGGAAGACCGCGTGCCCGAGCATGACGCGCCGGTGCTCGCCACCGCCACCCGCGCCGGGCTCGTCTGCCTCGGCAAGACCCATATGAGCGAGTTCGCCTTCTCGGGCCTCGGCCTCAACCCGATGACGGCCACGCCCCCCAACATCAACGATCCCGACGCCGTGCCCGGCGGCTCCTCCTCCGGCGCGGCGGCCAGCGTCGCCCACGGCCTCGCCGCCTGCGGCATCGGCAGCGACACCGGCGGCTCCGTCCGCATCCCCTCGGCGTGGAACGACCTCACCGGCCTGAAAACCACGTCCGGCCGCATCCCGCTCGACGGCGTTGTGCCGCTTTGCGAGAAGTTCGACACGGTCGGCCCCCTCTCCCGCTCGGTCGAGGATTGCGCCCTCGTCCTCGCCGCCCTCGAAGGCACGCGCCCCGCCGACCTCAAAGGCGCGTCGCTGAAAGGCGCCCGCTTCGCCGCCCTGCAAACCGTGGTGATGGACGACGTGCGCGAGGGCCCCGCCAAGGCCTATGCCGACGCCGTCGAGCGCCTGAAAGACGCCGGCGCCACCGTCGAACCCATCGAGTCGCCGGAGATCGCCGAAGCCATGCCCATGTCCGGCGTGCTCTTCACCGCCGAGGCCTACGGCATCTGGCACGACACGATCGAGGCCGCGCCCGACCGGATGTTCAAACCCATCCTCGAACGCTTCCGTGGCGGCCGCGACGTCACCGCCCCAACCTACGTGGCGGCGTGGCGCCGCCTCGAACAGCTCCGCCGCGACTGGCACGCGCGCGTCGCGGGCTACGACGCGGTGATCCTGCCCTCGGCCCCCAACATGCCGCCCAATGCCGAGCGACTGATGACCGATGACGAGTTCTACGTCACCGAGAACATCCTCACCCTGCGCAACACCCGCGTCGCCAACCTGATGGGGCTCGCCTCCATGAGCCTGCCCACCGGCACGCCAAGCTGCGGGCTGATGCTCTGCGGCAAACCCTTCGGCGAGGAACACCTGCTGCGCGTGGCCAGCGCGGTCGAAAAGGCGCTGGCGTGACGCGCGGGGCAGCCGTCGGATTTTGAGTATTTCTGGAACAATGAAAGACGGGACATGGCAAAGCTGCTGCTGGACGGGACGGGTCTGACGGTCGAGGCACTGGCGGCGGCGGCCCGCGGCGCCGGCGGCGTGGCGCTGGCCGAGAACGGGCTGGCGAAGATGCGCGAGACCCGCGCGCTGATCGACCACGCCATCGAGAATCGCATCCCCGTCTACGGCGTCACCACCGGCCTCGGGGCGCGCTCGACAGAGGCGCTCGATGCCGAAACGCTGGCCGGCTTCTCCCTGCAAACCATCCGCGGCCGCGCCCACGCGGTTGGCGAGCCCATGCCCCGCGACACCGTCCGCGCCCTGATGCTGGCCCGGCTCAACACGCTGCTGACCGGCTATAGCGGCGCCCGGCCGGAGGTGGCGGAATACCTGGCCAAGGTGCTCGACGCCAACCTCGTGCCCGTCTCGGGCGGGCTCGGCTCGGTCGGCGGCGGCGACCTTGTCCTCAACGCCACGGTGGCGCTTGCGCTGATCGGCGAAGGAAAGATGACCAACGCCGACGGACAGGAAGGCCCCTCCGCCGACATGCTCCGCGCCGCCGGCATCGAACCGCTGCAACTGGCCCCGCGCGACGGGCTGGCGCTCGCCAACCACACCGGATTCTCGGCGGGCGAAGGCGCGCTCGCCCTCGACGGGGCTCTGACCGGCTTCGCGGCGGCACAGGCCGCGGCCTGCCTGACCATGGAAGGCTTCCGCGCCAACCTCTCCCCGCTCGACCCGCGCGCGCTCGCCGCCAAACCCCTGCCCGGCCAGTCCATCGCCGCCGAGGGTCTCCGCGCCCTGCTCGACGGCTCCGCGCTCTGGCAGCCCGGCGCCGCCCGCCGGCTGCAAGATCCACTTTCCATACGCAACACCGTGCAGATCCACGGCGGCACCGCCGCCGCCCTCGCCAACGCCCGCCCCGTCGTCGAGACCGAACTCAACGGCGCCTCCGACAACCCCATCGCCATCGCCGAAACGGGCGAGGTCATCTCCTGCGGCGCCTATCACAGCACCGAGCTAGGCCTCGCCGTCGAATCCGTCTCCCGCGCCTGGCAGCACCTCGCCATGGGCCAGATCGCCCGCATCGCCCGCATGATGGACCCCGATTTCACCGCCCTCCCCCTCTTCCTCGCCCGCCCCGACAGCGGCTCCAACGCCTTCGCGCCGGTCCTCAAGGTGGCCGAAGACCTCGCCGCCGAAATCACCCGCGCCGCCACGCCCCAGCCCGTCTGGCCCTCGATCAACGCCAACGGCGTCGAAGACAGCCTCACCTCCGCCCCCACGGCCGCCCGCGCGCTCACCCGCATCAACGACCTCGGCCGCCGCCTGACCGCGATCGAACTGATGGTCGCCGCCCAAGCCGTCGACCTGCGCGGCGTCACGGCCGAACTCGGCCCGCCCATGGCCCGCCTGCACCAGGCCCTGCGCGCCATCGCCCCGCAGATCGACTCTGACCGCCCGCTCACCAACGACATGGAATCGCTGGCGAAACTCATTGCCGAAGGCGGCCTGACACCCCCGGCGTGACCGGCTGCGAAAATGCCACAACCCCCTGTCAAGGCATTGGTTTCGCTGGACCTGATGCAAGACCTCCGGTACATTTTCAGAAAACGGGGCACCAATGATCCCGGTATCTGAGGCAGGACAAGATGTTTCCCGAGCGGTTTTCGAACCTTCCGGAATACGCGTTCCCGCGTTTGCGGGCGCTACTGGATTCCCATAAGCCCGGCGGCGCGCCGGCGCATATGACCATTGGCGAGCCGAAACACCCGTTTCCGGCCTGGATCACCGACGTCATCACCGAACACGCCCACGAATTCGGCAATTACCCCGCGAACGAGGGCACGCCCGAACTCCGCCAGTCGATCACCGACTGGGTGAACCGCCGTTATGGCGTCACCCTCAAGCCCGACACGAACGTGATGGCCCTCAACGGCACCCGCGAGGGGCTCTACAACGCCATGATGGCGCTCTGCCCCGAGGCGAAGAACGGCAAGTGGCCGATGGTCCTCATCCCCAACCCGTTCTACCAGGTCTACATGGTCGCGGCCCTCAGCGTCGGCGCCGAGCCGGTCTTTCTGCCGGCCACCAAGGAAAACGGCTTCCTGCCGGATTTCAGCGAGGTCCCCGGCGATATCCTCAATCAGGTCACCGTCGCCTATCTCTGCTCGCCCTCCAACCCGCAGGGCGCCGTCGCCACGCGCGAGGACTGGGCCCACCTCATCGGCCTCGCCGAGCTCTACGACTTCAAGATCTTCGCCGACGAATGCTATTCCGAGATCTACCGCGATGAGCCCCCCGTGGGCGCCCTCCAGGTGGCACGTGAAATGGGCGCCGACCCCGAGCGGGTCGTGATCTTCCACAGCCTCTCGAAACGCTCGAACCTGCCCGGCCTGCGCTCGGGCTTCGTGGCGGGCGGGCCGGAATCGATCCGCCGGATGAAACAGCTGCGCGCCTATGCCGGCGCGCCCCTGCCCATGCCGCTTCAGCGCGTCGCCGAAAAGGTCTGGGCAGATGAGAGCCATGTCGAGGAAAACCGCGCGCTCTATCAGGAGAAATACGCGCTGGCCGACACGATCATGAACCGCGTGCCGGGCTATCAACCGCCCGAGGCCGGGTTCTTTCTCTGGCTGCCCGTCGCCGATGGCGAGGAAGCGGCCCTGCGGCTCTGGAAGAAGACAGGCGTCCGGGTGCTCCCCGGCGCCTATCTCAGCCGCGACACTGACGCCGGGAACCCCGGCAAGAACTATATCCGGGTCGCGATGGTGGCCCCAAAAGACGAGATGGCGGATGGCCTCACACGGCTGCGCGACTGTCTCTACACATGATTGAGGACGAGGCGAAACATGGCATACCAGACACGCGGGCGCGACCCGTTGCTTGACAGTTCGATGGCCGAGGCAATCGAGAAGCGCGGCAAGGAACTTGCCGGGCTTGTCCTGCTGGCGATCGGGATGATGGCGACGGCGATGATCCTGACATACCACCCCGACGACCCAAGCTGGATGTCCGCCACCGATGCGCCCGTGAAGAACTGGATGGGCCATCTCGGCGCCTCCATCGCCGCCACCGTCTTCATGGTGATCGGCTGGGGCGCGCTGGGCTTCGCCATCATGATCTGCGGCTGGGGCCTCCGCTTCACCCTCCACCAGGGCGAAGACCGCGCCGTCAGCCGGCTGATCTTCGCACCGATCTGGCTGGCGCTGCTGTCGCTCTTCGCCGCAACGCTGACGCCCGGCACAAGCTGGTCCGCCACCCACAGCTTCGGGTTGGGCGGGCTCTTCGGCGATACGGTTCTCGCCACCCTCATGGGCCTTCTGCCCTTCGGCGCGGGGCTCAGCCTCAAGCTCCTGTCGCTGATCATGGCCGCCCTCTCGGTCGGCGTCGGCCTCTTCGTGCTCGGTGCCTCCCGCCGCGAACTGCTGCTCGCCGCCCGCTTCCTCCTCGTCGGCGTCATCATGAGCTACGCCACCTTCCGCGCCATGCTGGGCCGCGGCGCCACCGGGGCGGCACACGCCTCGATGGGCCTCAAGTCCGGCGTCCAGGGCCACCTTCAACGCCGCGCCGAGCGCCGCGCCGAGGAAGCCGCCTATGCCGAGGAAGAAGAACGCGCCGCCCGCATCGTGCCCCCTGCCCCGGCCCGCAAGCTGCGCGCCGAACCCTCCCTCGTGAACCGGCAACCCAACGCGCCCGCGGCACAGGCCGCGCCGAAAACGGCCCCCGTCGCCGCGCCGGCCCCTGCCCCGGCCCCGAAACCCGAGCCCGAGAAAACCGGCGGCCTCCTCTCCCGGATGCCCTCGCTCATCCGCCGCCCCGAACCCGAGCCGGAACCGGAACTCGTCGACCGCGAATACCACGGCGACCTGCCCGACACGCCCGGCCCCGACCGGATCCGCGCCAAGATCGCCGACGCGATCAAGTCGCGCCGCCACCCCACCGAGGAAGAGCTCGAGGTCCAGGAAATCCCTGCCGACAAGCCCCTGACCAAGGGCCGCGGCCGTGGCCCCGACCCGCTGCTCCTCGCCCCCCGCTCGGCCCAGCTGCCGCCCGAGCCGCCGCTGACGGCGGCCCAGGCCCGCGTGCCCCAGGCCCCGATGCAAGAGCCCGTCAACGACTTCGCGACCGACGGCGCCTATGACGACGCCGCCTATGACGACAGCGATTTCGCCATCTACGACGACGAAGACAACCTGCCCCCCGAGCCGGTCCTGCAGGCCAGGCCGCGCATCCCCGCGGCCGAGCCCAAGAAGGTCGTCCAGCACCCGCCACGCAAGGCGCCGCAACCCTCCACCCAGGCCCGGGCCGAAGCCCAGCCCGCCCTGCAATTCGAGGAAAAACCGCAGTTCGACTTCGAGCTTCCGGCCCTCAGCCTGCTGACCAACCCGGCCAAGATCGAACGCCACCACCTTTCCGACGAGGCGCTCGAGGAAAACGCCCGGATGCTGGAAAACGTACTCGACGATTACGGCGTCAAGGGCGAGATCGTCTCGGTCCGCCCCGGCCCCGTCGTCACCATGTACGAGCTGGAACCGGCCCCCGGCCTCAAGGCCTCCCGCGTGATCGGCCTGGCCGACGACATCGCCCGCTCAATGTCGGCGCTCTCGGCGCGTGTCTCCACCGTGCCGGGCCGCAGCGTCATCGGCATCGAGCTGCCCAACGACAACCGCGAGATGGTCGTCCTGCGCGAACTCCTCGCCTCCCGCGATTTCGGCGACAGCAACATGCGCCTGCCGCTGGCACTGGGCAAGGATATCGGCGGCGATCCGGTCATTTCCAGCCTCGCCAAGATGCCCCACCTGCTCATCGCCGGCACCACCGGCTCGGGCAAGTCCGTGGCCATCAACACCATGATCCTCAGCCTCCTCTACAAGCTCACGCCAGAGGATTGCCGCCTGATCATGATCGACCCCAAGATGCTGGAACTCTCCGTCTATGACGGCATCCCGCACCTTCTCTCGCCCGTGGTGACCGACCCGAAAAAGGCGGTCGTCGCCCTGAAATGGGTCGTGGCCGAGATGGAGGAACGCTACCGGAAGATGTCCAAGATGGGCGTCCGCAATATCGACGGCTACAACAGCCGCGTCGAAGACGCGCTCTCGCGCGGCGAGATGTTCTCGCGCACCGTCCAGACCGGCTTTGACGACGAGACCGGCGAACCCGTCTTCGAAACCGACGAATTCGCCCCCGAGAAGATGCCCTACATCGTCGTCATCGTCGACGAGATGGCCGACCTGATGATGGTCGCCGGCAAGGAGATCGAGGCCTGCATCCAGCGCCTCGCCCAGATGGCCCGCGCCTCCGGCATCCACCTCATCATGGCCACCCAGCGCCCCTCGGTCGACGTCATCACCGGCACGATCAAGGCCAACTTCCCGACCCGGATCTCCTTCCAGGTGACCTCGAAAGTCGACAGCCGCACCATCCTCGGCGAAATGGGCGCCGAGCAACTGCTCGGCATGGGCGACATGCTCTACATGGCCGGCGGCGGCAAGATCACCCGCTGCCACGGGCCCTTCGTCTCGGACGAGGAAGTCGAGGAAGTCGTCAGCCACCTCAAGGCCTACGGCCCGCCCGACTATGTCGGCGGCGTGCAGGAAGGCCCGGAAGAGGACAAGGCCAGCAACATCGACGCGGTCCTCGGCCTCAACACCGGCGGCAACACCGATGGCGAGGACGCCCTCTACGACCAGGCCGTCCAGATCGCCATCACCGACAGGAAGTGCTCCACCTCCTACATCCAGCGCAAGCTGGCCATCGGCTACAACAAGGCCGCGCGCCTCGTCGAGCAGATGGAGGAAGAGGGCGTCGTCAGCCCCGCCAACCACGTCGGCAAGCGCGAAATCCTCGTGCCCGAGCAATAACCCTCGCGCCCCGGGCCCGACCCGGGGCCCCTTGCGGAAAACCCGACGCCCCGGCCCCAAGGTCCGGGGCGTTTCACCTTACCCCCCTGCCCCGCAAATTTCCGTGATCGACATGGTGCAATTCCCCGCACCAGCGCCTAGATACGAGGCATGACCATGATACGCACCCTCCTGGCCTCGGCCGCCCTCTCTCTCGCGGCTCTGCCCGCAGCGGCCGAGCAGCTATCGCTGAACGAAATCTCGGGCTATCTCAACAGCTTCAAGAGCGCTCAGGGCAAGTTCACCCAGATCAACGAAGATCAGACGATCTCGACCGGCCAGATCTACATCAAGCGTCCCGGCCGGGTGCGCTTCGAATACGATCCGCCCGACGAAACGCTGGTGCTGGCCGACGGCACCCGCGTCGGCGTGATCGACCCCAAGTCGAACACCGGCCCCGAGGCCTATCCGCTCCACCGCACGCCGCTCAAGATCATCCTCGCCAACAACGTGGATTTCACCCGCGAGCGCATGGTCACCGGCCATGAAAGCGACGGCAAGACCACAACCGTCCGCGCGCAGGATCCCGAAAACCCCGATTACGGCAGCATCGAGCTCGTCTTCACCGACAACCCGGTCGAGCTGCGCCAGTGGGTCGTCACCGACGACACCGGCACGCGCACGACGGTTGTGCTGGGCGATCTGAAAACTGGCATGCAGCTCGATGACGAACAGTTCGTCATCCCCGGCGTCGGCGTGGAGAAACGCGACCGGTAAATCTTCCCTCGTGAAGACCAGACCTTGAAAAACCGGGCAGCGCCATGGCGCGGCTTTTTTCCGGGCCGGGATCGGCGTCACTGCGCCCATCCCCACACGTCCTTCAACAGGACAACCTGACAGGAAAAACGCCGCTACCCGACCCGGGAAGCGGCCTTTCCGTTTCAGTACCTACGGCAACTCGCCAGCTGCGCCTCATAGGCTTTCGCCCGCGCCGCCGTCTTGTCGGCCACCCGCACCAGCCACGCCTTCTTGTTGTAGCTGCCGCTCCGGTAACCGCCCCGGCCTTCGTGATAGGCAAGGTACTGGTTGCGCGTGTCATGCCGCGAGATGCCGAGATGCTCGGTCGTCTTCGCCATGTACCAGCCCATGAAGTCGGTCGCGTCGTGGATGTCGTTCCGCCGGGCGCGGTAGCGCCCCTGCTCTTCCTTGTATTCCTCCCACGTGCCGTCAAGCGCCTGGCTGTACCCGTAGGCCGAACTGATCCGGCCCATCGGGATCACCCCCAGCGTCCAGCGGAAGGGCGTGCGCGCCTCCCCGTCGAACTTGCTCTCCTGGTAGATGGTCGCCATCTGCACGTGAATGGGAATGCCCCATTGCCGTTCCGTCGCACGGAAGGCGCGGGCATATTGCGGCCGCTCGCGCAGGATCACGCAAGCGTCGTCAAGATTGTCGGGCGCGGGTCCGGCAGTGCGGCCGCCACACGACCCCACCAACAAAACCAATAATATCGCGCGAAGAGTTCTGCTCATCTGCCTCTCGCTTTTTTCGTCTTTTTTTCCATTGTAACCCATAGAAGGGCTTTGGGAAATCCCGAATTCGGGCCGGCAAACTGTCATAGGCGGGTTCACACACTGTTTCTCCGCCCATTCCCAGCCGGCATTGGACAAACGGGCCTTGAAAGCGCTAATATCTGCGTTTAGGGGCTGTTTTGAATGTATACGACACGTGCGAAATATCACTTGGGTCAAGTTGTGCGCCACCGGAAGCATCCGTTCCGGGGGGTGGTCTTCGACGTCGATCCCGAATTCTCCAACACCGAGGAGTGGTACGAGTCCCTCCCCGAGGAGAGCCGCCCGTCGAAGGAACAGCCCTTCTACCACCTGCTCGCCGAAAACGACCAGAGCTACTACATCGCCTATGTCAGCGAACAGAACCTGATCGCCGACTATTCCGGCGAACCGGTGGGTCACCCCGACATCCCCGATCTCTTCGGCCCGTTCGAAGACGGCCACTACCCGCTGCATTTCCAGCTCAACTGACCGGGCGGTGGGTTTGCACCCACCCTACATTCCCCTGATGTGCAGGGCGGGCCTCGCGCCCCCCATTCGCCGTCATC
This sequence comes from Roseovarius indicus, assembly GCF_008728195.1. Classification (NCBI taxonomy): domain Bacteria; kingdom Pseudomonadati; phylum Pseudomonadota; class Alphaproteobacteria; order Rhodobacterales; family Roseobacteraceae; genus Roseovarius; species Roseovarius indicus. The sequence goes on from NZ_CP031598.1 coordinate 4,739,693, forward strand.
CGTAGCAACTGTCTTTCTTATCCTGCCGCTGGCCGGTGCTCTCTTTGATCCCGCAGCATTGCGTTGAGGACGGTGAGCAGCTTGCGGGCGCAGGCGACGATGGCGAGTTTGACCGGTTTTCCCGCCTCCTGCAGCTTGCGCCGGAAGGCCCTTAGCGCCGGGTCATACCGGCTGGCGATGAACCCCGCGAGGTAGAGCGTGCGCCGCACCTCCGCGCGGCCGCCCCAGATCCGCCGCTTCCCCCGGAACCGGCCGCTGTCGCAGGCATGCGGCGCCAGACCGGCGAGGCTGGCGATCGCCCGGCGGTCGAGACGGCCCAGCTCGGGCAGCCGGGCCAGCAGGCTTGCCGCCAGCAGCGGCCCCACCCCCGGCATCGTCCGCAAGAGGCGCGACCGGTCCGACAGCGCCTCATCCGCCCCGATCACCGCGGCGATCTCGGCCTCGAGCTTGCCGATCCGGCGGCGCAGCAGCGCGATCATGCTGCCGATATCGCGGCGGACAGAGGCATCGCGGGCCTGACGCAGGCGCGCCATCTCGGCCCGCAGCATCGCGCCGAGATCGTCCCGGCGGCCCATCAGGCCGGCCAGCCGCGCCCGCCCGGGATCGGCCGGCGGCGTCGGGCGCAAAGCCAGCGCCCGACCCATCTCCGCCAGCACCCGGGCATCGACCCGGTCGGTCTTGGCCAGCCGGCCCGTGGCGCGGGCGAACTCCCGCGCCTGCCGCGGGTTGACCCGGGCGTAGGTGACATCCGCCGCGCCGAGCGCCTCGGCCAGCGGGTGCTCGTACCCGCCCGAGGCCTCGAACACCACCAGCGCCCCCCGGGCCCGGGCGGCGAAAGCCCGAAGCTCGGCGGTCGCCATCGGCACCCGCTCCGCCCGACCGGTGGAAAGAAAGAAGACGTCGATCCAGTCCTTGGCGATATCGACGCCGATGACATCTTGTGGCAAAGTCATGGGGCCTGTCCTTGATCTGCGGGATCGGCTGGTTGCACAGCCCTCCCTGGCAACTGTTCAGGTTTGACAACGGTCGGCAGACGAGCCCCGGGCTACGCGACGGTCTCAAGGACCAAGGGTGGGACGGGGTCTCGCCTGCCGATACACAATATCGCACAGATCAAAGAGACAAGGGTGGGTGCCAACCCCCCCCGGCTCAATACCCCAGCGCACAGCCGTCCTTGCGCGGATCGCTCCCGCCTTCGAGCACGCCGTCCTCGTGCAGCAGAATCGCCTGCGCCCCGCCGATCGGCTCGTCGGGCACATCCACGTCGTGCCCCATATCCGCCAGCGCCTGCCGCACCCCCTCGGAATAGCCCCGCTCCACCTTCAGCTTGCCACCATCCGCAAAGCTTCGCGGCCCGTCGATCGCCGCCTGCGGCGACAGCCCGAAATCCTTCAGGTTGCTGACGAACCGCGCATGCCCGTTCGGCTGATAGGCCCCGCCCATCACCCCGAACGGCATCGTCACCCGGCCGCCCTCGCGCAGCATGCCGGGAATGATCGTGTGCATCGGCCGCTTGCCGCCCGCCATCTCGTTCGGATGGCCCGGCGTCAGGGTGAAGCCCGCGCCGCGGTTCTGGAACAGGATCCCGAACTTCTCCGACGCGATGCCAGAGCCGAACCCGTGGAAGATCGAGTAGATCAGCGACACCGCCATCCGGTCCTTGTCGACCACGGTGATATAGATCGTGTCCTTGTGCACCGCCTCGGCCAGCGGCCCGGCCGCGGCCATCGCCTTTTTCGGGTCGATCAGCGCCGCCAGCTTCTCCGCCGTCTCGGGCGCCAGCATATGCGCCAGCCGCGTGGTGTGATCCGGGTCGGCGATGATCCGGTTGCGCGCATCATAGGCCAACTTCGCCGCCTCCGCCTCGATATGCACCCGCTCGGCGCCCCACGGGTCCATCCCCGCGATGTCGAAATGCTTCAGGATGTTCAGCATCAGGATCGCGGTCGCCCCATGCCCGTTCGGCGGATGCTCCCACAGCTCGGTCTCCCGGTAATCGCCCGACACCGGCTGCGTGTAATCACAGGCCGCCGCGGCGAAATCCTCCGCCGTGTGCACCCCGCCCATCCCCGACAGCGCCGCCAGCATGTCCTCGGCCACCTCGCCCTCGTAGAACGCGGCGCGCCCATCTTTCGCGACCCGGCGCAGCACCTCCGCCTGCCCCGGCGCGCGGAACAGCTGCCCGGATTTCAGCGGCTTGCCGCCATCCGAGTAATGCGTCACCCCATGCCCCTGAAGCACGGCCACGTCATTCGGGAAATCGAACGCCACCCGCTCCGCCACCGGCACCCCGACCTCGGCATAGTGAATCGCCGGCGCCAGTACCGCGTCCAGCCCAAGCCGCCCGTGATCCGCCGACAACCGGCAGAACGCATCCACCGCCCCGGGCACCGTCACCGCCTCGACGCCGTTGACCGGCACCGTCTCGTGCCCCTTGTCGCGCAACGCGTCGGCCGACGCCGCCGCCGGCGCCCGGCCCGACCCGTTCAGCGCCCTGACCTCGTCGCTGCCCGCCTCCTTGAACAGCACGAAGCAATCGCCGCCGATCCCGGTCATCTGCGGCTCGCAGATGCCCAAAAGAACGGCCCCGGCAATCGCCGCGTCCATCGCGTTGCCGCCGCGCTCGAGGATATCCACCGCCGCCTTCGCGGCCAGCGGATGGGATGTGGCGCACATGCCGTTGGCGGCCAGAACGGGCGAACGGCCCGGAAGGTGAAGATCGCGCATGATGAAAGCCCTGCTCATTTCCGTAACGTCGCGACACTAAGGCCGCCGCGCGGAAATGCCAATAAACCGGCTTGGCCGGCGGATCGTTTCGCGAATTGTCCCGGGGGGTAAGTACCTCGACGCCGCGCACTGGGTGGGGGCTGTTAAACGCGGCGCCGAGGGAAGCCATATGCAGCTACAGGTACAGTTTTGCCCGTTCTTTCGGGCGCTTTTTCGCAATGATTGCGGCGAGATTAAGGTTTTTCGGTCTTTACGCACCGGATCGGGGCGTAAAGCGCAACCCAAGGATGTTTTCACCGTCTCGGCGGCAGTAATCAAGCGAGTCCACCTGGCTGTGAATCAGGTACCAGCCGAATCCGCCCTCCGGCTGAAACTCGCAAGGCACATCCATATCCGGCAGCGCCCCGTCGGGCATGTCACCGCCCGGCATCGGAAGGCCCCGGTCGGAGACCGTCACGCACAGCGCATCGCCCTCCGTCCGGGCCTTCAGCCACACGCGCCCGGCGCCGCCGCCATAGGCATGTTCGCAAATGTTGTTCAGCACTTCCGCCAGCACCAGCTCGACCCGGAACAGCAGGCCCGGCGCCGCGCCGGACCTCGCCAGGATGCCGCGAACGGCCGCCACGGCCTCGCGCGTGGACTCCGGCGTCGCCCGAATCGCCAGGCTCAGCGGCAAGCCCGCCGCCGTGTCGCCCCCGCGCCCCGGCATGGCACGCTCACCCGGCCGCGCGGCGCGTTGCACTATCGACATCCCCGTATATCCCGAAAACCGTATCCATCCGCGTCAGCCGGAACACCTTGTCCACGTCCGGCGTCAGCCCGGCAAGGTCAAGCTTGCGCTCGGGCCCCAGGAACTTCATCACCGCCACGATGGCGCCAAGACCGCTCGAATCGACGAAGGTCACCTGTCCAAGGTCCAGCACCACGCGCGGGGTCGTATCATCCACCGCCGCGCGCACCGCATCCTTGAACCGGATGGCCGCTGCCGAATCGATCCGGTCCGCCTTGACCGAAATAACCTGAACACCGTTCAGTTTGCTGCTGTCGAGTTCCATGCGCGTTCCGCCTTAGGTACTAATACGACGCAGGCTAGACCGCATTCGTTACCATTCGGTATTCTGCGGCATCAAATTCCGAGGAGGATCACCATGAAAGACGTTGTCATTGCCGGAGCCGCCCGCACCCCGATGGGGGGCTTCCAGGGAGATTTCGACGGTGTCGAGGCCAGCTGGCTGGGCGGCACCGCCATCCGCGCGGCCCTGGCCGACGCGAAAACCGAAACGGTGAACGAGGTGCTGATGGGCTGCGTCCTGCCCGCCGGCCAGGGCCAGGCCCCCGCCCGGCAGGCCGGCTTCCACGCGGGCCTCGGCGAAGACGTGCCCGCCACCACCCTCAACAAGATGTGCGGCTCGGGCATGAAGGCCGCGATGATCGGCTTCGACCAGATCGCGCTTGGCGACACCGACATGATGATCGCCGGCGGCATGGAAAGCATGTCCACCGCGCCCTACCTCCTGCCAAAGATGCGCGGCGGCGCCCGCATCGGCCATGCCGAGGTCAAGGATCACATGTTCCTCGACGGGCTGGAAGACGCCTATGACAAGGGCCGCCTGATGGGCACCTTCGCCGAGGATTGCGCCGAGAAGTTCCAGTTCACCCGCGAAGCGCAGGACGAATACGCCATCGGCTCGCTCGAAGGCGCGCTCGCGGCCCAGAAATCCGGCGCCTTCGACCGCGAGATCACGGCCGTCACCCTCACCACCCGCAAAGGCGAGGTCACGATCTCCGAAGACGAACAGCCCGCCAAGGCCCGCCCCGACAAGATCCCCCACCTCAAACCCGCCTTCCGCAAGGATGGCACCGTGACGCCCGCCAACTCGTCCTCGATCTCCGACGGCGCGGCGGCCCTGGTGCTGGCCTCGGGCGACGCGGCCAAGGCAAACGGCCTCAACATACGGGCCCGTATCCTCGGCCATGCCAGCCACGCCCAGGCACCCGGCTGGTTCACCACCGCGCCCGTGCCGGCGGCCCAGAAACTCCTCAAGAAACTCGGCTGGTCGAAAGACGATGTCGACCTCTGGGAAGTGAACGAGGCCTTCGCCGTGGTGCCGATGGCCTTCATGCAGGAAATGGGCCTGCCCCGCGAAAAGGTCAATGTAAACGGGGGCGCCTGCGCCCTGGGTCACCCGATCGGCGCCAGCGGCGCGCGCATCATGGTGACCCTGCTGAACGCGCTGGAAACCCGCGGCCTCAAGCGCGGCGTCGCGGCCATCTGCATCGGCGGCGGCGAAGGCACGGCCATCGCCATCGAGCGCGCCTAAAACCCTACGCCACCGTAGGGTTCACCGATCCAGGTCGCGCCGCATCGTGGCCATGCCACCGCGGCGCGACAATTCCTCGTAGCCCGATTTCTGATACAGCCTGAGCGCCGCCTCGTTATCGAGCTCCACCTTCAACGTGATGCTCAGCGCCCCAAGATCCCGCGCCGCATCCTCGGCCAGCCGCGCCAGCTCCTCGCCGGTGCCGCCGCGCATCTCTTCCTCGACGAACACGTAAGTCAGGTGCCGCACCTCCGGGCCGACGCCCACGCGCAGCGCAAAGAACCCCACCTCGCGGCCCGCGCCATCCAGCAGGTAGAACGACTCGTCGTCCATCTCCTGCAGCCACCGCATCTTCCATTCCCCCTCGTCGAACGGAAATCTCGCATGGGGGTTCACGAGGGCCATGTCGTCCTCGTCCTTCAACAGCCCCGCAAGGGGGGCAAGGTCGCGCTCCTGGTTGTGGCGCAGGCTCAGGCTCGTCATCTCGTCGCTCCTTCGGCCGGGGATTCGCAGTTGAAACGCCGGACCTGCCACAGGGCAAACGGGGGATGCAAGGGCATGCCCTGCGCTGTCTGGCCCCCGCGCGGAGTCAAGGCGCGCCCAAGCGCGCCGCCGCGCGATCGCCAGTCCGCCCCCCGGGCTGGCGATTGGAGAGGTCCGCGCATCGCTCATGGGTCATACTGACACTGCACCATAAACCACCAAACTATAGCGTCGGCTCGCCACCCCGCGGACTGTCGATCCCGCGGCTTTCCTCACCCGTTAACCAATCCTCAACCATTCCGGCCCACCCTGTTAACCAAGTCTGGCAACGCAAAGGATGCGCGATGGTGGCCCGCGCCTACACGGTCGCGTTCGAGGGGGTCGAGGCGAAAACGGTCGAGGTGCAATGCGCCGTCACCGCCGGCATTCCCGGCTTCTCCCTCGTGGGCCTGCCCGACAAGGCGGTGACCGAGGCGCGCGACCGCGTGCGCACGGCCCTCACCTCCATGGCCATCGCGCTCCCCTCCAAACGCATCACCATCAACCTCTCCCCCGCCGACATGCCGAAAGAGGGCAGTCATTTCGACCTGCCCATTGCCCTCGCCCTTCTCGCCGCCCTCGAAATCATCCCCACCGACGCGGTCGAAGGCACCTGCTCTCTGGGGGAGCTCTCCCTCGACGGCTCCCTCCTGCCGGTGATCGGCGCCCTCCCCGCCGCCCTCTCGGCCGCCGAGGCCGACCGCACCCTGCTCTGCCCCAAGGCCTCCGGCCCGGAAGCGGCCTGGGTCGACGCCGCCCGCGTCATCGGCGCTGCCACCCTCGCCGACGTCGTCCGCCACTACACCGGTCAATCCCCCCTCGCCCCGGCCGAACCCGGCGAAGTCATCCCCGACAGCTCCGGCCGCGACCTCACCGACGTGAAAGGCCAGGAACGCGCCAAGCGCGCCCTCGAAATCGCCGCCGCCGGGCGTCACCACCTGATGATGGTCGGCACGCCCGGCTCCGGCAAATCCATGCTCGCCGCCCGCCTGCCGGGCCTCCTTCCGCCGTTGACGGCACAGGAAGCGCTCGAAACCTCGATGATCCACTCCCTCGCCGGGCTGATCGAGGAAGGCGGCATCAACCGCGCCCGCCCCTTCCGCGAACCGCACCACACGGCCTCGATGGCGGCCATCGTCGGCGGCGGCCGACGCGCCTCGCCGGGCGAGATTTCCCTCGCCCATAACGGCGTGCTCTTCATGGACGAGTTCCCCGAATTCACCCGCTCCGTCCTCGAAACCCTGCGCCAGCCCGTCGAATCGGGCGAGGTCGTCGTTGCCCGCGCCAATGCCCATGTGAAATATCCCTGCCGCTTCATGCTGGTTGCCGCCGCCAACCCCTGCAAATGCGGCTACCTGCCCGACGCCTCCCGCGCCTGCGCCCGCGCCCCGGCCTGCGGCGAGGATTACATGGGCCGCATCTCCGGCCCCCTGATGGACCGGTTCGACCTCCGGATCGAGGTGCCGCCCGTCTCCTACACCGATCTCGACCTGCCCAGCTCGGGCGAAAGCTCCGCCACCGTCGCCGCCCGCGTCGCAACCGCCCGCGACCTCCAGACCGCCCGCTACCGCGACCACCCCGGCATGCGCCTCAACGCCGATGCCGAAGGCGAAATGCTCACCGAAATCGCCACGCCCGACACCGAAGGCCGCGACCTCCTCACCAAGGTCGCCGACCGCTTCGGCCTCTCGGCCCGCGGCTATCACCGCGTCCTCCGCGTCGCCCGCACCATCGCCGATCTCGATGGCTCCGAAACCATCCACCGGCCCCACGTGGCCGAGGCCGTCAGCTTCCGGCTGTCCGCGGCGAAAGAGAGCTGACCCAACCGGCAATCTCTCGCAGGGTCACCATCGCCTCGGGCATAAGTCCTTGAAAATAGGGCCAGACATGCGGCAGATCATGCTCGATCCGAAGATCCACCGGCACCCCCTGCGCCTTCAGCCGCTCCGCCATGCGCCGCGTGTCATCCAGCAAGATCTCGGTATCCCCGGCACAGATCCACACCGGCGGCCCGCCCGTGAAATCCGCATATAGCGGCGAGGCGCGCGGGTCCTTCGCATCGGCCCCGGCGAGGTACATCTCGGCCGATTCCTCGACCCGGCTGGCGGGCAGCATCACGTCGGCCCGCGCATTGGCGGCGACGCTCTCGCCCGAATATGTCAGGTCGGTCAGCGGCGACATGGCGAACACCCCCAGCGGCGCCTTGCCCCCTGCCCGCAACACCTCCGCCACCACGGCCAGCGCCAGCCCGCCGCCGGCGCTGTCGCCGCCGATCACCACGCCGCCCGGCCAATCCTCGACCGCCCGGTACACCGCCAAGGCATCCTCGACCGCCGCCGGAAAGGGATGCTCCGGTGCCAGCCGGTAATCGGGCAAACAGGCCGGCAGCCCGGTCAACTGCGACAGCCGCGCCAGCATCGCCCGATGCGTCGTCGACGACCCGAAAACGTACCCGCCGCCATGCAGATGCAACAACAACGGCCCGGCCTCGCGGCGCACACCCTTCGCCGTCGCCCATTGCACCGGCACCCCGCCCAGCGCGCCTGTCTCGTAGCGCGTGCCGAACGGCGCCCGGAAAAACAGCCGTGCCTTGAATTCGAAACTCCGACGCAGCGCCACCGGGTCTTCCACCCGCTCCAGGTGCCGCTTCTCGGTCAGACGCAGGTAGGGGTTCAGAATGCGCCGCGCGACGCTCACGCCCGCTTGCCCTCGATCGCCTCCCAGATCTGGCCGGCAACGTTCACCCCGTCGAACCGCTCCAGTTCCTGGATGCCCGTGGGCGAGGTCACGTTGATCTCGGTCAGGTAGGTCCCGATCACGTCGATGCCCACGAAAACCTGCCCGCACTCGCGCAACCGCGGCCCGATGATGCTGCAGATCTCCCGGTCGCGCTCGGTCAGCTCCACCTTCTCGGGCCGGCCGCCCACATGCATGTTCGACCGCGTCTCGCCCTCGCCAGGAATGCGGTTGATCGCCCCCACCGGCTCGCCGTCGACCAGGATCACCCGCTTGTCGCCGTTCTTGATCTCCGGCAGGTATTTCTGCGCGATCAGCGGCTCGCGGCTGAACCCGGTGAACATCTCGTGCAACGAGCTCAGGTTCCGGTCGCTCTCGGGCAGGTGGAACACGCCCGCGCCGCCATTGCCGTAAAGCGGCTTCAGGATGATATCCCCATGCTTGGCCCGGAAGGCCTTGATCGTATCCAGGTCACGCGCGATCGCGGTGGGCGGCATCAACTCGGGGAAGTCGAGAATCAACAGCTTCTCGGGAAAGTTCCTGACCCAGAACGGGTCGTTCACCACCAGCGTGCCCGGGCTCAACCGCTGCAGCAGATGCGTGGTGGTGATGTAGAACATGTCGAACGGCGGGTCCTGCCGAAGCCAGACCACGTCCATCTCCGACAGGTCGAACAGCTGCTCCTCGCCAAGGGTGAAGTGATTGCCCTTCTCCCGCCGCACCTCCAGCGGCCAGCCCCGCGCCTCGACCCGGCCCTGGTTATAGGCCAGCCGGTCCGGCGTGTAGTAGAACAGCTCGTGCCCCCGCGCCTGCGCTTCCTCGGCCAGCCGGAACGTGCTGTCCCCGTTGATATCGATCGGCCCGATCGGATCCATCTGAAAGGCGATTTTCATAGGCTGTCCCCGGCAAATACGTGCAGCCTTTTACATGGGCCAATCCCGGCCAGTGTGCAAATCAGAAATGTGCAAATCAGAAATGGCTGAACGCACCGTCGCGGATCTCCACCTGCCCCCGGCCATCGACCAGGGCAAGGTCGAAGCGCACCTCCGAAAGCTGCCCATCGGGCGTATTGCCGAGGTATTCGGACCCGGCAAGATGAATCCGCTGCATCTGGTCGGGCCGCAGCCGCTCCGCCGCGGCATCGAAACTGCGCGCCAGCTTCACCTCGCAGAAGACATAGACGCCATCCTGCAGGAAAATCAGGTCGATCTCGCCCGCCTGCCCGCGCCAGCGCGTTTCCAGAAGGTCGGCGCCCCGCCCGTCATAGGCCCGCGCCACCGTCTCCTCGGCACTGACACCCGAAAGGTAGGCCCGCTTTCCCCGGCGCCGTTTTGACGCCGGCACCGCCGGAACCGCCCCGCCGGTCTCAAACCGAAAATGTTTCGTCATGGCCGATCCTTCCTCATCACGGCGCCTATTCCGCCCAACGTCACATAAACGCCGGCCCCAGCCACCAATCCACACGCGCCCAGGCGAGCAAACAGCCGCACAGATCACCCGCCGCCCTTCGACAGCTCGAGAGCACGCTGATACACTGGCCGCCGCTTCAGCCCGAGATCCGCCGCAACCATATCCGCCGCATCCCGCACCGAATGCCCCGCCAGCGCATCCGTCAGAGCCCTGTCTAAATCAACTTCACTAATTTTCTCCGAATCCCCTTGCCCCACCAGCACGACGATCTCCCCTTTCACGGTCCGCCCCGCCATCTCCTCGGCCAGCTCCGCCAGCGTTCCGCGCCGCACTTCCTCGAATTTCTTGGTCAATTCCCGGCACATCGCCGCCTGCCGCTCCGCCCCCAGCACCTCCGCGGCATCCTTCAGCATCGCCGCCACCCGCTTCGGCGATTCGTAGAAGATCAACGTGCCGGGCATCGCGGCATACTGCCCAAGCGCGGATTTCCGCTTGGAGCCGCCCTGCGGCAGAAATCCCGCAAAGAAGAACCGGTCCGCCGGCAGGCCCGAGAGCGTCAGCGCGGTCACCGCCGCCGAGGGGCCCGGCGCGGAAATCAGGCCATGCCCGCCCTCCACCACCGCCCGAGCAAGGTCATACCCGGGGTCCGACACCATCGGCGTGCCGGCCTCGGAGGCGTAAACCACTGATTTTCCCGCCTCCAGCGCCGCCATGATCCTCGGCCGCGCCCGGTCCGCGTTGTGATCGTGATAGCTCACCAACGGCCGGTCCCCCAATGGAATCCCGTGAATATCCATCAGCTTGCGCAGGCTGCGCGTGTCCTCCGCCGCCAGCACATCGGCCGCGCCGAGAATGTCGAGCGCACGCAACGTGATGTCGCGCGCCGCCCCGATCGGCGTTGCAATGAGGTAAAGCCCCGGAGCCAGCTCCGGGTTGACCGGAATCACCACTGGACCCCTCCCGCATGACGTCTATGATCGGCCCGAAACCCGTACGGGACCCTGTCCCGCCGTCAGAAGGGAGCGCTTCTCGTTCATGTTCGCCGTTTTCACCAAGCTTCGCAAGTTGATCCTCGGGCCCCTCGCCCTTCTCTCCATGCTGCTTCTCGCCGCATGCCAGACCGGGCCGCTCATCGGCTCCGGCCCCTCGGTCAACCCCTCGGCCCCGGTTCCGGTGGCCCTGCTCGTGCCCTATGGCTCGGCCGACACCAATGAACAGAAACTCGCACAAGACCTCGAGAACGCCGCCCGCATGGCCGTCTCCGACCTGAACGGTGTCCAGATCGACCTGCGCGTCTACGGCACCGCCGGCAATGCCGAGAAGGCGGGCCAGGTCGCGTCCGAGGCCGTCGCCGACGGCGCCAAGATCATCATCGGGCCGCTGCATGCCGAATCCGCCAATGCCGCGGCGCTTGCCGTCGCGGGGCGCGGGGTCAACGTGCTGGCGTTTTCCAACAACCCCACCATCGCCGGGGGCAACCTCTTCGTGCTGGGCCAGACCTTCAACACCACGGCCAACCGCCTGGTGGGCTACGCCGCCTCGCAGGGGCGTGACCGCATCATGACGGTCTATGCCAGCAACCTCGCCGGCCGCCTCGGCCGCGCCGCCATCCAGGAGGCGATCACCCTCAACGGCGCCGTCCCCGCCGGCAGCGTCAGCTACGAGTTCTCGCAACAGGGCGTGATCTCGGTCCTCCCGCAGATCAAGAACACCGCCCAGCAGAACGACGCCAACGCCATCTTCCTCACCGCCAACACCGCCGGCGCCCTGCCGCTCTTCTCGCAGATGCTGCCCGAGAACGGGCTGGGCCAGGACTCCATCCAGTATATCGGCCTCGCCCGCTGGGATACGCCCCCGCAGACGCTCGAACTGCCGGGCGTTCAGGGCGGCTGGTTCGCCCTCCCCGATCCGGGCCGCTCGGCGCAGTTCCAGAACCGCTTCCAGTCGGCCTACGGCGCCCCGCCCCACGCGCTCAGCGGGCTGGCCTATGACGGCATCGCCGCCGTCGGCGCGCTGGTCACCGGCGGGTCCCGCAACGCCCTGTCGAAAGAGGCGCTGACCCAGCCCGCCGGCTTCCAGGGCGTGAACGGCGTCTTCCGTTTCCTGCCCAACGGGTCGAACGAGCGCGGTCTCGCCGTGGCCACGATCCAGGACAAGCAGGTCAAGGTGCTGAGCCCGGCACCCCAAGGCTTCGAAGGCGCGGGTTTCTGATCCTGCGCTGAAAAGACCGGAATGAAAGACGCAGCCCCCCCTCCGGCGGACCTGATCGGCCCGGCCGACGGCATCTTCGACCAGGATGCCGTCACCGCCGGCATCGACACCGCCTTCGCCGCGGCCGGCACCGACACGACCGCCCAGCGCAAATGCGTCGTCGACCGGCTGCAGGAGGCGATGGAGGCCGGGCGCGCCACCATCGCCACCGGTCTCGCCGCCGACCCCTTCGCCGCCGAAGCGGCAATCCGCTCCTACAGCTGGCTGACCGATTGCGTCGTGCGGGCCGCGCTCGACGTGGCCACACGCCACCTCCACCCGCTGCCCACCCCCACCGAATCCGAGCGCATCGCCGTCTTCGCCGTCGGCGGCTACGGCCGGGGCGAGATGGCGCCCTTCTCCGATGTCGACCTGCTGTTCCTCACGCCCTACAAGATCACCCCCTGGGCCGAGAGCGTCATCGAAAGCACCCTCTACATCCTGTGGGACCTGCGCCTGAAGGTCGGCCACTCCAGCCGCACGGTGAAGGATTGCCTGCGCCTCGGCGCCGAGGATTTCACGATCCGCACGGCGCTTCTGGAGAAACGCTTCATCTACGGCGATGCCGAGCTTGGCGAAACGCTCCGCACCCGCCTGCGCGAAGACCTCTTCAACGGCACGGAGCGCGAATTCATCGAGGCCAAGCTCGAGGAACGCGGCACCCGCCACCAGAAGCAGGGCGTGCGCTACATGGTCGAGCCCAACGTCAAGGAGGGCAAGGGCGGCCTGCGCGACCTGCAATGCCTGTTCTGGGTGGCCAAGTATGTCCACCGGGTCGACGACGTCGCCGATCTCGTCACCCTCGGCCTCTTCGCCGAGGAAGAATTCGCCACCTTCGCCAAGGCCCACAATTTCCTCTGGGCGGTGCGCTGTCACATGCACCTGCTCACCGGGCGCGCCACCGAACAGCTCACCTTCGACCTGCAGGTCGATGTCGCGGCCCGCATGGGCTATGTCGACAGCCCCGGCCGCCGCGGGGTCGAGCATTTCATGCAGGATTACTTCCGCCACGCCACCGCGGTGGGCGAGCTGACCCGCATCTTCCTGACCAAGCTCGAAGCGGCCCACGTCAAATCCCGGCCGCTCCTGCAACGCCTCTTCAAGCGCAAGCGCAAGCTCAAGCACAACTACACCGAAGTGCACGGCCGCCTCGCCATCGTCGACGAACAGGAATTCCTCTCCGACCGCATCAACCTCCTGCGGCTCTTCGAGGAGGGGCTGCGCACCGGCCTGCTCATCCACCCCGACGCCATGCGCCTCGTCACGGCCAACCTGAAACTGATCGACGAAAGCTTCCGCAACGACCCCAAGGCGCGCAAGCTCTTCCTCGACCTGCTCCTGAAACACGGCAACCCCGAACGGGCGCTCCGCCGCATGAACGAGCTGGGCGTGCTCTCGGCCTACCTGCCGGAATTCGAACCGATCCGCGCGCTGATGCAGTTCAACATGTATCACAGCTACACGGTCGACGAGCATATCATCCAGTGCATCTCCCAGCTCGACAAGATCGAGCGGCACGAGCTGAAAGAGGCCCTCCCGGTCGCCTCCTCCATCCTCGCCGAAGGGGTCAACCGCCGCGTCCTCTACGTGGCCCTCCTCCTCCATGACATCGGCAAGGGCCGCGACGAGGATCACTCGATCCTCGGCGCCCAAATCGCCCGCAAGGTCGGCCCCCGCCTCGGGCTCAAGCCCAAGGAAGTCGACACCGTCGAATGGCTGGTCCGCTATCACCTGCTGATGTCGGACATGGCCCAGAAACGCGACATCGCCGACCCCCGCACCGTGCGCGATTTCGCCAAGGCGGTGCAAACCAAGGAACGGCTCGACCTGCTCTGCGTGCTCACCGTCTGCGACATTCGCGGCGTCGGGCCGACCACCTGGAACAACTGGAAAGCCTCGCTCCTGCGCGCGCTCTACCGCCAGACCCGCCGCGCCATGGAAGGCGGCCTCGAAGAGCTCAACCGCGAACAGCGCGGCTCGGATGCCAAGCGCAACCTGCGCGACGAGCTGGCCTTCTGGGATCCGAAAGACCTCAAGACCGAAACCGCCCGCCACTACCCGCCCTACTGGCAGGGGCTGCACGTCACGGCGCACGTGGTCTTCGCCAAGCTCCTGCGCGACCTCAAGGAAGACGAGATCGCCATCGACCTCGCCGTCGACGACGACCGCGACGCCACCCGCGCCTGCTTCGCGCTGGCCGATCACCCGGGCATCTTCTCGCGCCTCGCCGGTGCGCTGGCCCTCGTCGGCGCCAACGTGGTCGACGCGCGCACCTACACCTCCAAGGATGGCTTCGCCACCGCCGTGTTCTGGATCCAGGACGCCGAGGGCCACCCCTACGAATCCGAACGCCTGCCGTGCCTGCGCAACATGATCCACAAGACCCTCAAGGGAGAGGTCGTCGCCCGCGACGCCATGCAGTCGCGCGACAAGATCAAGAAACGCGAGCGCGCCTTCAAGGTCCCGACCCACATCACCTTCGACAACGAAGGCTCGGAAATCTACACCATCATCGAGGTCGACACCCGCGACCGCCCCGGCCTGCTCTACGACCTCACCCGCACGCTCGCGGCCAGCAATGTCTACATCAACTCCGCCGTCATCGCGACCTACGGCGAACAGGTGGTCGACACCTTCTACGTCAAGGACATGTTCGGCCTGAAATTCTACACCGAAAGCAAGCAGCGCGTCCTCGAACGCAAGCTGCGCGAGGCCATCGCCAAGGGCGTCGAACGCGCCACCGAATGACCTTCCGCTAGGGCGCCCCCGGGCCCGCCGTCCCGGCGGCCCGGTCGTAATGCGTGATCCGCTCCACGTGATGCGTCACCCGCTTCAGCCAGCGCATCGCATCCGTCCGGTCGAACATCTCGTTCACCGTGATCAGCCCCACATGCTCGTGCAGCAGCACCGCCCGCCGGTGCCGCTTCGACCGGTGCTTCACCAACTCCTCCACCCAATCGAGCCTGTCGGCCAGCGGCCCGGCCTGCCCGGCCTCCGCCACCCGCCTCAGCAATTCGCCCAGGTACCGCGCCGGCCGTGACAGCTCCGGATCGGCCAGCACCACCGCAATCATCGACCGCACCCCAAGCCGACTGTTCAACCGCGCGAGATGGTCCAGCTGATGCAGCAACGCCGCGTTCCGCTCCTGCGCCTCCGGCCGCTTCTCCGGAATGTTGATGCGCGAGGCGAACGCCTCGATCTCCGCCAGCGCCGGCCCCGTCTTGCCCGGCAGCGCCGCCAACGCCCTTGTATCGCTCGGCACCGCCAGCGCCCGGCCCAGCGCTTCGAAACTCACCCCCGCGACCCGCCGGATACTGGCCTGCACCGCATCCATCGCCGCGCCCTCATCCTTCAGCAGCGCCTCGTCCAGCCCCGCGGTCAGCCCCGCATCCCCCTCCGGAATAAGCCGCTCCACGACCCCCGCGAAATGATGCGTCACCGGCAGGAAAAGCACCGTCCCGGCCAGGTTGAACGCCGTGTGAAACAGCACCAGCGCGGTCTGCGCCCCTGCCGCCCCCGCGACCCCGGCCAGCGCCCCGCCCCCGAAAATCAGCACCGGAAAGGCCAGCGCCGCCGTGCCCAGGTTGAAAAGCAGGTTCGCCACCGCCGTCTGCCGCATCGTCCGCGACCCGCCGACACTGGCCGCCAGCGCCGTGACCGTGGTGCCGATATTCGTGCCGATCACCATCGCCGCCGCCTGCTCGAAGCTGATGGCGCCGCTCCCAAGGAACACCAGCGCCAGCGCCATCGCCGCGCTCGAGCTTTGCATCACCACCGTGATCACCAGCCCGATCCCCGCCAGCTTCAGCTGTGCCCAGGCACCCCCCGACGGCAACCGCTCCGGCGTCAGCAGGTCGCCGAACGTCCCCGCCGCCTCCTGCATCATGTCGAGCCCCACGAACAACAGGCTCAACCCCGCCACGATCCGCCCGATCCGCGCCAGGTGCCCATGCGCCAGCAATGTCAGCAGGCTCGCCACGAACACGCCGGGCAACGCGATCGTGCCCAGGTGCAGCTTGAACCCCAGCAGCGTGATCATCCACCCCGTCACCGTGGTCCCGATATTCGCCCCGTACAGCACGCCAAGCGCATGCGGAAAACTGATAAGGCCCGCGCCCACGAATCCCACCGTCATCACCGTCGTCGCGCTCGACGACTGGATCAGCGCGGTCGCCGCCGCGCCCGACACCGTGCCCCGCAACGGCGTCGTGGTGAACCGCGACAGAAACCGCCGCAGCCGCCCGCCCGCCGCATCGCGCAGCCCCTCGGTCATGACCTTCATCCCGAACAGGAACAGGCCGATACCGCCAAGAATGAGAAGGATCTGCTCCGTCATGGTCTCAACGCTCCTGCCCCGGATTATCGCCTGAAACCAAGGCATTGCCCAGATGCGATCGACAGGTTCACCCGGCCCCGCCCCCCACCCGCCTGCGACCAATCAGCGTCGCGGTGATCAAACCACGTCGACAAAAGCCTTACGACGCGTTAATGTGCCCAAAAAATCAGCCGTTCAGAGCTGACACAGGCAGGACAGAGCAGTGGGCTACAACATCAGCGAAACCACGGGTGCCACCGGCAGTGGCACGTCCGGGGTCGATACATGGACATTCGACGTGGGCCTCACCGGCGCCGACGTCACAACCGTTTCCGGCGATTTCAACGAGGTGCCCATCGGCAGCGGCTGGAGCGAGGCCTCCCGCGGCTACGAGTTCCACGTCACGAGCGGCAGCGAATTCGGCGATCTCGAGTACAACCCCTGGACCGGCGAGTTCGAGTTCCACGTCGACCGCGACGCGATGCTGGCCTCCGGCTCCGACCAGACCATCGTCATCTCCGTCAGCGGCCGCGACAGCTCGGGCACCGACACCGACAGCATCGTCATCAACGTGACGATCTGCGTCGCCCGCGGCACCCTGATCGACACCGAAACCGGCCCCGTCCCGGTCGAAGACCTGCAAATCGGCGACAGCGTCCGCACCCTCGACGGCCCGGCCCGGCCCGTCCGCTGGATCGGCTGCCGCCACGTCTCCCCCCGCGAACTCAGCGCCGATCCCTCGCTCCGCCCGATCCGCATCGCGGCCGACACCTTCGGCCCCGGCCAGCCCGCGCGCGACCTCACCGTCTCGCCCCAGCACCGCATCCTCGTCGACGACTGGCGCGCCGAACTCTTCTTCGGCGCGCGCCAGGTGCTCGTGCCCGCCAAGGGCCTTCTCAACGATCTCACCATCCGCACCGCGCCCGCGCCCGACGGCGTCGATTATTTCCACGTCCTCTTCGACCGCCACGAGATCATGCTGACCGAGGGCCTGCCCACCGAAAGCTTCCACCCCGGCGACTACGCCCTGCGCGAACTGGGCGACGAAACCCGCGCCGAGCTCTTCAAGCTCTTCCCCGAGCTCGTCGACGGCATCGGCGCCCCCGAAACCGCCCGCATGGTCCTGCGCCCGTGGGAAAGCGCCCTCCTGCAAGACAGCGTCCCCGCCAGAAAGGTCCCGTCATGAACGCCCTCACCGACGCACGCGGCCACACCCTCCCCGATATCGAGGCCCCGTCGCCCGAGCGCCTGCGCGCCTATGGCGACATGATGTTCCTCGCCTTCCGCAGCCCCCGCCACGCGCGGATGCCGGTGGCACAGCTGCGCACCTATCTCGAACCGCCGCTGCTGCTCGGCCAGTTCCGCCTCTTCCGCTTCGACGGCGTCGCCCGCGGCCTCTACACTTGGGGCTGGCTCGACCGCGACGCCGAACGCCGCCTCATCACCGGCGAAGACCTCCGCCCCGAAGACTGGACAAGCGGCGACCGCCTCTGGATCACCGACATCATGGCCCCCTACAAGGGCCTCACCGCCTCCATGGTCCGCTGGATCATGCAGGACGGCCATTTCACCGACCGCGATTTCCACTTCCGCCGCGTCGACGACCAGAACCGCACCCGCCGCATCGTCCATATCGACTTCCGCCGCGATACCCTGTCAAAGGTCTGGTCCGAACAGGACTTCCTCGACCGGCCCGAATAAGGCGCAGCCAAAACCGCACCACGTAAGGTGGGTGCCAACCCACCAATGCCTGCCAACCCCGTTTTCTTCAAAGAAAACGGCCTGGAAAATTCCAATTTTCCAGGCCGGAATTTTGCAAAATTCCGGCAACCCGCGCCCGCGAGCCGCAGCACGCCCCCCATCATGCCTCCACGCCCCGCGCCGCCTCCGCCGCGTTTGCCGCCAGCGGCCGCACCATCTGCCGTGCCAGCCCCTGCAACGCCTCCGGAAGGCCCGCGGCCCGGATCGTCGCGTCGGTCACCAGCAGCGTCTCCGCCCAGGCCCCGTTCGCCCTGACAAGCTCATGCCGCTCCATCAGCAGGTTAAAATACCGGGCCAACCGACAGTTCGCCCGATCCGAAACGCCCGCCAGGTGCCGCAGCTTCCGTGCCGCCAAAAGCACCCTTGGCGCCGTCGCCGGCAGGCCGATGCGGTGCCCCGGCGACACCAGCAGCTCCCGCTCCGGCACCCCGCGCGCCAGCGCATGCGGTTTCAGCCGCACCGGCTTCATCGCCTGCGGCCCCGGCCCGAAATCATGGGTCGACCGGCTGACATGCCGTAACGGCTGCCAGCCCCGGTCGAACGTCCGGATCATGTCGCCGGGTGTCAGCGTCTCGATCCGCCGCGCCCCCGTCGCCGTCTCGATCAGCGTGCCGCGCAGGAAACACACCGGCGCCATCCCGAACCGAAACCGCTCGGCCCCGAGCGTGCGGTAATCCAGCCCCGCGATCCGCGTGACGGACCCATCCGGCAAGGCGATCCGCGTGCCCCACCGCCCGTCCTCGGACAGGCATCGCCGCAACGCCGCGAAATCTTTGATCCCGGCGCAATCCACCGCGATCACGTCACGCTCCGACATGCCATGGATGATCCTGTCGCCGCCCGCGCCCACGACAAAGACAGTCGCCGCCGCGCCTTCGATATCCGCCATGCCCCTCTCCGATCCGGTTCCGGGCCGCAGCATCGCCGACAGGTCTTAAGAAACCGTTCCCGACCGGCGCCACGGCCCCGGCGGCACTCCCGCACCGACGTAATACCGACAAAATACCGACGTTATACCGACGTCGCAAAAGCCGCAAAAAAACGGCTCATTCCGTGCTGCTGCCAAAGACGATATCGCCCTCGTCCACATCCGCCGGGTCCACACCCCGCAACTGGATCGTCACGGTAATCTCCTCGCTCTCGCCGCGGTTGTTCAGCGCCGTGCCGTAATCCAGCACCACCAGCGTGCCGCCATCCCCGTCGCTGGTGATGTCGAACCCCTCCGGCTCCTCTTCCGAATCCACCAGAAGCGTATCCTCGCCCGGCGTGTAATCGTTGATGATCACATGCGGATCGTCGGCAAAGACCGACACGATATCCAGCGTCTCGTCGTCCCAGATATCCCCCGACCGGTCGCCCAGGTCGTCGACCTTCACCTCGAACTGGTCCGCCCCGCCATAGCCGATCATCCGCGCGGCGCCGAGATCGGCCGGCTGGCTCCCGTCGGGGCTGTTGGTCACGCCATAGTAATCCTCCTGCCCGATCACCGCCTGCAACACGCTGTCATCCTGCCCGCCGACAATGTCGACGCCGGTGTTGCCCTGCACGAAATCGCTGCCGGTATTGCCCTCGACATAGGTCCGTTCCGGCGCCGGCTCGCCCGGCATCCGCACCGTGTCGGCCCGCCCAATCACCCGGTCGTCGCCCGCACCGCCGGCCCCTTCCGAACCGCCATCGACGAAGATCTCGTCATTGCCGGCCCCGCCGGCCACAGACGACCCGTCAGTGCCGAAAAGCGTGTCATTCCCGGCATCACCCGTCAGCCGGCTGTTCGTGCCCTCCAGCGTGTCATCGCCCAGCCCGCCCCTTATGGTGGCATCCGCGGCGGTCATCATGTCGTCGCCGTCGCCGCCCCGGTGCTCGCCGCCATCCAGCGCCTCGATCGTGTCGTTGCCGTCGCCGCCGAACAGGTCGCCCCCGGCCTCCGAGATCATCAGGTCGTCGCCAGCCCCGCCA
Source organism: Roseovarius indicus (assembly GCF_008728195.1). Lineage (NCBI taxonomy): Bacteria > Pseudomonadati > Pseudomonadota > Alphaproteobacteria > Rhodobacterales > Roseobacteraceae > Roseovarius > Roseovarius indicus. Next base: position 4,759,691 of record NZ_CP031598.1, read on the forward strand.
TCGGTCTGCGCCGAGCCCTGGCTGATCATCACGTCATCCCCGCCCAGCCCGCGCATGGGCGTATCGCCCGGCGCGGTCATCCAGTCGGGGCCCTGCGTGCCCGACACCGTCGCCGGCCCCACGGCCTCGATCACGTTATACCCATCCGTCGGATCCTCCGGACCGGGCTCCGGGTCCGTGTCGGGATCCGTATCAGGGTCAGGGTCCGTATTAGGATCGGTATCGGGATCCGGTTCCGTATCGGGGTCGCCATCCGTATCGGGGTCCGTATCGGGGTCCTCATCAGGGTCCGTATCGGGACCCTCGTCAGGGTCCGAGTCGGGGTCTTCATCCGGGTCCGGCTCGTCCTCCCCGCCCGTGATACGGTCGAGAAAGTCGCCGTTAACCTCTCCCGGCCCATCCTCCGGGCCCTGGGCCGGCGCCGGGTCGTCATCGTCGCCCCAGAACTCCGACACGATAAGCCCGACACAGGCGAAGGAAAGTATTCCGAAAAATGCAAGCATGACAAAGCCCCCCGGCAAAATATGCGGGTCATGTTAGCCATTAACCACTTGTTAACTATAGTTAAAAATCCCCTAACTGTTTCCAGAATCGCCACAGTAAAGGCCGCACGGCCCCCATTGCGTCACCAGCCGACACATTGACGCCCGATCTCCCCTCCGGCACCCGGACGCCACGGCCCCTCGCCGGCTCTTCCCCCGTCCCGGGCAATCCGCTACTCCTCGTCCGAAACCACGCCCAACCCCAGAGGCAAGCAGCACATGAAACCCATCCGCCTTCTCTCCGGCATTCTCACGGTCGGCGGCTGGACCCTCATGAGCCGCATCCTCGGCTTCGTCCGCGACGTGCTGATCGCGGGCTTCCTCGGGCCCGGCATCCTGATGGATGCCTATGTCGCGGCCTTCCGCCTGCCCAACATGTTCCGCCGTTTCTTCGCAGAAGGGGCCTTCAACGCGGCCTTCGTGCCGATGTTCTCCAAGCGGCTCGAGGCCGACGAGAATCCCGAAGCCTTCGCCAGCCTCGCCCTCTCCGGCCTCAGCCTCGTGCTGCTGACCCTTACGGCCCTGTCGATGATCTTCATGCCGGTGCTGGTCTACGCCACGGCCGAGGGCTTCTACGGCGACGCCCGCTTCGACGTCACGGTCGAGTATGGCCGCATCGTCTTCCCCTACATCTTCTTCATCTCGCTGGCCGCCCTCCTGTCGGGCGTGCTCAACGCCACCGGCCGCTTCGCGGCGGCGGCGGCGGCGCCGGTCGTGCTGAACGTGCTGCTGGTCACGGCCATGACCGTGGCCTGGATCATGGGCGGGCCGGTGGCCCAGGCCCTGATCTGGACCATTCCCTTCGCCGGCATCGCCCAGCTTGCCCTCGTCTGGGCCGCGGCCGACCGGGCGGGCATCCGCGTCCGGCCCGTGCGGCCCCGCTGGACGCCCGAGATGAAGCACCTCGTCAGCGTCGCGGTGCCCGCCGCGCTCGCGGGCGGCGTCGTTCAGATCAACCTGCTGGTGGGCCAGCTCGTCGCCTCGAACTACGAAAAGGCCGTCAGCTGGCTCTACTCCGCCGACCGGCTCTACCAACTCCCCCTCGGCGTGGTCGGCATCGCGGTGGGTATCGTGCTGCTCCCCGACCTCTCCCGCCGCCTCAAGGCGGGCGACGACACCGGCGCCCGCAATGCGCTTTCCCGCGCGGGCGAGCTGTCTCTCGCACTCACCATCCCCTGTGCCATCGCGCTGATGATCATCCCCCTGCCGCTCGTCTCGGTGCTCTTCGAACGCGGCGCCTTCGGCCCCGACGACACCGCCGCCACGGCGCTGGCCGTCGCCATCTACGGCCTCGGCCTGCCCGCCTTCGTCCTGCAGAAAATCCTGCAACCGGTCTTCTTCGCCCGCGAAGACACCAAGAGCCCCTTCCGCTTCGCCCTCGTCGCCATGGTGGTGAACGCCGTCCTCGCGGTCGGCCTCTCCTTCGCCATCGGCTGGCTCGCGGCCGCCATCGCCACCACGGCGGCGGCCTGGGTCATGGTCTGGCAACTCGCCCGCGGCGGCCGCGCCTTCGGCAAGGTCGCCCGGTTCGACGACCGCTTCCGCCGCCGCATCTGGCGCATCATCGCCGCCTCGGTGCTGATGGGGGTCGTGCTCTGGGCGGTCTCGGCCCTGCTCACCCCGCTTTTCGGGCTGGGCGGCTGGCGCTGGCTGGCGCTGCTGGCCCTGCTCGCCGCCGGCACCGTGGCCTATGCCCTCTCGGGCCAGCTCCTCGGCGCCTTCCGCCTGTCGGAGTTCAAGGAGGCCATGCGCCGCTGAGCCTCACGAATGCCTGAGCTTCTCGCGCAGCCGCCGCAACCCGCCGGGCACCAGCAGGAAGGTCAGGAAGAAGCCCACCACGAACCCCGCCACCTCGGCAATCCACATCGGCCCGCCCCCGAACAGCACGCCGAAGACAAGCTGCAACCCCAGCAGGATACCGATCAGCGTGAAGGCCCGCCATTGCTGCGCCCCCACCTGCCCCAGCTGCAACCACAGCAGACAGGTGAACCCGCCAATCAGCCCGTACACCCCCGGGAAGGCCCCGATCAGCCCCGGCCCGTCGGGCATCACCAGCCCGAACACCACCGCCCCCAGCGCCGAGGACAGCAGGAACAGCACCAGCACCGACCACTGGCTGATCCGCTCGCCCACGAACTTGCCCAGCGCCAGCACCATCACGGCGGCAAACAGCATATGGGTGAAACTGCCATGCACGAAGGGGTACGTGACGACCCCCAGCGCATAGTCGGGCCGAACGATCCCGTTCTCCAGCATCCACGCGAAAGCCCGGTTCGAAAACCCGAAATCCTGGATCGCCTGCGCCCGCCAGCCCACGGCCTGCGCCCCGCCGATGATCCCCCGCGACCCAAGCGAAAACGCCGCCTCAACCAGCGCCATGATCAGCACCAGCAGCATCACCATGGGCGGCAAGGGGTTCACGGGGCTCTGGGGGTCGGTGTGGCGCATGTCTGCTCTCCTTGACGCGATGCGCGCCCAGAAGTAAGCGAGGCGGACACGGAATTCCAGACGGAGCCATCCCATGACCGAGCCCACGACCGAGGTGCTCCACACACCGCGCGTATTCTCGGGCATCCAGCCCACCGGCAACCTGCATCTTGGCAACTACCTCGGCGCCCTCAAGCGCTTCGTGGACAGCCAGGAGGAAGGGATCAGCTCGATCTTCTGCATGGTCGACCTCCACGCCATCACCGTCTGGCAGGAGCCCGAAGACCTGCGCCACGCCACCCGCGAGCTGGCGGCGGGCTTCATCGCGTCGGGCATCGACCCGACGAAGTCGATCCTCTTCAACCAGAGCCAGGTGCCCGAGCACACCCAGATGGCCTGGGTCTTCAACTGCGTCGCCCGCATGGGCTGGATGAAGCGGATGACCCAGTTCAAGGACAAGGCCGGCAAGAACGCCGAGAACGCCTCACTCGGCCTCTTCGGCTACCCGGCGCTGATGGCGGCCGACATCCTCGTCTACCACGCCACCCACGTGCCGGTGGGCGAAGACCAGAAACAGCACCTCGAGCTGACCCAGGAAATCGCCCGCAAGTTCAACCACGACTACGCGACCGAGTTCTTCCCCGTCACCAAGCCGGTCATCGAAGGCGCGGCCACCCGGGTGATGAGCCTGCGCGACGGGTCGAAGAAAATGTCGAAATCCGACCCCTCCGACATGTCCCGCATCAACCTCACCGACGATGCCGACACCATCGCCAGGAAGATCCGCAAGGCCAAGACCGACCCCGAGCCGCTGCCCTCCGAGAAAGGCCCGCTCGACGACCGGCCCGAGGCCCGCAACCTCGTCAACATCTACGCGGCGCTGGCCGACATGAGCATCGACCAGGTGCTCGCCGATCACGGCGGCAAACCCTTCTCCGAGTTCAAGCCGGCGCTGGCCGACCTCGCCGTCGACCGCCTCGCGCCCATCTCGACCGAGATGTCGCGCCTGATGGAAGACGTCTCCGAGATCGACCGCATCCTCGCCGACGGCGCCGCCCGCGCCCGCCAGATCGCCGCGCCGATCCTGCAGAAGACCTACCAGATCATCGGGATGGTCGGGGCCTGAAGGGCCCCGACCGGGGTCCGTTTTCCGCACAGAAAACGGGATAGAAAATGCGCATTTTCTATCCCGGAATTTTCGAAAATTCCGGATCCGCCCCACCCGACCCGGCATGAAAATCCTGACCGTCACCCACGCCCCTTGCTGGCCATGAAACCGGTTGCCGGTCAGGCACGGCCTGACAGCCGCCGGACGGCTCCGACAGCCACGTCATCCTTCAACTTGCCAATCACGGCGGCAAACCGTTCTCCAAGTTCAAGCCGGCGCTCGCAGACCTCACCGTCGACCGGGATGTCCCGCGCGATGGAAGACGTCACCGAAATCGACCACATCCTCGCCAATGGCGCCGCCCGCGCCCGTCAGCTCGCCTCGCCGATCCTCCAGAAGACGTAATCCAGCAGATGGTCGGGGCCTGACCAGGCCCCGACCGGGGTCCGTTTTCCGCGCGGAAAACGGAATAGAAAATGCGCATTTTCTATCCCGGAATTTTCGAAAATTCCGGGCACCTCCCCTCAGCTGGTCGATGCGGAAGACGACCGGGACAAGGCGCTGGGCCTCGCCCGAATTCACCCCGGGATCGACGGTCAGGCCCATGGCGGCTGGGGCCGCGGCCCCTTTGCCAGGTCCATCTCGGAGACATACGCGTCATGCCCGATGGCGATCCGGTCCGGCGGGCCCCGCTTGCCGCGGTGTCGTCCCTCGCACCCATGGCATCGATCCAGACCGCCCCGACACAGGCTCACCGCCATCGCCAGGGCCGCCTCGGGTCCGGTCACTCATCGCCCAGATCCAAGCGCCGCGCTCCCTACTCCTGTCCGGTCTCGGCGCCCGGGTCCGCCTCATCTTCCAACGCCGCAATCGCCAGCGCATAAATCTTCCACGCCCCTTCGGCATATTGAAAATACAGCTCGAAAGAGATCCCCTCCGGCCGCCCCGGAAAACGGCCTTTCACCTCGTAGAGCCCGGTCTCCGTCAGCCCTGGCTCCTCCGAATACACCGGGTTCGACAGCACCACCCTTGCGAGCCCCAGATCCCTTGCCCGGATCGAGGCAAAGACCACGGCCAGCTTCGCCGGGTCATTCGCACTCCGGAAATCCGGCGCGCCCAGATCCCGAAGCACCGCGTAATTGCCCGTCCGGTTCGCATGGTCCACCGCGATCAGCGTCGACCACACCAACCTGGCCGTCTCTGCCCGGCCCGGCGGCGACGGCGCCTCCTCCTGCGCCACCGCCACCTGCGCCAGCAGGAACGCCACCAGCGCCACCAACCACGGCGCCCGCGCTCTCCGGCGCATCTCCGTCACCAGCTGAACGTCATGCCAAGCCGCCCGCCCACGGTGTCCCTGTCGAACCCGTAGGCCAGCCCGGCATCGAACTGCGCGCTCGGGCTGATCCTGAAAGCGCCCGACAGTGCAAAGGCCGACGACCCGTCGAAGAAGCCCAAGCCCCCGCCCAGCGCAAAGGTCTCCGACGGCGGCACGTAAGGCACGTCGAGCGCCATCGCCATCGCCACGCCCTCGCGGTTCCGGTCCACGTCCCGCCGCAGACCCGGTAACGCCGCGGCGGCCGAGAACAACGCGCCCCCGTCGGTGGCAAGGTTGCCCGCCGCGTCGCTCGTCACCACCTGCACCGGGCCCGTCTGTGCCGCGGCACTGGCGGCCGAGGTGATCCCGGGCGCGGTATAGGTATGCGCCGCCGTCCCGAACATCACCTGGTTGTCCCGCGTGGTCGCGGCATCGGCACCGAGGGCGACAGAGTTGGCATGACCCGCCACCGCCTGCCGCCCGATCGCCACCGAGTCCGTCGCCGAGGCCGAGGCGCTCGACCCGACCGCCACCGAATCCTCGCCGATGGCCAGCGCGCCGATGCCGCTGCCCGGGGCAGTGCCGCCAATCGCGATGGCCCCGGCCGCGCCGGCATTGGCAACGCCGCCCACCGCGACGGACCGGGGCGAATTGGCCGCCGCGTCGCCGCCGATCGCCACGGCATAATCGGCAGCAGCCCGCGTGCCAAACCCGTTACCGTTGGGATCCCCGCCGATGGCGACCGACGCCACCCCGTTCGCTTCCACGTTGTTGCCGATGGCCACGGCGTCATTGCTCGTGGCAAAGGCCTCCGCGCCCACGGCCACCGCGCCCGGCCCCGATGTCAGGCTGTCCGCACCAATCGCCACCGACCGCGCCCCGCCGGCCCGCGCGCCAAGGCCGTTGCCGTCCACGTCGCTGCCCATGGCCACCGCGCCTGTGGCCACGGCCTCTGCCTCGAAGCCGACGGCAACGGTCTGCCCCGCGGCCGCCTGCGCTTCGCTGCCGACCGCCACGGCATAATCGCTCAGGGCCTGGGCCCCGATCGTATTGCCATCGGGATCGCCCCCGACGGCCACAGAGCCCAAACCGCGCGCCTCCGACCGGTTGCCGACCGCCACCGCCTCCGAAGCCCCGGTGAACGCCCGCGGGCCACAGGCCGTCGCCGTGACCAGGCCGCTGTCATTGGCCAACCCCGTCGTGTCGACGCCCGTGTCAGCCAGGTTGTTGTTGTTCGTGTCCAACAGGCATTCCAGCGCATCCGCCGGCCCGCCCGACACGCCCAGCGCCAGCACCGCCAGCGCCGTAAACCCCATACCACCGCCTTTACCGAAACCCCGAACCCATCCGATCATGGTCCATTCCCTCCCTGAACCCGATATCCGACAACCCGCCCGGCCCAAGGGGCGCCGGTACGCCCCCGCAACACCGGCCCCCGCAACCACGGGTTGATAGACTCACGTTAGCGTGGTCCCGGCTTTACCCTACGAAAACTTCTCCGTCCCGAACCAACCGGCAAGACTTTGCCGGCGCCGGCCCGTCCCGCCTGCGTGCCGCCCCGACGGGAGCGCTTGAACCCCCGACGGTCCCGGCGGATACTTCCCCGAAACACCTTTCCCGCCAGCGCGGCCCCGCACGAACAGGAGCATCGACAGTGCGCGCCTACATCCTCTGCGGCACGCCCCGCACCGGCAGCACCCTTCTCTGCGGCCTGCTCACCGATCACGGGCTCGGCGCGCCGCACTCCTTCTACCGCCGCCAGAACATCACCGAATGGGCCGAAGATTGGGGCCTGCCCCCGCGCGACACGATGGGCGAAACCGCTTTCCAGCGCGCCTATCTCGCCGCCGCCATCGCCGAGGGAAAAGGCGGCACCCCCATCTTCGGCTTCCGCCTGATGAAGGAAAACCTGTCCGAACTCTCGGCCATCCTCGACACGCTCTACCCCGGCCTGCCGTCAGACCGGGCCCGCCTCGAACACGCCTTCGGCCCGGTCCTCTACCTGCACGTCTCGCGGGATGACAAGCTGGCCCAGGCCATCTCCCTCGTCCGCGCCCGGCAATCCGGCCTCTGGCACCGCGCCCCCGACGGCACCGAGATCGAACGCCTCGCCCCGCCCCGGCCGCCCGTCTACGATTTCGACCGTCTCTCCGCCACGCTGGCCGAGCTCGAAGCGCATGACGCCGACTGGCACCGCTGGTTCGCCGCGGAAGGGATCGACCCCCTGTCACTCACCTACGAAACCCTCGTGGAGAACCCCGCCGCCGCCCTCGCCCGCATCTGCGACGCGCTCGGCCAGCCCGCACCCGACCCGGCCACCGTTATACCGGCCACCGCCCGCCTCTCCGATGCCGTGAACGAAAGCTGGGCAGCCCGGTTCAGACAGGACGTCGCAGAACGCTAGGATGGTCAGTCAATTTCCCCGCGCGGAACCAAGGGCTTCAGCCCGGCGCGCATCGCAGGGCCGCCCCGCCGATCCGGCGATTTGGCAAGTGGCCGCCACGCTCGCTGGTGTCATCCTGACGTGGCCGCCATAAAGCGCCAGGCCAATTCCGTCGGATCGCCGCACCACGGCCCAGCGATGCGCGGCGCCTCACCCCTTCCGCAGCCACCAGACATGCTCCGCCGGGAAATCCCGCGACCACTCCGCCGGTATCCCGAACTCCTCGCCCGACGCCCCTTCGGGCGCATAGACCTCCCGCAAGCCCTCGACGACAAACCCGATCTCCAGGAACAGCGTGATCCAGTCCGAAAAACTCAGGGAATACTCGATCCCGCCCGGGTCGATCTCCACCTGCGTCCAGTCCACCCGCCCCATGCCGCGATACGGCCGATGCAGCACCCGCTCGCACGCCGCCCCGTTCAACGGCGTCGTCAGGTAGACGAAGGGATGATGCCCCAGGAACACCAACTGCCCCCCGGGGCGCAGCACCCGCCACGCCTCGCGCAGCCACACCTGCGGATCGCACCAGATCGCGGCGCCATATTCCGAAATGGCAAAATCGAACGCCCCGTCGGCAAAGGGCAGCGCCTCGGCGTTGCCCTCCTCGAAGCGGATATCGACGCCATGCTCCCCCGCCAGCCGCCGTGCCGTGGCCAGTTGCCCCGCCGACACGTCGATCGCCGAAACCCTTGCTCCGCGCCGCGCCATCCAGGCCGAGACATAGCCCGTCCCACAGCCCAGCTCGACGGCCTCCATGCCCGCCATATCCCCGGGCAGCATTCCAAGCTCGCGCTCGGGCACGCCCCAGATCCCCCAGTAGGGCGCATCGCTGGCCCAGGCCTCTTCGCCCATCGTGACCCACTCGTCCGCCATGGCGTTCCAGTGGTCGCGGTTGAGTTCCACATGCTTTTCCATGGCCCGAACCCTACCCCCGCCGCGCCCCTTGGCAAGCGCAATCGCCAGCCACCTTCGCACCCGCGCACCATCCCCCCTTGACCGGCGCAGACACCCACCCCTTGCCGCACAGCCCACAGGCGCCATACTTGACCCCAAGCCACAGGAGGAGCCAGCCATGCACAAACTTCAGGTCCAGGGCGTACACCACATCACGCTCACCGGCGCCGATCGCCAGACATCCATCGACTTCTGGGAAGGCGTGCTCGGCATGCCCTTCATCTTCGATCAGCCCAACCTCGACGACCCCGACGAAGGCCATCTCTATTTCGACCCGGGCGACGGGCGGCTCATCACCGTCTTCACCAACGAGAAACGCAAGCCCGTCCACAAGCGCACCCCCACCGATCCTGGCTGCGTCCACCACCTCGCCCTCAATGTCAGCCACGCGACCTTCTCGCAGGTGGCCGAGCGGCTCGACGCCCGCGGCATCCCCCATTCCGGGCCAAAGGACCGCGGCTTCATGGATTCGATCTATTTCAAGGATCCGCTCGGCTTCCTGATCGAACTCGCCTGCTACCGGTTCGAACCGCCCCGCGGCTGCTCCCATGCCGACGTGATGATCGAAGCCCACCGCGACCGCGTCGCCCTTGGCGATTACAACATCCAGGAAAAACACCTCGCCCACGCCATCGAGCGGCTTGTCCACCGCACGCAAGCCAGCCTCTCAGGCGACCGCGAACCGAAGAACCCGTACTGAGCGTGAAGGCCGGAATTTTCGAAAATTCCGGCCAATCTTCTTCACAGAAGATTGGAGGCACTCCGCCCCCAACCCCGTGCCACCCGGAATCTTCCAAGATTCCGGGTAATTTTCTTCGAAGAAAATTACGCGCCCAGCATGACCCGGGTGACAAGTCCTTCGCCCGGCGCGATGGGCTTACTCGTAGGGTGGGTGCCAACCCACCACACCCCACGCAAAGATCACCCCATCTGGTACCCCGGCGTCGACTTGGAAATCGCCTCTTCCTCCTCGCTCATATCCTCCGGGATATCCTCGAACAAAGGCGTCGTCATGTACCGCTCCCCGGTATCCGGCAGCATCGCCAAAATCACCGTCCCGGGCTCGGCCGTCTCGGCCAGCTTCATGGCAATCGCAAAGGTCGACCCGCCGGACACGCCGGTAAAGATCCCCTCCTTCGCCGCCAGCTTCTTCGCCCAGGCAATCCCTTCCGGCCCCGGCACCGGGATCAGGTCGTCGTAAAGACCGTTGTCGATCGCCTCCTGCAACACCAGCGGGATGAAATCCGGCGTCCAGCCCTGGATGGGGTGCGGCTCGAATGCCGGGTGGCTCACCGCCGGCTGGCCCTTGTCGTCGCGCTCCTGCGCCGTCCCGCTGCCCACAAGCGCGGCATTCGCCGGCTCCGACAGCACGATCTTCGTCTCCGGCCGTTCTTTTTTCAGCACCCGGCCCAGGCCCGTCACCGTGCCGCCCGTGCCATAGCCCGTCACCACGTAATCCAGCCGGTGCCCGTCGAAATCCGCCATGATCTCGCGCGCCGTGGTCATCTCGTGGATGTCGGCATTGGCCTCGGTCTCGAACTGGTGCGCCAGGAACCAGCCATTCGCCTCGGCCAGCTCCACCGCCTTCTGGTACATGCCAAAGCCCTTCTGCGCCCGCGGCGTCAGAACCACCTTCGCGCCCAGCATCCGCATCAGCCGCCGCCGCTCGATCGAGAAACTGTCGGCCATCGTCACCACCAGCGGATAGCCCTTCGCGGCACAGACCATCGCCAGCCCGATGCCGGTGTTCCCGCTCGTGGCCTCGACCACGGTCTGCCCGGGCTTGAGCGATCCGTCCCGCTCCGCCGCCTCGATGATGCTCACCGCCAGCCGGTCCTTGACCGACGCGGCCGGGTTGAACGCCTCGGCCTTCACGTAAACCTCCACCCCCTCGGGCGCGAGGTTGTTCACCCGGATCACCGGCGTATCGCCGATCGTCTCGATCACGCTGTCGTAAAGCTTGCCACGCCCTTGCGTGCTGCGGGTTCCGTCCTTGGCCATGAATCCTCTCCCTTGAAATCTCCTGACACTGTCCGCCACAGCCTAGCACGGCCCACCCCATCCATGCTGCCTTTTCTCGTCGCCGGACACGGAACACCGTTCCGTGCAACGGCGCACAGCGGTGGATCGTATTCCGGCAATTGCGCGGGCCGGCCCCCCGCGCCTATCTTCCCTGCCAACAGATCACCGAAAGGCCCGACGCCATGACAGCCCCCGTCCACCCCGCCGCCCGCATCGGCCACGTTCACCTCAAGGTCGCCGACCTCGACCGTGCCATCGCCTTCTATTCCGGCGTCCTCGGCTTCGAGCTGCAACAGCGCTACGGCCGCGGCGCCGCCTTCCTGTCGGCCGGCGGCTACCACCACCATATCGGCCTCAACACCTGGGAATCGCTGGGCGCCACACCCCCACCACCGGGCCATACCGGCCTCTACCACACCGCCTTCCTCTACCCCGACCGCGCCCAGCTGGCCGATGCGCTCCGCCGCGTGGTCGATGCCGGCATTCCGCTTGACGGTGCCGCCGATCACGGCGTGAGCGAGGCGCTCTACCTCACCGATCCCGACGGCAACGGCGTCGAGCTCTACCGCGACCGGCCCGAGGCGGAATGGCCCCGCGACGCAGACGGCACCCTCGCCATGACAAACGCCCCGCTCGACCTCGACGCGCTCCTGGCCGAGGCGCCCTGATCCCCGGCGCCCGGCCCGGGTCATTGCCCCAAGGCCCCGCCGTCCCTATCTCAGGGGGTATGAGCGACACAGCCCCAGACGACACAGCCTCGGGCACGGCGGCAGATCAGCCCCGGCCCGACCTGACCGTACCGCCGAAAGCAGACCGCACGGCCCGGATTGCCGAAGCCGTCTCTGCCGCCGGGGATGCCACCCATTTCGTGCCCGCCGAAACCGGCTATCTCGAGGTGCCGGTGATCGAGCTCGACCACGGCAACCTCGTCTACCGGGCCGACAACGGCCGCGTGCTGTCCGAGCTGACCAATGCCGCCCTGGCACAGAACGTCTCCCTCGACGACCTCAAGGCCCGCGCCGAAAACGCCGAGGTGCAGCACCTCCTGCACGATCTGCTGATCGACAAGGCCCGCGACCCCAAGGGCCCGATATACGAGGAACTGGAACGCTACGGCCGCCAGACCGACCCGCTGCTGATCCGCGAAGACGGCGTCGTGCTCAACGGCAACCGGCGGCTGGCCTCCATGCGCCAACTGCAGGCGGCCAACCCCGACGGCTACGCCCGCTTTGCCCATGTCCGCGCCGCGGTCCTGCCCGAGGGCCTCACCGAACAGGAGGTCGAATTCATCGAGGCCGCGCTGCAGATGGCCCCCGACCTCAAGCTCGATTACGGCTGGATCAACCGCCGCCTGAAGCTCCGCCAGCACGTCGCCGACATGGGCGCCGACCGCGTGCTCGAGGCCTACCGTTTCTCCGACCCCGCCGAGATCGACCGCGAACTGGCCGAGCTGGCCCTGGCCGAAGATTACCTCGACTGGGCCGGCCAGCCCGGCCATTTCCAGCTTGTCGACGATCACGAAGACGCCTTCACCGCGCTTCAGGCCCAGATGGAGACGTTCAAGCCGCCCCACCTCGCCCTCCTGTGGCATCGCGTCGGCTTTTCCATGATCCGCGCCCGCGACGCGCTCGACCGCAAGATCCTGCACTACTTCCCCTTCACCGACCCGCTCCCGCCGGTCACCCGCAACTGGGTGCCCCGCTCGCTGGCCGAGGATCACGGCATCGTCGAACGCCAGAACGAGGGCGAGAACCGCCCGCTCGACAAATCCGGCGCCGACCGCCTCCTGCCGCTGGTCAGCGACCCGGCCCAGGCAGCCGCCACGGCCAAGGCCGCCATGGCGCTTATGGACACGCTCAAGGGCAACCAGGATCGCCTGCTGGGCTTCGCCCGCCTCATGTCCCTCCTGCGCAACGCCGGCAAGACCTTCGAGGAGATGAAGGTCGAGGACCTGACCGAGGAGCAGATGCGGTCGATCCGGGCCCAGCTCGCGGCGCTCCAGCAATATACCGGCCCTGTCACCCCCGCCGACGCGGCACATGACCACGAGGCCGGCGACGGCGTCCGCTCGACCGTGCGCAGGACATGGAACAAGGCCAGACGCCTGATCGACTAGCACCGCCCCCCGGGGGCCATGGCCAAGCCCGCGAAGCCCGGCTACTCTTCGGCCCGAAAGGCCAGAGGACGACCCGGATGACCACCCGACAAACCCCGCGCGCCGCGGGCTTCACCATGCCCGCCGAATGGGCGCCCCACGCCCGCACCTGGATGATGTGGCCCTGCCGCGCCGAGGTGTGGGAGGACATGGACGCCACCCGCCGCAACTATGCCGACGTGGCCCATGCCATCCGCGAGTTCGAACCCGTCACCATGCTCGTCCGGCCGCAGGACGAACCGGGCGCCCGCGCCCTCCTCGGGTCCGACATCGACCTCCTGCCGCACCCCATCGACGACAGCTGGGCCCGCGACGCCGGCCCCTGCTTCCTCACCGATGCGACAGGAAACCGCGCCGGCACCAGCTTCCGCTTTAACGCCTGGGGCGGCAAGTATACGCCTTACGACGGCGACGACAGCGCCGCCGACGCCATCCTCTCCGCCGCCGGCGTCCGCGCCTTCGCCTCAAACCTCATCGCCGAAGGCGGCGGCATCACCACAGACGGCGAAGGCACGATCATCACCACGCGCAGTTGCTTCCCCAACGCCAACCGCAACCCCGGCTGGACGCTCGACCAGATCGAAACCGAACTGAAGGACATGCTGGGCGCCGAAAAGGTCATCTGGCTCCCCGGCAACGTGGAAGAAACCGAAACCGACGGCCATGTCGACGGCATCGCCATGTTCCTCGCGCCCGGCCTCCTGATGGTGCAGGGCAATGACCGGCCCGACCACCCCTGGCGCCACATCCACGCCGCCAACCTCGCCGCCCTCGCCGGCCAGACCGACGCGCGCGGCCGCCCCCTCAAACTCGTCCACTGCCCAGACGCGTTCGACTACGTTACCGACAGCGACAATTTCTGCGATTCCTACGTCAACGCCTATATCTGCAATGGCGCCGTCATCGTCCCGCGATACAACCTCCCCGAAGACGGGCGCGTTCGCGAACTCTTCGAGGAACACCTGCCAAACCACCACGTCCGCATGGTCGACATCACCACGCTCGCCACCGGCGGCGGCGGCATCCACTGCATCACCCAGCAGGAACCGGCCTGAGCCTCACACCACGATCTCGCCCACGGGCCGCCTCAACGACATCGGCAACGCCGCCGCCCGCCCGAACCTGACAACCAGGTCCGGCCGCTGGCCCGGTATCCCCAGCCACCCGGCAAACTCCTCCCGAACGGAAGGCACCTCCACCGGCTGATTGACATGCGCCGTCTTCAGCCCCAGCGCCGTCGCCTGCAACGCAAACCGCTGAAACGCCCGCCCGACCCTGATCCAATGCGCCGGGTCGGCCTTGTCGCCGACGAACACCGCCACCCCCGAAGACGTGCGCACATGGCCGCGGTACTTGTCGTTCTCGCTCCCCTTCCGGAAGACCAGCCCGAACATCGCCCGCGTCAGCCACCCCGGCATCACCGGGTTGCCCGACGCGGCGGTGAACAGCCCGTCGCCCCGCGCCAGCGCCTCATCGGGCGAAAACCGGATCCACTCCTTCAGCTCCTCGACAAAGGCCGGGTCATCCATCTGGGCGGAATTTCCCTCCACGACCGCTTCGAGGATCGTCTCGAGATCCACCACGTCGGTGAAGATCAGAAGCTCGACGCCCTCTTCCCGCGCGGCCTCCTGCAAACGGCGGATATCCTCCGCCGACACCGGCGCCCCGTCATAATCCGACCGCGTCGACTGCCGATAGGGGATCGCCTCGTAAAGCGGGCTCTCCGCCGCCGCCCCCTGCTCCAGCGCAATCCCGACCCCGTCCTTCCCGGCGGCGCTCACCGCGGCCCTCCGCCCCGACGCCCCGGCAGCAATCACCAGGTTCTCCGCCGCACAGCCAAGGCTCACGTAAAGATGGTGATCATCCGGGTCGACAACCTCCGTCCGCCGGTCGAAATCCGGCAGGATATCCACCGCCCCCTCGCTCACCCGAAACCGCCAGGGCTGCGTGTTATGCCCGTTCGCCGCCAGCGACGCCATCCTGACCAGCTCGCCAAGCTCCGGCTCGGCCGCCAGCAACTGCCGCTGCCGCGCCGCCTCCTCGGCATAGGCCCCCATCCTCGGCCACGTCCCATAGCCCACCGCGGCCAGCGCGGTGACAGACAGACCAGATACCAACAGGGCACGACGGGACAGCATGGCGCATCCTTTCCTTGTCCTTCCCACTCCCCGGGAAAAACCTACACCAGCACCGCATTTTCCGAATTGATCCGCGTCAAGGGAAAGGCCCGCCTACCCCGGCAGGGTCAAGACCCGCGGGCAGGCCCGCCGCTCACCCGTAGCGCTTCCACGTCTCCATCTCGACGGCCTTGCGCATTTCCAGCTCCGAAATCTCCGCCTGGATCTTCCGCTTCGCCTCGGGGTCCGTCGCCCCGGCAAGCCTTTGCTTCGCCGCCTCGATCTTCCGCTGCATCTCTCCCAGCGGCGTCATCGTCCCGCTCTCGGCATAGACATGCGCGAACGGGTCGCTTGTCAGGCTGCTCTCGGCAATCGGCTTCCCGGCC
Source organism: Roseovarius indicus (assembly GCF_008728195.1). Classification (NCBI taxonomy): domain Bacteria; kingdom Pseudomonadati; phylum Pseudomonadota; class Alphaproteobacteria; order Rhodobacterales; family Roseobacteraceae; genus Roseovarius; species Roseovarius indicus. The sequence continues at coordinate 4,775,160 of NZ_CP031598.1, forward strand.
CCCGGCAGGTTGTCGAGGTCGCCATTCTCCTGCGCCTGCCTGAAGGCATTCTCGATCAGTGAACTGAACATCTCGTCCAACCTTCCGTTCTGCCGGGTTCCGCCAAAAGATGGGGTGCCCGCCCGCCCCGCTCAAGCCCCTGCGGCAATCCCCCGCCTAGCCGCGCGGACCCAGCCGGAAATCCACCCAGACCGGGTAATGATCCGACGGCCATACCCCCCCGATCTTCGCCGTCGCCATCCCCGCCCGGCCCACGGGCACGGCGCCCTCGTCATGCAGCAGGTGATCGATCGCCCCGAACAAATGCATCCCGGTGTTGAAATGAAACGTCGCCCCCCTCTGCGCCGCCCGCGCAAATCCCCCCTCGTAGAAGATCCGCAACGCCCGCGAATTCCGTCGCGCGTTGAAATCTCCCGCCACCAGCACCCGATCCCCCCGCGCCTGCGCCGCCTCCGCCAGCTCCACCACCCGCCGCGCCGACCGCAGCCGCTGCGTCGTGTCGATGAAATGCAGATGCACGTTGAACACGCTCACCACCTCGCCGCTCTCCCGGTGCTCCAGCCGCGCCCATGTCACGGCATCCGGATACCCGGCAATCGCCCGGATCGACCGGAAATTCGCATCCGGCCGGGTGAAGAAGACAAACCCGTCATCCAGCAGCCGGAACGCCCCCGGCCGATAGAAAATCGGCTGCCCCACCGACACGCCCCGCCCGAACCCCGACGCGGCCGAGCGATACTCCGGCAAGGCATCCAGCAGCCATCGCTCCCACACATCCGCACCACCGCCCTGCCCGCGCGTCTCCAGCTCCTGGAAGGCCACGATATCCGCCCCCATCCGCCTGACCTGCGCCACCACCGGCCCGCGCCGCGCCTGCCAGGCCGGCAGACCCCACTCATCCTCCGCCCCGGCGGCAAGGTCGAGGTAATGTACGTTATAGGTCGCCATCCGGAAATCCGCCGTCGCGGCCTGCCCGCGGCTATGGGTCTCCGGCGGCGGCTCGGCACAGCCCGCCAGCCACGTCGCGACAAGCGCAAGAACCCACCGTCCGGGCCAAGCCCGGCCACTCTCTGCCAATCCCATGAAACAACCCGTCGCGCGCCCGGCCACGTGCCGGTGCCGCACCCTAGCGCGACACCGCCACCCTGTCACCCATCGCCGCAGCCCGCATTTCCCGGCCCCCGGCCTCTGGACGCCACCGCGCGCCCGGCCTAACCTGCGCCCGAATTGACGAGGGGAGGGCGACCCATGCCGACCGGAACGAACATCAAGACCTATTTCAACGGAACCTGGCACGACGCCGACATCGCCGTGATGAACGCGGCCGATCATGGCATGTGGCTCGGCTCCAACGTGTTCGACGGCGCCCGCCTCGCCCACGGCCTCACCCCCGATCTCGACAAGCACTGCGCCCGCGTCAACGCCTCGGCCGAGGCCCTGATGGTCACCCCCACCGTCACGGCCTCCGAAATGGTCGAGATCGTCCACGAGGGGCTGAAAATGTACCCCAAGGATGCGGCCATCTACATCCGCCCGATGTACTGGGCCATCGACGGCGGCATGTCCGCCATCGTCCCGAAAGACGACAGCCGCACCGGCTTCGCCATCTCGCTCGAGGAAATCCCCATGGCCGCCCCCGACGCCTCCGCCACCCTCACCCGCACCCGCTTCCGCCGCCCGGTGCTGGAAGACGCCGTGGTGAACGCCAAGGCCGCCTGCCTCTACCCCAACAACGCCCGCATGCTGGCCGAGGCCCGCGACAAGGGCTTCACCAACGCGCTCGTCGCCGACGCCCTCGGCAACGTCGCCGAGGCCGCCACCGCCAATGTCTTCGCCGTCAAGGATGGCGAGGTCTTCACCCCCGTCCCCAACGGCACGTTCCTCTCCGGCATCACCCGTGCGCGGCACATCACCAACCTCCGTGCCGATGGCGTCACCGTCCACGAAACCGTCATGTCCTTCGAAGACTTCCACGATGCCGACGAGATCTTCCTCTCCGGCAACATGATGAAGGTCACCCCCATCACGGCCTTCGACGACACCAGCTACCAGGTCGGCCCGGTCACGCGCCGCGTCCGCGACATGTACTGGGACTGGGCCGCCTCGGCCTGACATCCATGAGCACCGATCCCCTCCTCCAGCCCTACACGCTCAAACACCTGACGCTGAAGAACCGGTTGATGGTCTCCAGCCACGAGCCCGCCTATACCGAGGACGGGATGCCCAAGGACCGCTACCGCGCCTACCACGTGGAACGGGCGAAAGGCGGGCTGGCCCTCACCATGACGGCCGGCTCGGCGGTGGTCTCCCCCGACAGCCCCCCGGCCTTCGGCAACATCCTCGCCTATGACGACGCGGTCGTCGGCTGGATGCGGAAACTCACCGACGAATGTCACGACCACGGCTGCGCGGTGATGATCCAGCTCACCCATCTCGGCCGCCGCGCCCGGTGGGACACCGGCGACTGGCTTCCCACAATCGGCGCCGGCCCCTCCCGCGAACCGGCCCACCGCGCCTTTCCCAAGGTGGCCGAAGACTGGGATATCGCCCGCATCGTAGACGACTACGCCGACGCCACCGAACGGATGAAGGCCGCCGGGCTGGATGGCGTCGAATACGAATGCTACGGCCACCTGCCCGACCAGTTCCTCAGCCCGCTGACCAACGCCCTCTCCGGCCCCTATGGCGGCGAGTTCGACAACCGCCTGCGCTTCGCCACCGAAATGCTCACCGCCTGCCGCAAGCGCGTGGGCGACGATTTCATCCTCGGCATCCGCTACGTCGCCGACGAAAGCGAACCCGGCGGCATCCCGGTCGAGGAAGGCGTCACCTTCGCCCGCCGCCTAAAGGACGCGGGCCTCATCGACTTCATCAACATCATCAAGGGCCGCATCCACACCGACGCGGCCTTGGCCGACGTCATCCCCGTGCAGGGCATGCGCTCCGCCCCGCATCTCGATTTCGCCGGCCGCATCCGGCACGACGTGGGCCTGCCCGCCTTCCACGCCGCCAAGATCGCCGATGTCGCCACCGCCCGCCACGCCGTCGCCACCGGCCAGCTCGACATGGTCGGCATGACCCGCGCCCACATGGCCGACCCGCATATCGTCCGCAAGATCACCGAGAACCGCGAAGACGACATCCGCCCCTGCGTCGGCGCCACCTACTGCCTCGGCCGCGCCTATTACGGCGAGGCGGCGCTCTGCGTCCACAACCCGTCCACGGGCCGCGAAACCTTCCTCCCGCACGAGATCGCCAAGACCGACACGCCCAAGACCATCGCCATCGTCGGCGCCGGCCCCGGCGGGCTGGAAGCCGCCCGCGTCGCCGCCGAACGCGGCCACCGCGTCACCGTCTTCGAGGCCGCCGATCAGCCCGGCGGACAGGTCCGCCTCACCGCCCAGACCAAAAGCCGCGCCGACATGATCGGCCTGATCGACTGGCGCGTCGCCCAGTGCGAGAAACTGGGCGTCACCTTCCGCTACAACACCTATGCCGAGGCTGACGACATCCTCGCCCTCTCTCCCGATATCGTCGTCCTCGCCACCGGCGGCCTCGCCAACACCGATATCGTCAAGCACGGCCAGGATCTCGCGGTCACCACATGGGATATCCTCTCGGGCGACGCCAAACCGGGCGAGACCGTCCTGATCTACGACGAGGTCGGCGACTACGCCGCGCTGCAAGCCGCCGAAAAACTCGCCGATGCCGGTGCGACAGTCGAGGTCGTCAGCCCCTACCAGGGCGCCTCTGTCGACGTCTCCGGCATCACCTTCGTCCCGTTCATCCGCAAGCTGCAGCACAAGGACGTGACCTTCACCGTCACCTGGCGCCTTACCGGTATCGACCGCGACGGCAACCGCCTGAAGGCCACGCTCGGCTCCGACTATTCCGACGCGACGCGTGAACGCTCCGTCGATCAGGTCGTCGTCAACCATGGCATCACGCCCATGGACGAGCTCTATTTCGAACTGAAGCCGCTCTCCGAAAACTTCGGCGCCGTCGATTACGACGCACTCGTCGCGGGCAAACCCCAAACCCTCACCGGCGGGCCTTCAGGCTTCCAGCTCTTCCGCATCGGCGACGCCGTCGCCTCCCGCAACACCCACGCGGCAATCTACGACGCCCTCCGACTGATGAAGGACGCCTGATCCCCCGCGAGGCAGCCCGCAAGGGCTGACGAGCACCGCCGCCCGTTAACCTTTTCCCGCACCGACGCAATACCGACAAAATACCGACGTTATACCGACGTCGCATTCGGCCTCTTTCCCCCCAATCTTTAACGCAGCGTTCCGGGGTGACATTCCGCCCGCCCCGCGCCATGTTGCTTCCAATGACGGGAGGCCGCACATGACCCAATATCCCCACCTTCTCGCCCCGCTCGACCTCGGGCACGTGACCTTGAAAAACAGGGTCCTGATGGGCTCGATGCACACCGGGCTGGAAGAGACGAAAGACTGGAACCGCGTCGCCGAATTCTACGCCACCCGCGCCCGCGGCGAGGTCGGCCTGATGGTCACCGGCGGCATGGCCCCCAACCGCGAAGGCGGGGTTTTCCCAGGCGCCGCAGGGCTTTACACCGAAGACGACATCACCAACCACCGCATCGTCACCGACCGGGTGCATGACGCCGGCGGTCTCATCGCCATGCAGATCCTGCACGCCGGCCGCTACGCCTATGGCAAGGAATGCGTGGCCCCCTCGCCGGTCAAATCCCCCATCTCCCCTTTCCCCCCGAACGAGCTCGACGAAGAGGGGATCGAGAAGCAGATCGCCGACATCGCCACCGCCGCCATCCGCGCCCGGCAGGCCGGTTACGACGGGGTCGAGATCATGGGCTCCGAGGGCTACCTCATCAACCAGTTCCTCGTCCGCCACACCAACAAACGCGAAGACCGCTGGGGCGGCTCCTACGAGAACCGCATGCGCCTCGCGCTCGAGGTCGTCCGCCGCGTCCGCGAGGCTGTCGGCCCCGATTTCATCCTTATTTATCGGCTGTCCATGATCGACCTCGTCCCCGACGGCTCGACCTTCGACGAGGTGATACAACTGGCGCAGGAGGTCGAGAAAGCCGGCGCCTCGATCATCAATACCGGCATCGGCTGGCACGAGGCGCGCATCCCCACCATCGCCACCTCCGTCCCCCGCGCGGCCTTCACCTGGGTCACGAAAAAGCTGATGGGCAAGGTCGGCATCCCGGTCATCACCTCCAACCGCATCAATACGCCGCAAGTGGCCGAAGACGTCCTCTCCGGCGGCGCCGCCGACATGGTCAGCATGGCCCGCCCCTTCCTCGCCGACCCGGATTTCGTGAAAAAGGCCATGGAAAACAAGGCCGCCACCATCGCCCCCTGCATCGCCTGCAACCAGGCCTGCCTCGACCACACGTTCAGCGGCAAGATCTCCACCTGCCTCGTCAACCCCCGCGCCTGCTACGAGACCGAGCTGCCCATCGAACCGGCCAGCCGGCCCAAGTCCATCGCCGTCGTCGGCGCCGGCCCCGCGGGCCTCTCGGCGGCCATGACCGCCGCCCAGCGCGGCCACGCCGTCACCCTCTTCGACCGCGACGACCGCCTCGGCGGCCAGCTCAACATGGCCCGCGAAATCCCCGGCAAGGAGGAATTCCACGGCTTCGTTTCATGGTTCGAAACGATGGTCGAAGAGCTTGGAATCACGGTCAAACTCGGCACCGACGTCACCGCCGATACGCTCGACGGCTTCGACGAAACCATCATCGCGACCGGCGTCATTCCCCGCGACCCCGAGATCCCAGGACAGGATGGCGACAACGTCCTGAACTACATCGACGTCCTGCGCGGCAAGGCCAAGGTGGGCAAGCGCGTCGCCATCGTCGGCGCCGGCGGGATCGGCTTCGACGTGGCCGAATTCCTCGTCCATGACGGCGAGAGCCCCACCGAGAACCTGTCCGAGTGGAAAGAGGAATGGGGCGTCGGCGACCCGGCAGACTACCGCGGCGGCCTCGCCCCGGAAGGCCCCCAACCCGACCCCGCCGCGCGCAAGGTCACGCTCCTGCAGCGCAAATCCGAACGCCCCGGCAAGCGCCTCGGCAAGACCACCGGCTGGATCCACCGCGCGACGCTACGGATGAAGGGCGTCGAGATGGTCGCGGGCGTCAACTACGAACGCATCGACGCCGACGGCCTGCATATCAGTTTCGGCGAGGCCCGCGAGAAGCCCACCCTGATCGAGGCCGACACCATCGTCCTCTGCGCCGGCCAGCTCAGCCAACGCAGTCTGGCCGACGCGCTGGAGGAAAAGGGCCGCACCGTCCACGTGATCGGCGGCGCCGATGTCGCCGCCGAGCTTGATGCCAAACGCGCCATAGATCAGGGCACGCGGCTGGCCGCCACGCTCTGATCCGGCGTTATTCCACCGTGATGGTGATCTGCTCCGAGGTCACTGGCGGATCATGCGGCACGTGGTTCTGGTCTCCCAGCACCAGTTGCAGCGTGTGCTCACCCGGCTCGAGCTCGAGCGACACCTCGGTCTGACCGCCGCCGAAATGGCGGTGGTTGTCATCCGAGAAAAGCCCGCTCTCCGACATCTCCTCGTCCTCCGGCCCCTCGCCGAAGGGCGGCCGGTCGACAAGTACGTGGTGGTGACCGGTATTCTCCTTCTCGGTTCCGGCCGGCGCCACCCCCATGCCGCTCAACCCGAAGATCACCGTGACCGGTGAGGTCACCGTCGCCCCGTCCTCGATATTCACGAAGTAAACCGCGGCGCCCTCCGGTGCCGGCGTGTCCCCCGCAAGGGCCGGGCCCGCCGCCAAACCGATAGTCATCGCAACGCTCAAGAGCAGAGTTCTCATCGTTTCCTCCATAATTGCCCCGACGTCATCATAGCGCGACCGCGATTCATTTCCACAGATAGGAAACGGCTGTTTCCCTGTTTCCCTGTCACGAACGATGCAAAGGAAAACCTAGATATTGTCGGCCACGCGCCGCAGTTGTGCCCGATTTTGAAAAGATAAGGCTTCAAGGAAAAACGCATAGAGGTACCGAGTATGGATCGCCTTACCGAAATGGAGGCTTTCGCGACCGTGGTGGACCAAGGGGGGTTCACCGACGCAGCGCGCAAGATGGGGATTTCGAAATCCGCCGTATCGAAACATGTCTCGTCGCTCGAGGCACGGCTGGGCGCCCGCCTTCTGAACCGGACAACCCGCCGCGTCAGCCCGACCGAGATCGGTCTCGCCTATTACGACCGCGCCCTGCGCGTGCTGAACGACGCCGGAGAGGCCGACGCCCTGGTCAGCTCGATGCAATCCGACCCGTCGGGCCTGCTGCGCATCTCGGTCGCCACCGATTTCGGGGTCAATCATCTGAGCCCGGTGCTCGGCCAGTTCCTCGAGGAATTCCCCGATATCACCGTCAACATGGTGCTGAACAACCGTTACGTCGAGCTGATCTCCGAGGGCTTCGACATGGCCATCCGCATCGGCGAGCTGGAAGACAGCACGCTGCGGGCGCGCAAGCTGACGGAAACCACCAAGCGCATGATCGCCAGCCCCGGCTATCTCGACAAGTACGGCCGACCCACCAAGATCGACGACCTGAACGAGCACAAGCTGCTGCACTATTCCAGCCAGGCCAACGGCTCTGTCTGGAAGCTGACCGCACCGTCGGGCGAAAAGCGCCAGGTGCGCACCGCCGGCGGGCTGTCGGTCAATGACGGCCAGTCGCTTCTGAACGCCGCGATCTCGGGCCTCGGCATCGCCTACCTGCCCAGCTTCCTCTACGCCAACGCCATGAAGGCCGGCCAGGTGGTCGACGTGATCCCCGACCTGCCCTACGAAACCCAAGGCATCTACGCGGTCTATCCGCCGGGCCGGTTCACCCAGCCCAAGGTGCGCGCCTTCATCGACTTCCTGGTCAACGCCTTTGCCGACAAGGGCCCGACCGACTGGTAAGCCGCGTCCAAGTTTCCAACCTGACAAACTTTTCCGCCCCCGGTGCAGCCTGCATCCGGGGGTCCTTTTATCGTGGCCGCCACCATCCTTGCCGCGCCCTCACACACAGGCTGTGCACCGCCGCCGGTTGCCTTTGCGGCACCTCGTGACAGATAAGCGAGGAACGGGACATTGACCAAGGGGAACAACACGCATGACCGACCTCAAGCTTCTCACCATTTCCGGCTCACTCCGGAAAGGCTCCTACAACCGCAAGCTTCTGGCCGAGGCCGTGCGCGCCTTCGGCCAGGCCGAAGTGATCGAGGCCGACCTGAACCTGCCGCTTTATGACGGCGACCTCGAAGACGCGGAAGGCATTCCCGAAAGCGTTCAGACACTGGTCGATCAGATCAAGGCGGCCGATGCCGTGGTGATCTCCTCGCCCGAATACAACAAGGGCATCAGCGGCGTCCTGAAGAACGCCCTCGACTGGATCAGCCGCGTGCCGGGCAGCGCCTTCAAGAACAAGCCCACGGTGGTGATGTCGGCCAATGCCGGGCGCACCGGCGGCGAGACGGGGCAATACATGGTCATCCACTGCCTCGTGCCGCATCAGGCCGAAATGCTGCCCGGGCCCACGCTCTGCGTGGCCACCGCCGGCGACGAATTCGACGAGAACGACCGGCTGCTCAACGAACGCTACCTCAAGGTGCTGAACACCCGGATGACCGCCCTGCGCGACCGGGTCTCCTAAACCTCCTGCATCAGCACAGGCTCCCGCCGGCGCCCCCAGCGGCCCGGCGGCCCTTCGATCACCCCCGGAAACACCGTGCCGCAGGCCGTGCAGTGGCCGGTGTCATCCAGCCGCCATTCCGACAGCTCGTGCCAGTCCCGGCCAATCACCTTCTCGCCGCAACCGCTGCAATAGCTCGACTGTGCAGGCTCATGGTGCACGTTGCCGATATAGACATGCCGCAGCCCGGCCGCCTGTGCGACCTGCCGCGCCCGTAGCAACGTTTCCAACGGCGTGCGCTGGTGGCTGAGCATCCGGTGATCGGGGTGGAAGGCGGTGAAATGCACCGGCACATCCGGCCCGCAGCGGTCGACCACCCACTGAGACATCTCCTCCAGTTCGCCTTGGCTGTCATTCTCGCCGGGGATCAGCAACGTCGTCAGTTCCACCCAGCAATCGGTTTCGTTCACCGCGTATTCGATCGCCTCCAGCACCGGCCCGATCTGAGCGCCGGTCAGCTTGCGATAGAAGCCTTCCGAAAACCCCTTCAGGTCGATATTCGCGGCATCCATCGCCGGGAAGAACTCCGCCCGCGGTTCCTTGCAGATGTACCCGGCGGTAACCGCCACGCTGCGCACCCCCGCCTCGCGACAGGCGGCAGCCGTATCTAGCGCGTATTCGTGAAAGATAACCGGATCGTTGTAGGTGAACGCAACCGAGGCACAGCCCTTCTCCCGCGCCACCCGGGCAATCGCCTCGGGGCTGGCACTATGGGCCAGGCTGTCGACCTCGCGACTCTTCGAAATCTCGTGGTTCTGGCAGAACTTACAGGCCAGGTTGCACCCCGCCGTCCCGAAAGACAGCACCGGCGATCCCGGCAGGAAATGGTTCAGCGGCTTCTTCTCGATCGGGTCGATGCAGAACCCGGTCGACCGCCCATAGGTGTCCAGCACCATCCGGTCGCCCTCGCGCATCCGCACGAAGCACATGCCCCTTTGCCCCTCCCGCAAGGTGCAAAACCGCGGGCAGAGCGTGCATTTCAGCCGGCCATCGTCTTCTTCGGTCCAGTGCCGTGCGGGGTGCATGGGGCGTGGTCTTTCCTTCCTTGGGTTTGGTTCATATGTATGTATCAAAGGGCCAAGATGAACAGGCAGACACAGATATCGACGCGACATTCGGCCGTGGCCGGTCGCTTTTTCCCGGGCGAGGCGGAAGACCTGGCCCGAACCGTCGCAGACTGCCTGGACAACGGCACAGCCGCTCTGTCCCCGCCCAAGGCCATCATTTCCCCGCACGCGGGCTACCCCTTCTCCGGCCATCTCGCCGGCATGGCGTGGCGCGCCACCGAAACCGCCCGACCGGCCCGTATCGCCATCCTCTCCCCCTCGCACCAGCACGCCTTCAACGGCATCGCCCTGCCCTCGCAAGACAGCTACGCTCTGCCCGGCTTCGACCTGCCCATCGACACCGAGGCGCGCGACATGCTGGTCGACCAGACCCTCGCCCATATCGAAGACGCCGCCCATGACCGCGAGCATGGCGTCGAAACGCAACTGCCCTTCCAGCACCAGATGCACCCCGGCACGCTCGTCGTACCACTGGTCATTGGCCGCGCGCCCGATGATCAGGTGGGCAAGGTCATCGACACGCTGGCGGCGATGGGCGACACGCTCTTCGTCCTGTCCAGCGACCTCAGTCACTTCCTCACCCTCGACGAAGCGCAAAAACACGACGCCGAAACCGCCAAACTGATCGAGACAGCCAAACCGGAGGGCATCACCGGCGCCCACGCCTGCGGCGCCGCCGCCATCCGTGGCTTCATGATGTCCGGCTACGGACAGGGCAACCGCATCCAGCGCCTCGGCATGGCCAACAGCGCCGCCGTGACGAAAGACACCTCCCGCACGGTGGGCTACGGCGCCTGGGCCCTCTTCGACGTCACAGACGAGACATTCCTGCCCGACCACCGCACCGCCCTCCTCAAGGCCGCGCGGCAAACGCTCGTCTCGCGCGTCACCAAGGGCAAACCCCCGCAGGTCAATGTCGACAGCTTCGCCCCACCCCTGCGCGGCTACGGCGCCGCCTTTGTCACGCTCCAGAAAGACGGGCAGCTTCGCGGCTGCATCGGCTCTCTCACCGCGCACCAGCCGCTGATCACCGACGTGGTCGAGAACACCGTGAAATCCGCCTTCGACGACCCGCGGTTCGACCCTGTCACCGAGGACGAGCTTGACCGGATCACCATAAAGATCGCCGTCCTCTCCCCTTCCGCCCCGATGTCGTTCGGCAGCGAAGCCGCGCTCCTGGCCCAACTGAAACCCGGCCGCGACGGGCTGATCCTGTCCGACAAGGGGCGCCGCGGCGTCTTCCTTCCCATGGTCTGGGACAGCCTGCCCAAGCCGCAAGACTTCCTGTCAGCCCTCAAGCAAAAGGCCGGCCTGCCCCGCGATCACTGGAGCGAAACACTCCAGGTCCGCCGCTTCTGCGCCGAAGGCTTTGCCGAGGGCGACTACCCGTCCTGAAGGTTCGATATCTCGATCAGGTTCCCGTCTGGATCACGGATGTAAACCGACAAAAGCGACCCGGTCGCCCCTGTGCGCCTGACCGGCCCCTCGATCACCTCCACGCCGCAACCCTCCAGATGCGCCCCCCAGTCGGCCACCGGCGTCTCGCTCAGAAAGCACAGATCGGCACTGCCCGGCTGCGGCACATCCGCCTTCGGCTCGAACTCCGCCCCGGCCTTGTGCAGGTTGATCTTCTGACAGCCAAACTGCAGGGCAAACCGTTCCGAGCCATCCGCCGGCTTGAAGGTCGAAACCTCCATTCCCAGCACCTCACGGTAAAAATCGCAGGTGCGGGACATGTCGCGCACCGTCAGGACGAGATGATCGAGAGAGGTAAGGCTGGGCATGGTCTTTGGGATTGAGGCTATTCCGTTTCGCGCCTAGCTTGCCCGCATGAGCGACCCAGTGCAAACCCTGACCGACGTCATCGACCCGGCCCGCGCCCGGGCGATGCAGGCCACCCTCGGCCACGACCCGCAAATCGAAAAGGGCGACCCCCTGCCGCCCTTCTTCCACCAGCTCTATTTCTGGGATCCGCAGGCCCCGGCCAAGCTTGGCCGCGACGGGCACCCCAAGGTGGGCCGCGTGATCCCCGACATGGGCCTGCCCCGGCGCATGTGGGCCGGCGGGCAGCTCGAATTCGAGGCACCAGTGCTGGCAGGCCTCCCGGCCAAACGCATCAGTTACGTTGAAAAGACGGCCCACAAGGAAGGCCGCTCCGGCCCGCTGGGCTTCGTCACCATGCGGCACGAAACCTGGCAGGACGGCAAGCGCTGCATCGCCGAATGGCAGGATCTCGTCTATCGCGAAGATCCCAGGCCCGGCGCGAAACCCGCCCCGCCCGAGGCACCGACCGACGAAGACGTGGCCGAGCCTGTCAGCTTCGACACCACCATGCTCTTCCGCTACTCGGCGCTTACCTTCAACGGCCACCGCATCCACTACGACCTTCCCTATGCGCAACAGGTCGAGGGCTATGACGGGCTGGTCGTCCACGGCCCCCTGCTGGCGCAATACGCCATGCTCCTCGCCGAACGCCAGCTTGGTAGACTGACCCGCTTCGCCTTCCGCGCGACGGCACCCCTGATGCATTTCGAAACGGCCGAGGTCTGCTGGAAATCCGATGGCACGATCTGGCTGCGCGGGCCCGACGGGCGCCAATGCCTGACGGGAACGGCCGCCTAGTTGCAGCGCCCCGGGCGATAGGACGGCGTCGCCTGCCCGGTCGAGCGGTAATTGTCCGACCCGGCCACATGCTGCCCGAACTGCCGCTTGCCCGACGCCCCGTCACAGGTGCTGTAGGGCGAGCCCGCGTCGCAGGCAAACGCCTGTGACTGGGCGATGAACCGGCCGGCGGCCTGTCCGGGGTCGCACTCTCCGGCATAAGGATCTCCCGCCGCGTACCCGGGCCGCGTGTCGCGGGCCAGCACATCCGTCTGCTCGGGCACCGGCGCCTCGCCCGTGCCCGAGCAATAGCCGCTCCGGATCAGCCCCGTGGCGATATCGTTGCCTTCCTTGCTGCAACTGGCCCGCCCATCCTCGACACGACAGGCGATATACCCGCCCCGCAGGAAGGTGTTGAGCAGCGCCTTCGCCGCCCGCCCGTCTTCGGTATCCGGCTCGGGGCAGGTCACCCCGCTCAGCCGATAGGTTTCACCATCCAGCATCACCTCGTCGCCCGACACCGCCGACCACACGCGCGCCGTGTTGTCATCGGCGGGCGCAGTATTGGCCTGCGCCACGCCCGCACCGGGCAGGGCCAGACAACAAAGCAGCAGACAGGAACGAAGGCAGGACATGCGCGGCTCACTCACAAGGACGCTTGCGGACGAAACCCCTCCGGGATCTCGTCCCTTCCCTCCAATATAAGCGCCGCCATCACCTCTGCCACCTTTGGTGCCATGCCGAAGCCGATCTTGAAGCCCCCGTTGGCGATGAAATCCCCCGGCTTCAGCGGATGCTCGCCCAGCATCGGCGCCCGCGATTTCGCCCGTGGCCGAAGCCCGGCCCACCGCTCGACCACCCGCGCCCCGTGCAGCACCGGCACCGCCCGCATCGCCCGGTCGATCACTTCGTCGAGCTTTTCGTCGGTGGAGCCAGGATCGGCATACTCCCGTTCCGAGGTCGACCCGATCGCCGTGGTCCCGTCCTCGTGCGGCACCACGTGAATTCCGTCCGCGAACAACTGCGGCGCATGCGGCGCGGCGAAATGCAAAAGCGCCCCCTGCCCCTTCACCCCGTTGCCCACGGCGCGGCCCGTCTCGCGCGACAGCTCCTCGAGCCCGGCTACGCCCGTGGCATGCACCACCTTGCCGGCGGGCGTGCCCTCCTTCACCAGCCACGCCCCCTTTGCTTGAAGCGCGACAGCCAGCGACTGGCTGGCCCGCCGCGGATGCATCCGCGCCGACAGCGTATCGCGGATCACGTATCCGGTCGGCGAATAGGGTGCCCAGCTATCGTCGGGCGGCGCGATCACCTCCCAGACGGCCGCATCGCCCCATAATTCCTGCGCCGTTTCCACCCGCGCCTTAGCCAGCTCCAGCCCACGCTCATCCGCAACCGGCTGGATCCGCCCCAGCCGCCCGTAGCCCGGCGAGATCCCCGACGCCTCCGCGACATCGGCCCAGAACGCCTCCGCCATCAACAGGCTCTCCAGCTGAAACGCCTTCTTGTCGTTCCAGTTCTCGGGCACGTGCGGCGCCAATGCGCCCACCACGCCCCCCGACGCCCCCGCCCCCGGCCCGTGCGGGTCGATCACCTGCACCGTCGCCCCGGCCTTCACGCAGGCCCACGCGATCGACAATCCGAAGATGCCCGCCCCCATCACCGTGACGTCCGGACTTGCCATTTCCTCCGCTCCTTTGCAGTGTCGCGCGGGTTATCGCATGGGCGAAGCGCACTGTATATCCGCCTCGCCACGAAAGGACGCGCGTGAAACCGGTATCCGAAAACTCCACACCGCTCGACTGGCGCGACGACGTGCCGGTCTCTACGCGCTTCGACGACCCGTATTTCAGCCTCGAAAACGGGCTGGAGGAAACCCGCCACGTCTTCCTGTCGGGCAACGACCTGCCCGACCGGTTCCGCTTCGGGTTCCACGTGGCCGAGCTGGGCTTCGGCACCGGCCTCAACCTGCTCGCCGCCCTTCAGGCATGGCGCGACAGCGGCCAGGAGGGCAACCTGCGCTACACCAGCTTCGAGGCCTTCCCGATCACCCCTGACGAGATGCGCCGCGCCCAGGGGGCCTTTCCCGCCCTCTCCGGCCTCGCCGCCGACCTGGCCCCGCACTGGGGCGCCGAGTACATCACCCTGCCCGGCCTCGAGTTCCACCTCGTCACCGGCGACGCGCGCACCACCCTGCCGGGCTGGGACGGCCGCGCAGACGCATGGTTCCTCGACGGCTTCTCCCCGGCCCGGAACCCCGAGCTCTGGGAAGAGCCGCTGATGGAACAGGTCTTCGCCCACACCACGCCCGGCGGCACGGCCGCCACCTACACCGCCGCCGGCTTCGTCCGCCGCGGGCTGCAATCCGCAGGGTTTGAAGTCACCCGCATTCCCGGCTATGGCCGGAAGAGGCACATGACCCGTGCCGTGAAACCCGCATCCTGAAAGCCCCCTCATGAGCGAACAGAACACCCGCGCCGGCATCCTGTTCATGGTCGTCACGACCTTCATCTTCGCCGCTCAGGACGGGCTCTCGCGCCACCTCGCATCGGAATACAACGTCTACATGGTGGTGATGATCCGCTACTGGTTCTTCGCGGCCTTCGTCATCTCGGTGGCCAGCCGCAAGGCCGGCGGCATGCGGGCGGCAGCGGCCACCTCGGTGCCGTGGGTGCAGGCGTTCCGGGCGCTGCTGCTCGTGGCGGAAATCTGCGTCATGGTCTTCGGCTTCACCCTGCTGGGGCTGGTCGAGAGCCACGCGGTCTTCGCCTGCTACCCGCTGCTCATCGCGGCGCTCTCCGGCCCGGTGCTGGGCGAACGCGTCGGCTGGCGACGCTGGGTCGCCATCGGCGTCGGCTTCTTCGGCATCCTCATCATCCTCGAACCCGGCGCCGGCGTCTTCCAGCCCGAAGCGGTCGTGCCCCTCATCGCGGCGCTGATGTTCGCGCTCTACGGGCTCCTGACCCGCTATGTCGGCCTGCGCGACAGCGCCGCCACCAGCTTCTTCTGGACGGGCACCGTCGGCATGGTCGCGATGACAGCCATCGGTGCCTGGTTCTGGGAGCCGATGTCGGGCCCCGACTGGGCCTGGATGATCCTGCTCTGCATCACCGGGGCGCTGGGGCATTACACGCTCATCAAGTGCTACGAGATGGCCGAGGCCAGCGCGGTTCAGCCCTTCGCCTATCTCCAGCTCGTCTTCGCCAGCATCCTCGGCATCCTCGTCTTCAACGAGACGATCCGCATGAACGTCGCCCTCGGCACGGTGCTGATCGTGGCGGCGGGGCTCTTCACCCTCTGGCGGGAACGCCGGTCGAAAGCCTGACCGCCCCGCTCACGCGAAGCGGCCCTGGCAGAACCAGCCGGAACTCAGCGCGGCGCCGTGGGCATAGAACAGCCACAGCCGCTCGCCCGCTTCGGTGATCACCTGCCAGTAATCGCGCACCCCGCTGCGCCAGTCGGGGTCGTCCAGCCACCATTCCGGCGCGATCCGCTCGGGCCCCCGCGCCTCGGCCAGCCGGTGGGTGCGCCCGCGCCAGCGGAACTCTCCGGCCAGGCGCGGGGCGTCGGGCGCCATCACCGGCTCGGGCCGCCACAGCAAAAGCGGGCGCGGCGCGGCCGGCGCGGGCCACGGCCCGGCCGGCTCCGACCATGCGGCGGCCAGCACCTGCGCGGTCTTCTCGGGCACATGGCTGCCAACCGGGTGACGGCGGGTGATCGTCTCCATCCCCAGCCGCCCGCCGATCCGGCCGATCAGGTCGTCCATCTGCGCCCCGCCATCCAACCGGGCGCGGTTGGCGGCGGCGGCCTCCATGTGGCCGGTCATGGTGCGGGGGTGCAGGGCCTCGGTCTGCACCGCCTCGAGCCGCAGCATCTCGATGCCGAACCCCGCGTCGATCTCTTCGATCCGGTGCGCCAGCAGCGGGCGGATGCGGTCGGGCTCGTCCGCGGCGCGGGCCAGCCCGGCGTCAAGCCACTGCATCGTGTCATCCACCCGCCACGCCTGCAACCTCACCCGCCGCGCGCCCTGCCCCTTGTCGCGCAGCAACTCGCAGAGCCGCGGCACCAGCCGGTCGAGCGCGGCCAGCATGTCATCCGCCAGCCCGATCGGTTCGGGCAGGGTCAGCCGCGTGGCGAACCGCGGCACCTCCCCGGCGGGCGACACCGGCTCGGGCGCCGCCCCCACCGCCTGATCGAGCCGCAGCACCAGCCCCCGCCCGAACCGCCGCGCCAGCGGCGCGCGCGGCTGGCCCAGCAGGTCGCCCACCCGGCGCAGCCCGACCCGCGCCAGCGCCTCGGCCTGACCGGGCTCCAGCCGCAAGGCCGCCACCGGCAACGGCGCCAGCAGCGTATAGGCCTTCCCCGGCGGGGCGATGCCGGGCAGATCGGTGCCCGCGCCCCCCGGCAACGGCGCCGCGCCGCCCCGTTCCCAATGCCGCTTCTTCGCCGCCCGCGAGCGGGTGGCGCGCGCCTCCTGGTCGATGGCATCGCCCGACCGTTCATGCCCCGGCGCCACACCCGCATACCTTGCCAGCGCCCAGGCCGCGCCGACCGTATCGGCCAGCCCGCAGCGCGCGCTCAGCCCCAGCGCCTCGGCCTCACCCACCATGCGGGCCACCATCGCCGCCTCCCCGCTGAACAGATGCGTGCAGCCGGTGATATCCATCATCAACCCATCCCGTCCGTCCACCGCCACCCAGGGGGAAAACCGCCCCGCCCACCGGCTCAGCGCCTGCAGGAAATCGGCCTCGGCCTGCGGATTCTGCAACCGGGTCGCCAATTGCCCGCAGATCGCATGGGCATCCCGCAGCGGCTGCCCCACGCGCACCCCCGCCGCCTCGGCCGTCGCCGACAGAGACGAGACGACCTGCATCTGCCCGGTATCGCGCACCACGGCAAACGGCACATCCTCCACCGGGCCCATGCGCCGCAAAAGGCGCTCGGCCCCGAGCCGGGGAAACCAGACGGAAAGAATACGGCGAACAGACATGGCGGCAGCGGGCGAACATTTTTGTTCATGTTTTGTTCTAACCTAGATCGCACCCCGCCCCGAGTCGAGTCCTCCCCTCACGGCATCGCGCGAGGAGAGCGACGCGCAGTGAGTATTTTTGGAACAATGAAAGCCGGGCACGCGCCCACTTTCACTGTTCCCCAAGTACTCACTGTACCACGCCAGACAATCGTTCAGCCGCAGTAAATCCGCGTGATCACGCCGGCATCATCCGTTTCCACGTTCAGCCGATCTGACCGGTAATCCATCGTCACAGCCGTGCCCGGCGGGATGATCCGGGCGCCCTCGGCGAAATCGTGCTCTGCGGCCGGCGTCCCGACCAGCGGCTGCAGCGCCTCCGCGCCACAGGACGGCGCGCCATCCTCCTGACCGTCAGCGGGCACACAGGCCCCCAGTGCCGCAAGTGCCACGGCGAGTGTCGCGAAGCGCATGGTGTCATCCTTCCATTTCTGTGCAAAAGGAAGGTCGTGACGGGGAAACCCGCTTTCAAGTCCGCCAAGGCCTTGTATTGAAAACCGCGCGGCTTTCCACCAAAGTCGCGGCAAATCAATTTGGGAGACCGACAATGCGCACCACCGCCGCCGTGGCCCTCGAAGCGGGCAAGCCGATGGAAATCATGGAAGTGAATCTCGACGGCCCGAAAGCCGGCGAGGTTCTGGTCGAGATCAAGGCGACGGGCCTGTGCCACACCGACGATTTCACCCTCTCGGGCGCCGACCCCGAAGGCGCCTTCCCGGCGATCCTCGGGCACGAGGGCGCGGGCGTGGTGGTCGAGGTCGGCCCCGGCGTCACCTCGCTCGAACCCGGCGATCACGTGATCCCGCTCTACACGCCCGAATGCCGCGAATGCGACTACTGCCTCAACCCGAAAACCAACCTCTGCCAGGCCGTCCGCGCGACGCAAGGCCAGGGCGTCATGCCCGACGGCACCAGCCGGTTTTCCATGCTCGATGGCACGCCGATCCTGCACTACATGGGCTGCTCGACCTTCTCGAACCACACCGTGCTGCCGGAAATCGCCCTCGCCAAGGTCCGCAAGGACGCGCCGTTCGACAAGATCTGCTACATCGGCTGCGGCGTGACCACCGGCATCGGCGCGGTCATCAACACCGCCAAGGTCGAACTGGGCTCGCGCTGCGTGGTCTTCGGCCTCGGCGGCATCGGCCTCAACGTCATCCAGGGCCTGCGCATGGCGGGCGCCGACCAGATCGTCGGCGTCGACCTCAACCCCTCGAAGGTCGAGATGGCCACCCGCTTCGGCATGACAGATTTCGTCAATCCCAACGACGTTGACGGCGACCTTGTCGGCCACCTGGTCGAGCTCACCGGCGGCGGCGCCGACTATTCCTTCGACGCCACCGGCAACGTGAAAGTGATGCGTGACGCGCTGGAATGCGCCCACAAGGGCTGGGGCGAGAGCATCATCATCGGCGTGGCCCCGGCCGGCGCCGAAATCTCGACCCGTCCCTTCCAGCTGGTCACCGGCCGCGTCTGGAAAGGCACCGCCTTCGGCGGCGCCCGCGGCCGCACCGACGTGCCCAAGATCGTCGACTGGTACATGCAGGGCAAGATCGAGATCGACCCGATGATCACCCACACCCTGAAGCTCGACGAGATCAACAAGGGCTTCGAGATGATGCATGCCGGCGAGTCGATCCGCAGCGTCGTGGTCTACTGAGACCGCGCCAGGACACGACGACAAACGGGCGCGCCAGGCAGTGGCGCGCCCGTTTACCGTTCACGACCTCCGGTCAGTGACCGTCAGTGACGGTGACCCGAGTAGTTGTTGTCGAGCACGCCGCGGATGTCATAGCCCGGGCGGTACAGCCCGCGCGTTTCCATCCTGTAGGGGTTGTGCTGCAGATGGCGCCGACGGTGCTCGTCCCAGTCATCATCGTAATACCGGTCATGGGAATGACGGCTCCGGCGGTTGTAGCCCCGGCGCCAGTCGTTCCGGTCGAGGGCATGATCTATGATGCGGCCGACGATGTTGCCGATATTCGGATCGGCTTTCGCAGGGGTCGCGCCCGGGCCGACAGACCCGATCGCCGCCACGGCGGCCGCGGCCAGAAAGCTGTTTCTCAAAGTGAGTTTCATGGTTGATCTCCCGTGCTGGGATGTCGCGGGGCTCACCCCGCGTAAAGCAGTATATGGGGTCAAATCGACAGCAGCCAAGGCCGGAAAGGGAATCGATGGCCTTTGGGCAGAATGCTGCGGGGCCGGCAATGCCGGCCCCGGTGCAATCGTATGTTACCGGTCGTAGTGACGTTGGTCGCCACGGGTGTGGGTGTGGTTGTACCCGCCATGGTACCCGCGATTATGGCCACGATACCCGTTGTAACGGTTGTACCGGTTGTGGTTCCGCTGATAGCGGCCACGGGTCGAATAGCGCGGGTTGTCGTAATACCGGTCATCGTTCGAGTCCGCGATCGCGGCCCCGATGATGGCCACCGCGGCGGCGCCGGCGATGTACTTGGCGGTATCGTTGTCTGCCACGGCCGGCGTGGCGGCAAGACCGGCGACACCGACGGCCGATGCGGTGACACCGGCCAACATGTATTTGCGAAGCTTGATAATCATGAAAATCTCCAATCTCCGGGAAGCGGGGGTTTTCTGCCCGGAGCCCCGAGATGGCGACCCGCCCCCCTTGTTTGAAGGGGTTTGACGCGCTCGTGTCCGATTGTAGTTATCGCGTGATCGGCGGGAACCGGCCGAGCTCGAGATCGGTTGGGAGAGGTGAAAATCGCACAATGCACGGCTTCTTGTGCGCACCTGCACCTTGCATCGCAACGTCATCTGGTTACCTCTGGGAAAACCCACACTCCGAAGGAGCGAGAGATGAGCGACGACACATACACCCCGCCCAAGGTCTGGACTTGGGACAAGGAAAGCGGCGGTCAGTTCGCCTCGACCAACCGCCCCATCGCCGGCCCCACGCATGACAAGGAATTGCCGGTCGGCAAGCATCCCTTCCAGCTGTACTCCCTCGGCACGCCCAACGGTGTGAAGGCCACGATCATGCTCGAAGAGCTGCTCGCCGCCGGCCACGATGCCGAGTATGACGCCTGGCTCATCAATATCGGCGATGGCGACCAGTTCGGCAGCGGCTTCACCGAGATCAACCCCAACTCCAAGATACCGGCAATGGTCGACCACACCGGCGACAAACCCCTGCGCGTCTTCGAAAGCGGTTCGATCCTGATGCACCTGGCCGAGAAATTCGGGGCGTTCCTGCCCGCCAGCGGCCCGCAGCGCACCGAGGTCATCAACTGGCTGATGTGGCAGATGGGCAGCGCGCCCTTCCTCGGCGGCGGCTTCGGGCATTTCTACGCCTACGCGCCCGAGAAATACGAATACCCCATCAACCGCTACGCCATGGAAACCAAGCGCCAGCTCGACGTGCTCGACCGCGAGCTCGCCGACAAGCCCTATATCGCCGGCGACGACTACTCGATCGCCGACATGGCGATCTGGCCCTGGTACGGTAACCTCGCCCTCGGCCGGGCCTATGGCGACGCGGCCACGTTCCTCAGCGTGCATGAGTACGAAAACCTGATGGCCTGGGCCAAGAAGCTCGACAAGCGCCCGGGCGTGTCCCGCGGCCGCATGGTCAACAAGACCTCCGGAGAACCGAGCGAACAGCTGCACGAACGCCACGACGCCAGCGACTTCGACACCAAGACTCAGGACAAGATCGGCGAAAAGGCCTGACCCTGTCCTGAGAGCACCGCCGCACCGGCCACCGCACCTCCCGGCGGTGGCCGGTTGCGTTTCACGCCCCGGAACACCGCCCGGTTCAAGGTTTCCGGTTTCCGCCGCCGCCGCATTCAGGCATGGTCCCCGGGAAAAGGAGGCCCCCATGCCCGAGAAATCCCAGCTCCTCGCAGTGCTGATCGACGCCGACAACGTGCCCTCGAAATATGCCGAGGCGATCCTGCGGGAGGTGACCTCCTACGGCGAGCCCGGCCTGCGCCGGGTCTATGGCGACTGGTCGAACCAGCAGCTCTCCGGCTGGACCAAGACCGCCCAGAAGCTCGGCCTCGTCCAGCACCAGCAGACCGCCAACACCAAGGGCAAGAACGCCTCGGATATCGGGCTGGTGATCGACGCGATGGATATCCTGCACGCCGGCCATTTCGACGGCTTCGTGCTGGTCTCCTCCGACAGCGATTTCACCCGCCTGGCCAGCCGCATCCGCGAACAGGGCCTGACCGTCATCGGCATCGGCGAGGCCAAGGCGCCCGACGCGCTCAAGAACGCCTGCAACCGCTTCGTCGCGATCGAGAACATCTCTGACGAAAGCGACACCGCCGAGACCAAGAAGCAGGGGCTCGACACCCGCCGCGTGGGCGAGGCCCGCAAACTCATCACCGACGCGATGGAAAAGATCGACCAGGACGACGACTGGTTCCCCCTGGGTCGCATCGGCCAGCAGATCCAGGCCGACAAGCCCGACTTCGACACCCGCAGCTACGGCAAGAAGAAGCTCAGCGACCTCGTCAAGGAACTGAAGGTCTTCGAAACGAAGACCGGGCCGGGCAACCAGCTCCTGGTCCGTCGGGTCGACTAGGGCGCAACGGGCCACCGCATCGCACATACCGTCCCGGGCCTGACCCGGGACGTTCCTCGCCCGCCACCGCCCGCGTCGCGCTTGCGCTTCCGGGCCCGCCTTCGTAGCCTGACACCCCGGAACCCAAGGCTTGGACGGCGCCCCATGATCGGACCCCTGATTGACCGCTGGCAGGCGCGGTTCGCCGACCGGCTTCTCGAACAGGCAAAACGCGAGGTCGATCATTCCCGCCCGCGCATGACCGGCCGCCTCGCGCTGGGCTGGGCCCTGTCCTTCCTGCTGCTGGCGACCCCATATCTCTGCGTCGCGGGCGGCGTGGCGCTGATCATCGTCGCCTATCCCGATATCGGCCCCATCATAGTCGGCCTGATCCTGATCGGGTTCGGCCTCACCCTTCTGCCCCCTCGCCACAGGAACCAGTCGAAAACCTACCGGCGCGATGACCTGCCCAGGCTGTTTGCCCTGCTCGACAGGATAGCCGCCAAGCTTCACACCACGGCCCCTGACGGCATCCACCTCGATGAGGACTTCAACGCCTACATCACGCAGTACCGCGCCCGCTTTTCCCGGCGGCAGGAATGGGTGCTCGGCATCGGCCTGCCGCTCTGGGCCGCACTCGACCCCGAGGAGCGCATCGCCGTTCTGGCGCATGAAATGGCGCATAAGGTGAACGAGGATCCGATGCGCTCCGGCGTCTTCGCAAGCGCGTACTCGGTCCTGTCGAACTGGTACGACACGTTCGAACTGGATGCCTATTACTATTACAACGAGGGTCACCTGACCCAGATTGTCGCCGCCATGATGATCGGCACCTACCAGCGCGCCCTCTCCCGCTTCGCCTTCTTCGAGTCGCAGCGTGCGGAATACCGCGCCGACGCCCACGCCATGCGCGTCGCCGGGGCCGAACCGGTCATCTCCATGCTCGAGGCCTTCACCCGCGCCGATCTTTCAGAACGCAGCATCGTCGACCTCTACCCCTATACCGGGGATCAGGGCGCGCGGATCTTCGATCACATGGGCCGCGCCGTCTCCGATGCCGACCCCGAAACCGCCGCGCGCTACCTTACCGAGGCCGCCCGTGAGAAAAAGCGCGTCGACAATTCCCACCCGCCCACGGCCCTGCGGATCGAGTTCATCGACTCCCTGCCCGCCGCCCTGTCACAGAACCGGCTATCCGCCGAAGCGGTCGACTTCCCCGCCATCGACGCCGAGCTTCAGCCCCTGCGCGACGAGCTTGGCAAGACGATGATGGAAGAGCTCTACGAGATCGAAGTCAATCGATAGCCCGCAGGGTGGGTGAAACCCACCCCACGCCACGCTCGCGATACGGAAAGCGGTGGGTTCGCACCCACCCTACGGCCTCAGTTCATCAGCCCCGCGTGCCGCATGCCGTCCTCGACCAGCGCCTTGGTCTCGTCGCTCAGCCCCGTCAAAGGCGAGCGCACCTCGTCACTGCAAAGCCCCACAAGCGACATCGCGTATTTCACACCCACCAGCCCCGGCTCCGTGAAGATCGCCTTGTGCAGCGGCATCAGCCGATCCTGCGTCTCCAGCGCCTTCTGGTAGTCGCCGGCAAGACAGGCCTCCTGCACATCCGCCACCATCCGCGGCGCGACGTTGGCCGTGACCGAGATCACGCCCACGCCGCCCTGCGCATTGAACCCGTGCGCCGTGGCGTCCTCGCCCGAGATCTGCACGAACTCCTTGCCGCAGGTGATCCGCTGGTCGCTCACGCGGGCCAGGTCGCCGGTGGCGTCCTTCACCCCGATGATCCGCGGCAGTTTCGCCAGCTCGCCCATCGTCGCCGGCGTCATGTCGACGACCGAGCGGCCGGGAATGTTGTAGATGATGATCGGCAGCTCGCAGCAATCGTGCAACGCGGTGAAATGCGCGATCAGCCCGCGCTGGGTGGGCTTGTTGTAATAGGGCGTTACCACCAGCGCCGCATTGGCGCCGACCTTCTCGGCATGCTGCATGAAGCGGATCGCCTCGACCGTGTTGTTCGATCCGGCCCCGGCAATCACCGGAACCCGGCCCGCCGCCGCGCGCACCACTTCCTCGACCACGGTTTCGTGCTCGGTATGGGTCAGCGTCGGGCTTTCACCGGTCGTGCCCACGGGCACAAGGCCGTGGCTGCCTTCGGCGATATGCCATTCCACGAGTTTCTTGAGCGTCTCAAGATCCAGCTCGCCGTTCTTGAACGGCGTGACCAGGGCAGGAAAAGATCCTTTGAACATGACACGCTCCATTGATTTGCGTTACAGTTGGGCCAGGGCCCGGTGAAACGCGCGCGACACTAGCGGCAAGCCGCCCATCTGCCAAGCTTGTGAGTGGACTTGTCCCTCGCCGCGCGCTTAGGCTGGGCGTGTCTATCCTTTGCATGGGCCGGAAATGCAAGCCATGATGCGTTGCCTCGCTGCCTTGTTGATGTTTTTGAGCCTGTCCGCCGCGGCGCCGGCACAGGAGGAAGACGTGCGAATCGCGCCACGTCCCCTGCAAAGCGCCTTCGACGCAATCCGGAACGGCCGCTGGGACACCGCCAGCCGCATCGCCGAGCGGGACGGCCCCGCCGCCGTGTCCATCATCGAGTGGATTCGTCTGCGCGAAGGGCGCGGAACACCCGAAGAGGTTCTGGCCTTCGTCGAAGAGCATCCCGACTGGCCCGGCATCTCCTACCTGCGCAAGCGCAGCGAAGAGGTGATGACCCACGCCGATTTCGACGACGTTCTGGCCTTCTACAGCGATTACCGCCCCCAGACCGGCGAAGGCGTTCTGAACTACGCCCGCGCCCTGACCGCCCGCGGCCAGGAAGGCGAGGCCGCCGCCACGGTCGTTCTGGCATGGCGCACGATGGACCTTTCGACCGCCGAGCATAACGCCTTCCTCGACGCCCATGCCGATCTCCTGAAACCGCATCACGAGTCGCGGATGCAGATGGCGGTCTGGCGCGGCCTGCGCGACGTGCAGCAGATGCTGCCGCTGGTCAGCAAGGAAACCCGCGCGCTGGTCGAGGCCCGTCAGAAGATCGAGCGCGGCACAGCCCTGAAGGACAGCGACCTGCCCGAGGGCGGCGCCACCGATGCCGGCATCGCCTACGAGCGTTTCAACCAGCATATCAAGAAGGGCCGCAGCGACGACGCGATTGCCCTGATGATCAAGCAGAGCAAGATCGAAGACGGGCTTGGCGAGCCCGACCGCTGGGCCGGATGGCGGCGCTACCTCGCCCGCTCGAAGATGCGCGAGGGCGATATCGACACCGCCTATCAGCTCGCCGCGATTCACCAGCTGGTCGACGGGTCCAACTACGCCGATCTCGAATGGCTGTCGGGCTACCTGGCGCTCACCTATCTCGAGGCGCCCGAACTGGCCCTCGACCATTTCCAGCGGTTCCGCGCGGCGGTCGAAACGCCCATCTCGCTGGGCCGCGCCGGGTACTGGATCGGCCGCGCCCAGGATGCCCTCGGCGACACCGAAGCGGCCCAGCTCTCCTACGCCTTCGGCGGCGAATACCAGACCAGCTTCTACGGCCTTCTGGCCGCCGAACGCGCCGGCATGCCCCCCGACCCGGCCCTGGCCGGCGCGGCCCCCGATCCCGATTGGCGCAACGCCCCCTTCGCCCAGTCTCCGCTCTTCAAGGCGGGCGTTCTGCTGCTCAGCACCGACCGCATCTCTCTGGCCGAACAGTTCTTCGTGGCCCTGACCGACACGCTGGAAGAAGACGAGATCAACCGCCTCGGCCATGCCCTCGACACCCTTGACGAGCCCCATCTCGAGGTCATGGTCGGCAAGGCCGCCGCCCAGCGCGGCCTCGTCGTGCCCGGGCCCTATTACGCCCTCCACCCGATGCGGCAGATGGACCTGCCCGTTCCCGTCGAACTGGCCCTCGCCATCGCCCGCCGGGAAAGCGAATTCGACCACCGCGTCCAAAGCGGCGCAGGCGCGCAAGGCCTCATGCAGCTCATGCCGGGCACCGCCTCCGACATGGCCCGGTCCCTTGGCATCCAGCACACCCGCTCTCGCGTGCTGTCCGACTGGCGCTACAATGCGACGCTCGGCTCGGCCTACCTGGCCCAGCTGGTCAACCGGTTCGACGGGAATATCGTCATGGTCTCGGCAGGCTACAACGCCGGGCCGGGCCGCCCGCTGCGCTGGATGAAGGAATACGGCGACCCCCGGCAGGGCGAGCGCGACATCATCGACTGGATCGAGCACATCCCCTTCCGCGAAACCCAGAACTACGTGATGCGCGTCGCCGAAAGCCTGCCGATCTACCGCGCCCGGCTTGGGAAGAACCCGCTGCCGGTGCCATTCTCGGAAGAACTCTCCGGCGGAACCCTACGCCAGCTGGCGCTGGATTAGGCCCGTATCGCGGAATAGAGGTTGAGCGTCGCCGGCACGCGCACACCGTCTGGCGTGGCAAAGGCCTGCATCTTCTCGCTCAGCGCCTCGACGATCACCTTCGCATCCTCGGCCGTGCCCTCCTTCTCCTTCAGGATGCGCGAGGCCGGGCCCACATGCGCGGCAAACTTCGCCACCTCCTCGACCGAACCCAAGGGCGTGAGGTCGACGGAAACCTCTTGCGAGGAAACCTCCGCCAACCCGGCCTGTTCCAGGATACCGGTCACATAGTCCCGCTCGGCAAAGGCCATCGGCCCCGGCGCGCGCGGGTCGGCAGGCTCCGGCGCGCCCAGCCGGTCGACCGCCACCTGCCGGGGCAGGGAAAACCACGGGTTTTCCTGCAAGCCGCTCCAGCAGACGAAATGCATCCGCCCGCCGGGCCGCATCGCCTTGGCCATGTTCGCAAACGCTGCCACGGAATCGGCAAAGAACATCACGCCGAAACGAGAGATCATCGCATCGAACGCCCCCGGCTCGAACCCATGCGTCTGCGCATCGGCAACAACGAAATCGACCGTCGCGCACCCGGCCTCGTCCGCCCGTTTCCGCGCCCCCTCCAGCATCACCGGCGAGATATCCGCGCCCGTCACCCGGCCATCCGGCCCAACCGCCGCGGCCGCCGCCAGCGTGCTCGCCCCGGTGCCACAGCCGATATCGAGCACCCGCTCGCCCGGCTGCAACGCCGCAGCCTCGAGAACGCAATCCAAAGCCGGCGCCATCGCCGCATCGAGGACGGCCGCGTTCTCGACCCACTTGTTGCCCGACTCCGACGACCAGAACTCCGCCTGATCCCTGTTCGGCCCCTCGCTCATGCGCCGGCGCCCTTCATCTGGCCGGCCATCACGCAAAGCAGCTCGAACATGATCGACACCCCAAGGAACGCCGTGCCCCCCGACGGGTCGAAGGGCGGCGACACCTCGACCATGTCGGCGCCCACGATATTCAGCCCCTCCAGCTCCCGCACCACCTGCAACGCCTGGTAGGAATTCGGCCCCCCCACCTCGGGCGTGCCGGTGCCGGGCGCAAAGGTCGGGTCGACGAAATCGATGTCATAGCTCACATAGGTCGGCCCGCTCCCGGCAATCTCGCGCGCCTCGGCCATCACGTCGGCCACGCCCCGCTCGTGGAACTCTTCCACAAGGATCAGGCGGATGCCGTTCGCCTTGGCGAAATCCCGGTCCTCGGTGTCGTACATCGTGCCGCGCAGGCCGATCTGAACCACCTTCTTCGGGTCGAGCAAACCCTCCTCCACCGCGCGGCGGAAGGGGGTGCCATGGGTGTACATCGTCCCCCCGAAATAGGAATGAAACAGGTCGGTATGGCTGTCGAAATGCACCATCCCCACCGGGCCCTCCTTTGCCACCGACCGCAGAACCGGCAACGATGTCAGGTGATCGCCCCCGCCCGTCAACGGCACGATCCCGGCCCCCATCACCTTGTCGTAGAAGGCGGTGATCCGCTCCATGCTGTCGGGAATATCCGCCGGGTTCGGCCCCACGTCGCCCAGATCGGCACAATTCACGGTCTCGAACGGGCGCATCCCGCTCGTCGGGTGCTGCGCCCGGATCATGGTCGAGGCATCGCGCAACTGCCGCGGCCCGTGGCGCGGGCCGGGGCGGTTCGTCGTGCCGCTGTCCCACGGCACACCGATCAGGCCGACCTCGACATCGCCGAACCGCGCATGCTCCGGCGGCACGTAGGGCAGCCGCATGAAGGTCGGCACCCCAGCAAACCGCGGCAGGTCGAACCCCGAAACGGGGTGAAAGAACGGATCGCTCATCAAAACTCTCCCAGTCTCTTGCGCGAGGTCACCGGGCCATCGCCCTGCGCCTCGATCCGGTTCACGGCCGCTTCCAGCGGCTCGAAACTCGTGGCCATGCTGTTGGCATTGGCATGCAACAGCGTGTCCCTGTTCGCCACCCACGCGACATGGGTTTTCCAGAACAACAGGTCACCCCTCTGCAACGGGGCATCCTCGGGCAACGCCTGCCCCAGCTCGGCCTCCTGCATGTCGCTGTCGCCGGGGCACTCGATACCGCACGCTAGGCACGCCATCTGCACAAGGCCGGAACAATCTATCCCATAGCTCGTGTTCCCGCCCCAGAGATACGGCGTGCCCAGGAATACCTCGGCCACGTCGACCGGGTCCTGGCCCATCTCCTCGACCGGCGACAGGTGCACCGACGGCACGAACCCCTGCGACGTGGCCGCGAAACGGCCCTCCTGCCCGGTGACCGTCAGCAAGGCGCCGTGGCTCAGCGCCGCCAGCTCCCGCGTCTTGAAATCCGGCGACCGGTACAAATGCGTGGCCCGCGCGGTCACCCGATGCGTCGGCGCCGGCACATCCGATAGCTGGTCGGCCCGAACGTAGCCCGTGTACCCATCCTTCTCCGCCTCGGCAAAGGCCCAGCCCTCTCGCTCTTCGTAGATGGCAACGGCGTCGCCCAGAAGAAGCTGCCGGTCCCGGGCACCGCCCGGCTCGCGCAGAAGGTCGGCCACGGGCACCACGACCCGCCGGGTCGTGCCTTCAACGAACGTGGCGGCCTCGACCTTGCCCTGCAGACGCAAGGCGGCGACGCGGCCATTGGCGGGGTGTCGGCGCGGATCGGTCATGGTGCCTCAGGGGCGCTGCCCCTCTTGGCCTGCGGCCAATTCACCCCGGAGTATTTCTGGCAAGATGAAGACATGACGCGGCTCACAGGCTCAGAACTCCCGGCAGGGCATCGAGCAGGGCACGCGCCCCCATGCCGACACCGCCCTTGGGCCGGGCCGGGCCGTTGCCGGTGCTCCAGCCATAGATGTCGAAATGCGCGTAACGGGTTTCCCCGGCAAAGCGCCGCAGGAACAGCGCGGCCGTGATCGCCCCGCCGAACCCGCCCTTGGGCGCGTTGTCGAGATCGGCAATGCCCGGCTCGATCATCGTCTCGTAAGGCGCATGGAAGGGTAGCCGCCAGACCGGGTCGGCCACGGTTTCACCCGCCTTGTCCAGCGCGCTGGCAAGCGCGCCGTCATCGGTGAAATAGGGCGCCAGATCCGGCCCGACCGCCACCCGCGCCGCGCCGGTCAGCGTCGCCATCGAGACCATCAGGTCCGGGCTCTCCTCGGCGCCGAAGCTCAGAGCATCCGCCAGAACCAGCCGCCCCTCGGCATCGGTGTTGTTGATCTCGACCGTCAGCCCGTTGCGCGCCGTCAGAATGTCACCGGGCCGGAAGGCATTGGCCGAGACCGAGTTCTCCACCGCCGGCACCAGCACGCGCAGCTTCACCGGCACCTCCAGCGCCATGATCATCCGCGCCAGCCCCAGCACGGTCGCCGCGCCGCCCATGTCCTTCTTCATCAGGCCCATGCTCGCGCCGGGCTTGAGGTTCAGCCCGCCGGTATCGAAACACACGCCCTTGCCGACCAGCGTCAGCGCCGGCCCTTTGTCGCCCCAGCGCATGTCGATCAGCCGCGGCTCCTGCGCCGCGGCCCGGCCCACGGCGTGGATCATCGGGAAGTTCTTTTCCAGCAGCGCCTCGCCCCGAACCACGTCGATCTCGGCGCCGAACTCCTTCGCAAGACCCGCACAGGCGGCCTCGAGATCGGACGGCCCCATATCGGCCGCCGGCGTATTGATCAGGTCGCGCGTCAGCCACTCGCCGGCGGCGATCGCCACAAGCCGCCCGGCATCCAGCCCCTCGGGCGCCACCAGCCGGGCCTTGGCCGCGGATTGATCGCGATACCGGTCGAACGCATAGGAGGCCAGCAACCACCCCAGCGCTTCCTCCGCCGCCCGCTCTTCCGGCAATCCCTCGAGGCGGTAATCCCCGTCAGGCAATGCCGCCGCAACGCCGGCCAGGTGAAACCGCCCGCGAGCCCGCCCCTGCGGCGTGCCATACCCCGCCAGCGCCATCTCGATCCGCCCGTCCTCGCCCGGCACCAGAAGGGTCGCCCCAAGCGCACCGGTGAACCCCGCCGCGCGCACCCATGTGGCGATACGCTCGGGCTGGCCGGCGGCCCAGGCCTCGGCCCCGTCCTGCGCGATCACGTGAAGCGGGATTGCAGGCGCATCGGCCGGGGCGAATTCTAAAGGCATGAGGCAGGACTTTCCGGAATGTGACGTCTTCCGCCACAGCCTAGCTGCCCGTGCCGCGCCTGCAAGCCCTTCCGTCAGCCGTCAGCGACCCGCCCGCATCAATATGCCGGCTCGTCCCAGATCTCGGTCAGCGACACCTCGCCCACCCGCAACAGCCGCGCCAGCGTCGCGGCAAGTGCCACGGCATCGCCGGCATCCGAACAGCCGCTCACGTCTCGCGCCACCCGCGCCAGCGCCTCCATCCCCAGCTGATCGGCAATCGCGCCAAGACTGCGGGCGCATTTGCGCATGTCCCGCATCTTGCCCTGCCGGTAGAACCGCTCGACATGCGTCAGCCGCGCGGCCAGTTCCTCCAGCGCGCGGCACACCACGTCTTCGGCGGCCTGGTGGCCCAGCTGCAGGAAAAGTTCATCCAGACGGTCCGGATCAAGCCGCACCGTCTCACTCTGTCTCAGAAGCGTCACATGCTCCACGGTCTCACCCCGTATTCCAAAGCCCCCCAAGGCCCAAGCGACACTTTCGCCGATTGCGGTTCCCAAATGGTTGCGACGCTGGCCATTTCTCGCTCGAATATTATGTGAATCCAGACTATCACCGCGGATTGAGAACAGTTGCGAATGAGGGACATCATGGAAAACGCGCGGCCGCTGCCCAGTTATCTCGTTGAACGCTACCACGGCTGGAAAGCCACCAAGTACAAGGACAACGCCTCCTGGTACCGCCACCTGGCACAAGAGGGGCAACACCCCCGCGCCATGGTGATCAGTTGCTGCGACAGCCGCGTGCACGTCACCTCGATCTTCGGCGCCGACCAGGGCGAGTTCTTCCTGCACCGCAACATCGCCAACCTGGTGCCGCCCTACGTCACCGACGGCGCCCAGCACGGCACCTCGGCGGCGGTCGAATACGCGGTGACCGCGCTCAAGGTGGCGCATGTCATCGTGCTGGGCCACTCCAACTGCGGCGGCGTCAAGGGCTGCGAGGAGATGTGCTCCGGCAACGCCCCGGCGCTGGAGGAAAAGACAAGCTTCGTCGGCCGCTGGATGGATATCCTGCGCCCCGGCTACGAGCGGGTGAAGAAGATCAAGGACCAGACCGAGCGCACCAAGGCGCTCGAGAAACAGGCGATCCTCGTCTCGCTGGAAAACCTGATGACCTTCCCCTTCGTGAAAGAGGCGGTGGACAAGGGCAACCTCACCCTCCACGGCCTCTGGCACGATATCGGCGAAGGCGGGGTGGAACAGTTCAACGCCCACAAGAAGGCCTTCGAGTCGATCTGAGGCTTACATCGCCGCGCCGCCAATAGGCGGCGCCGGCAGATCGACGGCACTCGACGCGCCACCCGTACCGGCCTCCGCAAGCCGGTCGCACAGCGCATCGGGCACCGCGTCATGCACGGCGCTATCGGCCACCTGCCGCCACTGGTCCCAGTCGGACATCACCTGCCCCAAAAGGCAATGCAGGTCCCGTAGCAGGTTGACCTTCAGAAACCACGCCCCGCACGCGTCGCCGTGCCCGAAATCCGTCGCCATAGCCGTACCGCGCCGCACGGCCCTCCACGCCTCGCACCCCGTCAGGAAAGCCCCGTCCGGAAGGTCGGTGGGGTCGAAACCGATATTCAGATGCGCGATGTGCGCCGCGTCGAGCTGGGGGTCGGCCTGCGCCCATCGCCCTCCGCCCGCCGCGCGGTATTCGCATATCCAGTGATCCTCGAACCCCGGCGGATCGAGATAATCCGCAAAGCCGCATCGCACCTGCGCCTCCATGCCGTGACGTCGCGCCATGGCACAGAACATCACCGCGAAATCCCGGCAGGTGCCTACGGTTCGGCGCTCGGGCGGGCGCGGTTGAAACCCCTCGCCATACTCGTCGATCCGGGCCAACCGCGCCGCCGCCGGCAGGGTCTCTCGCGAGGCCGTTGCGAAATCCGGCGGCACCGCCGGATAACAGATGGCACCGAAATGGTCGTGGATCAGTACGCCATGCAGCGCAGCGCAAAAGGCGCCGGGAGAGGGCTCCAGCCCGTCCAGCAGGCCACCCCGCTCCCCCGGATCGAAGACATCGGCTGCCATTACTGCAGCATCATTCCCTCGGGCCATTTCAGCGTGTGGGTCAGCTTGATCTCCTGCGTGTCGCCCGGCGCGATGTCGAACTCCCACGCCAGCACGCCGCGCTTGCCGTCGACGTCCATCTCCGAGGCATGCGGCGCGGCGTTCCAGTTGATCTCGAGATCTTCCTGCTCCGAATAGGGCACCCGGTCGAGCACCCGCATCTCCCAGGTCTCCCCGGTCAGGTTCTCCACGTCGATCCGGACCTCCTCGGTCAGCTCGGTCGAGCGCGACAGAACCCCGCGGTCGCCCTCGTTCCGGCCCAGCACCGTGCGTTCCAGCTGCAGCCCCTCGATCGGCCCGAAGGACAGCTCCGCCTCACCACCGGCCGGGATCAGGTCGAGCGGCCGCTTCCCGACGAAGCGGCCGTCGAGGTAGAAGCTCGCCTCGTGCGTCGGCAGGATCACCTCCTCCGCCTCGTTGGTGAACTCGGCCATGAGATAGGCGCTCGTGTCGGTCAGCGGCACCGCCTGCGCCACCATCTCGGCCTCGGCTTCCAGCGTGCCCAGCGTGATCCGCAGGTTATCGGCGCCCGAGGCCACGGCCACGGGGTCCGGATAGCTGTAGGTCACCGACAGCCCGTCGAACTGGGCCGTCGCCTGGATCGGTTCGGGCATGACCATCGCCTCTTCCATGGCTGCATCCGCGGCATAGCCCGCCTCGGGTTGCGCCCGCACCAGCGGCTTTGGCATCGGTGCCTCGGGGTCGATGATCCGCCGCAGCCACGGCCAGACCTCGCCGGGCTCCGTCTGTTCCGTCGGCCGCGCGGTCGAGAGGGTCAGCGCCACGTCGGCCCAGTTCTCGCCCGTGTCCTGGTAGATGAGCGCGCCGCGCTCGATATCCAGCGCGCCGGTGTCGCGGGCGAGACGCAAGTCGTAGACCGGCTGCCACCCCGCCTGGTAGATATTGTAGGTCACCGTCAGCATCCCCTCGGCCGGCGCGTCGGACCGCACCGAAACCGCCAGCATCGCCCGATCTTCCCGCTCCGGCACCAGCGCCGCCA
This sequence comes from Roseovarius indicus, assembly GCF_008728195.1. Taxonomy (NCBI): domain Bacteria; kingdom Pseudomonadati; phylum Pseudomonadota; class Alphaproteobacteria; order Rhodobacterales; family Roseobacteraceae; genus Roseovarius; species Roseovarius indicus. The sequence continues at coordinate 4,808,695 of NZ_CP031598.1, forward strand.
GCGCCTGCCTTGCCCGCTTCAGCTCGTCCTGCAGATCCGTCAGATCGCGCGCTGCCGCCTCGGCCCGCCGCTTGGCGGCATGCGCCGCCTGCAGGGCCGACAGGGTTTCGCTGCCGATCATCGCCGAGAGCGACTGCAGCTTCTCCACGTCAAGCGCCGCCACACCGTCGCCCTTGCCCAGCGCATCGAGGAAATCCACCCGCGCCTGCGCCGCCTTCGCCTCCAGACGGATCGCCTCGATCGCCGCCTGCCGATCGCGCAGTTCCTCTTCCAGCCGCTCCACCTCTGCCTCCGCGGCCTCGAAGGCGGCGGTGGTTTCCTCCGTCCGGGGCGGCACGAAATCGTTGCGCGTGCTGACGCTGCCCATCTGCGCGCCCTCCACGGCAACCCTTACCGATGCCAGCGGCGTGCTTTGCGGAAGATCGGTCAGAACCAGTTGATGCGCACCGGCCGGGGCGGTGAAGGGCACCTCGCGGGTGACCGTGGCGCCATCCGGATACAGCGTGACACCGGTGACGTCACTCACCAGCGGGATATCCTCGGCCAGCACGGCCGTGGGCAGAAGGGCGAAGGCGAAAGCAAGACGGTGCATGGGGAAGCTCCTTGGTGGTCTGATGGGACTATCTCCCTTGGACGTGCCGAAAGACAAGATTCTTGGCAGGCCTTTGCAGATTTACGCCTTTTTTACCACGATGGGGTTCGATCGAAGGATGAGCGAAACCCGGATAGAGATTCTCCTGCACGATGACCTGCACCATGCCGCCAGGGCGCTCGCCGCCCGGCGCGACATTTCCATGGGCCAGCTCGTCCGCGACCTGCTGGCCAGGGAAATCACCCGCGCCCGCAACGCGAAGCCGCCCGTAAGGGCGGATGAGCGGCTCCTCGCGCCCTTGCGCGCGCGCCTCGCAGATGACCTCGCCCATGCGCAAGACTGGTCCGACCTCGACCGCCGACTGAACGCCAGGGGCTACGCCCTCCGCGCCGCCGGCGGCGGCCTCGCGCTGCATGATCACCCCGGCGGCCGCCGCCTCTGCAAGGCCTCCGAACTGGGCTTCAGCTACGCCCGCCTCATGCGCCGCTTCGGCGCCCCCTTCCCCGGCCACAGCCACACCTGGCTGGCCCAGCGCATGCTCGCCCCCGCCCCGCCCGACGACGACTGCGAGGTGATCGAACCCTTCTGACCCACGAAAAAGGGCGCCCCCCAAGGGACGCCCTCCAATCCTCGATCACGCCAGCCCTCAGGCCTTCTTCAGAACCCGGTTGCCCAGCGTCTCGGCAATCTGCACCGCGTTCAGCGCCGCGCCCTTGCGCAGGTTGTCACTGACGCACCACAGGTTCAGACCGTTGTCGATCGTCGGGTCCTGCCGGATCCGGCTGATGAAGGTCGCATAGTCGCCCACGCATTCGATCGGCGTCACGTACCCGCCATCCTCGCGCTTGTCGACGACCATGATCCCCGGGCTCTCCCGCAGGATATCGCGCGCCTCGTCCTCGTCGAGAAACTCTTCCGTCTCGATATTGACCGACTCGGCATGCCCCACCAGAACCGGCACCCGCACGCAGGTCGCGTTCACCTTGATCGACGGGTCGATGATCTTCTTGGTCTCGACGACCATCTTCCACTCTTCCTTGGTCGAGCCGTCTTCCATGAACACGTCGATATGCGGGATCACGTTGAACGCGATCTGCTTCTGGAATTTCTTCGGCTCGATCTCGCGGGTCGGGTTGTAGATGTCCTTGGTCTGATCCCAAAGCTCGTCCATCCCCTCTTTCCCGGCGCCCGAGACAGACTGGTAGGTGCTCACCACCACGCGCTTGATCTTCGCGCGGTCATGGATCGGCTTCAGCGCCACCACCATCTGCGCGGTCGAGCAGTTGGGGTTGGCGATGATGTTCTTCTTCGCATAGCCCTCGACGGCCTCGGGGTTGCACTCCGGCACCACCAGCGGAACGTCCGGGTCGTAGCGGTAGAGCGACGAGTTGTCGATCACCACGCAGCCCGCCTTGGCGGCCTTGGGCGCATAGACCTTCGTCGCGTCAGAGCCGATGGCGAACAGCGCCATGTCCCAGCCGGTGAAATCGAACGCGTCGAGATCCTGGGTCTTGAGGGTCTTGTCGCCAAAGCTCACTTCGGTGCCCAGAGAGCGGCGCGACGCAAGCGCGGCGATCTCGTCCACCGGAAACTGGCGCTCGGCCAGGATGTTCAGCATTTCGCGGCCCACGTTCCCCGTGGCACCAACGACGACGACCTTGTATCCCATAGTTCAGACTCCTGATCTGGTTGGATCAACGGCGGCTTCCATACAGTGTCCGCCGCCCGAGTGAAAGCGGTTATCTCACTCCATCGAATCCCGGCTGAAGAGATAGATCGCCACGCCCAGAAGCAAAGCCCCGCCGAAAACCGCGAAAAGCGTGGCATAGGCCACGGCCGGCCCGGCGGCCTCCGCCACCGCCCCGTGCAACCGGCCCGAGCCGAACTGAACCAGCCCGGCGCCCCCGATCCCGAACATGTTCATCAGCGTCACGCCCCGCCCCGCCAGGTGCGGCGGAAAGAACGCCCGCCCATGCGCGATGATCATCGGGTAGGAGGCCCCGAAGAACCCCACCGCCGCGCAAAGCCCCACGGCCATCGCCACGCTGCCCCCGACCTGCAACGCCAGCCCGAAAAGCGCCGCCGTCGCCAGAACGCTCCCGGTCAGGATCACCCACTTCCGGCTCCCGAACACCCGGTCGAGCGGCCCATAAGCCAGCGTTCCGGCGATCATCGCCAGCCCCATCATCAGCGTCGCCTGCCCCACCTGCGCGGTATCCAGCCCGTGAATGTCGGCCAGGTAGGGCCCCATCCAGAGCCCCCGGATATTCGCGGCCGGGGCATAGGCGATGAACATCAGCGGCAGGATCGCCCACAGCACCGGCATCTTCAGCAGGTCCAGCACGCTGCCCTTCATGTCGCCGGTCACAAGCTCGGGGTCGCGCACCGTCGCGGCAATCCCCGCCGCCACCGCCACCGTCACCACCGCCAGCCCGGCCAGCGAGGCGCGCCAGCCCACCAGCTCCGCCGCCAGCGCCATCGGGTAGGACGCGACGAGGTTGCCGACCGACCCCACCCCCAGCATCACGGCCGCCAGCGTGGCAAAGCGGGCCGGCGGAAACTGCCGTGCGAATATGTAGTAGGACGCCATCAGCACCGGCGAACACCCGATCCCGATCAGCACCATCGCCAGGTCGATATGCCAGCCCTGCGTCGCCAGCGCGAACAGCACAGCGCCCCCGCCGCCACAGAAACCCAGAAGCACGGAGGCCGTCCGCCGCGGCCCGATCCGGTCAAGCGCCCAGCCCACCGGCAACTGCATCAGTGCGAAGGTCACGAACCATAGACCGGAGGCGAAAGACAGATCCTCCGCCGTCACCCCGACATCGCGGGCGAGCGGCTCGCTCAGAACGGCAAGGAAGGCACGGAAGAACTGGCTGAGCACGTAGGCCAGACAAAGAACCGCAAGGCGCACGCGCATCGTCTACTCCGGAAGAACCTTGCATGCTGCTGGCACGAAACCGTGACAGGTGCAAGGGACCACGCCCTAGGGCAGCGACACCTCCCGCACGTAGACCGGCACCACCAGCACCGCCGTCAGCACCTCGCGTCCGTCGAAGACACTGTCCAGCCCGGGCACGGAGGACGAAAACGAGATTTCCCCGTCCAGCGCCTTGCCAAGCGCCGTGCTCATCGCCAGATCGGCCAGCTGATCGTAACGGTAGATCCGGTGAAACTCCGGCTTCGCGGCGGAATAGGGCCTTGCCTCGTCATGGCCCCAGTGGGGCCGTCCGGCCGCATAGCTCAGCTCCAACCGGATCTCGCCACCGGTCTCGGGTGCCACCACCCACATGTCCCGCTGCACGCGTGCCCCGTCGGCCGGGCCCGACAATGCCGTCTCTCGCGAAATCGCGGCCGCCGCGCCGTTGCCATAGCTGTCCGCCACCGGCGGCGTCTCGTACACGCGCGTCACGAACATGCGCGGCCCCTCCACTTCGGGGCTCACCCCGAATGCCACCAGCGCCAGTGACCGGCTGGCATGGGGCACCAGCGGTTTGCCCTCAGGGTCCAGCGCGAGGTGCCGGTCGATGAAAGCCACCAGCATGTTGGCCCCTGCCATCGGCCCCTTCGGAAGGGTCACGGCCCGCCAGCCCTCGGGCAGCATCGCGCTCGCGCCCTCTTCCTTCACATTGAAGGCAAGGATGACGCGGCTGTCGACATTCTTTCCAATCACCGTCTCGGCCATTGCCGTGGCGGCAGTCATCGCCAACGCCAGCGCCAGTATCCAGACTTGCATGAAACGTGTCATTTCGACACCTCCTCGTGCCGCGAAACCGGCCATACCGGTTCGGGATCAGTCTTCCACCGGGTGGGAAAACCCGCATTGCCCGGGATCAATCGACACGCATTATCTCTCGTCGCGTCGGTCGGCGTCGGGTGGGTGCCAACCCACCGCGCCCCCTTTTCCGAACCAACGCTCACCTTTCAAGATCCGCCACCAGATCGACGGCCCGCAACGTATCGCAAAACGCCACACGGCACCCCGGCAAGCCGGCCACGCTCTCCGCCAGCGCCTCCGCCGTCGACCACCGCGCCCGAACATCCCGCCGGCGGCGGCAGCATTCCTGATCCAGTCGCAGCCCACCGGCCTCGGTCCCGCGCACCGACGTAATACCGACAAAATACCGACGTTATACCGACGTTGCAGTCCCGGCCAAAACGGACCGTCTCCACCCCCCCTTGGGGTTGGTGCCAACGCACCTCTCACCCCGGCCCGAACCATGGCCCTACCCGACCAGATCCGCCGCCCGGTCCACGTCCCGCAACCTGTCGCAGAACCCCACGCGACACCCCGGAAGGCTCGCCACGCTGTCCGCCAGCGCGTCCTCCGTCGACCACCGCACGCCCCGGAAAAGCCCCGCCGGCGGCCGTACCACCCGCTTCATGCCGACCAGCCAGAACCCGCCATCCTCCGCCGGGCCGAACACCGCGTCATGATCTCCCAACACCTTGAAAGCCTTGACCAAATGGCCCTTCCGCACCCCCGGAATATCGCCGCCGATGATACAGACTGGCCCGGGCGGCATCCCCCGCAACAGTCGCCCCATCCGGTCCCCCAGGTCACCCCCGCCCTGCGCCACTCTCGGCAAATGCGCGGGCCACACCCGGCTCTCCAGCCCGGCCCGGTCCGGCGCCACGGCCAGCACCAACCGCCAGCGCGGGTCCTCTATCCTACGAAGCAACCGCTCGGTCTGATGCCGAAACCACCACGCGGCCTCGACCATCCCGATCTCCCGCCCCAGCCGCGTCTTCACCCGCCCCACCCGCGGCTCCTTCAGCATCACCACAACCTGCCGCCGCGCCCTCACAACGCCCGGCCCATCATCCGGTGCGGCTGGCCTCCGGCATCGGAAAACTCCGGCCCGTAAGCCGCAAACCCCTGTTTTTCATATAGTCCGATCGCATAGATCTGTGCGCCCAGTTCAGCCCGCTCCACCCCCGGAAGATCTCGCAGCACGTCCAGGCAGGCGCCGACCAGCGCCAGCCCGATCCCGTGCCCGCGATGCTCCCGCAACACGCAAACCCGTCCGATCTTGCCGGTCGCCCCCTCTACCAGAATACGCCCGCAGCCCACCGGCACGCCATCGAGCATGGCCAGAACGTGATGTGCAGCGCCATCGCGCCCGTCCTGCTCGACATCTTCGGGCACGCCCTGCTCCTCGATGAACACCGCCCGCCTCAGCCTGACGCAGGCGACGATATCCCCGGTCGGCCCGACATGCAGCGTCACCCGAAATAATCCTTCAGAATCCGTGCATAAACCGCCTTCAGCTGGTGGATCTGCTCGACCTCGACCCGCTCGTCGACCTGGTGCATCGTGCGGCCGACAAGACCGAATTCCACCACCGGGCAATGCTCCTTCACGAACCTTGCATCAGACGTGCCGCCCGTGGTCGACAACACCGGCGCGACCCCGGTCTCTGCCTCGACGGCCTTTGCCACCAACTCCGACAACGGGCCCGGCGGGGTGATGAAGCTTTCGCCCGACACCTTCACCACCATCTCGCCCGTCACGCCGAACTCACTGGCGACCTTGTCCATCTCGTACTGCATCCAGTCGATCAGCGACTGACTCTCATGGGCATCGTTGAACCGGATATTCACCGTCGCCCGGCACTGCGCCGGGATCACGTTGGTCGCGGGGTTGCCGGTGTCGATCGTCACCACCGCCAGCGTCGAGGGGTCGAAATGCTCGGTCCCCTCGTCCAGCGTCTCGCTCGCCAGCCGGTCCATCAGCCGCGCCATCGCGGGCAGCGGGTTCTTCGCCCGGTGGGGATAGGCGGAATGACCCTGCACCCCGGTGATCGTGAACCACGCCGACAACGACCCGCGCCGCCCGATCTTGATCATCTCGCCCATCCGGTCGGGGCAGGTCGGCTCGCCCACAAGGCAGACATCCATCCGCTCGCCTTCCTTGTCCATCCAGTCAAGCAGCGCCGCCGTCCCGTCGACGGCATCGCCCTCCTCGTCGCCGGTGATGGCCAGGATGACAGCCCCCTCCGGCGGCGTCTCCGTCACGTAGTCGATCGCGGCGGCGGCAAAGGCCGCGACGCCCGATTTCATGTCGGTCGCCCCCCGGCCCCACAGGAACCCGTCCTTCTCCTCCGCGCCGAACGGAGGCACCGTCCATGCCGCCTCGTCGCCTACCGGCACCACATCGGTATGCCCGTTGAAGCCGAAACTCTTCTCCGCCCCCTTCTCGCCCCAGCGGGCAAACAGGTTCGCGACACCGTTGCGATCGGCCCGCGCACAGGTGAACCCGGCCGCGCCGAGCCGGGCTTCCAGCAACGCCAGGGCGCCCCCCTCCTCCGGTGTCACGGACGGGCAGCGGATCAGATCGGCGGTCAATGCGGCGGGATCGGTGGGCTGGCGGGTCATCGCGCTCTCCTTTCGGGCATGGGTAGGGCACCGGCAACAGGGTCTATCCGTTTTATTCACTCCTGTGAATAACGCTTAACAATCAAGGACAAACCTGTTAGGCAAGCCTCAATAACAAACCCGAGGCAGGGCAAGACCATAACGGCCGAAAATGGCCGCAAACCGGGCGGGCATCGCAATTGTCCGATGAGATGTCGGCGCATATTTTGCGTCCGGCGGCCTGTATGGTTCCAGCCTCGACAACAAGGGGCGGCCCTGGCATGACATGGATCGGCGTTAGCGATCACAATGACGGCTGGTTCTCACTCAAGGGCGCGGCCGGCGCCCAAGACACGGATGAAAACATCCGCCCCGACAGCCTCTTGCCGCGTGGCACATTGCTGGTCGAAACGCGCCTCTCGCCGGAAAACAGGCCACAGACCCTGCTGGCCTTCCGACGCTCGCACCCGTGGGCCGGCACCTTCTCGCTTCAGGCGCTGCCCGATGGGGGCATCGTCCTGATCGAGGCACAGGGCAACGACACGCGCACGGCCGTGCTCCCCTGCCCGTACAACGACCGAACCGATATCGTGCGGCTCACCTACAGCTGGGATGCGCCCGGCCGCACCGGCCGGCTCAGCATCGAACGGCCGCAACCCAACAGCACGCATTCCGTGATGTTGCCGAATTCACGCCCCATGGTTCTCGACGATCTCAGTGAGATCATGCTGGGCCGCGGCCACCGCGAAATGGACCGCGAAGTGACCTTTGCCGCCGTCTCGGACAAGATCGAACCGGTCGGCCCGATGCCCGGCCTGACCGCGCACACGAGCCTCCTCACCAGTCTCGGGGAAAAACCTGTCCACCGTATTCGCCGGGGCGACCTTGTCATCACCGACCGGGGCGAGCAGGTGCCGGTGCTTCACGTCGTGCGCCGCACCGTGCCCGCACGGGGCAGCTTCCACCCGATCCGGCTGCGGGCCGGCTACTTCGGCCTGACCCGCGACATCGCGGTGTCCCCCAACCAGAAGCTCGTCTTGCGCGGTTCGGATGTCGAATACATGTTCGGTCGCGAAGCCGTGCTTGTTCCCGCGCGCCACCTGCTCAACAACATCTCGGCCTTCTGGGCCAAGGGGCCGGAAATGGTCACCTACTACCAGGTGCTGCTGCCCGGCCACGACGCGGTGATGGCATCGGGCTGCGCCCTCTCGAGCCTGCTGATCGGGCGTATCCGCCGCAAACCCGAGGCGCTGGCCGCCAGCGTCCTTGCCGGGCTCGATCGCGCAAGGCTGCCGGAACACGCCCAGCCCGCATGGCCTATCCTCAAGCCCTTCGAAGCGATCACGCTGGCCAGCAGCCGCGCCGCCTGACGGCAGGAACCAAGCACCGCCTATTCGCGTTGGCGTGATATGGTGCAAGAGACACAGAACCGCGTATTGCTTTCACTGCCGCAGGCGTCGCGCGACGCGGTGCTCGAGCGTTGCGAGTTGCTTGATTGTGACAACCGCACCGTTCTCCACCAGATGGGCGAGACGACGAACGCGGTGTACTTTCCGGAAACCGCGGTCATCTCCGCGCTGGCGACCTATGGCGACGGATCGATGATCGAGATGGCCAATATCGGGCGCGAGGCCTGTACGGGCATCAACCTGACGCTGGGGCGCGACACCCAGCTGACCGCCAACGAAATTCAGGTCTCGGGTACGCTTCTCAAACTGCCCGCGTCGCATTTCCAGGCGCTGCTCGCCGAAGACCCGGCCTTCAAGAAGGCCCTGTTCTCGACCATCCAGGCGGTGCTGTTCCAGGTGATGGTCTCGGGGGCGTGCAACGGGGCGCATGACGCGCGGCAACGATTGTCGCGCTGGCTTCTCACCATGCATGACCGTGCCGACGGCCAGCATATGAAGCTCACCCACGAGTTCCTGTCACAAATGCTGGGCGTGCGCCGCGCGACCGTGTCCAAGGTGGCCTCCGAACTGCGCGACGAAGGGCACATCACCTATTCCCACGGGCGGATGACCGTGACCAATCACCGTGGCCTGCGCGCGGCAAGCTGCGAGTGCTACGACAGGGTACGCACCGCCTACGAGACGCTTCTTCCCGCCGCATGAAGCTGGACAGGTTTAATATCGGTTTGGTACGCTTACGTACAGATCGAAACCATACTGCATTGTAGCATTACTAGGCCGGAGACCCATTTTCACATTCGCAGGTATCCGGCCATTAATAAGGGGCAGCGAATGGACCAGGTACGACAAGCCGACGGAGAGCAGGCGGTAACGACGGCGATCCGCCGGTCGCCGTTATCAATGGTACTCACCAACCCCCGGCTCGACGACAATCCCATCACCTACGTGAACGGCGCTTTTGAATCCCTCACGCTCTACAGCCGCGAGTTCGCCATCGGGCGGAACTGCCGCTTCCTGCAGGGCCCCCAAACCGACCCTGCCGATCTCGAAAAAATCCGCGAAGGGCTGCGCACGGAAAAGGAATTCGAGGTCACCCTGACCAATCACAAGGCCGACGGCACGGCTTTCCGCAACCAGCTACTCGTCGCCCCGATCCATGGGGCCGACGGAGAATTGAACGCCTTCTTCGGCCTGCAGCGCCGGATCGAGGACGAGGACCCGTCCCAGCTTCCTGTCTCTGATGATTCTTCGCTCGAGCTGCTGCGTGAGCTGCAGCACCGGGTGAAGAACCACCTCGCGATGATCGTCAGCATGATCCGAATACAGGCCAAGCGCGAGGTCACGGCGGAATCGCTCAAGGCCATCGGCCGCAGGATCGAAGCGCTCTCTGTGCTCTATGATGAGCTTCTCAACAGCAGCGCCAGTGGCACCCCCGACACCGACATGGCGGCCGGCGCCTACCTGAGCCGCATCGCCTCGGTCATCGCCAGCCTTGAACCGCGCGGCGCGATCCGGCTCAACGTCGACTGCGACGACATCTCTCTGCCCGTCGACCAGGCCGCCCGCCTTGGCCTCCTGCTGTCGGAATTCGTGACCAACGCGTTTGAGCACGCGTTCGAGGGGCGAACTTCCGGCTCGGTCGAGGTACGTTTCTTTCGCCCCGAGGGAGGTGGCGTGCGCCTCACGGTGCAGGATGACGGCAACGGCATCCCGGAGGGGTACAACTGGCCCTTCGGCGCCCCCACGATCGAAGCCCAGCACACCCGCGCGGAAGTGCACAGAAACGGCCCGCTCGACACCACCGGCCATGATCACGAGCCCGGCGTCGGCGGCAGCATCGTCGCGGCATTGACCGACTCGCTCGGGGCCACGCTTTCGGTCACCAACCTGAGCCAAGGCACCTTGCTGACGGTCGACCTGACCTAGCCGTCATCGACTATTTCGGATCGTCGTAGAACGGTGTCACCTGGGCCACGATCACCGCGTTCTCGTCGAGCGCCCGCTGCATGAGCTCGCGTTCCTCGTCGCTGATGTCATGCCCCTCGGTCTCGCGCTCTTCCAGCGTGCCGTACCCAGACACATCCAGCGGCGCGGTATCCGCCTGCTTTAGGATCGCCACGGTCTCGCGCACCGCCTCGGCCTCGTCCACGCCGCTGGCATAGATCATCAGCGCCGCGCCCGTGGCCTTGTCGGGCAGCCCGTCGCCCGCTTTCCGGCCAATCTCGACCAACAGGGTATAGACCTGTTGCTGGCGCGGCGGCTTCTTGCTGTTTCCCGACATGTGACACCCTCTCTCGTTCCGCCCTGCCCTGCGTCACCCGGCGCGCCAAGTCAAGCACGCCGCTTGCAATCGCGACGCCAGCCAATACGCTTGCCGCAAAGGAAGAGGAGCACACACATGAAACGCGTCAAGGACATGGTGGCAGAGGCGAACGACTTGGTCGCCCACGCCCCGGCCGCCGACTATCTGGAGCAGCACGGCACCGAAGGCGTCACCTTCGTCGATCTTCGTGACCCGCGCGAGCTGGAACGCGAAGGCATGATCCCCGGCGCATTTCACTGCCCACGCGGCATGCTGGAATTCTGGATCGACCCCGAGTCGCCCTATGCCAAGGAGAAATTCCAGTCCGGCGACAGCTTCGTCTTCTACTGCGCGTCGGGCTGGCGCTCTGCCCTCTCGGCCCGTATCGCACAGGAGATGGGGCTGGAAAACGTGAGTCACATCGACGACGGTTTCTCGGGCTGGAAAAAGGCCGGCGGCCCGGTCGGCGAAAAGCCATCGAAGCACAAGTAGCCGTTTTCTTCAGAAGAAAACGGTCCGAAATCTATTTTAGATTTCGGTCGATGTCGCGCCCGTCTCAACGTCAACCGGTTGCCGACCCCTTGTCTTTTGCGTCCGGAACATCACGTCCCGCCTCAACGCAAGCAAAAGACGGGAATGACAGATGACGAAAACCCTCTTCATCACCGGCGCCTCCACCGGCATCGGCGCGGCCACCGCGCGCGCCGCCGTCGCGGCAGGCTGGAACGTGGGCCTGATGGCCCGCTCCGCCGACAAGCTCGACACCCTCACCAAGGAACTGGGCGACAACGCGATGGCCCTCTCCGGCGACGCCACCGACCTCGCCGCACAGGAAGACGCCGTGCGCCGCACGGTCGAGCGGTTCGGAACGCTCGACGCGGCCTTCGCCAACGCCGGCACCGGCCTCGACAAGCCCGGCACAGAGGGCGGCGACCCGGACGAATGGCGCAAGCTCGTGGATCTCAACGTCATGGGCGTGCTCTATACTGCCCGCGCCACCCTGCCCGAACTGCGCAAGACGCGCGGGCACCTCCTGCTCACCGGCTCGGCCGCCGGCCGCAACCACATCAAGGGCTCGATCTACTCGGCCAGCAAGTGGTTCGTGCACGGCTATGCCGGCAACATGTCCGAGGAAATGCGCGAATGGGGCGGGCGCTGCACGCTGATCTCGCCCGGCATGGTCGACACGCCGTTCTTCGACGAGGCCAAGCCCGACAAGCTCAAGCCAGAAGACATCGCCGGCGCCGTGATGTTCGCCATCTCGCAGGACCCCCGTGCCGAGGTGCGTGAAGTCCACGTGATGCCCACCGGCTAGGACAGGTCCGGTGCATCGATCACGAATGTCCCGACCGGGCGCACATCGGGTTCCCAGTCGGGCAGGCTTTCGTAAACATGTCGCACGCCGTTCATGATGGCGCAGCGCTCCCCTCCGGGCAGCGCTCGCCACTCCGCCGCCTGCCGCTGCCAGCGAAACTCGATATCGCCGTGGATGTCACCGTTGCAAATAGACGTCACCAGAAGAACCGCCAGCGCCGGAACGTGGCCCTGCTCGCCCGGACAGTGCGATTTGAGTTGCACGGTCTCGAGCGGAAACCAATTGTCCCGTTTTGCGATAACACAGGCCTGCGCGTCGATCACGTCGTTCAACCGTGACAGATGCTGTTCCCAGTCATTGCCGTAATCCGCCATCGCCACGGCCTTGCGATCTTCGGGACCAGCGGCGCGGGCCAGGGCGCACAACTTCGCACAAACCTCCTCACGCGGTTGCGACACGCACTCCGCCTCCGAAACCGGTTGGTCTGCCGGCACGAGCCCCTCAGCAGCTTCCCGCATGCCGTTGAAAAACGCGGCACGAACCGGACGCGACTGAAGGGCAACCTCAGCCCAAACCGTAGACCAAAGCTCTGCCAATCCCACCTCGTCCCGCCAAGCAGCAAGCGACGCGGCAAGGTTCATCGCAAACACGGAAAGGTCAGGTGCGCCCTCTGTCCCGCCATCCCGCAAGACGCGCGCCGGGATGGCAGTGACCTCGTCGAAAGGTTCACCCCCGAACGGATCGCGGGCCATCCCCTCGAACCAGTCGCGCAGCTGTATCGCAGACATACCGTCCACTTCGGACGTCACCACCGCCAGCGGCCCGTCAACCGGATGAAGCAGTGCAGTCAGATCGGCCACCGCCTGCCCACGGCGATAGATGCGCGTCATGTCGGTATGGGTTTCAATCCCGCAGCAGCTCGTTGATCCCGGTTTTCGAGCGCGTCTGCTCGTCCACCCGTTTCACGATCACGGCGCAGTAGAGGTTGAGGTTGTTCTTCGTCGGCATCGAGCCCGACACCACCACGGAATAGGGCGGCACCTCGCCCATGAAGACCTCGCCGGTCTCCCGGTCGACGATCTTCGTGGACTTGCCGATATAGACCCCCATGCCGAGCACCGAACCCTCGCGCACGATACAGCCTTCCACGACCTCCGACCGCGCCCCGATAAAGCAGTTATCCTCGATGATCGTCGGGCCCGCCTGCATCGGCTCAAGCACGCCGCCGATGCCCACACCGCCCGACAGGTGAACCCCCTTGCCGATCTGCGCGCAGGAGCCGACCGTAGCCCAGGTATCCACCATCGTCCCCTCGTCGACATAGGCGCCGAGGTTCACGAAGGACGGCATCAGCACCACGCCGGGCGCGATATAGGCCGACTTGCGGACGACACAGTTCGGCACGGCCCGGAACCCGGCCGCCTTCCACTGGTTGTCACCCCAGCCCTTGAACTTGCTGTCGACCTTGTCCCACCAGCCGCCGCCTTGCGGGCCGTTGTCGTGCTGTTCCATGTCCTTGATGCGGAAGCCCAGCAGAACCGCCTTCTTGGCCCACTGGTTGACATGCCATTCCCCGTCGTCCTGGCGCTCGGCCACGCGCAACTGGCCGCTGTCCAGCGCCTCGAGCGTGTCCTCGATGGCCTCGCGCGTTTCACCGCCGGTCGAGGGGGTGATACTGTCCCGCGCATCCCACGCGGCTTCGATGGCTTGTTCAAGTTGGGCATTCGACATCGGGCGTCTCCGTGACAGGTCTCGTTCTTGCTGCCATGCCCTATACGGCCCGGCGGGGCAGATCGCAATGCGACGCCGCACCGGCCTTTCGCGGCACGCCCGGCCCGCGCTCCAAAAAAAACCGGCGGGCGCCGCTCAGGCTCCCGCCGGTATACATCACCGAATGCGGCGAAGGTTACCGCACGATGTGCACCACGCGCCGTTCCGCCGGGTCGACGACGACAGGCACGCCGTTCACATAGGCATAGCGATAGTCCGACTCCGGAACGGTGTTCAGCACCACGGCCTCGGGCAGCTGCACCCCGGTCACGACTTCACCTTCGAGATAGACGGGCTCGACCGGGTTCTCGCGCACATAGACGATGGTCTCGTCGCTCGCGTCCGTCGCACCGCCCACGGCACCGCCGATGGCGGCTCCGGCCGCGGCGCCCACCGGGCCGCCCGCGATCGCGCCGACGATACCGCCGGCCACACCGCCCGAGGCGATACCGTCGGCGTTGCCGTCGTCATAGGTCACGGTATTGACCTCGATCTGGTCTCGGTTCGGCGCGATCATCAACTGCTCGCCTTCGAGCGATGCCGACAGGTAATCCCCATAAGCCCAGCCTTCGGTGCCTTCGAAGCTGACCTTGCACCACGCGGTCTCGGCCAGGCAACCGTGAACGTTCACGTTGGCGTTGACCGGGATGACCCCGACGATGCTCTGCTGCGGCCCGGGACCTGCGCGCAGGTTCAGGTCGGTCGCCGCCGTCGCGCTGGTATCGGCAAGCGCGGCGCCCGCGCCCATGGTTCCGATCAGGGTCATGCTCAACAGTTGGGTCTTCATGGCTAGATTCCTCTTTGCTGCTACGTCGCGCCGGGAAAAGCCTTGGCCCGCCGGCGCGCTGAGGACACAACGCAACCCTCCACCCCACGTTCCCGCCGGGCCGTCTTAACCCACGGGTAATGGGCGTTATTTTGCCGAAAGCGGGTCCGGCGCGATGTTCCCGCCGCAGACCAGAACCGCCACGCGCTCGCCCGGCTCCGGCACGTAGGCCCCCGACATGAGCGCCGCCAGCGCCGTTGCCCCGGCGGGCTCCACCAGCTGTCGCATCTCCTGCCACAACGCCACCTGCGCCTGCGTGATCGCCTCGTCACCCACCAGCACGCTTTCGATCCCCTGCGCCTCGGCCAGCCCGTAACAGATGTCCCCGATCCGCCGTGCCCCCAGCGCATTCGCCGCCACGCCCGACACCTCGACATCGACCGGCCCGCCGGCCTGCAGCGCGGCATGCAAGGCACAGGATGTCTCCGGCTCGACGGCCACGACCTTCCTGCGCCCCTGAAGCCAGGCCACCGCCCCGCCGATCAGCCCGCCGCCGCCCACGGCAATCAGCACCGTGTCCGCCTCGAGCCCCTGGTCTTCCCACTCGGCCATGCAGGTGCCCTGCCCGGCCACCGTGGCAGGCGCGTCATAGGCATGGATCTGCATCGCCCCGGTCTCCGCCTCGTACTCCCGCGCCGCCTCCAGCGCATTGGCATAGGCGCCCGGCACCACCTTCAAATCGGCGCCCAACCGCTCGATCAGACCGATCTTTGCGGGCCCCGCCATTTCCGGCACGTAAATCCGCGCCCGGTGCCCCAGCCTCGCCCCGGCATAGGCCACCGCCGCGCCGTGATTGCCGCCCGACGCCGCCACCAGCCCGGCCTCGGGCACCTCCATCGACAGAAGCGTGTTGAATGCACCCCGCGCCTTGAAGCTGCCGGTATGCTGCATCTGCTCCAGCTTGAGCGCCACGGGAAAGCCCAGCCCGAACCCGTCAGCCTCCACCACAGGTGTCCGCCGCACATGCGGCTTGACCCGCGCCCATGCCGTCTCGATCTCGGCTTTCCAGTCCATCGCCCGTCCCTCCCGCTGGTCAAATCCGGGCGAACCCTATACGGCTATAAGGCCAGACCCAAGCAGGGAAGACACGCTTCATGCAAGACGAACGCCACAGCCAGTTTCGTGACGCCAGCGCCGACCGCAACACCGCCGAACAGGTGCCCGACACGCCCCAGACCCGGGCCCCCGCCTATCGCCTGGCCTTCGCCGATGACGATTTCCTCTGCCGGGACGAGTTGCGCCCCGTCAGGCTTCAGCTCGAGCTGCTGAAACCCGAGATGATCCTGAACGAACGCGGCATCGAGAGCACCGTCGTCCTCTTCGGCGGCGCCCGCATTCCCGAGCCGTCGAAGAAAGACACCGCCCGCACCGAAACGCTGGCCGGCCTGTCGCGCTTCTACGACGAGGCCCGCGAATTCGCGCGGCTGGTGACGATGAAATCCATGGGCACCTACGGCAAGGAGTTCGTGGTCGCCACCGGTGGCGGCCCCGGCGTCATGGAGGCCGGCAACCGCGGCGCCGCCGACGCAGGCGGCTCCTCCATCGGGCTCAACATCGTCCTGCCGCACGAACAGGCACCGAACGAGTATGTCACGCCCGGCCTCTGCTTCAATTTCCACTATTTCGCCATCCGCAAGATGCACTTCCTCATGCGCGCTCGTGCCATCTGCTGCTTCCCCGGCGGGTTCGGCACGCTCGACGAGATGTTCGAGGCGCTGACGCTTATTCAGACCGACCGGATGAAACGGGTGCCCTTCCTGCTGTTCGGCGAGGAGTTCTGGCGCTCCATCATCAATTGGGAGGCGCTTTCCGAGGCCGGCACGATCTCTGCCGAAGACCTGGAGCTTTTCCGCTTCGTCGAGACGGCGGAACAGGCCATGGAGATCATCGAAAGCTGGGGCGAGGTCATTCCCGAACCCTGACGGCCCGGAATAAGTATGCGCCCCGTTTCAGGAGGGGGGAAACGGGGCGCTGGCTCGATCCATTGGAAAGGCCCGCAAGCAAGGCCGAACAAGGTCGGCTTCCCCTTGGCTACCGGACCAAAGTTAATCGCTGGTTTACGCTGCTGGCAAAGCTCGCCCGAAAAAGCTCAGAGCCCCTCGAACGCGCACAGCGCGTGCACGTCCATCCCCAGCTTCTCAAGCCGTGCCCGACCGCCCAGCTCGGGCAGGTCGATGATGAACGCACAGCTCAATATCTCGCCCCCCAGCCGCTCGATCAGCCGGATCCCCGCCTCGGCGGTGCCGCCCGTGGCCAACAGGTCATCCACCAGCAATACCTTTTCCCCCGCCGAGATCGCGTCGTCATGCACCTCGACGACCGCTTCGCCGTATTCCAGCTGGTAATCCTCGGAAATCACTTTCCCCGGAAGCTTGCCCTTCTTCCGGATCGGCACGAACCCCACCGACAGCTGATGCGCCACCGCGCCGCCGAGGATGAACCCCCGCGCCTCGAGCCCCACCACCTTGTCGATCCGCATCCCCGCATAGGGGTGCAGCATCTGGTCGACCGCCATGCGAAACCCGCGCGGATCGGCAAAGAGCGTCGTCACGTCGCGGAACATGATCCCCTCGTGCGGGAAATCCGCGATCGTTCGGATATAGTCCTTTACCGTGGTGGATTTTGGCATGTCCGGTCTCCGGGCTGAGTTTGGTCCCGAGGTCCGGTGTCGCCGATCCCGGCCCCGTTCGCAAGGGCCGGGTCGGATGCGCCTGCCGGGCGCGCGGTGTCAGTACGCGTTCCGCGTTCTCACGATCAGCGTGTAAAGCGCATTGGGTACCCAACGCAGGTGCGGGCGCTTCCAATCCATCCGCTCGCGCACGAGATAGTACTTTGCTGTATCCAGTGTCATTTTTTCAGTTCCTTTCTCATCGTTTGGCCGTTATGTTGGCCACGACTGCATATGCAATGTATATACATTGTATTGGCAGAAAGTCAAGACGGCAGGGGCGAGAGCGTGACCAAGAAAGACGACAAGAAGGAAAAGAAGAAATCTGGCAAAAAAGACAGCCAGCTGATCCTTCGCCTCGACAAGGAAGAGCGGGATGAATTCATCAAGCTCTGCAAGGAAATGGACACGAGCGCCGCGCGCGAAATCCGCGCGTTCATCCGTGGCTTCGTCGAAAAGAACGGCTGACCGGAGCCGCTACCAAAGCGGCGGCTTTGCGATCATCAACCAGAACACGCCCACTAGGGCCACGAAGGCCGGCCACCCCAGCACGAACCAGATGCGATAGGCTCGCCGCGCCGCCTCTGGCAGCCCGTCTCCGTTCTGCAGCGCCACCCCGGCCATGTCGCGTATCCTGATCTGCAACTGAACCACCGGCACCCACGCAGCCAGCGCCAGCAGGTAGAGCCCATAGGTCACCAGAAGCCAGGGCTCAGCCACTCCATACCCGGCCAGGTGCACCAGCCAAAGCCCGGTAAGCGGCTGCACGATCCCGGCGGGCAGGGTAAACAGCCAGTCCGCCACCACCACGCCCGACGCCACCGAGTAGATCGTCTCGATCCGCCCGGTCCGCATCGCCCAGACCATCTGGAACGCCGTGCCGATCCCTGTTCCGAACAGCACGGTGGAACTCAGGATGTGCAGCCATTTCGCCAAAAGGTACGGATCGACGCTCACCGCTCATCCTCGAGAATGTAAAGCAGCGCGATCAGCGCCAGGACAGGCAGGTTTTTCAAGAGCCCGCCCAGTGGCAATAACCACAAGACGGGCGCCAGCACGCTGAACGCCACCGTGTAGCCCAGCACCATCGCCGCCTGCACGACCGCCATCGACCTCGGCCGCCAGCCGCGCAACAAGGCGCCGGCGATCAGCAGGTCCGCGACGCCGCCCAGCCGGGCAAATGCAATCGCCAGCCAATCCGGCACGCCGGACCCGGCGATCAGCGGCAGGAACTCCGCCGTGGGAAGAAACAGCCCGATCAGGCCGGACACACTCCACAGAACGGCCAGAACGAGGCGCAGCACCGGCCGCATCAGGTACAACCGTGCATGCCAGAGATCCTGCGTGCCCGCCGGGCGCGCGTTGATGAAGTCGGAAAACCCTCTTGGCCGCTCCGGCAGGGCGCGCACGGCCTCCGACGGCTCCGCCAGCACCCCCGCCTCAAGCTGCGTCACCGCCGTCACCGAAATCGGCCCCAGCCGCATCGCGTCGCCGACCCGCCCCATCGCCCGGCAAAGCCATACCGGCAGGCGCAGCACCGGCACCGGCCCAAGCCCGAGCCACCGGCGCAACCCCGTCAGCATCTCGGTTTGCGTCACCACCTCCGGCCCGCCAATCTCCTGCACGCCCTCCGCCGGATGGGTCAGGAAATGCGCGACGGTTTTCGTCAGGTCCGCCGCATGTACCGGGTTGAACGGTTGTTCCCCCGCCCCCACCACCGGCATCACGAAAGGCAGCGCCGCCAAGGCCCGCGCCAGAGAAGAGCCGCCATACGACGTCTCGCCCAACACCAACCCCGCCCTCAGCGGCATGATCCCGTGCGCCAGCGCCACCGCTTCGCCCTCGCGCCGATGGCGGGCGAACCCCGTCTCGCTGTCATCAATTCCCACGGCGGAAATCAGAACGCCCCGCCCAGTTTCACGCTGCCCAGTCTTCCCCAGGGCCTCATAAACGGCTGCCGGTGCCTGCACATGCACCGCCCCCGACACCCGCTCGGATGCGGTCAGAACACCGGCCGCATTCACCACGTGGCTCACGCCCTCAAGCCGCCCTTGCCAGAACGCCACCGTCGCCGCCTCCGGCGACGCCAGATCGGCCTCGAGCGTCTCGAACCCCATCCGGTCCAGCCGCGCGCAGCGCCGCGCCGACGCCACCACCTCCAAGCCCACCGCCCGCAGCCCGAACGCCAGGTGCCGCCCGATAAACCCATCGGCCCCGAGGATCAGTACCTTGCCCTGTGCCTCGGTCATGTGCTCCGTCGCAGGGTGGCGGTCAGCAAACCCATCCCGATCAGCGCCACGCCACCCCCGCGCGTCAGCCACGTGATCACGCCGGGCCTGCCGATCGTCTGACGCAGCTTGTCCGCCAGCAACGCATAGGCCAGCGCATTGATCGCCGCGAGCCCGACGAAGGTGGCGATCAGGATGGCGAATTGCGGCGCCAGCGGCTCGCCGACGCTTACGAACTGCGGCACGAAGGCAATGAAGAAGGCAATCGACTTGGGGTTCAGCGCCGTCACCGCCGCCGCGTGCCAGAACACGCCCTTGCCGGCAACCTCACCCCCCCTGAGCGCCTCCAGCCCGCTTGCCGGCGCACTCCGCAACAGCTTGATGCCCAGCCAGATAAGGTACACCGCACCAACCCATTTCAGCACGGTGAACAGCGTCGCCGACGCCAGCACCAGCGCCCCCAGCCCCATCAGTGACGCGGTCATCGCCACGAAATCCCCCAACGCCACGCCGGTCGCGCTGGCCACGGCCACCCGCCGCCCCTGGCTCAGCGCATAGCTCAGCACCAGAAGAACGGTCGGCCCCGGGATCAGCAGAAGCGCGGTCGAGGCGGCGGCAAAGGCCAGCCAGAGATCGAATGACATGGGCAGAACTCCTCACGTAGGCCGGGCTTCAGCCCGGCACTTGTCAGGTTATACCCAACCCCGAAGCTTCCTCGCCGTCAATGCGTAGAAAACTCGCGCCCGGAGCAACCAAGCCCCTTACGACAATACCCTGCCCGCGACCGCGTCCAGCTTCGCCACCAGCGCCGCATCCCTCGCCTCTGGCGCCGTCAGGATCGCGAATTCCAAAGCCCGGTCGCACCCGTGCGGGCAGGCCTCCCGTTCCGTTCCCAACAAGGCGGGCAGCCCCTTCACCATCGCCCGGCCCTTGTCGGCATTGCCCTGAAGCGTGGCGATGATCGCTGTGATGTCCACCTCGCCGTGATGCGGGTGCCAGCTGTCGTAATCGGTCACCATCGCGACCGAGGCGTAGCAAAGCTCGGCCTCCCGAGCGAGCTTGGCCTCCGGCATGTTGGTCATCCCGATCACGTCACAGCCCCAGATCTCGCGATACATCTTCGATTCCGCCAGCGTGGAAAACTGCGGCCCCTCCATCGCCAGGTAGGTGCCGCCCCGATGCACCGTGATCCCGGCGGACTTCGCCGCACTCTCACAGGCATCGCTCAGCCGCGGGCAGGTCGGATGCGCCAGGCTCACATGCCCGACACAGCCGGTGCCGAAGAAGCTCTTCTCTCGCGCAAAGGTCCGGTCGATGAACTGGTCGACGATCACGAAATCCCCCGGCGCCATCTCCTCGCGAAACGATCCGCAGGCGGAAACCGAGATCACGTCGGTCACCCCCAGCCTTTTCAGCGCGTCGATATTGGCCCGGTACGGCACCGTGCTCGGCGAATGCACATGCCCCCGGCCATGCCGCGGCAGGAACGCCATCTTCACGCCACCGACCTCGCCGCAGAATATCTCGTCCGATGGCGCGCCCCAGGGGCTGTCCACCTTGACCCACTCGGCCCCGTCCAGCCCGTCGATCTGGTAAAGCCCCGAGCCGCCGATCACTCCGATCATCGTATCCGTCATGCGTGTCTCCCTGCCTGTGTTTCCCGCACTCTGCCCCGCGACAGCGCGAATGGAAAGCCGCCGGGTGTACCTTTGCGGCCACCACATGGCACCTTTCACCTGGCGGGGGTGGCGAAAAATGCTGCAGTGCAGTATCAGCCCCGGCAACGCGAATGACAAATCCGAAAGAGACCCGCACCGTGACACGCGACCTCAAGGCCGCCGTAGCCAGCCGTCTTGCCATGCCCGACCTGCGCCTGATGCCGCAGGAATCGCTGACCCCCTCCCGCCTGCGCATCGAGCTCCTCTCGGGGCTCACCGTCGCATTGGCGCTGGTGCCCGAGGCGGTGGCCTTTGCCTTCGTGGCGGGCGTGCACCCGCTGGTGGGGCTCTACGCGGCTTTCCTCGTCGGCCTGATCACGGCGCTGATCGGCGGCCGGCCCGGCATGATCTCGGGCGCAACCGGCGCGCTTGCCGTGGTCATGGTGGCCCTGGTCGCCCAGCATGGCGTCGAATACCTCTTTGCCACCGTCGTTCTCATGGGCATCCTGCAGATCACCGCAGGCGTACTCAAATGGGGCAAGTTCATCCGTCTCGTACCGCACCCGGTGATGCTGGGCTTCGTCAACGGGCTTGCCATCGTGATTTTCCTTGCCCAGCTCGGCCAGTTCAAGGTGCCCGGCACCATGGTCCAGACCGATCACGGCATGTCAGGCGGCGAATGGCTCTCGGGCACGGCGCTCTACACCATGCTGGGGCTCGTCGCGCTCACCATGGCGCTGATCTGGGTCATGCCCCGCATCACCCGCCTGATCCCCGCGCCTCTCGCCGGCATTGCCATCGTCGCGGGTCTCGTCATCGCCTTGGGTCTTGACGTGCCGCGCGTCGGCGACCTCGCCTCGATCCAGGGCGGCCTGCCGTCGCTGCACATTCCGATGGTGCCGCTCACCCTCGAAACGCTGGAAATCATCCTGCCCTACGCGGTGATCCTCGCCGCCATCGGCCTGATCGAAAGCCTTCTCACCCTCAACCTCGTGGGCGAGATGACCGGCAAGCGCGGCGGCGCCAGCCAGGAATGCATCGCGCAGGGGGTGGCCAACACCGTTACCGGCTTCTTCGGCGGCATGGGCGGCTGTGCCATGATCGGCCAGTCGATGATCAACGTGAAATCAGGCGGCCGCACCCGCATCGCCGCCACGGCGGCGGCACTCTTCCTGCTGATCTTCATCCTCTTCGCCGCCCCGCTGATCGAGCAGATCCCCCTCGCGGCATTGGTCGGCGTCATGTTCATGGTGGTGATCGGCACCTTCGCGTGGAACTCGTTCACGATCCTGCGCAAGGTCCCCCTGACCGACGCGCTTGTCATCGTGCTGGTTACCGTGGTGACGGTGCAATACGACCTCGCCATCGCGGTGGTCGTGGGCGTCATCGTCTCGGCGCTGGCCTACGCGTGGAACAACGCCACCCGCATCCACGCCCATACGCGGGACTCCGTCACCGAAACCGGCGCGAAAGTCTATGAAATCCAGGGCCCGCTGTTCTTCGGCTCAGCGGCCGGCTTTACCGAGCTCTTCGATATCGAGAACGACCCCGATGCCGTGATCGCCGATTTCGCGCGCAGCCGCGTCGTCGATCAATCGGCCCTGCAGGCGATCGAAGCGGTCGCCTCGAAATACGAAGCTGCCGGCAAGAGCATCAAGCTGCGCCACCTCAGCCCGGATTGCCATCGCCTTCTGAAGAAGGCCGGCCACCTCGTCGTCGACAGTGACGACGACCCGGATTACCAGCTTGCCGTCGATTACGGCGTGCGCACTGGCGTACTTGGCGGCGCGGAAGGCTAGATCAGGCCGCCACGCCCAGCGCGCAAAGGTCGCTGCCACGGACCAGCGAGGTCACCACGCGCCCTTCGGCGGTGTCACGGATGCCATAGCCATACCCGCGCAGGCGGTGCTGCCATTCGCGTTCCGAAACGGCCATTGCGCGCTCGCGCATCACAAGGTCGCGGATCTTGTTGGGGTTCATCGGTTCCATGTCTGTTTCCTTCCCTCGGACAGTAATGTGTCTGGAACCGGGATAGTTTGGGTCTGTGGCAACAATTGTGCCGAATTGGGGCAGGCCGCGGGTATCTTCACGGCGGGCCGGCACTCTCACATCACGTCATCGACCCGCTGAAGCTGTGCCACCGATTGCCGCCGCGCGGCCGCCGCAGCCACGAGCGCCTTGAAAAGCCGCCTCTGGCGTCTCGCATAGAACAGGTGTTCTGGGTGCCACTGCACGCCCAGCGCAAACGGGTCACGCACCCGTTCCACCGCCTGGATCATGCCGCCCGGATCCCGCGCCGCCACCCGCATCCCGCGGCCCAGCTCGTTCACGGCCTGGCTGTGCAGGGCATTGACCCGCATCGCATGCTCACCGGCGATCGCCGCCAGTCGCGTGTGCCGCTCGACCTGGACATTCTTGCGTGGCAGCACCGTCCAATGCTTGCGGCTTTCCTGGTACACCTCATAGGCATCCTGGTGAAGCGTCCCGCCCAGCGCCACGTTCAGCATCTGGCTCCCCCGGCAAATGCCCAGAACCGGTTTCTGCGCTTCGAAACACGCCTCGACGATCCCGCGCTCCATCGCGTCCCGCTCGGGGTCGAGCCGCGCCGATGTCACGATCTGCCCGCCGTAAAGATCGGGCGAGATGTCGTCGCCCCCGCCGATGATGACACCGTCCACCCCCGGCACGTCGACCTCCCGCGCCTCGTCCCAGCGCACCGACTTGCCCCCGGCAATCCAGACGTTCAGCGCCACAAGCGGAAAGATCCGCCAGCCCGACCGGCGCGAGGTGGTGACCGCAATGACCGGGCGACTCATGCCGGGCCTCCCCCGGCGTCGGCCAGCCCCCGCTCCGTCAGGATCGCGCCACAGCGCTCGGCCCAGAAGGCCCGCGGCAACGGTACACCGACATGCGCGGCCTCCCAGCCCTGCGACAGCTCTGTCACCACGTCCCGGCTTGCCGCGACGCGCTCGACCGTCCGCCAGCGACGCCACTCGCTGTCCAGCGTCCATGACGGGTCATCGATCCGGCAATCGGGCAGCCGGAAATGAAAGGTCGGCCGGGCCGATGTGGCGCTGGTCAGAACCGCGCTCATCCGCGCCGCATCCAGCCACGCGAAGATAGGCAGCATATCCAGGCCGAAATTCCGCGACGGCGCCTCCTGCGCATAGGCATCCATCACATGCGTCAGCTTCGCCCCCCGGCCCAGGGCGATCAGCCGCCGCACCAGCCGCCTGTGATAGGGGGCCGCAAAGGGCAGCACCCGGCGCGTGTGATCAATCGGGTTCGCGGTGCGCAGCCAGTCCTCGATCAGCGCATAGGCCAGAAGCGGCGGCACGATGCTCTCGGCTCGGTCCGACGCGATCTGTACGTTGAGATGCACGCCGAACCCGAAAAACACACCTCCGCCGCTACCCACGGCCCCATCCTGTCGCAACTGCTCGCGCAGTTCATCGAGCGCGATCAGCCCGTCGCGGTCGAGCGGGTCAGTCACGATCTCAACCGGGATCACCTCGCGCCCCACCGTCAGCGCGGCATCGCGCAGCGCGGTCTTGTCGGCATGCCGCAACGCCGTATCCAGGTACACCTTCAAATCGCCGATCCGGCTGTCCTCGACCTGCCAGATCGCCTCGTCCACCTGCCGCGTCCTGCCCCCCAGATGCCGCGCGCACAACGCGGCACAGCGCGCTTCGTCCAGCCCGCCCAGTTCGATCTCCACGCCGGTCAGCCGTGGCTTACCCTCGGCGGTCTCGGGCTGCGGCAGGGGCGCAAAAGGGGTGTCGGGCGAAGTCATGAGGTCAATCTAGGGGTTGCCCTGCCAGACGCAAACGCAAAGCGACCGGATGGCAGAATTCACCGGCTGTCATGACGCTCTATCGTAAATCCTTCGTCGGGAGAAGGCGGGGCATAATGCCTCGAGATCCGGTGGAACTGTTCCTCGGTTACAGCGAACGGGTGCTCGCCCGCCGTGTTCCGTTCTTTCAGCCGCGCCAGGAGGACCGCGTCGGACAACTCCAGCACATGCAAAACATGCGCCGCGCCGGTTTCGTCCAGAATGCCCCGCATCCAACGCCGCATGTCCACCGTATTCGCCGGGAAATCCAGAAACACCGAAACACCGCCATTCAGCAGGTCGGCCACATGACGCCCCATCATCCCCCGAAGCTTTGCTGAACAGCGCACGTAATCCGGGATGGTCGCCATCTGGTCGGCGAACAACGCCTTCAGCCAGTCATCCTCGGCGATCAGGATCGCACTCTCCGCCACGGCCAGATCGCGCGCCAGCGTCGACTTCCCCGAGGCGATCTTGCCGCAAAACATATGCAGTGTCGGTTTTTCGGTCATGCCGCCATCATTCCGTTGCAGGGGCCACCGGCGCACCCGCCCGGGTTCCTCCGTTTACATCAGGAGAGCAACCACTCTACCGCCCCGGACAGATCGTCCGCCACATGGCTTGGCGCCGGGTCGCCCCGACCCTCATCGCCGGTCCGATACTTGCCCGTCCGAACCAGCACCGCCCGGCCAACCCCGGCCCGCAACGCACCCGCCACGTCCGCCTCGACATCATCGCCCACCATCGCCGCGTCCTCGGGGGCGACCCCCATATCGTCAAGTGCCACAAGAAAGAAGGCCTTCGCCGGCTTGCCCAGTACCTCGGCCCTCTGCTCGCTCGCGTATTCCAGCGCAGCGACAAAGGCGCCGACATCTATGCTCAGGGCCCCGTCGGCATCAAAGAAATTCCGGTTCGAGGCAAGCGCATAGAATTCCGCGCCTTCGGCGAGCAAGCGAAAGGCCGAGTTAAGCGCATCGTAAGTGAAATATTCCCCGGCATCGCCCACCACCACGGCGCCGGGCGCCTCCGCATCTCCATGGCCTTCGAAATCTTCGGCAAGGTCCGGATGGATCAGCAGATGCGCCGCCAGCCCTTTCCCCGCCAGCAGGTCACAGGTCGCACGTGCAGGGGTAAACAACTCCTCGTCCGCCAACTCGAACCCCATCCCGCGCAACTTCTCCAGAAGCTTGCGACGTGGCGACCGGGTCGAGTTGGTCACGAAACGAACCGGCAGGCCCGCCTCCCGCAGCCGGGCCACGGCCGTCGCCGCGCCGGCAACGGGCCGGTTGCCTTCATAGAGCACCCCGGAGAGATCGAGCAGAACGCCTTTCACCATGGCTCAAGCATGGCAAGCCCGCCCGCGGCGGTCAAACCCTCTCAGGCCGCCCGCCCCTCGCCGGCAAAGGCATGGCGGCGCACTTCACAAGGCATCTGGCCATATTTGCGGTGAAACCACTTCTTCATCAGCGTCACGTTCGAGAACCCGCAGGCGACCGACACCTCGCCCACCGGCAAGGACGTCTGCGCCAGCAGACTATGCGCCCGCTCAAGCCGCAGATCGCGATACACCTTCAACGGCGTCTGCCCCAGGTACTCGCTGAACCCGCGTTCCAGCTTTCGGGGCGACACGTCGATGATATCCGCAATCTGCCCAACGGTCAGGGTATCTTCCAGATGGTCGCGCATGATCTGCAGGGCTTCACAGATCACCTCGTCGCCCTGCGCCATCCGCTTGTAGCGCCAATGCTCGCCCGACCCGCTTTCGGCCTGCGGCTCGCTGAGGCCAAGATCACGGGCCAGCGCCACTCGGGTAAATTCCCCGTCACGCACCCCCACAAGCTCCACCATCATCCGGATCGCCGAGACATGGCCCGTGGCACTGCTCAGCGCCTTGTGGTGACAGGTGTTGCCCTCGACAATCTCGGGGCCCTGCACGCCCTCCTCGACACCGGGTCGGAAATTCGGGTGCACCGCCAGACGCTTCGTGGCCAGCACGCCCGCCGCCAGCGGCACGAACACGGCCGAGCCCACCACGCAGACCCTCGCCGCATTGCGGATCGCCGCCCGCAGCGCCACCAGCCCCTCGGCTGAGGGCTGCCAGGGCGCATCCGTTCCGCCAATCAGCACCAGCGTCTGATCCGGCCCGCAAAGCGGCCCGTCCAGATCGGCCAGACCCGCCTCGCCCCGGACATGCGACCAGTCATAGGCCGGCTGCCCGGTCAGCCGGTTGGCACTGCGCAACACGTCGATGCAGGCTTCCGCCAGGAAGCCGACGCTGTCGTCCTGGCTGATGAACACGAACTCACCAGACAGGCTGCGCCGCCCGGAAACAGGTGTGGCCACCGCGGTACGGGCACGGTCGAAGTTCTCGAGATACATGTGCTATCTTCCTTTCCCTTCGTGGCGCGGAGCCCTGAAATCCGCGTTGTGAATTCCTTCAGCTGACGTTCCTGATCGAGGTTTCCACGGCATGCAGGAACGACCCGGCCGAGGAACTGGCAGAGAGAAGCAGGAACGTGTCCTGCTCGGTGCGGAGGATGATGGTGCCAAGATGCTCCATCACCGTGCGCGCGGCGTCGCCAACGGCAAAGGCGTCGGCGTGAATGTCGATCGGGCAGATCCGCTCCAGCGCAATGCGGGCGCGGGGGCCTGACACCTCCAGCCCGCACCACACGTCGGTCTGGTCGGTCAGATAGGCGGTATCGCCGATGCGCCCGGCGACGACGGATTCGGCATCCGGCTCGGCCCGATGAAACAGGATGAACGCCTGATCCGGCGCCAACCGCAGAAGCGTCGCGCCGTCTTCCTTAGCCGAAACCGATTTGCCGGGCGCGGGCAGGTCGGCGCCATACCCCTTGCGAATGGCCGTGAGCGCGGCATCCTCGCCGCCAAGCCGGAGGGCGACGGCAACAATCGCCAGATCCTTCGGCGCGCGCAGGTGGATACCGTCGAATTTCTCGTCCACACCGGCCAGCGGCGGGGCGGCGGTCAAACTAAACTCAGCCACGGAGACGCTCTCCTTCCGGGTCGATGAAATGGGCCGACACGATCTCGACCTCCATCTCTGTGCCATGCACCGGGCTCACGGCGCGAATGATCTCGCCCTTCCGCTCGTGCCCGTTCTTGACGAAGCCCAGGCCAATGGAATGACCGAGGTTCGGAGAATAGGCGACAGAGGTCATCCACCCCTGATCGTTCTCCATCACCGCGTCCTCACCCTTGTTGATGAAATGCGAGCCGGTGATCAGCTTCTGCGACCGATCGACGGGCCGGAAGCCCATCATCCGGATCGCATCGTCGCGAACCATCTCGGGCCGCTGCGACAGCACGTTGCCGATGCATTCCTTCTTCTGGCTGACCATCTTGCCCAGCCCGATATTGTGCGCGGTCGTCTGGCCGTTCAGCTCGTTGCCCACAGCGTGGCCCTTCTCGATCCGCATGACGCTGAGCGCCTCGGTGCCGTAGGGGACAGCGCCAAACTCAGCGCCAGCCTCGTTCAGCACCGCCATCATCGAATTGCCATAGCGTGCCGGCACGGCAATTTCATAGGCCAGCTCGCCCGAGAACGAGATCCGGAACAGCCGCGCGGGCGTCCCGCCGCAAACCGTGATCTCGGCGCAGGACATGAAGGGAAACGCCTCGTTCGACAGGTCGACATCCTTGTCCACCACCTTGCGCAGCAAATCGCGCGATTTCGGCCCGGCGACGGCGAACTGCGCCCAGCCGTCGGTGGTGGAAATCAGGTGCACGTCCATGTTCGGCCAAAGGCACTGTCGCGCAAACTCCATCCGGCGGAAGACCAGCACGGCGTTCGCCGTTGTCGTGGTCATCACGTAATGGTCCTCGCTCAAGCGAGCGGTGGTGCCATCGTCGTAACAGATGCCATCCTCGCGCAGCATCAGGCCATAGCGGACCTTGCCGACCTTCAGGGTCGAGAACGTGTTGGCGTAAACCTTGTCGAGAAACGCCCCGGCATCCTTGCCCTTGATGTCGATCTTACCCAGCGTGGTGACATCGCAGATACCGACCTTTTCGCGGGCCGTCCTCGCCTCGCGGTCGACAGAGTCGCGCCAACCCTTCTCGTCGCCCTGCACATACCACTCCGCCCGCAGCCAGTTGCCGACGGTGACAAAGCTCGCCCCGTTCTCCTCGGCCCACTTGTGCGAGGGCGTCAGGCGGTAGGGCCGGAAATCCTTGCCCCTCGCCCGACCCGCCAGCGCACCCATCGGCACGGGCGTAAAGGGCGGGCGGAAGATCGTCGTGCCGGTCTCGGGAATGGTCCTGCCGGTAATCTCCGACATGATCGCAAGCGCCGGAATATTCGCCGTCTTGCCCTGATCCGTCGCCATCCCCAGCGTGGTGTAACGCTTCAGATGCTCGACCGAGCGGAAGCCCTCCTGATGCGACAGTTTCACATCCTTGACGGTAACGTCGTTCTGCTGGTCCAGCCACGCTCGGTGCTTGCTATCCGGCACATACCAGAAGGCGGCATTCTCGCGCGGCTCGTCCTCGGCCTCGACCGCTTCGGCCTTCACCGGGCTGAACCCGAGGTCGGTAATCTGCGCCTCCGCCTGTGCCCGCCCCTCGGCCAGCGCGGCAGCCAGCGTCACCGAGCCATTGGCGGCGCCCGCCACGACCATGCCCGCAGGCATCACCCCACCGGGCACGAAGGCCTTGATATCATCGCGCCACTCGGGCTTGCCCAGCTGGTGACAGGTCAGGTGCACATTGGGGTTCCACCCGCCCGACACGGCAAGGCAATCGACCGGCAACACCTGCCCGTCCGTCAGCGTGATCGATTTCAGCCCCTTGCGGCCCACCGTGTTCACCACGCTCGCCCCGCGAATGTGCCGCACATCGGGCAGGTCGATCGGCGCCGCCCGGTCGCGGCAATCGATCACCGCCCGCACATGCACGCCCTTCGATGTCAGATCGGCCGCCGTGCGCCACCCGTCATCGTTATTGGTGAAAACTGCGACCTCCTTGCCCGGCGCCACGCCGAACCGGTTCACATAGGTCCGCACGGCACCCGCCAGCATGACACCGGGGCGGTCGTTGTTGCCAAAGGCGATCGGCCGCTCGGTACTGCCCGCCGCCAGCACGGCCCGCTTGGAATAGATCCGCCACAGTATCTGCCGCGGCTTCTCGCCACTCTCGGCAAGGTGATCCGTGCACCGCTCCAGCGCGCCGTAAATCCCGTGGTCATATGCACCATAAACCGTGGTCCGCGTCATGATCCGCACGTTGTCCATCGACGCCAGCTCGGCCAGCGCCTGTGCCGCCCACTCGTGGCCCGCCGTACCGCCCAGCTCCAGCGTCTCGGAGTTGAGCCGCCCGCCGGCAAGAAAATCCTCATCCGCCAGGATCACCCGCGCCCCGGCTCTCGCCGCCGCCAGCGCCGCCGACAGGCCGGCCGGCCCCGACCCGATCACCAGCAGGTCGCAATGCAGGAACCCCTTGTCATACTGATCAGGGTCTTCCTTCATCGACAGCCGCCCAAGCCCCGCCGAGGCCCGGATCGCCGGCTCGTAAACCTTCTCCCAGAAGGCCTTCGGCCACATGAACGTCTTGTAATAGAACCCCGCCGACAGGAAGGGCGACAGGAAATCCGTCACCGCCATCATGTCATATTCAAGCGACCCGCGATGGTTCTGGCTGGTCGCCCTAAGCCCGTCGTAAAGCTCGGCCATCGTCGCCCGCGTATTGGGCTCTGTATGGGCGCCCGTCCGCAGATGCACCAGCGCGTTGGGCTCTTCCGACCCGGCGGTGAACACCCCCCGCGGCCGGTGATACTTGAACGACCGACCCACCAGCCGCTTGCCATTCGCCAGCAGCGCCGAGGCCAGCGTATCGCCCTCGAACCCCTTCAGATGGGTGTCGTTGAACCGGAACTTCAGCTCCTTCGAACGGTCGATCAGGCCGCCGCCAATGCGGTTCGGTTGGCTCATTTGTCCCGCCCCCTTGCCCGCGCCACGTCGCGGGCCATTTCGACATTGGTGATCTCGTGCGTCAGCGTATCCCGCGTGACCACCAGCCAAGACCGGTCGCCCTGTTCGTGATACCAAAGCTCCTGATGCTCGCCCGCCGGGTTGTCGCGCAGGTAGCCGTAATCGTGAAACTGCTCCATCGCGTCTTCGGCCTGCCAGTCGGGCCTGTCGATCAGGCTGGCATCGCCGAGATAGACGAACTCGGCGGCATCGCGCGGGCCGAGAAGGGGGTGATTGATGATCATGCGTTGCCCCCCGTGGCCGGCGTTGCGCAGTGAGTATTTCTGGAACAATGAAAGGTCATGAGCGCGCTCGTCAGTGAAGGTTGGGCTGATTGCCCACGCCTTTTTCGTCGATGATATTGCCGCTGCGGAACCGGTCGAGCCGCATCTGCGTCGCCGTCGGGTGCGGTTCGTCCTTGGCCAGCAGGTGCGCATAGCAATACCCGCTCGCCGGCGTCGCCTTGAACCCGCCGTAACACCAGCCGCCGTTGAAATAGAGCCCGTCGATATGGGTCTTGTCGATGAAGGGCGAGCCGTCCATCGACATGTCCATCACCCCGCCCCAGCTGCGCAGCAGCCGGGCGCGCCCGATCATCGGCATGATCGCCATGCCGCCTTCGGCCACGTCCTCGACGACCGGCAGGTTGCCGCGCTGCGCATAGGTGTTGTACCCGTCGATATCGCCCCCGAAGACCAGCCCGCCCTTGTCGGACTGGCTGACATAGAAATGGCCGGCACCGAAGGTGATGACGCCCGGGAGAACTGGCTTCAGACCTTCGGTGACGAAAGCCTGCAGCACGTGGCTTTCGATCGGCAGGCGCATGCCCGCCGTGGCCATGACGCGGCTTGACGACCCGGCGACGCAGACCGCCACCTTCTTCGCCTTGATCGCGCCGCGGTTGGTCTCGACCCCCAGGCACTTGCCATTCTGGATGT
The DNA here is from genome assembly GCF_008728195.1 of Roseovarius indicus. NCBI lineage: Bacteria > Pseudomonadati > Pseudomonadota > Alphaproteobacteria > Rhodobacterales > Roseobacteraceae > Roseovarius > Roseovarius indicus. Next base: position 4,840,577 of record NZ_CP031598.1, read on the forward strand.
CGAACCCGGTAACCTCGCAATTCTGGATGATGTCGACGCCCCGGCTGTCGGCTCCGCGGGCATAGCCCCAGGCCACCGCATCGTGCCGCGCGGTCCCGCCGCGGCGCTGGAAGAGGCCGCCCTTGATCGGGAAGCGGGCATTGTCGAAATCGAGGAACGGCAGCTCGCGGCGCAGCGCGGCGGCGTCGGCCAGCTCGGCATCCGCTCCGGCAAGAAACATCGCGTTGGCGCGCCGCACGAAGGCGTCGCGCTGGCCGTCGGTGTGGAAGAGGTTCAGGATCGAACGCTGCGACACCATCGAGTTGTAGTTGGTGTCCTGCTCCAGGTTCTCCCACAGCTTCATCGACATCTCGTAGAACGGCTCGTTCCCCGGCAGCAGGTAGTTCGAGCGGATGATCGTGGTGTTCCGCCCGATATTGCCCGACCCGAGCCAGCCCTTCTCGAGCACGGCGACATTCCGGTGCCCGAATTCCTTGGCCAGGTAATAGGCCGTAGCCAGCCCATGCCCGCCGCCGCCGATGATGACGATATCGTATTCCGGCTTCGGCTCCGGCTCGCGCCAGACGGCCTTCCATCCCTTGTTGCCGGTCAGCCCTTCCTTGAAGATCCTGAATGCCGAATAGCGCATCGGGCGGAAATCCTTATCCTTGAGTCACCCCCAGCATGACGCGTTCCGATCGTCTCGACTTTTCCCAAACGGTCGGATACGTGTCATTTATGGACAATATTGGTACAAAATCCGTGACCAAGCGCCGAATCGGCATCCTGCCGATCGATGGCTTCGCGGTGATGTCCTACGCCGCGCTGACCGAGCCGATGCGGGCCGCCAACGTGCTGGCCCGGCGCACGCTCTACGAGATGATCAACATCTCGGCCTCGGGCCACCCGATCGCCAGTTCGGGCGCAACGATGGTCATGCCGCAGGCGAAGGTGGGCGACGATCTGAACCTCGACTATCTCTTCGTCGTCGCCGGCGGCGACCCGACCACCTATGATGATCGCGCCGTGATGAACTGGCTCGCGCGGATCGCCCGGGCCGGCGTGCCGATGGGCGGCGTGTCGGGCGGGCCGATCATCCTGGCGCGCGCCGGGCTGATGGCGGGGCGGCGGATGACGGTGCACTGGGAACATGCCGCGGCCCTGGCCGAAATCTCGCCGCACCTGCTGATCGAACGCTCGCTCTACGTGATCGACCGCGACAGGGTCACCTGTGCCGGCGGCTCCGCCCCGATGGACCTGATGCACGCGCTGATCACCCAGCACCACGGAAAACCCTTCGCCCGCCTGGTCAGCGACTGGTTCATGCATACCGAAGTGCGCCCATCGGCGGGGCCGCAACGCGGCGGGCTGGTCGAACGCGTGGGGGTGAACAACGCCGCCATCCTCGACGCGGTCGAAGTGATGGAGGCGAACGTGGCCGAGCCGGTCAGCCTGCCGCACCTCGCCACGACCGCCGGGCTGTCGGAACGCCAGCTGAACCGGCTCTTCACCGAAAAGCTCGGCCGCCCCACGATGCGCTATTACCGCGAGCTGCGGCTGGAAAAGGCCCAGAGCCTCCTGCGCAACTCGCCCCTCACCCTGACCGAGATCGCTCTGGCCACCGGATTCGCCAGTTCCTCGCATTTCTCCCGCGCCTACGCGGCACAGTTCGGCCAGCCCCCTTCGGCCTACCGGTGACGGCCCCGGAAATTTCGAAATTTCCGGGATAGAAAATGCGCATTTTCTATCCCGTTTTCCGCGCGGAAAACGGGCGCGCCCGCGGCGCCGGCCGCGTGATTGCGTCACCGGGCCCGCGGTTTGCGGTCGCCGCTTGTCATTTCGCGGCCCCGCGCCATAGTCTCGGGCGCAAGAGAACGGAGGCCCCATGCATATTCTCGTCCTGCAGCACGAACGTGTCGAACATCCCGGCGTCTTCCGCCACTTTCTCAAGGAAGACGGCCACACCTGGGAAGCCATCGAGCTTGACGAGGGCGAGGCCCTGCCCGACAACACCGAAGGTTTCGACGCGCTCTGGGTCATGGGCGGGCCTATGGACACGTGGCAGGAAGATATCCACCCTTGGCTGAAGGACGAAAAGGCCTTCATCCGCAAGGCCGTGGCCGAGGAAGGCATTCCCTATCTCGGCGTCTGTCTCGGCCATCAGCTTCTGGCCGAAGCGCTCGGCGGCACGGTGGGCCCGGCGAAGACGCCCGAGGTCGGCGTGCTCGACGTGCACCTCACGGAGGCCGGCGCCAGCGGCGTCTTCTTCGACGGGCTGCCCGAAAAATTCGACTGCCTGCAATGGCACTCGGCCGAGGTCACCGCCCTGCCCGAGGGTGCACAGGTGCTGGCCACCTCGCCGGACTGCGCCGTGCAGGCCATGAAATGGGAGACCCGCGCCTATTCCGTGCAGTTCCATGTCGAGATCGAATCCGACACCGTGCAGAACTGGAACAACATCCCCGAATACGCAGGCGCTCTCGACAAGGTGATCGGCCCCGATGCGGCGCGCGAGGTCGAGGCGACCTGCGCGGCACGGATGGAGGCCTTCAACGAGGTTGCCGAACGCATCTACATCAACTGGCTGCAGGCGACATCGCGGGCCGGCTGACGGTGTTGAGGGGGCTCTGCCCCCAACGTTGAAATCCCAAGGGATTTCAACGCCTCCCCCGGGATATTTTGACCAAGAAGAAGCCCCGGGCGGAATCAGTCTCCGCCCCAGCCTTCCGACTGCATCTCGCGCAACCGGCTGGCGGTGCGTTCGAACTCGAAGCTGCCCTCGCCCTCGACGTAAAGATATTCCGGCTCGGCCGCGGCAGAGCAGATCAGTTGCGTGCCCGCCTCGTAGAGCGCGTCGACCAGCGTCACGAAGCGCTTGGCCTCGTTGAAGTTCGAGCGTGACAGCTGGGGGATGTTTTCCAGCACCAGCACGCGCGCCGCCTCGGCGATGGCCAGGTAATCGGCCGGGCCCAGCGGCTTGGCGCAGAGGTCGTAGAAACTCGCCCGCGCCACCCCGTTGCGAAAGGCCGGGATCGTGACCTCGCGCTTGTTGACGACAAGAGTGTGGGGCGCACTGTCGCCATCCGTCAGGTCGTTCCAGACCGCCTTGATATTCTCCCGCGCCTCGGCGTTGATCGGGGTGAAATAGGTCTGTTCCCCCGCCAGCCGATCCTGCCGGTAATCGGTGGGGCCGGCCATTTCCTGCACGACCATGCGCTCCTTCACCAGGTCGATGAAAGGCAGGAAAAGCTGTCGGTTGAGCCCGTCCTTGTAAAGGTCGTCAGGCACGCGGTTCGACGTGGTCACCACCACGACGCCGGCGTCGAACAGGAACTCGAAGAGGCGCCCGACGATCATCGCATCGGTAATATCGGTGATCTGCATCTCGTCGAAGGCCAGCAGGCGGACGCTCTCGGTCACCTCCTTGGCCACGGGCGAGAGCGCATCTTCCCTGCCCTCCTTGCGGGCCGCATGCATGCCGGAATGGATCTCCTGCATGAAGGCGTGGAAATGCACCCGGCGGTTGGGCACTTCGAGCGTATCGACGAACATGTCCATCAGCATCGACTTGCCGCGCCCGACCCCGCCCCAGAGGTAAAGCCCCTTCGGCGGCTCGGGTGCCTTGCGGAACAGACCCTTCTTCCGCGGCTTGGCCAACTCGGCGCGGATGCGCTCGAACTCGGGCAGCGCCGCTTCCTGCGCCGCATCGCGGGTCAGCTTGCCCTCGTCGACAAGGCGCTCGTATCTTTCCGGCAGCGTTTCCATCCGACCCGCATAGCGCGACCGCGCGGTCATGAAAAGCACCTCCGCCACACTTCCATCACGAACCGTGATTGTGACCCGAACAATCGTTCGATTGACGCTCCCGGAGACATGGCTAGATTGCACGGGCCGCGACAGGAGCCATCATGCAGAAATCGACCCCTCTCTTCACACCCGTGCTGATTGCCGGCTGTATCATCGTGCTGATCTCCTTCGCGGTCCGGGCGTCCTTCGGCCTGTTCCAGATCCCCATCGCCGAAGAGTTCGGCTGGCTCCGGGTCGAATTCTCGATGGCGATCGCCATCCAGAACCTCGCCTGGGGCATCGGCCAGCCGATCTTCGGCGCGCTGGCCGAACGTATCGGCGACCGCAAGGCCATCACGTTGGGGGCGCTGGTCTACGCGGCGGGGCTGGTGCTTTCCTCCTTCGCCGTCACGCCCGGGGCGCTTCAGGCCTACGAGGTGCTGGTGGGCTTCGGCATCGCCGGCACCGGCTTCGGCGTGATCCTGGCCGTTGTGGGCCGGGCCAGCTCGGACGAGAACCGCTCGATGAGCCTCGCCATCGCCACCGCCGCCGGATCGGCCGGCCAGGTCGTGGGCCCGCCGGTGGCCGAGGCGCTGCTCGGCGTGATGAGCTGGCAGATGGTCTTCGTGATCTTCGCCGTCACCATGCTGTCGGTGCTCCTGATGCTGCCGCTGATGCGCGCGCCGGAGCCCGCCTCCAAGGCCGAACTGCAGGAGAGCATGGGCGCGATCCTCGGCAAGGCCTTCCGCGACCCCTCCTATACGCTGATCTTCCTGGGCTTCTTCTCCTGCGGCTACCAGCTTGGCTTCGTCACCGCCCATTTCCCTGCCTTCGTGACCGAGATGTGCGGCCCGATCGCGGCGGGCGGCGTGCTGCACGGCCTGGGCATCACCACCACCTCGGCGCTTGGCGCGATCGCGATCGCGGTGATCGGGCTGGCCAATATCGCCGGCACGCTGACAGCCGGCTGGCTGGGCAAGCGCCATTCCAAGAAGCTGCTTCTGGCCGGGGTCTATGCCGCACGAACGGTCATTGCCGCCTGGTTCATCATGGTGCCGATGACCCCAACGACCGTGCTGCTCTTCTCGGCCGGGATGGGCTCTCTGTGGCTGGCCACCGTGCCGCTGACCTCGGGCCTCATCGCGCATCTCTATGGCCTGCGCTACATGGGCACGCTCTACGGCATCGTCTTCTTCAGCCACCAGCTTGGCAGCTTCCTTGGCGTCTGGCTGGGCGGGCGGCTCTACGATGTCTACGGCGACTACACGATGGTGTGGTGGGTCGGCGTGGGCGTGGGCGCCTTCTCGGCGCTGGTCCATCTCGCGGTCAAGGAAGAGCGTATGCAGCCGGCGCTGGCCTGACACCGCCGCGTCAGAGCACCGTCTTCATCGCCGCCATCACCGCGTCGGGCTCGGTATAGGTCAGCGTATGCCCGGCACCGGGCACCACCTCCTGCCGGGCCTGCGGGTTCCACTCGGCCAGCGTGTCCTTGCAGGTGAGCGGAATGATATCGTCCACCTCGCCCCAGATCGCCAGCACCGGCGTGCCCGCCTCGGCGATCGCCCGGTGCGCCGGTTCGAGGTCCTCATCCAGGATGCCCCTGAGCGAAGACAGCACCGCCGGCGCAAACCCCTTCATCCGCGTTTCGGCAATCTGCAGGTCGACCATCCGGCTGATGGGGCTCGGCATCCCCCGCTCGGCCTCGGTCGCCCGGCGCAGCGACTTGGCGTAGAAGCCCCGCATCATCCAGCGCCCGAAGAAATCGTATTTCACCGCCATGTCCGCCACCGGCCCCAGGTCGTGACCCAGGCCTGCCGGCGCAAGCAGCACGAGCTGCCGCACACGGCCCGCCTGCTCTGCGCAGAACGCCGCCACGATGGCCCCGCCCATGGAATAGCCGATCAGGGTGATCTCGCCCGTCACCCCCTGGTCTTCCAGCAGATCGTCCAACTGCCGGATGAAGAACGCGCTGTCCTGCTCGCCTTTCGCCCGGTCGGAAAAACCCCGCCCGTAAAGGTCATAGGTCAGCACGCGATAGCCCATCTCCGCCAGCTCCTCGGCCACCGGCCCCCAGACGAACGAGGGTGTCGTCAACCCATGGACGCAAACCGCTATCGGTCCGCCCTCAGGCCCGAGCCACCGGTAATGCGTCATCCCCTGCGACAGCGTGGTGAACTGCCCCGGCGCAAGCTCCCGCCGGGCGCGGGTCATGCGGGGCCGCATCGCCTCGACGGCAAAGGGCCAGACCACCACCGCCGCAATCGCCGCAAGGATGACCCACCAGGTCATTGCGCGGCGGCCCAGGCGTCGAGAATGTACCGGCTCGTCATCAGGTCGAGATGCGCGCCGCCACCATTCTTGAACAGCGTGATCTCGTCGTCGCTCTGCCGCTTGTACTGCTCCGGCTCGTAGTAATCGGCCACGAGGTCTTCCTTCGAAATCACCCCCGCCTCGAGCGGGATCTTGATCTCGCCGATATGGCCCACCGTCGTGTCATAGCTGTCGACGAATACCCTCGCCCGCTTGAGCGCCGCGTCATCCACCTCGCGCATGTCGGGCCGGTAGGCGCCAATCAGGTCGATATGCTGACCGGGCTTGAACCACTCGCCCTTCAGCACCGGCTCGGTCGACATGGTGGCCGACGTCACGATATCCGCCTCACCAACAGCCGCTTCCAGATCATCCGCCACCTGCAACCCGGGGCATTCCTCGGCCATCGCCTCTGCATTCTTGCGGGTCCGGTTCCACACCGTGAACCGCGCCTTCGGAAAGGCCGCCGAAAACGCCTGGAACAGCGACCGCCCCACCGTGCCCGCGCCGACGATCAGGATCTTCTCGCTGTCCGGCCGTGCCAGCTTCGTCGCGGCAAACAGGCTGTCCCCGGCCGTCTTCCACTTGGTCACGAGGTGAAAGTCGACCACAGCCTCCAGGTGCCCATCCCCATCGCCGAACACGCAGACCGACCCGTTGATCATCGGCTTCCCTGCCTTCGGATTGCCCGGAAAGATCGTCGCCGACTTCACCGCCAGCCCGAGCCCGTCGATCCACGCCGACCGCGACAGAAGCGTATCGGGATCGCGGTACAGGAACGTATCCCCGATCTCGGCCTTGGGCAGCTTGTGCCCGGCCTCGAACGCCGCGCAAAGCTTCATCCAGTCGAGGTGCTTTTCCCCCTCTTCGAACGGGATCATGGTGACACTCATGCGATATCCTCCTGGGTCAGCAGCCCCTCTTCGACCAGCCGCCGGGCCAGCCCTTCGGGCGTTTCGAAACGATGTGTCTGCCAGCCACGCGCGGCGGCGGCGGCAATGTTGTCTTCCCGGTCATCGGTGAAGAACAACGTCTTCGGGTCAAGCCCGCAATCGGCCTCGACGGCCTCGTAAATCTCCGCATCGGGCTTGATCATCTTCATCTCGCCAGAGATGTAGCGGCGGTCGAACTCGGTCAGAAAGGGATACTGCGCCTCGCTCAGCGGAAAGTTCTCCTTCCCGAAATTGCTCAGTGCAAACACCGGCATGCCCTTCGCCTTCAGCGCCCGCAAAAGCTTCACCGACTCAGGTATCTCCGGCTGCGCGATCTCGGTCCATTTCCACCGGAACTTCAGCACCTCCTGCCGCCATTTCGAATGCGCCCAGGCCGTATCCTCGACCACGTCGGCAAAGACATTGCCCTGGTCGATCCGCACCATCATCCCGTGAATGTCGACCTCGTCGAACATTTCCCGGCGCTTGGCCTTGCCCAGCACCCGGTCGAAATACTTCTCCGGCTGCCACTCGATCAGCACGTTGCCGATATCGAAAATCACCGCGTTGATCATGCTCCGCTCCTATCTCCTGACCGGTCCGTCGGTCACGTGCTGGCCCTTCCGCGATTCGCGCCACACAAGGTAAAGCCCCGACCCCAGGATCAGCGTGATCCCCGCCCAGGCCACGCCATCGGGCCACGTGCCGAACACCGTCACCCCCCACATGATCGCCATCGGCATCGAGACATATTCGAACGACGCCGCAAAGGCCGCCTCGCTCAGCCGGTAGGCCTGGCTGATGAACAGCACCCCCGCGAGCCCGCTGACCCCCAGCAGGATGAACACCGGAATATCCGCCGGATCAATCGGCGCCCACGCCCGCAGCAGAAAGTTCAGATCCTCGGGCGCCGCATCGGCAAACCGGCCGTCGCCGATGCTCAGACCGATGGTCACGCTCAGGATGACGAAACTCGTCTGCGAAAAGATCGCCATGGTCGCCGCACTCTCGGTATCACCGATCCGCCGCGCAATGATGTGCATCCCGGCGTAAAGCGTCGCCGCGATCATCGGAAAGACCGAGGCCAGCTGAAACGCCGACGTCCCCGGCCGCACGATCAGCAACACCCCCACAAAGCCCACCGCGATCGCGCCCCAGCGCCGCGCGCCCACCTTCTCGCGCAGAAAGATGATCGAAAACACCGTGATCACCAGCGGCGAGACGAAGAAGATCGCCACCGCATCGGCAATCGGCAGCGCCGCCAGCCCCATGAACAAAAACGAATTGGCACAGACCACGCACAGGCCCCGCGCCACATGCGCCAGCGGCCGCCGCGTGCGAAACACCCTTAGCCCGCCAAAGAAAGGCATGACGAACACCAGGAAGACCGGAATGGCCACCATGGCCCGGAAAAACACCACCTGGTGCAGGGCATAGCCATCCGACACGAACTTGATCGCCACGTCGTTGAACGAAAAACACAACGCCGCCGTGAACGCACAAAGTGCGCCCATCAGGTTCGACCGTTCTATGGAAACCTGTGTCATCAAATCCCGTTCGCTATCCCCGGCAACAAACGGGAGCAGGCAGGGATTGTAAAGGACTAGCGCGGCGCAGGTCTCGCCGCCTGCCGCAACACCCGTTCCAGCGCATCCAGAAAGCGCGACCGGTCCGCCTTGGTGAACCCCTTGCCGCCTCCCTGCCGGAACGGATCGGCCGCCCGCAGGTCGCTCATCAGGTCGCGCGTGGCCAGCGCCGAGCCCACGTTGCGCTCGGTCAGCGCCTCGCCATTGGGCTTCAGCACCAGCGCGCCACCCTCGACACACCGTGCCGCCAGCGGAATATCCCCCGTGATCACCACGTCTCCCGCCCCGGCCCTTTCGGCAATCCACTTGTCGGCCTCGTCCGGCCCCTCGGGAACGATCACCGTCTCGACGGCCAGGTTCGCCGACGGCCTGATACCACCATTCGACACCATCTTCACGCCAACCCCGTGCCGCGTCGCGACCCGCTCCACCTCGGCCTTCACCGGGCAGGCATCGGCATCCACGTAAATCACGCCTTCTTCGCCTTCTTCTCCGGCTCGCGCTTCACCTTGTATTCCTCGGGGATAGGCATCCGGTTGAAGGCATCCAGCCCGGCGATCTTGTAGGCCTCGGCCAGCGTCGGATAGTTGAACGTGTTCTGAACGAAGTAATCCACCGTCCCCTTCAGGTTCAGCACCGCCTGCGCGATATGGATCAGCTCGGTCGCCCCCTCGCCCACGATCTGCACGCCCAGAACTCGGCGGGTCTTGAGGCTGAACAGCATCTTCAGCATCCCGTGCTCCAGCCCCATGATATGCCCCCGGCTGGTCTCGCGGAACCGGGCCACGCCAACCTCGTAGGGAATGCCCCGCTCCTGCATCTCCTCCTCCGACATCCCGCAGGTGGAAATTTCCGGCACCGAGTAGATGCCATAGGGAAACCACGGGCTTTCCGGCAGCGTCGGTGTATCCAGCGCATGGCACGCCGCGATCCGCCCCTGCTGGATCGAAGTCGACGCCAGGCTCGGATGCCCGATCACGTCACCGGCCGCATAGATATGCCCAACCGACGTCTGGTAACTCTTCCGGTCCACCTCGATCCGCCCGCGATGATCGGTCCCGATCCCCACGGCGTCGAGGTTCAGCTTCTCCGTCGCCCCCATCCGCCCGGCAGCAAAGAGCAGCATCTCGGCGCGCACATGCCGGCCATTGGCCATGCTCACCTCGACATGCTTGCCCGCATCGTCGATCTGCTCGATCGCCGAGCCCAGCCGCAGGTCGACGCCATTATCCCGGATCTGGTGGGTAAACTCCTGGATGATCCGCTTGTCGATGAAATCGAGGAACGTGTCGCGCGGCTCGATCAGCGTCACCCGCACATCCAGCGCCGAGAACATCGTCGCATATTCCACCCCGATCACCCCCGCGCCCACCACCACAAGGCTCCTTGGAATCTGCGCCAGCTCCAGGAACTCGTCACTGTCCACCACGGTCGTCCCGTTGAACGGCACGTAATCCGGCCGATAGGTCTTGGTCCCGGTCGAAATCAGGAACTTGTCACCCGTCAGCCGCGTCACCTCGCCGGCCTCCGTCGCGACCTCAACCTCGTTCGGCCCGATGAACTTCGCCATCCCGTTCAGCGTGTCGACATGGTTCCGGTTGAACTGGTGCTCCAGCACGTCGACCTCGTAGTCGAGCGTCTTGTGCAGCCGCGATTTCAGGTCCTGCGCCCCGATATCCTCCTTCACCCGGTAGGACCGGCCATAGAAGCTCCGCTCCCGCCAGCCGGAGAGGTTCAGCACCGTCTCCCGCAACGTCTTCGACGGGATCGTCCCGGTATGCACCGACACGCCGCCCAAGCGGTCGCGCCGGTCGATCACCAGCACCCGCCGCTTCAGCTTCCCCGCCTGGATCGCAGCCGACCGGCCGGCGGGGCCGGAACCGATGATGATAAGGTCGTAATGGCTCATGCAATGTCCTTCCCAAAATCGGCTGTGAATGCCTCGGGCACCCGGCCTCGAAGCCGCGCATCGACGGGCCGCGGTGCGGCGAACCAACCGATATGGCTTAGCGGTTTATACCAGCCAAGCACCTCTTCCCTCACGAGGTCATGCTCCGCCAGCAAAATCGCCGGACCGTCGGGGCGGCCCGGCGATGCGCGGCGGGCTGAAGCCCTTGATTCCGCGCAGGTCTCGCCAACCGCGACCATCCTACCCCGCATAAAGCGCCTCGGCATGGAAGCTCACGTGATCCTCCATGAAGGTCGAGACGAAGAAATAGCTGTGGTCATACCCCGGCTGCAGCCGCAAATTCGCCTGCTGCCCCCGCTCGCCAACCGCATGGGCAAAGTCATGCGTGTTCAGCAGCTTGTAGAACTGGTCCTTCGTCCCGGTATCCGTCAGGATCGGCCCGTCGAACCCGCTCTCCCGCATCAGCAGCGTCGCGTCATGCGCGGCCCAGACAGCCTCGTCATCCCCAAGATAGCCACCCAGTTGCTTCCGGCCCCAATCGCTCGCCGTCGGGTGACAGATCGGCGCAAAGGCCGAGACCGAGCGATAGCGCCCCGGCAGCCCCATCGCCAGCGTCAGCGCACCATGCCCGCCCATCGAATGCCCGGTGATCCCCTGCCGACTCGCATCGACGGCAAACTCCTTCGCCACCAGCGCCGGCAGCTCCTCACCTACGTAATCCCACATCCGGAAATGCTTCGCCCACGGGTCCTGCGTGGCGTTCACGTAGAACCCGGCGCCCTGCCCCATGTCGAACGCATCGTCATCGGCCACCCCTTCGCCACGCGGCGAAGTATCGGGAAACACCAGCGCAATGCCTTGCTCGGCAGCCCAGCCCTGCGCCCCCGCCTTGGTCATCGCGTTCTCATGCGTGCAGGTCAGCCCCGACAGGTACCAAAGCACCGGCACCGGGCCATCCTTCGCCTCTTCCGGCAGGAACAGGCCAAAGGTCATGTCGCAGTTGCAGGCGTCCGAGGCGTGCTTGTACACCCCCTGCACCCCGCCAAAACAGGCGTTCTCGGAAACGGTTTCCATGGTTCAATCCTTCCTTTCCGCGTCGCCGCGATGGACGCTCATGATCTCTTCAATTGGTTTCTTGATGGTTGCCGCCCTTGGCACCGTAGCATCCGGGGCCGCGTGGCCCACGGTCAAAATCATCACCGGCTTTTCATTTTCCGGCCGATTGAGCAAGCCGTTGAGAAATTTCATCGGGTTCGGCGTATGCGTCAGCATCGACAGCCCCGCCGCGTGCAGCGCCGCAATCAGGAACCCCGTCGCAATCCCCACGCTCTCCGGCACATAGTAGTGCTTCCGCCGGCTGCCATCCGGGTTCACGCCATAGCGCTGCGCAAACACCACGATCAGCCAGGGCGCGTCCGTCAGGTGCGGCTTGCTGGCATCCGTCCCGATCGGCTCCAGCGCCGCCAGCCACGCGTCGCCCGCCCCGCCCGCGTAGAACTGCCGCTCCTCTTCCTCGGCCGCCGCCCGGATCTTCGCCTTCATTGCCGGGTCGGCGACGGCCGCGAAATGCCAGGGCTGCTGGTTCGCCCCGCTCGGCGCGCGCCCCGCCGTCTCGATCGCTGCGGCGATCACCTCTTCCGGCACCGCTCTTGTCTCGTAATCCCGCACCGAGTGCCGCCGCCGCATCAGGGTGCGAAACGCCTCCACCGCCGCCAGCGCCTCGGCATCCCCCAGCTCCCGCCGGTGCGGCAGGGGAAGCGGCTCATATCCGGACGGTTCCTCGCTCATGCGACCGATCCTTTCAGTAAAGCTGGCCCACCCAGCCGATCACCAGCGACACCGTGACAACCGCCAGCGCCGTCGAGATCAGGATCGAGGCCGAAACCCTCTGCGGCGCGATCCGGTAATGCTCGGCCAGGATATACACGTTCCCCGCCACCGGCAGCGCCGCGGCGGCGATCATCACGGCGGCCCCGTAAGGCTCCACCGGAAACAGGATCAGCGCCGAAAACGCCACCGCCCCGGGGTGCAGCACCAGCTTGCTGAAGCTCAGCCACCCGGCGATCAGCGGCCGCTCCGCCTTCTTCGTGGCCAGCGACGCGCCAATGGCGAACAGCGCGCCGGGCGTCGCCGCGCCCCCCAGAAGCGACAGGAAATCGTTCATCACGCCGGGGATCGGCAGCTTCAGCGCCGACCAGCCCAGCCCGAGCACGATCGACACGATCATCGGGTTCTTCAACAGCCCGAGCCCCACCGTGCGGAAGGCGCCAAGCCCCACCGCCCCGTCACGCGACCCGGTCACAAGGATCACCACCAGAGAGCCGAAGACGATCAGGTCGATCGACAGCACCAGCATCACCGACCCGATCGCCGCCTCGCCCATCAGCAGCGTCAGCATCGGCACGCCCAGGAACCCGACGTTCCCGATCACCCCGCATTGCGATTCGAACGCCGCCTCCTCGATCGAGGCGCCCCGCAGGAACGCCGCCATCATCACCACCCCATAGACGAAGGCCGTGGCCCACAGGTAGGCGGCAATGAAGCGGATGTTGAACACCTCGCCGAACGACAGGTTGGCCGAGAACCGGAACAGCATGGCCGACAGCGCGAAGTAGAAGACGAACTTGGTCAGCCACGCCGTCGCCTCTTCGGTGAAGAAGCCCGTGCGCCCGGCCCCGAAGCCAAGACCGATCACGCAGAAGAACGGCAGGGTCTGTAAGAAAATTTCCAGCATCGCCGGTTTGTTAGCACGCCCCGCGGGCGGCGCAAATGGGAATGACACGGCAGCGGCGCCTTCCCCTCCCGCCACAGGCTCCCCCGGTGCAAAAAGGGGGCAGCGCATGGCCCTGCCCCCCTTACCCGGCGCCGTCGGGATGTCGCGCCGGGCCTTTCCTGCCACGGCCGCGGGCACCCCTGCCTCGGCCGCACAGGTCACTTTCACCCGAGATGGTTAACAAATCGTTGCCACCTGCCCCGCGCCCGGCCTCCCGGGGAAAAATCGCTCCGTTCGACCCGCAAAACCGCTATAGCTTGCCACAGCCGGGCAGGTGGCCCGGTGCTGAAAGGCAGACGCAATGACCGACAAGATCAAGGGCCCCGCCTCCTACTTTCCCTCCATCGAGGCCAAGTACGGGCGCCCCATCGCCGAATGGAAAGACCTGATCCGCAACCAACCCGGCAAAAAGCACATGGAACTGGTGACATGGCTGAAACAGGAGCACGGCATGGGCCACGGCCACGCCAATGCCCTCGTCGCCGACACCCTGCACGAGGATGCCGGCTGAATGGCGCGCCGCGACTACGACCCCGCCACCGCCCCGCCCGACGACCGGCCCGCCGCGAAGGCAAAAGCCTTCGACACCACGGGCCCGCGCGCATGGCGCGGCTCATTGGCCGGCGAGGCCATCGGCTCGGCCAACACCATCCTCGCCTACGCCACCGACACGGTCGGCGAAGGCCCGCGCCTGCACGTCCATCCCTATGACGAAAGCTTCGTCGTCATCATGGGCCACGCCCGCTTCTTCGTCGGCGACGAGGTGATCGAGGCCGCCGCCGGCGACGTCCTGCTCGCCCCGGCCGGACAGCCCCACAGGTTCGAGAATGCCGGCCCCGGCCGCCTCCAGACCATCGACATCCACCATTCCCCCCGCTGGATCCAGACCGACCTCGACTAGCCACCGCCGCCCAGGCTTCTTCTGGCCCGAAATATCCTCGGGGGTGAATTGCCCGGGCCCCGCCCGGGCAAGAGGGGGCAGACAGCCCCCTACCCGCTCCCGATCAGCACCCCGGCCGCGAACACCAGCGCCCCTCCCAGCACCACCTGGAATGCCGCCCGGAAGAACGGCGTCTCCATGTACCGGTTCTGGATCCACGCAATCGCCCACAGCTCCACGAACACCACGATGAAAGCGATGATCGTCGCCGTCCAGAATTCCGGGATCAGGTAGGGCAGCGCATGCCCCAGCCCGCCCACCGTGGTCATCACCCCGCTGGCGATCCCGCGCTTCAGCGGGCTGCCGCGCCCCGACAGCTCGCCATCGTCGCTGGCGGCCTCGGTGAACCCCATGGAAATCCCCGCGCCCACGCTGGCCGCCAGCCCCACAAGGAAGGTCGTCCACGTATCCTGCGTCGCAAAGGCCGTGGCAAAGATCGGCGCCAGCGTCGACACCGACCCGTCCATCAGCCCCGCCAGCCCGGGCTGCACCCATGTCAGCAGGAATTGCCGCTGCGCCGTGCGCGCCTCCGAATCCCGCGCATCGGCGTCCAGGTGCTCCTTCTCCAGCTCCCCGGCGCGGTCGTGGTGCCCCGCCTCCGCCGCCGCCAGGTCGCCCAGCAGTTTCCGCGTATCCGCATCCCGCGTATTGGCCGCCGCCTTCAGATAGAAGGCCTCCGCATCCCGCTCCATCGCCTCCGCTTCGTCGCGGATCCGATCGATCCCGAGGTTTTCCACCAGCCACACCGGCCGCCGCGCGTAATACCCCGCCACGTGCTCCCGCCGGATCAGCGGAATCACCTCGCCGAACCGCTTGCGGTGCAGGTCGATCAGCGCCTTGCGGTGCCCGTCCTCTTCCTCGGCCATCCCGTCGAACACCTTGGCGGTATCCGGGTAATCCTCCCGCAGCATCTCGGCATAAGACCGGTAGATGCGCCCGTCATCCTCTTCCGAGGAGATCGCAAGCGCGAGGATTTCCTGTTCGTTCAGGTCCGAAAAACGGCGTCGGGCAGACATACCGGGAATCATGGGCAGCCCCTCTCTTTAGAATAGTTCTAAACTATACCCCCGCCCCGCAGGATCAAGCCCCAAACCCACCGCGTTGACTTTTCCCAAAGCCTCGACAACGCTCTCCCCGAAAACCAAAAGGGGTTGAGGGCAGATGGGGCAGGAACGGTCCGGGCTGGTGGCAGGCGTTGACGTGGGCGGCACCTTCACCGACTTGCTTCAGCTCGATCAGACAACCGGCGCCGTGCGCATCGCCAAGGTGCCCAGCACCCCCGAAAACCAGGCCTTCGGCGTGATGAACGCGCTCACCGAAGCTGACTGCGAGCTCGCCGCGCTCGACCTCATCGTTCACGGCACCACGACCACCACCAACGCCGTCCTCGAGCGCAAGCTCAGCCGCACCGGGCTGATCACCACCCAGGGTTTCCGCGACGTGCTCGAGCTTGGCCGCCGCACCCGGCCCCAGGCCTACGGCATGACGGGCCAGTTCACCCCCCTCATCCCACGAGATCTCCGCCTCGAAGTGCCCGAGCGCACCGATGCCGCCGGCCAAATCGTCACCCCCCTTGACGAAGACGCCCTGCGCACGGCCGCGCAAACCCTGCTCGACGCCGGCTGCGAGGCCGTGGTCGTCCATTTCCTCCACGCCTACGCCAACCCCGCCCACGAACAGCGCGCCGGCGCCGTGCTGGCCGAGATCTGGCCGAACAGCCACATCACCCTCGGCCACGCCATCCTGCAGGAATCCCGCGAATTCGAGCGTGGCGTCACCGCCGCCGTCAACGCCAGCGTCCAGCCCATCCTCGACCGCTACCTCCGCCGCCTCACCGAAAGCCTCGCCAAGGGCGGCTACGACCGCGACGTGCTGGTGATGAACGGCAATGGCGGCATGGTCTCCTCCCGTTTCGTGGCGCAGGAAGCGGCGAAAACCGTCATGTCCGGCCCCGCCTCGGGCGTGATGGCTGCCGCCTATACCGGCCGCATCGCCGGGATGCCCGACCTGCTGACCTACGACATGGGCGGCACCTCGACCGACGTGGCGCTGGTGCGCAATGCCGAACCCGCCGTCTCGAACGAGATCGAGATCGAATACGCCATGCCCATCCACGTACCCATGGTCGACGTGCGCACCGTCGGCGCGGGCGGCGGCTCCATCGCCCGCGTGAACGCCGCCGGCCTCCTCGAAGTCGGCCCCCAAAGCGCGGGCGCCGACCCCGGCCCCATCTGCTACGGCCGCGGCGGCACAGAGCCCACCATCTCCGACGCCAATCTCCTCCTCGGCCGCCTCGACCCCGGCCGCCTCGCGGTCAAGGGCGGCGTCACCCTCCAAACCGTCGAAGAGATCTTCGCCGAACGCCTGGGCCGTCCGCTGGGCCTCACCGCCCACGAAGCCGCGCAAGCCGTCGTCCAACTCGCCAACACCACCATGGCCGGCGCCATCCGCATGGTCTCCCTCTCCCTCGGCGCCGACCCGCGCGACTTCGCCCTCTTCGCCTTTGGCGGCGCCGGCCCCCTCCATGCCGCATCGCTCGCCCGCGAACTCGGCGTCCCCCGCGTCCTCGTGCCCAGCCGCCCCGGCATCACCAACGCCATCGGCTGCGTCGTGGCCGACCTCCGCCACGATTTCGTGCAAACCATCAACACTCCCGTTGATGCCCTCGCCGACACCCAGCTCGCCGACATCTTCGCCGCCCAGAAAGCCGAGGGCGAACGCCTCATCGCCAAGGAACGGGTCGAGATCCGGGGCCTCCGCCACCTCTACAGCGTCGACATGCAATTCGTGGGCCAGACCCACCTCCTCCGCGTAGACCTCGAAACGCCGGAGATCGACAACGCCAGCCTCCGCGAGCTCTTCGAGATCGCCTATTTCCGCCGCTTCCGCGTCGAACTCTCGGAAATCCGCGCCAACGTGGTTAACGCCAACTGCTCTGTCATCGGCGCCCGCGTGCCTCTCGACCTCTCCACCCTGATCGACCCGTCGGGCCGCAAACCCACCCTTTCCGACGCGCAAACCGGCACCCGCAAAGTCCGCTTCGGCAGCGACATCCACGACACCCCCATCTACTGGCGCGACCACCTCCCCCTCGACGTCGCCCTCGACGGCCCGGCCATCATCCAGCAGATGGACACCACCCTGCTCATCGAACCCGGCGACACTGCCAAGGGCGACGAGCACGGCAACATCATCCTCCACGTGGGGGCCCCCGCATGAGCCTTGATCCCATCACCCTCTCCGTCATCCAGGCCGGCCTGCAACAGGTCTGCGACGAGATGGATCTCAGCTTCTCCCGCGCCGCCTTCTCTCCCGTCATCGCCGAGGCCAACGACCGCTCCGACGGCATCTACGACGCCACCGATGGCGCGCTCATTGCCCAAGGCGCGGGCGGGCTGCCGGTCTTCGTCGGCACCATGCAATACTCCACCCGCACCCTCATCCAGATGATCCACGAGGGCCGCGCCGGCGCCCCCGAACCGGGCGATATCTACATCGTCAACGACCCCTATCTCGGCGGCACCCACCTGATGGATGTGCGCTTCGCCCGGCCCTATTACCGCGACGGCCAGCTCTGGTGCTGGCTTTCCAACACCGGCCACTGGCCCGACACCGGCGGCGCGGTGCCCGGCGGCTTCTCCGCCTCCGCCACGGCGGTGGAACAGGAAGGCCTGCGCCTCCCGCCCGTCAAGCTCTTCAAGAAGGGCCAGATGGACGCCGAGATCTACGCCATCATCTGCTCCAACATCCGCGTCGCCGACCAGCGCATCGGCGACGTCAAGGCCCAGGCCGCCGCCCTCGACCTCGGCGCCGCCCGGCTCGACGCGCTGCTCGACCGCTACGGCGACGCCACCGTCTCGCAAGCCATCGCCGAACTCCGCAAACGCGCCGCCGCCCAGATGTGCAGCTTCATCGCCGATATCCCCGAGGGCACGCACCAATCCACCGCCTGGGTCGACAGCGACGGCGTGGTCAACGAGCCCCTCGCCATCCGCCTTGCCGTCACCCGCCAGGACAACCAGCTCACCTTCGACTTCACCGGCTCCAGCGCCCCCTGCGCCGGGCCCATGAACTCCGTCCGCGCCACGACCCTCTCCTCCGTCTACCTCGCCATGCGCCACATCTTCCCCGAGGTCCCGATCAGCGCCGGCGCCTTCGAGCCCTTCACCATCACCGGCATCGAGGGCACCTTCCTCGACGCCCAGTACCCCCGCCCCGTCTCGGGCTGTGCCGCCGAAGTCTCCCAACGCATCGCTGAAGCCGTGTTCGCCGCCCTCGTCGACGCCCTCCCCGACCGTGTCACCGCCGCCCCCGCCGGCACGTCGGGCAACTTCGCCCTCGGCGGCCACGACCCCGCCAAGGGCCGCGATTTCGTCATGTACCAGCTTTCGGGCGGCGGCTATGGCGGCTATGCGGGCGGCGACGGCATCACCAACGGCTGCTCCACCATCGGTATCTCCAAGGCCCCACCGGTGGAAATCATGGAACAGGCCTTCCCCGTCCTCTACCACCGCTACGCCCTGCGCGAAGGCTCCGGCGGGGCGGGGCAGATGCGCGGCGGCTTCGGCCTCGATTACGAGCTCGAACTCCGCCGCGGCCATGCCAAGGCCAGCTTCGTCATGGATCACGGCCGCTTCGGCCCCCAAGGCGTGCTCGGCGGCGCCGACGGCGCCCCCAACGAGGTCACCGTCTGGCGCGACGGCACGGCTTACGTCCCCGAACACCTCTCCAAGGAACAGGACATCCCCCTCGCCCCCGGCGACCGCGTCCGCGTGAAAACCCCCGGCGGCGGCGGATACGGCGATCCGCTCACCCGAGACCCCGCCCTCGTGGCAACGGACGTTGCGCTCGGCCGCTACACACCCAGCGAAGCCGAAACCCTCTTCGGCGTCATCCTCACCGACACCGGCGAGGTCGATACCGCCGCAACCACCTCGAAACGCAGCACATAATCCGCGCAACGCACGGTGCCCTCAACCTCCGTTAATGCACCGCACCCTAGACCCACGGCGACCTAACCCAAGGGAGCCGACCCCCATGTCCGACATCACCGCGCGCCTCGATCTGCCGATGATCCAGCCGTCACAGGCGCAGAAACACGTCACCCATAACGAGGCGCTCCAGGTGCTCGACGGCCTCGTCCAGGCGGCGCTGGAAGAGAGCGGCGCCACCACCCCGCCCTTCGAGCCCGTCACCGGCGCGCTCTACGCCACGGGCGCTAACCCCACCGACGACTGGGCCGGCCAGCCCAACAAGCTGGCCCTTCGCATCACCGAGGCCTGGCTCTTCATTGACCCGCAAGAGGGCTGGCGCGCCTGGGACAAGGCGACCGGGCAATTCAAGGTCTTCGACGGCAGCGGCTGGGCCGAAATCCTCCCCGACCTGAACAACCTCGACGGCATCGGCATCGGCACCACCTCGGATGCCACCAACCGCCTCACGGTCGCCTCGGCCGCCAGCCTCTTCACCCATGACGGCGCAGGCCATCAGCTCAAGGTCAACAAGGCCGCCCCCGCCGATACCGCCTCGCTGCTCTTCCAGTCGGGCTTCACCGGCCACGCCGAAATGGGCCTCGCCGGCGACACCGCCTTTTCCATCAAGCTCAGCGACGACGGCACCACCTGGCACGACGCCCTGCGCGCCGACCCGGCAACGCAACAGCTCGCCACCGACTTCCAGCTCACAGGTAACGCGGTCCAGCAATCGCCCACCGACACCACCACCGGCCGCCTGATGCGCGCCGATTACGGCTATGGTCCCGGCAACCTGCTCGGCACCGTCACCCAATCCGGCGGCATCCCCACAGGCGGCGCCATTGAAACCGGCGAAAACGCCAGTGGGAGTTACGTGAAGTTTGCCAACGGTCTGATGATGCAATGGGGGGTGGCCGCCTCGCCATCCTCATATGTCCCCGACGGCAGTATCTACCGTGGCGGCGCCACCACCTTCGACTACCCCGAGGATTTCGCGGCGGGCACGATCCCCGCCCTTTCCGTCAGCGTCAACTCGACCGACACCGTATGGGCCCAGGCGCGATCGTTGGTGAACACTGGCGGGTCGGCCCGTCTCATGGCAGCAACTGAACCCACCCAGAGCTACGACGTCGGCTGGCTGGCCATCGGCTACTGGTTCACCTGAGCAAAGGCAGAGAAACATCATGAAACTCCTCTTCGTACCGAAAAGCCGCCGGGCACCGATGACCTTGGCCCGCACCGGCGACAGTCTGACGATCGACGGCGAGGCCTTCGATTTCTCGGGCCTTCCCGATGGCGGGACCCTCCCGCGCGAGGCCATCGACTGCGCCCGCATCGCCGGCGACGTAAGCCGCGATGCCGCCGGCGTGCTGACCGTGCCGCTCTACCTGCCGCACGGGCCGGGCGCGCCGCGGCACACCCGCTTTCCAGACCCCATGACCCTGACCGAAGACGGCCCCGTCGCCCTGCCACCCTATGACACCGAACCGAACAGGGGCGCATGAGCCGCATCCACCTCTCGCAAATCGCAAAGGCCAGGATAGCGCAGCACGCACAGCGTGCGGCCCGCAACTGACCCCATGCTTAACAAATCCTGAATAGCTGACCCGTCGAATTAATTTCGACGGGTTTTCCACGGTCTCGCCGCATTCCCATCCCGCTCTTGCGCCACCTCTCCGCGCATTTCCCCCGGCGGTGGAACAAGGGGTGAGCAGGATGAGGCTGCAAGTAAGGGGCACGATCACGTCGGGCCAGGGCACGCTGGACACGGCAATCAGCGATCTCGAATATGCCAGCGGGCCGAATGGCCCGGTGCTGGTCTCCGTCTCGGGGCCCGAAGGCGGGCTTGCGACCTACCAGCTTCGCGAAGACAGGCTGCCCGCGCGCGGCGACCAGGTCTTCTACACCGCCGGCCAGATCAGCGGCGCGGGGCACGAGATCATCGTCTCCGAAAGCGGCGGCACGACTCACGTCTTCGCCACCGGATTCAGCCATAACGGCATCCTCCGCTACACGCTCGGCACGGGCGGCGACCTTGGCGGCCGGACGGTCCTGCGCGGCGCCGATATCGGCGCCGCCCCGGCCGTTGCGGCCGCCACCGCCGATGGCGAGCTTCTCCTCGCCGATCCCGGCCAGTCGGGCTTTTCGGTATACGGCATCGGCGGGTCGGGTCTCACCGGCGGCTACACCGTCGCCGACACCGCCTCGACCCATGCCGACGCCATCGGCGCGGCCGCCGCCACACGCATCGGCAGCACCGACATCGTCATCGTCGGCAGCCAGTCCGAACACGGCGTCACCGCCTATACCATCGGCGGCACCTCGGCCCGCGCCGGCGGCAGCGTCGGCCCCTCCCAGGGGCTCGGCATCATGGTCCCCACCGATATCGCCATCGCCACGACGGCCGGGGGCACCTACGTGATCGTCGCCTCCGAACCCTCGAACGGCGAGTCCGGCGCGCTCAGCGTCATGCGCCTCGACGCGCAAGCCCGCCTCACGCCCACCGACCACGTGCTCGACACACGCGACTCGCGCTTCGGCAACGTCCAGAAGGTGGCCACGCTCACCCATGACGGCCACACCTACGTGGTGGCGGCCGGCGGCGATGGCGGCGTCACCCTGCTGGAACTCATGCCCAACGGCCGGCTTGTCCATATCGACAGCATCGAGGGCACGGCACAGGCCCCGCTCGGCGACGTCACGGCCCTCAAACTCGCCGTTGTCGGCGACGAGCTTCAGGTCTTCGCCGCCACCGAGGAAGACATCGGCATCACCGTCCTGCGGGCCGATCTCTCGTCACAGGGCAGCCCCCTTGTCGCCGGCAACGGCGGCACCACCCTCACCGGCACCGGCCGCAACGACATCCTGCTCGACGGCAACGGCGCCGACCGGCTCGAGGGGCGCGGCGGGGCCGACCGCTACGTGCTCACCGCCGACGGCCAGACCGACACGATCATCGGCTTCAACCCGGCGGTCGACATCCTCGACCTCTCCGGCCTGCCCTTCCTCTACGATGTGGCCCGGCTCGAGATCGTCAGCCTCTCGAACGGGGCCCGCATCACCTATCGCGGCGAAACCGTCATCCTGCGCAGCGCCAACGGCCAGCCGCTCGACCCCGAGGCGGTGCGCGCCGCCATCGAGGTGAACATCAACCGCAGCTTCTCGGCGCCGTCCCGCAACCTCGAAGGCGGTGGCGGGGCCGACATGCTCCGTGGCGACTGGGGCCCCGACACGCTCAAGGGCAATGACGGCAACGACACGCTCGAAGGGCGCGACGGCGGCGACCTGCTCATCGGCGGGCGTGGCAACGACCGCATTCTCGGCATGGATGGCGGCGACATGCTTCAGGGCGGCCGCGGCTACGACACGCTGATGGGCGGCGACGGCAGCGACACGATGCAGGGTGGCAGCGGCAATGACAGCCTCTTCGGCGAGGCGGGCGACGACCAGATCTTCGGCCAGGGCGACAACGACACCGTCGAAGGCGGCGGCGGCCGCGACACGATCCACGGCGACCTCGGCAACGACCTGCTGCGCGGCGGCGGCGAAGATGACAGGCTTTACGGCGACGACGGCAACGACACGGTGAACGGGCAGGATGGCAACGACGTCGTCTCGGGCGGCGGCGGCAACGATGTCGTCGGCGGCGGCAACGGCAACGACACCCTCTCGGGCGGCGACGGCGCCGACAGGCTCTACGGCGACAACGGCAACGATACCCTCAACGGCGATGGCGGCAACGACGCGCTTTACGGCCGCAACGGCCATGACAGCCTGCGGGGCGGCTCCGGGGCCGACACGCTTTCGGGCGACGATGGCAACGACACCCTGCTCGGCGACGCGGGCAACGACGTTCTGCACGGCCACGACGGCAATGACAGCGCGCTCGGCGGCGACGGGGCCGATACGATCTCGGGCGACGCCGGGGCCGATACGCTCTTCGGCGACGGCGGCAACGACGTCCTGCACGGCGACGCCCACAATGACAGGCTCGGTGGCGGCGCCGGGGCCGACACGCTCTACGGCGACGACGGCAACGACACGATCAGCGGCGACGGAGACAACGACCTGCTCCACGGCGGCAACGGCGCCGACAGCCTTCTCGGGCAATCCGGCCACGATACGCTCCTCGGCCATGCCGGCGCCGACACCCTGCGCGGCGGGTCCGGCAACGACGCCATCACCGGCCACGACGCCAACGACCGGCTCTTCGGCGATGCGGGCAACGACCTGCTCAAGGGCGACGACGGCAACGACACCCTCTGGGGCGGCGCCGATCACGACGCTCTCTACGGGGGCGCGGGGTTCGACGTCATCTATGGCGACGGCGGCAATGACAGCATCAAGGGCGGCGCCAACGAAGACACGATCTACGGCGGCGACGGCAACGACTACATCCACGGCCAGAACGGTGTCGATGTCATCTATGGCGGCAATGACAGCGACACGATCACCGGCAACAACGGCGAAGACACGATCCACGGCGATGCCGGGGCCGACAGCATCAAGGGCGGCTTCAACTGGGACAGCGTCTCGGGCGGCGACGGCAACGACACCGTGCTCGGCCAGAACGGCAACGACCGGGTCGACGGCGGAAACCACAATGACAGCGTGATGGGCAACAACGGCAACGACACCGTGATGGGCGGCAACGGCGACGACGTGGTCAATGGCGGTTACGGCAACGACCGGGTCAATGGCGACAACGGCCACGACACGCTGATCGGCAGCGGCGGCAACGACACCCTCGCCGGCGGCGCAGGCCACGACATCCTCACCGGCGGCAACGGCCGCGACGTCTTCCTCTTCAACTCCAACACCAACACCGGCAACGACACGATCACCGATTTCCAGAACGGCACCGACCGCATCCGCATCGACGGCGCGGCGGATTACGACGACCTGACCATCCGCCGCACCGGCGGCGACACGGTCGTCAGCTGGGACAACGGCTCAGTCACGCTGGAAGACGTCACAGGCCGCATCGACGCCGACGATTTCATCTTCGGGTAGGGAAAGGGGGGTCGGCAGCCGAACCCGCCCCCCGTCAACTCGCCGCCTGCACCGCGTCCACCACGCTGTTCAGCACATCGTCCAGCAGCGCCGGCTCCACCGCCTCGGCCATCACCCGGATCAGCGGCTCGGTCCCCGACTTGCGGATCAGCAGCCGCCCGTCATGGCCCAGCCGCGTCTCGGCCTTGGCGATCGCCTCCTGCACGGCCTCCGCCGACAGCGGCTGCGCCCCCTGCTTGTAACGCACGTTCACCAGCTTCTGCGGCACCGGCTCGAACACCCGGGCCAGCTCGCTCGCGGGCTTGCCGGTCTCGACCATGCAGCCCAGGAACTGCAACGCCCCGATCAGCCCGTCGCCGGTCGTGGCATAATCCGTCATCACGATATGCCCCGACTGCTCGCCGCCCAGCGAATAGCCCCCGGCGCGCATCTCCTCGACCACGTAACGGTCGCCCACCGCCGTCCGCTTCAGGTCGATGCCCTTCGCGTTCAGGTGCCGTTCCAGCCCGAGGTTCGACATCACCGTCGCCACCAGCGTGTTGCCCGCCAGCCGGCCATCCTCGGCCCAGCGCGTCGCGATCAGCGCCATGATCTGGTCGCCATCCGCCACGTGGCCGGTTTCGTCCACCAGAACCACCCGGTCGGCATCGCCATCCAGGCAGATCCCGATATCCGCCCGCGTCTCCAGCACCTTCTGCGCCGCCGCCTCCGGATGGGTCGAGCCACAGCCATCGTTGATGTTGTACCCGTTGGGCTCCACCCCGATCGGGATCACCTCGGCCCCAAGCTCCCACAGCACGCTCGGCGCGGTGCGATAGGCCGCGCCATTGGCGCAATCCACCACCACCCGCAGCCCGTCCAGCCGCTTGCGATAGGGAAAGGTCGTCTTGGCATATTCCACGTAACGCCCGCGCGCGTCCTCGAACCGCTTGGCCCGGCCGATATTGCCCGGCGCCGACAGCGGCACGCCATCCTGCATCAGCGCCTCGATCCCCGCCTCGGCCTCGTCCGACAGCTTGAACCCGTCCGGCCCGAACAGCTTGATCCCGTTATCGTCGGCCGGGTTGTGGCTGGCCGAGATCATCACACCCACATCGGCCCTTAGACCGTGCGTCAGGTACCCGATCGCCGGCGTCGGCACCGGCCCCAGAAGGAACACGTCCATCCCCGTCGAGGTGAACCCCGCCGTCAGCGCATACTCGATCATGTAGCCCGACCGCCGCGTATCCTTGCCGATCACCACCCGGTGCTCGTTCTGGTCCCGCCGGAAAAACCGCCCCGCGGCCGCCCCCAGCTTCAGCGCCATTTCGGCCGTCATCGGCCAGCTGTTGGCCTTGCCCCGCACGCCATCGGTTCCGAACAGCTTTTCCGACATGTCTCGCGTCCTCGTCCCTCGTCCGGCCTTGCGCCGGCTCGTCCTTTTTTTCCTCCATATCCCGTGTGTCCAAGCCTGTCCAATCACTGTCGGCTACAATCCTGTGGCATTCCGCCCATTCCGACAGGCAATCCACCGGTCCCCGCCTTTCCTCCGGCCGTCCCATGCCCTATATTGCATCCTTCCGGCATCAGCTCGAGACGCCCAGAGGAACACCGATGGCCAAACCGAAGGACAATCCGAACTACAAGGTGGTCGCCGAGAACCGGCGGGCCCGGTTCGACTATGCCATCGAGGAAGACCTGGAATGCGGCATCATGCTCGAAGGCTCCGAGGTGAAATCGCTGCGGCAGGGCTCGTCGAACATCGCCGAAAGCTACGCCATGGTCGAGGATGGCGAACTGTGGCTGGTGAACGCCTACATCGCACCCTACGAACAGGCCAAGACCTTCCAGCATGACGAGCGCCGCAAGCGCAAGCTGCTGGCCTCGAAAAAGGAGCTGGCCCGCCTCTGGAACGAGACCCAGCGCAAGGGCATGACCCTCGTTCCGCTGGTGATGTATTTCAACCACCGCGGCATCGCCAAGATCAAGATCGGCATCGCCAAGGGCAAGAAGAACCACGACAAGCGCGAGACCGCCGCCAAGCGCGACTGGAACCGCCAGAAACAGCGCCTCCTGAAGGAACACAGCTGAGGCCAGCGCCCGATTTCTTCAAAAGAAATCGGACAGAAATCTTTTCAAGATTTCGCCCCCTGCCCGCCGCGCAAGCCCTGCCATCTCCGCCGCCCGCCACGGCGCGCGGCCCGTTGCACGCAACATTCTCCCACCGCACGATGCGTTAACCCGGCCGCCCGCATGGTCCGGCGGTAAAAAATACCGACGTAATACCGACGTAATACCGACGCGATACCGATACGGGAATTATCACGAAATCAGTGCGTTAACCCTGATTCGCCCGCAATCCGCCGTTTGACGCCCCCCACGCCGCCCGACCTTGCCCTTCGCGCCCCTTGGCTGTAGTCAGAATGGCATCCAACCCGGGGGGCGACATGGCACAAGACGATCCGAAAACCCTTGTTTCCACAGACTGGCTGGCGGCCCACATGAAGGACCCCGACCTGCGGATCCTGGACGGCACCTATTTCCTCCCCGGCATCGACCGCGACCCCAGGGCGGAATACGCCGAAACCCACATCCCCGGCGCGCGTTTCTTCGATATCGACGAGATTTCCGACCAGCGCTCCGAGCTGCCCCACATGGCCCCGCCGGTCGAGAAATTCATGTCCCGCATGCGCGCAATGGGCGTCGGCGACGGGCACCAGGTGGTGGTCTACGACACCCACGGCCTGTTCTCCGCGGCCCGCGTCTGGTGGCTCTTCAAGCTGATGGGCCAGAACGACGTCGCCGTGCTCGACGGGGGCCTGCCAAAGTGGGTCTCCGAAGGCCGCGAAACCGAGGATATGGAGCCCATCATCCGCGACCGTCACATGACCGTCCGCCGCCAGGCCCACATGGTCAAGGACGTCACCCAGGTCTCCGCCGCCTCCAAGCTCGGCGACTACGAGATCCTCGACGCCCGCTCCCCCGCCCGCTTCCGTGGCGAGGAACCCGAGCCCCGCGAGGGCCTGCGCAGCGGCCACATTCCGGGCTCGAAAAACGTGCATTATCGGGAGCTTATGAACGAGGACGGCACGATGAAAGACCCCGACGGCCTGCGCGCCGTGCTCGACGCCGCCGGCGTCGACACGGCCCGCCCCGTCATCACCACCTGCGGTTCCGGCGTGACCGCCGCCATCATCAACCTTGCGCTGGAACGCATCGGCAAGACCGACCACGCGCTTTATGACGGGTCCTGGACCGAATGGGGCGCCTTCGGCACCGTACCCGTCGCGACCGGAGACGAATAGATGTTCGAACAGCTCAAGGAACCGTCCGCAGACAAGATCCTCATGCTGATGCAGCTGTATCGCGAGGACCCGCGCGAGCAGAAGATCGACCTTGGCGTGGGCGTCTACAAGAACCCCGAAGGCGTCACCCCCATCATGCGCGCCATCAAGGCCGCCGAACAGAAATGGTGGGGCGAGGAAACGACCAAGGCCTATACCGGCCTCGCCGGCGATCCGGCCTTTTCCGACGCGATGATCGGCCTCGTGCTGGGCGATGCGGTGCCCCGTGAAAACGTCGCCGCCGTGGCCACCCCGGGCGGCACCGGTGCCGTGCGTCAGGCCTTCGAGCTGGTCAGGATGGCCACCCCCAAGGCCCGCGTCCACGTGTCGAACCCGACCTGGCCCAACCACCTGAGCATTCTCAAACACCTTGGAATCGAGGCCGTCCCCTACCGCTATTTCGACGAAACCACCTGTGGCGTCGACTTTGCCGGCATGATGGAAGACCTTGAAAAGGTTGAAGAAGGCGACGTCGTCCTGCTGCACGGCTGCTGCCACAACCCCACCGGCGCCAACCTCAACCTGACCGAGTTCAAGGCGGTGATCGAACTGATGATCGCCAAGGGCGCCCTGCCCATGATCGACATCGCCTACCAGGGCTTCGGCGACGGTCTCGACGTCGACGCGCTCGCCACGCGAGAGGTCGCCTCGGCCTGCCCCGAAACCCTCATCGCCGCCAGCTGCTCGAAGAATTTCGGCATCTACCGCGAGCGCACGGGCCTTCTCATGGCCATCTCGCAGGACAGCTCGAAACAGAAGGTCGCACAGGGCAACCTCGCCTATCTCAACCGCCAGAACTATTCCTTCCCGCCCGACCACGGCGCACGGCTGGTGACGCTGGTTCTGAACGACGACAAGCTCCGCGCCGACTGGCAATCAGAGCTGGAAGACGTCCGCCTGAACATGCTCAGCCTGCGCGAACAGCTGGCCTCGGAAATGCAGCGCCTCACCAAGTCCGACCGCTATGGCTTCATCGCCCAGCACCGCGGCATGTTCTCGCGTCTCGGCCTGTCGACCGAGATCGTCGAGGCCCTCCGCAAGGATCACGGCATCTACATGGTGGGCGACTCGCGGATCAACATCGCCGGACTCAACAAGGAAACCGTGCCGGTTCTGGCCAAGGCCATCGTCGAAGCCGGGGGCTGACAGCCCCGCCGTCAGACGCGGTACCGCGCCAGGAACATCTCGACCGCGCCGTTCACGACGCGCTCGATATCCGCCTCGTGAAAATCGTTGCAGACCCCGCAAAGGTTCCGCACGAACAGGTCGGCCTTGCACAGCTCGCCGAACTGGTTCGCGGCCAAATCCATGTCGTCGATCTTCAGGATTCCCTGCTCGACATAGGGGGTCAGAACCTTGGTCATCCGCTCGCGCACCAGCTGCGGACCGGATTCGTAGAACCGCCGGCCCAGCTCGGGAAAGCGGTAGGATTCCGACACGCAGATACGAAACACCTGCCGCCCGAACTCTGACAGGAAAAACCGCACGATCCGGTTCGCCGCCTCGTGCAGCACAACCTCGATCGGCGCGCCCGTGCCGATGACGTCGAGCGCCTCTTCGGCCTGCCGGTTGCATTCGATCCGGGCGACTTCCGAAAACAGCAGGCGCTTGTCGGGGAAATAGCTGTAAAGCGTGGCCTTCGAGACCCCGGCCGCGCGGGCGATCTCGTCGACACTGGCGCCTTCAAAGCCGTCGCGCAGGAAGATTTCCCGCGCCCCGTCGAGCACCTGGTCGAATTTCCGGCCTTTCTTGATTTCAGCGGCCATCGCCGTCATGCGCATCCTCCGCGAAGTCGCTTGCCTACCCTAGACGTGGGGGCGCCGGTCCCGCAAGCAAATCCGCGTCGGCCGCGGGCGGCCGCCACCACCCGCGGTGGGGGGCACATCTTACCGGTTCACGTCGGTCTGGGTCCGCGTCACCGGCGCCGGCTTGGGCGTCGGATAGGTCAGCGTGGGGAACAGGCTGCCGACATCGACGCTTTGCGCCTGAACGGGCGTGGCGAGCGGCAGAAGGGCAATGGCGAGGGCGGCAAAGACGGGTTTCATGGGGTTTCTCCTAACTGAACCGTTTCGTTCACTTATGGATATCTAAACCGATCAGTTCAGATATTCAAGAGAAAACTGAACGGAACGGTTCAGCTTTCTCAGCGGCCAGACAAGCCCCTGTTTTTCCTATATTTCCGGACTTTCTGAGACGCACTCTCAGCACATTAAGCGGCGTTCAGCCAAGCAATCCAAGCGTGTCCTGGCACCGTCTTCCGCCATAGAACGCGCCGAGAATCTGCCCGAACACATCACCGCCGCCCGCGGCCTCGAACAAGGTCGCGCAGGAGCGCAGCTTGAGCGCGTCCACCGGCCCGAGAATCGTTTCGGGCGCCAGATCGTCATGGGACAGCATCGCCTCGGAAATCTCGGTCAACCGCCGCCCGAGCACCGGGTGGGCCAGATAGGCCTCCGCCTCGGCCCGGTCGGCGATACCGTAGTGAAGGGCCGTGGCCGAGCGACCCAGCCCCTTCAGCTGCGGAAAGACGAACCACATCCAGTGGCTGTCCTTCCGCCCCCGTTGGATTTCCTCCAGCGGTACGGGCCAGACCCGCTCTTGTGCTTCGATGAACCGGTCCAGGCTCATGCCGCCTCCACAGGGTACGCTACAGCGCATCCTGCCCGGGGCCGCGCATCACTTCAAGATGCCAGGCAGGGTAAGCCCATGTTCACGTGCGCAATCGATGGCGATGTCATAGCCCGCATCGGCATGGCGCATCACGCCGGTCGCCGGATCGTTCCACAGCACGCGCTCGAGCCGACGGTCGGCATCTTCCGACCCGTCACAGCAGATCACCATGCCGGAATGCTGCGAAAAGCCCATGCCGACGCCGCCACCGTGATGCAGGCTGACCCAGGTCGCGCCGCTTGCGGTGTTCAGGAGGGCATTGAGCAACGGCCAGTCGGACACCGCGTCCGAGCCATCCTTCATCGCCTCCGTCTCGCGGTTGGGCGATGCCACCGAGCCGCTGTCGAGGTGGTCACGCCCGATCACCACGGGCGCCTTCAGCTCGCCGTTCCGAACCATCTCGTTGAACGCGAGCCCGGCCTTGTGCCGCTCGCCCAGCCCGATCCAGCAAATCCGCGCCGGCAGGCCCTGGAACGATATCCGCTCCTGCGCCATGTCGAGCCAGCGATGCAGATCGGCATGGTCGGGGAACAGCTCCTTCATCTTGGCGTCGGTCTTGTAGATATCCTCCGGATCGCCCGACAGGGCGCACCAGCGGAACGGGCCGATGCCTTTGCAGAACAACGGGCGGATATAAGCGGGCACGAAGCCGGGGAAGGCGAAGGCATCTTCCAGCCCCTCTTCCAGCGCGACCTGCCGGATGTTGTTGCCATAGTCGAGCGTCGGAACCCCGGCGTTCCAGAAATCGACCATCGCCTGCACATGCACCTTCATCGAGGCGCGCGCGGCCTTCTCCACCGCCTTGGGGTCGCTCTCCTGCCTGGCGCGCCATTCGCCCACGGTCCAGCCCTGGGGCAGGTAGCCATGCACCGGGTCATGTGCGCTGGTCTGGTCGGTGACGATATCGGGCTTCACGCCGCGCTTCACCAGCTCCGGGAACACGTCCGCCGCATTGCCGATGAGTGCGACAGACTTGGCGTCGCCCGCCTTGGTCCAGCGGTCGATCATCTCCAGCGCCTCATCCAGCGAATGGGTGATCTCGTCGACATAACGCGTCCGCTTGCGGAACTCGGCACGGGTCTCGTCGCACTCCACGGCAAGGCAACAGGCGCCGGCGAACACCGCCGCCAGCGGTTGCGCCCCGCCCATACCGCCAAGCCCGCCGGTCAGGATCCAGCGGCCCTTCAGGTTGCCGTCGTAATGCTGCCGGCCCGCCTCGGCGAAGGTCTCGTAGGTCCCCTGCACGATGCCCTGCGTGCCGATATAGATCCACGATCCGGCCGTC
This sequence comes from Roseovarius indicus, assembly GCF_008728195.1. Lineage (NCBI taxonomy): Bacteria > Pseudomonadati > Pseudomonadota > Alphaproteobacteria > Rhodobacterales > Roseobacteraceae > Roseovarius > Roseovarius indicus. Next base: position 4,872,056 of record NZ_CP031598.1, read on the forward strand.
ATCTGGCCGTACATCATCAGGCCTTTCTTATCGAGCTCGCTGAAGTGATCCCAGTTGGCCCAATGCGGCACGAGGTTCGAGTTGGCGATCAGCACGCGCGGCGCGTCCGCGTGGGTCTTGAACACGCCCACCGGCTTGCCCGACTGCACCAGCAGCGTCTCGTCTTCCTCCAGCCCCTTCAGCGTGGCAACGATGCGGTCGAAATCCTCCCACGTGCGGGCCGCGCGGCCGATACCGCCATAGACCACCAGCTCATGCGGGTTCTCGGCCACGTCGGGGTGCAGGTTGTTCATCAGCATCCGCATCGGCGCCTCGGTCACCCAGCTTTTCGCGCTGATCTCGGTGCCGGTGTCGGGATAGATGTCGCGGGTGTTGTGGCGGGGGTTGGTCATGCAAGCTCTCCTTCGCGGGCAAGCTGGTCAATACGGGTCAGTATGGTTTGAAGATGCGGGCGGATCGTTTCGGCCCGATCACGGCGATAGGTCCATGGCGGCATCTCTTCCATGTAGGTCGATTGGGCCAGTTCCATCTGGATGGCGTGACGCCCGGTATCCGGCCGTCCATGGTGCCGGGTCGTCCACCCGCCCTTGAAGCGGCCATTGGTGACCGAGCTGAAACCGTCAGCGGCGTCACAGACCTCTGCCACCGCGCTGGCGATCCTCTCGTCGCAGGTGGTGCCGTTGTTCGTTCCGATATTGAAATCCGGCAACAGCCCCTCGAACAGGAACGGGATACGCGAGCGTATGGAATGGCAGTCATACAGCACCGCCACCCCGTGCGCCGCCTGCACCCTCTGCAACTCCGCCTCCAGCGCCGCATGATACGGCGTGTGGAAGGCGTGCTTGCGCGCGGCGATGTCGGCCTCGGTCGGCGGCGTGTCCCAGATATCCAGCCCGTCGAAATCGGTCATCGGCACAAGGCCGGTGGTGTTCTGCCCCGGGTAAAGAGAGGCGCCCGACGGGTCGCGGTTGGCATCGATCACGTAGCGGTGGATCGTGGCCCGCACCACGGTCACGCCGGGCAGCAGCCCGTCATAGAGATCGTGGATATGCCAGTCGGTATCCGACAATCCGCGCCCGCGCTCGTTCAGGCAACGCCGGATATCCGCGGGCACATAGGTGCCGGTATGCGGCATGCCCAGAACGACGGGGCCATCACCCCGGATCACCTCGACCGGCTCCATCATGCGTCTCCCATATCCAGTGCCAACCCAGCTGCACCGACCAGCGCGCCGTCGCGGATCAACTGAGAGGCGGCTTCGAGGTCGGGCGCGAGATAGCGGTCTTCCTTCAGCGCCGGAACAGCCTTGCGCAGACTTGTCATGGCCCGTTGCAACGGCTCGCTCGTCTTGAGCGGACCGCGAAACTCGATGCCTTGCGCCGCACAGATCGCCTCGACCCCGAGGATCGTGGAAAGATTCGCGTTCATCCGCCCCAGTCGCCGCGCGGCATGGGCGGCCATGCTGACGTGATCCTCCTGGTTGGCCGAGGTCGGCGTCGAGTCGGTCGTGCAGGGGTTTGCGAGGTGCTTATTCTCGCTCATCAGCGCGGCGGTCGTGACCTCGGCGATCATCAGGCCCGAGTTCAGCCCCGGTTCCGGCGTAAGGAAGGGCGGCAGGTCGAAGCTCAGGTTCGGGTCGACCATCAGCGCCACCCGCCGTTGGGCTATGGCGCCCAGTTCGGCGATGGCCATGGCAATCTGGTCGGCGGCAAAGCCCACCGGCTCGGCGTGGAAGTTCCCGCCCGAGACGATCCGGCCCTCCTCGACCAGAACCAGCGGATTGTCGGTGACGGCGTTGGCCTCGATCTCCAGCACTTCGCCCGCACGCCTTAGCAGGTCGATCGCCGCGCCGCTCACCTGTGCCTGGCATCGGATGCAATACGGATCCTGCACGCGGCTGTCGCCCTCGCGGTGGCTTTCGCGGATCTCGCTGCCCTCCATCAGGGCGCTCTGCGCGCGGGCCGCCATGATCTGACCCTTGTGGCCGCGCAGGGTGTGGATGGCGTCGACCAGCGGCGCGGTGGAGCCCATGATCGCATCAGTCGACAGCGACGCCGTGACGATACAACCCTCGGCATTGCGCCACGCCTGCCAGAGACCCACCAGCGCAAGCGCGGTCGAAAACTGCGTACCGTTGATCAGCGCAAGCCCTTCCTTTGGGCCAAGCACGATCGGTGTGATGCCGGCCTTGGCAAGCGCCTCGCCGCCGGGCAGTCTTTGACCGTTGAACGTTGCCTCGCCCTCGCCGATCATCACGGCCGCCATATGCGCCAACGGCGCAAGGTCGCCCGAGGCGCCCACCGACCCCTGGTCAGGCACCACCGGCGTGACGCCCGTCGCAAGCATCCCTTCGATCAGCTCAACCGTCTGCCACTTCACGCCCGACGCGCCCCGGCCAAGCGACATCAACTTGAGCACCATCATCAGACGGGTCGTCGGCTCGTCCAGCGCCTCTCCCACACCGCAGCAATGGCTGAGGATCAGGTTGCGTTGCAGCGTTTCGGTCTGTTCGGACGGGATCTTGACGCTGGCCAGCTTGCCGAAGCCAGTGTTCACGCCGTAAACCGCCTCTTCCCCCTCGGCCGCGCGGCGCACGAGATCGGCGGCGGCCTCGACCCCGGGCTTTGCCGCACGGTCCAGCGTTGCCGCCTGCCCCCCGCGCCACAGCGCCTCGAGCGTCGAAAGCGTGACCGAGCCGGGAACCAGAACCTCGCTCATCCTTCACCTCCGAAGATACGCCGGTTCAACGGGTTGAACCCGATCCGATAGGCCAGCTCGGCCGGCTGGGCCACGTCCCACACCGCAAGGTCGGCCCGGTTGCCGGGGGCGATCACGCCTGTATCGTCTAGGCCAAGCGCCTGTGCCGCGTGGCTTGTGACCCCGGCGAGCGCCTCTTCCGGCGTCATGCGGAACAGGGTGCAGCCCATGTTCATCGTCAGCAGCAGCGATGCCAGAGGCGACGAGCCCGGATTGCAATCGGTCGCCAGCGCCATCGGCACGCCATGCTTGCGGAAGGCCTCGATGGGCGGCAGCTGGGTTTCATGCAGGGTATAGAACGCGCCCGGCAGGATCACCGCCACGCTGCCCGACCCGGCCAGCGCCTGTGCATCGCTCTCGTCGGCGTATTCCACGTGATCGGCCGACAGCGCGCCGTATTTGGCGGCCAGCTTGGTGCCGCCGATATTGCTCAGCTGCTCGGCATGCAGCTTGACGGGCAGGCCAAGTTCCTTGGCCTTCGCGAAGACCGGCTCGATCTCTTCCACGGAAAACGCGATCCCCTCGCAGAACCCGTCGACGGCATCGGCCAGCCCTTCCTCTGCCGCCTGCTCCAGCGCGGGCAGGCAGACCTCGGCGATATAATCGGCGTTGCGGCCCTTGTACTCGGCCGGCACCGCGTGAGCGCCGAGGAACGAGGTTTTCACCCGCACATCGCGCGACGCGGCCACCCGCCGGGCGACGCGCAGCATCTTCAGCTCGGTGTCGACATCCAGCCCGTAGCCCGACTTGATCTCGATCACCGACACGCCCTCGGCGATCAGCGCGTCGGCGCGGGTCAAGGCGTCAGCCAGCAGGTCGTCTTCCGACGTCTCGCGCGTGGCTGTCACGGTCGAGACGATCCCGCCCCCGGCGCGCGCAACTTCCTCGTAGCTCGCCCCGTTCAGGCGCATCTCGAACTCGCCGGCGCGGTCACCGCCGAAGACGATATGGGTGTGACAATCGATCAGCGCAGGCGTGATCAGGCGGCCTTCCATGTCCTCGCCCGTTTCGGCGAACTCGGCGGGCAGGTCACTCTCGGGTCCGACCCAACGGATCTTGCCATCGGCAAAGGAGACCGCACCGGCCTCGATCAGGCCATAGGCCCTGTCTCCGGTCATCGTGGCAATCGTCGCGTTCCGTAAAAGCATGCGCGGTCTTTCCCTGCTGAGTCCCGATATGCACCATTTATTATGTCTGCACATAATAATCGTCAAGGAAAGAATGCCTTCCGCCCGCCAAAAGCAAACCGCCCCACGATGGGGGCGGCCTCTGGCTCATTTCGTGAGCAATGCGCGCTATTCCGCGGCGATCTTGATGACGGGCTCCATCCGCGACAGGATATCGTCGGCCAAGTGGCACTTGACCTGGTGCCCCTCGGCCAGCACGCGGACCGGCGGTACCTCCTTCTCGCACAGCCCTCCCGGCACCTCCGACTTCCAGCGGCAGCGCGTCTGGAAGGGGCAGCCCGGCGGCGGGTTCATGGCCGAGGGCACGTCGCCCTCGAGCACGATATGCTTTTTCTCGACATGGGTGTCGGCAATCGGCACCGCCGACAGCAGCGCCTCGGTATAGGGGTGATAGGGGGGCGAGAAGACCTGTTCGGTGGTGCCAAGCTCGACCACGTGGCCGAGATACATGACCATCACCCTGTCCGACAGGTACCGCACGATCGACAGGTCGTGGGAGATGAACAGCAGCGTCGTCTTCTTCTCGCGCTGGATTTCCATCAGCAGGTCGGTGACCGCCGCCTGTACCGACACGTCGAGCGCCGAGACGGGTTCGTCCGCAACCACGATCCGGGCCCCGCCGGCAAAGGCGCGGGCGATACCGACCCTCTGCTTCTGCCCGCCCGACAATTGCCGCGGCATCCGCTCGGCGAACTCGCGCGGCAGCTTCACCAGGTCGAGCAGGCGCATCATCTCGGTATGCCGCTCCTCGTCGGAATTGCCATGCCCGAAGATTTCCAGCGCCCGCATGATCTGGCGGCCCACCGTCATCGAAGGGTTCAGCGTGTCGAACGGGTTCTGGAAGACCATCTGGATGTCGGCCACGGTCTGGGTGTCGCGGCTTTGAATGGGGATATGTTCGATGTTCTTGTTATCCAGCAGGATCTGACCGTCGGTCGCCGTCTCCAGCCCCATCAGCACCTTGGCGAAGGTCGACTTGCCACAGCCCGACTCGCCCACGATCGCCAGCGTCTCGCTCTCCCGCGCCTCGAAGGTCAGCGTTTCGTTGGCCTTGACCACCTTGGTCGCCCCGCTGGAGCCGAACAGCGCGTTGGCCGCCACCTCGTAGTATTTCTTGAGGTTCTCCATCTTCAGGACGACATCGCCCTTCTTCGTCGCCTCGGTCTGCACGGCGGCCTTGATCGGCGCGTGCCAGTCGATTTCCTTGTACCGCAGACAGCGGGTGAAATGCCGGTCGTCGCCGCCGATCTGCTCCATGGGAATGGCGATATCCTGGTTGCACCGCCCCTCTTCGAAATAATCGCAGCGCGGGCCGAAGTTGCAGCCCGGCGGGCGTTCGTGCGGCAGGGGGAAGTTGCCGGGAATGGCCACCAGCGGGCGCGCGTTCTTGTCGGCGCCGGGCAAAGGGATCGACCGGAACAGCGCCTGAGTGTAGGGGTGCTGCATCTTGTCGAACACGTCCTCGATGCTGCCGGTCTCGACCGCCTCGCCGGAATACATCACGCAGATCCGGTCGCATGTTTCCAGCACCAGCCCGAGGTTGTGGCTGATGAACAGCATCGACGTGCCGTACTTGCGGCCCAGCTCCTTGACCAGCTCGACCACGGCCGCCTCGACCGTCACGTCAAGCGCGGTGGTGGGCTCGTCGAGGATCAGCAGGCTGGGGTTGGCCATCAGCGCCATGGCGATGACGATCCGCTGCTGCTGGCCGCCGGAAAGCTGGTGCGGGAAGGATTTGAGAATGCGCTCGGGGTCGGGCAGTTTCACGTCCTGCACCACTTCCAGGGCGCGCTTATAGGCCTCCTTCTCCGACACCTTCTCGTGGATCATCGGAACTTCCATCAGCTGCTTGCCGATCTTCATCGCCGGGTTCAGGCTTGCCATCGGCTCCTGGTAGATCATCGCGATCTCGTTGCCGCGAATGTCGCGCAGCTCCTCGGCCGACAACTTGCCAAGGTCGCGGCCCTTGAACTTGATCGACCCACCAACGATCCGGCCATTCACGCCCAGGTCCTGCATCACGCCCAGCGCCACGGTCGACTTGCCGCAACCGCTCTCGCCGACAAGGCCCACCGCCTCCCCCGGCTGCACCTCGACTGAGAAATCCATCACCGCCGGGATTTCCCTCAGCCGCGTGAAGAACGAGATCGACAGGCTGTCGATTTCGAGGATCGGGCCGTCATAGTCTGGTTTCTGCGACATCTCGTTGTCCTTTTCCCCGAACGGGCGATTAATCCTTCAGGCTTTCTTCCCGCAGACCGTCGGCGAGGAAGTTCAGCCCCAGCACCAGCGTCAGCAGCGCGATGGCGGGCGGCACCGCGATGTGCAGGATGTTGGCCGACAGAAGGCGGCGCCCGTCGATGATCATCTTGCCCCAGTCGGCGCTTTCCGATTCCAGCCCGAGGCCGAAGAAACCCAGGGTCCCCAGAAGGATGGTGGTGTAGCCGATGCGCAGGCAGAAATCGACCAGAAGCGGCCCCCGCGCATTGGGCAGGATTTCCCACAGCATGATATACCACGGCCCCTCGCCCCGCGTCTGTGCGGCGGCGACATAGTCGCGCGTCTTGATATCCAGCACGAGGCCCCGAACGATCCGGAAGACGGTGGGCGAGTTGACGAAGACCACCGACACGAACACCACCAGGAGGTTGGGCGGGAAGCTGATGATGCCCAGCGGGTCCTTGTCCCAGGCGATGCCGAGATAGACCCAGAGCCCGATCACAAGCGTGATCGCCACGTAGACGTTCCGCTTCTTCGGCTGGGTGTGATAGCGCGAGTTCCACAGGATCACGAGGAACACCAGCGGGAAGACGAACAGCACCCCGGCCATGTAGACGGGTATGCCCGTCTGTACGATCTCGGGCGTCACCAGCAGGTAGAAGAGCAGGATCACCGGGAAGGCCAGGACGAGGTTCGACAGGAACGACAGCACCGTGTCGAACCGCCCGCCGTAATAGCCCGCAGGAAGGCCAAGCGTGATGCCGACCATGAAGGCGAAGATCGTGGCGAAGGGGGCGATCAGGATCACCTTGATCGACCCCGCGATCACCCGGCTGAACACGTCGCGCCCAAGGTTGTCGCCGCCCAGCAGGTAATGCGCCCCGGCATCGGGGTCGGGCGTGCCGATCAGCTTGGAATAGGGCGTGCCCGGCAGCGCCTTCTTCATCATCGCCGACTGGTCGAGCGGGTCATGCGTTGCGACCATGTCGAACACCCCGGCGAAGAAGGCCGTGTAGGTCCAGAACAGAACCAGCGCGAGGCCGATCATGCCCACCGTGCTGTCGAACAGCTTGCCATAGAGGCCAAGCTTGCGCTTGTAGGTCATCGACACCACGAAGGTGATCACCATGAGGATCAGGACGGGTGCGAACTGGATGATCATCTGGCCGAAGATCGCGCCCCAGCTGAGTGCGTCGTTATTCATCTCTGCGGCCCTTCCCTAGCTCACGCTGATCCGCGGATTCAGGTAGACATAGCCGATGTCCGATATCAGCTGCGTCACCAGAACCACGATGACCGATATGACCGAAACCCCCAGCAGAAGCTCGATATCGTTGTTCCCGGCCGCCAGCACCAGGGTCCAGCCGAAGCCCTTGTAGTTGAACAGCGTCTCGACGATCACCACCCCGTTCAGCAGCCACGGAAACTGCAGCATGATCACCGTGAACGGCGCGATCAGCGCGTTCCTGAGCGCGTGTTTCACGACGATGTTGGGAAAGCTGACGCCCTTGAGCCGCGCGGTGCGGATATATTGCGAGGTCATCACTTCGGCCATCGAGGCCCGCGTCATCCGGGCGATATACCCCATGCCATAGGCGGCGATGGTCAGCACCGGCAGGAAGAAATTCTCGAAGGTGACATTGTCCATCGCGCTGGTCGCGGTGCCCTTGAACCATTTCAGGCCCACGGCGGAACTGGCGAAGATGGCGATGAACAAGACCCCCGACACGTATTCCGGCGTCGCCGTCGTGGAAATCGAGAAGGTCGATAGCGACCGGTCGAGGCGTGAACCCTCCCGCATCCCGGCCAGCACGCCCAGTATCAGCGCCGATGGCACCATCAGCAGCATCACCCAGAACATCAGGATGCCGGTCAGGCCCAGCTTTTCAGCGATGATGCCGCCGACATCCTCCTTGATGACGGTGGAAAACCCCCAGTTGCCCTGAAGCACGCCACAGAAACGGGGCGCCTCTTCGATCGGCTGATCTCCTTCGGCGCAACGCGCGCGCACCTTCCCGTCGGTGCCTTCGATCACGTAGCCCGGCAGCACACCCAGCCATTGGCCATACTTGGTGACCATCGGCTGAAGGTATCCCCGGTTGTTGAGATAGGTCGCAACCTCCTCGTCCGACATGCGGAAGTTGCCCTGCGTCTTGGCGAGCTTTTCGAGGTTGGGGTAAAGGTTCGTGAGAAAAAAGACGATAAAGGTCAGGCACAGCGCGGTCAGGATCATGACGCCGACCCGGCGCAGAATGAACTTCCCCATTAAAGGCCCCCTGTTGGCTCTTGTTATTTGCTCAGGAAGATGTCCCGTCCTCCTTAATTGCTAAACAACAAAACCACATCGGTCCAGCCGTTCCGCAATATTCGAACGGTTCTGTCAGGGTTTGCGTAAGTTTGCTGCACATGGACCGGCATGCCGCATACGTATTGCGACACTGGGGTATAGCGGGCGGCAGAACCGCCCGCTGCGACAAAAAAACCGCCACCCGTGGATGCCCGAAAACAAGGCATCCGGGGCGATCATGAGGCGGTGGGCAAACCGGTCTGCCCGGCCCGCTCTCAGCCCTTCACCACCATCTGGGGCGAGATCACGTCGATGCCGAGCGCGCGGCCGACCGCGTAATAGGTCAACTGCCCGGCATGCACGTTGAGCCCGTTCAGCAGGTGCGGATCGTCGGCGCAGGCCTGTTGCCAGCCCTTGTCGGCCAGCGCCAGCATGAAGGGCATGGTGGCGTTGCCCAGCGCGATGGTCGAGGTCCGTGCCACGGCGCCCGGCATGTTGGCCACGCAGTAATGCATGATCCCGTCGACATCGTAGATCGGGTCGGCATGGGTGGTGGCCTTCGAGGTCTCGAAACAGCCGCCCTGGTCGATGGCCACGTCGACCAGCGCCGCGCCGGGTTTCATGGTCGGGAACTGGTCGCGGCGCACCAGCTTGGGCGCCTCGGCCCCGGGGATCAGCACGGCGCCGATCACCATGTCGGCGCGGGTAAGGTGCTCTTCCAGAAGGCCGGTCGAGGAATAGCCCGTCTTGAAGACGCCCGCGAAGGCATCATCCAGATAGCGCAGACGCGGCAGCGAGCGGTCGAGCACGGTGACATCCGCGCCCATGCCCGCCGCGATGCGTGCGGCATGGGTGCCGACGACGCCGCCGCCGATCACCAGCACGTTGGCCGGGCCCACGCCCGGCACGCCGCCCATCAGCACACCGCGCCCGCCATTCGCCTTCTGCAGCGTCCACGCGCCCACCTGCGGCGCCAGCCGCCCGGCCACCTCGGACATCGGCGCCAGCAGGGGCAGACCGCCCCGGTCATCGGTCACCGTTTCATAGGCAATGGCGGTGCAGCCGCTGGCCAGCAGGTCCTTGGTTTGTGCCGGGTCGGGGGCGAGGTGCAGATAGGTAAACAAAAGCTGACCCTCGCGCAGCATCTTGCGCTCGTTCGCCTGCGGCTCCTTAACCTTCACGATCAAGTCTGCGATGGCGAAGATCTCCTCGGCGGTGTCGAGGATATTCGCCCCGGCGGCCGTATAGGCGGCATCGTCAAAGCCGGCGCCCTTGCCGGCGCCGGCCTGGATGATAACCTCGTGACCGTGCGCCACCGCTTCCTGCGCGGCGTTGGGGGTCATGCCGACGCGGAATTCCTGCGGCTTGATCTCGGTCGGGCATCCGATTTTCATGGGTCGATCCTCCTCCTGAATCTTTGTGCCAGAATGTCGCAGATCGCGCGCAATTGGGTTGAAATCTTTGCCACTCCCTTGACCTTGCAGTGAAGGTTCTTCGAATAAACGGCAGGTTAATCGAAAGGCCTTGCGCTAATGTCCCTCGACGCAACAGACCGTCGCCTGCTTGCCGTGCTGCAGCGGCGCGGGCGCATCTCGAATGCCGACCTTGCCGAAGAGGTGAACCTCTCGGCCAGCGCCTGTCACCGGCGCGTCGGGCGGCTGGAGGCAGAGGGGTATATCCGCGGCTATGTCGCCCTGCTGGATGCGCGCAAGCTGGGCATGTCGGCCACGATCTTCGTCGAGATCACCCTTTCGACCCAAGCCGACGACGTGCTCGAGGCGTTCGAGAAGGCCGTGGGGCGCATCCCGGACGTTCTGGAATGCTACCACACGGCGGGCGCCGCGGATTACATCCTCAAGGTCGTCGCCGACAGCACCGAGGATTTCGCCCGCATCCACCGCCAGCACCTGGCCCGCCTGCCCGGCGTGGCGAAGATGCAGTCGAGCTTCACCCTGCGCACCGTGTCGAACACCACCGCCCTGCCCCTCTGACGCGGCTTGCCAAGGCGGCGCGCTTTGACCAATCTGCCGGTCATGGAATTCGATTACATCATCGTCGGCGCCGGCAGCGCCGGTTGCGTTCTGGCCAACCGGCTCAGCCGCGCAGGCCACACCGTTCTCCTGCTCGAAGCGGGCGGGCGCGACAATTACCACTGGGTGCATATCCCGGTGGGCTACCTCTATTGCATCGGCAACCCGCGCACCGACTGGTGCTTTCGCACCGCAGAGGAGCCGGGGCTGAACGGCCGCTCGCTGCTCTACCCGCGCGGCAAGGTGCTGGGCGGGTGCAGCGCGATCAACGGGATGATCTACATGCGCGGCCAGGCCGCCGACTATGACGCCTGGCGGCAGATGGGCAACCCGGGCTGGGGCTGGGATGACGTGCTGCCCTATTTCCTGAAGTCCGAGGATTACGTCGACGGGAAGTCGGAGTACCATGGCGAAGGCGGCGAATGGCGGGTCGAGAACATGCGCCTGCACTGGGACGTGCTCGACCATTGGCGCGACGCGGCGGTCGCGGCCGGCCTGCCCGCGACCGATGACTTCAACCGCGGCAACAACGAGGGCGTGGGGTATTTCAAGGTCAACCAGCGCAACGGCTGGCGGGTCACCACCGCCAAGGCCTTCCTGCGTGCAGGCACCGGCAAGGGGCTGAAGGTCGAGACCGGGGCGCATACGCAAAAGCTCATCGTCGAGGATGGGCGCGCGGTCGGCGTCGAGTATTTGCAGAACAATGAAAGACAGGTCGCGCGGGCAAGGGCCGAGGTGATCCTGTCGGCCGGGGCGATCGGCAGCCCGCAGATATTGCAGCTATCCGGGTTCGGCCCCGGCGACCTGCTGCAGGAACACGGGGTCGAGGTGGCGCGCGACATGCCCGCCATCGGCGGCAATCTGCAAGACCACCTGCAACTGCGCTGCGCCTGGCGGCTTCAGGGGGCCAAGACGCTCAACACCATGGTCGGCACGCTCTGGGGTAAGGCGAAGGTTGCGCTGGAATACGCGCTCAAGCGCACCGGGCCGATGGCCATGGCCCCCAGCCAGCTTGGCGCTTTCGCCAAGTCGCGGCCGGATCTGGCGACACCCGATCTGGAGTATCACGTGCAGCCCCTCTCGCTCGAGGCGTTCGGGGGCGACCTGCATGACTTCCCGGCGATCACCGCCAGCGTCTGCAACCTGCGGCCCGAGTCGCGCGGCACCGTCGCCATCGCCTCGCCAGACCCGCACGCGGCGCCGGTCATCGCGCCCGGCTACCTCTCGACCGAGGGCGACCGGCAGGTCGCGGCGGCCTCGATCCGGCTGACAAGGCGCATCATGGAACAAGCACCGATGGCCCGCTATTCCCCCGAGGAATTCCGGCCGGGGCCAGAGCTGACGTCTGACGAGGAGCTGGCGAAGGCGGCGGGCGATATCGGCACGACGATCTTTCACCCCGTCGGCACGGTCCACATGGGCGCGGGCGAAGATGCCCCGCTCGACCCCGAGCTGCGCCTGCGCGGGGTTCAGGGGCTGCGCGTGGTCGATGCCTCGATCATGCCGACGATCACCAGCGGCAACACCAATTCACCCACGGTCATGATCGCCGAGAAGGCCGCCGACATGATCCTCGGCACCGCAAAAGACTGATCCCCCAAAAGAAAGAGGCCCCGGTGTTTCCACCGGGGCCCTGTTCCTTGGAATGGCAATGAGGATCAGTCCTCTGCCTTTTCCTCTTTCTTGACTTCTTCGCCGGTCTCCTGGTCGACGACCTTCATCGACAGGCGCACCTTGCCGCGGTCGTCGAAGCCCAGCAGCTTGACCCAGACTTCCTGGCCTTCCTTCAGCACATCCGACGGATGGTTCAGGCGGCGGTTCTCGATCTGGCTGACATGCACCAGCCCGTCGCGCTTGCCGAAGAAGTTCACGAAGGCGCCGAAGTCGACGATCTTGACGACCGTGCCCTTGTAGACATGCCCTTCTTCCGGCTCGGCCACGATCGAGTGGATCATGTCATAGGCTTTCTGGATGGCTTCACCGTTCGGCGAGGCGATCTTGATGACACCCTCGTCGTTGATGTCGACCTTGGCGCCAGACACCTCGACGATCTCGCGGATGACCTTGCCGCCCGAGCCGATCACTTCACGGATCTTGTCGGTGGGGATGTTCATCGTCTCGATACGCGGGGCGTGGATCGAGAAATCGCCGGCTTCCGACAGGGCCTTGCCCATTTCGCCGAGGATGTGCAGACGGCCTTCCTTGGCCTGGGCCAGGGCGTTTTTCATGATCTCGGGCGTGATGCCCGCGACCTTGATGTCCATCTGCAGCGAGGTGATGCCCTTTTCGGTGCCCGCGACCTTGAAGTCCATGTCGCCGAGGTGATCCTCGTCGCCAAGGATGTCGGTCAGGATCCCGTAGGAGCCGTCTTCTTCCAGCACGAGGCCCATGGCCACACCGGCCACGGCCGCCTTGAGCGGAACGCCCGCATCCATCATTGACAGCGAGCCGCCGCAGACGGACGCCATCGAGGAAGAGCCGTTCGATTCCGTGATCTCGGAGACCACGCGGATCGTGTAGGGGAAGTCGGTCGCCGCCGGCAGCACCGCCTGAAGCGCGCGCCATGCCAGTTTGCCGTGGCCGATTTCACGACGGCCCGGAGGGCCGACGCGCCCGGCTTCACCGACCGAGTAGGGCGGGAAGTTGTAGTGCAGCAGGAAGTTCGAGCGGAAGTTCCCGTGCAGGGCGTCGATGATCTGTTCGTCATCGCCGGTACCCAGCGTGGTGACCACGAGACCCTGCGTTTCACCGCGGGTGAACAGTGCCGAACCGTGGGTACGGGGCAGGATGCCGGTTTCGGAAACGATCGGGCGCACCTCGTTGAGGGCGCGGCCGTCGATCCGCTTGCCGGATTTCACCACGTCGCCGCGCAGAACGCCGGCTTCGAGCTTCTTCATCGCCGAGCCGAGGTTGGCGTCTTCAAGCTGCTCTTCGGTCAGCTTTTCCTTGATCGCCTCGCGCGCGGCCGCCACGGCGGCGGTGCGCTCCTGCTTGTCGGTGATCGCGAAGGCCGAGCGCATCTGGTCTTCACCGGCTGCTTTCACGGCCTCGTAAAGCTCCGTGTAATCAGGCGGTTGGAAGTCGAACGGCTCTTTCGCCGATTCTTCGGCGAGGTCGATGATCAGGTCGATCACCGGCTGGATCTGCTCATGCGCGAAGGTCACGGCGCCCAGCATTTCCTCTTCGGTCAGCTCGTAGGCTTCCGATTCGACCATCATCACCGCGTCCTTGGTGCCGGCAACGACGAGGTCGAGGCGCTGGTCGGGCTTGTTGCGCAGGTCGTGCATGTCCTCGACATCGGGATTGAGGATGTATTCGCCATCTTCAAAGCCCACGCGGCAGCCGGCGATCGGGCCCATGAAGGGCGCGCCCGAGATCGTCAGCGCGGCCGACGCGGCGATCATCGCCACCATGTCGGGGTCGTTGACGAGGTCGTGCGACAGCACGGTGCACATGACCAGAACTTCGTTCTTGAAGCCCGGGACAAACAGCGGCCGGATCGGCCGGTCGATGAGGCGGGCGGTGAGCGTTTCTTTTTCGGTCGGCCGCGCCTCGCGCTTGAAGAAACCGCCGGGCACCTTGCCCGCGGCATAGTATTTCTCTTGGTAGTGAACGGTCAGGGGGAAGAAATCCTGCCCTTCTTTCGGTTGCTTGGCGAAGGTCACGTTGGCCATGACCGAGGTTTCACCAAGGGTGGCGATGACCGAGCCATCCGCCTGACGGGCAACCTTGCCCGTTTCCAGTGTGAGCGTTTCCTCGCCCCACTGCATCGTCTTCTTCACTTCGTTGAACATCTGTCGTTTTCCTGGTTGGAGGCGCTCTTGGGCGTATCCCAAGTCCTCCGTTTCAATGGCGGCCCCATTGCCGCCGACCCCATCTCTTCTTCATGCGCCCGGGGCCAAGGGCATCACGTCTCAGATGGCGGCGCTATAGAGGAGTTTAAGGAGGAATGAAAGCTTTGATCACGGAGGGGTGATGCGAATCGGGGTTAATGCCAGCAAACACTGGGGTTTGGCACGTCGGTATAACGTCGGTATTTTGTCGGTATCGCGTCGGTGCGACGGTCGGCGCGACCCGGGTTAACGGGGCGGACGTTGCGCGAAAGGACGGTTAATGGCCTGACGAAGATCGCGGCTTCATGTCAGGATGCCGGGGAGGGACGAGCGACGCAGTACACGAGCTTCATGGACATGCCGGTGCGCGAGGTCACGCCGCAGGGCTTCATCGTACACAAAGTTGCGTCCTTCGATTTCAGCAGAAGCAAACCGGTGCTCTTCGCGATCCTGGTCGATGCCGCCGGTGACCGGTCGCTGCAGGCGGATATCGAAGACGGGTTCATCATCGAACCGGAGCGCTACGGCGATCTGCTCGCCTGGACCTATGGCGAACAGCTGGATGATGACGTCTGGCGGGCGGTGATCGACCGGCACCTGAGGCACGAAACGCGGGATTAGACCGGCTCCGCTTCCCAGTTATCCGTTCCTGAATTGACCAGGCGGGTGGCGCTCAGACCGTCTTGAGACACGAGCTGCTGCGCTGTGGCAGCCGCCGCAACAGCGTGCCGTTCCAGCTGACGGGCACGGTATAGAGGCGGATGCGGGTGAGCTGCCCGTTCTCATCGGGCCAGGCCGCTCCAATAGTCTGGCAGGCGTTGCGGGTTATGCCGTCTTCGCCGGCATAGCTGCGGGCCTTGCAAACAACGTTGTGAGTGAGTCGGGGCATGGTGTCCTCCTTCCGGTTGGTCAGGACGGCGCGCCCGGCGCACCGTTTGCCTCCCGGAAAGCACGGCGGTCGCGGCGCTTTCGGCCGAAGGTCCGGCCTGCGCAGCAAAGTCCGCAGTGCATGCACTGGACAGTCCGAGCCGGGCCGCTGTGCCAGGCAAGCAGTCACACAGGTGCGAAAGTGTAGGGCGGGCTCAGAACGGTTCGCGAAGGGCAGTTCCGGGGCTGAACTATGACATTCAAGGGTTGACTTGGGATGTCTCAATGAGAAACGTTTTGATGATTGCGATCGAGCTTCGAGCTTAAGGATTCCTTTATGAAAATGCCGTTTCTATTACTCGCCAAGATCTTGATAATAACTTTAGTCTTTGCCCCTTCAGCGAGAGCCGATGATAAATTTCCATTTAATTATGAGTTCCCGACGGTCTGCAGCGGCGGCAAGGAAAATGTCGGCACCATTAGAATAGATCAAACACCAAGAAGCCTGCGCTCATTGCGACGCCTATTTTGGCAAGAGGCCTCTGCTTCAGGATGTGAAATCCCTGAAAGCTTTGAAGACTTCCTTCGGGATATGGACCGGATGTTCGGTGGGGATATGGAAAAGCTAACAGAAACCCTACGCAATTCACCACCGATGGAAGACCCTTCGCCTCCAAAGCTGGCCGTCCCGACGAAATGCTCGACCGATACGTACCGAGATTTTGAATTGGATGATCGCTGGACAAGGCTTCCTGACGGGCTCGCAATGATGATCTCCGCTCTTAAAAAGCTGGCAGAAACCACTGGCTGCCCCGTCGAGCCGCGAGCGATAGATCTTCTAAAGAGCTACTATGCGATGGCTCAACGAGAAGATATGAAGCTTTCAGGTATTGCGCTGCGGAATTTTAAGGACAATTGGAAAAGCTATTTAGATTATCGAAATTCGTTTCCGAAGGGGCGTGTCGCCAAGGCCAAGTATAAGGTTTTTGGTGACTGCGACGGAAAGTCTGGTCACAGCTTTGTTCTGGAACTTGTTCAACCCTTCGAGAGCCGTAATGATCCAGGAGTTACTTTGGTAAAAACCGTCCAGGAAAGCGGCATGGAAAATTGCACGATATCGCGGCGATCCCAGGATTTCTTTCAAAGCCTCAGTCTTAACGCTGACAGAACAATGAGAAATATAGACGTAGACCCGGAATCTCCATTCCGTAATTTCGACTTAGCTTATTGCGGCGCCTTATCTGCAGACGATTGCGATAGAGGATTTGCAGCACCCAGCGCAACGAAGTCGAAACCAGAATCCATGGATTCCAACAAACCTTTGAATGAAGCCTGGGCACCGCCTCCAGAAGACCGTTTTTCCACTGCTGAGATCCAAGAATTTCTGCTTGCGCTTAGGTATCCTATCGGCAGCCCAGATGGCGTAGCTGGCCCCAAGACACGCGAAGCATTGGCGGGCGTGAAGAGGGAATACGAGGCAGCATTCGGTCGTCAGATTTCGGGCCGGGACGCAGCCATTGAGATTTATATGCGATGCATTGAAAGGGAAGGACCAAAAAAGGAATCGGAAGATTTCTGCAGCCGCCTTGTCAGCGCGCGCCCCGGGACGGCAAAGGTCTCGGATTTTTCTGAAATAGAGAGCTTTCAGGCGATATTCGATTTTGTCGACTGCGGCAGTGGCCGGCTCACTGAAGCTGTTCTGGAGAAACGGTTGGCGGCCAGTTTTCGATTCGAACGTCTAATCTACATGGACTTGTCTTTCTTGAACGGGGCGTTAAAGCGAACCCCAGCGTATCTCACTGAGACCTATCCGAGTGCTTGCTCCGATATGAAGTTTGCTGACCGCCTCATGGAAGCCGTCGTGACTTCAAGTGTTCATGCTCGCATCTTCGCTGACTATTATGCGGTTATCCTTAAAAAGGGCTGACTTGCGCACTCGGCAAAGTCCGAATTAGCGCAACTGGGCAGCGACTGTAGTAGAAGCAAGTTTGCAAACTTCTGGTCACGCCCGCCGCACGGTCTTGGTGCTCACGCGGAAAAGGGCGGCGATTTCGGGCAGGGGCCGGTGTTCCTCGTCACGCATGCGGCGCACCTCGATCTTCTGATCCTCGGTCAGGGCAGGGGGCCTGCCTCCGGTGCGGCCGCGTTTCTTTGCCGCTGCCAGCCCCTCGCGGGTGCGCTCGGCATAGTTGCGCTCCGCACCGGCGGCCGTCAGCGCGCCTGTCTACGCATCGAGGTTCTGGTCGTCAGTCGAGACACGGTCATAGCCAAGGATCATGCCTGAAACGTGACTAATACCTCCCGAAACCGCACAGCTTTTGTCCGGTTTTTGTCCCACGCAAGCCATTCGTTCGCCGTGGGTGGCGAGGAAGGGACAGAAACGACGGTTTTGGCCGTCCTTGTGGTGGCCTTTGCCGATCAGAAGGCGTCAGCCGAGAGCTGAAGGTCGCCGGAGCGGACCAGCAGATCGGCCTCGTACCGGCGGAGGGAGGGGAAGCGGGTCTGGCGTTGGACCGCGCCGCAGCCGGCCAGCTCGGGGAAGATCTCGAGCAGTTCGTTGCGCGAAGCACGCGCCATGCCGGTGAGGGCCACGTCGCCAGGGTGCAGGCTTTCGGTGAGCACCCCGTTCGACCAGACCACCTCGTGATCGTCGAAAAGCATGTGCCAGTATTCGACCGAGGTCGCCCCGGTCTCCTGCACGACGGTGGTGCCGTTGACGATGAACTTGGCGGCCAGCAGGACGGAGGGCGTTTCAAACCAGAGTTGCGCCCAGGAGCTTCGGTGCATCACCCGGTGATTGGGCGAGACCGTCAGATCGCAAAGCGGCTTGCCCGACCCGAAGGCGTCGCGGGCGATGCGGATCGGGGCGAGGTGGCGGTTGGCCTTTCCAAGGACAATGCGCCGGCGGGCGATCCAGCGGATCTTCTGCGGCTTGCCGCCATGCACGCAGACGCGCTTGCCGACCTTCAGCCTCTCGACCGGAACATCGCCCGACGGCGTGCGGATCAGCGTGCCGCGCGCGAAACAGACGGCCGAGGCGTCGGGGTTGGCCTCTTCCAGCGTGTAGGTGTTCATCTCGCCGTCGCCGCCGGGCAGAACGTCTTCCCCCTGCATGTAACTGGCCGTCGAGGTGTCGTCGAACCCGGACAGGTCGACCACGTATTTCGAGCCGCCATACATGCCGAAAATGACGTAATCGTCGCCCGCGCCCGTGTTGTTGTAGGCGTCGGGCGTGGCATAGGTGGCCGGGATCACCGGGGTCGGGCCGGGCACGAGGTTGCCATTGCCGTCATCGACCGCCTCGTAGACCTCGAAATACTGGCCGTTGGTCACCGTGTCCCCGTCGCCCTGTGTCCGGACGAGGAAATAGCGACTGTCGGCATCGCCGAGCGTCTCTACGTTATTCAAATGGAGATTGGACTTGCCGCCGGGAAAGCTTGCGCTCCACGACCCGTAGGTCGCGATCTGGTCGCCCGACAGCAGGTACATTTCGCCTGCCATCTTACTCTTACTGCCTCACGTTGCGCTGTTTCGCGCAGATCAAACGTTAACTGTTTGTTATTGGTCGCAACGTAAGGCGATGGCGTCCGTCTTCCAAGTGTCTGGACTGCATTAATTTTTAGCAATCTAAGAAGATCCGGCGGTTTCCAAGCATTTTACTATATTTTCTTGGCTCTGCCTGCGGCGGAGCGGGCGCTCCGCGCCAATGCGACAGTCTGCCCGAGGCCATTTCTTTTCGGCGCTGTTGCAGCAAAGCCGCATTTTGGCCAGCCACGCTTACCCTGACCGCACGTAAAGATAAGCTGATCCGGTCACCTTGCATGGGGGGCGAGCAGGACGAGCGGGGGTATGTCACCGCCCTGACCCTGCAAAAGACCGGCGGCGGGAGGTCGAGCTGGTGCTCGACTGGACCGGGTTTCGCGGGCTGATCATCAACGAGGTGCCAGCGCCGATGCCGCATGCGGCCGAGATGCAGGTTTCGGAGAACAGCCTGCTCTAGAGACCCGTAAAGTCGGCATGGACCAGCGCGTGATCGCTGGCGTGGGAGAGGGCATCGCTGCCGTCCATGCCGGAGCGGAGGATCTGGGGGTGCAGATCGGGGTACTCCCTTGCCAGCCGGGGCGAGACGAGAAGCCGGTCGGGGCGCGAGAGGAGATCGCGGCCGGGCACCTTGTATGTCCAGTTGGTGCCCTGCGGCAGGCGGTCGAGCAGGTCGGTGGCGAACCCGTCGGTAAGGGGGGCCAGGGCCGAGGTGAGGGGCGCCTCGTTCAGGGCCGGTTCGTTGAAATCGCCCAGGATGATCCAGCGGGCGGTGGCCGGGTCGGGGAAGCGGGCTTCGATGAGTTTACGCACGCCCCGCGCCTCGGCCTTGCGGACGATATGGGCCTTGGCGGCGTCGGGGTACGGCGCCTTGAAATGGCAGATGAAGAGCGTGACCGTGGCGAATTCCAGCTCGAGACAGTCGCGGCGGAAAAGCCGGTTGTCGCGCAGGGCAGGCGGCAGGTCGTCGAGGCCGAGGTCGTGGCCGGTCAGCGCGGCATGGCTGCAGGCGGCGGTGGGTTTCACGCGAGAAAGCGCCGCGACGTTGAGGCCGCGCCCGTCATTGCCGGGGAAGCAGTAGCGGTGAGGATAGGCGGGCGCGCCGGCGGGCTTCAGGAAATGATCGTGGAAATGATCGAGCGTGGCGGGGTCGAACACCTCCTGCAGGGCGACGACGTCGGCCCGGGCGGCGGCGATCACCTGCGCGGTCTTTTCCCGGTCGGCGATGTCGAGGGCGACGGGGCGGGCCGTGCCGGGCTTGTCCTGATCGACGGCGCCGTCGAGCACGGGCTGGCCGCCCCGGCTGCGGAGGCGGAGGTTTTGCAGGTTGAAGGTTGCGATGCGCATGGCCAAGGGCCCCTGCCCCGGAAGAAAGTCGACACGATGCGCTGCACGGGCGGAGGCCGCCTGCACCGGCGCTGACCCGGGGTATACCCGGAAACCGGCGCGGGTGCAGGCGGGCAGTCCGGGCTTACCGGTGCGGATCGAGCTTTTCGAACTCGCTCGACAGCCGCTGGCGCAGCTTCTTCGACGCGCCCTTCAGCGCCGCAGGAATATCGGGGCCGTCGTGGTGGGCGGCCATCGGGCCCATGCCGCGCGGGCGGGCCTCGATGGTGCAGCGGATGTGGTCGGGCCCATGCTTGTCGGCGTTCTGGTCCTTCAGGTGAACCTCGACCCGGGTCAGCCGGTCATCGAGATGGCCAAGATCGGAGGTCACCGCCTCCTCTGCGATTTCAACAAGGCGTTCGTCGCCGTGGATGAAATTGTCGGTGTTCACCTGGATTTGCATGGTTTGATCCTCGCTTATGTGTCCTTCTGATTTATGATCCCGCTGTGGGGGCGACAAGACTACGGCCCCCCGCTACGGCGGCCAAGCGCCCATCGGTGCGGCCGACCCCAAAAGCAGGCCGCGCCCGCTTACACGCTTCCCAGACCTGGAAATGCATATACACTGCAACCGGCGAAGAGAGGGGGGCAAAAGGATGGCATTCAGTGTTTCAACGCAAGGCCATTTCGAAGACGGTTTCGAGATCTACGAATACACTGTCCATACAGAGGGCGCCGGCGAAGAGCACGACATCTTCTTCACCAACACCGATCACGAGACCGACGCCTTTGCCATCGTCGAGGCCGTTACCGGCGAGGTCACCGTTCTGGCCGACGGGTTCGAACCGGATGACCGGCTGACGACCAAGAGAACCTACGGGTTCAGCTACGACGCGGACTCGAATTTCAGGTCGATCGGCTTACGGCTTCAGTTCAGCACCGACGCCACCGTAAGCGTTCTGGTGGCGCGCATCCGGAGAGGATTTCGCAGTGCCGTGGGGAAGGCGAAATGCAAGCTCTGCAAGTCTGCCGTCATGGCGCTCATCCGGGCCGCCCTGGCGTTTGCCGGGATCCCCTTGCCGCTTTCCGGATTCGACCTCTCCAGCGCCCAGGCCAGTTTCGAGGCCGCGGTCGATGCCCTGAAGCAAGGCCAGATGAACAGGGCCCTGGCCTCTTTGGCAGCGCTGCTTCCCTCGTCTGTCTGGGACGCGATCAAACAGGCGATGCATGTCATCAACTGGATCTGGGACAGCGTCGACAAGCGGATCGAATGGGTTTGCATCCGCATCGGGATGTGCCCGGCGCCGTCGCTCAACACACCCTGATCACGGCAAAACGCCCGCCTCTTTCGAGACGGGCGTCGGCAATGTCGGATCTTTGAAAGACCGGTGCGCTTAGCGGCGGATGCCGAGGCGCTTGATGAGGTCGAGGTAACGGCCCTCGTCCTTGCCCTTGAGGTAGTCGAGCAGCTTGCGGCGCTGGGCGACCAGTTTGAGCAGGCCGCGACGGCCGTGGTTGTCTTTCTTGTGGATCTTGAA
This sequence comes from Roseovarius indicus, assembly GCF_008728195.1. Taxonomy (NCBI): domain Bacteria; kingdom Pseudomonadati; phylum Pseudomonadota; class Alphaproteobacteria; order Rhodobacterales; family Roseobacteraceae; genus Roseovarius; species Roseovarius indicus. Next base: position 4,893,641 of record NZ_CP031598.1, read on the forward strand.
GTGCTCGGTCAGCGTCGCGATACGCGACGTCAGGATGGCCACTTGCACCTCGGGCGAACCGGTGTCGCCTTCCTTGGTGGCGAAATCCTTGAGAATCTGGTGTTTTTCTTCAACCGTGATCGACATCGGGGTCTCCTTTCGAAGTCTGGGGTTGAGGGCACGAGCCGGGATGTCGTCCAGCAAGGTCCTTTGGAGATGCCGGCGCACCGGCAGATGCGCGCGTATAGCGAGAGTCGGGGCGAAAGAAAAGCCCCGATTTCCAATGCCTCAGAGCGCCCCGCGCGGCACGAGCGCGACATCGGCCATGCCGAACCCGCCCGGGCTGTGAACCAGCGCCACCTCGGTGCCGTCAAGCGTGACGTGGTAGAGGCCGGTATCCTCGGCGTCGGGCTGAACGTCCACCTCGGGCGTGTCGGCACCCGGGACGTACTCGATCAGCAGGCTGTCTTCGCCGGGGGTGAAATCCATGATCTCTGCCGGGCCGTCGGCCGTGTCGCCGCCAAGCCAGACGGTGTCGGCCCCCTCGCCCCCGGTAACCACGTCGCCAGCGCCGGCGGTGATGGCGTCGTCACCGTCGCCGCCGTTGAGGTAATCGGTCTCGCCGTCGTCCTCGCCGTCGGGGCCGAGGCCGGTGATGGCGTCATCGCCCCAGCCGCCGAACAGCGTGTCTTCGCCCGCGCCGCCCTCGAGCGTGTCGTTGCCATGATAGCCATGCAGCGCGTCGTCGCCCTCGCCGCCGTCGAGAGAGTCGTTGCCCATGCCGCCGGTCAGGCTGTCGGCGCCGGCCCCGCCATCGAGCGTGTCGGCGCCGTCGTGACCGTAGAGGTCGTCATCGCCGCTGCCACCCAGAAGCACGTCGTCGCCCGCATCGCCATGCAGCGTGTCGGCGCCGGCGTCGCCATACAGGCTGTCCTGCCCCTCGCCGCCTTCGACCTGGTCGTCGCCGGCACCGCCGGTGACAAGGTCGTCGCCAGCATAGCCCATGAGGAAATCACTGCCGCCCGAGCCGGTGACGGTGTCGCCCGCGTCACCACCGGTGGTGATGGTCCAGTCATCGCCGGGGCTGTGTGCGGGCTCGTCCTCCGCAGGCTCATCCTCTGCCGTCTCGCCCGTGCCGTCGAAGGCATCGGCCCTCTCCTGCGCATCGGCATCCGGGCCGTGCAGCCCCAGCAATGCCATGAAGCCGGCCATGTCGAAGCCCCCCGCGGCGGGGAGATCGGCGGCGCCCGGGTCCGCCTCGGGCGCGTCCTGCGCCTCGACCGCCTGTGGCGTGCCGCCATTCAGGAAGGTCTCGATATCCATCATGGCGCCCTGGTCCGGCGCCTCTTCGGCTTCGGGCGCATCGCCCGTGTCGGCCGCTATTTCGTCAACACCACTCTCCAGCCCGATGAATGCAGCAGCACCCACGGCCAGCATGCCCAGCATGCCCGCAAACAGAAACATCACACATAATCCCAAACACCCCCGCCGGTTTATGGCCGGGCGGAGGGGATCGGGTCAAAGGAATCCGGGGCAAATGGTTAACGCCCGGCGCGGTTCAGCGGCCGCGCGGGACGACCTCGTAACCCGGCTCCTCGGGTTCGTCATCGGTCATTTCCGGCGGGAAACCGGGGGCGGTGATATCGAGCCCGGTGGCTTCTTCCAGCCGCTTGATGATGTTGGGCGACAGCTCGCGCGGGCCGAAACGGGAAATGCCGTCTTCGAAGATCTTGATCATCAGCGGGTTCATCTCCAGCGGCACGCCCGCACGGTCGGCGACCGCCTGGAACAGGCCGATATCCTTCCGCACGAGATCCATCGTGAAGGAGATGTCACGGCTGCCATTCAGGATCACCTGGCTTTCGGTTTCATGCACGAAGGAGGTGCCCGAGCTGATGGCGATGGCCTCGTAGGCGGTGGCAAGATCCATGCCGGCGGCCTTGGCGGTGACCAGCGCCTCGCAGCAGGTCAGCAGGTTGGCGGTGGCGAGGTAGTTGGTGATGACCTTGAGCACCGAGGCGCTGCCGATCTCGCCGGTGTGCAGGATGCGGCGGCCCATGTTCTTGAGAAGCGGCAGGATGCGGTCGAAGGTTGCGCGGTCGCAGCCCGCGAAGATCGAGATGTTGCCGGTATCGGCGCGGTGACAGCCACCCGAAACGGGGCAATCGACCGCCGCGCCGCCCCGGGCGATGACCATCTGCCCGAGGCGCTTGACCTCGTCGGCGTCGGTGGTCGACATCTCCATCCAGATCTTGCCGGTGGTGACCTCGGGCAGCATCTCCTCCATCACCGCGGCCGAGGCGGCGGGCGAGGGCAGGCAGGTGATGACGGCCTCGCAATCGCGCATCATCTCGGCGGGGCTGCCGCCGGGTTTGGCGCCGCGGCTGACGAAGCTGTCGACCATGGCGGCGTTGAGGTCATGAACGGCAAGGTCGATGCCATTGCGCAGCAGCGAGCCGCTGAGCTTGCCGCCGACATTGCCGAGACCGATAAAGCCTACTTTCATTGAAGAATCTCCCTGTTTTGCCGCCCATTTCGACAGGGGAAATCGGTTTGTAAATCGGAATGTTCCGGTGACCCGTTTTCTTCGAAGAAAACGGCCCGGAAAATTGCAATTTTCCGGCGCGGCGGCGCACGGGCGGCGGCGGGGCGGGAATTTTCTGCGCAGAAAATTCCCCGGAAAATGCGGATTTTCCGGGCCCGGAATTCGCGCGAATTCCGTCTACCGGCGCCGGAGCGTGTCGCCGTAGCTGATCTTGGGTTCCAGCACCACGCGCTCGGGCTTGCCCGCGGCGCCTTCCTCGACCCGGCGGGCGATGATCTCGGCCGCGGTGTGGCCGATCTCGTGGCGGCAGGCATCCATCGAGGCCAGTTCGCGCGGCAGGCCCTTCAGCAGGTTCAGCCCGTTGAACCCCGCCAGCCCGAAATCCTGCGGAATCTTCACACCCTGTTCGAGCAGGTAGAGCAGCCCGCCCGCGCCGATCAGGTCGTTGGAATAGTAGATGAAATCGAGATCGGGCGAGCGCTCGAGCACCTCCTTGGTCATCTCGCGCCCCTTCACCAGCGCCGAGCCGCCGGAATAGAACTCGCGGTCCTCGATCTCGACACCGGCCTTGGCCAGCGCCTCGGTGAAGCCCTCGAACCGTTTGCGGGCACGGTGGTCCTGCGCCATCTTGGTGCCCAGAAAGGCGATATGCTCATAGCCGTCCTTCAGGATCGCCTGCGCCATCTGCCGCCCCGCGCGACGGTGCGAGATGCCGACCACCGAATCGACCGGCGTGCCGTCGACATCCATGATCTCGACCACGGGGATGCCGGAGGCGCGCAGCATGGCGCGGCTGGCATCCGAATGCTCGAGGCCGGCGATGATCACGCCCGAGGGCCGCCACGAGAGCATCTCGTAAAGCACCTTCTCCTCTTTCTCGGGCGAATAGCCGGTGACGCCCACGACGGGCTGCAGCCCGGTTTCCTCGAGCGCCTCGCTGATGCCGGTCATCACCTCGGGGAAGACCATGTTCGACATCGACGGGATGATCACGGCGACCAGGTTCACCCTTTGCGAGGCCAGCGCCCCGGCGATCTTGTTGGGCACGTAGCCCAGCTCCTTGGCGGCCTCGAGCACCCTTTGGCGGGTCGCATCGGAGACATCGCCGCGGTTGCGCAGCACGCGGCTGACGGTCATTTCCGAGACGCCCGACGCTTCGGACACGTCACGCAGGGTCAGGGGGCGGTTGTCATTGGCGCTCACGGGCTCGGTTCCTCAATTCGGTCTTTTCAGAATGTTACCGCGAACGGCAATCCTCAAGCAAGCACCACGAAAAGGGCGATTGGGGCGATGACAAGCGCGCCACATGGCGCTAAAGAGGGCCCGCGCGGCCCCGTGGCTCAACAGGATAGAGCAGCCCCCTCCTAAGGGGCAGGTTGCAGGTTCGAATCCTGCCGGGGTCGCCAGCACTAAATTAAGCTGCTGATTTTCCATCCTATTTTGCCTCCTTTTGGAACTTGATCTGAAAAGTTGGAACTTTTTGTTCCTCGTCTGTCCGAGATAGTGCTCGTTTCTTGCTGAAATCGCGGATGTATCGTTCAACCTCTTTCAGGCTTTCATGGCCTGTCCATGCACCGATCTGAGGGGCTGCTGCGCCAGCCTCTGCGAGAGCCTTGGCCCGTGCCTTTCTCAGCCCGTGTGCTGTACGTCCCGCGACGCCTGCGGCGCGGGCTTTCGTTGCGAACCACTGCGATACAGATTTGCTGGACCGTGAAGCACCCTGCCGAGTGTGGAGGAAGGTCATGTGGCGGTCATTGCGCGCGTCAATCGCTTCCTTGAGTGACGCCAGATCACCGACATACACTTCGGCGAATTCCGGCAGTGCGCGGTTGAACGGGATCCACACCTCGCCGCCTGTCTTCTGCTGGCGAAACGTGAGCCACCCGTCCCGGTCAATGTTGCCCGGCCCGAGCCGCACCGCGTCAGACACACGCGCGCCAGTCCAGAAGATCAACTCAAAGGCCAGACGCTCGATCGAGCCTAGCGGCCAGCACGCCCGGAAGCTGTCGATTTCCTCTGCGGACCATGGTGTGTGCCCATGGCTCTTCGCAGTCTTCGCGCGCTTGATTCCGTCGCTTGGGTCTTTTTCGAGCCCGTCATGCTCGACCATCCATGCGCAGAAGCCCCGCCACATCTTCAGCCGGTTGTTCCTGGCATGGCCATTGAAGCGGCTAAGGTCCTTTTCGATGTGTGGCGCTCGCAGGTCAGCACGGTTCGCGTGGCCGTAGCGTTCCGCGGCATCATCAATCATACGCCGCCGTGCATCCCTTGTGCCCGTCGCCAGGGCGGCGAATGCGTCAGATGCCTTATACAGGTCCAAGCCCGCCGCAAGGCTGCCCTCACGCACAGGACGGCGTGGCTGGACGCCTGCCGCCTCTGCATAAGCTGCGAGAAACTGCGGGTGATCCATGGGCAGATCAGGCATGGCAATGCCCTTCCGGCCCTTTGGGCGGTAGTAGTATCTCGGATTGCCACTCGCGAAGGTGCCAGAGGGGTTAAGGTGCCTTAGCTTGAGAGGCCGAACGCCGCGTCGCATGATGTGCCGCTTCCCTCGCTTTGTTTCGGCGCTATATCAAACAGTGCCACGTCGAGCTCTTGCCGCAACCACAGGTTCACGCCCCCCAGGGCTCGCGGCGCGGGCAGAACGCCTTCCTTGACCATCTTGTCAAAATGCCCCGGCGACACGCCACAATGCGCGGCCGCATCCTGCCTTTTCAGGCCAGTCGGCTCGGTCGCGAATTGGTAGCGTCGGCTATTCATCAGCCTTCTCTCATCGCCTATGGGAAAATGGTCGATCTTCCCGGCCACTAAGCCCATCCCTTTTGCCATTGGTCTCATCGATCCAGTTCAGGATCTCGGCACGCGCCTGCCTGTCCGCCAGTTCGACCTGGGCATTCATACGGTCGATTTCCGAGTTCCCTTGATCCACGTGGCGATCACATTTCACCGTGGTGACAGTGGCGACCTTCATCACTCCGCCCCTTCGGCTAAGCGGAACGCGGGGCGTGGCAACCGGTCGATCACAATCTGGGCCAGCGCACCGAGGCAAAAGAGCATGACCGGGCCTTGAACAAACTCATCAAAGACTGTGTTCCCGAAGAAGGTCTCTTCGGATATGTCCTCGTCATAGTAGAATTGGATTTCACCATTCGCCCAAACAATCAGCCAAGTCGGATGCTTCAAGCCTGTGATCCCAGCCAGCTGCTCAGCCGCCTTGATCATGGTTTTTTGGATGTGCACCTCTTCGACCATCTCGATCCGACGCTCATCTCCAATTTCAGCCTTGAGATGGGACAGTTCGTCTTCGGAGACCTTGCCAATCTCAACTTTCGCTTTTTCCCGCACCGGCCCCGAGAACGCTTTCGTACTCCAAATCGTGCTTTGAAAAATGGCGCGGGCCGCATGTCCCGCGAACTCCTTGGCAGCTTCCGGGGTGGTGCCACGTGAAACCAGCATCCCCATGACAAACATCACCAGCATGTCCGCCAGGTTGTAACGTGCATGACCCTCTCGCCGAGGTAGGTGACCCGCTCGCCGCCAGTTGCGAACCGTCGCCTGCTTGACTGACGTTATCTCCTCGGCCTCACTCGGGGTGTATGTTTCCAATTCCAGTTTCATCTGCCACACCTTGTTTTGTGTAGCGTTACGCAAATTGACAATTCGTGTCAAGCAACACATTATGTCAATTGATCTGTCTGACGATCAAAATCGGCATCACTCTGCCCCACCGAGCAAACGAGAGATTTCTTCGTTCGTCCGGTTCACTACGAAGCCGAACGGAAGAGTCGTGGCCGGAAAACTCGGCAACATGCTCGAGAGGTGCGCCAATGCATCGTCGGCGTTTAAAAGTTCGCCGTAGAGGTCAAAGGACTGTACGGAATTCAGGTTGCTTTTGAGCATCGGAAAAGGTGTTTTGATGATCGCCACCAGGTCGTCGCCTAGCCGCTTCATTGGGGCTCCGCCTTCATGCTCCTCAATCCAACCTAGAGCGAAGGCAGCATAGACCGGTGTCCAATTCCGATCAGCTCCGATACGATCCAGCTCCGCAACAATCGAACATGCGATAGCCTCCCCACGCGTATACAGACGCTGTTTTCCGGGTCCGGGAGATTGGTGCTTGTAAAGCGGCAGCGCCGCCTTTGCGTTCCAGTTGTTCACAGTCGAGGCGGGAAGACCGCTTATTGCACAAATACGGCCTCGGCTCAGGGTTGGCTCGTGCAGTCCATACATAGTGGAATTCCTCTTATGGCTTTCGCTGTAAGCTTTAACCGAAAGCCTTCTCGAGATCAACACCTGAATACTGTCATTCCCCATTGCTCGAACTGATCAGGTGATCGGATAACCTTCGAGCCCGGTGCACGCTTTCCAGATCGCGACTATGGTGCGACAATCGCCAGACTGGGCGTGTTCGGCCAGCTCGTCGGCGTCAATGAAGCCAGGATCTACATAGGCCCATGCGAGAGCTGCCAGCCCCGCTATGCCCTCCAGCGACGTGGGTCTGAGGGCCAACATCTGCTTCTCAATCCTAAACTCGCGGGCTTGAGCGGCAATTGACCTTGGATCGTCAAAATCCCCGTTACCGGGAAGCTCTGCAAGCTCGCGCCACTCTTTGCGAGTATCCAACCACTCGCGATAGAGCGACGCCACCGGATCAGGTGAACATGCCGTTCCAGAGGCAGGCAAAGCCAGCGCTGCGCCGGAGACGGGCAGCGCGGTCAAGATGGTACGGCGGGACATAGCGGGGCTGTTCGCGCTAGCGCGTTCATTGGTCATTGTCAGGGTCTCCTGATTAGAGTATTGATAACAACGTTATGTTTATCATACACTGCAACACGCGTCAAGAAAAATAACGAGGTTATAAAAGTGAACGCTATACAGTGCAAAATGGCCAGAGCCGCCCTCGGTATTGGCGTTCGCGATCTCGCCGCACTTGCAAATGTTGCTCAGGCCACGGTGTCTCGCCTAGAGCGCGGAGAAGAATTGAAACCTGCCACGGTAGTTGCTATCCGATCTGCCCTCGAAGCCGCCGGGGTGCAGTTCATCGAGGAAAACGGCGGCGGCGCTGGAGTGAGATTGAGGAAATGAGCATGAGATACTCGGGCAACGGTCAGCTGATCTTTAAGGCCGAAACAATTCCTGTGAAATACGAGGTCCGCGAGATTGTGACAGGAGGCCTTCGCGACCACAGAGGATACGTTGAAGGCGACCCATCGGCATTTGTACGCCTCGCGTGGGGAGAGCCCTCGGCAAAGTTGGAATTTGAAGACGGGAGAATCTTAAACGTGATGTTCCCCCGTCTGACGATGGGCGATTCACGCATCCAAATCGTTGGAAGCGGCGCAATTCAGAGCCCGTAAACGGTTACGCGCCTGCCAGCTCTCAACCCACCGCCAAATCGAACAGCACCGGCGTGATTGCGTGTGCCGATTGCGGCGGCAGGACCTTCGCGCCCTCCGGCACCCGCCCCCTGTCATAGGTGTGCTGCATCCATATCCTGTCCATCTCGAGCAGGATCGCCACGTGGCGTGGCTCCAGCGGCAGGCGCATTAGTCGCATCCAGCATTCGATTTCGGTTGGCTGTATTGGGTTCGGCCCCGCCGGCCCGAGGATCCGGGTGCGCGACAGGCTGGTGAAGACGTTCCAGAGTACCGAACTCCCCTCAGGCAAGCGCAGAGGTTCCCCGTCAAGGTGCGCTTCCAGAGCGCGTGTTAGCTGCCCACGCAGGCGTTCGGTCATGTCGCGAACCCGAGGATCTCGGTGGTGGTTCCAGGCGCGCTGGCCGGAATGTCCGTTGCGACCAGGGCCTCTTGTGCCTCGGTGATGGCCGTAGTGGTCGTGCGCTGAACCCAATACGTGCCGGAGATGGTCAGCAGGGCCGATGCTGGCACCGTTTTGCCGTCGATTCCATAGATGCTGTTTGCATAATCCGCGACGAAGTACGGGGCGCGACACGAATTCTTAGGGATATAACTAGCGAACCAAGGTGCGGCGGGCAGCAACATCATCTTCGCCTGAAGACTGACATATTGCCCTCCCAAAGCACGCACCTGAAACGGAGGGTCTCCCTTCATAATCTTGTACCACCCTGGTTCCTGAGTGAGAGGGTCGCGAAATATGAACGGCTTGACGCCCAAACCAAGCTCCGTCTTGAACCACGCTTTGAAGGTGCCGTATTCCGACAGGGTAAGAGATCTGAACGAAACGTCATAGATCTCCGGTGCTCCAGTCGTTAAGGGGCGTTCGATCGGCGCGCCGACCTGAGGGGTGAACGAAGCCCGGTTATCCATGAATCCGCCAGAGTAGCTGACCAGGGGTTTTTGGGGTAGAGACGTTGGCCAAAAAGCTACATTCATCGCGATTTTACCTTTCTTGATGCGCCGTACCGGCTGCCTAAAGAGCCATCCATTTTGCCGCCTCTTATTGCGGAATTGACTTCGGCAATAAGAACGTCGCGCCCATCTGGGCCGCGCTCTCGACGCTGCTCGACCGACGTGTCATCGCCCCGATTGTTGACCACTCGGAACTCAATATTCGGGCCATCTCCAGTGGCCCGAGCCCCATTCGGAATAACCCGCTCACCTTTTTCGAGAATGGCCGGAACCTCATTCGGCCGTAAGCCCGCAGTCCCGCCGTTGTGGTATCGAGGCGCGCCGGCGAACACCGAAGGCGAAACTGCACGGCCGCGCCGGTAGCCATCCCGTCCGGCAATGCCCCCGTCATGAAGGACGGCCGCCATTACTCCACCACCGCCGCCTCTTGCGCCACCGAATAGGCCACCGCCAATCGATCCGAACAGGCCACCGAAGAGGCCACTGAGAGCCGCTTCCAGTGCTAGGTCCGCGAGCCTTGCGATCAGTCGACTGATGGCTTCCTCGGCGCTTGCGGCGCCGGTGATGAAGTCCGCGAAGGCATCTTGGGCTGCGCTACGGAACTCCTCCTGCAAGTTCTCGGCCTCTTGCATGCTGTCCCTGATGGTATCAACGCTGTTCGCGGCATCGACATATTCCGCGGCGAGGGCTTCGATCTGGGCAACCAACTCCGGCGTGATCTCGATGCCGGCCATCTGGGCTTCGTGGAGCAGCTCCGCCTTCTTCGCGGCGTAGTCCATCGCATCGCCCACGTTCCGTCCGCTCTCGGCCACGGACGCCAGGGCTAGGGCCTCCTGCTCCAGTGCCGCTATATCCGCACGTGTCTCCTGGATTTCTTTCCTGAAACCGTCGAGGGTCTGCGAGCCGCCGCCGGTGGTCGCACCGGGAACGCCGAAGCTGGCATCCACGCTAGGCAGCCGCGGGCGCAGCGAGGTCTTCGGCGCGTAGGGATTCGGCGGTCTGTTGTTCGGCCGGCCGTTCCGAGGCCCGTAGTCGACGGCGGTTTCCGTGTCGCCCTCGGGAAGGTTTTCGCGAAGTGCCGCGGCGTTCTGCGCTGCCGTCCTCAGGGCCTCGGCAATCCCACCGATGGCTCCGATCACGTTGCCGAAACGCTGGGCGTCTACGTCGCTCAGGCCCTGCACGAGTTCTTCGGCTTCCTCCACCAGTTCGGCCACCGCGCCCTCGAAGTCGCCGGCGCTCGTGGCCCCGTTCTGGAAGGCGCGCATTTCCGCTTCGATCTCCTGCAAGATCGCGGCCAACTCGTGCGCCTCGTCGAGATCTGCCACATCCATGAGGCGTATCCCATCCGGCCCGGTGGCCCTGTTGATGGCCCGGTACAGCTCTTCGTAGGTGTCCACGAGATCTTCGACGCCGGCCTTCTGATCTTCGGTCACGGCGGCCGCGTCCTTCAGGGCCCGGTAGTTGGCTTCGCCCATCATCGCGATGGCGCGCTCGGCCGATCCGAATATGTCGTCGACGTCGAAGCTGAAGGCTTCCTCAAGCGCGCCCGCGAGGTTCACCACGATGGTCTTCGAGATTGTTGCCACCCGCGCCTGAACTTCGGCGAACTTGCGATCCAGCTCGGCGGCGCGTTCCACCGCCTCTTCATCAATCACGATGCCCAGCTCGTTGGCTCGCGCCGTGAGCTGCCGGATACCCCGTTCGCCCTGGTCGATCAGCTCCACGAAACGCTCGCCCGCCGTACCGCCGAACACCTCGTCGGCCACGCGAATTTGCGCGGCACTGTCGAGATCCTCCATCCGCCCGATGATATCGGCGAAGAGTTCCTCCGGCTCCTCCAAGCGGCGCTTGAGATCGCTGGCGCCGTAGCCTAGGCGCCGGAACGCCTCGGCCGCCGGACCCTGGCCGGTCACTATGAATTCATCGGCGCGTAGTTGCAGCTCCTTCAGACCGTCGATCAGGGCATCCACCTCGATCCGGTTCTGCTCGCCGACGAACTTCAGTTCCTGGAACGCCGTGACGCTCACTCCAGATCGCTCGGCTTGTCGGCCGAGTTCGGCCAAGCTGCGAACCGCATCGGTCGAAGCTTTCGTGATTGCGGCCATGCCGGCAGCGATCGCCGTCGCCGCAAACGCTTTGCCGAACGAGCCGATGCGCGTCGATGTGGAGGCCAGCGCCTGGTTGATCCGTTTCGTGGAGGTGAGCATGTCGCGCTCCATCGCGCTGGTCGTGACCTTCGATCCGCGGCGCAAGGCGTTATAGGAGTTCGTGCCCCGCTTCTCGGCCTTGATCATGTTCTTCTCGAAATCCCGGATGCGGGCTTCGAGGGCAACAATCAGGCGTTCTTCATCCATTCATCGGCCTCCTCAAGCCATCCACATATCGTCCGAAAACCACGACGCCGAGGTTACAAAACCCTCTTCATCAGCCGCACATCGCGCCACGGCCATCGCCGCCGCCACGGCACCATCGATCTTGTTGCCGCTCTTGCCCTTGTGAAACGATCGGTTCCCGGCCGCGTCGATGTGGAGTTGAATGTTGCCGAAGTTCCAGCGCAGGACGGGGTGCCCGCCGTGGCGGAAGTTGCCGCTCAGGATCGCCCGCTCAAGCTCCTTGACGGCCGGCGCCATGGTCACCCATCCCTGCCGGAACTCGACCACTGGGAGCCCGTCCTCGTTGAGGCTCGACATCATGTGACGCCCATAGGTGGGGTCGAAGGCGATTTCCTTGACGTTAAACCGGGCGCAGAGCTCGCGGATATGGTCCTCCACGGCCTTCAAGTCGACAGTATTGCCGGGCGTCGGGATGATGTACCCATCTTCTGCCCATGACAGGTAGTCGACGCCGTGCAACTCTCCACGGCCGCGCAGGTTGTCCTCAGGGCAGAAGAAGAACGGGATTACCTGGTACCCGTTTTCGCCATCGCGCCAGCAAGCCACAACCACCGTCAGGTCTTCATTCTTCGACAGGTCCACGCCGAGGTAGCATGGCTCCTGGACGATCTCCAACTCCTCCGGATCGACCTCTGATGCGCCTTGGTCGTAGACATGCATCTCCACGAACGGTGACGTCGTCTGATCGAGCCATCTATTGAGATTGAATTGCAGGAAACTGTCGCGCTCAAACGGCGAATGTTCGGCCTTGCGCGCTTTGTCGCGGAAGGCGGAGAGGTCCGGGTAACCGTGCTGCAGACCCGGGTTGACCACATGCCAGAGCGCTTCGTCGCGCCAGTCGTCTTCCGGTTCAGCCATGAAAATGACGGGCAGTGTGGCCGGATCCTCGATCTCGCCCTTCTGCACCTTGATCGCGTACTCCACCTGTTGCCAGGCAAGATTCTCCTGGCCCCGACCGGAGGTGGAGGCAATGATCATCAGGGTTCCGGGCACCTTCACCAGGGCACTGTCGAGTGCCTCCCATTGGCGCAAGCCCGCGCGACCTTCCCATGCGTGCAGTTCGTCAGCGATCACAACATTGGGCGTCTTGCCATGCTGCACCTTCCCGTCCGATGCCACGGCAACATACTTCGTCTGTCGCTTGCGGCAAAATATCTTGGATTGATATTCCCGCAGACTCAGGTGTTTCGCGAGCCGCTTGTCGAAGTGGATAAGCATCGCGGCTTCGTTATAGAGTTCCATGGCCTGTTCATGCGCCGACGCGGCCGAGACCATCAGTCCGCCAGGTTCGCTTTCCGGCCCGATCAGGTGCAACAGCGTTATGGCGGCCGCCAACGAGGTCTTGCGATTGCCTCGAGGCAATAGGAGGACCACCCGCCGCACCAGGCGCGATCCATCTTCGCTTCTCGGTCCATAAATTCGGCGGATCGTGTTCTCCTGCCAGGGATCGAGCTGGAACGGATGCCCGGCTGCCGGGTTCTTCGGATGTTTCAGCTTCCGAAGCCAGTCGACGGCCAGTTGGCCCCGGCCGAGAGGATCCGGGATCTCCTCCGGGGCATCGATCCACGAGGGCACTAGCATCAGGAGGCCCCCTGCCAGCCGAATAGATCGTCGTCATCGTCATCGTCCGCGATCGTCGGACGCGATCGCGAGACAGGTGTGGCGCCGAGCTCGGAGGCGACAAGGCGCGCCTGCGTCATAGCCTCATTGCGGATCGACACGGCCGGGTTTTTCCGGACCGAGACCAGGAATGAGTTTCCGTCCTTGTCGACCTTGTAGACTTTCTGCACGGCGCCGGTGCGCTGGATCTCGCGATCCATGTCGCGCACCGTGCCGATCGACATGCAATACGTCTCGATCATGCCCACGTCCGCCTCGGTGAGGATCTTGCGCTCGGCCAAGAGTGGCACGATCCGACCCCATTCGGCCTTGGCATCTTCGCTCAGGTAATCTGGGGGCGGCCGATCGCGCAGCGGCTCTCGTTCGACCCTAAGGTGCGGTTTCGTACCTCTCATGGCGTCACCTCCAGACAACGAAACTCCAAGCCCTTCCGGCGGCCGATGCGCGTGATCTCCTCGATATCGTACGCCGCTCCATCGAAACTCACGCGGTCCTCATCGGTCACCCCGTCGAGGTGGCGCGTGCGGAACACGACAGTCGTCTCGCTGGTCTCCCCCGCATTGCGGAGGAATTCCTCGGTCGAGCGCTCCACCAGCTCGGCACGCAAGGTCGCAACCTTCGCCCAGGTCGAGGATGGCGTGCCGGCATCGTTCACCGTCACGCTGGCGCGCTGGATCTCGATCACGTGCACCAGCTTGCCGGATCTCATGGCGCCGCCTCTTCAACCAGGCAGTCGATGGTCATCACGCCGTGCGAGCTTTCCCCGTCCGGATCCGACAGCGCGCGCATGTTCGAAACGCGCCAATCGATGCAATGATAACCGGCACCGAGGTCAAGACGGCCTGAGCGAATCGCGGCGCGGATCGCCGCCATGATCTCTTTCACCCCCTCCCGCGAGGGCTCTGTCTTCCAGACGTGCAAGCTGTGATAGACCCGACTACGGGTGCGCGCGATGCTTTGGCCCTCGTCGACCACTTGCGCATCGCCGATGACAATGCCAGGCCGTGGCGCCGGCCGGGCGTTCCGGTCGAGGATAGAGCTTGCAGGCACGAGGTCCGTGACCGCTGGCGTGGCCACGAGACGCGCCCGGATGGCTTTCTGTACCGCGAGGTCAACGCTCATTTCGCCTCCCTGATGGCCTTGGCGAGCGCGCGCTTGATGCGCCGTTCCGCCCGCGGCTTTGCCAGGCGAAAGCCCGGCCAGAAGAACGGCTGCGCCGGGTGATACTTGGTGCCGTACTCCTGCAGGTGCGGGTAGCGCACATCGGCGTTGCCAGCCGTGATGGCCACTTGATTCTCCGGCACAACGTGCGATCCGCCCGGTTGCGAGTAAGGCGGCGTGGCATGTCCAGCGAGGGTCACCGCGATGGAACCGATCAGATCGCCTTCATCCTCTGGCGCCAGGCTCTCCATCGCCTCGGCAATCTCGTAACCACCCTGAGCGAGTGCAGGCTCGGCACCGGCCTTGCCGGCCTGGATCATGGCCCGAATGCGCCTCTGGAACTTGGACAGGCCACCGTCATCCGCCATCAGAAGGTAAACTCCCGATACGCGGTCACCAGCTCTTGCACGCCATATGGAACCTCGGCGACGATCGTGCCGGTCAGGGCCGTCTCCCGTTGTTCGTACCACCATGCCGCAAGCTGCAGCACAGCCTCGATCAGGCCCGGCGGGATCGGTTCCTGGTCTTCACCGCCGAAGCATTCCTCGATCTGGAACCCCAGCATGCGCTCGATGTGGTTGTGAGCCGCGTCGAGCTTCTGCTGCAGAAGGCCATCATCCTCCGCACCGATATCATCGGTGAAGGAAAGTTGGGCCTTCAGGTCATCGAGCTCCGCGATCGCCATCGCCCCACCTTACGCCTCGGCTGCGTCAACGCGCACGACGTTGGAATTCACCCAGAGTGACAGGTTAAGCTTCATCACTGAATTCGCTGTGTCGTAAGCCTCGCTTGCACTGGCCACCTTCGCGATGAAGTATCTTTCGGATGGAGTGCCTCCCTCGGGCGCATCGTTGAACTCCACCTTGAAGGCGTAGTCGTGGATCTCCTTTTCCGCGGCGATGGCGGCGGTCTGACCCGCATCCGAGTAGTCGAGACCGCAAACGAGTTCCATTGGCGGCGAGGCGCGCGAACCCTTGAGCCGCTTCGTCCGGGCCTCGCCGATCGCGGAGAAGGTGATTTCCTCGGCGGCGTCGCCCAGTGAGCCAAGGGCTTCAAGCTCCTTGATCTGTACCCAGGTCTCCGAACTGAAGTCGGATTCCACAAAGTCATCAGATTGCTGGGCCATAACGCCACCGATAAACACCTTGGCCCCGGCGGTTGCATAGATGGTCATTTCAAGTTCCTCGCGGTGTTGCGGCGCTCTTCTCGTTGCTTTGCGCCTGAATGACAGTGGGTGCATAGGGGTTGCCAATTGGCTTGATCCCAGAACAGCGTCTGGTCACCCCTGTGCGGTGTGATGTGATCCACCACGGTGGCCTCCGCCCCGCAGCGGGCGCAGCGCGGCTTGCGCCTGAGAAACGCCTTGCGGGCTTTCTCCCAGGCGCCCGTGTAGCCGCGCTGGCTGGAATTCGGCCTGGTCTTGTCGAACCGGGCTTTTCGTTCCGCGTCCACCTTGCGCTGGCATGGGCACCGCGCCCCGTTCGCGACGCGACGTCCGCAGCCACACAGCCGCGCGGGCTTTGTCGGCATATCTCAGATCCCACCATAAAACGTTCCCCCAGAGATCGCGGTCGGTCGCCGGCCGAAATCAAAGTGGGAGATCGCGAGGAGAATCGCTTGGCTGCGAGCCACGTCTGTGGCCGGCCTGAAGGTAGCTGCGTATACATCCAAGGTTCATTCTCCGGATTTGGTTTCCAGGGGCGGCGCAATGCCGCCCCCAGCCGGTCTTGCTGCCCTTGACCATTAGCCGAATGGAACGCGGGACGAGGCAGGAGGGCAGCTTGCCGTTTTTGGGCTGACCGGATCACCCTCGTAGAGGAGACGCCCCGCGAATTCACTGTCAGGTCACCGGCGCATCGGCGGGGTGGCCCTTCACGATTGTCACCCCGACGGCAATCGAGGTGCCGCTGTTCTTGGTGAGGACCGTGCGGATGTACCGCCGATAACCGATGTACCCGACCTTGACCGTAGCGTTGGCTTCGAGGCTGGCAGGGAAGCTCCCGGACAGGTGTGCCGCGGCAACGTCCGTCCAGCCGGTCGACCCATCCTCGCTCTCCTGCAACTTCGCGGTGAAGTCTCCGGAAGAGACGATGGCCCCGGTGTTGATGACCACTGTCGCCGCGTTGAACCCGATCAGGTCGATCGGGTCAGCGGTGTTGGTGGCGGAGAGGACGGCAGCCGCAACCGCCTGAACCACTCCGATATTTGATGCTTGATCGCGCATTGCTCAGTCTCCTCAGCTCGTGGCCATCTTGAGTTTGCGGAACCGCGCGGCCTGCAGGACGCGACCACCGACACGGCGGGTGGCGTGAATGCGGGTGACGCCTTTGCGGGCCTGCGTGTAGGGATCGGACAGGATCGATATGGCGAGGCGATCCACGATCCGATAGGCGCTGAAATCGCCGTAGAGGATCGGGAATGCATTGGCTTCGAGATCTGGCATGTCCACCGCCTCGACCACCGGACGGCCAAGGATCGTTTCCGGCTGGCCGGCCTGGTAGGACGGTTGCCAAAGGAACCGGCCATCGCCATCCTTCAGGGTGCGCACGATGCCCAGCGTGGTGCCGTTCATCATCCAGGTACCGTTATTCCGGTAAGCGGCCGGCAGGTCGTACATCAGCTTTATCAGCTGATCCGCGGAGAGGTTCGTAGCATGGCCGTTGAGCCATTCCCCAATGCCGGTATGGGTCATCAAACCCTCGGGCTGGCCAGCGCCGGTGCCGTTGACGAAGGCAACGCCCTCCTTCTGGCCGAAGTCCTCGGCCAAGGCCATGCGCACTTCCGCCTCGGCGGTGCCGCCACTGTCGGAGAGAAGCTCGTTGCTGATGTCCACGAACGTGGTCAGCTTGTGCGGCGCCACTTCGAGCTGGCCGAAGGTGACCGTCGATTCTTCGGCTTCCTCAGTCTCACCTTCCCATTGGGCATTCGTGACCCCGGTGCGCTTCGGATACTTCACCGAAGGTCCGGTGATGCCGCGAACGCTGGCAACAGACCGGATCGGCGAGAACTCCACGAGGTCGCGCACGAACTCCGTCGACATCTCGGCCGGGGCCAGGTAGCCCGCCTGCGGATCGTTCGAAACGGTCAGCGCCTTGACCTCTTCATCCGGCGTCTCACGGCCCCGGCGCAAGTAGACCGCGAACGCCTTGCGCTCGATTTCCGCCTGCTCGTCGGGATCATCGTCACCGCCCTTGGCGCGGTTCGACTTCGCCTCGATCTTGTCGAGGCGCTCCTCGATCCTGGTCGTGTCGGTCTTCTTCTCGATCTCCTCGAGCCGCTTGTTCACGGTCTCTGTCAGATCGCCGATGGCCTTCGTGACGATATCGTTCGGATCGTCCTCGCCGCCATCCTTGAGGGTGAGCACCGTGCTGCCCAGCAGCTCGGCCTTTTTCAGATGTCGCATGTCAGTTTCCTTTTGCGAGCTGCGCCGCGGCGCGTTGAAGGGATCCCGCCAGCGTCAGCGCGCGGACGGCGGTTTTTGCAGAGGTCACTCGTGCGCCGGGGTGCATCGGAATCGTGACCAGCGAAGCTTCCATGAGTTCCAGCTCGTTGATCGTCCGGCCGCCGCGGGCGCGGGGCGTGGCCTTCTTCGTCCGGAAGCCGATCGAAATACCTCGTACGGCGCCGGCACGGACCAAGGCACGCACTTCGCGGGCACGCGCTACGTCATCGATGAGCAAGCGGCCCTTCAGGCGCAGCCCCTCGGCGTCGTCTTCAGCGGTGTCCCACGTGCCCACCGGGTCATTCTGGTCATGGCCGAAGAGCATCGGCAGGGGCAGCGAGGTGCCGGAGAATGCACCCTTCTGGATCATGTCGCCGATCCGGTCGGCCTCGGCATACTTCCATGCCAGCCCCTCGATCGTACCGTCATCCGTCGCGTCGAGCTTGGTTTCCAGGTACACACGTTCCATCAGTTGCCGTCCTTCCAGAAATGCACTCGGGAAGAGGCGAAGGCGTCGACTTCGGCCTGAAGCCAGTTCGAAGCCCTGAGGACGCGCACCGCGTTGGCGTGCGTCAGGGGCAGCGGTTCATCACCCTCCGAGATTTCCCAGTCGAGAATGCAGCGGGCGAGACTGTCGAGACGGGCGCGTTCCCGCGCCTCGGCAGACACCCGGCCATCGGCATCGGCCACATCCGACAGGTCGTCGGCGAGGCGGAGGCGGGCACGGTTCTGCGTTTCACTGTCAGGCCCGGCCAGCTTGAAGCGAATACCCGTAGACCGTCCGGTCACTGGGTCGAGAAGATCGAGCCAGGCGCCGCGCTCCTGGTCGGCCGAGAAGGCGCGGATATCGTCAAGCTGCATCAGGTGTCTCCTCGTCCTCAGCGTCTTCGTCGTCGCTCCTGGGAGCGTCTGCGGTGATGTTCGGGTTCATGAACAGGTCGCCGCCCTCGCGCGGCGGCAAGCCCAGCCATTGCCGACCCTCGTTCGGGTTGATCACCTGCGACGAAATCAGCGAGTTGATCACGGTCGAGCGTGTGTCGAGATCGGCCCGGGTGAGGTCATCGCGATCAAACCGGATGACGTACTGGCCGCGTTGTTCGTCGGTAAAGAGCGCCCGGCGCAGCGCGCCCTCGGTGGCCCTCAGCCACGGTTCCAAGGTGTAGCTCAGGAACTCGCGCCCCTGCTGTTCCCCGTTGCTCCACGTCGCGCGCTCAAGGTCGAACAACATCGGCGGAGGCACGCGAAAGCACCGGGCGATTTCGAGGATCTGGAACTTCCGGTTTTCAAGGAACTGCGCGTCTGTCGAGCTGAAGGTGAAGGGCTCGAATTCGGCGCCGTCGTACAGGATGGCCGTCTGCCCTTGAGCATCGTCGCCCTCGTGTGTCGCACGCCATGCCGCGCGGGCTGCCTTCACCGCGGCTTCCCCCATTCCCTTCGGGAACTTCAGAGCACCGGATGGCCGTGCACCACGCCCGAACAGCTTTGCCGCGTGCCGATCGAGAGCAATGGCCGTGCCGATTGCCTCGCGGGCCAGTGACAGCGGCGCACGTCCGAACGGGCTCCGGAGGTGAATCAGGTTCGCGGCGGGCACCGGCCGGGTCTCGATCTTGTAGCTGGGCTCGCCGGTGGTCTGATTGAACTGGACGTCAATGACACCGCGACGGTAGCGAATGATCTCGGCAATGCGACCGTCGCCCAGGCGATTGACGTAGGCCGTGCCGCCCCGGTCGTCGGAGAGCGCGTCAATCACGAGATCCCGAAGGAGCTCAAAGCCGGAGGTCCAGTCATTGGCGCTATCGCGAAGGAAGGCCAGGGCCGGGTGGTTCGGTTCTGAGACCTCGGTGCCATCCTCCTCGATGCGCTTCACGGAGACGTCGAGCGTGGCCACGGCCTCCGAAATGACGCGGATTGCAGAGCCAACCGCCGGCACCCGCAGCGCCGCATCCGGCGTGACAGCCACGTTCCCCGTCGAGGTCGGAGTGATGCCGAAGATCGCAAAGAGGTCATCGCCTGGTTCGGCGAGCCCCTTGGTTTCGGTCTTAGGTTTGCTGGTGAACGGCCACATGGGCTTACAATCCACCAATTGACCGGCGCTTGTCGCCCTGCCAAATCCTACCAAATCCTGTCAAATCCGTTCATCCCCGATCGAAAAAACCCTATTTCGGGCAAATCTCGCGCGCTGTTCCCCGCGCCGGTCCCCAAGAACCACCAAAAGTCTGAGACCACCCCCGGTCATGCGTTCAGCGCTCCCAACGTGGGCCATCAGCTCTTGCCCTTCAGCCAAGCGCAAAGCTCCGAGCGTTGCGCGAAATAGGTTCCAACACCGCGCGGCTTGTAGATCGGGACCTCGGGAGCCACCGCCCAACGGCGCACGGTGGACTCCGAAACGCCGAGCGTGCGAGCGATGGATGCCAAGCCCCAGATCTTCTCAGAGCCGCCTGTCAACGCGTCGAAGCGCCGTGGGTCGAGGGCCTGCGCTTTCCCCAGGCCAGGCGGGGTTGCAGTGTCGCGCCTGATCTTCACGATCTTGCCGCTCGTTTCAGCTCTGTGCGCATTGTTGCGGTTCATTGCTCGTGCCTCTCTGCTCTTTCTCGGTGATGGGTGAAGTGCACGGACAGAGACCGAAGTTGGTCACCCGTCACTAGCTTCATTGCAATCATGGCATCGGCCGTCGCGATTGAGATGGCAGAGCTGGGAACACAGCCACCACCAGTCACCTTCGGAGCCCAGAACTCAGCAGCGTTCACGACAGATTCGCCGAAAGTTTTGATCGCGGTTTCGCGCGCGCACGCCCGCGAAGGTTCTTTTATAGGTTCCCTTACAGGGTTCGTGTCGCAATCTGAGACACGGCTTTGGCGATTTTTGAGACACGGCTTTGGCGATTTCTGAGACACGGGCCGTGTCGCAGTTTGAGACACGGGCCGTGTCACATTTTGAGACACGGCTCGATCAGCATCGAAGGCCTCAAGATCTGTATCGAAGGCCAAAAGATAGAAGGTTCGATCCTGTCGTTTCGTCTTCGGATCGGCTCTCTGAACGCGCCTGATGAGATTTGCCTCCTCAAGCTTATCCAGGTAGCGATTGACGGTCGCCCGGCTGATTTCGCAATCCTCAGCCAATCCTTGCTGAGAAGGGTCGCAGCGGCGCGTATCCTTGTTGTGGCGGTCCGCGAGCTGCCAAAGCAGCAATTTCACTCCGGGTTTGAGCCCGCGTTGTTCGATGGCCCACTTGGTTGCACCGAAACTCATCGAACCACCTCCGGCGACATACTCCTTTGCCCCCTGTTCGGATCCTTCCCTGCGCTGAATGGCACAACATCGCCGCGCGTCGTTCCGGGTACAAGAAACGTGTAACGAACCGTACGATGGCGCGCGGTGGCCATTGCCCTCGATAGCCAGCCCCCGTTGATAAGCTCAGCCATGGCTCGTCTGATGGTCGCATCAGAAACACCGAGGTTATTTGCCAAAGTCGGCCGTGACGGGCTGCACTGGCTGATGCTCTCGTTAGCGCAATCCAGTGCAATTTCAGCACCGACCAACCGTGCCCTCATGGATAGGCTCGGCGCACGGCGCACTGCTCGCGCCCACTCCTGGCGCCATGTACTGGGTTCGCGCACACCTACACCTCGCGATAGTGCGCGATGCGTGCGATCCGGCGATCCACCCAAGCTTCGAAGCTGCCGAAATGCCGAGCATGGTTTTGCGCCCTTGCAACACTCGTGTGTTTCGAGATAAAATTTGGAGGTGAAATATCCAAAAGATCAGCCCCGTTCGACGTTGCCGCGTCGGCGGGGTTTTCTTTTGTCAAAAGATCTTCACGACAGTTGGAACCATGGGCCGTAAGCCATTGATTTCCTATGTCGGGGTCAGTTGGATGTTTGGGTGATAGTGCGTTGATCTGGCGAGATTCCCGGCGTCCTGCCGGGGTCGCCAGTTTCCCTCTTGCCGCCGGCGACCCGTGGCCCGCCCTCAGAACTCCGATAGGCCCGGCCGTTTGCCGATGTTGATGTGGTCGATATCCTCGTTGCGGAAGCCGAGGATGATCGACGGGATCATCATGAACACCAGGCAGAAGATCGGCAGCCCGACCACCGTGATGACCTGTTGCAGGGCCGTCAGGCCGGCATCGCCCGCCAGCACGATCAGCATGGCCGCGACAAGCCCTTCGGACACGCCCCAGAAGACCCGCTGGTGAACCGGGCCGGGGGTCGAGGAGCCGGTGCACAGCATGTCGACCACCAGCGAGGCCGAGTCCGACGAGGTGGCGAAGAAGATCGCCACCACGACCACGGCGATGCCCTGCACGATGGTGGCGAAGGGGAACGCCTCGAAGAAGGCGAACATCGCCAGCGGCACCGACTCGGCCACCGCATCGCTGAGGGCCCCGGCCTGGTCGCCGAGCGCCTCGCGCGCCGCGGCGCCGATGCCGTCGATCTCCATCGCCTGCCAGCCGAAGATGGCGAACCAGATCAGGGTGAAGAGCGACGGCGCCATCAGCACGCCGAACACGAACTCGCGGATCGTGCGCCCGCGCGAGATCCGCGCCACGAAAAGGCCGATGAAGGGCGACCAGGTCACCGTCCAGGCCCAGTAGAACACCGTCCAGCTGCCCTGCCAGCCCCACTCGTCGGTGTCGGGGTTGATATCGGCCAGCATGTCGTTCCAGAACGCCAGGCGCGGCAAGTTGCCGAAGTAGAGCCCGAAGGTTTCGACGATACCGCGCAGCAGGAACAGGGTGGAGCCGCAGATCAGCACGAAGATCATCAGGCCGACCGCCATGCCGATATTGATGTTCGACAAAAGCTTCACGCCCTTGTCGAGCCCGGCCACGATCGAGACCACGGCAACGGCCGTCAGCACCGTCAGGATGACGACCTTGAGGGTCACCGTATCCTCGAGCCCGAAGAGCGAGGTGAGACCGGCGGCGATCTGCGACGACCCGAGGCCGAGCGACACCGCCACGCCGAAAAGCGTGCCCAGCACGGCCGCGATGTCGATCGCCTTGCCCCAGGGGCCGTAGATGCGCTCTTTCAGCAGCGGGTAGAAGACGGAGCTGACGCGCACCGGCAGGTCGTAGCGGTTGATGAAATAGGCAAAGGCGAGGCCCGGCAGCGCGAAGATCGCCCATGTGTGCAGCGCGAGGTGATAGGTCGCGATCGAGATCGCGTCCTTCGCGGCTTCCGTCGAATGGGGCTCGACCCCCGGAAGCGGCGGGGTGGAGAAATGGCTCATCGGTTCGGCCACCCCCCAGAACATCAGGACGGTGCCGATGCCCCCGGCAAACAGCATCGTGAACCATGACAGGTTGGTATAGTCGGGGCGCGAGTCGCGCGGGCCAAGGCGGATATGACCGTGGCGGCTCATGGCGGCCCAGATCAGGAAGCCGAGCCAGACATTCACGCCGAGAATGAAGAACCAGCCGATATGCGACACGATCCACGCCCGGCCTGCCGCGAAGGCGTCGCCGATGGGTTCGGGCGCTATGACGAGGGCTATGACGAAGACGACTGTGCAGATCGCGGAAATGAAAAAAATGGCGGGATCGGTTCGAAGGCCCATCCGGTCTGCCCAGTGCTTCATGAGTCTATCCCCCGTTATAAATTTTGCGCCGGTTGTACGGCTTCGAACAATTTAACGCATAGGGTGCGGCACCGGTTCCGAGGGAATTTTGACGGGATAGTATCGGGGCGCTGTGGAGAGCGGCCGGTCGTTGCCGCATGCTGCCCCCGTCACGGTGGTCGTGACCGAACCAATAAAGGGGCCACGACAGCCCCCCCTGCCCGCCTCAGATCACCCGGATCACGTCCTTGTCGATCGCCAGCATATAGCCGCGGCGGGCGATGTTCTTGACCAGCAGCTCGGAAATCATCTGGTTGCCCAGCGTGTCGCGCAGCCGCTTGATGCGGGTGGCGCCGGCGGCTTCCTCGCAATCCTCCTTGGAGCGGCCGGAGATGACCGACTCGATCTCGGCGCCGGTGAGCACGTCGTCGTCCATCCTTGCCTCGGCCAGCACGGCGAGAGTTTCCATCGCCGCCTCGGTCAGCTTGAAGCCCATGTTGTTGAGGTAGACGGTGTTCTCGTCGCGGCTGATCAGGAGCGAGCTGACCTGGATGCCCGAGCGCTCGATCTGGGCCATGCGGCGGTTGAGCGCCACCAGCATGACGAGGAAGACCAGCGCCGCAATCAAAAGCGCGGTGGCAAAGACCAGCAGCACGAAGATCACGATGCGATAGCTGGTCAGCGTTTCGGAAAAGGCCGTGCCCGACAGGGCGAGGATTTCCAGAAGCTTGATCTCGGCCTCGGCCGTCAGCGCATCGTTCTCGACGAAGATGCGCTCGACCCGGGCGTTGAAGGCGTTGCCGTCGGGCAGGGTGAGAAACAGGAAAACGGCCGTCAGCGACAGGATCAGCACGATGGCGATCACGCCGCCCATGACAACCCGGCTGCCCGAGCGGCGGGCGTCTGCGGCCAATCCTGTGTCGTCTGTCACCACCGGTGTGCTCCCCTCGTCACCTCACCGTATCTCCTTAGCCTCACTGCTGACGCACCGACAGAATCTTCAGAAGCGTCAGCCCCCTTCCGGCAAGGATCGGCCGAAGCTGCGCCTGGGCGGTCGCCGCATTGCAGGGGCCGGGCACGACGGCCACCTCGAAGAACAGCTCGAGCGGGTTGTCGCGCTTGGCCTTGTATTCGACAGTGCAGGCAGCCTGGGCCGATGCGGCGGCAGACAGCGCGAGACCCGCGGCAAGCAGGCATATGGAAAGCATCCGTTTCATGGCGCCAACATGCGCCGAACCTTGCGGCTATTCAATAACCGCCTGCATGAAATGGGCTTTTCACGGTCTGTTATCCGATAACACCGTGGCGATATTGCCTGACAGAGGCGGAAGGGCCCACTCTTTGGATATGCTCGGCGTCGCAGGTATGCGCGGCTGCCGGATGTACTGGTAAAACCTGCCTGAAAGGACCGCCCAATGCCCTTTAGAAATTTCATCACCTCGATCATGGCCGCCGCCGTGGCGCTGACCATGCTGTCGTCGGCTCCGGCCCGTGCAGATAACGACACCGCCAAGATCATCGCCGGCGCCGCCGCGCTGGCCATCATCGGCATGGCGATTGCCGACGCCAATGACAACGACAACTACTACGTGTCGCGTCACGGCTATAACCCCTATCGCGCCCAGCGCCAGCGCCAGCATAACCGCTGGGTCCGCCAGCAGCGCATCCAGCGCCACCAGTATCGCCAGCACCGGCGGCACCATGGCCACGCCCATCACGGGCACCGCCACAACAACCACCGCAACTGGTGATCGGTAACGAGTAATCACGTTGTCCCGTGAGCAGTGGGAAGGGGAGGGCTTCGGTCCTCCTCTTCTTTTTTCGGGGGCCGGCACGGGCGAGGGGTGAGCCCCCTGCCCCGCCATGAACCTCGGGCGGCCGCCCCTACCTGTTGCCGCCGCCCAGCAGGTCCCGCAGGATCCGCTCCACCGCGCTTTCGCCCCGGCCCTGTGTCGGCTGTTGCTGCTGCGGCTGTTCGGGCCGCGGATCGATGTCGCGGTCACTGGCCACGTCCTGACCGCGCAGCATCGGCAGCGGCCGCGCCTCCAGCCCCTCGTGCACCCGGATCATCGTCTCGCGCCAGATCTCGGCCGGCAGCCCGCCGCCCGTGACCCCCTGCAGGGGCGAGTTGTCGTCATACCCCATCCAGACACCCGCCACGTAATCCGCCGAAAAGCCAAGGAACCACGCATCGCGCGCCGCCTGGGTCGTGCCGGTCTTCCCGGCAACCTCGCGGTCGGGCAGCTTCGCCCGCCCGCCGGTGCCGCTCATCACGACCTGGTTCATCATGAAGATCAGCTCTTTCGCCGCTTCCTCGCGGATCACCCGTTCGCCGATCCCGCCGCCTGTGCCCATCAGCGGGGTATCCTCGCCCAGCAGGGTCAGCTCGACCAAGCCATAAGGCGTCACCGACGAGCCGCCATTGAGGATGCCGGCATAGGCCCCCGTCATCTCGAGCAGCGTGCTCTCCGACGCACCCAGCGCCAGCGCCGGCCCGTCGGCGAGACTGCTTTCGATGCCGAAATCCGAGGCGACCTTGCGCACCTTCTCGCGCCCGACCGCCTCCGACACCTTCACCGCCGGCACGTTCAGCGACCGCCGCAGCGCGTCGGTCAGCGTCACCCGGCCGTAATGCTTGCGGGTATAGTTCTCGGGGCACCACCGGCCCGAGCCGGGAATGCTCAGGCAATAGGGTTCATCGACCACGGTCGAGTTGTGGCTGTAGCCCAGCTCCAGCGCGGTCGCGTAAACGAACGGCTTGAAGGCCGAGCCCGTCTGCCGGTTCGCCATGGTCGCCCGGTTGAAGGCGCCCGTCACCTTGGTCTTGCGCCCGCCCACCATGGCGCGCACCGCGCCATCGGCCGACATCACCACGATCGCGGCCTGCGCCTTCGATCCGTCCTTCACCTTCTCCTCGAACACCGTCTTCAGCGCCTCTTCGGCGGCCCGCTGAATGCGCTGATCCAGCGTCGTGCGGATCAGCACGTCCTCGGTCGTGTCGCGGGTAAAGAAGTCGGGGCCCGATTCCATCACCCAGTCGGCGAAATAACCGCCGGTCTGCGCCTCTGCCGCCTCCGACAGGGTTGCCGGGTTGGCCTGCGCCTCCTCCATCTCGGCCTCGCTCAGGTAGCCCTGCTCGCGCATCAGCCGCAGCACCGTGGCCGCCCGATCCTGCGACCGCTCGAGGTTCGAGGTCGGCGCCAGCCGCGTCGGCGCGGTCAGCAGCCCGGCCATCATCGCGGCCTCCTGCGCGGTCACTTCCGCGGCGTGCTTGCCGAAATAACGCTGCGCGGCGGCCTCGGCCCCGAAGGCGCCGCTGCCCATATAGGCCCGGTTCAGGTAGATCGAGAGGATCTCGTTCTTGGTGTACTTGGCTTCCATCGACAGCGAATAGATCGCCTCTTTCGCCTTCCGCCACAGCGTCGTGCGCCGGCAATCCTGCACGTAATCCTGCTCGCTCTCCCAGACATCCGGGTCGAACTGCACGCCCAGGCACAAAAGCTTGGCGGTCTGCTGCGTGATGGTCGAACCGCCATGCCCCGACAGCGGCCCGCGCCCCTCGCTCAGGTTGATGCGGATGGCACTGGCCACACCGCGCGGGCTGATCCCGAAATGCCGGTAGAACCGCCGGTCCTCGGTCGCGACCACTGCATTCTTCAGGTGCGGGCTGACCGTCTCGGCGGTCACCACGCCGCCGAACTGGTCGCCGCGCCAGGCAAAGACCTCGCCATCGCGGTCGCGCAGCGTGACAGACCCGCGCGCACGCCCGTCGAGCACCTCGCGCACGTCCGGCAATGTCGAATAGGTATACAGCACCGCCATGCCGATGATCAGCACGACAACCGCGGTGATCCGCCACGTGGCGGCCCATACCAGGCGGAAAAACCACCCGAAGAGCCCGCCGAACAACCGCACCACCCAGTTCGACGACCGCTTGCGCCGCCGCTTGGGCGCGGCCTTGCGCTTGGTTGCCGTGGTCGTCTTCGCTTTCGGTTTCGCCGTTGTTTTCTTTCGCCGATCGTCCGCGACTAGCCGCGGCTTCTTCCGACCATTGTTACTCATGCTCGCCCCATTCGGATCTTGCCCGATGCACGGATACTAAACCGCCTTACCGACAAAGTTGACCCCTGCTATGGCTTTTTGAATTGCCTATTTTTTGTGCATCCAAAAATGCCCGCTTAATTTTTAATCTAATTGCCCGTTTCCAACGCGCCTGACCATGCGACTCATCTTCCGCACACCCGGACAGACGGTTTTTCTGCGGGTGCAAAACTAACCCTTGCACTGAGAATCCGAAAGGGGTGTCCTGTGAAACTCATTGTAGCAACCATCAAGCCCTTCAAGCTTGAGGATGTTCGCGAAGCGCTGACCGAGATCGGCGTCCGCGGCATGATGGTGACCGAGATTAAGGGCTTCGGCGCTCAATCCGGCCACACCGAAATCTACCGCGGCGCTGAATACGCCGTGAATTTTGTCCCGAAAATCAAGCTCGAGGTCGCCGTCTCCGCATCGATGGCCGACCAGGTGATCGAGACCATCGCCAAGACTGCCCGCACCGGCAAGATCGGCGACGGCAAGATTTTCGTTCTCGACATCGGACAAGCCATGCGCGTGCGCACCGGCGAAACCAACGAAGACGCGCTGTAAATACCGCGTGCAGGGAAAGGAGCTTTATCAAATGAAACGTCTTACCAAATTCGGGCTTGGGGCCGCGGTACTGACCGCGCTGCCGTCACTGGCCCTGGCCCAGGACGCCGCGGCGCCGGGCTTCGACGAAATCGGCCCGTACATCATGACCACGCTGCTGTTCTGCATGGCGGGGTTCCTGGTGTTCTTCATGGCCTGCGGCTTTGCCATGCTCGAGGGCGGGCTTGTCCGCTCGAAGAACGTCACCATGCAGATGACCAAGAACATCGCCCTCTATTCCCTCGCGGCGATCATGTACTGGCTCATCGGCTTCAACCTGATGTACCCCGGCGACGGCTGGATCATGGCCGGCTGGGTCGGTCCGTTCTTCTCGCCGACCGTGCTTGACCCGGTGGGCGTCGCCGCGGCCGACGCGGCCCTCGACTATGCCTCGATCGGCTCGGACTTCTTCTTCCAGCTGGTCTTCGTCGCCGCCACCGCCTCGATCGTGTCGGGCGCGCTGGCCGAGCGTATCAAGCTGTGGCCCTTCCTTGTCTTCACGATCCTGCTGACCGGCGTCATGTACCCGATCTCGGGCTCCTGGCAGTGGGGTGGCGGCTGGCTCTCCGAGATGGGCTTCTCCGACTTCGCGGGTTCGACCGTGGTGCACTCCGTGGGTGGCTGGGCCGCTCTGGCCGGTGCCATCGTCCTCGGCCCCCGTATCGGCAAGTACAGCAAGGACGGCAAGGTCATCCCGATCCCGGGCTCGAACCTCGCACTGGCCACGCTGGGCACGTTCATCCTGTGGCTGGGCTGGTTCGGCTTCAACGGCGGCTCGCAGCTTGCCATGGGCACGGTGGGCGATGTCTCCGACGTGTCGCGCATCTTCGCCAACACCAACATGGCAGCCGCGGCCGGTGCCGTCACCGCGCTCATCATGACCCAGGCCATGTACAAGAAGCCTGACCTCACGATGGTGCTCAACGGTGCCCTCGCCGGCCTCGTGTCGATCACCGCCGAACCCCTCGCACCGAGCCTCTTCGGCGCGCTCTGGATCGGGGCCATCGGTGGCGTGATCGTCGTGCTCACCGTGCCGATGCTCGACAAGATGAAGATCGACGACGTCGTCGGCGCCATCCCGGTCCACCTCTTCGCAGGTATCTGGGGCACCATCGCCGTGGTCTTCTACAACAGCGACGCCAACATCGTGACGCAGATCACCGGCATCATCGCCTACGGCGTGTTCACCTTCGTGGGCAGCCTCGTGCTCTGGTTCATCATCAAGGCCATCCTCGGCCTGCGGGTCAGCGAAGAAGACGAAATCGCCGGCCTCGACATGAGCGAACTGGGCATGGAAGCCTACCCCGAGTTCTCCAACGCTTGATAAAGCGTCTTTCCTGGAGCAACTTCCCCCGGGCTTCGGCCCGGGGTTTTTTTATGCCTTGTCCAGATGCCTCCGCCGGGAACGGCCGGACCGCCACGGCCGGCAGGCGTGATCAACGCCCCTTGCCTCTCAGGGATGCGGGGTCCAGCGGATCGCGGGCGCGCCCTGCGGGTGGGAAATGCCGCCCGGATAGCTCAGCAGCTCGATCAGCGTGCCCCAGGGCGCCCGGCCATAGATGCCGGCATTCCCCTCCTGGTCCTCGTTGTTGGCCAGCGGATGCGGGCCTTTCAGCAGCTCTCCCCCGGCAGCGCTGAACGCGGCACAGGCCGCCTCCATGTCATCGACGTAAAGGCCCAGATGCGTCAGCCCCTCGTCCTGCAGGCGCGCCGGCCCGGCCTGCTCGCCGCCCTCCATCCGGAACAGCTCCAGGCACGGCCCGTTGCCGAGCCGAAGAAGCCGCATGTGAACGATGCGCGTTCCGGCGGTCAGGCCAAGCTCCGCCTCGGGGCCGTCGCCTTCCATGTCGGGGCCATCCTCGGGCAGCACGTCGTACAGCGTCACCGCCCCGAACGCGTCTTGAAAGAAACGGGTGGCGGCGTCGATGTCCGGCACCGTCATCCCGGCATGGTCGATCCCGCGGATGCCCGGCGCCGCCGGCGTGTCGGCGGCGATGGCGCCAAGCTCGGTGACCTCCGACGCGCCACCGGCCGCGACCTCCCCGAGCGCCTCGTTGAATTGCCGCGTATGTGGCTCATCGAGATGCGCCTCGAAGGCCGCGTCGTCGCGATACTCTTCCAGCATCACCACGGCGCCGCCGCTTTCGGCGAAGGCCTCGAACCGGATATTCCCCGGCTCGGCCCGGACATGCCGGGCCAGCTCGTCGACCAGCGTCTTCAGCCGCGCCTCCTGCCCGGGCCCGGGGGTGGCGCGCGCCATCATCGTGCGTGTCATGGGTGCCTCCGTCTCGCGGCGCCGCGATGCGGCCTTCACCGGGCCAACCATGCGCCCCCTTGCGAAGTTCCCGGCCGCCCTCAGATCAGCGGCAACCGGCGGGGCGGGATCACCTCGATCGGCGCGATCTTCTGCATCCCCTCGCTGTCGATGATCCTGAGCCGCCCGGCCCGCCACGCCACCAGCCCGTCGGCGATCAGCGCCTTCAGCGTCCGGTTCGTATGCACCAGCGACAGGCCCAGCGCGTCGGCGATGTGCTGCTGCGTGATCGGCACGTCCACGCTGCCATCCCGGCTGACCAGCCCCAGCCGCTCGGCCTTGCCGAAGATGATCAGCAGCGCCTGCACGATCCGCTCCCTCGCCGTGCAGCGCCCGATGCTCAGAAGGTTCGCATCCATCAGCCGCTCGCCCCGCGCCGCGTGCCACACCACCGTATGCGCCAGCCCGGGCTGGGTGTGAAACAGATTGGCCAGATCGGAGCGCTGGAACACGCACAGCGTCATGCTTGTCAGCGCCTCGACCGAATGATCCATCACGTCGAACATCGCCGCCTGCAGCCCCAGCAGATCCCCCGGCATCACGAAGTTCATGATCTGCCGCCGCCCGTCCTCGAGCGTCTTCTCCCGCAGGCCCCAGCCCGACAGAACGGTGAAGACATGCGGGCTGTTCACCCCCTCGTCCAATATCCGCGTCCGCGGGTCCACCGTCATCTCGCCTGACTTCAGCTGCGTGATGAACTCCAGCTCCTTGCCGCGCGTCTCCTCGAAGACGTCGAGCTTGCGAAGGGGGCAGTCAGAGCATTTAACCATGGATTTCATGCAGTTATGATCGCCCCAAACCGGCCGTTTCGGCAACAGAAATGTTTCATCCCGATACATCATAGGTGAAAGAGCGGATTTCCGGCGCGCGCTATAGTGCGATTCTGCTTTGAAATGTCAGCGCCGCCCGAGGCGCCGGGAGGAGAACCCCTGATGATCATCTACCCAGAGATCGCGATAAAGAACGGCCGATGCGTCACCCTTCGCAAAGGCCAGATGACATTGCCCGAAGAACACGACACCAGCCCGCTCGACCTCGCCCGGCACTACGCGGCTCACGGGGCCGAATGGCTCCACGTCGCCGATCTCGACGCCACCGGGCGCCACAGCCACGACAACACCGCGCTCGTCGAACAGATCATCCGCGAGGTCGACATCCCCGTGCAGGTCTCCGGCGGCATCCACAAGCCGCATCACATCGACTGGTGGATCGACCGCGGCGCCGAAACCGTGGTGATCGGCTCGGCCGCCTATCTCGGGCCCGGCGTTGTACGAAGCTCGGCCGAACGCCACCCGTTCCGCGTGCTCGTCTCGGTCGACATCCGCGATGGCGAGGTCATGGTCGACGGCTGGACCCGCCCCACCGGCACGCCGCCGCTCGACTTCCTGCAGAGCTTCGACAACCTCTGCCTCGCCGGCGTCATCGTCAACGACACCGACTACGACGCCGACCTGCCCGACGGCTCCGTCGCGCTCGTCGCCGACCTCGCCCGCCAGCTCAAGACGCCCGTGATCGCCAGCGGCCTCGCCAAGACGCTCGATCACGTCTCGACCCTCAAGTATCTCGGCAACATCGCCGGCGCGATCGTCGGGCGCGGCCTGCATCACGGCACCTTCACCCTCGAAGAGGCCCAGCGCATCGTCGTCGAACGCGACACCCGCGCGATGATGCTCCGCCGCCTGTCCGAGGGCGCGCCCGTCAAGAAATCCAGGATAACGATCCACCAGGGACCGCCTTCCGAAAAGGGCACCTCTCGTCCCCGGGGTGCCCGGTTTGCCAAGGTCGCGGAATCGCATAGCTGACCTGGCAGGCACCGGCACGGCGCGGCCTCTCCTGTCCCAAGCCCTAGGGGCCGTGCCGTGCCGGTAAACCAATGAAAACCCGCCGAAGGAGGAATGGCGACGTGGCAGACACCAAGAGGCCAGCGGACTGGAACCTGATCTACCGCGAGGTCCTCGCCGGCTGGCACAAGGACACGCTGCGGCCGAAGATGGTCTTCATCCAGAACGACGGCACCCTCGTCGACGGCGCCACCAGCCGCAAACCCGAGCGCGGCAACTCCCCCAGCCACGCCGCGGCGGCCATCTTTCACCTCTCCCACATCCGCGCCTTCCCCATCGCCCAGAGCGACGACGCCTACGACTATTGCGACAGGCTGGCCGACCAGCACCGGTAGGGCGCCACCCACCCGGCCAACGGTCGATGCGCGGCGGGCTCCCCCGTCAAGTCCGCGCGGGGGCTTGGCAGTCAGGATGAGAGTCAGGCCCGCGGGTCCCGTCTGCTTGCCTGTTTACCAAATCCGGCTAAGCTCCGCGTTCTTTCAGCCGTGACCGGGCCAGTCTGAATGGATCACAAAGAATACAACACCTTGTTCGAAGAGGAATTCGCCGACCCCCTGAAGGCGCTGGGGTTTGCCCGCGTCCGCAAGACCAGGTCGCTCAGATACCAGAACGGCACCCGCGACCTGTGGATCAGGCGGGTCAGCAGCAAATGGCCCCATCCGGGCGTGGCGAAGACAGCCATCTGCTTTCGCCACAGCTTTCTGCGTCCGGTGACCTGCGACGATCCCGACAGCGACGACCTTTACATGCTCGACTTCCCCCGGGCGCTGAGGTTCGAGGATTTCGAGGGCTGGCTCAAACCGAGCCCGAGCTATCGCCCCGACATCACGCGGCGCGAGCCGAGCGAATTCCGCTATGGCGACAAGGGCCCCGATGCCGTCAGGAAACACCTTCGCAGGATGAGGCGCCTCGTCGAGAAACGCATACTGCCCTGGGCGAACGGCCTCACCGAAGAAGGCGAGTTGGCCCAAATCATCGCATTCGGCCAGCAACTCTGGTGCGAAAAGCGGTGGATGGAGGATTACCGTCACCGTCTGACCGAGGCACGGGAATAGGGCGCGGGGCGCCTGTGGAAGTGGGTAGATGAGATGAAGCCCGTCTATTCCTGACGCTGAGAAGACGCGCATTGACGGGCCGTGGTGCGCCGTGCCGCCGGTACGGCCCACCGCGCAGTGTATAAAGGTCGGCAGCGCGGGACGAAGCGGTCATTGAGTCCCGACGGTGAGAAGACGCGTATCGACGGGCCGTGGTGCGGCGAACCAACGTAGGTGATGGGCAGTTTATCTCTGCCAAGCACATCCACCGCTCGCGCGTGGCACTTCATTTGCCAAATCGCCGTGCCGTGGGGCGGCCCGTCGATGCGCGGCGGGCTACGCCCTCGATTCCGCGCAGGTGCTCCGTGGATGCGTCAGGATTGGGCTCTAAGCCGCCCTTCGCGGCAACGTCCACGACCGTCAGCCCTGCCCCCAAGCCCCCCAACTTCACCCATTCACCACCTTCGGCGCCCCCGTCGCCATATCCGTGCCCACGTACCGCTTCTTCGCCTCTTTCCACGCGCCAAAGCCGCCCTCCATATGGGCGATCCGGGTCATCCCCGCCTCGATGCATTTTCGCGCCACCTTCTCCGAGCGCACGCCAGAGCCACAGTGGAACACGATCCGCTTGTCCGACTGCCCCGGCAGCTTGCGCGCCTCGAAGAACGGCATCGGCATCAGCAGCGCGCCGACGATATGCTCGAAGGAATATTCCTGCACCGTGCGCACGTCGATCAGCACGATCTCGTCGCGGTCAAAGGCCTGGGCCACTTCCTCGACCGTCCATGTCTCAAGCACGGCGTCGCCCACGTTTTCCGTTTTCATGATCTTTCTCCCAATCTCTCAGAACTTGTTCGCAGGAATCTTGAAGTAGCTGTTCCCGTCCGCCTCGGCCTCCGGAAGCTGCCCGCCGCGCAGGTTCACCTGCAGGGCGTAGAGCATCCGGTCCGGCAGCCCGAGCGTCGCATCCCGCGCATCGCGCAGCTTCACGTAGTCCTCGCGCGATGCACCCCCGCCCACATGCGGGTTCTTCTCCCGATGCTCGGCCACCGTGGCCTCCCACGCCGGGTCTTCGCGGTCCTTCACCGGCGGGTAGTCATGCCCGATGAAGAGCCGCGTCTCATCCGGCAGCTCCAGGATCCGCTGCAGACTGTCATACAGAACGCTCGACGACCCGCCCGGGAAATCCGCCCGCGAGGTGCCCACATCCACATGCATGAACGTGTCATGCACGAAGGCCGCATCCCCCACCACATAGGTGATCGAGCCCAGCGTATGCCCGGGCGACAACATCACCCGCACATCCAGATCGCCGATCCTGAACGTATCGCCATCCGCGAAGAGCCGGCTGAAATCGCTCTCCGGGTCGAACGCGCCCGGCATGTTGTATAAGTCCGCCCAAAGGTGTGCGATCTCCTTCACCTTCTCGCCAATCGCATTCGGCGCGCCGGTCTTTTCCACCAGCCAGCTTGAAGCCATCATGTGGTCGGCATGGGGGTGGGTATCGAGCACCCATTCCACCTCCAGCCCTTCGCGCTTCACGAAATCGAGGATCTCCTGCGCGCTCTCGGTGCCGGTCTTCGCGCTCGCCGGGTCGAAATCCAGCACCACGTCGATCAGCGCCGCCTTCTTCGTGCCGGGGTCGGCCACGACATATTGAATGCTGCCGGTGTCGGGTTCGTAAAAGCCGGTCACCTCCGGCGATCGGGCTCCGGTCGAAGGGCTCTTTCGGGTAAACATGCGGCCTCCTTTTCTCAGATCATATCTAGTTAATTGAATGTGTTTCCATTCCAACCCCCACCGGCCGAAATAGTTTGCTGACCATGGGCAAACCGCCCCGTTCCCGTCTGGCAGAATCGTCCCGACCCATGCTAGGTATAGAGGAATGAACACCATCAGCCCCAATATAAGCCAGGATCGGCCCGTAATTCGCCAGTTGGACGAAGCCGCCGTCAACCGCATCGCCGCCGGCGAAGTTGTCGAGCGTCCGGCCTCCGCGGTCAAGGAACTGGTGGAAAACGCCCTCGACGCCGGCGCCCGTCACATCGACGTGGCCTTCGCCGATGGCGGCAAGACGATGATCCGCGTCGCCGACGACGGCTGCGGCATGTCCCCCGACGACCTGCCCCTCGCGCTGGCCCGCCACGCCACCTCCAAGATCGACGGCACCGACCTGCTGAACATCCACTCCTTCGGCTTCCGGGGCGAGGCGCTCCCCTCCCTCGGCGCCGTCGGCCGCCTCACCATCACCTCCCGCCAACAGGGCGGCGACGGCGCCGAAATCGCCGTCACCGGCGGCAAGCTGGGCCCCGTCAAACCGGCGGCCCTCAACGCCGGCACCATCGTCACCCTGCGCGACCTCTTCCACGCCACCCCCGCCCGCCTCAAGTTCATGCGCTCCGACCGGGCCGAGGCGCAGGCCATCACCGACACCGTCAAGCGCCTCGCCATGGCCGAGCCGTTCACGGGCTTCACCCTCCGCGACACCTCCGGCGGCGGCGAGGGCCGCGTCACCTTCCGCGCCGATGCCGAAACCGGCGACCTGTTCGACGCCCTCCACGGCCGCCTCACCCGCATCATCGGCCGCGAGTTCACCGACAACGCCTTGCCGATCGACGCCAGCCGCGAGGGCCTGCACATGACCGGCTTCGCGGCGCTGCCCACCTACTCCCGCGGCTCGGCCGTCACCCAGTACCTCTTCGTCAACGGCCGCCCGGTGCGCGACAAGATGCTCTACGGCGCCCTCCGCGCAGCCTACCACGATTTCCTCAGCCGCGATCGCCACCCGGCCGCCGCCCTCTTCATCGAATGCGAACCGGTGCTGGTCGACGTCAACGTCCACCCGGCGAAATCCGAGGTCCGCTTCCGCGACCCCGGCCTCGCCCGCGGGCTGATCGTCTCGGGCCTCCGACATGCACTGGCCGAAGCCGGCCACCGCGCCTCCTCCACCGTCGCCGGCGCCACACTCGGCGCCATGCGCCCCGAGCAGCCCGCCCCCCGCGTCTACCAGATGGACCGCCCCTCGCCCGCCGCGCGTCAGGCCGCCTACCAGGCCCAGGCCCCCGGCTTCGCGGAACTGCAAGACAGCTACAGCGCCCGCGTCGAACCCACCCGCGAGGCCGTCACGCCAGAGACGGACGAGCAGCCGCAAGAACCACGCCCGCAATCCCTCCCCCTCGGCGCCGCCCGCGCGCAGGTCCACGAAAACTACATCGTCGCGCAAACCGATGACGGCATGATCCTCGTCGACCAACACGCCGCCCACGAACGCCTCGTCTACGAGAAACTCAAACGCCAGATGGCCGAAAACGGCGTCCGCGCCCAGGCCCTCCTGATTCCCGAGATCGTCGACCTGAGCGAGGCCGACGCCACCCGCCTCCTCGACGAGGCCGAGGAACTGGCCAAACTCGGCCTCACCATCGAACCCTTCGGCCCGGGCTCCATCGCCGTGCGCGAAACCCCGGCCATCCTCGGCCCCTGCAACGCCGGCGCCATGCTCCGCGATATCCTCGACGAGCTCTCCGACCAGGGCGACAGCCTCACGCTGCGCGCCCGCATCGAGGCCATCCTCTCGCGCATCGCCTGCCACGGCTCCATCCGTTCGGGCCGCCGCATGTCCGCCGACGAAATGAACGCGCTGCTCCGAGAAATGGAAGCAACCCCCCATTCCGGCCAGTGCAACCACGGCCGGCCCACCTATGTCGAACTCAAACTCGCCGATATCGAACGGCTCTTCGGGCGCACATGATCCAGATCGGCGACACCATTCTCGACCTCAACGACCCGCTCACCCTCGCCCTCCTCGGCGGCGGTGCGCTGCTCCTCCTCATCGTCATCCTGCTCTTCGCCGCCATCCGCGCGGCTTCCCGCTCGGCAAGGCTCACCGAACCCCTGATCCGCCAGATGGGCGACCTCGGCCAGCGCGTGCAGGGCCTCTCCGACGGTCAGCACCAGCTTTCCGGCGGGCTCACCCACGTGGCCGAGGCGCAGTCGAAGGCCCAGACCAACATGCTCCACCTGATGGAAAAACGCCTGGCGCAGGTGCAGGAGCAGATGAACGAAAACCTCCACGGCTCCGCCCGCCGCACCGCACAGTCGCTGGGCGACCTGCAACAACGCCTCACGGCCATCGACAAGGCGCAGGAGAATATCACCAAGCTCTCCGGCGACGTGCTCACCCTGCAGGACATCCTGTCGAACAAGCAGACCCGCGGCGCCTTTGGCGAGATCCAGCTCCACGACATCGTCTCCAAGGCGCTGCCGTCCGACAGCTATTCCCTGCAATCCACCCTCTCGAACGGCAAACGGGCCGACTGCCTCATCCACCTGCCCAACCCGCCGGGCCCGATCTGCATCGACAGCAAGTTTCCCTTGGAGGCCTACGAGGCCCTCCGCAACGCCACCGACGACCGGCAGGTCCAGGACGCCGCCCGCTTCCTCAAAACCTCCGTCCGCAAGCACATCCGCGATATCGGCGAGAAATACATCCTCGACGGCGAAACCGCTGACGGCGCGCTGATGTTCCTGCCCTCGGAAGCGGTCTATGCCGAGTTGCACGCCAACTTCCCCGAGCTCGTCCGCGAGGGGTTCGAGGCCCGCGTCTGGATCGTCTCGCCCACCACCTGCATGGCCACGCTCAACACCATGCGCGCCATCCTCAAGGATGCCCGCATGCGCGAACAGGCCGGCGCCATCCGCCGCGAACTGGGCCTGCTCTTCGCCGATGTCGACCGGCTGGGAAACCGCGTCGAAAACCTCGACCGCCACTTCCACCAGGCGGCCAAGGACATCTCGGAAATCAAGATCTCCGCCGACAAGGCCGGCCGCCGCGCCAAGCGTCTCGACAATTTCGACTTCGAGGAACTGGCCCCCGAAACCGAGCCCACAATCGTCAAGCTGACCAAGCCCGACGGGTAACCTTACCCCGCGATCCTTACCATTTCCCTACCCCTGGCGCCCGCTCCGGTCACGAACCGGCCTTCGGGCCCCGCCACCGCAAAAAACACCGACAAAATACCGACGTTATACCGACGCGATACCGACATCGGGTTTCTACGGCAATTTCAGTTGGTTAACGCTGCAATCGTGGGTCTCAGGTCACCCTCCGCCTCCCCGCCAATTTCCCCACCCGTAACCGTATCCGTAGGGTGGGTGCCAACCCACCACCCCGCCTGAGAATCGACCACGACCGCAGCGTTCTTCAATCCCCCGGTGCGAAGCCGCGCATCGACGGGCCGTGGCGCGGCGAACCAACGCTCGTGATGGGCAATTTATGCCTGCCAAACCCCTCCGACGATCGAGCGTGGCACTCCGATAGCCAAATCGCCGTGCCGTGGGTACGGCCCGTCGATGCGCGGCGGGCTTTGCCCTTGTTCCGCGCAGCACACCCTCAAACCCACCACTCCCAAAACAAAAAGCCCCGGGAAACCCCGGGGCCTTTCCTTCAATCTGTCCCGAACCCTACCCGCGGCAGTGCTTCGCTATCTCGCGGTTCAGAAGCCCCGTCTCGACCAGCTGGCACCGGTTCTTGGCCTCGTAGTAATAGCCCTTGGCGTACCACATCACGGCCTCGTCCATGTTCCCGTCGGACACCAGCCACGCGCCGCGCAGGTACTTCACCGCCCATTTCAGGTTGGTCTCGGCATCCAGCAGGTCAGAGTTCTGCCCCTTGAACCCGATGCCCCGCGCCGTCGCCGGCAGGATCTGCATCATCCCGTAATAGGGGCCGTTCCGCGCCTGGGGCCGATAGTCGCTCTCGCGCTGCACCACCTTGTGCACCAGCGGCCGCGGCACCTCGTAGGCATCGGCATACTTGTTGATCAACACCCGCAATTCCGGCGTCTCGCCCGGGTAAAGCGTGAGGGCCCGCGTCGAAACTTCGGGCTCCCGCGATGCGCCACAAGCCGCAACCGCGGCCACGCCAAGGCATAGCAGAATATTTCTGAAAATCATTCGGTGTCCTGTCCCAAAACCCCGTGGTGGGGGCAGAAAGGGCCAAAACACCCGAATCAGCAACCCGAAAGCCGAATCGCCGCCCGTTCCGGCAAGAATCTGCCCGCCTACATCGTCTCCAGGCAGTGCCGCCGGAAGGCCCGTTTGAGCATGTCCAGCTCCTCCCGAAGAAGGGTCACCTCGGCCCGGATATCGTAGCTCAGCGCATCCCCCGACATCAGGGCGAAGTCGCCGATCCGCTCGCCCGTCGCGGTGTCGCTGATCAGGAAGGTCTGCACCCCGTCGGCAATCACCTCCGCCGGGATCGGCACCCTGAGAACCCACAGGTTTTCATCCGGTTTTTCAATGACCTCGACCCCCTCCAGCGGGGATTGCAGATGCGTCACCTCGACCTCCGGCCGGGCCTTGCCACCGCCCTCTCGGGTCAGCACGCCCTCCCACACGCCCTCGAACAGCCGCGTCTTGGTGAGTGTCAGATCCGTCATGCCATGCTCCCTCAGAATTCGGCCCGCGGCCGCCGGCTCAGCGTCAGGTCACGCACCGTCACTTGGCTCATCTGCGGGTTCTCGAAAATCAGGTCGATCCAGGCCCGCTCGACCCTTTTTTCATTGATGTTGGAATAGGCGAGGTCGAACTCCGCCATCACCGTATCTTCCCTCAGCGGAAGCTCCCGAACCAGCTGTTCGGTGTTGGGCCCGTGCTTGATATTGAGCCGCACGAATATCTCCAGCGGCTTCTCCAGCTCGGCGATCGTATCGACCCGGATCAGGTGCGACCGGTTCAGCCCCCGCACCGCCCCGTCGGGCAGATCGAGCGCCAGCGACAGGAAAGAACCGTCGAAATTGAACACGTCCATCCGAAGGCCGAACGGCGCGAGATCGGCCTCCCGCAGGTTGCGCACCTGCCGAAGCGTCAGCTCGGAATGCTTGCAGTCATGAAACAGCACGATCTCGTCGCCCAGCCGCGTGTTGCTCTGCGCCGAGGACAGGCCCGGCACCGCCAGCGGGTTGCGCCACAGGGTCGGGCGCCACGCCCAGTCGGTGCCATGCGGTTTCGGAAAGACGGCCGAGCCGATCACCGGCAGCGCCAGCCGGTGGTCGGCCACCGCGATCAGCTCGTTCAGCTCGTGCCTGAGCTTGCGGGCCGCCGCCCGTTCCTTCCGCAAGTCCTTGAAAGAAAAAGACGAAGCCTGCCGCGCCGACATACGCCACCGCCGCAGCACACGCCGCTGCGTGAGCCAGTCGAGCACCGAATTTCTCAACACTGCCATTCCGGGTCCACTCTGTCTGGTCTGCCCTGTCCTGCCGCGGTTAACCCGTTCACATCATTATCCGGAATCCGTTGACATTCCACTCGAATCCGAACCTTCCGGCTTGGGATTCGGCACCGCTCCGGCCGCCGGCGGCGCCACCGGCCGGGCCGGGCTGGCCCGCCGTATCGTGCGCGCCAGGTCGGTCAGAAGCGCCCGGCCGTCCTTGCCGGCCATCGGGCTGCCCTTGCGGGCATAAAGCGCCAGCGCGATCAGGTGACCGTTCAGCGCCATCCCCCCGCGCCAGTGCCGCGCATCGCCGCCCTCAAGAATTCCGTCACCGCCGCTGGCAAAATGCACCAGCGTGACATCCCGGGTCTCATGGGTGGCGATCACTTCGGCCGGCGCCATCAGCGCGGCAATCTCCGCCGCGCTCGGCCGGGCCGCATCCGGCGTGTCGGGCAGAACCGAAATGGTCATCAGCAGCGGCTCCACCCCGTGGCCCCGCAGCCCGCTCAGCGACTCGCAACTGGCCAGCAGCACGAACCCGCCATCCCGTCCGCGGCGCAGCGTGCGCTTGTCGATGCAATAGCCGTTAGGCCCGCGCACGATGACGTCGCCATCGTACATCTCGACCTTGCGCGCCGCGTCGCTCGTGACCGCCTCGCTGCCCGAGGCGAGAAAGCTCAGCGCCCCGCTGTCGGCCCCGAGACAGCCCGCCAGCGGCAGCACCGCCGCCAGTGCCACGGCCCGAAGAAACCCCCGGGCCGTGCGCCTGTCAGATATCCATGTAGACATGCCGTTCGGCCTTGCCCCCGGGATGGGTGACCGCGCCCTTGTAGGTCTCGCCCACAAGCTTGGCGTATTTCCACAGCGCGCCCGAGGCATAGATCGTCTCGCGCGGGCCGCCCCACGCCTCTTTCCGCTTGGCAAGCTCCTCGTCCGACAGGTCGACCGACAGCTCGCCCTCGATAGCGTTGATGGTGATCATGTCGCCATTCTGCAAAAGCGCGATCGGCCCGCCATGCGCGGCCTCCGGGCCCACGTGGCCCACGCAGAAGCCCCGCGTCGCGCCCGAGAAGCGGCCATCGGTGATCAGCGCGACCTTCTTGCCCATGCCCTGGCCCGACAGGGCGGCGGTGGTGGCCAGCATCTCGCGCATGCCGGGGCCGCCGGCGGGGCCCTCGTTGCGGATGACGATCACCTCGCCTTCCTCGTAACCGCGGTTCTGCACGGCGGCAAAAGCGTCTTCCTCGCATTCAAAGACCCGCGCCGGGCCGGTGAACACCTGGTTCTCGGCGGCGATCCCCGCCACCTTCACGATGGCGCCCGCGGGGGCAAGGTTGCCCTTCAGGCCGACGACGCCGCCGGTCTTGGTGATCGGTTTGTCGATCGGGTAGATCACCCGGCCGTCCGCCTCGCGGTCGATCCGGTCAAGCTCCTCGCCGATGCTGCGCCCGCTCGCGGTCACGCAATCCTCGTGGATGAGGCCGGCCTTGCGCAGCTCCTTCATCACCACCGGGATACCGCCCGCGTCGAACAGGTCCTTCGCCACGAATTGCCCGCCCGGCTTGAGGTCGACGAAATACGGCGTGTCCCGGAAAATCTCGCAGACATCATCGAGGTAGAAATCGATCCCCGCCTCGTGCGCAATCGCCGGCAGGTGCAGGCCCGCATTGGTCGACCCGCCGGTGCAGGCCACGACCCGCGCGGCGTTCTCGAGGCTTTTCTGGGTGACCACGTCCCGCGCGCGGATGTTCTTGTCGAGCAGGTGCATCACCGCGTGCCCCGACGCCTCGCCATACTGGTCGCGGCTTTCATAAGGCGCCGGCATGCCCGAGCTGTTCATCAGCGCCAGCCCGATCGCCTCGGACACGCAGGCCATGGTGTTGGCGGTGAACTGCCCGCCACAGGCGCCCGCGCTCGGGCAGGCCACGCGCTCGAGCATTTCCAGCGCCTTGTCGGACAACTCCTTGTTCTGGTGCCGGCCGACGGCCTCGAACATGTCCTGCACCGTCAGGTCGCGGGAACGGAAATCTTCCGGAATTTCATCCACCTGCGGCGCCTTGCCCGGCAGGATCGACCCGCCATAGATGAACACGCTCGGCACGTTCAGCCGGACCATTGCCATCATCATCCCCGGCAGCGACTTGTCGCAGCCAGCCAGCCCCACAAGCGCGTCGTAGCAATGCCCGCGCATGGTCAGCTCGACCGTGTCGGCAATTGCCTCACGGCTCGCCAGAGACGAGCGCATGCCCTCGTGGCCCATGGCGATCCCGTCGGTGACGGTGATGGTGGTGAATTCCCGCGGCGTGCCGTGGGCTTCCTTCACCCCGCCCTTCACCGCCTGCGCCTGGCGGCTCAGCGCGATGTTGCAGGGCGCGGCCTCGTTCCAGCAGGTGGCGACGCCGACCAGAGGCTGGTGAATCTCTTCCTCGGTCATGCCCATGGCATAATAGTAGGACCGGTGTGGCGCGCGGGCGGGGCCCTCGGTCACGTATCGGCTGGGCAGCTTGGTCTTGTCGAATTTCGTCATCTGGGGGCCTCCTCGAACGTCGTCTCAACGGTCTAGGATAGAGCCGCGCGCGGGGCAAGCGGCTTGTCCCCCTCGAACCCTGCGCTCAATTGCCCTGACAGATGCCTCCGGCGGGGATATTTTCACCAAGAAGAAGCCGGTGGTGCACCCCCCTGCTTCTTCTGGCTGGAAATATCCCGGGGGAGACGGTGAAATCCCGTAGGATTTCACCGTTGGGGGCAGCGCCCCCTTATTCCGCCGCTCTCAAGGCCGCCTGAGCACAGAAGCACGATGCCGCCACCGCCTTGTCGGCGCGGGCCTGGGCGAGGTCGAGCCGCTGGCGCACCTGGGCGATCTCCACCGTCTCGGC
Source organism: Roseovarius indicus (assembly GCF_008728195.1). Lineage (NCBI taxonomy): Bacteria > Pseudomonadati > Pseudomonadota > Alphaproteobacteria > Rhodobacterales > Roseobacteraceae > Roseovarius > Roseovarius indicus. The sequence continues at coordinate 4,936,629 of NZ_CP031598.1, forward strand.
CCGGGCCTTCAGGCAGTCATGCAGCCCCTTCAGCGCCCAGACATTGTCCGGGTGTACCGTCGCCCGCGACAGCTGTCCGCCGAGGCCGAGATCCTCGCGGAACACCCCCTCGGCCTCGTCGATCCGCCCCTGCTCCAGCAGCAGCGCGCCCATCGCATGGCGGGTGGGCTGCATCCAGCCCCATGGCTCGTCATAGGGCAGGTTGTCGTCAAGCTCGACCGACCGGCGCAAAGCCCCGAAGGCCTCGTCGTGCCGTCCCTCGCGGTAGAGGATCTCGCCGCGCAGCATTTCCGCCCCGATCGCCAGCAGGTCGACCACCTTGTTGTTGTGCACCCGCCGGCTCTCCGGCACCCGCGCCATCGCGGCGTGGTAGAGCGTCTCCTCGGCCAGGGCCTGTTCCACCTCGCCCAGTGCCGCATGCCCCACGCCGCGCGCATAGTGCACATGGGCCGCAAGGGTGCAGTACAGCTCCGTGTCCTCGGGCAGGTCCAGTTCCGTCGCCTCGCGCCAGCGTCCGAACCGCACCAGCACATGTGGCTCGAACCCCAGGTAGGCCTCGAAGTAATCCGCCATCGGCGGGCTCTCCATCCGCAGCATCTCTTCCGGCACCGTCTCGGCCGCGCCGCGCACCGCCCGCAGCGCCGGCTCGATCTGGCCAAGGAACATCGCCCCGTAGATGACGAAATGGTAATTGTGCAGCCGGTAGCCCGAGTAGATGTTGAAAGCGCCCCGCTCGCGCCAGAACCGCACGTCGGCCACGACGGCCGCCTCGTTCCAGTCGACCACGTTCTGGTAATGCCCGCACAGCACGTCGATATGGGTCGGCATATGGATCAGGTGCCCCGCATCCGGCACCAGCCGGCGCAGCGCATCGCCCGCCTTCAGCGCCTTCTCGGGGAAGGGCGACATCTCCATCAGGTGGACATAGAGGTGCAGCAGCCCCGGATGCCCCATGGCGCCCGGAAGCTCCGCCATCGCGGTTTCCAGCACGGCCTGCGCCTCGACGGTCAAGGCGCCGGGGGCGGGCGTGCCGCTGGGCAGGTCCCACATCTTCCAGGGCGTCACGTTGAGCAGCGACTCGGCGAAGACGGTACATATCTCGAGATTGCCGGAATGCGCGCCATAGGCCATGCGCATGGCATCGGCGAAATCGGTGTTCCAGCCCTTCATCACCTCGAGGTCCGCGGGCTCGTCCTGCGGGTACCGTGCCGGCAAAGCGCGGATCAGCGCGGCCTCCCAGGCCGTCACACCGGCGACCCGCTCGAGCGCCGCATGGGCGCAGGCACGCCCCACCGTCAACGCCGCCTCGCGCCCGGCCTTGTCGAACAGATCCCAAGGCATGTTGTAATTCGGGCCCGCGGCATAGCCCTTGCCCCAATGCGCCATGGCACATCCCGGATCGGCGGCAATCGCCCTGTCGAAACAGGCGACCGCCTCTTCGTGATTATAGCCGTAGGTCCACAACAGCCCCCGATCGAACCAGAGCTGCGCCTCGGCCGATGCCGTGCTTACCGGGAAGCTGTGCGCTCCCAGATCGAAATATCCGTCCATCCCAACTCTCCCTGTCTAAGGCCGAACATACCATGAATCGGGGCACAGGATGACTCCTATCGTACCAATCCGCATTGCCCCTGCCCCGCCCTGCACATAGCTTGGCCGTCATGCGCTATGATGCCCACGAAACGCTGACCGCCCCGGCACGGCCCTCGGCGCAGCCCCTGCGGCTGGCGGGCGGGGTGGTTCTGGTGATCCTCCTCTACCTTCCGCTGGCCTACGCATATGCCAGTTTCGCCCCTGGAGCGCTTGGCTATGACGGGTCCACGTCACTGCTCGAGGGGCGGGCGCCGCTTGCGGTTCTCATCCTTCTGTTCGGGTTCACCTTCCTGATCCTTTCGCTGGGTATGACACTGCGGCTGGTGCATCAAAGGGGGCTCGGCAGCCTGATCGGCCCGTCAGGGCCGGCGCTGGCACAGTTCCTCCGCTGCCTGCGCTACCTGTTACCGCTCTACCTGGTGCTGACCCTGATGCCGATGCCGGCGGACTATCAGCTCAGCCCGAACCTCTCGCCGGGCCGCTGGATCCTGTGGCTGCCGCTCGCCCTGCCCTGCGTGCTGATCCAGACCAGCGCCGAAGAGTTGGTCTTCCGCGGGTACCTGCAAAGCCAGCTCGCGGCCCGGTTCCGCAGCCCGGTCATCTGGATCGGCCTGCCCTCGGCCCTCTTCGCGCTGTTCCATGTCAACCCGCAGATGCCGGCCGGCGAAACCTGGGCGGTGATGATCTGGGCGGGTTTCTTCGGTGTCGCCGCCGCCGACCTGACCGCCCGTACCGGCACGCTGGGCCCGGCGCTGGCGCTGCATTTCATCAACAACGTCTTCGCCATCCTCGTGACCGCCCCGGCCGGACAGCTTGACGGGCTGGCGCTCTATACCTTTCCCCTGCCCTTGGGCGAGGCGGGCTTCGCGTGGTACGTGCTGCCGATCGAACTGATCTTCACCCTCTGCGCCTGGCTCACCGCCCGCATCGCGCTCCGGTGCTGAGGCGCGCACGCCCCGAAGGCCGATTGCATTCCGCGCCCCCGGCGCTTATTTCAGGCGCCATATGGCCAAGCCGCAAAAGGGCGACCGGATGAACTGGATCACCAACTACGTCAGACCGCGGATCAACTCGATCTTCTCGCGCCGGGAAATCCCCGAGAACCTGTGGTCGAAATGCGATGACTGCGGCACCATGCTGTTTCACCGCGAGCTGAGCCAGAACCTCAATGTCTGCACCAATTGCGGGCATCACATGCCGATCACCCCGCGCGACCGCTTTGCCGCGCTCTTTGACGGCGGCACCTATGCCGAGGTCGACGTGCCCCTGCCCACGCCCGACCCGCTGCAGTTCCGCGACCAGAAGAAATACCCCGAGCGCATGCGCGCCGCCCAGAAAGCCACGGGCGAGAAAGAGGCGATGCTGGTCGCCCGCGGCGAGATCGGGCGCACGCCCATCGTCGCGGCGGCGCAGGATTTCTCGTTCATGGGCGGCTCGATGGGCATGTATGTGGGCAACGCCATCATCGCCGCGGCCCAGGAAGCGGTGAAGCTCAAGCGCCCGCTGATCCTGTTTTCCGCCGCCGGCGGGGCCCGGATGCAAGAAGGCATCCTGAGCCTCATGCAGATGCCCCGCACCACCGTCGCCGTGCAGATGCTGCGCGAGGCAGGCCTGCCCTATATCGTCGTGCTGACCCATCCGACCACGGGCGGCGTCACCGCCTCCTACGCGATGCTGGGCGACGTGCATATCGCCGAGCCCAACGCGCTCATCTGCTTCGCCGGTCCGCGGGTCATCGAACAGACCATCCGAGAGAAACTGCCCGAGGGCTTCCAGCGGGCCGAGTACCTGCTCGACCACGGGATGCTCGACCGCGTGACCAAGCGCACCGACATGCGCGACGAGCTGATCACCATCACCCGCATGTTGCTCGGCCTGCCGCCCGCGGTGAAGGGCGACCTGCCCGCCCCCACGCCCGAGCCCGAGGCCATCGAGGCGACACCGCCCGCGCCGCCGCCGGTCGAGCCGCCGGAAAACCCCAAGCCGGCGGCCAAGGCCGACAAGAAGAAATCCGGCAAGGAATGAGCGGCGCCACCTCGGATGTCATCCTGCAACGGATGATGTCGCTTCACCCCAAGATCATCGACCTCACGCTCGACCGTGTCTGGCGCCTGCTCGACCAATTGGGCAACCCGCAGGATGCACTGCCGCCGGTCATCCATATCGCCGGCACCAACGGCAAGGGCTCGACGCTGGCGATGATCCGCGCGGGGCTCGAAGGGGCCGGCAAGCGCGTGCACGCCTACACCTCGCCCCATCTCGCCCGGTTTCACGAGCGCATCTACCTCGCCGGGTCGCTGATCTCCGAGTCCGACCTGACGGCGGTGCTCGACGAATGCTACGCCGCCAATGGCGACGAGCCGATCACCTATTTCGAGATCACCACCTGCGCCGCCCTTCTGGCCATGTCGCGCACCCCGGCCGATTACACTTTGCTCGAAGTCGGGCTTGGCGGCCGGCTCGACGCGACCAACGTGATCGCCCAGCCCGCACTGACGGTCATCACGCCGGTGTCGGTCGACCATGAATCCTTCCTCGGCGACACGCTCCCCAAGATCGCCGCCGAGAAGGCCGGCATCATCAAGCGCCGCGTGCCTTGTGTCGTCGGCCCGCAGGCCGAGCCGGCGATGGAGGTGATCGAGGCCACGGCCCAGCGCCTCGGCGCCCCACTTCTGGCGCATAGCCAGCACTGGCACGTCACCACCGAACGCGGGCGGCTGATCTTCCAGGACGAGACAGGCCTGCGCGACCTGCCGCTCCCGAACCTGCCCGGCGCCCACCAGATCGAGAATGCCGGCGCGGCGCTCATGGCCCTGCGCCACCTGAACGCAGGCGATGCCGCGCTCGAGGCGGCGGTCACCCAGGCCCGCTGGCCCGCCCGGATGCAACGGCTCACCCACGGCCCGCTGATCGACGCCGCTCCGCAAGCCGAGCTTTGGCTCGACGGCGGCCACAACCCCGCGGCGGGCGAGGCGCTGGGGCGCTACCTCGCCAGCCTGCCCGACCGGCCGATGCACCTTGTCTGCGGGATGATGAACACCAAGGACGTCAAGGGTTACATGCGTCCGCTCGCGGCCCATGCCGCCAGCCTTACGGCACTGTCGATCCCCGACGAGCCCAACACGCTCTCGGCCGAGGATACCGCCGCCGCCGCCCGCGCGGTGGGGATGGAGGCAGGTGTGGCCGACAGCGCACTGGACGCCATCCGCGCCATCGTCGCCGAAGACCCCCATGCCCGCATCCTGATCTGCGGGTCGCTCTACCTTGCCGGGTCGATCCTGCGCGAAAACGGCTGAGGCCCGCGCCCGGAATTTTAAAAATTCCGGGTAAGAAAATACGCATTTTCTTACCCGTTTTCCGCGCGGAAAACGCCCCCTGGCACCGAAATCTTCAAAAGATTTCGGCCCGCGTTCTTTTAAAGAACGCGCCTCACCCCGCCTCGGCCAACAGCGCCTTCAACCCCGTCCGGTAATCCGGATACTTCAGCTCTACGCCCAGCTCCTCACGTATCCGCCGATTATCCACCTTCTTCGACTCGGCATAGAAGGATCGCGCCATCGGGCTCATCTCGGCCTCTTCGAACGGCACCTCCGGCGGCACCGGCAGGCCCAGCAACTCGGCCGCATAGGCGATGACGTCCTGCGGCGGGGCCGGGTCGTTGTCGCAGACATTATAGGCCGCGCCCGGGTTGGGGCGATTGATCGACGCCTCAAGCACCTGTGCGATATCCTCCACATGCGTCCGGCTGAACACCTGGCCTTCCTTTATGATCCGCCGTGCCGTGCCCTTGCGCACCTTCTCGAACGGCCCGCGACCGGGCCCGTAGATGCCCGCAAGCCGGAAGATGTGCAGCGGCAGCCCGTCGATGTCACGCCATTGCGTCTCGGCCATGACCCGCAGCTTGCCGCGTTTCGTTGCGGGCGTCAGGGGGGCGCTTTCATCCACCCACTCACCCTCGTGATCGCCATAGACGCCGGTGGTCGAGAGATACCCGGCCCACTCCAACCGCGGCGCGATCTCCCGTATCCGCGGCTCAAGCTTGGCCAGAACCGGGTCGCCCTCCTCGTCCGGACCGGCGGACACGAGGATATGCGTCGCCGTGGCGAACGCCTCCGACAGGTCGCCATCCGGCCACATCACCGGGATCACACCCTCATCCCGTAGCGCATCGGCCTTCTCGGCCTTGCGCGTCGTGCCGTAAATCACCCAGCCCTGCGGCAACAGCCGCTTTGCCAGCGCCTGTGCCGAATAGCCGTGTCCGAAGGAAAGTAACGTCTTGCCCATCCGCCCGACCTAGCCGCCCGCCGCCTGCTCTTCAACAGTCAGAACCCGCGAGGCCACCCACGCATAACCGTTTTCGCACAGGATGAAGGTCTCGCGCAGGCCATGCGGCTTGTCGGTCGGCGCCTGCAACACATGCGCGCCCATCGCCTCGGCCTGCTCTGCTGCCTTGTCCGGGTCGCTGTCATAGAGCCGTATCTCGATCCCCGCCCCGCGCGGAGGCGCCTCGGGAAGAAGCCCCAAAAGCGGATTGGCCGAATAAGTATGATCGCCATGCAGCTGAAACACCTGGGACCCGTAGCACATGATCGCGAAATCCCGGCTCACCCGATGGCTTGCCATCCCGAACACCTCTTCGAGAAACCGAACCTCCGCCGCCACGTCGCGTACGAGGATGTTCAGCCCCAGCCCGTTCAGCGACGCACCGAACTCCGCTGGGCTGACCGTTTCGAAATCCATTGTCCCCCTCCGAAGCCGCCGAGACTGTCGGCGCAGGTTGATCCCCCCGCCCCCGCGTGTCAACGTGAGCCGCAAAACTTGAATGTGACAGGAACAATTTGATGGCGCCAACCGATCTGTCCGGCGGGGTGCATTCCCCCGACCTTCCCGCCGCAGAGCAATTCCGCGACACAGGCAAGGCCGTCGACCGGCTGATCGAGCTTTACGACACCGCCTCGGCCTTCCTGTGCGATGCCTTCTCCGATGCGGTCGTCAACGGCGCGCCCAGCCACCGTATCCGCGCCTATTACCCTGAAATCCGCATCACCACGACCAGCTTTGCCCAGATCGACAGCCGCCTCAGCTTTGGCCACGTGGCCGAGCCGGGCACCAACGCCACCACCGTCACCCGGCCCCGGATGTTCCGCCACTACCTGATGCAGCAGCTCAAGCTGGTGATGGACAACCACGACGTTCCCGTCACCATCGGCGTTTCCGACACGCCGATGCCGGTGCATTTCGCCGTGGCCAACGACGCCGGTCTCACCGTGCCCCAGGAAGGCGCGATGGATTTCACCCTGCGCGACTATTTTGACGTGCCGGACCTGTCGACCACCAATGACGACATCGTCAACGGCACGTTCCAGCCTAGGCCCGACGGCGCCGGCGCGCTGGCGCCCTTCACGGCACAGCGGGTCGACTATTCCCTCGCCCGGCTGTCTCATTACACCGCCACGGCGCCCGAGCATTTCCAGAACCACGTGCTGTTCACAAACTACCAGTTCTACGTCTCGGAGTTCGAAGCCTACGCCCGCAAGATGCTGGCCGACCCCGACAGCGGCTACGAAAGCTTCGTGGGCCCCGGCAATGCCACCATCACCGACCCCGACGCACCGCTCGACCTGCCGCTGAAACTGCCGCAAATGCCGACCTATCACCTGACGCGCCCCGGCGCGGCGGGCATCACGCTGGTCAACATCGGCGTCGGCCCCTCGAACGCCAAGACGGCGACCGACCACATCGCCGTGCTGCGCCCGCATGCCTGGGTGATGGTGGGCCATTGCGCGGGCCTCCGGAACACGCAGAGCCTTGGTGATTTCGTTCTCGCCCATGCCTACCTGCGCGAGGATGGCGTGCTCGACGCCGATCTGCCGGCCTGGGTGCCGATCCCGGCCCTGGCCGAGATCCAGATCGCGCTGGAAGAGGCGGTCGCGGTGGAAACCCAGCTCAAGGGCTACGACCTCAAGCGCATCATGCGCACCGGTACCGTGGCCAGTTTCGACAACCGCAACTGGGAACTGCGCGACCAGTCCGGGCCGGTGCAGCGCCTGTCGCAATCCCGCGCCATCGCGCTCGACATGGAAAGCGCCACCATCGCCGCCAACGGTTTCCGCTTCCGGGTGCCCTATGGCACGCTCCTTTGTGTCAGCGACAAGCCGCTGCACGGCGAATTGAAGCTTCCCGGCATGGCCAGCGACTTCTACAAGACCCAGGTCGCGCGGCACCTGATGATCGGAATCCGCGCCATGGAAACCTTGCGCGACATGCCGCTGGAACGTATCCACAGCCGGAAATTGCGCAGTTTCGACGAGACAGCCTTCCTCTGAGGCGGAAAAATCACCCCAAAATCGGCGAAAAACCCTTCTTTTCTTACACTATTCGTTGTGTTCGCCCTCAAGATACAGTTAAATCGCCGCAGGAGGCCCATAGGAACGGGCAGATGAAGGAGACCAGAAAATGGCAAAACCGATGACGAAAACGCAGTTGGTCGCAGCGCTCGCAGACGAGATGGGCGCCGACAAGAAATCCGCAAGCGCGGCCTTGGATGCGGTTGTCAACGTGATCACCCGCGAAGTGTCTGGCGGTGGCGCGGTCACCCTGCCCGGCGTCGGCAAGATCTATTGCCGCGAACGCCCGGCCCGGATGGTGCGCAACCCCGCCACCGGCGAACAGATCCAGAAGCCCGCGGACAAGGTCGTGAAGATGACCATCGCCAAGGCCCTCAAGGACAGTGTGAACGACTGATCTTGTAATCGGCACGAGTTTCGGAAAGGGTCGCCCCCGCAAGGGGGCGGCCCTTTTCACGTGTCGGGAGGCGAGGGACATCATGGATATCAGGGCAATCGTCATGGGGCTGGCCTTTGCCTTCATGTGGTCCAGCGCCTTCACCTCGGCCAAGTTCATCGTCGTCGCCGCCCCGCCCGTTTCTGCGCTGGCGCTGCGTTTCCTGATCTCGGGGCTTCTGGGCGTGCTGATCGCCCGGTTGCTGGGGCAAAGCTGGCGGCTCACCCCGGCCCAATGGCGCGCGACGATCATCTTCGGCATCTGCCAGAACGCGCTCTATCTCGGGCTCAACTTCGTCGCCATGCAGACGGTCGAGGCCTCGCTCGCCGCGATCATCGCCTCGACCATGCCGCTTCTGGTGGGGCTGGCCAGCTGGGCCATCTTCGGAGAGAAGATCGGGCCGCTCGGGGTTTTCGGCCTTGTCGCCGGGGTGATCGGCGTGGCGATCATCATGGGCACCCGCATCCAGGGCGGGGCCGACATGTACGGCGTCACGCTTTGCGTGCTGGGCGTCATCGCGCTCACCTTCGCCACGCTTGCCGTGCGCGGGGCGACATCCGGGGGCAACTTCCTGATGGTGGTGGGCCTGCAGATGCTGGTGGGCAGCGCCGCCCTCGGCATCTTCGGGGCGGCCACGGAAACGTTCGAGGTCACATGGTCGTGGCAGCTGGTCGTCGCCTTCCTCTACACGACGCTGGTGCCCGGCCTTGCCGCCACGCTCGTGTGGTTCCTGCTGGTCAACCGGATCGGCGCGATCAAGGCCGCCACCTTCCACTTCCTCAACCCGTTCCTCGGGGTGGCCATCGCCGCGGTGATCCTCAGTGAAACGCTCGGCGCGTGGGACGTGATCGGCGTTCTTGTCGTAACCGGCGGCATCCTCGCGGTACAGCTCTCGCGGCAGCACCGCAAACCGGCCAGCGCGACGCCCGCAAAGTGACGCCGCGCCGGGCCTGCCGGGCTCAGACCAGAACATCGGTCGCCGCATGCCCCGCCCCGACACCCGGGATCACGATCGCCGGACCCTTCGAATGCGCGGTTCTGAGCGGCAGGATCGCCCGGTAGGCGGGCGAGGTGTACCAGCCGCGCGCCGCCGCTCCATCGGGGAACTCGATCACGATCAGGTCTCCCTGCCATGCCCCCTCAAGCTCGGTCACCTCGCCGCCATGGATGATGAACCGCCCGCCAAAGGGCGCAAGGGTCGCGTCGATCCGCTCGAGATAGGTCACGATCTCGGGGCCCACCTCGACCTCTTGCAGGATCGCGACGGCATATGCCTTCGAGGTTTCATGCTCTGCCATGACTCAGGCCGCCTCCCGTTGCCGCGAACAGGCCGCGCGCAGGGCCAGTTGCTCCAGCCGTGCCAGAACCGCCACAAACGCCGCCTGCCCCAAGACGAAGATCACGCCCAGCACATTCGGCGCGACCAGCCCGAGGAGCAAGGCAACGCTCGCCACAACCCACAGCACATTGCCGAGGATCACCAGCATCACCGCCGGCTGGTTGCCGGGCAGCCACAGCGCCACGATGCCCATGAACAGGGCCACGGGGAACAGGATCATCCCGGCCCAGAACAGCAAGGGCGCCGGCAGGGCCATCACCCCGGCCAGCGTTTCGGCCAGCGCCACCAGCAGCGCGCCCAAGCCAAGACAGGCCGCCGCATCGAAGAGCAAAATGGAGCGAAGGGGAAAAGATGCGTGAGGCGTAGCCATGGGAAACCTCCTTGTCTGGCGTTTAGGTCACGTCACCCAATCTGGCGGGCCCTGGTCGCCCGGTCGATTACGTCACGGGTAATTGGCCCCAGCGCCGGTTCCGGTAAGATCGGCCCATGACAGCGACCCAAGATATCACCTTCGGCCCCATGCTCCGCCTCTGGCGCAATCGCCGCTCGCTCAGCCAATTGGCCCTCTCGGCCGACAGCGAGATTTCCCAGCGCCACCTGAGCTTCATCGAATCCGGCCGCAGCCGCCCCAGCCGCGAGATGGTGCTGCGACTGGCCGAGACGCTGGCCATCCCCCTGCGCGAGCGCAACGCCCTGCTGGTGGCCGCAGGCTTCGCCCCGGCCTATAGAGAGCGCGACCCGGACGACCCCGAAAGCGTGGCGGCGCAGCGAGCGGTGCAAATCATCCTCAAGCATCACGAACCCTTCCCGGCGCTTGCCATCGACCGGCACTGGACCATGCTGCACGCCAATGCCGGCGTCACCGCCCTGCTCGAGGGGATCGACCCCACGCTGCTCGAACCGCCGGTCAACGCCCTGCGCCTGACGCTGCACCCCGGCGGCCTTGCCCCGCGCATCGAGAACTTCCGCGAATGGCGCGCGCATATCTTCCACCGGCTGCGTGAGATCATCGACCAGACAGCCGACCCGGGCCTTGTCGCCCTGCTGGAGGAGTTGAAGACCTACCCCGTGCCCCCCGGCGCCGCGCCTTACCGGCCCGGCGGCCCCGGTCATCCGTCCGGCATCGCCATCCCGTTCCGGCTGTGCACGGAGCACGGCGTTCTGTCCTTCCTCAGCACCACCACCGTGTTCGGTACGGCGCTCGACATCGCGCTGTCGGAACTGGCCATCGAGACCTTCCTGCCCGCCGACGACCATACCGCCGCCCTTCTCATGCCGGGCGGCTGACCCTCGCTAGAGCAGCCACAACACCAGCGAAAGCGTCACGAAGGACGAGATCACCGCGGTCAGCAGAGCGATCGAGGCGATACCATCATGCCCATAGGGCTGGGCCAGGATGATATAGATGCTGAACATCGGAATCGCTGCCGACAGGATCGCCGCCTGACGAAACTCGTCGGGCAGCACCACCACCCCCGCCACCGAATAAATCGCCACCGCCACTGCCGCCATCAGCGGGTGCAGCATCAGCTTGCCCGCCGCGATCCCGCCGGCCAGCGCGCGATCGCCCCGCATCGGAAGGCCGTAAAGCGTGCCGCCGATCACCACCAGCGCCAGCGCACCGGCCGACCCGGCAAGAAGCGACAGGAACCGCTCCACCGGCTCGGGGTAAGGCAGGCCGGTCACCGACACCACCAGCCCCAGCATAAGCCCGATCACGAAAGGCCGGCTGAAGAAGTCTTTCGCGATCCCGCCCAGAACGCCCGTAATCGTCCGCCCTGGCCGGGGCCGGGACAGGTCCAACAGGATCAGCCCCAGCGGGATCAGGATGACGTTCTCGACAAGGAAATTCAGAACCAGCACCTGCCCTGCGATATCCGGCAGCGTCAGCAACAGCGCCGGATACCCGACGAAAGCCGAGTTCGGCACCACCATTCCCATGACCGCCACCGCCCGCCGGGCCGGCCCGGTGCCCGACAGCGTCACGGCAACATACCCGATCAGCATCGTCGCCACACCGGCACTCAGGTACACCAGAAGATATCCGGGGTGCAGCACCTCGCCCAGGTCCCGCCCCGCCACGGCGTTGAACAGCAGCGGCGGCAGCGCGATGTTCAGAACATACCGCCCCAGCACCTTCATGTCGTCGCTACTGAACAACCCGAAAGCAACCGAGCCATAGCCCAGCGCAATCGCCGCAAAGAGCGGGAATGTAATCGAGAGAACCTCTATCACGGGCCGATCTGGCCGCGTACTCCTCCGGTCTGAGCCCTGTCGAGCAGCAGGTGGTCGAGGATCACGCAAGCCACCATTGCCTCGCCCACCGGCACGGCGCGGATACCGACGCAGGGGTCATGCCGCCCCTTTGTCACCACCTCCGTGGGTGAACCGTCCAGCCGGATCGACCGGCGTGGCGTCAGGATCGACGAGGTGGGCTTCACTGCGAAGCGCACCACGATATCCTGACCGGTGGAAATCCCCCCTAGTATGCCGCCGGAATGGTTCGATGAATATTCCGGCCCGTCCTCTCCCATGAAAATCTCGTCGGCATTGGCCGTGCCTGTCAGCCGGGCCGCCGCCATGCCCTCGCCGATCTCAACGCCCTTCACGGCGTTGATCGACATGCAGGCCGCCGCCAGATCGGTGTCGAGCTTGCCGTAGATCGGCGCCCCCAGCCCGGCCGGCACGCCCCGCGCGCAAACCTCGATCTCGGCTCCCACCGAGTTCTGGCCCTTGCGGATCTCCTGCAGGTATTTCTCCCAATCCGGCAGCGCCTCCGCGTCGGGCATCCAGAAATCGTTCTGCGCGATGGTCTCCCAGTCGAACCGCGCGCGGTCGATCTCCATCTCGCCCATACGGGTCATGTAGCCAGTGATCTCTAGCCCCGGCACCAGTTCATTCAAAGCCGCCCGCGCCAGCCCGCCGGCCGCAACCCGCGCCGCCGTTTCCCGCGCCGATGACCGCCCACCGCCGCGGTAATCCCTGATCCCGTATTTCTGGTGGTAGGTGATATCCGCATGGCCGGGCCGGAAGGTCTGAGCAATCTCGCCGTAATCCTTCGAGCGTTGGTCGGTGTTCTCGATCATCAACTGCACCGGCGTGCCCGTGGTCTTGCCCTCGAACACCCCCGACAGGATCTTCACCGCATCCGGTTCTTTCCGCTGGGTGGTGTGCTTGCTCTGACCCGGGCGCCGCTTGTCGAGCCACTGCTGCAGGAATGCCTCGTCTACCGGCACACCCGGCGGACAGCCATCGACCGTGGCGCCAAGCGCGGGCCCGTGGCTTTCACCCCATGTGGTGACCCGAAAGACATGTCCGAACGTGTTGAGGCTCATCGCGCCCTCCTTGCTCTGCCTGAATTAGCCGCGTGCCGCCCGGGCCTCAAGCCCATTCCCCATGCGCCCACTTGGCGCGCCCCGCTTTTCCGGTAATCTGCCCTCCATGATGCATCTCGACTTCAACGCCATGACCTCGCCCACCTTCCGGCAGAACCCCTACCCGGTGCTGGCGGCGTTGCAGGCCAACCCGGGCGTCGTGCATCTATCCCCCGGCCTCGTCGAAAGCTGGCACATCCTGCGCTACGACGACGTGCGACACGTGCTTCTGACGCCAGAGGTCTTTTCCTCCAACCGCGCGCTTCAGGCGCAGGGCGACTTCGCCGACGCCAATCTCGGCTTTCTCTTCAACAACATGATCTCGGCCACCGGCGACCGGCACCGCCGCCTTCGGATGATCGGCAACCGCGTCTTCATGCCGAAATTCATCGAAAGCTTCCGGCCCGCCGTCGAAACCGTCGTGGAAGAACGCATGGAAATGGCCCTTTCCGGCGAAGAGTTCGACCTCGTCGAGGATTTCGCCGCGCGCATCACCGTCGCCATGATCACCGCAATCCTCGGCCTGCCCCTGGCCGACATGGAACAGATCCGCCGCTGGACAGCCGTGCTGGGCGACAATTCCGGTGCCTCGACGTGGCTGTCCGAAATCGACCCCTCGATGGCGCGACGCGGCCGCGAAACCGGCGAGGAACTGACCGCCTATTTCAAGGATCACCTGGAACATCGTCGCAAGCACCCGCGAGAGGGTGACCTGATCTCGGCCTTCTCCTCGGTCGAGGTCGATGGGCAGAAGCTCTCCGAAGGCGAGGTTTTGTCGATGGCCATGCTCCTTCTTCTGGCCGGCAACGAAACCACCACCAACCTCATCACCAATTTTGTTCGCCTGCTCGATGCCTTTCCCGATCAGGCCGCCCGCCTGCGCGCCTATCCCGACATGACCCAAGGCGCGGTCGAGGAAACCATCCGCATGCGCAACTCCATCCGCAACATCGACCGTTTTGCGCTCGAGGAGACCACGCTCTCCGGCGTCACCATCCCCAAGGGCGGGCTGGTGGTGGTCTGGCTCACCGCCGCCAATCGTGACCCCGGACAGTTCGACGCGCCCGACGACTTCCGCCCCGACCGCACGCCAAACCGCCACCTGGGCTTCGGTCAGGGCCTGCATCTTTGCCTTGGCGCTCCGCTCGCCCGGATGGAAACCCAGATCGCCGCCCGTGCGATTCTGGAACGCACCCGCGCCATCGACCTCACCCAACCAGCCGAGCTTGGCATCAACGCCAATTTCGACAACGTCATCCGCCAGATGGTGCGCTTCCATGCCAAATGACCCGACAAGCGCGAAACCGCGCCACAAATCACGCCGCCGGGGCCGCACCTCCGTACCCGAGAGCCCCCAGCGCTCGCTCCGTTACCGCCACCTGAAAAACCCCTTCACGCCCCAGCCGATCTTCTCCGACGACGAGGTTGCCAACATCCACGCCACCGCCCTGCGCGTGCTCGAGGAACTCGGCGTCAAGATCCTGCTCGACGAGGCCCGCGATATCTTCGCCGCCGCCGGCGCCACGGTTCAGGATGACATGGTGTTTATCGGCCGCGACATCGTCGAGGCCGCGCTCGAAACCGCCCCGCGCAGCTTTACCCAGAATGCCTCCAACCCCGACCATGCTGTCACGTTCGAGCCCGGCGCGCTGGTTTTCAAACCCGGCGCCGGCTGCCCCAACGCCTCCGACCGCGTCCGCGGCCGCCGCCCCGGCACGCTCGAGGCGTTCCGCGAAACCGTCAAGCTGTGCCAGAGTTTCGACGTCATCCATGGCTTCTCGCCCTGCGTGGAGCCACAGGACGTGCCGGTGCACCTGCGCCATTACGCCACCATGACCGCCCAGCTCGAACTCGGCGACAAGACGCTCTTCGTCTATTCCCGGGGGCGCGGACAGGTCGAACAGGGGTTCGACATGATCCGCCTCGCCCTGGACCTCTCCGACGAGGAGTTCGACAGCCAGGTCTGGGCTGCCACCAACATCAACACCAACTCGCCGCGCATGCTCGACCGGCCGATGGCGCAGGGCATCATCGACTTCGCCCGCGCCAACCAGATGCTCATCATCACCCCCTTCTGCCTTGCCGGCGCCATGGCCCCCGTCACCGTCGCCGGCGCCCTGACCCTGCAACATGCCGAGGCGCTGATGGGCATCACGCTCGCGCAACTCGCCCGTCCCGGCGCGCCCGTCACCTATGGCGGCTTCAGCTCCAATGTCGACATGCGCTCGGGTTCTCCGGCCTTCGGCACGCCGGAGCATGTCAAGATGCAGCTGGGCTCGGGGCAGCTCGCCCGTCTCCTCGGGTTGCCCTGGCGCTCGGCGGCCGGCTCGGCTTCGGTCACCACCGACATGCAGGGCGCGGGCGAAAACGACATGGGCCTCTGGGGCTGCCTGATGTCGCAGGCCACGATCTGCGTGCACAGCGCCGGCTGGCTCGAGGGCGGCCTCAGCTTCGGCTACGAGAAGTTCATCAACGACCTGGAGGTCGTGCAATCCCTCGCCGAGCTTTGCCAACCCACCGACGGCTCTTCCGACGAGATCGGCTTTGACGCGCTGGCAGAGGTTCAGCCGGGCGGCCACTTCTTCGCCGCCGCCCACACGATGGAACGCTACCGCGATGCGTTCTACCCGCCGCTGGTCGCCAATCTCGACAATTTCGGCACCTGGGAGGCGGCCGGCGCAGCCGATTCGGCCACCCGCGCCACCGCCATCTGGCAAGGCGTGCTCGACACCTTCGAACCGCCTGCAAAAGGGGCAGAACGGGCCGCACGGCTGGCCGATTACATCGACCGTGGCACCGCCGCCGGAGGGGCGCCGCCGCTCGATTGAACAGGGATGTCCAATAAAAGCGACCAGAACACACCCTGATGTCGCAAACGCGTCATATTAAGTCGAAAAAATTACAGGCCCCCGCGGGCCGCGCCCGCATTCTCGGCAAAGCCCGGCCAGCGGTCGCGGCAATCGGGATGCCAAGAAATCACTGGATCACTGCCAACTCTAGGGTAAGCTTGACCCGGGATACGCAACTGAAAACACCTCATGAAAATGAAACACACAGGGAGAACCAAATGACTGAGGACACACAGACGGAAGCAGTACGCCCCGTCGTGCGCCAACTCGCAGACGACGTGAAGGCCGGCAAACTGGATCGGCGCGAGTTTCTCGCGATGGCCACCACCTTCGGCGCCACGTCGGCCGCGGCCTACGGGCTGATCGGCATGGCCGCACCGACCGCGGCCCACGCCCAGGAAGAGCCCAAGAAGGGCGGCGTCCTGCGCGTTGCCAGCCGCGTTCTGGAAATCCAGGATCCGCGCAAATTCGCCTGGACCGAGCCGGGCAACCTCGTCCGCCAGTTCTGCGAACCGCTGGTGCGCTGGGATGTCGACTTCACCTTCAAGCCGATGCTCCTGGAAAGCTGGGAAGTGTCGGATGACGCCACCATGTACACCCTCAACGTCCGCCAGGGCGTGACGTGGAACAACGGCGACACCTTCGACGCCGACGACGTGATCCACAACATCACCCGCTGGTGCGACAAGACGGTCGAGGGCAACTCGATGGCGTCGCGCATGTCGCCGCTGATCGACTCCGAAACCAACAAGGTTGCCGAAGGCGCCATCGAGCGCGTCGACGACTACACCATCAAGCTGCACCTGCCGCGCCCCGACATCTCGCTCATCGCGGGCATGTCCGACTACCCGGCGCTCGTGGTGCACCGCAGCCATGGCGACGACAGCGACCTGTCGAAATCGCCGATCGGCACCGGCCCGTTCGAATTCGTGTCGATGGAAATCGGCACCGGCGCCGAGGTGAAGCGCCGCGAGAACGGTGAATGGTGGGGCGGCGAGGCCTATCTCGACGGCATCAAGTTCATCGACTTCGGCACCGACGGCGCGGCCATCGTGGCGGCCTTCGACGGCGGCGAGATCGACATCAACGACGAAACCACCGCCGACTTCATCGACACGCTCGACGGTCTCGGTCTCGTGAAGCAGTCGAAAGCGACCGCCAACACCATCGTCGCCCGGATGCGGGCGGACACCGAGCCCTACACCAGCAAGGAGCTTCGCAACGCCATTCAGATGGCGGTCGACAACAACATCGCGCTGCAGCTCGGCATCAACGGTGACGGCATCCCGGCCGAGAACCACCATGTTGCGCCCTTCCACCCGGAATATGCCGAGATCGAGAAGAAATCGGCCGATCCGGCCGCGGCCATCGAGATGGCCAAGGCCGCCGGGCATGGCGAGACCGAGCTCGAGCTGATCTCGATCGACGGCGACTGGCGCACGGTGACCACCGACGCCATCGGCGCGATGCTGCGCGAGGCCGGCTTCAACATCAAGCGCACGGTGATCCCCGGGTCGTCCTTCTGGAACGACTGGACGAAATACCCGTTCTCGACCACCAACTGGGGCCCGCGCCCGCTGGGGGTTCAGGTTCTGGCGCTGGCGTACAAATCCGGCGAAGCCTGGAACGAGTCGGCGCACTCCAACCCCGAGTTCGACTCGACGCTGGAAGAGGCGCTGGGCGTCTTCGACGCCGACGAGCGCCGCGAGCTGTCCGCCAAGCTGCAGACCATGCTGCAGGATGACGGCGCGATCGTGCAGCCGTACTGGCGCAACCAGACCAAGCACCACACCGACGCGGTGAAGAACAACTTCGTCCACCAGTTCCGCGAAATGCATTTCGAGGAAACCTGGCTCGACGCCTGATCCGGCCCGTCCGGGTCCGAAGTGAAACAGCCCGGCGGCGCCCCGTGCGCCGCCGGGTTTTTCGTGACCTGCCCGTGCGGTGATCATTGGCACAATAATTCAAATTGATTCGCGAAAAACGAATCACATCCTGTTGACCGATTCGCAGCGATTCGCCTATACCTTGTAAGACAGCAATGCTCGGCAGGCCCAACCCTGCACGACGCACCGAAACGGGGAGCAGGCCGTGCAACTTTCGGCGACGGGACGCACAGCAGACACGCCATGTCATGGCCGGCTGCAAGCTATCCCCGCGACTGCTTTCCCAATCCGACATTCACGCCGCGCGGTCCGCGCCGCCCGGTCGACTTTCGTGCCCGAGATCTGACTGTCAGGTCAAGGCACACCCCTACGAAGTGGCAGGAATGATTGAGGGGCCGGTTCAACGGCCTCCTTTCATTTGACGGGCTGACGCGTCGGTGCGGGACGGTTATCCGCCTTGTTTGCATACATCCGCCTGTCGGCCACGCGCTTCAAGGCTGCGTACCCGGTGGCGTCATCCGGGCAGCACGCGGCGCCGGCCGCGGCCGTCATGCGAATTTCGGTAAGCTCCCCCGAACGACCGATCAACGCGTAGGGCACCGAGACGCGCGCCTGCAACCCTGCCAGCACCTCCGGAACGGCGGCGGCCTCGGTTCCCGGCATCCATAGTGCGAACTCGTCACCGCCGATGCGCGCCGTGGCGACCCAGCTGTGCGGCGGGAAGCTCAGCGCGTGGGCCACGTGTTTGAGCACCTTGTCCCCTGCCTCGTGCCCGTGCGCGTCGTTGACATGCTTGAATTCGTTCAGGTCGAGGAAGATCAGCGCCCCGGGCCGCCCGGGCCGGTCAGCCAGGGCTCGGCGCACCTTCTCCTCGAAGGCCCGCACGTTCAGCAGCCCGGTCAGCGGATCTGTCTCGCTCAGCCGCTTCAGCTGTGCCGCTTCCTGACGCAGGGCGCGCTGGCGCCGGTGGCTGTGATCCATCTGCTGCCGGATCCGGCGGGAGTGGGACTTGAGGTTGAGGAACTTGCCGATCAGCGCGCTGGCATTGTCCGCAACCAGCAGGATCAGCCCGTTGTTGCGCCCGTCATCCCCGCGCAACATCGCGCCATTGAAGATCGTGGGCGGACCATTGGGGAAGGTCAGGCGGACATAGGACGACGCGCTCGAGCGCGCCATCCGCGCCAACCGGGTCAGAAGCTGCTCTTCCTGCGACACGACGATGTCCAGCAGCGAGGCCCCCTCCGCGTCGCCGGTCAGGGCAATTGCCTCGGCATTGGCACAATGAATACGGCCGGAAAGATCGATCACGATTGCCGGGTTCTTCAGGGCGGATACGACCGTTCGTATCCCGGCAAGCATCGACGTATGCTCATCTGAAAAACTCAAACCCGTCTCCCGCGTGGTCGTCGATCAGGCTCACCCGAACACGGCATCCCGGGTGGCCAGTGGCAATCGCCTTGTCGATATTGACCCTGGCATAGCCACGCGCGTCCGAAACGATCCGCCCGAACACGTTGGTGGTCATCATGCAGAGCGAAGGGCGGCCCTTCACCCGGTCGGAGAAGGGGCACGACGTGTTGACCATGATGATCTCGGTCTCACTCACCGACTCGACGTCGAAATCGCCGCCGATGCGGCGTTTTAGGTCGGACAGGATCCCGGCCAACGCATCCGGCTCCACCGGTAGCCCGCCCAGCGCGTCGCCATAACGCCGACTGATCGACGCCCCAAGTTCCTCGCCGACCTGACCGACGAACGAAGACGCCTCGACCAGACCGATCGTATCTTCCAGCTCACCGGCCAGCGTGGTGGCAACGTCGGCAAAAAACTCAGGTCGATTTAGATCGATATTAACAGACATGAAATCGTCTGGTCGTTTCACTGAACCCATCGCAAGCACCTTCACAATCGTAGATGGCGGTGCGTGGTGGCCGCGCCGCCCGTCGTTCCGGCAGCATCAGCACAAAACATTAATATGAGATTAACTATTTGCTAACAGACTCTGAATGCGCCCGAAAAACAACGGGCCGCCCATGGCGGCCCGTCTGCAAATTCCACGATGGGCAAGGCCCGATGCCGCTCAGTGCAGCTTGGCCTCGACATCGGCGATCGAGTCGTCGATCAGCTTGTTGGCCTGGGTCGCGGTGATCTCTTTCGCGACGACCTCCTTGGCCACGGCCACCGCCACCGTCACGGCGCGGTCGCGCACTTCCTTGACGGCGCTCGCCTCGGCCGACGCAATCTGCTCTTCGGCAGCCTTGATCCGGCGTTCGATCGAAACCTTGAGGTCTTCCTTGGCCTTTTCGGCGGCCTCGGCGGCCTCCTGCTTGGCGTGGGCGACGATCCGGTCCGCCTGCCCCTGAACCTCTTTCTGCTTCCGCTCGTAGCTGGCCAGCAGCGTCTGCGCCTCCTCGCGGATGGCGCGCGCCTCGTCCAGCTCAGATTTGATGCCTTCGGCCCGCTTGTCCAGCTGCTTGCCCAGCAGGCCCGGCACCTTCAGATAAACCAGAAGCGCAAGGAACAGCAGGAACGAGATCAGCACCACGAAATTGGTGTTGGTGAGCGAGAAGAACGGGCCTGTCGCCGCCAGAGCGGGACTTCCGGCGGTCAGGGCGGCAAAAGTTGCGATGAGCTTCTTCATGGCGCTTACCCCTTGACCCGCGACTGCACGGCGTCGGCAATGGTCTTGTCGTCTGCCTTGATCCCAAGGACAGCAACCAGTTCCTGTGCCGTGGCTTCCGCCACGTCCTTGACGCTCTCCATCGCCGAAGCGCGGATTTCGCTGATTTTCTTTTCGCCCTCGGCCGCCTTGGCGGCAATCTCGGCGTCGGCCTTGGCGGTGGCGTCGTCCAGCTCGGCCTTGATGTCGGCCTTGGTGGCGGCGATGATGTTCTGGGCTTCCGCCCGCGCATCGGCCAGCGCCTTGTTATACGCTTCCTCGGCCTCGGTGGCTTTCGCCTTGAGATCCTCGGCCGCGGCCAGATCGTTGGTAATCGTCCCCTGACGCTCGGCCAGAACCGCGGCGATGCGCGGCAATGCGAGGCGCGACAGGATGAAGAAGATCACGATCAGCGTGACGACCAGCCAGAAGACCTGGTTGCCCATCCAGTCGGGGCACAACTGCGGCAGGCCGATCGCGCCACCACTACTGTCGACGCAGGCACTTACAGTTTCATGCGTTTCGCTTGCCATGACGTCCTCCTTGGGAACTATTCCGAATAAGTCGGATGGCCGCGCCAATGCGCCGCCACCCGACCGTAAGGATCAGATTCCGTAAGGCTTAGACGGCAAACATCAGCAGAAGCGCGACGAGGAACGAGAAGATCCCCAGCGCTTCCGAGAACGCGATACCGATGAACATGGTCGCGGTCTGACCACCAGCGGCCGACGGGTTGCGCAGGGCGCCCGCGAGGAAGTTACCAACCACGTGGCCGATACCGATTGCGGCCCCGCCCATACCGACGCTAGCCAGACCAGCACCGATGTAAGCACCCATTTGTGCGATGTCGCCTTCCATTTCATGTCTCCTTACGTTGGAATTGGCAAAATAGGGGTGAAGTGATCCTTAGTGGTGCGGATGCAGCGCATCGCGCAGATACACACAGGTCAGGATCGTGAACACGTAGGCCTGGATGAAGGCCACAAGAACCTCGAGCGCGTAGATCGCAGTGATCGCCAGGATCGACAGCGGCGTCACGATGAGGCCAAGACCGATCGAGCCCAGGATCAGCGGCGCGAAGGCCGCGAAAACCTTGATCACGGCGTGGCCGGCCATCATGTTGCCGGCAAGACGGATGGAGTGGCTGACCGGACGCACGAAGTAGGAAATCACCTCGATCAGCGCCAGGATCGGCCGCAGCGGCAGCGGCGCGGAGCTGATCCAGAACAGTTCGAGGAAACCGGCACCGTGCTTGATGAAGCCGATCGCGGTGACCGTCAGGAAGACCGCCATCGCCAGGATGGCCGTCACGGCGATATGCGAGGTGGTGGTGAAGGCCGTCGGGATCAGCCCGAGGAAGTTCGACACCACGATGAACATGAACAGCGTCATGATATAGGGGAAATAGGGCAGCGCATCCTTGCCGGCCACGTCCTCGACCATCTTGCGGATGAAGCCATAGGCCAGCTCGGCAATCGACTGCGTGCGGCCCGGAACCGTCGCCCGGCCCGACGTCGCCAGAACCAGCAGCGCGATGATCGCGAGGATCGTCAGGCCCATCCACAGCGTCACGTTTGTGACGGTGAACATGCCGACCGGCCCGTCGCCGAACAGCGGCTTGACGATGAACTGATCCATCGGGTGGAAGACCAGCCCGCCTGCTTCTTCTGCGTGTTCGGCACCGTTCGCTGCTTCAGTCGCCATCTTTCACCCTCTTCTCGTCCGCCCCGTCGGGCGTCTCGTCATCCGCGGCCTTGTCGGCCTCCGTCAGCTGGATCTCCTTGGCGCTGCGCAGCATCGTCTTGATGCCCGCCACGAACCCCAGCATCGTAAACACCACGAGGAACGCCGGAGTGGTCTCCAGAAGGCTGTCCAGCCCGTACCCCATGCCGAAACCGATCCCCAGACCGGTCACGAGTTCAATCACCATGCGCCACGCCAGCTGTGCCTGGCTGTAGCTTTCGTTCTGGTGGGACGTCTCAGGCTTGTCCTTCGACTTGAACCGGTCGATCCTTGCCTCAAGCTGCGCCATGCGCTCGCGTTGATCGGGATCGGTCACGGTCTGCCCCTCTGGAACGGTTGCGCCTTTGCTATGCGCGGGCGGGCACCGAGTCAAGCGCGCGCGGCAGCGCAGAAACAGCCACCTAAACCACTGACTTTGAACGGTCTTTCAGAACGTCCGACCCGCCGCGCTTGCGCGACGCCGCCCCTGCGGCGCTCAAAACCCCGGATTCCGCATATTCAACCATTCGGTTGAGGTTGCCCGAGCCCGCAGCCGGCCCCTCCATCAAGCCCGTTGACGCCGCCCGCCCAAGCGGGCTTAACAGGCGGCATGTCACACCCGCTCGATGCCGCCTTCTCGGCCCTTGCCGACCCCACGCGCCGCGCCATCCTCACCATGCTGCTCGAGGATGACATGGCCGTCACCGACGTGGCCGAGCCGTTCGACATGTCGCTGGCCGCGATCTCCAAGCATCTCGGCATCCTCAGCCGCGCGGGTCTCATCACGCAGGAACAGCGCGGTCGGGTGAAGTGGTGCAAGCTCGAACCGGATGCCCTGCGCGACGTCTCGATCTGGATGCAGAGCTTCGGACAGTTCGAGGCGGTCAACCTCGACGCCTTCGAACGCTTCCTCGCCGCGGAGCTCTCCGATGACCGATAACAACGTCCCCCTCTCGCCCGACCGTCTGCCCCCCGCTATCGTCGAGCGGCTGCAGATGCCCCTCGTCATGCCGATGGAGGCCGGCCCCGACAGCGCCTGTGGCGTCTTCCGCGCCGATGGCAGTTTCCGGCAGATGTCGCGCACGCTCCTCTCCGGCGCCCGCCTCTCGGGCATCCCGCAGCTGGGCGACACCCCCTTCGCCGAGATCATCCCCGGCCGCTGGCTCTTCGCCGGCATCGGGCGCCACCATTTCGGACATTTCGTCGTCGAGACCCTGATCCGCCTCTGGGCCCTCGGCCCCTACCGGGACGAGCTAGACGGCATCGTCATCGTCCCCAAGGAAGGCATGGATTTCTCCGTCGCCCTCGACCGCCGCTACGGCTCGTTCCTCTCGATGATGTCTGAAGGGTTGCCGGTCCACCTCGCCGAATACCCCACGCGCTATGAAACGCTACTCCTGCCCTCGCCCGGCTTCGGCCCGCTGGGCTGGGTCGCCGGCACCGGGATCTACCGCCGCGAAATCCGCGCCCGCATCGCCCGGCATATCAAGCCCGAGGGGCCGGAAAGGCTCTACATCTCCCGCTCCGCCCTCAAGCAGGAGGAAAAACAGGTCCACGACGAACAGAAGATCGAAGACCTGATGCGCCGCGCCGGCTACGACATCTTCCACCCCCAGGACCACACGATCGAGGAACAGCTCGCCCGCTACATGGCGGCGCGCACCATCGTCGGCGGCGACGGCTCGGCCTTCCACCTGGCGCCCTTCTCGATGCAGCCGGGCAGCCGCGTCGGCCTCATCCAGCGCCGCCACCGCCCCAAGGTGTTCGACGCCTTCACCGCCCAGATCGAGGCCTTCGCCCAGTCCGAGGTCAGCCTGATACGGCCCGTCCTGCCCAAGACCGACGACACGCCCCACCCCAGCGAAGCCGCCACCCCGATCGACTTCGCCGTGGTCGAGGAGGAGCTCGACAGCGCCGGCTTCCTCTAGGCGCCTCCACCGCAATCCGAGGCCTCTCACCAACGCATTTTCTTGGTAAAAATACCCCCGCCGGAGGCACCGGAAAATCCCATTTTCCGGGCAATTTTCCGCCACGGAAAATTCTCCCGCCTCAGCCTGGATGCTCGTCCTTCAGCAAGAGCACCAGCGCCACCACCGTCATGCCGACGCCCAGCAGCACCATCCCCGGCGGCACCCCCTTGCCCAGCGCCGCCTGCCAGCAGGCCACCCATGTGGGCGTGAGATAGGTATAGGCCATCACCTTGGCGCTCGGCAGGCGCAGGCTGGCGAATTGCAGCAGCACCGTGGTCAGGGCGGTCGCCAGCAGCGCCGTGTACCCGATCGTGATCCAGACGATCGGCGGCAGCGTGGCCCAGTCCGTCGTTCTCAGGTCCGGCCACGCGGCCACCGTCAGCAGAAGCGCCGCCCCCACCAGCGCCCCGAAGGAAAACACCACCGGCTTTTCCCCGCGGTTCAGCAGCCGCACCATCGGCGTATAGACCGCATGCGCCACGCAGCCCCAGAAATAGACCATCTCGCCGCGCCCCACGTCGAAGGCAGTGAAATCCTGCCAGCTCGCGTCGAAGATCACCCAGAGCGCGCCCACCGCCCCCACGGTCAGCGCCAGCGCCATGCGCCCCGTCGTCACCTGCCGAAGAAGCAGGTACCCGAACACCCCCGACAGGATCGGCGTCAGTGTGAACACCGCCGCCGCCGACACCGGCTCGGCCGTCTTCAGCCCCTCGAACATCAGCACGAAGTACAGCCCCATCGACCCGCCCAGCAGCAGGTAGCGCCACGGGGCCGCGAAAGCCTTGCACGGAATGCCCGCCACCACATGCGCCGCGATGCCAAGGATCACCGCCGCTGCCAAGAACCGCACCGCGTTGAGAACCGTCGGCGCGATATGGTTCGCCGCCATCGAGCCCAGTGCGAAAGAGCCGGCGATAAGCATCGAGAAGCAGAGCATCGCAAGATGCCCCTTCATCGCTTCCGTCATAGATCCTCCCAGGCCCGGGCCCGGTCTTTCAGGAAGGCAAGGAACGACTGCACCTTCGTCGTCCGGTGCAGGTCCATGTGCGTCACCAGCCACAAGGGCGCCGACCATTCCTCGCGCGGCTCGGTCACCTCGATCAGCCCGCCGATCTCGGCCGCCTGCAGCCTCGACATGAACCCGATCCCGGCGCCTTCCCGGATCGCCCGCCGCATCGCGTGCACGTCGCCGGTGCGGAAGGTGATGCACGATTCCGGCACCGTCTCGCGCAACCACTTGGCGAAGGGCGCCCGCGACTTGGGGTCGTCGGCGCTGACGAAGGAATGCTTGTGGTAGTCGCTCACATCAGACGGAAGCCCGCGCTTTTCGGCATAATCCTCGCTGGCGAACAGGGTGATCCGCTGCTTGTGGAAGGGCTGCACCACGTTGTCCGGCTGATCGGGCGGGCTGCCGGCGCGCACCGCCACATGGGCCTCGCCATATTCCAGCCGAAAAAGCCGCTCGCCGGTCAGGAACCGCACCACGATCTCCGGATGCTCCTTCTGGAAATCCGCCAGCACCGGCACCAGCAGGTGGCTCAGCCCGCCCAGCGTCGTGACCACCAATTCGCCCGACACGTCGTTGCCGCGCCCCTTTATGCGGCCGGCCAGCTGGCTGAACTGGTCATCCGTCGCCTGCGCCACGCGCAACAGATCCTCGCCCGCTTCCGTGGGGGTGTAGCCCCGCGCATGCCGCTGGAACAGCTTCACGCCCAGCCGTTCCTCCAGGGCATCGATATGCCGGATCACGGTGGCATGGTGCACGCCAAGCACTTCGGCCGCGCCGCTTACCGTCCCGATCCGGGCGACGTTATACGCCGTCCGGATTTCATCCCAGTTGTCCATCGGCATCACTCATCCTCCGGGTCTCGCCGCGCGCGCGGCAGGTTTGCGCCATTCCATCATCAGCAGGTAGGGCGCGCGGTTATAGCGCTCGGCCTCTGCCCCGCCCTCTGCCTTCGGCTCGTCGAAATGCACCAGCTCCAGCCCGAGCCCCAGCAGCGTTTGCATGTACCACGCCAGCGGCCTGTGCCAGTTGAGGATCGACATGCCCTTCCACGCGCCGCGAAAGGCATGTTCCTCGAAATACCGGTCGACCACCATGCTGGCCGCGCCCTCGTCGTCGCGAGACCAGCCATCGGCCTTGGTCTGCGCCGCGGTCAGCCAGCCCTGCAGGTTCGCGATCAGCAGGCGCCCGCCGGGGCACAGCACCCGCACCATCTCGGAAAGCCCGGCCCACGCGTCCGGAATGTCGATCAACGTCAGATAGCTCACCACGAGATCGAAAGCCCCATCGTCGAACGGCATGTCCTCGGCCCGGCCTTCGACAAATTCCGCAGCGCCGCGCTCCCGCGCAACGTCCAGCAGCGCCCGCGTCGGGTCGAGACCCGTCACCTCGGGCACCTGCGCCGCCATCATCCGACAGAACCGCCCCTCGCCGCAGCCTACGTCAAGCGCCCGTGTCGCACCACGGGTCCGGGCCAGCATGGGCGCGTCGAGTACATGCGTGCGGCTGAAATCACCGTCCCGGCCCATCAGGGCCAGCCAGGCCCCGGCAGACCGATTCCAGCCCTCATCCATGTCGTCCCTGCCATTCATGTGCGAATATCAACATAGCCTGTCTCGTACCTATCGTTGCGTTCGCAATGGCACAAGCCAATCTTGTCGCCAATCACAACACACGCCAAGGACACCACCCCATGACCAACACCATCCTGCACATCGATTCCTCCGCCCGCCACACCGATTCCGTCAGCCGCGATCTCTCGGCGCGCATCGTCGCCGATCACCCCGGCGCCCGTGTCATCACCCGCGACCTCGCCGAGACGCCCCTGCCGCACGTCACCGAAGACTGGGTCGCGGCCAACTTCACCCCTGCCGACACCCGCACCCCGGCGCAACAGGCCGTGCTCGCCCAATCCGACGCGCTGGTGGCCGAGCTGAAAGAAGCCGACACCGTCGTCATCGGCCTGCCGATCTACAACTTCAGCGTCCCCGCCGCCCTCAAGGCCTGGATCGACCTCGTCGGTCGCGTCGGCCTGACCTTCAAATACACCGAACAAGGCCCCGTCGGCCTGCTCACCGGCAAACGGGTCATCGTCGCGCTGGCCTCCGGCGGAACCGAGGTCGGCTCGGAAATCGATCATGCCACGCCCTACCTGCGCTTCATCCTCGGGTTCATGGGCATCACCGACGTCACCGTGGTCGCCGCCGACCGGCTGGGCATCGACCCCGAGGCCAGCATGTCCAAGGCGCTCGAGCAGGTTGCCGCGCTGCGCGAAGCGGCCTGATCCGCCACTTATTTTGGCAATCCGCCGCCCGTCACGACGCGGGCGGCGGGTTTTCCCGGCATATCTTCCGGTTTTCGCGTATCCTCGGTCACAGGGGCTTGTCGGGGAAACCGATGAAGATACGCAGAAACACGCCAGAACTGCTCGTCGCCGAACGGGTGCCGGTCCTGCTCGCCCTGGGGCTCTTCGCCTTCATCATGGCCTTCGTCACCCCGGGCGTCGTTCTCTTTTTCGCAGGCGAATGGATGGGGCTCGCGTTCGGCACGCTGGGCGGCGGCCTGGGATTCGCGGCAATGTGCGTTTTCGTCGAACGGCTTCAGGTCACCCTCGATGCGGCCCGCCGGACCATCACGATCCGCCGCCGCACCATGCTCAGCCACCGCGAAATCATCCTGCCCCTCGTAGAACTCGTCCGCGCCACCACGGAATGCACCGGCAGCTCTGGCAAATCCCGCCAGCGCCTCTTCCGCCCGGCGCTGGTGCTCGACGACGGCACCGGCGAGGGCGAGATCCTGCACCCGATCACCGATGTCTTCTCTTCGGGCACCGGCGCCGCACGCCTGGTCGCCGCCATCAACGACTGGCTCGGCACCGCCCGGCATCAGCCAGCGTGACCCTCAGCCCGGCCGCCACGGCGTGTCGTCGCCCGCGCGCGTCCACTCCTCGGCCAGCGCCTGCCGCTCCAGCACCCGAAGCGTATCAAGGTCGCGCACCCGCCCGCCCTGATCCCGCAAATGCTGCAACAAACGATGCGAATGCACGATCGTCGGCACCGCATCCATCGGCTCCCACGCATCAAGCTCGGTCACCCGCCGCAGGTTGAACTCCGGCGGCAGCACGTAAAACCGCAAGCCGCTCTCCCATAGCAGGTCTTTCAGGACCACCTGGTCGCGCTCCAGCCCCGCCGCCGCATAGGCCCGCTTCCATTCCCCGAAGAACGTCGCCATCTCCGCATCGTTCCGATACAGCATCACGCCCGAATTGAACTGCGGAAAGGCATAGGGCGTCTCATGCGCATGCCCCGCCCGGATCAGCTCCGACCGGCGCCGCACGTCATGCGCCAGCGACAGCGGAAACCGCTCGGCCAGCTCGAACAGGTCGCCCAGCGCCGAGATCACCAGCACGTCGCAATCGAGAAACAGCACCCGCTCGAACCGCGCCAGCGGCAGGCAGTCGATCTTCACGCGCGGATGCGTCGAGGGCACGGCATGCACCCGGTCAAACATCTCCAGCCCCGGCGCGCCCGGATCATCGGTGAACAGATCCACAGGCAACCCCGGATTGGTCAGGCGCAAACTCTCGGCGGCCTGCACCGCCAGTTCGATATAGCCGGGCCCCGTGGCCACGAAAACAACGCCATCCCGCATCGTCCGTCCCTTTCCCCCAAGGCCAGACCTAGCACGGATCGCTTGACTCCCAACGGCTTTCGGCTTAACCGACCCCAAATTTCCGGAAGTCCCTATCGCTTCCGGTCCCATGGGCCATGCCCGGGATCGCCCCCCACCAGCGAGTTTCGCCCGTGGGGGCGTTTATGATTTGAACCGCCTCTCTTATGTTCAGGGGGCATGACAGAAACCGGCGAAGGAGGCCGCAGGCATGTTTGAAAATCTATCAGAACGCCTATCCGGCGTCCTCGACCGCCTGACGAAACAGGGCGCGCTTTCCGAAGACGACGTCAAGACGGCCCTGCGCGAAGTCCGCGTCGCGCTGCTCGAGGCCGACGTCTCGCTCCCCGTCGCGCGCGACTTCATCAAGAAGGTCCAGGATCAGGCCACCGGCCAGGCCGTGACGAAATCCGTCACCCCCGGTCAGCAGGTCGTCAAGATCGTCCACGACGCGCTGGTCGACACGCTGACCGGCGAAGGCGACCCCGGCGCGCTCAAGATCGACAACGCCCCCGCCCCGATCCTGATGGTCGGCCTGCAGGGCTCCGGTAAAACCACCACCACCGCCAAGCTCGCCAAGCGCCTCAAGGAACGCGACGGCAAGCGCGTGCTCATGGCCTCGCTCGACGTCAACCGCCCGGCCGCCATGGAACAGCTCCAGATCCTCGGCCAGCAGGTCGGCGTCGACACCCTGCCCATCGTCAAGGGCGAAGACCCGGTCACCATCGCCAAGCGCGCCAAGACGCAGGCCTCCCTCGGCGGCTACGACGTCTACATGCTCGACACCGCCGGCCGCCTCCATATCGACGCGGAACTCATCCAGCAGGCGGCAGACGTCCGCGACGTCGCCAACCCGCGCGAAACCCTGCTCGTGGTCGACGGCCTGACCGGTCAGGATGCCGTCAACGTCGCCACCGAATTCGACGACAAGATCGGTGTCTCCGGCGTCGTCCTCACCCGGATGGATGGCGACGGCCGCGGCGGCGCCGCGCTGTCGATGCGCGCCATCACCGGCAAGCCCATCCGCTTCGTCGGCACGGGCGAGAAGATGGACGCCATCGAAACCTTCGAGCCCGAGCGCATCGCCGGCCGCATCCTCGGCATGGGCGACATCGTCAGCCTCGTCGAAAAGGCCCAGCAGACCATCGAGGCCGAACAGGCCGAGCGCATGATGAAGCGCTTCCAGAAGGGTCAGTTCAACATGAACGACCTGAAGATGCAGCTCGAGCAGATGCAGAAGATGGGCGGCATGGAAGGCATGATGGGCATGATGCCCGGCATGGGCAAGATGGCGAAACAGATGGAAGGCGCCGGCATCGACGACAAGATGCTCGCCCACCAGATCGCCCTCATCCAGTCCATGACCAAGAAGGAACGCGCCAATCCCAAGATCCTCCAGGCCTCCCGCAAGAAGCGCATCGCGGCGGGCGCCGGCATGGAAGTCTCCGAGCTCAACAAGCTGCTCAAGATGCAGCGGCAGATGGGCGACATGATGAAGAAGATGGGCAAGATGGGCAAAGGCGGCATGCTGAAACAGGCCATGAAAGGCATGTTCGGCAAGGGCGGCCCCTCGCCCGAAGACATGCAGGGCATGGACCCCAAGGCCATCGAACAGGCGGCCAAGCAGATGGGCTCGGGCCGCGGCATGCCCGGCGGCTTCCCCGGCATGGGCGGCGGCCAGTCCCTGCCCCCGGGCCTCAGCGGATTCGGTAAGAAGAAATGATCCAGCCCGACTGGATATCCGGCCTGATCGGTGGCCTGATGATCGGCAGCGCGGCGGCGCTGTTCCTGCTGGTCAACGGCCGGATCATGGGCGCCAGCGGCCTGATCGGCGGCGTGGTCGATGGCTCCGGCTGGTCGAACCTGATCGAAAGGCTGGCCTTCCTCGCCGGTCTCGTCGGCGTGCCCGCCCTGATCGCCCTGGCCACCACCCGGCCCGACACCCACCTCACCGGCAACCTTCTCATCGTCGCCATCGCCGGCCTCGCCGTCGGCATCGGCACGCGCATGGCCAATGGCTGCACCTCGGGACACGGCGTCTGCGGCATCTCGCGCCTCTCGCCGCGCGGCATCGTCGCCACGCTGGTCTATCTCGGCGTCGGCGCCGCCACCATGCTGATCGCCCGCCACCTGCTGGGGGTGATCTGAATGCGCGCGCTCTTCGCCTTCCTCGCCGGCGGCCTCTTCGGGGCCGGTCTGCTGGTCTCGGGCATGACCGACACCACCAAGGTGCAGGGCTGGCTCGACATCTTCGGCGCGTGGGATCCCACGCTCGCCTTCGTCCTGGGCGGGGCCATCCTCCCGATGGCCATCGCCTGGCGCGTCGCCGCCCATCGCCAGTCGGCCACCCTCGGCACGCCCATCCCGCCTAAACCCGGCGTGAAGCTCGACACGCGCCTCATTACCGGCTCGGCCCTCTTCGGCGTCGGCTGGGCCCTCGCCGGCCTCTGCCCCGGCCCGGCCATGGCGTCGCTCTCCTACGGCGGCACGCAGGGCATCATCTTTCTGCTCTCCATGATCGCCGGCATGATCGTCTGGCGCGCCATCGACATCGCCCTTTCCAACCGGGGGAAAGCGGCATGACCCAGACCGTGCTGATCCCCCGCCTCGAAACCGCCCGCCTGATCCTCCGCGCCCCGCGTGTCGAGGAATTCGAGGCCTATTGCACCCTCGTCGCCAGCGACCGCGCCGCGCACATGTTCCAGCTCGACCGCCCCGCCGCGTGGAAGGAATTCGCCGCCGAGCTGGGCCACTGGCCGCTCTTCGGCTACGGGCCCTGGCATGTCGAGCGCCGCACCGACGGCGCCCTTGTCGGCGCGGTCAGCATCCTCAACCACGACACCTACCCGGAAACCGAGATCGGCTGGCACCTCTACGACGGGCACGAGGGCCACGGCTACGCCTTCGAGGCCGCCACCGCCGCCCGCGACTGGGCCTTCACCGAACGCGGCCTGCCCACGCTGGTCAGCTATATCGACCCGGCCAACACCCGCTCCATCGCGCTGGCCGAACGCCTTGGCGCAACCCTCGACCGCGACGCGCCCGGCGAAGACGCAACCGACCTCGTCTACCGCCATGCCCGCCCGGCGGAAAGAGCCGCGCAATGACCCTGACGCTGCAAATTCCCCGGCTGGAGACCCCCCGCCTGATCCTGCGCGCGCCGGAACCGGCCGATTTCGAGCCGCTCTGCGCCTTCCTCACCGACCCGGTCCGCGCCTGGGGCTTCGGGGTGGAAAAAGACCGCCCGACCGCCTGGCGCTGGTTCGCCGCCAATATCGGCCACTGGGCCCTGCGCGGCTACGGCTATTTCACCATCGAGCTGAAAGAGACCGGCACCCCCTGCGGCATCTCCGGCATATGGGAACCCGAAGGCTGGCCAGAACCGGAAGTCGGCTGGGTCGTCTATGACGGCTACGAAGGCAAGGGCATCGCCTTCGAGGCCGCCACCCGCGCCCGCGACTGGGCCTACACCGACCTCGGCCTCACCACGCTCACCTCGAACATCGTGCCCGGCAACGCCCGCTCGGTCGCGCTGGCCGAACGCATGGGCGCCCATTACGAGCGCACCTACCACAACCCCAACATGGGCGAGGACATGCTCTATCGTCACCCGGGCCCCGCGGAGCTCGGGATCGAAACCGACAATGACGGCAGCCCGGAGGCCTACGCCTGATGTCCCTGCCCGCCTCCGTCCCCGTGATCGAAACCGAAGACCTGATCCTCCGCGGCTATTGCGAGAGGGATTTCGACGCCTTCGCCGACTTTGCCGCCTCCGACCGGTCGCGCTTCGTCGGCGGGCCGCAGCAACGCTATGAAAGCTGGCGTTCCTTCATGGCCGGCATCGGCCACTGGACATTGCGGGGCTACGGCATGTGGATGCTCGAACACCGCAGCACGGGCCAGGCCGCCGGCCGCGTCGGCGTGATCTACAATGACGGCTGGCACGAGCCGGAACTGGGCTGGCACATCTACGACGGCTACGAGGGCAAGGGCTATGCCTACCAGGCCTGCCGCGCCGCCCGCCGCCATGCCGCCGAACATCTCGGCATGAATTCCATCATGTCCTACATCAACCCGTCCAACACCCGCTCGCTGCGCCTGGCCGAACGTCTCGGCTGCTGGCACGAGCGCGATGTCGAACTGCTGGGCCAGCCCTGCCAGCTCTGGCGCCATCCGACAGAGGAGGGCTGCTGACATGGCGACCGCGCACATCCCCGCCCTCGAAACCCGCCGGCTTGTCCTGCGCGGCCCCGAGCCGCAGGACTATCCGAACTTCAAGGCCACTTTCGCCTCGTACCGCTCGCGCTTCATGGGCGGCCCGCTCAACCCGTATGAGACCTGGATGCTCTACGCCGCCGAAATCGGCCACTGGAACATTCGCGGCTACGGCATGTGGATGATCCACGACAAGAAGAACGACCGCACCCTCGGCATGGCCGGCGGCTGGTTCCCCGCCGCCTGGCCCGAACGCGAGCTTGCCTGGATCATCTGGCCCGAAGAGGCCGGCCACGGCTACGCGCTCGAAGCCACGCACCGGGTTCGGAAATACCTCTATGCCGAGCTCGGCTGGGACAACGCGGTCAGCTACATCGACCCCAAGAACCTCGACTCCATCCGCCTCGCCGAACGTCTGGGTGCGGTCAAGGACCCGTCCGCCGCCACCATCGACGGCAACGACGCGGTCTACCGCCACCCCAGCCCCGAGCGGCTGAAATCCGGCCAGATCCTCGACGGGATCGAACTGGAAATCGAGCATTACTGCGACCCGCTCTTCAAACCGAAGGGGATGCCCATTGACTGACGCGACCACACGCGCCGCCACGCTGCTGAAGGAACACCGCGAGAGCATCGACAGGCTCGACGCGATCCTCGTCTACACGCTCGGCGAGCGCTTCAAACACACCCAGGCCGTGGGCAAGCTCAAGGCCGAACATGACCTTCCCCCGTCCGATCCGGCCCGCGAAGAGGCCCAGATCGCACGGCTCGAAGACCTGGCGACCCAGGCCGATCTCGACCCGGATTTCGCCAAGAAGTTCCTGAACTTCATCATCGCCGAGGTGATCCGGCATCACCAGCAACACCAATCGTAGGGTGGGCACGCCCCACCAAACCAACGCCATTCAAAAGGAGAAATCGCAATGGCCATGAAAATCCGCCTGTCCCGTGGTGGCAGCAAGAAACGCCCCTTCTACAGCATCGTGGCTGCCGACAGCCGCATGCCGCGTGACGGCCGCTTCATCGAGAAGCTGGGCACCTACAACCCGCTTCTGCCGAAAGACAGCGAAGACCGCGTCAAGATGAACGTCGAGCGCATCCAGCACTGGATGGATCACGGCGCCCAGCCGTCCGATCGCGTTGCGCGCTTCCTCGAGAACGCCGGCGTGCTCGACAAGAAAGAGCGCTCGAACCCGAAGAAGGGCACCCCGGGCCAGAAAGCCCAGGACCGCGCCGAGGAGAAGGCCGAGAAAGCCAAGGCCGCCGCCGAAGCCGCCAATGCCCCGGCCGAGGAAGCCCCGGCAGAAGAGACCGCTTCCGAAGAGGCGACCGAAGAGTAAGACGGGCACACGCTGGAATGTCGCGGTTCACATCAGACTTCCAGTCCGGCCTGATCGACCTGATGCGGTGGCGGCGCGACGTGCGCCGCTTCCGCACCGATCCGGTGGACGAGGCGCTGCTGCGGCAGTGCCTCGACACCTTTCTTTACGCCCCCTCCGTGGGGCTGTCCGAGCCATGGCGCATCGTCCGGCTCGACAGCGACACCGCACGCGCGGCGGCCCTCGCCAATTTCCGCGAAACCAACGCAAAGGCGCTCGACGGTTATTCCGGTGAGAAGGCGAAGCTCTACAGCACCCTCAAGCTCACCGGCATGCAGGAGGCGCCCGTACAGCTCGCCATCTTCTGCGACACCGCGACCGGAAAGGGCGCCGGTCTCGGCGTGCTTTCCATGCCCGAGATGCGGCAGTATTCCGTGGTCGCCGCCATCACCCAGTTCTGGCTCTATGCAAGGGCACAGGGCCTCGGCGTCGGCTGGGTCTCGATCCTCGACCCCGCCCGCCTCCGCCGCGACCTCGAGGTGCCGGAAGGCTGGAAACTGGTGGCCTATCTCTGTGTCGGCTGGCCCGAGGCCGTCTCCGACACCCCTGAACTCGAACATGCCGGGTGGGAAGACCGCCGCGGCTCGCTCCCTCTGGAGGTGCGCTGATGGAAGACCGTGTCTGCCTCGGGGCCATCGCCGGCGCCTTCGGCGTCAAGGGCGAGGTCCGGCTGAAAAGCTTCACCGCCGAACCGGATGACGTTGCCGCCTATGGCGCGCTCGAAACCGAAGACGGCAAGAAAAGCTTCGAGATCACCCTGACGGGCCAGACCAAGAACGGCCTCACCGCCCGCCTCTCGGGCGTGGCCACCAAGGAACAGGCCGACGACCTGCGCGGCACACGCCTCTATGTCGACCGCACCCGCCTGCCCGAGCCCGAGGAGGACGAGTTCTACCATGCCGACCTGATCGGCCTCGACGCCTACGACACCGGCGGCACGCATCTCGGCACCGTCAAGGCGGTTCACAACCACGGTGCCACCGACCTGCTCGAGCTGCGCCTGCCGAATTCCTCCGCCACGGTCCTGCTGCCATTCACTCTTGAAGCCGTGCCCACGGTCGATCTTGCCTCCGGCCGCATCGTCGCCGACCCGCCCGAGGGGCTTTTCCCCGACGATGCCAAAAGCTGATCGCGTACAAGACACGCGGAACCAGACGCAGCACCTGACGTTGTCCCTCAGACGCCGCCCAATCCCCGCGCGGTCAACTGAAAGGAACGTCCCCAATGCTCGAATGGATTCTCATCCTCCTCGCCATCGCCGCCATCGCCGCCATGCTGGGCTTCGGCCGCCTGTCCGGCATCGCCCTGTCGGGCGCCAAGATCCTCATCATCGTCGCGCTGGTGCTCTTCCTGCTCTTCGCGATCGGCGTCATAGCCCTCTGACGAGGGCCCAAGGCCTTCGGGCCGGGGCCGGTCACGACGAATGCGCTTGACCGCCCCGGCCCGTCCCCCCCAAAAGACAGGCCATGTCTGACCAGCCCCGCTCCCATGGCCGCAAATCCATCACCGCCTCGCTTCAACCGCGCAGCCTGATGGATCACAACCCCCGCCTCGCCGGGGTGTGGACCGCCCATATCATCACGCTGTTCCCCGAAGCCTTCCCCGGCGTGCTGGGCGAAAGCCTGACGGGCCGCGCGTTGAAAGACCGGCTCTGGGCGCTGGAAACCACCCCCCTGCGCGAATTCGGCGAAGGCCGCCACCGCAATGTCGACGACACGCCCGCCGGCGGCGGTGCCGGCATGGTCATGCGCGCCGACGTCATGTCCCGCGCCATTGAGGCCGCCACCGCCGGCGCGCCCCCCGCACGCCCCCTCCTCTACCTCAGCCCCCGCGGCCGCCGCTTCGATCAGGCCATGGCCCAGCACCTCTCCGAAGGCCCCGGCATGACCATGATCTGCGGCCGCTTCGAAGGGCTCGACGAGCGCGTGATAGACCACTACGGCATCACCGAGGTCTCCCTCGGCGACTTCGTCCTCACCGGCGGAGAAATCGCGGCACAGGCCATGATCGACGCCAGCGTCCGCCTCCTGCCCGGCGTGCTCGGGAATGCCGCCTCGACCGAAGAGGAAAGCTTCACCTCCGGCCTTCTGGAACACCCGCAATACACTCGCCCCGCCGAATGGAACGGCCGCGCCATCCCCGAGGTGCTCCTCTCCGGCAACCACGCGAAAATAGCCGAGTGGCGGCAGGCACAGGCCGAGGCCCTCACCCGCGCCCGCCGCCCCGACCTCTGGCAGGCCTACACCGCCAAGCGCGACAAAGGGGCCTAGCACGTCCCTCTCGCCAAGCGGTCCGGCTGCGCCTATCTTGAACGATGCAATCGGCAAGGGAGGGATGGCATGTATCGCAGAACACTACTCAAGGGCGCCCTCGCCGCGGGCTTTCTCCCCGCGCTGCCCCGCCTCGCCACCGCCAACCCCCTCACCCTCACCGCCGCCCCGGGCGAGGCGCCCCTCGTCGTCCCCGACGGCCCGGCCACCAAGGCATGGCTCTACAACGCCACCGCCCCCGGCCCTGTCCTCCGCGCGCGGCAAGGCGACACCCTCAACATCACGGTCCAGAACGACCTGCCCGAACCCACCACCGTCCACTGGCACGGCCTCCGCGTGCCGGTCGCCCAAGACGGCATGCCCTTCCTCAGCCAAGACCCCATCGCCCCCGGCGCCAGCTTCGACTACGAACTTCCCCTCCATGACGCCGGCACCTTCTGGTACCACCCCCACGTCAACAGCTCCGAACAGGTCGGCCGCGGCCTGCACGGCCTGCTGATCGTCGAGGACCCCCCCGAAATCGCCGCCCGCCTCCAGGCCGACCGCGAGATCGCCTGGGCCATCGACGACTGGCGCCTCGACCAGCAGGCCCAGATCGCCCCCTTCGGCAACCGCCACGATCAAAGCCACGGCGGCCGCACCGGCAACGTGCTCACCGTCAACGGCACCTACCTGACACGCACCCCTGTCCGCTCCGGCGAACGTATCCGCCTGCGCATCTGCAACGTGTCGAACGCCCAGAACTTCCACCTCAACTTCGCCCCCTTCGACCCGTGGCTCATCGCCCTCGACGGCCACCCGGTCACGCCACAGAAACTTGGCGACACCGGCGTCTGGCTCGGCGCCGGCCAGCGCGCCGACCTGATCCTCGATATCGACGTGCCCCCCGGCACCCCCGCCCGCGTGATCGACGACGCCTACGGCCCCGACCGCGCCTTCGAGGTGATGACGTGGCAGGTCTCCGAAGACCCGCCCCTCCGCGACACGCCTCTCGGCCCGCCCGAGGCCCTGCCCCCCAACCCGGTCGCCGACCCCGACCTCGCCAATGCCGAAACCCACAAACTCACCTTCGATGGCGGCGCCATGGGCGGCATGGCCGAGGCGATGATGGAGGGCCGCATGCTCTCCATTAAGGAACTGGTCGAAGCCGGCCGCTTCTGGTCGATCAACGGCTCCGTCCCCACCCGCCTCCACGAAACCGAGCCGCTCCTCAAGCTCGCCAAAGGAAAAACCCACCGCATCACGCTGGAGAACCGCACCCGCTGGCCCCACCCCATCCACCTCCACGGTCACAGCTTCCGCTTCACCGATCCCCGCGCCGGCAACATCGCCACCTTCCGCGACACCGCCCTCCTGATGCCGGGTGAGACCACCGAGATCGCCCTCGTCGCCGACAACCCCGGCAAGTGGATGCTCCATTGCCACATCCTCGAACACCAGGCCTCCGGCATGATGGGCGTCGTCGAGGTCGCCTGACGGGCCCCGTCCCACCTGTGCCGCGCAAGGGGAATCGGCTATCCTGCCCCGGTTCATGCACGAGGAGACGCACGCCATGGCCCTGTCCCTTCAGGTCATCTACCCCAACACCCCCGGCACAAGCTTCGACATGGAGTATTACCTCGACACCCACATGTCGCTGGTCGACAAGCATATGGGCCCCCACCTCGCGTCCTCGCTGGTCACCCGTGGCGTCCCCGGCGGCCCCGACACGCCGCCGCCCTTTCACGCCATCGCCACGTTCACCTTCGCCGACAAGGCGGCGATGGAGGCCGCCATGTCCAGCTCCCAGCCGCTCCTTGCGGACATCCCCAATTTCACCGACACGGCGCCGCAGATGCTGATCGGCGAAGTGGTCGCCTGACAGGGCCGCCCCGGCGCCCCAAGGCCCTTTTTTCCTTGAATTTGCGCACCGAACCTGATTTACCGCGCCCATTCCGAGCCAGCGTCGGCGTGCGTGATTCCCGTTTTTCTTCTGATGGGACCGTCCCCGCGCCATTTTCGCTATTTCGGACAAGCCCTTGAGGGCACCGAACAAGACAAGACGACCTGATCTCTGGCGGGCGCCCCCGGCATGACCGGCACGGCGGACCCGGACGAAGACCAAGAGCTCTGAGGACGCGAGACACCTTTGCGGATCAAACCGCAAGCACAATTCAGGAGTTTGAAGCGATGGATATTATCGCTCAGATCGAGGCGGAACAGATCGCCGAACTCGGGAAAGACATTCCCGACTTCAAGGCAGGCGACACCGTCCGCGTCGGTTTCAAGGTTACGGAAGGCACCCGCACCCGGGTGCAGAACTTCGAAGGCGTCTGCATCAGCCGCAAGAACGGCGACGGCATTGCCGGAAGCTTCACCATCCGCAAGATTTCCTTCGGTGAAGGCGTGGAACGGATCTTCCCGCTCTACTCGACCAACATCGACAACATCGCCGTGATCCGTCGCGGCCGCGTTCGCCGCGCCAAGCTGTACTACCTGCGCGCACGCCGGGGCAAATCGGCCCGGATCGCCGAGGATTCGAACTACAAGCCCAAGGACGACGGCAAGAAACCCGTGCAAGGATCGGCGACATGAAAAAAGACATCCACCCCGATTACCACTTCATCGAAGTCAAGATGACCGACGGCACCGTCGTGACCATGCGCTCGACCTACGGCGCCGAGGGTGACAGCCTCTCGCTCGACATCGACCCCTCGGCCCACCCGGCCTGGACGGGCGGTGGCCACCGCCTGACCGACGCAGGCGGCCGCGTGTCGAAGTTCAAAAACAAATACGCAGGTCTCGGCTTCTGATCGACGCCCTGCATTCTGCACCACGAAACGCCGCTCCCCCGGGGCGGCGTTTTCGATTCCGGCCCCACCTGATGCAACCGCGCCAGTACCTTGCGACAACTGCGCGAAGCTCTCTTTCAAATCGCTGGCGCCAACGGTAGGGTGCGCAAAAATTCGCGCATAAAATCAGCGCAGAACGAGGGTTACGGAAACATGGCGCATATCATCGTCGTGGGGAACGAAAAGGGCGGTGCGGGCAAGTCGACCGTCTCGATGCACGTGGCCACGGCGCTGGCCCGGCTGGGCCACAATGTCAGCACGCTCGATCTCGACCTGCGTCAGAAGACGCTTGGCACCTACATCGGCAACCGCGACCGCTTTCTCGAAAAATCCGGGCTCGACCTGCCGTCGCCCGCCTATCGCGAGCTGCCCGAGGTCGACCAGTCCTCGCTCCAGCCGGGCGAGAACATCTATGACCGCCGCCTCTCCGCCGCGGTGGCCGAGCTTGAACCCGACAGCGACTTCATCCTGATCGACTGCCCCGGCTCGCACACCCGCCTCAGCCAGGTCGCCCACTCGCTGGCCGACACCCTGATCACGCCCCTGAACGACAGCTTCATCGATTTCGACCTGCTCGCCCATGTCGATGCCGACGGCATGAAGATCCTCGGCCCCTCGGTCTATTCCGAAATGGTCTGGAACGCCCGTCAGCTGCGCGCCCAGGCCGGGCTCCGGCCGATCGACTGGGTCGTGGTCCGCAACCGCCTCGGCGCGCAACAGATGGTCAACAAGGAAAAGATGGGCGCGGCGCTCGACAACCTCGCCAAGCGCATCGGCTTCCGCACCGCCCCGGGCTTCAACGAGCGCGTCATCTTCCGCGAGCTTTTCCCCCGCGGCCTCACCCTGCTCGACCTCAAGGATATCGGGGTAAAACAGCTCAACATCTCCAACGTCGCCGCACGGCAGGAACTCCGCGACCTGATCAAGGCGCTGAACCTCCCCGGCGTCGAGGTCGATTTCTAGGCGCGACGCCCCGAAATCTTCAAAAGATTTCGGTCCGTTTTCTTTTCAAGAAAACGCCCCCGCGCCCCGCATCGAAAGCCACCATGACACGTTTCACACTTTTCCTCGCCCTCACCTTCGGCCTCGCCACAGCCGCCCCTGCCGACACGATCGAGACCGAAGTCCAGCGGGTCGACGAAATCGTCGCCATGTATCTCGACGCCGCGATGAAATTTGCCCACGAGATCGATACCATCACCGGCGAAACCACCGCCGTCCCCGCGCTCGAAGCCTCGCAAACCGCCTGGCTCGCCTATCGCGACGCCCAGTGCGCCTTCCTTGCCACCACCTTCGCGGGCGACCCCGGCACCGACATGGCCGTCGGCGCCTGCAAGATGAACCTCGGCGAAGATCGCGCCCGCGAACTCGCGAAATTCATCAGGTAGCGCCGCACACCTCCAGGATATGGGCACAGGCCATCAAATCCAGATGCCCGCCCCCGCCATTCTTGAACAGCGTGATCTCCTCATCGCTCTCGCGCCGGAAAATTCCCTTCGGCAGGTCATAGAAGTCGGCCAGCACATCCGCCTCCGAAATCACTCCGCGCGACAGCGGAATGGTGAGCTCGCCGATATTCTCCATCGTGTCGCCGCGGATATCGACGAACACCCGCGCCCGCCGCATCGCCTCATCGTCGGCCTCCCGCATATCCGGCAGGAACGCCCCGATCAGGTCGATGTGCTGCCCTGGCCGCAGCCACTCCCCCTTGATCAACGGCTCTTTCGCCAGTGTCGCACAGCTCACGATATCCGCCCAACGCACCGCCGCCTCCAGGTCGGTCACGACCTCCACACCGGGATACTCGGCCGCCAGCCGCTCCGCCCCCTCGACCGACCGGTTCCAGACGGCAAACTCACACCCCGGAAACCCCGCGCCATAAGCCTCCACCATCGACCGCGCCACCACACCGGCGCCCACGATCAACACGCGCCGGCTCTCCGGCCTTGCCAGCCTCAGCGCCCCCAGCAGACTGTCGGCCGCCGTCTTCCACTTGGTCACCAGGTGGAAATCGAGCACCGCCTTCAGCGCCCCGGTCCGATCGTCGTAGAAATAGACGCCGCCGTTGATGTTCGGCGCGCCATGCTCCGGCGCCCCCGGAAACACATGCGCCGACTTCACCGCCAGCCCCAGCCCGTCGATCCACGCCGAAAGCGTGATCGCGGTATCCTCGCCCCGTGTCAGGTAACTCACTTCGGCCTCGGCCCTTGGCAGGTGATGCCCCGCCTCCAGCGCCTTAGCCATGGCCAGCCACTCAAGCTGACGCTCACCCTCCTCGTAAGAGATGAACGCCGGCCCCACCGTCAGACCACCCGCCGCCGCCTCAGCGCGACCGCGTTCGACACCAGCAGCGCCCCGATCACCACCGCGCCACCGATCATCGCCCAGCGCCCCGGGTCCTCGCCCACGATCGCCCAGACCAGCAAGGGCGCCAGCACCGATTCCAGCAGGATCAGCAGCGACACCTCCGGCGAGCTGATATACCGCGGCCCCAGTGTCAGGAAACAGGTCGCCACGGCAATGAACGCCCCGTGCCCCAGGAACAGGTGCCATTGCTCCGCCACCGGCGGCCCCGGCTCGATGAACGGCCACAACACCAGCGCCGCCCCGATATAGGCCAGCGGAATCGCCGGGATCATCGAGATATCCTTCAGCCCCCGCACGGCGGTCAGCGCGCCGGAATAAGCAATGCACACCGACAGCGCGAACAGGTCGCCCGACCAATGCGCCACCGCGTTCTCGCCCGAGCCATAGGCGATGATCGCCAGCCCCGCCATCACCGCCAGCATGGTCATCACCACCCGCCGGCTGATCGGCTCGCCCAGGAAGACCCGCGCGAAGATCGCCGAGAAGATCGGCATCGACGCAAAGATGAACACCACGTTCGCCACGCTCGTATGCGTCACCGCCAACACGAAGCCCGGCGCCGTGTACCCAATCAGCACCATGTAGAGGATCCCCGGCCAGCCCGAGCGCAGCACCTGCCCGAAGCCCCGCGTGCCCTGCACCGCCAGCAGCCCCAACAGGATGATCCCGCCCGCCGTCATCCCGCGCCAGAACGCGGTGACCATCGGCTCGGCATCGATGAGCCGCACGTAAAGCGAATCCGGCACCACGAACAAGACGCCCAGCGTGGTGATCAGCAGACCTTTGAGATGTTCATTCATGGGGCCTAGCTGAACGGGTTTTTGACCGGAAAGTAAAGACCCGCGCCCGCCCGTGGCTAGCGCCTGCTGGCAAGCCGTTTCAGCATATCCCGCAAGAGCGCCGTCTCTTCCTCG
Organism: Roseovarius indicus; assembly: GCF_008728195.1. Lineage (NCBI taxonomy): Bacteria > Pseudomonadati > Pseudomonadota > Alphaproteobacteria > Rhodobacterales > Roseobacteraceae > Roseovarius > Roseovarius indicus. The sequence continues at coordinate 4,979,455 of NZ_CP031598.1, forward strand.
GAAAACCGCGCCGTCAGCCGCTCGTCATACTGCCGCGCCACCTCGTGAAGGTCGCGATACGCGGCCCGCCCCGCCGTGGTCAGCTCGAGGTACTCATACCGCCGGTCGCCCGCATCCCGCTCCCGCGTGATGAACCGCCGTGCCGCCAGCTTCTGCACCGCCCGGCTCACCTTGGTCTTGTGAATCGCGGCCCGTTCGCCGATCTCCTTGGCGGTCAGCCGGCCATAAATGCCAAGATGGAACAGCACCCGCCATTCCGTCCGCAACATGCCATAACGGCCCTTGTAGATCGTCTGGAATTCCTGCCCCGACGCCTCCGCCGCCTGGTTCAGCAGGTAGGGCAGAAAGTCGGACAGGTCGAATGTATCGTCGGTCGTATCGCGCATCATGGGCTTCCATGTAGCCTTGTTAGTTACAAATTCAACTGTTAGCTCCATGGGCCAAGGAGGACCGCTGTCATGAACCGCCAGACCAAGACGCATGGCCTGACCCAGGCCGCCACGCCCGTGGGCACGCATGAAGGCTACATGCCCGGCTTCGCCAACGATTTCGAGACCGAGGCCCTGCCCGGAGCCCTGCCCCAGGGCATGAACTCTCCGCAGAAATGCAATTACGGCCTCTACGGCGAACAGCTCTCCGGCACCGCCTTCACCGCCAACCCGCCAGAGCGCACATGGACCTACCGGATCAGGCCCTCGGTCAAGCATTCGGCGCGCTACAAGAAGGTCGCCCTGCCGCACTGGAAATCGTCCCCCAACGTCGACCCCGACGTCATCTCGCTGGGCCAGTACCGCTGGGATCCCGTCCCCCATTCCGAGCAAAACCTCACCTGGCTGACCGGCATGCACACCATGACCACGGCGGGCGACGTGAACACCCAGGTCGGCATGGCCAGCCACATCTACCTCGTCACCGCCTCGATGGAAGACGCCTATTTCTTCTCCGCCGACAGCGAGCTGCTCGTCGTGCCGCAGGAAGGCCGCCTCCGCTTCTGCACCGAGCTCGGCATCATAGACCTGGAGCCCAAGGAAATCGCCATCCTCCCCCGTGGCCTCGTCTACCGGGTCGAGGTGCTGGAAGGGCCCTGCCGCGGCTTCGTCTGCGAAAATTACGGCCAGAAATTCGAGCTTCCGGGCCGCGGGCCCATCGGCGCCAACTGCCTCGCCAACCCGCGCGACTTCAAGGCGCCGGTCGCGGCGTTCGAAGACCGGGAAACCCCCTCCACCCTCACCATCAAATGGTGCGGCCAGTTCCACGAAACCGAGATCCCGCAAAGCCCGCTCGACGTGGTCGCCTGGCACGGCAACTACGCCCCATACAAGTACGACCTGCGCAATTACTGCCCGGTCGGCGCGATCCTCTTCGACCACCCCGACCCGTCGATCTTCACCGTGCTGACGGCCCCCTCGGGCGTGCCCGGCACCGCGAATATCGACTTCGTCCTCTTCCGCGAACGCTGGATGGTGGCCGAGGATACCTTCCGCCCGCCCTGGTATCACAAGAACATCATGTCCGAGCTGATGGGCAACATCTACGGCCAGTATGACGCCAAGCCGCAGGGCTTCGTCCCCGGCGGCATGTCGCTGCATAACATGATGCTGCCCCACGGCCCCGACCGCGACGCGTTCGAGAAGGCCTCGAACGCCAATCTCGGCCCCGACAAGCTCGACAATACCATGTCCTTCATGTTCGAAACCCGCTTCCCGCAGCACCTCACCGCCTTCGCCGCCAACGAGGCCCCGCTGCAGGACGACTATATCGATTGCTGGGACAGCCTCGAGAAAAAATTCGACGGCACGCCGGGCCGCAAATGACGCGCAGTTGAGTATTTCCGGAACAATGAAAGCCCCGGACAGCGCCCCCATGGACAGCGTGACGATTCTTGGCAGCAAGGGCGGCCCGGCGATCCGGCCGGGCTCGGCCATGCCGACATCCATACTGGTGCGTATGGATGGGAAAACCGTGCTGGTCGACGCAGGCCTCGGGGCCGCTGCGGGCGTCTGCCGTGCCGGCGTCGCGCTGACGGAAATCGACGCGGTGCTCATCACCCACCTCCATTCCGACCACTACCTCGAACTGGGGCCGCTCCTCCACACAGCCTGGACCGCCGGGCTCAAGCGCGAGGTGCCGATCTACGCCCCCTCGGGCCTGCCCACCTACTGGCAGGGCTTCCGCGCCTCGATGGCCTACGACATCGATACCCGCACCGAAGACGAAGGCTGCCCCGATTTCGACAGCCTCTTCCCCATCCACCTGCTCGATGACCACCTCGACCTGACCTTGGGCCGCCTGCACATCACCGCCCTCCCCAACCACCACCCGCCCGTCACCGAAAGCTACGCCCTCCGCTTCGACGCCCCCTCCGGCAGCGCCGTCCTCTCCGGCGACACCGCCCCCATCCCCGCCATGGTCGACTTCGCCAAGGGCGCCGACCTCCTCGTTCACGAGGCCATGCTTACCGACCACATCACCGCCCTCGTCAACCGCATGGGCTATGCCAACGACCGCCTCCTGAAACACATCCTGCGCAGCCACACTGCCGCCCATGACGCGGCCCACCTGGCCGAGCGCGCGGGCGTGTCACAGCTCGCCCTCAACCACCTCATCCCCTCGGGCGACCCGGACGTCACCGAAGACACATGGCGCGCCGAGGCCGCCCCCCACTTCTCCGGCACGCTCCACATCGCCCATGACGGCATGACGATCCCCCTGAAAGCCACGCAATGAAATACGCGACCCTCGACAACGGCACCCCCGACGGCCAGCTCGCCATCCTTTCCGATGACGGCCAGACCTGCCGCCTGCCGCAAGGCGCCACGCTGCAATCCCTCCTCGACGGGGCCGAGCCGTCCCCGAAAGGGGCGGAGAGGCCCTTCGACGAAACAACCTGCCTCTCCCCCCTCCCCCGCGCCTATCAGTTCCTCGACGGGTCGGCCTACGTGAACCATGTCGACCTCGTCCGCCGCGCCCGCGGCGCCGAAATGCCCGACCGCTTCTGGCACGACCCGCTCATGTACCAGGGCGGCTCCGACAGCTTCCTCGCCCCCACAGCCCCCATTCCCGGCGACCCCGCCTGGGGCATCGACTTCGAGGCCGAAGTCGCCGTCATCACCGGCCCCGTCCCCATGGGCGCCACCCGCGATCAGGCCCGCGCCGCCATCCGCCTTGTCCTGCTCTGCAATGACATCTCGCTCCGCGCGCTCATCCCCGACGAGCTCTCCAAGGGCTTCGGTTTCGTCCAGTCGAAACCCGCCTGCGCCTTCTCTCCGCTCGCCATTTCCCCCGAAGACCTGCCGGGCTGGGACGGCGACAAGCTGCACGGCACCATGCATGTCGAACTGAACGGAAACCCCTTCGGCCGCGCCGATGCCGGCGAAGACATGACCTTCGACTTCCCCACCCTCATCGCCCATGCCGCGAAAACCCGCCACCTCGCCGCCGGCACCATCATAGGCTCCGGCACCGTCTCCAACCGAGACCCCGATGGCGGCCCCGGCAAACCCGTTAGCGACGGCGGCCGCGGCTATTCCTGCATCGCCGAACAGCGCATGGTGGAAACCCTGCTGGAAGGCGAGGCGAAAACCCCCTTCCTGCAACCCGGCGACCGCGTCAGGATCTGGATGGAGGACGACGAAGGCCGCTCCCTCTTCGGCACCATCGACCAAACGGTCGCCTCATGACCTCAGCCGCCCTGCCATTCCTTCACCGCCTCCAGCGGCCACAGAAGCATCAGGATGTTGAGCGCCAGCCCGTCGCGGATCACGAGCGCGGTCAGCACCTCGAACCCGATCACCACGGCGACACTCACCCACACCGGCACGAAACGCGCCAGCGCAAACCCCACCCACATCGCCACGACATCCGAGACCGAGTTCAACACGCTGTCGCCCACGTAATCCGCCGACACCGTCGTATCGCGGTATCGCTGGATCATCGCATCGGTGTTCTCCACGATCTCCCAGCCGCATTCCACCACCGTCGCGATCACCAGCCGCCAGCCAATCGCCATCCTTGGCACCGCCAGCCACAACGCGGCATAGAACAGCAACCCGTGCAGCAAATGGCTCGGCGCGTACCAGTCCAGAAATTGCTGGTTCGCCTCCTCCGTGCCGATCGTGCCCCACACGTCGACATAGCCACAGGGGCACACCCCCGCCCGGCCCATCGCCAACAGGGCAACCCCCGTCGCAACGGTGATCAGGAACGTCAGAACATAGGGCAACCGGCTCTGCATCATGGGAAAAACCCAAGCACAGCCCCCCGCCCCTGTCCATCTCAGAAAGGAGCCCCCCATGTCCAAGGCCTTCGCCTCCCAAGGTGATCTCACCGAGAAAACCATCAGCTTCACCGAGGTCGGCCGCGGCCTCTGGGCCTTTACCGCCGAGGGCGACCCCAACTCCGGCGTCATCATCGGCGACGACAGCGTCATGATCGTCGAGGCCCAGGCGACCCCCCGCCTCGCCAATAAAGTCATCGAAAAGGTCCGCGAAGTCACCGACAAGCCGATCACCCACCTCGTGATGACCCACTATCACGCCGTCCGCGTCCTCGGCGCCTCGGCCTATGACGCACCCCAGGTCATCATGTCCGACGTGACGCGCTCCATGGTCGCCGAACGCGGGCAGGAGGATTGGGACAGCGAATTCCAGCGCTTCCCCCGCCTCTTCGAAGGCCACGAATCCATCCCCGGCCTCACCTGGCCCACCACCACCTTCTCCGACACCATGACCGTCTATCTCGGCAACCGCCGCGTCGACCTCATGCACCTGGGCCGCGCTCATACCGCGGGCGACATCGTCATCCACGTGCCCGATGAAAACGTCATGTTCACCGGCGACATCGTCGAATACCACTCCGCCTGCTACTGCGGCGACGGGCATTTCGCCGACTGGGGCGACACGCTCGACGAGATCAAGTGGTTCGACGTCGACGCCATCGCGCCGGGCCGGGGCGACGCGCTGATGGGCCGCGAAATGGTCAACGCCGCCATCGAGAACACCCGCGATTTCGTAGAAAGCACCTACCGCCCCGCCGCCCGCGTCGCCGCCCGCGGCGGCACGCTGAAAGAAGCCTGGGATGCGGTGCGCGAGGCCTGCGATCCGAAATTCTCCGACTACGCCATCTACGAGCACTGCCTGCCCTTCAACGTCGCCCGCGCCTATGACGAGGCCCGCGGCATCGACACCCCCCGCATCTGGACGGCCGAGCGCGATATCGCGATGTGGGAACAGTTGCAGGGTTAATTCGGTGCCAAACGTTGTGGAACAGGACGGTATCCGGATCTTAGCAAACCAACTGCCTGTCAAAGAGATGCTTCGCCTCGTAGCGCTTACTGCGAGGTGGGTCCATGTTGACGTATTCCAAGCGCTACCTGTTTGGTACCCAGAGTTTCACAGAGGCAGCCTAGGCTTCAAGCACGATTGGACCGAGCCACAGATGAATCGGAGCCAAAGCACAGGCGCAACAAGCCAATGGGTGGAATCCAACACCAATGCGAATACAGCTCTAACCTGTGCCCTAGGTACGTCTTCAAAGAAACGTCGCAATTGGTCATGTTGTCATATCTGGGGTACGCCCAAAGCAGCAGGTGAATCAAACGCGGTAATTCGAGATCCAAAATTTTTTTCATGCACGGCAAACATGGTTCTGCTGCCGACGCCACTAAAGGCATTCACCGACGAAATACCAAGCATAAAGAACGCTCTTCGAATTTGTGCATTTCATTACTACCGATGGTTTTGTGACCATCCTGCTTTAGGCAACTGGGAGTATCTCAACGATAATCGCCGTGAGTTGCCCGACGGCTATCCCAACAAATGGCCCAGTTGGGAACATCCAAATCTCATCCCGCCGGGTGTGGTCGATCCCTCCACCCGTGTCTGGAAGGCGATAGAACGTCGCAAGCGCAGAATTGGCCGCGACTTGAGAGAAGCGGGCGAACACTACCCAAGAGACTCTGTCAGAAACGTCTTGTCGTATTGGGAGATTGAAATCGAGGAGCCGACGGGTAACAAGGAAAATACAGTTGAGTAAAACCTTCGGCCCCACACGAGGCGAGCACATCTTCCGCCTCTCCGCCGGCATCGCCGGCCTGGCCCTGCTGGGGGTGACGCTCGCCGTCATGGGCGTCCCGCAGGGCCCCGCACTGGTCGAGCTTTTCGGCTTCGGCGGCCTCTTCTTCGCAGGCTCCGCCGCCTGGAGCGGCTGGAAACTCGCCAAGAGGGATCACCCATGACCCCTCTTGCGCCACATGCTCTACAGGATCAGCCGGGAATGCGGCTTGCACACTTCCTGTTTCAGCTCGATCGCCCGCGGCAGGTTTGCGGGGATCGGCATATGCCAGGACGGGTGGCGGATAACCTCGGCCGAACGGCGGTCTTCGCGGGCAGCCGGCTCGGTTGCCTCCTCCGGAACGTCGGCCTCCACCTCGGCCTCTTCCTCTTCGACCGGTCCGAACAGATAGGTCACGGCCAGCGTCAGGAACGCCCCGAACGTAGTCAGCGTCAGAAGTATCAGCCCGGCCAGCGGGCTGACCAGGAACGAGACCGAAAACGCGATCATCAGGATGCCGCCGATCACACCGGCCCCACGGTGGAACGCGTCGGCCCGCCGCAGCGCGGCACCAAGCCCGAGCATCAGCAGACCGCCACCGAACATCGCCGTCATCGCAAGGTTGACCGGCTCGAAATCGATCGGCCATACGCTCTGTCCGACCACGGGCACCACGGCAACCACCAATCCGGTCAGCACACCAAGCGCGGCAAGCGCAACGAGGCCAAGATTGGCCACCGGCGCGGACCGCACGTTTTCACTCATATACTCGGCAGACGCCATGACACTCCCCTGGTCTTTACATTCTGGCGGCTCAACCCCCGGCCGCCCGGCCTTGTTCCGAGAAATCTCACCCGCAATCCACGCCCGTGGCCCCTCGGCCACAGGCACGCAACGTAAAGCCTGCCCATGACCCGCCTCTTCGAAACCCCGCTCTACCCCTACACCCGGCACGCCGATCAGGACGCGGCAACGCCCGTCCGCCATCCCGTTATCATCGTCGGTGCCGGGCCCGTCGGCCTCGCCGCCGCGCTCGATCTCGGGCAGCAGGGCGTGCCGGTCGTGGTGCTCGACGAGAACGACAAGGTCTCCCACGGCTCGCGCGCCATCTGCTTCTCCAAGCGCACCCTCGAGATCGCCGACCGCCTCGGCTGCGGCGACCCGCTGACCGAGCGCGGCGTGCGCTGGAACCTCGGCAAGGTCTTCTTCGGCGACCGCAAGGTCTACGAGTTCAACCTCCTGCCCGAAGAGGGCCACCGCCGCCCCGCCTTCATCAACCTCCAGCAATACCACCTGGAAAACGACATGGTGACCCGCCTCCGCCAGATGCAGGAAGACGGCGCCCCGATCGACCTGCGCGGCGGCAGCAAGGTCACCGCCATCGACGCGCACGCCGATCACGTCGCCCTCACCGTCGACACGCCCGAAGGCCCCTACGAGATCGAAGCCGAATACCTCGTCGCCTGCGACGGCGCCGGCTCCCCCCTCCGCGACAAGCTCGGTCTCGGCTTCACCGGCCGCGTCTTCGAGGACAACTTCCTCATCGCCGATGTCACCATGCAGGCCGACTTCCCGACCGAGCGATGGTTCTGGTTCGACCCGCCCTTCAACAAGGGCCAGTCGGCGCTCCTCCACAAGCAGCCCGACGGCGTCTGGCGCATCGACCTGCAGCTCGGCTGGGACATCGACCGCGACAAAGAAAAAGACCCCGAGCGCGTGAAGGCTCGCGTCCGCCAGATGCTCGGGCCGGATGTGGAGTTCGAGCTCGAATGGGTCTCGATCTACACTTTCCAGTGCCGCCGCATGGAACGCTTCCGCCACGGCCGCGTCCTCTTCGCCGGCGACGCCGCGCACCAGGTCTCGCCCTTCGGCGCCCGCGGCGCCAATTCCGGCCTGCAGGACACTGACAATCTGTGCTGGAAACTCCGCCTCGTGCTGGCGGGCGAGGCACCCGACAGCCTCCTCGACAGCTACGACACAGAACGCGTCGAGGCCGCGGATGAGAACATCCTCAACTCCTCCCGCTCCACCGATTTCATCACGCCCAAATCCAGCACCAGCCGCCTCTTCCGCGACGCCGTGCTCGACCTCTCCGAACACCACGCCTTCGCCCGCCCGCTGGTGAATTCCGGGCGCCTCTCGGTGCCCTGCATCCACGCGGGCTCTCCCCTCAGCACGCCCGACGCCCTGCCCACCGGCCCGGCCCGCACCCGCCCCGGCGCGCCCTGCCCCGACGCGCCACTCGGCAACGGCTACCTGCTCGACCATCTCGGCAGCACCTTCACTCTGCTCGCCCTCGGCCGCGACGCCCCCGAGATCCCCGGCACCACCCCCCTGAGCCTGCCGGACATCACCGAAGACCTGAAAACCCGCTATCTCGGCGACGCCCAAAGCGCCCTCTACCTCATCCGCCCCGACCAGCACGTCGCCGCCCGTTGGGCCGACGCCACGCCCGACGACATCCAATCCGCCCTCACCCGCGCCAAGGGAGGCCACGCATGACCCTCACCCTCACCCCCAACATCGACGCCCCCGACGACCTCTACGCCGACCTCCTCGCCGCCCACGAGGGGCTCACCGACGATCAAAGCGCCGCCCTCAACGCCCGCCTCATCCTGATCCTCGCCAACCACATCGGCGACCGCGACACCTTCCGCGCCGCCCTAAAGGCCGCCGCCCCGCCAGCCTGACCCGCGACTTTCATTTTTCCAAAAATACTCGCTCCCCCGGCCGCCTCCCACGCCCTGGTGGCGGCCACCCCCGCATTTTCATTGTTCCAGAAATACTCAAATCCTCCCGCCTCAACCCACCGCCCGCTCCCGAGCCGCCCGAACCTCTCCACCGCGACATCGAATTCTTCAAAAGAATTCGACCCGATATCTTTTCAAGATATCGCCCCCACCCGCGTCCCCTTCCAAGAACACCGACGCAATACCGACAAGATACCGACGTCATACCGACCTCCGCTTCCCCGGCAAAACCAACCTCGCGATCGCCCCTAGGATGGGTGCCAACCCACCTCTTTACCCCCTTGCCCGGGCCGGAAGGCTCGATCACTACCAGTAACGAAGATCACCGGCGCGCCACCCAACGGCTTCCATGAAAGAGTCGAAGTAACCGTAGCGGCCATCCCTGACCTTCACGAAAATGAAGTGCGCCCGTTCGAGGAACCTGCGCTCCTCGCCCGGCTCGTAAACCTCCACCGCGGCCGGCCGGTCGAAAAACCTCGTCACCTCGGCAAACCGGCCCTCTTCAAGAACCGCCTCGATTTCCCCGATCGCCGCCGGCAATCTCCCCAGATCCTTGAGGCTCTGGGCCTCCCCGTAAACGATCTCTTCAATCGAGTCGCCATGAATCTCGAGGTCCTCGTGAAACATGTGCGCCAGTTGTTCGATATACTCCATCTTGTGCCTACCCATCCTTCTGATGCACCTCGATCACGTTCCCTTCCGGGTCGTAGAAATAGATCTGGTGCCACCCCGCCACCGCCGAGTCGCCCCAGTCTGCAAAAGGCACCCCCTCCGCCTTCAGATGCGCCTTGAACGCAACCAAATCGTCCGTCCGATACGCCACGTGCCCCTTCATCACCGGGTTCACCAACTGCCCTGTCCGGAACCCCGCCTGCACGTCCTTCCGCGCGATATGCAGATGCATGTGCCCGTCCGATACGAACGCCACATCCCCCGCATACACCCCCTCGTCATTCCGCAGCGCCGGCACATCCTCGTCCGTGGCCTCCAGCCCCAGGACCTCGCGATAGAACGCGTCCATCTCCTCGACCCTCTCGGTCGACAGGTTGATATGATGCAGCCGCGCCTTCATTCGCCTTCCTCCACCTGGTGGACCTCGATCACGTTCCCATCCGGGTCGTAGAAAAAGATCTGGTGCCACCCCGCCACCGCCCGGTCGCCCCAGTCCGAGTACCGCACGCCCTTCTCGTCCAGATGCCGCATGAACGCCTGCAAATCATCCGTCCGAAACGCGATATGCCCCCGCTCCACCGGGTTCACGATCTGCCCCGTGGCAAACCCCGCCCCCAGATCCCGCTGCGCCAGGTGCGTCTGCACCACGCCATCGGTCACGAAGGCCACGTCGCCCGCATAGCCCTTCTGCTTCTCGAGCACCGGCACGCCCGTGTCTTCCCGCCGCTGCCCCATGACCCGGCGGTAAAAGTCGTCCATCTCGCCCACCTTCTGCGTGACCAGATTGATATGATGCAGCCTGAGTGCCATCTGCCGCGCCTCCCCGCGCCGGTTCCTGTGGACCCCCAGTCAACAACAGGCGTAGGGTGGCGGCAAGATAATTGCAGGAAAGGCCCGCGCCCCATGTCAGCCCCCGAAAACACCTTCAAGACCGCCCTCAAACGGGGCGACAAGCTCTACGGCTGCTGGGCCGGCTTCGCCGATCCCTACCCGACCGAGGTGCTCGCCACCGCCGGGTTCGACTGGCTGACACTCGACGCCGAGCATGCCCCCAACGACCTGCGCACCCTCATGGCCCAGCTTCAGGTGCTCGAAGGCAAACCCTGCCAGCCCGTCGTCCGCCTGCCTATGGGCGAGCCGTGGCTCATCAAGCAGGTGCTCGACGCCGGCGCCCAGACCCTTCTCATCCCCATGGTCGACAGCGCCGATGAAGCCCGCGCCCTCGTCCGCGCCATGCGCTATCCGCCGCACGGCATCCGCGGTTCCGGCGCCGCGCTGGCCCGCGCCTCGCAGTTCTCGGCGGTGCCCGACTACATCACCACCGCCAACGACCAGATGTGCCTGCTGGTGCAGATCGAAAGCCGCGCCGCGGTCGCCGCGCTTGACGACATCCTCGCGGTCGAGGGCGTCGACGGCATCTTCATCGGCCCCTCCGACCTCGCCAACGACATGGGATATCTCGGCGACAGCAACGCGCCGGAAGTCCGCGACACCATCAAGGATGTCCTCGCCCGCGCCGCCGCCTCCGACACCGCCGCCTGCATCCTCGCGCTCGATCACGAAACCGCCCTCACCTACCGCGACTGGGGTGCACAAATCATGGCCGTGGGCATCGACGTGCTGATGCTGGCCCAGACGGCCCGCGCCGTCGCGCAGAAATGGCGCGATGGCTGAGAGGCACCTGCTGGCCGACCTCGGCGGCACCAACACCCGCCTCGCGCTGGCGGATGGCACCGGGTGTCTCCCCGCCACCATCCGCCGCTACCTGAACGACGCCTTCGACAGCTTCGAAAGCGTCGTCTCCGCCTATCTCTCCGAAACGGCCCCCGGACCGGTCGCTGCCCTCTGCGCCGGCGTCGCCGGGCCGGTGCTGGGGGAGACGGCCCAGCTCACCAACCACGCTTGGCACATCGACGCCGCCAACCTTCGCCGGATCACCAATACCCCCCATATCCACCTGATCAACGACCTCCAGGCCCAGGGCTACGCCCTCGACGACCTGCCCCCCGGCGCGGTCCAAAACATCTTCCCCGGCCAACCCGCGCCCCCAGACGCCCCGCGCCTCGTCCTCAACCTCGGCACCGGCTCCAACGTCGCCGTCGTCCACCGCCGCCCCGAAGGCCTCTTCGTCCCGGCCGCCGAATCCGGCCACTCCGCCCTGCCCCACGCCACCGGCCTCATCGGCGCGATCTTCGACCACCTCGGCGACCTCCAGTCGCACCGCCCGATGGAAACCGCGATCTCCGGCCCGGGCCTGTCCAACATCCACGCCCACCTCACCGGCGCCCGCCTCTCCTCCACCGACATCGTGAATGCGGCACACCACGACCCCGATGCCCGCAACACCCTCGCCCTCTACTGCGAAATCCTCGGCCTCATCGCCGGCAACTTCGCCCTCCACCACCTGCCCGCCGGCGGCCTCTACCTCACCGGCGGCCTCGCCCAATCCATCGCCCCTTTCCTCCCCGGCTCGGCCTTCCTCGACCGCTTCACCGCCCGCGGCCCCTACACCGCCATCGTCACCGACATCCCCGTCTCCGTCATCACCGACGACAGCTTCCCCTTGCTGGGCTGCGCCCGGTATTTGCGGCAGGTAACGGATCGTTAAGCCCATCCACCCCATACTCGACCACGCAAACCAAAGGGGGCCCTATGCCTCAGACTCCACCCCGCAAGACCTGCGCGCTTGAAGATCTCCGTGACCTCGACACCGTTCTCGACCATTCCGGCGGCGAGCCCGTCGAAATCCTCACCGAGTCGGGCCGCATCGGCCATTTCGTCCCGCAGGAATGGGTAGAGAAACACGGGATCACCAACGGAACCGCACTGATCGAAACGCTCAGGCAGCACATGCCCTGATTACCGCCACCACCACGTCCCAATGGCTCCGCACAAAGTATGGTGAATCCGGCCCCGCCTGACCACAACCTCTTCCCCCGTCCCGCCGGCTCTGTCATAATATCTTCAACCAACAAACCAAAGAGCAGCAGCGCATGGCCGACGATCTTCTCACCCCAGCGGAGTCCTCCGACTACAACGCCGCCTCCATCGAGGTGCTCGAGGGGCTCGAGCCCGTCCGCAAGCGCCCCGGCATGTATATCGGCGGCACCGACGACCGGGCGCTGCACCACCTCGTGGCCGAAATCCTCGACAACTCGATGGACGAGGCCGTCGCCGGCCACGCCTCCCGCATCGAGGTCACGCTGCACGAAGACCATTCCGTCACCATCACCGACAACGGCCGCGGCATGCCGGTCGACGAGCACCCGAAGTTCCCCGGCAAATCCGCGCTCGAGGTGATCCTCTGCACGCTCCACGCCGGCGGCAAGTTTTCCGGCAAGGCCTACCAGACCTCCGGCGGCCTGCACGGCGTCGGCGCTTCCGTGGTCAACGCCCTGTCCGACATCATGATCGTCCAGGTCGCCCGCAACAAGGTGCTCTACGAACAGCGTTTCTCCCGCGGCAAACCCCAGGGCAAGCTCGAACAGGTCGGCCAGGCCCCCAACCGCCGCGGCACCACCGTCACCTTCCACGCCGACGAGGAGATCTTCGGCTCCCACCGGTTCAAGCCGCACCGCCTTTTCCACTCCATCCGCTCCAAGGCCTACCTCTTCTCGGGCGTGGAAATCCGCTGGAAATCCGCCATCCCCGATGGCGACACCCCGATGGAGGCCACCTTCCACTTCCCCGGCGGCCTGTCGGACTTCCTCCGCGAAACCCTCGGCTCCGCCTCCACCTACGCCGAACGCCCCTTCGCCGGCACCGTCGACTTCCAGGAACGCTTCGGCACCCCCGGCAAGGTCGAATGGGCCATCAACTGGACCCCCTCGCGCGACGGCTTCCTGCAATCCTACTGCAACACCGTCCCCACGCCCGAGGGCGGCACCCATGTCGCCGGCTTCTGGGCCGCGATCCTCAAGGGCATCAAGGGCTATGGCGAGCTGGTCAACAACAAGAAGGCCGCCAACATCACCCGCGAAGACCTGATGACGGGCGGCTGCGCCCTCGTCTCCTGCTTCATCCGCGAGCCCGAGTTCGTCGGCCAGACGAAAGACCGCCTTGCCACCACCGAGGCCCAGCGCCTTGTCGAAAACGCCGTCCGCGACCATTTCGACAACTGGCTGGCCTCCGACACGAAATCCGCCGGCGCCATTCTCGATTTCCTCGTCCTGCGGGCCGAGGAACGCCTCCGCCGCAAGCAGGAGAAGGAGACCCAGCGCAAATCGGCCACCAAGAAACTCCGCCTGCCCGGCAAGTTGGTCGACTGCACCTCCAACACCCGCGAAGGCACCGAGCTTTTCATCGTCGAGGGCGACTCGGCCGGCGGCTCCGCCAAGATGGCCCGCTTCCGCCAGACGCAGGCCCTCCTGCCCCTGCGCGGCAAGATCCTCAACGTCCTCGGCGCGGCCAGCTCGAAACTCGGCTCCAACGCCGAGATCAACGACCTCACGCAAGCGCTCGGCGTCGGCCTCGGCTCCCGCTTCCGCATCGACGACCTGCGCTACGACAAGATCATCATCATGACCGACGCCGATGTCGACGGCGCCCACATCGCCTCGCTGCTGATGACCTTCTTCTTCACCCAGATGCGGCCCCTCATCGACAACGGCCACCTCTACCTCGCTTGCCCGCCGCTTTACCGCCTGACCCAGGGCGCCAAACGCGTCTACTGCATCGACGAGGCCGAGCGCGAAGCCTGGCTCGAAAAGGGCCTCGGCGGCAAGGGCAAGATCGACGTCTCCCGCTTCAAGGGCCTCGGCGAAATGGACGCCAAGGATCTCAAGGAAACGACGATGGACCCGGCCACCCGCAAACTCATCCGCGTCACCATCGACGAGGACGAACCCGGCGAAACCGGGGATTTGGTCGAGCGGCTGATGGGCAAGAAGCCGGAACTGCGGTTCCAGTACATCCAGGAGAACGCGCGGTTCGTGGAAGAGTTGGATGTTTGAGTGACAGTCTTTATTAGCTACAGCCACAGAGACAGGGATTTCGTCAGCTCACTCGCTAAAATGCTAGTGCACGCTAGACACAACATTTGGATTGATCAGTGGGAACTGAATGCCGGCGACTCCATAATTGGCAAAGTACAAGAAGCAGTTGGTGAAGCCGACGCTCTTCTTGTTGTACTTTCGCAAGCGTCCGTTGCATCTGAGTGGTGCCAGAAAGAACTTCGAACCGCGCTGGTAAGAGAGCTCGATGAGAAAAGAGTTCTCGTTATACCCTGTTTGATCGAAGACTGCGATATTCCCGTTTTCTTGAAAGAAAAGCTTTACGTTGATTTTCGAGATAACAAGGGCGAAGCATTTGAGCTTCTGGACAGAAGTTTGAGCAAGGTTTCAAACCCGGCTCAATCTCGCATAGAAACAAAAGATTTCCATACAGATTGGTCAGTTGATTGGGGAGACTTTGACGGCGAACCAGTATTTGAATGGCTATACGTAGATCATGGTCCAAGCATTCCCTACTCCGTCGTTACTCGCATCCGCTTGATAGTTGAAGACCTTGACCTCTTAGAATTTCGAGAGATGGCAAAGTCCGGTACGCACATCCGTTTCGGCTGCGATTGTTTAAAAAAGTTCTTAGAGGAGGATAAAGACGGAGAGCTCAGAATTAAGATTGAAGATGAAAACGAGATTTACGAAACTCTACCTTTTGTTTGCCCAGATGGCAGAAACGCGACGATTTTTTGGGGCGTGCGCAGACTTGGCGAAGATAACGGAATGAGCACTTTGTTTTCCGTTGATAACCTAATTCGTATGTCGATTCAGCATAGTGAACGTGTACTCCGGGAACCCTAGAGTTATGAGCACCAACCAAGCTTTTTGAATGCCTCCCGCGCGGAATCAAGCCACGCCAAAGGCGTGGCGCCGCGCGATCGCCAGACCGCCCCCCGGGCTGGCGATTGGCCGACGTAGGCACCCCGCTCGAATGTCGTCCTGACACGGCCCCATAAACTGCCCATCACACCCGTCGGGTCGCCACCCCGCGGTCTGGCCATCACGCGGCGCCCCTCGTCACAAAGGAGGGGGTTACACCACCCCCACCCGGTCCCGCTGCCGGCTGCCATAATCCTGCAGCAACCGCGCCTCGTACTGTTTCAGGCAATGCCGCGCCGTGTCCCCTGCATGCTGCGGGGCCGTCCGCAGTTCCGGGAACAGGTCGAACAGCTCTTCCCGCGCCTCCTCGCAGATCGCGCTCAGGCCGACATCGCCGGCATGGAAGCTTTCCGTCGCGATGCCTTCCGCATAGATCACCTCGTGATGGTCGAACATCAGGTGGATATAGGTGACCTCCGCCATCTCCTTCACCCGCACGTCGACGTCGTCGACCAGGTGCTTGGCCGAGACCAGAACCTCGTCCTGCCCGAACAGAAGCTGCGACTGGTAGCCCGTGAACAGGATCCGGTGCTGCGGCGACACCAGCAGCCCGGTGCGCGAGCCGTCCATCACGCTGGGCGCCACCCAGACCGGGGCGAACCGGCCCCGCCCGGGCACCGTCCGCTTGCCGATCCACCGGATCGGCTGCAGCCCGCTGTCGCGCGTCACCACCCGGTCGCCCGGCTGCAGGCTCTCGATCGGGCGCTCGCCCACCTCGGTCAGGATCATCGTGCCCGGCGTGAAACAGATGATGTTCTCGATCTCCGAGAACTCCACATAGGTGCCGTCCTTCATCTTGAAGTGGCCCGACAGCCCGCCGTTCTCGTCCTCCTTGTTGGTGAAGGTGATGTCGTCACGGCTCACGTCCGAGGTCAGGACCAGCGTATCGCCGCCCTTCTCCTCGCCCTCGCCGCCGACGATCGAGATGGAATCGTTGCCCGTGCCGGTGGTGTCGTCGTCGACCAGCGTGAAGCGGTCGTCGCCGTCCCCGCCAACGACCGTGTCGCCCTGGTCGACCGTGATCGTGTCGTTCCCGGCGCCACCGTCGACAAAGTCCGACCCGGCGCCGCCATCAAGAATGTCACCGCTCGTGTCGTTGTCCGTCACGGCGCCGTTGCCCGTGACCGTGCCGCTGACATTGTCCACCAGCAGGTCGCGGCCGCCATCGTTGACCACCTCGATGGTGATCGGCTCGCCGTTCAGGCTGGCATCGGAGAAACCCTCGCTGCTGACCGAGACGGTCTTCAGCCCGTCGATATCCCCCGTCGAGCCGCTGGTCGTCCCGATCAGGGTCGAGCCGGCATAGATGTTGACCGTGTAATCCACCGACCCGGAATAGGTGGCATCGCCCAGGTCGACCTCGAACTCGTAGGTCTCGCCGGCGGTGTATTCCTGCGACAGCGTCTGGCTCAGCGTGTCGCCCCCGGCACCGAGGAACGCGACGTTCTGCCCCTCGATCTCGCTCTCGTCGGCCTGGCTCGACGTGGGGTTGAAATCCCCCACCTCAGACCCGCTCGTGTCCCAGCCGGGCGTGCCATTCGACCACTTGCCATCGGCATGCGCGGTCTGCTCGAAACTGCTATTGGCGATCTTGATCTCCGACGTGCCACCGCCCAGCGTGTCGTCGCCCCCAAGAATCGTGTCGTCGCCCGCCCCGCCATTGATCACGTCCGACCCGAGGTTGCCGACGAGATAGTCGTTCCCGTCCCCGCCCTCGATCGTGTCGTCGCCGTCGGTCCGGCCCTGCGCGGTGAAATGCACATCGCTGACCCAGATCACCTGGCTGGTCGTGCCCAGCTGATCATAATCGACCTCGACATGGCTCACCGGCCCCTCGATCTCGACCAGCATCGAGCCGCTCGCGTCGCCCGAGGTATGCGACCCATCGCCATCGACAAAGGGCGTCGTGCCCGTTTCCGTCGCCCCCTGGTAGGTGACGGTCACGTCTAGCTCGTTGCCGTTCTCGTCATAGGCGCGAATGGTGATCCCGTCTTCCCAGCCGCTGCCACCGGCCTGATCGACATCGTTGATCCGGAAGCTGACATCGGTCACCTCGTCCTCGAAGCCCGACCCCTGGACCGCCGAGAAATCCATCTTCAGCGTCCCGGTGTCGCCCACGCTGTCGCCGCCCCGGATTTCCGCCGCGGAGTTGGCGTCGAACGGCTCGCCCGACCCGACATACTGCCCGGTCGTCGCCTCGATGTGGAAGCTGTTGCTATTGCCCTCGTCGACATAGCTGACCGCCACCTCGATCCCGCCGGTATCCTGCGTGAAACCGCCGCTGAGATCCGCCTGGTCGTTGCCCGCGGCGCTCCAGTCGAGGAACAGCTCGGTGTCCTCGGCGGTCACCCCGCCGCTGATCCGGTCATCGCCGTCGCCGCCGATCAGGCTGTCGCCGCCGCCACCGCCGTCGATCGTGTCACTCCCGGCACCGCCATCGATCGTGTCGTCGCCATCGTCGCCATCCATGACATCGCCACGGCCGGTGCCCTCCAGCGTATCACCGCCGTCACTGCCATAGGACATGGTGAAATAATCAAGCTGCGTCCCGTAGCCCAGGTTCGCATCGGTCCCACCGACCCCGGATTCGCCCACCGTGTAGGTGTTCGAGCCGTCGCTGATCGTGATAACGCCCGTATCGGCGTCGGTCTCGACCGTGTATTCCTCGGGCAACGCCGAGAAATCCAGCCCGTGCCCGCCTGATCCCTCGCTGACCCCCGACCAGAAGGCGTTGCTGTTCCAATTGTCCGTCGTGACCACGTAAACGGTCATGGCTACCCCTCAAACACTTCTGCGCCACCCCGGTGCCGGCATCCCGGCATCGGGTCAGCGGGCCTCGGCCCGCCTGGAAAAAACGCAACGGATCGCGTCCGCGCGCACTAAATTTCAAAAGTCCGGGGAGCTCTCGGCCTGCCCCTGCCTCGTCCGGTCAGCCATCTGCGGGCCACCCGGTCTTCTTCTGATGCTGAGACAATTAGTTTCGAATTTGGGGAAGATTGTGGATCAATCTAGGAGAAACTATGGTCCAGATCGGCCTGTGCCTTTTTCTGGTCTTCTCCGGCCCGGCGCACCACCTCGGCCACCTGCCGCAATTGCGGCGCCAGCGGGCTGGTCTTCCGCCAGATCATTCCCACCGTCCGCGACGGCTCCGGCTGACCGAACCGGGCCACCGAAACATCGGCCGACCGCGTCTCCACCGGCACCGCCATTTCCGGTATCAGCGTCACCCCGATGCCCGAGCCCACCATCTGCACCAGAGTCGACAGTGACGAGCCGTCCAGTCCGTCACCGGGTACGGCGGGGCGAATATTGCAGAACGCAAGCGCCTGGTCGCGAAAGCAATGCCCTTCCTCCAGCAGCAGCAGGCGCATCCGTGCCAGGTCCTCCGCCCTCGGCACCGGCTGGCCCGCCTCGTCACCGGGGCGCACCAGCATGAAGCTTTCGTCGAACAGCGCCACCTCCTCCAGCCCCGGCTCGGAAATCGGCAGCGCCACGATGGCCGTATCCAGCCGCCCGTCCAGCAACTCCCTGATAAGACGGTCCGTCAGTGTCTCGCGCACATGCAGGTCGATCCCCCGATGCGTCTCCGACAGCGCCCGGATCACTCTTGGCAGCAAATAAGGCGCAATCGTCGGAATCACCCCGATCCTAAGCCGCCCGATCAGGTTGTCGCCCGTCGCCCGCGCCAGGTCCTCCAGCTCGTCCACCGACCGCAGGATGTCCTGCACCCTTGTCGCGAACCGCTCGCCCAAGGCCGTCAGCCTGACTTGCCTGGCCCCCCGCTCGAAGAGCTGCGCCCCGATATCTTCCTCCAGATCGCGAATCTGCACCGACAGCGCCGGCTGCGACACTGCGCAGGCTTCCGCCGCGCGCCCGAAATGGCCATGCTCGGCCAGCGCCTCGAAATATTTCAACTGTCTCAGGGTGATGTTCGCCATAATAAAAAATTATCGCTACAATCCGAAAATTCAACTTAAATCAATCAATCTTATTTGTTAGAACGATTCCAGAATCTGGAGGGGAGGAAATTAACAGGCCCCGGCAAAACCCTGCCGGCTGTCAACGCCACGACATGATCCCCCTGTTATATCCCGAACCCGACAGACCAAATCATTCCCGGGCCGGGCCTTGCCCCGGTTCCGGACGACAAAGCCACCAATGGAGAGAGCTATGGATGGAAATGACATGAAAAATGCCGGGAAATGCCCGGTCATGCACGGTGGGATGACCCACTCCGGTGAAACCGTCACGGATTGGTGGCCCAGCTCCCTGAACTTCGACATCCTGCACCAGCACGATGCCAAGTCGAACCCGATGGGCCCCGACTTCGACTACCGCGAAGAGCTCAAGAAGCTCGACGTCGAAGCCCTCCGCAAGGACGTGGCCGACCTGATGACCGACAGCCAGGAATGGTGGCCGGCCGACTGGGGCCACTATGGCGGCCTGATGATCCGCATGGCTTGGCACTCGGCGGGCTCCTACCGCCTGGCCGATGGCCGTGGCGGCGGCGGCGCCGGCAACCTGCGCTTTGCCCCGCTGAACTCCTGGCCCGACAACGGCAACCTCGACAAGGCCCGCCGCCTGCTGTGGCCCATCAAGAAGAAATACGGCAACAAGGTCTCCTGGGCCGACCTGATCATTCTCGCCGGCACCATGGCCTATGAAACCATGGGTCTGAAGACCTTCGGCTTCGCCTTCGGCCGCGAAGACATCTGGGCCCCCGAGAAAGACACCTACTGGGGCGCCGAGCGTGAATGGCTGGCCCCGTCCGACGAGCGCTACGAAGATGTCGGCAAGCCCGACACCATGCAGAACCCGCTCGCGGCCGTGCAGATGGGCCTGATCTACGTGAACCCCGAAGGCGTCAACGGCAACCCCGACCCGCTCAAGACCGGGGAGCAGATCCGCGAAACCTTCGCCCGCATGGCAATGAACGACGAGGAAACCGCGGCCCTGACCGTGGGCGGCCACACCGTCGGCAAATGCCACGGCGCAGGCGATGCCGCGACCCTCGGCGCCGAGCCGGAAGGCGCGGATGTCGAATCGCAGGGCTTCGGCTGGCTCAACCCCAACCTCGGCGGCTCGGCCAACAAGGCCATCACCTCGGGCATCGAGGGGGCCTGGACGACCGAACCCACCAAGTTCGACGACGGCTACCTGAAGATGCTCTTCAACCATGAATGGCAGCTTGCGAAATCGCCCGCCGGCGCCAACCAGTGGGAACCGGTCGAGATCGCCGAAGAGGACAAGCCGGTCGACGCGACCGACCCCTCGATCCGGCACAACCCGATCATGACCGATGCCGACATGGCCATGAAGATGGACCCGACCTATCGCGCCATCTGCGAGAAGTTCATGGCCGATCCGGAATACCTGCGCGACACCTTCGCCCGGGCATGGTTCAAGCTGACCCACCGCGACATGGGCCCCAAGGCCCGCTACGTGGGCCCCGACGTGCCGGCAGAAGACCTGATCTGGCAGGATCCGATCCCCGCCGGCCCGACCAACTACGACATCGGCGCCGTCAAGCGCGAGATCGCCAACAGCGGTCTGCCCCTCGCCGAGCTGGTCGCCACCGCCTGGGACAGTGCCCGCACCTACCGCGGCTCCGATATGCGGGGCGGTGCCAACGGCGCGCGCATCCGTCTGGCGCCCCAGAAAGACTGGGTCGGCAACGAGCCCGAGCGCCTGTCGCGCGTCCTCAGCGTGCTGGAACCGATCGCGTCCAAATACGGCGCATCGCTCGCCGACACGATCGTGCTGGCCGGTAACGTGGGTGTCGAACAGGCGGCCAAGGCGGCAGGTCACGACATCTCGGTGCCCTTCGCACCGGGCCGGGGCGACGCCACCGACGAGATGACCGACCACGACAGCTTCGACGTGCTCGAACCCCTCGCCGACGGCTACCGCAACTGGCTCAAGGCCGACTATGTCGTCAGCCCCGAGGAAATGCTGCTCGACCGCTCGCAGCTCATGGGCATCACCGCGCCCGAAATGACCGTCCTCATCGGCGGCATGCGGGTCATGGGCACCAACCACGGCGGCACCAAGCACGGCGTCCTCACCCACCGCGAAGGCGCACTGACCACGGATTTCTTCGTCAACCTGACCGACATGGGCAACAAGTGGGTCCCGGTCGAGGGCAAACCCTACGAAATCCGCAACCGCAAGACAGACGAAGTGCTCTGGACGGCAAGCCGCGTCGATCTCGTCTTCGGCTCCAACTCGATCCTGCGCTCCTACGCAGAGGTCTACGCCCAGGACGACAACGACGAGAAGTTCGTGAAGGACTTCGTCGCCGCATGGGTCAAGGTGATGAACGCCGACCGGTTCGATATCGCCTGATCCCGCGTCGGATCATCGGAAACAGGAAGGCGCGGCCGGGGCAACCCGACCGCGCTTTTTCATCCCGGGCAGGCAAGCCGCGCGGCCCGCGCCCCTACTCGCCCGGCCAAAGCCCCGTCGTCGTCAACAACGCCCGCACCACCGCTTCCAGCGTATGCTCCGGCAGGATCACAAGCATCTTGGGCGCCGTGACCGACATGTGCACCGTGCCCGTGGCGGCGTTCGACGTACCCACCCGCCCGTCTGGCGAAAAGTTCAGCCCGTTGATCGGCCATTCCAGCCCGTCCGACACCCCCTCGACCGCCCCCATCGGAAACAACGACACCCGCGTGCCCGCCTCAAGGTCGAGCGACAGCGATGGCGGCGCAAGAAACACCAGTTCCTCGGCCCCCAGCAGGATACAGCGCCGCCCCGGCATCCGGACAAGCGTGTTGTAGGCCGCCAGCGCATGGTCCAGCCGGTCGCCCGAAAACCCGATCCCGATCACCAGCGGCGCACGGATGCTGCGCAGGCACTTGTCGAAATCGGTGCTCTCCTGCTCCTCGATCCGGTGCAGCCTGTCGCCGGGAATCGAATCCAGCGCCTCCGGCGAAATCGAATCGAAATCGCCGATCACGGCATCGGGTGTCACCCCGTGATCCAGCGCCGCATCGGCACCACCATCGGCCGCGACCACCCCGGGCGCCAGCGCGACTGCCCGATTTATGCGCGCCTTGGTGACGGCCGCGCCGCCAATCAGCGTTACTGGTTCATTAACATGCACAATCAAAGCAAGACTCCGCGGATTGTACCCCGAATAAGAAATAGAACACATTCTAACCACTAAATGATACGGTAATACTCCAAGAATCGAACCGCTTTGGTCTCGGGGGAGATGGTAAACACTGTGGCTGCAGGCAGTCCAATGCGAGCGTTATTATGGTAAGTACAAGTAAAATTCTGACAGTTTCATACGGCACCTTTTCATGCACGCTTGAAGGGTTCGACGACTCCTTTGACACCATGAAGGCCATTGCCGAGTACTTCCGCGATCTTGCGGCGGACGATCGATATTTCGGGGCCGAACCGCCCACACCTGATGCCGAGATGCTGGCCCGGATCGCCGAGCGCGAGATCGCCCGCCGCGTCGAGGCGCACGAAAACGAGGGCCGGATCGTGCTGCGCGCCTCCGAAGCCGCCAACGCAGCCGCCCAGGCCGAGCCCCAGCCCGCGCCGAAGCCGGAACCCAAACAGATCGCCGCCGCCGCCGCACTGGCCAGCGTCGAGGAAGAGACCGAGGCGCTCAAGACCGCCATCCACGAACATACCGAGGACGAGGCCGAGGCCGCCGAAGCAGCCGAACCGGCCCCCCTCGCCGAATCCCCCGCCTTCGAACAACAGCCGCTGGTGGCCACCGCCCCGGCCGCCGAAGACCCGGTGATCGCCGAGGAAGAGATCGTCGTCGAGGAAGAAACGGTGATCGCCGAAGAGGCCACCATCGAGGAAGACGAGGACGATGCCGCCTTCCACGAGGCCTTCGAAGGCCTGACCGCCGAAGACGATTCCGGGGAGTATGACGACGAAGACACCGACGCCTTCGCCGAAGTCACCTATGACGAAGAAGACGAAGACCTGACCGCCGGCTATGACGAGGATTATGCCGAGGACGACGTCGAGGAAGTGCTCGTCACCCCGGCCCCCGAACCCGCAGCCGACAGCGTCGCCGCCCGCCTGCGCCGCATCCGCTCGGTCGTCGCGCATTCGTCGGACGGCTACGCCACCGACGACTATTCCGAAGACGAGCACGCCCAGGATTTCCTGCAGCGCACCGCCGCAGAGCTCGACGCCACCCTCGCCGAGGATGACGCCGCCACGGCCACCGTCGAGGACGAGATCGAGGAAAACGACCCCTTCGCCGACCTGACGGCACGCCTCGCCCAGGACGATGCCGACGACGCCGAGGAAGAGGCCACCGCCGACGAGCCGGCCGAAGCCCCGCACGCGATCCACACCGAAACCGACGAAGACGATTTCGACGACGAGCTGGCCGACGACACGCTGGCCCAGCTTCTGGCCGACGCCATGCCGTCGGGTGCCGAGCCCCAGCCGCAAGCTGAACCGGAAACCGTGGCCGAGGAACAACTCGAATCCGCCGAGGCCGAACCGCTCGTGCTCACCGGCAAGGATCAGGTCACCGGCGAAGCCGAGCGTCCGCTCCGCGCCCGTGTCCTGAAGATGAAGCGCAGCGAGTTCGAAGCCGCGATCGCCTCGGGCCAGATCGAAGAGGATTTCGACACCGAGGACGAGGCAGAGGCAGAAACACAGCCGCAGGCTCATGACGCCGCCGCTGCCGCCGACGACAGCGACACCTATCTGAGCCCCGAGGACGAAGCCGAGCTTCAGCGCGAGCTGGCCGAGGTCGAGGCCGAAATGGAACAGGGCGCGCCCATCGCGGCCCCTGTCGAAGAGCCGGCCGAAGAGCCCGTCGCCACCCTCGAAGACGAGCAGGACGACGAGCCAGTCGCAGAAGACGCCGCGGAAGAGCCCGAAATGGCCTACGAGGACGAGATCGAAGCGCCGGCCGCCGCCGCGCACCAGCCCGATCCCGAACCCGAGGCCGAGCCGGACGACGCAGCGCTCGACGACACCGACGAGATGCACCCGTCGCCCCGCGCCGCCCGCCTTCAGGTGGCCGACACCGAGTCGGACGCCTCGCGCCTCTTCGACACGGCCGACACGCATTTCGACGCGCCCGACTCGAACAAGCGCCGCAACGCCATCCAGCACCTGCGCGCCGCCGTCGCCGCCACCAAGGCGGAAAAGAACGCCGGCAGCACGCTGGAACAGGAAACCGACGAAGAGGCCTACCGCTCGGATCTCGCCAGCGTGGTCCGCCCGCGCCGCCACCGCGCCTCGGCCCCGGCCGACGACGCCCCGCGCTCGCGCCGCCCCGGTGCCGACCAGCGCCAGGCGCCGCTCAAGCTGGTCGCCGAACAGCGCGTCGACACCTCCCGCGAGCCGGTCCGCCCGCGCCGCGTCTCGGCCCAGCTGTCCGGCACCGCCGGCTCCACCCCGGTGGAAGAAGGCGGGTTCGGCGAGTTCGCCGAACAGATCGGCGCAACCACCCTGCCCGAGCTTCTGGAAGCCGCGGCCGCCTACATGGCCGACGTGGAAGGGCGCCAGCAATTCTCGCGCCCGATGCTGATGGGCAAGCTGAAAGAAGTCGAGCACGAGTCCTTCTCGCGCGAAGACGGCCTGCGCTCCTTCGGCCACCTGCTGCGGCAGGGCAAGCTGCAGAAAGTCAAGGGTGGCCGCTTCTCGGTCACCGAACAGACCGAATTCCGCGGCCAGGCCCGCCACGCGGGGTAAGCCCGAACCTGGCAGAGCACAAAAAACCCGGCGAAACCGCCGGGTTTTTTCTTTTGCAATAATGGGATGCCCTATCTGTCGGCCCCGTTTTCTGCAAAGAAAACGGGTAAGAAAATACGCATTTTCTTACCCGGAATTTTCGAAAAATTCCGCCCCCGCCGCGACGAAAGCGTCAGCCCATCCCCGCCTCGGCCTCGATCGCCTTGCGCGATTTCCTCTGCCGCTCGGTCGCCGACTTCAGCTGCCCGCAGGCCGCCATGATATCCTCGCCCCGCGGCGTCCGGATCGGGCTCGCGTACCCCGCCTTGTAGACGATATCGGCGAACCGCTCGATCCGCTCCCAGTCGCTCCGTTGGTGCGGGGCGCCGGGCCACTCGTTGAACGGGATCAGGTTGATCTTCGCCGGGATGCCCTTGATCAGCTGCACCAGCCGCCGCGCATCCTCGTCGCTGTCGTTCACATCCTTCAGCATCACGTACTCAAAGGTGATCCGCTCGGAGTTCGACGCCTTCGGATAGGCCTTCAGCGCCTCCAGCAGGGTGGCGATGTTCCACTTCTTGTTGATCGGCACCAGCTTGTCGCGCACCTCGTCGGTGGTGGCGTGGAAGCTCACCGCCAGCATGCAGCCGATCTCCTCGGCCGTCTTGGCGATTTCCGGCACGACGCCACTGGTCGACAACGTGATCCGCCGACGGGAAAGGGAGATCCCCTCGCCATCCATGGCGATCTTCATCGCGTCGCGGACGTTGTCGAAATTGTAAAGCGGCTCGCCCATCCCCATCAGCACGATATTCGACAGAAGGCGCGGCTTCTCGCCCGCCCCCTCGCCGGGCTTGGGCCACTCGCCCAGGTCGTCGCGCGCCATCATCACCTGGCCCACGATCTCTCCGGCGGTCAGGTTCCGCACCAGCTTCTGCGTGCCGGTGTGGCAGAACGAACAGGTCAGCGTACAGCCCACCTGGCTCGAAATGCACAGCGTCCCCCGGTCGGTCTCGGGAATATACACCACCTCGACCTCATGCCCCCCGGCGATGCGGGCCAGGTACTTGCGCGTGCCATCGGCGCTGACCTGCTTGCTCACCATCTCGGGAATCTCGATGACGAATTTCTCGGCCAACTGCGCGCGATACGCCTTCGACAGGTTCGTCATCGCCTCGAAATCGCGCACGCCCCACCAGTAGACCCACTGCCAGATCTGGTTGACCCGCATCTTGGCCTGCTTCTCGGGCGTGCCGTTGGCAATCAGCGCCTCGCGCAGGCCGTCACGGGTCAGCCCGACGATATTCACCGGCCCCTCGGGAAGCTTCCGGGGGATGGTCATCACGTCCTGGGTGATCGGGGCACTGTCGGTCATGGCTCTGGCGTCCTGTTGTCAGATGCGTGTCCATATAGGATTTGCACGCCGATTCCAAAAGATTTCCGGGTTTCGAGGGCCGCGCCACACGTGGCGCAGCCCTTGTTTATCAGGCCGCCTTGCGCCGCCGGCGGCGCCGGTTGCGCTTGGGCGCGGCGCCCGCGCCGTTGGCGTTGGCGGCGTTTCCGCCCCCCTGCCCGCGACGGCGGGCATTGCCGCTCCCCTTGCCGCGCGGTCCGCGCCCGCCGGGAACGGGCGTCGGGCATTCGCCGCTGGCCACCGGCACCTCGATCTTCATCAGGCGCTGGATCTGGTGCAGCAGGTCGGCATCCTCGGGCGCGCACAGCGCGATTGCCTCGCCATCCCGGCCGGCCCGCGCCGTCCGCCCGATGCGGTGCACGTAATTGTCGGGCACCTCGGGCAGGTCATAGTTGATGACATAGCCCACATCGGGAATATCGATCCCCCGCGCCGCGACATCCGTCGCCACCAGCACGGTGATATCGCCCTCGCGGAACGCCTTGATGGCGCGGTCCCGCTGGCCCTGGCTCTTGTTGCCGTGGATCGAGGCGGCGTTGTACCCGTCACGCACCAGCCCCTTCATCAGCTTCTCGGCGCCGTGCTTGGTGCGCGCGAACACCAGCGTCAGCGCATCGTCGCTCGCCGTCAGGATCTCGCGCAGCTTGCCCGGCTTCTCGGTCTTCTCGAGGAAATGCACCGACTGGGTGATCTTGTCGGCGGCCTTGCCCGGAGGCGCCACCTGCACCTTGACCGGATTGGTCAGATAGGCGCGCGACAGCTCCTCCATCTGCTTCGGCATGGTGGCCGAGAACAGCATCGTGTGGCGCGGCGTGCCCAGCTTCGGCGCGATCTTCCTGAGCGCGTGGATGAAGCCCATGTCGAGCATCTGGTCGGCCTCGTCCAGCACCAGCGACTTCGCCTGGCTCAGGTCGACCGAACCGCGATCCATCAGGTCGATCAGCCGGCCCGGCGTGGCGACCAGAATATCCGTCCCCCGGCCCAGCGCCGCGATCTGCTTGTTGATCGACTGCCCGCCAACCACGGTAAAGACCCGCAGCTTGGTGCCCTCGGTCAAAGGCCGCAGGTTGTCGGCGATCTGGTTCACCAGCTCGCGCGTCGGCGCCAGAACCAGCGCCTTCACCGTCTTCGGCAACGGCTTGCCGGGGTTCGACAGCAGATGTTCCACCAGCGGCACGCCAAAGGCCAGCGTCTTGCCGGTGCCGGTCTGCGCCAGCCCCATGATGTCATGCCCTTCCAGCGCCGGCGGAATTGCCTTGGTCTGGATCGGGGTCGGTTTGTCGATACCGGCACGCGACAGCGCGGCGGTGATGTTCGGCGACAGGCCGAATTCGGAAAAATCTTGCAAAGGGTATCCTTCTTGGGCCGCGTCCCTGCGGCCTTTGCGTCAGGCCGCAACGCGGCCATAGAGGGTTTGCGCAGGCCTCGGAATGGTCGGGCGTCTCCCGTGCCATCCGGCCGTTGCGTCAAGAACCCTGCGTGATGGGGACCTAGAGGTTTGGGTGTCGCTGATGGCCCAGGTAAAAGGGCACGGCAAGCTCACGCGGCTGCGCAGCGAACAGTGCCCACATGGGGGCAAAGACCTCGAATGTCAAGCTGTTACGTCGCGGGCGCCTCGCGCCGCAGCCCGAACATGCCGACGAATTGCTGCGCTGCGGCGGCATCGCCCGCCACGCTGACCCGCCCGGCCTCCACCAGTTCGGCCAGCGGCAACCGCCCGTACACCGCCGACGCCATGCCGTTGCCATTCCCCGACAGCACGAAGGGCGCCTCCGGCGTCACCACCGGCGTCGTCACCACCTCACCACCCACAACCCGCATCTCGAAAGCCTCGCTGCCGAAATCGAACCCGGCCACCGCGTCCTCGGCCTTCTCCGGCAAAAGGTTCACCCCCATGGAAATCATCAATGCCGACGGGCTGATAAACCGGATCGGGTCATGCCCCGGCACCATCAGCGCCCAGCGGCACAGCGCCTCCAGCACCGGCAACAAGCCCCGGCCAGCATCCGTCAGGCTGTAGATCCCCAGCCGCTCGTCATGCACCACCACCCCGGCCTCGACCAACTGCGAAAGCCGCCCGGTCAGCACGCTCGGCGTGATCCCCGGCACCCCCGCCCGGATCATCTGGAACCGCTTCGGCGCGAACATCAGCTCGCGCACCACCAGCAGCGCCCAGCGATCCCCGATCAGGTTCAGCGCATGGGCGGCCAGACAGCCTTCGTCATAGCGAAGGCGGGGGGATTTTGCCTGCTCAGTCATGTTTTAATAGTACCCGTTGTTTTTTACTACTGCAAGTGCAACGCTAGGTCATCGGGCCCCGATTCGCCCGGCCCGCAGCAGGACGAAAGGATCCGCGACATGACCTATTTCTCCGGCACCGTTTGCGCCGTGCCCACAGCGAACAAGCAGAAGTACCGCGACCATGCCGCCAAGGCCTGGACGATTTTCCGGAAATACGGCGCCACCCGCATGATCGAGACCTGGGGCGCCGACGTCCCCCGGGGCAAACTCACCGACTTCTACGGCGCGGTGCAGGCGAAAGAGGACGAGACCATCGTGTTCTCCTGGATCGAATGGCCCGACAAACCGACCTCCGATGCCGCCTGGGAAAAGATGATGTCCGACCCCGAGATGGAGAAGATGTTCGACATGCCCTTCGACGGCACCCGCATGATCTATGGCGGCTTCACCCCGGTCTACGAACGGGGCGCCCATTCCGGTGCCGACTACTACCAGGGCTTCCTCCTCGCCGTCCCGGAAAAGAACCGCCAGGTCTATGCCGAGATGGCCGACGAAGGCTGGCAGATGTTCGAAAAGCTCGGCGCCCTCGGCATGATCGAGAACTGGGGCGATTACGTCCCCCACGGCAAGCTCACCGACTTCTACCGCGCCACCAAGGCCGAAGACGGCGAAATGCCCCTCTTCAGCTGGGTCGCCTGGCCCGACCGCGCCACCTGTGACGCCGCCGCCAAGCAGATGGAGGCCGACATGGCCGATTTCGACATGTCCCGGATGCCCTTCGACGGCATGCGCATGATGTGGGCCGGCTTCGAACCCCTCTTCGATTCCGCAGACATGGCGAGGGCAGCATGACACTCACACTCTACACCCTCGACTGGGTCCCCGATTTCCCCCGCGGCGCGGTACGCGACATTCGCGTCCGCTGGGCGCTGGAGGAGCTGGGCCGCCCCTACACCGTCGACACTGTGCCGGGAGGGGTCAAAACCGAGGCACACGTCGCCATGCAGCCCTTCGGCCAGGTGCCCATGATCCGCGACGGCGAGCAGACGCTCTTCGAATCCGGTGCGATCCTCATGCACCTCGGCGAAGGCACCGCGCTCTTCCCGGCCAACAAGCGCTCCGAGATCACACAGTGGATGTTCGCCGCCCTCAACACGCTCGAACCGGTCGCGATGCACTGGCTGCTGATGATCCTCGCCCAGCGCATCCCCGATTTCTTCGGCCCGCCGCCGGCGGAAGAGGTCATCGCCCACGCCCGCGCCTTCCTCATGATGCGGCTCGACCAGATGGAAACCCGGATCGCCGGGCAGGACTGGCTCACCGACGCGTTCAGCATCGCCGATATCGTCATGGCCGACACCCTGCGCATGGTCGCCTCCGAAGACGAGCTCGGCGGCCACCCTGCCCTCACGGCCTATCTCGACCGCGCCATCGCCCGCCCCGCCTTCGAGCGCGCCATGCGCGATCACATGGCCCACTGGGACGCCGCCGATGCCGCCCGCGAAACAGAAACAGCCTAGGGAGATCACGCAATGACCACCCCCAAGAACACGGTCTGCCTCTGGTATGCGACAGAGGCCGAAGAGGCCGCGACTTTCTACGCCGCAACCTTCCCCGACAGCGAAGTCACCGGCGTCAACCGCGCACCCTCCGACTACCCTGGCGGCAAGAAGGGCAATGTCATCACCGTCACCTTCACGGTGATGGGCATCCCCTGCCTCGGGCTCAACGGCGGCGACATGTTCACCCATTCCGAGGCCTTTTCCTTCCAGGTCGCCACAGAGGATCAGGAAGAAACCGACCGCTACTGGAATGCCATCGTCGGCAATGGCGGGCAGGAATCGCAATGCGGCTGGTGCCGCGACAAGTGGGGGATCTCGTGGCAGATCACCCCGCGCATTCTCTCCGACGCGCTCGCGGCTGGCGGAGACGAAGGCAGGCGCGCCTTCGAGGCGATGATGCCGATGAAGAAGATCGACGTCGCCGCCATCGAGGCCGCCCGCCGCGGCAACTGATCTCCCCGACCCACCGCGAGGCCGGCCGAAAGGCCGGACGAGCACCGCCCGCCGCACCGACGCAATACCGACAAAATACCGACGTTATACCGACGTTGGAATCCCGGCCCTCAGCCCAGCTTCCGGACCGGCTCGTGACAGGGGCAGGTGACGATATGATCGTTCACCATCCCCACCGCCTCCATGAAGGCATAAACGATCGTCGGGCCGCAGAACTTGAAGCCTCTTTTCTTCAAATCCTTCGAAATTGCACGGGAAATTTCCGTCTCCGTCGGCACCTCCGAAAGGCTTTCGAAGCGGTTCTGGATGGGCCGGCCGCCGACATGGCCCCACAGGTACCTGTCGAACCCCTGCTCCGCCTCGATCTCCTTCCAGACACGGGCGTTGCCGATGGTCGCCTCGATCTTTCCCCGGTGCCGGATGATCCCCGGATCGGCCAGGCAGCGCTGCACCTCGGCCTCGCCCCACCCGGCAATGACATTGGGGTCAAACCCCTGAAAAGCCGCACGAAAATTGTCGCGCTTCTTCAGGATGGTGATCCAGCTCAGCCCCGCCTGGAACCCGTCGAGAATGAGCTTTTCCCACAGCGCGCGGCTGTCCCATTCGGGCACGCCCCACTCGGTGTCATGGTAGGCCTCGTAGATCGGGTCATCGCCCACCCAGCCGCATCTGTCGCCCATCTCGGCCCTTTCCCGACCCGGCCTGCGACAGGGTCGATCAAATTCGCACTTTAAGCCTTCCTTAGCGGCTGCGCCGCACCCTGTGAAGCGGGTGACATCAGGAGTATGCAAATGGGGTACGACGCGAAAACCTGGGCCGACATTCCGGCCGGGCACGACAATCCGCTGAACTTCGCGGTAACCAGCCGGGATCGCCAGCTTATCGAAATGGTAACCGATGCGGTGAAGAATGATCGCGTGATGCTGGCCTACCAGGCCATCGTGCCCGCCGGCGCACCGGCGCGGCCCGCTCTTTACGAAGGCTTAATCCGGGTGATGGACACCACCGGCCGGATCATTCCCGCGTGCGACTTCATTGCCGAGATCGAAGCCACCGAAACCGGCCGCATCATCGACTGCATCGCGCTGGAACAGGGCCTGAAGGCGATGCACGACTATCCCGACCTGCGGCTCGCCATCAACATGTCGGCCCGCTCGATCGGCTATCCCCGCTGGAACGAGATCCTGCGCCGTGGCCTGCGGGGCGACCCGACGGCAGGCGAACGGCTGATCCTCGAGATCACCGAAAGCTCCGCCATGCTCGTGCCCGAGTTGGTGGTCAGCTTCATGACCGACCTGCAATCCGAAGGCGTCAGCTTCGCGCTCGACGATTTCGGGTCCGGCTATACCTCGTTCCGCTATCTCAAGAGCTTCTATTTCGACATCCTCAAGATCGACGGCCAGTTCATCCGCGGCGTCGCCCACGACCCCGACAACCAGGTTCTGACCAATGCCATGCTGTCGATCGCCGAACAGTTCGACATGATCTGCATCGCCGAAAGCGTCGAAACCGCAGAAGACGCGCACTATCTCCAGCGCATCGGCATGGATTGTCTGCAGGGCTATTTCTTCGGCGCCCCCACCGTCCGCCCCCCTTGGGACACGACCGCCTGGGAAAGCGCCAGCGCCTGAAATCCGGCGCCCTCCCTCACCTGTGACAATCGAACCGTTGCCGGTTCTCGGACCATGGGGTATCACGCCAGCAAAGACGGGGGATTCCGGGCAGGCACCCATGGCGGGCGCCGGTGCGCCTCCGGTCACGCAGTCACCTGGTGGAGGAAGACATGACCAACGTAGTTATCGCATCCGCGGCACGCACCGCCGTCGGCTCGTTCAGCGGCGCTTTTGCCAACACCCCGGCCCATGATCTCGGCGCTGCCGTCCTCGAAGCCATCGTCGAGCGCGCAGGCATCGACAAGGGTGAAGTGTCCGAAACCATCCTCGGCCAGGTGTTGACCGCCGCCCAGGGCCAGAACCCGGCCCGCCAGGCGCATGTCAACGCCGGCCTGCCGATCGAAAGCGCCGCCTGGGGCATCAACCAGGTCTGCGGCTCGGGCCTGCGCGCCGTGGCGCTGGGCGCCCAGCACATCCAGCTTGGCGATGCCAGCATCGTCGCCGCCGGCGGCCAGGAAAACATGACCCTCTCGCCCCACGCCGCCCACCTGCGCGCCGGTCACAAGATGGGCGACATGAAATACATCGACACGATGATCCGCGACGGCCTGTGGGATGCCTTCAACGGCTACCACATGGGCCAGACCGCCGAGAACGTCGCCAACCAGTGGCAGATCACCCGCGAGATGCAGGACGAATTCGCCGTCGCCTCGCAGAACAAGGCCGAAGCCGCCCAGAACGCCGGCAAGTTCCAGGACGAGATCACGCCCTTCACCGTCAAGACCCGCAAGGGCGAAACCGTGGTCGACAAGGATGAATACATCCGCCACGGCGCCACCATCGACGCCATGCAGAAGCTTCGCCCCGCCTTCGCACAGGATGGCTCGGTGACCGCGGCCAACGCCTCTGGCATCAACGACGGCGCCGCCGCCGTGCTGCTGATGAGCGCCGATGACGCCGAGAAACGCGGCATCGAGCCGCTCGCGCGCATCGCCTCCTACGCCACCGCCGGGCTCGACCCGTCGATCATGGGCGTCGGCCCGATCAGCGCCAGCCGCAAGGCACTGGAGAAGGCTGGCTGGAGCGTCGACGACCTCGACCTCGTCGAAGCCAACGAAGCCTTCGCCGCCCAGGCCTGTGCCGTGAACAAGGACATGGGCTGGGACCCCTCGATCGTGAACGTGAACGGCGGCGCCATCGCCATCGGCCACCCGATCGGCGCGTCAGGCTGCCGTGTGCTCAACACCCTGCTGTTCGAGATGAAGCGCCGCGACGCCAAGAAAGGCCTGGCCACGCTGTGCATCGGCGGCGGCATGGGCGTCGCCATGTGCGTCGAACGCCCGTAAATCAAAAATGGCGGGGCTTCGGCCCCGCCTTTTTTTATGCGCCAGATTCTGCCCGATAACCCCAAGCAGATCGTCTTTTCCGGCGGAGGGCTGAGGTGTTTCTGGCAGGGCGGGTTCATGCAGGAACTCGAAAAGACCCGGCATTACAAACCGGAGCGGATCACCGGTGTCTCCGGCGGGGCGCTCGCCGGCGCGGCCTGGCTTGGCGGCATCGAGGACCGTTTGCTTCAGGTCATGTGCGCCCGGTTCGAGGAGCAGGACAGCAACCTGAACCTGTTCGAGGACGACGACAGCGGCGTGACCCCGCACCAGACCCTCTACTGCGCGATTGTTTCAGAAGTGCTGGACGACGCGTTGCAGGCCAGAATCGCCGATGGCCCGCAATTCCAGATCCTCATCGCTCACCCGCCCGACCCGCTGCCGCCCGCCCTGTCCGGGGCGGCGATGACCGTGGCCTACGAGGCCGAGTTGCACATCAAGAACGCCCCGCATTTCGATTGGGCCGAGAAGATGGGGCTCGACTATTCGCTGGTCGATGCCAACAAGGCCGCCCGCGAAAAAGTGCTCGACGATCTCGTCTGTGCCGCCGCCGTCATCCCGCCGGTCTTCAAGCCGCCGCATTGGGATGGCCGCCCGGTCGTCGATGGCGGCATGGCGGATCAGGCCCCGATGCCCGAGCCCGACGAGGGCGAGACGCTGATCCTGCTGACGCGCGCCTACAAGCGCCTGCCCGAGGCCGACACCCGCTATTACATCCATCCGAGCGAAGAAACGCCGGCCGACAAGATCGACTTTACCGACCCTGCCAAGCTGCAGGAAACATGGGCCTTGGGAGAGGCCGATGCGAAGAGGATTTTACGAGGGTAACAATGTTGCGTAACCGGCCCCGGATCGGTAACACCATTACTAAGCCACGTAATGTATTGGAGGAATCACATGGCAAGAACTGCACTCGTGACCGGCGGCAGCCGGGGTATCGGTGAAGCGATCTCGAAGGCGCTGAAGGCCGAAGGCTACAACGTCGCAGCCACCTACGCAGGCAATGACGAGAAAGCCGCCGCCTTTACCGACGCCACCGGCATCAAGACCTACAAGTGGAACGTGGCCGACTACGAAGCCAGCAAGGCCGGCATCGCCAAGGTCGAGGAGGAGCTTGGCCCGATCGACATCGTTGTCGCCAATGCCGGCATCACCCGCGATGCGCCCTTTCACAAGATGAGCCCGGAACAGTGGCAGGAGGTGGTCGACACCAACCTGACCGGCGTGTTCAACACGGTTCACCCGGTCTGGCCCGGCATGCGCGAGCGCAAGTTCGGCCGCGTCATCGTGATCAGCTCGGTCAACGGCCAGAAGGGTCAGTTCGCCCAGGTCAACTATGCCGCAACCAAGGCCGGCGACATCGGCATCGTCCGCAGCCTTGCCCAGGAAGGCGCCCGCGCCGGGATCACGGCCAACGCCGTCTGCCCGGGCTACATCGCCACCGAGATGGTGATGGCCGTGCCGGAAAAGGTGCGGGAATCGATCATCGCCCAGATCCCGGCGGGCCGCCTTGGCGAGCCGGAAGAAATTGCCCGCTGCGTCGTGTTCCTGGCGTCCGACGACGCCCAGTTCATCAACGGCTCGACGATTTCGGCCAACGGGGCGCAGTTCTTCGGCTGAACCCATCGCCGACGACACAACGACAGGGCCGGTCGATCCGACCGGCCCTTTTCCGTGACGTGGTGGTGTTTCGTGAGGTTTTGTGGCGCACAAAACGCCTGCGGGTCGCGACGGTACGCAACTGGCATCTGGTCGATCAAGCCCGTGAATTCACGCCATGACGGCTGTCATCACCTCGGTTATTCACGGCATGGAGCGCGTGTTCAGGCGCTGATTGACAGGCGTGCGATCTCTTCCTTGAGGCGCAGTTTCTGTTTCTTGAGTTCGGAGATTTCGAAGTCCGACGTGCCCGGTGAGCGCTGTGCTTCTTCGACTTTCTCGGAGAGGTTTTGATGTTTCTTCTTCAGTTCCTCGACATGTGAACCCAAGCTCATTGGCGTCTCCTCTCGTTTTTGACGTACATTTTGCACCCATACAGTGCATCACAGATTCATAAATCTGTCACGCTGCACGCGCAGCATGAGCGAAACTATGCGATTCAAATGCTAATTAAATCATCCGGGAAACGGCAGCGCCTCGCCAAGACGCAGAATGCAGGCGGTCGCCGTCGTATAGTTTTCCCGGTCGCCTGGGTGCGCCTCCCCCTCGTGCATGACCCAGCCATCGTGCAGGCGAAATGCCGCGCGCCCGCCCTTCCGGGCCCTGACAAGCACAAGCCGCGCATCGCGGCCCTTGCGGGGGATCAGCGGCAGAACCTCGATACTGCCAAGGTGGCGGGATGCCTCCGACAGAAGCTCGGGCAGCCGGTCGGCGCGGTGGATCAGGCTGACATATCCCCCCGGGACACATCGCCGCGCAGCCTGTTTGACCCACGTGGTTAGCGGCGTATTCTCGCCCATCGCGGTCTCGCGGCCGGGCTCGGATGCCCTGGTGCTGGCGGTGCGGTCGAAATAGGGCGGGTTCGCGATGACGTGGTCAAAGCGCCGCTCGCGCAGGGTTTGGGGCAGGTCAGAAAGATCGCCCTCGATCACCTCGAAATCCAGTGCGTTCTCGGCGCCGTTGCGGCGGGCGAGATCGGCATAGGCGGGCTGCAGCTCCAGCCCTGCAAGCCTGAGATCCGGCACACGCCGGCCAAGGCACAAGGCCGCCACACCGACACCACAGCCAAGATCGAGCACGCTATCCCCGGGCCTGGCCGGAACCCCGGCCGCCAGCATCACCGGGTCGATACCTGCCCGATAGCCGCGCCGGGGCTGGCGAATGCGCAGCTGACCGCCGAGGAACTCGTCGGTCGTGATATCCTCCGAAACGGAGTCAGTCGCCGGCATCCACCTCGATCCCGTTATCGGTCAGTGTTCGCGCAGCGTCGTAATAATCGGCATCGGCCACCATTATGCGGCGCGGGAATATGCCGATCGAACCTTCGAGAACGCTCATATTTACGTCCATTTCAAAGCAGTTTATACCCTCGCCCTGAAGCAGCGCCTTGGCGAATGCGATCGAGGCCGGGTCGTTGGTGCGCAAAAGCTGTTTCATGGGCAACAGATAAGGCGATGGGGCACGGTTTGTCGAGCCGTGTGACGGGGAGTTGAATGGGATTGGATCAAGCCTCCACCAAGCCACATGAAGAGCTTGCACGGCATTTGTCCGGGCGGCTTGAAGCGGTGAACACGCTCATCCGCGAGCGCATGGCGTCACGCCACGCGCCGCGCATTCCGGAAGTCACGGCGCACCTTGTCGAAGCGGGCGGCAAACGGCTTCGGCCGATGCTGACGCTGGCAACGGCCGACCTGTGCGGCTATGACGGCGATTTCGACGTCAACCTCGCCGCCACGGTGGAGTTCATTCACACCGCCACCCTGCTGCACGACGACGTCGTCGACGAAAGCGAGCAGCGGCGCGGGCGGCCCACGGCGAACCTGCTCTGGGACAACAAGTCAAGCGTTCTGGTGGGCGACTACCTCTTTGCGCGGGCGTTCCAGTTGATGGTCGAGACCGGCTCGCTTCGGGTGCTCGACATCCTGTCAAACGCGGCGGCCACCATTGCCGAGGGCGAGGTGCTGCAGCTCAGCGCCGCGCGTGACCTCAAGACCGACGAGGATATCTACCTGCAGATCGTGCGCGGCAAGACGGCGGCGCTGTTCTCGGCCGCGACGGAAGTGGGCGGCGTGATTTCCGGCTCCGACGAAGAGCGGATCACCGCGCTTTACGACTATGGCGACGCACTTGGCATCGCCTTCCAGATCGCCGACGACCTGCTCGACTACCAGGGCGATGCGAAGGCGACCGGCAAGA
Source organism: Roseovarius indicus (assembly GCF_008728195.1). NCBI lineage: Bacteria > Pseudomonadati > Pseudomonadota > Alphaproteobacteria > Rhodobacterales > Roseobacteraceae > Roseovarius > Roseovarius indicus. The sequence goes on from NZ_CP031598.1 coordinate 5,017,002, forward strand.
ACGTGGGCGACGATTTCCGCGAACGCAAGTTGACCCTGCCGGTGATCAAGGCCGTGGCCGACGCCACCGTCGAAGAGCGCGCCTTCTGGAAACGGACCATCGAGAAGGGCGACCAGCGCGAGGGCGACCTCGAGGAAGCGATGGCGATCCTCAACCGGCACGAGGCGCTGGAACGGACGCGCGACGACGCGATGGCATGGGCCAACCGCGCGAAAGAGGCGATGGGCAAGCTGCCCGAGCACGACGTGCGCCGTATGTTGATTGAGCTTGCCGACTACGTCGTCGCCCGCCTGACCTGAACGATCAGGCGGAGCGGTACGGCCCGTTCAGGCGCGTGGCCTGAACCCACCACGAGGGAAAGCTCTCCTGCAACCGGCCGGCGGCCGAGCCGGCGGTTTCGGCGTCCTTGTAGATGCCGAAACAGGTACCCCCCGAGCCCGACATGCGGGCCAGCTGGCAACCGGGTGTCTTTTCGAGCGTCTCGAAGACCTGCCGGATCACCGGCTCGGCCTCGATCGCCGGCTCCTGAAGATCGTTCCGCATCCCGCGCAGCCACGCGATCAGCTCGGCCGACGTGTCGAACGCCGGAATCTCGTCGGGCATCGGGCGGTTGACCTTGTGCTTCAGGCGCTTGAACACCTCGGCGGTCAGCACCGGCAGGCGCGGGTTGACCAGCACCGCGTGAAGCGGCGGCAGGTTGGGCACGGGGGTGACGGTATCGCCGATCCCGGTGACGCGGGCCGCCTCGGATTGCAGGCAGAGCGGCACATCAGCGCCAAGCTCGATCCCGTCGCCCGGCACCGGCTTGCCGGAAAAGCCCGACAGAACCCGCAGCGTCGCCGCCGCATCGCCAGAGCCGCCGCCAAGACCGGCGGCATTGGGCAGGTGCTTTTCAAGACGGATATCGGCATTGATCCGCATCATCCGGGCCGCGCGCAGCACCAGGTTGCTCTCGTCCCCCGGCACCCCCTCGGCCATCGGCCCTTCGACCGTCAGCTTGTAGTCGCCGGGCATGGTGATGGTCATCCGGTCGCCGATATCGGCGAACATCGCCAGCGAATCGAGCGTGTGATACCCGTCGTCGCGTTGGCCCGTCACGTGCAGGGTCAGGTTGACCTTTGCCGGAACGAACGCCTCAACCGTCGTCATCGACGACCTCCAGCGGCGGCGAACCTTCTTCCTCGAGCACGATGTCGAGACCGACTTCGAGTTTGCGGCGAATGCGGTCGGGGTCGATATCGGGCGAGGGCTTGTCCTCGTCTACAAACGAGAGGGCCCGCTTCCACTGGAATTCCGCCTCGTTCTTGCGACCCACCGCCCAGAGCACGTCGCCCAGGTGGTCGTTGACCACCGGGTCGACCGGCATCAGTTCGGCCGCGCGTTCCATGTGGCCGACCGCCTCGTCGTAGCGGCCGAGGCGGTAGAGCACCCAGCCAAGGCTGTCGACGATGTACCCGCTGTTGGGCTGCTTGGCGACGGCGCGTTCGATCATGTCGAGCGCCTCGTCCAGCTTGATCTGCTTCTCGACCAGCGAATAGCCGAGATAGTTCAGAACCTGCGGCTGTTCCGGGTTCAGCTCGAGTGCCCGGCGGAAATCGAACTCGGCCTTCTCCCATTGGCCCAGGCGCTCGTGGCAGATCGCCCGCGCGTAGTGCACGAACCATTGCTCCTCGGCGTCCGAGGAATATTGCTCAAGCGCCCTGTCATAGGCCGCTGTCGCCTGGTCGAATTTTTCAAGCTGGCGGTAAAGATCACCGGCGGCGACGTGTACCATCGCCAGTTCGGGATGCGACTGCGACAGCTGTTCCAGCACCTCGGACGCGGCATCCGTCCGGTCGGACCGGCGCAGCGCCTCGGCCCTGCCCATTTCGGCCGCGGTGAATGAGGGGTGATCGCGCGGAACCGATTTGTAGGTATCGGTCGCCAGCTGGTAGCGACCAAGCGCCTCGAAGAGCTCTGCCGTCATCATCACCGCATCGACATGGCCCGGGCTCAGATATTCGGCAATCCGGGAGTAGAGCAGGACGTAATCCTCGCTCGTGTCGGAAACCAGCGCCCGCCCGAGCGAATAGAAGACCTCGGCGACGCCGTCGGCCGCGCCGGAAATCAGCGTGAAAGGCACCCGGTCGCCCGCCGCAAGCTTCTCGCGCAGCGCGCCGATCTCAGGGTCGAGGTCCGAGCCGAAGGCATCGTCGATAAGCGCCACGGCCTCGTCGTTGCGCTCAAGCTGACTGAGAATTTCCGCCCAGGCGATCGTACCGCGGCGGGTGCGCTGCATCGGGCCATCGGACTTGCCGGCAAAGATCTGTTCGGCGGCCTCGAAATCACCGACCGAGGCAAGCGCCAGCGCCTTGTGATAGATGGCAAAGCCGCGCAGGCCACGCTCTTCGGCGACGGCATCGAACTGCTTGAGCGCCTCGCGCATGTCGCCCTTGCCCAGATGCGTCCACGCCGCGATCAAACCATCGGCAAGCGCGCCGATCCCGTGGTCACGCTCGAACCGGGCAAGAAGATCGTCATAGGCGCCGCGCTTCACCTCGTCGGCAACAAGCGTCATGAAGGCGACCTGGCTGAGAAGCTCGTCGCCCTCGATCTTCTTGGCGATGGGGATCGCGCGATCGAACTGGCCCAGCGACACATGCGCCACGACAGCACTTTCCAAGATCGCGGGGTTCGTCTGATCCTCGGCCAGCGCCTTGGTGAAATACTCGGCCGCGGCGACATAGTCGTTGTCGAGGCTGGCCTGGCGGGCCGCAAGATAGGCGCCGACCGCCTCGTCAGCCGAGGCGGCCTGGGCGCCTCCCTGCAAAAGGGCGGCTGCGAGGACGAGAACCGAAAGGTTTTTGCGAGTCACGGGGATTGCCTGCCTTTTATGAATCCTGACCCCGGTAAGGGTAGACTGACGGCCCGGTCAAGGCAATCCGGGGCGGGCGGTTTGCCGCGCCCCGGCTGATCACGTTTTTGCCTGCTTACATATTGGGGTAATTGGGCCCGTCGCCCCCCTGCGGGGTAACCCAGTTGATGTTCTGCGCCGGATCCTTGATGTCACACGTCTTGCAGTGAACGCAGTTCTGGAAGTTGATGACGAATTCCGGCCCGTTGTCCTTTTCGACCACCTCGTAAACGCCGGCCGGGCAATAGCGCTGCGCCGGCTCGTCGAATTTCGGCAAGTTGTGTTCGATCGGCACGCTGGGATCCTTCAGCGTCAGGTGACAGGGCTGGTTTTCCTCGTGGTTGGTCATCGAGTAGCTGACATTGGTCAGCCGGTCGAAACTCAGCTTGCCGTCGGGCTTGGGGTAGTCGATCTTCTTGTGCTTCGAGGCCGCTTCCGTGGCGGCCGCGTCGGTCTTGCCGTGGCCCAGCGTGCCGAAGAACGAGAAGCCCATCGTGTTGGTCCACATGTCCAGCCCGCCAAGGCTGAGGCTCGCCAGAAGACCGTATTTCGACCACATCGGCTTGACGTTGCGGACCTTCTTGAGGTCCTTGCCGATATCGCCTTCGCGGACTTCTTTTTCGTAGTCGTTCAGTTCGTCGCTGGAACGCCCGGCCTCGATAGCGGCATGGGCCGCCTCGGCCGCCGCCATACCCGAGAGCATCGCGTTGTGGTTGCCCTTGATGCGCGGCACGTTGACCATGCCCACCGAGCAGCCCAGAAGCGCCACGCCCGGCGCGACCATCTTCGGCATCGACTGGTAGCCGCCCTCGGTGATCGCCCGGCCGCCATAGGCCACGCGCTTGCCGCCCTCGAGCAGTTCCTTGACCATCGGGTGATGCTTGAACCGCTGGAATTCCATGTAGGGGTAAAGGTGCGGGTTCTTGTAGTTCAGGTGCACCACGAAGCCCACATAGACCTGGTTGTTGTCGAGGTGGTAGATGAACGACCCGCCGCCCGCGTTCGATCCCAACGGCCAGCCCATCGTGTGGGTCACGCTGCCGGGCTTGTGCTTGGCCGGGTCGATCTCCCAGATCTCCTTCATGCCGAGGCCGAATTTCTGCGGCTCCTTGCCTTTCGACAGGTCGTACTTGGCGATCACCTCTTTCGACAGGCTCCCGCGCACACCTTCCGACAGGAAGACATACTTGCCGTGCAGCTCCATTCCCGGCTCATAAGACGGGCCCGGTGTGCCGTCGGGGTTCTTGCCGAACTCGCCGGCGACCACGCCCTTCACTTCGCCATTCTCGCCATAGATCACTTCCGAACAGGCCATGCCCGGGAAAACCTCGACGCCAAGCTCTTCGGCCTGTTCCGCCATCCAGCGGCAGACATTGCCCATCGAGACGACATAGTTGCCGTGGTTGTTCATCAGCGGCGGCATCGGGAAGTTGGGAATGCGGATCTTGCCGCCCTCGCCCAGCATGAAGAAGTTGTCGTCCTTCACCGGCACGTTCAGCGGCGCACCCTTTTCCTTCCAGTCCGGGATCAGCTTGTTCAGGCCGCACGGGTCGAGCACGGCGCCCGAGAGGATATGCGCGCCCACCTCGGACCCTTTTTCGAGAACCACGACCTCGCGCGAGGGGTCTAGCTGTTTCAGCCGGATCGCCGCGGACAGGCCAGCCGGCCCCGCCCCCACGATCACGACATCGTATTCCATGGCTTCGCGTTCAGTCTCGGACATGTATCGTTCCTTCCAAAGGCGCGGCGAAGGGCCGCCGGAATGAGTTCCGCACGTGGTTATCGCCTTGGAAACGCCCGCGTCAATTGGAACACGACGTTACGGGCGGTCAAAAACGGCAATATGCCGCATTTCCGCCCACGGAATGCATCGTTGTCCTGCATCCGCTATTGCAAAAACCTCTGGCATCGGGGCAATCTGTCGCGACATCTGAAACGGAAAAAGGCCGGGGTCGACATGCGCGGCCCCGTTAGAATGAAGGGCATTCCGAATGGAAAAAATCCCGATGACCCGCAAGGGGTACGAGGCCATCGAGGCCGAGCTCAAGCAGCTCAAGTCGGTTGAGCGCCCTGCCATCATCAGGGCGATCTCCGAGGCACGCGAACACGGCGACCTGTCGGAGAATGCCGAGTATCATTCGGCCAAGGAGAAGCAATCGTTCATCGAGGGCCGGATCAAGGAGCTGGAAGGCGCGATCAGCCTGTCCGACGTGATCGACCCGACCAAGCTTTCCGGGCCGATCAAGTTCGGGGCGACGGTGACACTGGTCGACGAAGACACCGACGAGGAAAAGACCTATCAGATCGTTGGCGAATACGAGGCCAGCATCGAAAAAGGTCTGCTGAACATCAAATCGCCCATTGCACGGGCGCTGATCGGCAAAGAAGAGGGCGATAGCGTCGAGGTGCGCACGCCCGGTGGCGACAAGGCCTACGAAGTGCTAAAGATCGCCTACGTATAACAGGTCCTCAACATGGCCGACCGACAGCAGACCCCGCCGACCCCGCTGGGGATCTACGAGAAATCACGCCGGGAACGGGTCACGTCGATCGAAGTGGTCGCCGTGGTGCTGTCGGTGTTGTGGCTGATCATGGCGGCGGTGTTCTTCCTCTTCATGGACCCCGAGGCGGTCATCGGCGGCGCCGGGGGCGCGGCGTGGTTCATCCTGGTGATGCTGGCGGTGTTCATGCCGGTGGCGATGATCTGGGTGGCCGCCACCGCGGCACGCTCGTCGAAGGTGATGCGCGAGGAAAGCCAACGGCTTCAGGTCGCGATCGACGCGATCCGCCACGCCTACATCGCCCAGAACCAGAGCCGGAACGCCATTAACGAGCCGTCGGTCACCAAGAAGCTCGAGGAAATCGCCGCCGCCCAGCGCAAGACGGAATCGGCGCTGGCGACGTTTTCCTCGACGCGCCACGCGCTGGCCGCCCCGCCGCCCCAGCCTCAGCCGCAGGAGGCGCCCCAGACCGATGACCAGGTGGCGCTGCCCCTCGGCACCCCCGCCGAGGACATGCACCCGCCGCTGGCCAGTTCCGATTTCATCCGCGCGCTCAACTTCCCCGAAACGGCGGAAGACAAGGAAGGCTTCGCCGCCCTGCGCCGCGCCCTGAAAGACCGCCCCACCGCGCAACTGGTTCAGGCCGCGCAGGACGTGCTGACCCTCATGTCCCATGACGGGATCTACATGGACGACCTGCGCCCCGACCTGGCTCGCCCGGAAATCTGGCGCCGGTTCGCCGCCGGCGAACGGGGCCGCTCGATTGCCATGCTGGGCGGGATTCGCGACCGCTCGTCGCTGGCGCTGACAGCCGCGCGAATGAAGAGCGACCCGATCTTCCGCGACGCGGTGCACCATTTCCTTCGGCTATTCGACCGGATGATCTCGGGCTTCGCCGAGACCGCGACCGACAGCGAGTTGACCGAACTGTCCAACACCCGCACGTCACGTGCCTTCATGTTGCTGGGGCGGGTGACCGGCACGTTCGACTGAAAACGCGCAATCGCGCCAAGCATCATTATATTGCCAGCAGAAGGTGTACCGGGCATCATGCCCCCGGGCGAGGAGTAAGACCATGCGCAAGTTTCTTGTGGTTCTGGACGACAGCAAGGAGTGCCTGAACGCCATGCGCTTTGCGGCCATGCGCGCGGCCCATACGGGTGCCGGTGTCGAGGTTCTGGCGGTGATTCCACCTGAGGAATTCAACCACTGGATCGGCGTGGGCGACATCATGCGGGAAGAGGCGCGCGAACGGATCCACGCCCATTTCGAGGTGTTCGCCAAGTGGATGCGCGACAAGCAGGGGGTCGACCCCGAGCTGGTGATCCGCGAGGGCGAGCCGGTGACCGAGATCATGGCACAAGTGCAGGACGACCCCGAAATCGGCGTCCTGGTGCTTGGCGCCGGCACCGACAAGAAGGGCCCCGGGCCGCTTGTGACCCAGCTTTCCAAGAATTCCGGCACGCTGACGATTCCCCTCACGATCGTGCCCGGCGATTTGTCGAAAGAACGGCTCGAGGCGATCACCTGAGGCCGACCCGCGTATTTTTCTTGATTTGTGCGCCACTTGGCGCAACTCTGGCGGCATGACATTCCAATCCTCCACCCCGTTTCCCGCACAGGGCATCCCTGCGCAGGTGGCGTTCCAGAGATCGGAACTGGGCATCATCCTGTCCCTCTACGGCCGCATGGTCGCCGCCGGCGAATGGCGCGACTACGGCATTTCCTGTTTGCGGGACGTGGCGGTGTTCTCGGTGTTCCGGCGCACGGCGGAAAACCCGCTCTACCGGATCGAAAAGCGCCCGCGCCTGCGCGGACGACAGGGCCAGTACGCCGTGATCGGCATGGACGGGCAGGTTCTGAAACGCGGAAGCGACCTGAAAACGGTCCTGCGCGTGCTCGAGCGCAAGCTGATCCGACCGGTGGAATAGGCCGCCGCGACGCCGCCCGTCACAATTTAGAATCGTTCCAAACCTTGACAGGCGAAGCCATGGGGCGCATATCCGGAGCACCTATGGAAAGGCGCGACCCATGTTCATTCAGACCGAATCCACACCGAATCCCGCGACGCTGAAATTCCTGCCCGGCCAGACCGTGCTGGATGCCGGCACCGCTGACTTCCCCACGTCCGAAACGGCAGGCAAGTCGCCGCTGGCCGAGCGCCTGTTCAAGGTGCAGGGCGTGACCGGCGTGTTCTTCGGCAACGATTTCGTCACCGTCACCAAGGCCGACGAAACCGAGTGGGACCACATGAAACCCGCCATCCTCGGCGCGATCATGGAGCACTTCCAGTCGGGCAAACCGGTGATGATGGGCGAGGCAACGGCCTCTTCCGGCCACGCCGACCATGACGGCGAAGATGCCGATATCGTCGGCCAGATCAAGGAACTGCTCGACACCCGCGTGCGCCCGGCTGTGGCGCAGGACGGTGGCGACATCACCTTCCACGGCTTCGAGCGCGGCGTTGTCTACCTGCACATGCAGGGCGCCTGTGCCGGCTGCCCCTCGTCGACCATTACGCTGAAGATGGGCATCGAGAACCTGCTGCGCCACTACATCCCCGAGGTCACCGAGGTGCGCCCCGTTGGGATCTGACACCCTCGTTCTTGGGTTCGATACATCGGCCGCGCATTGCGCGGCCGCTTTGCTGTCTGGCGACCGTGTTCTCTGCCTCAGGGCCGAGGAGATGGGCCGCGGACAGGCCGAGCGCCTGATGCCCCTGCTGGAAGAGGTGCTGGCCGAGGGCGGCGCGCGCTGGGGCGATCTGAACCGGATCGGCACGGGCGTGGGCCCGGGAAACTTCACTGGCATCCGCATCTCCGTATCCGCCGCGCGCGGGCTGGCGCTTGCGCTCGATATCCCTGCGGTGGGCGTGTCGACCTTCGACGCGATCGGGCTTGAGGCGACGGGGGCATACCTGCCTGCCGTCGCGGCGCCCAGAGAGCAGGTTTACATCCGGCCCGACGGGGAGGAGCCCAAGCTTGTGCCGATCGCGGAGGCGGAAAAGCTTGGGTTGCCGCTGGCCCTGCCGCCGGCTCCCGAAGAGCTGGCGCTGGCCATCGCCCGCGTCGCGGCAAGGGCCGATGTGCCTGCTCCCGCCCCCGCCCCGCTTTACATTCGCCCCGCTGACGCCGCGCCGCCGCGAGAGGCGCCGCCGGTGATCCTCGACGATGACACCTGAGGAGATGGCGACCTGCCATGCCCGCGCCTTTGCCGGGCAGGGCCGGGCCTGGTCGGAGCAGGAATTTGCCGACCTGCTGGAAAGCCCGCACGTGTTTGCCATAGGTGACGGGTGCGCCTTCGCGCTCGGCCGTGCCGTCGCGGACGAAGCCGAACTGCTGACCATCGCCACCGATCCGGCGCATCGGCGCAAGGGGCTCGGGCGAGAGACCTTGTCAGCGTTCGAGGCCGGTGCCGTGGCGCGCGGGGTGACGCGGGCGTTTCTCGAGGTTTCGGACGGAAATACGGGCGCAATCGCACTGTACCGGGCCGCCGGTTACGCGGAGACGGGCCGGCGCAAGGGCTATTACCAGACGCCGGATGGTCGGGAGGATGCGCTCTTGATGGAGAAGGCGCTCGGCTGAGCCTCGGCGGTGGCGGGTGTTGCCATGTCGGACGCCTCCGGCGGGAGTATTTCGGGAAAGATGAAAGACGGGGCGCGCCTGCCATCTGCCGCGCCGGAAGCCGCCCGGTTTTTGACGCAGGGGCAGGACTCATCTTCTATTGACCCGAGGCGGCAAACGCGGGCTTACTTGCCCCCATTGCATCAAGCCCGCGCACAGGAAGAGGCCAAACACGCCCGGCACGCGCGGTCACGTTCAGGGAGAGATACGATGACGATGATGAAGCACTTTCTTGGCGCCGCGGCAACGCTGGCGCTCGGCGCAGGCGCTGCCCTGGCAGACCCCGCGCTGATCTACGACCTTGGCGGCAAGTTCGACAAATCCTTCAACGAAAGCGCCCATAACGGGGCCCAGCGCTGGGCCGAGGAAACCGGCGGCAGCTACAACGAAGTCGAGCTGCAATCGGAAGCCCAGCGCGAACAGGCTCTGCGCCGCTTTGCCGAGGCCGGCAACAACCCGATCGTCATGGTGGGCTTTGCCTTCGGGGAATCGCTGGGCGAGGTCGCTGCCGAGTATCCCGACACCAAGTTCGCGATCATCGACATGGTGGTGGAAGAGCCCAACGTGCGCTCGGTCGTCTTCAACGAACACCAGGGCAGCTATCTCGTGGGCATGATGGCCGCGCAGGCCAGCGAAAGCGGCACCGTCGGCTTCATCGGCGGGATGGATATTCCGCTGATCCGCAAGTTTGCCTGTGGCTACGTTCAGGGCGTGAAGGCGGTGAACCCGGATGCCACCGTGATCCAGAACATGACCGGCACCACGCCCGCCGCATGGAACGACCCGGTGAAAGGCTCGGAACTGACCAAGGCCCAGATCAGCCAGGGCGCCGATGTGGTCTATCACGCCGCTGGCGGCACCGGCACGGGCATCCTGCAGACGGCCGCAGACGAGGGCATCCTCGGCATCGGCGTGGACAGCAACCAGAACTACCTGCATCCCGGCTCGATCCTGACCTCGATGGTCAAGCGGGTCGACAATGCCGTCTATGACGCCATGTCGGCAGGAACCGACATGGAGACGGGGATCCAGGTGATGGGCATCTCGAACGAAGGTGTCGGCTACGCGATGGATGAGCATAACGAGAGCCTTGTCACCGACGAAATGAAGGCCGCCGTCGACGAGGCCGCCGAGAAGATCGCCAGCGGCGAACTCGAGGTGCATGACTACATGTCCGACAATTCCTGCCCGGTCGAATAACCGCGGATGACGGGCGAACACGATACGGGGCGGCAGGCATCTGCCGCCCCGGCCATTGAACTGAGGGGCATCTCCAAGGCCTTCGGCCCGGTTCAGGCGAACAAGGACATTTCGATCACCGTGGCGCCCGGCACGATCCACGGGATCATCGGCGAGAACGGGGCGGGCAAGTCGACCCTGATGTCGATCCTCTACGGGTTCTACAAGGCCGACAGCGGCAAGATCTTCATCAAGGGCCGCGAAACACGCATCCCCGACAGCCAGGCCGCCATTTCCGCGGGCATCGGCATGGTCTTCCAGCATTTCAAGCTGGTGGAGAACTTCACCGTTCTGGAAAACGTGATCCTCGGGGCCGAGGATGGGCGTCTTCTCAAGCCCAGCCTCGCCAAGGCGCGCAAGTCGCTTGAAGAGCTGGCCGAGGAATACGAGCTTCACGTCAAGCCCGACGCGAAGATCGAGGATATCGGCGTCGGCATGCAGCAGCGGGTCGAGATCCTCAAGGCGCTCTACCGGCAGGCCGATATCCTGATCCTCGACGAGCCGACGGGCGTGCTGACCCCGGCCGAGGCCGACCAGCTGTTCCGTATCCTCGCGCGGCTGAAGGAAGAGGGGAAGACGATCATCCTCATCACCCACAAGCTGCGCGAGATCATGGAGATCACCGACACGGTCAGCGTCATGCGGCGCGGCGAGATGGTCGAGACGGTGAAAACCGACGAGACCAGCCCCGAACAACTGGCCGAACTGATGGTGGGGCGGAAGGTGCTATTGCGGGTCGCGAAGTCGCCGGCGCAACCCGGTAACGCGGTGCTGAATGTCAAAGGCCTGAAAGTGACCGACAGCCAGGGCGTCGAACGGTTGCGTGGCATCGACCTGACCGTGCGGGCCGGCGAAATCGTTGGTCTCGCCGGCGTTGCGGGCAACGGGCAGTCGGAACTGCTGGAGGTGCTTGGCGGTATCCGCGAGGCCCGCGGCGAGGTGCGGGTGAATGGTCAGCCGCTGACCCTGAGCGGCAGCGGCGCCAATGGCCGCGACCGGCGCGCCGCCGGCATCGGCCACGTGCCCGAGGATCGCCAGCGCGAAGGCCTGATCATGGATTACGCCGCGTGGGAGAACATGATCTTCGGCTATCACCGCGACCCGTCCACCGGGCGTGGCGTGCTGATGAACAACGCCGCCATCATGGCCGAGGCGCGCGACAAGATGGGCCGCTTCGACGTGCGCCCGCCGGATGAGAAACTGTCGGCCAAGAATTTCAGCGGCGGCAATCAGCAGAAGATCGTTCTGGCCCGCGAGATCGAGCGGAACCCCGATATCCTGCTGATCGGCCAACCGACACGCGGCGTCGATATCGGCGCGATCGAATTCATTCACAGCCAGATCATCCGCCTGCGCGACGAAGGCAAGGCGATCCTGCTGGTCAGCGTCGAGCTTGACGAGATCATGTCGCTCTCCGACCGGATTGCCGTGATGTTCGACGGCAAGATCATGGGCGAACGGCGCCCGGACGAGACCGACGAGACCGAGCTTGGCCTGCTGATGGCCGGCATCGAGGGCAAGCCCGAGGATGCCTTCAAGGCGGTCGAGGAGGCGCAGTTCGCCCAGGCCGCCGAGACCGAAGAGGAGAAGCATCATGGATAGGATGCCGGCCTGGGTCGATGCGGTGCTGGTGCCGCTTATTTCGCTTGTCCTCGCAGCGCTGATTTCGGCCCTGGTGATCCTCTTCATCGGCGAAGACCCGATCGCGGCGGTCAAGCTGATGGTGACCGGCGCGCTGGGCTCGACCTATGGCTGGGGCTACACGCTCTATTACGCCACCAATTTCCTGTTCACCGGGCTGGCCTTTGCCGTGGCAAGCCATGCGGGGCTGTTCAACATCGGCTCGGAAGGGCAGGCGATGATCGGCGGGCTGGGCGTGGCACTGGTGTGCCTCGCGATCCCCTGGCCGCACTGGGCGCTGGCCCTGCCGGCGGCCATCGTCGGCGCGGCGGCGTTCGGGGCGCTCTGGGCGCTCATCCCGGCGTGGCTGCAGGCCAAGCGCGGCAGCCATATCGTGATCACCACCATCATGTTCAACTTCATCGCCGCAGCCGTGCTGAATTACATGCTGGTCAATATCCTGCGCCCCGCCGGCTCGATGGACCCGGCAACCGCGAAATTCCCCGAAGGCGCGCATCTGCCCACATTGCACGATCTTCTGGCGCCGCTGGGCATCGCGTTCTCCAAGGCGGCGCCTGCGAATATCAGCCTGCTGGTGGCGGTGGCGGCCTGCGTTCTGGTGTGGCTCCTCGTCTGGCGCACGCGGCTGGGCTTCGAGATCCGCGCGCTGGGGCATTCCGAAAGCGCCTCGCGCTATGCCGGCATTCCGCCCGTGAAAATCGTCGTGATCGCCATGCTGATCTCCGGCGCGCTGTCGGGCTGCATGGCGATCAACAACGTCATGGGCGAGGCCGAGCGGCTTATCCTGAACGCAACCGAGGGGGCGGGCTTCATCGGCATCGCCGTGGCGCTGATGGGGCGCAATCACCCGCTGGGCGTGTTCCTGGCCGCGATCCTGTTCGGCTTCCTCTACCAGGGCGGGGCCGAGCTGGCGCTGTGGACGTCCATTCCGCGTGAGCTGATCGTGGTGATCCAGGCACTGGTGATCCTGTTCACCGGCGCGCTCGACAACATGGTGCGCATGCCGCTCGAACGCATCTTCATGGCAACCCGCAAGCGGAGGCGCACGTGACCGAGCTTTCACCCTACCTGCCCGGTTTCATCGCCGCCTATGCGATCCTGCTGGTGGGCGCGTCCTCACCCGGCCCGGCCGTGGCGATGCTCTTGGGCATCTCGACGACGCAGGGGCGCGGGCCGGCCCTGATCACCTGTTTTGGCATCGCCACCGGCAGCATGACGATCAACCTGCTGACCATGGTCGGCGTCGGGCTGCTCTTGTCCCAGGCGGCCTGGGCGATGAACCTGCTGCGGCTGGTGGGCTCGGCCTACCTGCTCTGGCTGGCATGGGGCGCCTTCCGCAAGGCGCTGAACCCGCCAAAGGTAAGCGTCAAGCAGATGGCGCCCCAGTCGGCAAAGGCACTGTTCATCAAGGGCTACCTGTTGCAGGTCACGAACCCCAAGGCCATCGCCTTCTGGCTGGCAATCGCGGCGGTAGGCGCAGTGAACGGGGCGCCCGCGCCGGTGATCGCAGCCTTCGTAACAGGCGCCTTCGTCATTTCCTTCGCGATGCACGCGGCCTGGGCCGTCGTGCTGTCCTCGCGCCCGGTGCGCGCCGCCTATGCCGGCGGGCGCCGATGGATCGAGGCCGGCCTCGGCGGCTTCTTCACCTTCGCCGCCTTCAAGCTGGCGACGGCAGAAAGGTAGTCCGATGGATTTCATGACCGCCCTGCAAGTGCTCGACAGCACGGTCCGGCTGGCCACGCCGCTTCTGCTGGCCTGCCTTGCCGGGCTGTTCAGCGAGCGAGCGGGCATTTTCGATATCGGGCTGGAGGGCAAGATGCTGATCGCGGCGTTTTTCTCGGCGGCGGTGGCCTATGTCAGCGGATCGGTCTGGCTGGGGCTTCTGGCGGGGATCGGGTCTTCGATGCTGCTGGCGGGGCTGCACGGGCTGGCGTCGATCACCTTTCGGGGCAATCAGCTGATCTCGGGCGTGGCGATCAACTTCCTGGCCGCCGGCATGACCGTGCTGATCGCGCAGGACTGGTTCGCGCAGGGCGGCCGGACCCCCTCGCTGATCGGCGCGGCCCGGTTCGAGCCGATCACCCTGCCGCTGGCCGAAACGCTGGGCGGCGTGCCGGTGCTGGGGCCGATCTATGCCGAACTGATCTCGGGGCACACGATCCTTGTTTACCTCGCGCTCCTCTGCGTGCCGGCAACGTGGTGGGTTCTGTTCCGCACGCGCTTCGGCCTGCGCCTTCGGGCCGTGGGCGAGAACCCGGCGGCGGTTGATACGGCGGGCATTTCGGTTGTGGGGATGCGCTATGCCGCCGTTCTCATCTGCGGCGTACTGTGCGGCATCGCCGGTGCCTACCTGGCGACGGCGCTGCAGGCCGGGTTCGTCAAGGACATGACGGCGGGCCGGGGCTATATCGCCCTCGCCGCACTGATCTTCGCCAAGTGGCGGCCGTGGTATGCGCTGTCGGCGACGCTGCTCTTCGGATTCCTTCAGGCGGTCGCGCTGCGGTACCAGAATATCGAACTGGGCGGGCTGGTCATCCCGGTGCAGCTGATGGATGCGCTGCCCTATATCCTGACGGTCATCATCCTGGCCGGGTTCGTCGGAAAGGCGATTCCACCGCGGGCGGGCGGCCAGCCCTACGTCAAGGAACGCTAGGCCACCCCTTCCGCTCCATCCCGAAAGCACGAGGCGTGATGCCGCGCCCGAGCCTTTCCGGGCGCCCGCGCCTTGCGGGATGGCCGATGATGGGGCTAATTGGACATATGCACATCTACCTTCCCATAGCCGGCGTTGCGGTCAACATCTTCCTGCTACTGGGCCTCGGCGGGCTGATCGGGGTGCTGTCGGGCATGTTCGGCGTCGGTGGCGGCTTTCTTCTGACTCCGCTTCTGTTCTTCATCGGCATTCCGCCGACCGTGGCCGTCGCCACCGGCGCAGCGCAGATCGTCGCCGCCTCGTTCTCGGGCGTGCTGGCGCATCTCAGGCGCAAGACGGTCGACCTCCAGATGGGAACGATCCTGCTCGTCGGCGGGCTTTTCGGCGCGGCGCTGGGTGTGCTGCTCTTCAACTATCTCAAGGCGGTGGGCCAGGTCGACCTGCTGGTCCGGCTCTGCTACGTCGTGTTCCTCGGCATCATCGGCGTCCTGATGTTCTTCGAAAGCCTGCGGGCCCTGCGTCGCTCGAAGTCGGGGGCCAGGGCGGTTCGAAAGAAGCACACATGGGTGCAGAAGCTGCCGTTCAAGATGCGTTTCCGCACCTCGGGGCTTTACATCAGCGCCATCCCGCCGCTGCTGGTCGGCGTCAGCGTCGGCGTGCTGGCCGCGGTTATGGGCGTGGGCGGCGGGTTCATCATGGTCCCGGCGATGATCTACATCCTCGGGATGCCCACCAAGGTCGTCGTCGGCACCTCGCTCTTCCAGATCATCTTCGTCACCGCCTTCACCACCATGCTCCACGCCACCACGAACCAGACGGTCGACGTGGTGCTGGCGGTCATGCTGCTTCTGGGCGGGGTGATCGGGGCACAGGTCGGCACGATGATCGGCACCCGGATGAAGGCCGAACAGCTTCGGGTGCTGCTGGCACTGCTGGTGGTGGGCGTCTGTTTCAAACTGGCGCTCGACCTGCTGCTGGTCCCGACCGACCTTTACAACCTCACCCCCGTCAAAAACATGTAGGCCAAGACCCCGGCCCGCCGGTTTCCGCTTGCAATATCACGCGCCTGTAAATCCAATTCACAACATGTGATCTGGCCAGATCCGCTTGTGGCAGCGTGCCGCCTTGCATTGAACACGGACATGGGGATAAGGGGCTTCATGCTGATATACCTTCCGATCGCCGAGGTATCCGTCAACGCCTTCCTTCTCCTGGGGCTGGGCGGGCTGGTCGGTGTCCTGTCGGGCATGTTCGGAGTGGGCGGCGGCTTCCTGATGACCCCGCTTCTTTTCTTCATCGGCATCCCCCCCGCCGTCGCCGTGGCAACCGAGGCGAACCAGATCGTCGCCTCCTCCTTCTCCGGCGTGCTGGCGCATCTGCGGCGCAAGACGGTCGACCTGCGGATGGGCACGGTGCTGCTGATCGGTGGCCTGATCGGCGCGGCGCTTGGCGTCGTGATCTTCAACTACCTGCGGTCGCTCGGCCAGGTCGACCTGCTGGTCCGGCTCTGCTACGTCGTCTTCCTTGGCGTGATCGGGGCGATGATGTTCGTCGAAAGCCTGCGCGCGATCCGCAAGTCGCGGCGCAGCGGCGGCGCACCGACACGCCGGAAACACACCTGGGTGCAGGGCCTTCCACTGAAGATGCGCTTCCGCACGTCGGGCCTCTACATCAGTGTCATCCCGCCCGTGATCGTCGGTGTGCTCGTCGGCATTCTTGCAGCCATCATGGGCGTGGGCGGCGGGTTCATCATGGTCCCGGCTATGATCTATATCCTCGGCATGCCCACCAAGGTCGTCGTCGGCACCTCGCTCTTCCAGATCATCTTCGTCACCGCCTTCACCACCATGCTGCACGCGACGACCAACTTCACCGTCGACGTCGCCCTGGCGGTGCTGCTTCTGGTGGGCGGCGTGATCGGGGCCCAGATCGGCACCAGCATCGGCACCAGGATGAAGGCCGAACAGCTGCGCATCCTGCTGGCGCTGATGGTTCTGGCCGTCTGCTTCAAGCTGGCGCTTGACCTGCTGCTTCAGCCGACCGAACTTTACTCCATCGGTTCGGCAGGGGGGCACTGAGACAATGGTGCGACTGCTCTTCATTCTTTTGCTCATCGCCCTGCCCGCCCGGGCAGAGGAGGTCGTGCTTGGCCTCAGCCAGGATGAAGTGGCGATCACCGCCAATTTCGACGGCTCGCAGATCCTTGTCTTCGGGGCCGTGAAACGCGAGGAACCCATTCCGGATGGCCCCCCGCTTCAGGTGGTCGTCGCGGTCTCGGGGCCGTCGAAACCCGTGCTGGTGCGCCGCAAGGAACGCCGGTTTGGCATCTGGGTGAACACCGACAGCGTCCTGGTGGACAGCGCCCCAAGCTTCTATGCCGTCGCCGCAAGCGGCCCGTTCGACGAGGTGCTCACCGATGTCGAGGATCTTCGGCACCGCGTGTCGATCGAACGGGCGATCCGCTCGGTCGGGGCGGCGATGCATATCCGCGGCGCCCAGAACTTTGCCGACGCCGTCGTGCGCATCCGCGAACGCTCTGGCCTATACAAGATCGTCGAGGATTCCGTCGCCGTCGACCAGCAGACACTGTTCCGCACCGCCATCGACATGCCGGCGAACCTGACCGAGGGCGAGTATTCCACCCGCATCTTCCTGACCCGCGAAGGCCGTGTCGTATCGGTCTATGAAACCACCATCGACGTGCGCAAGGTCGGGCTGGAACGCTGGCTCTACAACCTGTCGCGGAACCAGCCGCTGATCTACGGCCTGATGTCGCTGGCCATTGCCATCGCCGCCGGCTGGGGCGCCTCGGCCGCCTTCCGGATGTTGCGACAGGGCTAAATTCCGGCCCGGGCTGGAACACTCCCCCATGCCTCGCGTTTTTCCCGGATGACGCCTTACCCCAACCATGCTACCTGACGAACATGAGCCAGATGCCCTCGAAGGACGAAATCCTCAAGTGGATTTCCGATAACCCGACCCTCACCTCGAAACGCGATATCGCCAAGGCCTTCGGGATCAAGGGCGCCGCGCGGATCGACCTGAAACGCGTGCTCAGGGAACTCGAGGATGAAGGCCACCTCGAGAAGCGCAAGAAGACGTATCGCGACCCCGACAAGCTGCCGCCGGTAAGCGTTCTGCAGGTATCGGGCCAGACCAGCGATGGCGAGCTTCTGGCCAAGCCGCTCGAATGGCATGGCGAGGGGGTCGAACCGGTCGTCATGCTGATCCCGCGCGCCTCCGATCCGGCGCTTGGCGAAGGGGATCGCATCCTTGCCCGCCTGCAGGAGGTGAAGGGCGAGGATCACCATTACGACGCCCGCCTGATCCGCCGCATCGGAACCAACCCGCGCAAGATCCTCGGCGTGTTCCGCAAGGGCGCCGAGGGCGGGCGGATCGTGCCCATCGACAAGGGCGACGGCAAGGAATGGACAGTGGCGGCCGATGCGGCTGGCGGCGCCAAGGATGGCGAACTGGTCGAGGCCGAACAGGCCGGCCCCAAGGGCCGCATGGGCCTGCCCAAGGCCCGCATCGTCGAACGGCTGGGCGACCCCTCGGCGCCCAAGGCCGTGTCGCTCATCGCCATCCACCAGCACGGCATCCCCGACGATTTCCCCGACGAGGTGATCACCGAGGCCGACAGCATGAAGCCCGCCGGCCTGTCGGGCCGCGAAGACCTGCGCGACATGCCGCTTGTCACCATCGACCCCTCGGATGCGCGCGACCATGACGATGCCGTCTGGGCCCATGCCGACGACGACCCCAAGAACGAGGGCGGGCATGTTCTGTGGGTGGCGATTGCCGACGTCGCCCATTACGTGACCTCCGGCTCGGCACTGGATGCCGAGGCGCGCAAGCGTGGCAATTCCAGCTACTTCCCTGATCGCGTCGTTCCCATGCTGCCTGACCGTCTGTCAGGCGACCTGTGCAGCTTGCACGAGGGCGTGCCGCGCGCCTGTATCGCCGTCCGCATGCAGATCGACGCGCATGGCCAGAAGGTCGGCCACCGCTTCGTGCGCGGGCTGATGCGCTCCGCCGCCTCGCTGAGCTACGAGGAGGTGCAGCAGGCCATGGACGGGGAGCCGAACGACAAGTGCGGCCCGCTGATGGACGAGGTGATCAAGCCCCTCTACGCCGCCCATGCCGCCCTGCAAACCGCCCGCAACACCCGCCAGCCGCTCGACCTCGACCTGCCCGAGCGCAAGGTGGTGCTCAGCGACGAGGGCAAGGTGCTGTCGGTCAATTTCGCCGACCGGCTGGATGCCCACAAGCTGATCGAGGAATTCATGGTGCTGGCCAACGTGGCCGCCGCCGAAACCCTGATCGCCAAGAAATCCCCGCTCCTCTTCCGCGTCCACGAGGAACCACCGCCCGAGAAGCTCGACACCCTGCGCGAGGTGGCCGAGGCCGCCGGGCTGGTGCTGGCAAAAGGGCAGGTGCTGCGCACGTCGCACCTGAACCAGCTGCTGCACGCCGCCGAGGGCACCGATCATTCCGACGTCATCAACATGTCGACCCTGCGGGCGATGACGCAGGCCTATTACAACCCGTCGAATTTCGGGCACTTCGGGTTGTCGCTTCAGGCCTATGCGCATTTCACCTCGCCGATCCGGCGCTATGCCGACCTCGTCGTGCACCGGGCACTCATCTCGGCCCATGGCTGGGGCGATGACGGGCTGAGCCGCGCCGACGAGGAACAGCTGCAAAGTACCGCCGAGCATATCAGCGAGACCGAGCGCCGCTCGATGACCGCCGAGCGGGACACGAACGACCGCTACCTCGCCGCCTACCTCTCGGAACGCGTGGGCGAGGAATTCACCGGCCGGGTCAGCGGCGTGGCCCGGTTCGGCGCCTTCGTCCGACTGGACGAAACCGGCGCTGACGGCCTGATCCCGGTGCGCGCGCTTGGGCGGGAATTCTTCCACTTCGACCGCGACGCCGGCACGCTGATGGGCGCCGATACGGGGCTCACCATCGGCCTTGGCCAGCGCGTCACCGTGCGCCTGTCCGAGGCCGCACCGGTGACGGGCGGCATCGCGCTCGACCTGATCAGCATCGACGGCAAGGCCGTTCAGCAGGGCCAGTCCGCCAAGCGTGGCAAATCGCGGGGCAAGCCGGTCAAACGCAAGCCCGCACGCGCGGCGAAGAAGGACGCCAAGGTCAAACGCAAGGTCAAGCGCAGCCGCCGCTAGACGGTCGCGATCAGCCAGCCGATATAGGCCACGTAGGCCGTGACCAGCGCGGCGCCTTCGCGCCGGCCAACGCGCCATCCGGTGCGCGCGAAGATCAGGAACACCACCGTCGCGGCCAGCATCACCCAGATGTCGAACCCGGCGATGCTGGCCGGCACGGCAAGCTGCGACACCACGGCGGTGATCCCCAGGATACCGAGAATATTGAAGATATTGCTGCCGACCACGTTGCCGAAGGCCACGTCGCCCTGCCCCTTGCGCGCCGCGATGACCGAGGTGACGAGTTCCGGCATCGAGGTGCCGATGGCGACGATGGTCAGGCCGATCACCTCTTCCGGCATGCCGAACCGCCCGGCCAGCGAAATCGCACCATCCACAAGGAACCGCGCCCCCAGCAGCGTGGCCGCCAGACCGCCCAGAAGGATCAGCGCCGCGCGCCATGTTGCGCCCCGGGGCAGCGGCAACACCTCGGCCTCGTGCTCGTACATCTCCGCGGCGGCGGTGTGGCGCCGGCGTTCGATGAAGACGGTCGCCAGAAGGTAGCCCGCCAACGCAACGACAAAGGCCCCGCCGACCATTCGCCCGACACCCCCGGCCAGTATAGCGCCGGCACAGGCCAGCGTCGCAAGCGCCAGAACCGTGCCGTCACGCCGCAGCACCTCGGGCGCCACGCTGATCGGCGCGATCAGCGCGCCGATGCCGAGAATGAGAAGGATGTTGCCGCTGTTGCTGCCGACGATATTGCCGATGGCGATACCGGGCGAACCGGCAAACGCCGCCTGCAGGCTGGTCACAAGCTCCGGCGCAGATGTCCCGAACCCCACGATGGTCAGCCCGATCAGCAGGGGCGAGACACCAAAGGCCCGCGCCAGCGCCACCGCGCCGCGCACCAGCATGTCGCCACCCACCAGCAGGCCGGCCAGTCCGGCCAGAACAAGGACGATGTCCATTCCCGCGCTCCCTTGCGTCTTTGCGCCCGGGGTCTTGGGCGTTCCCGTGATCGCAGATGCGCCCGCCGAAGGCGGCTTTCAAGGGAGAGGGCCCCCGATATTTTGACGACCGTTGCCAGCAATCAGAGATGATAGGTCAACGCATGCCGCACCAGGTGCGAGAGCCGCTCCGGCTCGACCTGGCCGGGCGTGTCGAACAGCACCGCGCGATTGCCGTCAAGCCGGTCCCAGGCCGGAAAGGCCTGCGCGTAGTCGGAAATGATGCTGGTCTGGCAATGGGCAAAAAGCGCGAACTGCGCACCCTTATGCAGGCCGACCCGCAAGGTCGATCCGGTCCGCGGGCGCCGGGGAAGGTACGCGGGCTGGCCCCACTTGAGCGTCTCGTCAAGCGGGCCGACCTCTGGCAACCGGCCCGCCACCTCGAGGATCAGCCCGCGCAACGCCAAAACACCCTCGCGTGCCTGCGGCGGATAGCCGTCGATGACCGCCCGCACCGGACCCGGGATGCCATCCAGGGTCATGACGGGTAGAGCGTGGCAGAGGCGCGGTCGAGATAGGCCCCGATCCGCTCGTCGTCACGCACCAGCGCCCGCAATTCGGTGGCGCAAGGCAAGGTGCGGATCATGTCGAGTACCGGCACGATGGCCGCGTCGGCGGCACTGGGCGCCGGGCCGAACAGGTAGTCGGTATTGCCAAGCGTCTCGCGAATGGCTTCCAGGTCACGCGCCATGCGATCCAGCCGGTCGGCCTCGGAAAACTGGCCGGTGCCCTGCATGTCGAGCATCCGGCGGATGCGTTTGCGCGCAGTCCCGGCGATGGTGCCGCGCAGCGGCACGGGCAACGCGCCGAAAAACTGGTCGCGCGTCACCTTCCAGCACTCATCGCGCACCCAGCGGTCATGCACGAGCCCATAGCGCAGCCCCTCCTCGACCATGCGCACCAACGCATGGCTATGCGCCTTCTCTCCCTCCGAAAGCGCATCGTCGAACCCCGCGCCGCGGCCTTCCAGCCAGACCTGGATCCGGCCACTGTCGGGGATCAGTGCCTCGGCCGTCTTCAGCACCGGCAGGCGGCCATAGGGCATCTTCGACGGGTCGGTCGTGAAACTCGGCTCCCAGTCCTGCCCCGACATGCCGAGCAGGCACATCGCCTTCAGGCAAAACGGGCTGAAGCTGGCGTGCCGGTCGTCACCGGGGAAGGAAAGCAGGGTCAGCATGGGCGTACTCTGGATACGACAGGGTTGTCTGGACGGTAGCAAGACTTCGTGACACTATTTGTCAGGAGCACCGGCGATAGTGACCCAATGAGCCGAACCGACAGATTGTTCCAGTTGATGCAAGCGCTGCGAAGCGTCCCGCCCCCCGCAACGGCGGCGCAGCTTGCCGCCATGCTGGCCGTCACCCCGCGCACGATCTATCGCGACATCGACACCCTGCGCGGGCTGGGTGCCGTCATCGATGGCGCCTCGGGCTTCGGCTACACGCTGATCGAGGACGCCGCCCTCCCCCCGCTCAGCTTCGATACCGACGAGCTCGAGGCACTGGTGCTGGGCCTGCGCGAGGTCGACCAGGTGGGCGACCCGGTGCTGGCCGCCGCCGCACGTTCGGCGCTGGCCAAGCTGGGCGCGCGCCTGCCCGCCAGCCAGGCACATCGGCTGAAACACGCCGTGCTGACCGCGCAGCGCTTCACCCCCCTGCCCGAGCCCGGCATCGATGTCAGCTTGCTAAGGCAGGCTACGTGGGACGAACGGACCATCCGCTTCGACTATACCGACGCGGAAGGACGCGAGACAAAGCGCGAGGTCGACCCGCTTTCGGTCATCTACATGCAGGCCTCGCACTGCCTGCTGGCATGGTGTCACCTGAGGAACGATTTCCGCGCCTTCCGGCTCGACCGGATGCGCGAGCTGGCGCTGACCGGCGCCTCGTTCCGCCCAAGACGCGTGCCGATGCTCCGCGCTTATCTCGCCGAGATCAGCCGACCCGATCAGGACCGGGCGGCAAGTTAGGGCAGTCAACCGCACCGCCCGACACTGCGCACTTTCGGAAATCACCGCTTGGCGTTATCATATGGCAAAACACCCGGAACAGGGGTCAGGCATGAGCAGCGGATTGATATCGACGTGTATGGCAGCGGTGACGCTAGCCGGGACGGCCCTCGCGTCACCGGTGGACACCTCCTTGCGGCCCAAGGCGAGGCCGGACGGCAGCGCAGGGGTCGTAGCGGTGGAGGACACTCAGGCCACGGTCTATGCCGGACTGGCGCGAAGCCTCCGCCCGATGGCCCGCCCCGGCAACCTCCGAACGGAAGATGTGGCGCAGGTCACCACCGCCAATCCCGCCTTCGACCGCTGGGTGCGGGGGTTCCGCGGCCGGGCGCTGGCACAGGGCATCAGCGCGCGCACCTTCGATGCCGCCTTCCGCAATGCCGGCTTCACGCCCGACGTGATCGCCAAGGACCGCAACCAGACCGAGTTCAAGAGCGAGATCTGGGACTATCTCGACAACGCCGCCGCCCCGCCGAAGGTCGACGAGGGCCGTCAGGCGCTCCGCCAGCACAATCGCACGCTTCGGCAGATCGAACAGCGCTACGGCGTCGAGAAAGAGGTCGTCGCGGCGGTCTGGGGCCTGGAAAGCCGCTATGGCACCCGGATGGGCACGTATCCCATGATCGACGCGCTGGCGACGCTGGCCTTTGACGGGCGGCGCGGCAGCTTCTTCGAGAAACAGCTCGTCACGGCGCTCAAGATCGTACAGTCGGGCGACGTGACCCTGCGCGATTTCAAGGGCTCATGGGCCGGGGCCATGGGGCACACGCAGTTCATTCCCACGTCCTACATGGCCTACGCCGTCGATTTCGACGGCAACGGCAAGCGAGATGTCTGGTCGCGCGATCCGGGCGATGCGCTGGCCTCGACGGCCGCCTACCTGCGCCGCTTCGGGTGGATCAGCGGTCAGCCCTGGGGCGTCGAGGTGCGCGTTCCCGGCAGCCTTGGCAGCACCGGCGGCCAGCGGATGCCCTCGCAATGGGCGCAGCTTGGCGTCGTCGGCATGGATGGCCGGCCGGTCCGCGACCATGGCAGCGCGTCGCTCCTGATGCCGGCGGGGCGCAACGGCGCCGCGTTCCTCGTCTTCAAGAACTTCTCGGTCATCAAGCGGTACAACAACTCGGATGCCTACGCTCTCGGCGTCGGCCATCTCTCCGATCGCCTGAAAGGCGGGCCGCCGATCCAGGGCTCCTGGCCCCGCGGGTACCAGGCCCTGTCGTTCAACGAGAAGAAAGAGCTTCAGCGGCAGCTCAAGAACCGCGGGCTGGGCATTGAGAAGATCGACGGGCTGATCGGCCCGAACACGCGCTCTGCCATCGTCGCCTTCCAGCGGTCTGCCGGGATGAAGGCCGACGGCAACCCGTCCCAGGAGGTGCTCCGGCGTCTGAAGGGCAGCTAGGCCGCCCCCTCAGATCCGCAGGAACGGTTGCGCGATACGCGGCAGCCAGCTGTTGAACCTCAGCGGCGCATCGGTCGCGGCAAGGCAGATGCAATCCTCGCCGATATCGGCAATCGGCGTGTGATCGAGGTCTTCGTTCGCGACCTCGATGTCACCTGGGCCGAAATGGTCGACCTCGTCCTCGAAGGCCCCTCGCAGCACCAGCGTAAGTTCAGTGCCGTTGTGGCCGTGATCGGGCACCGCGGCGCCGGCGGGAATGTAAAGCAGCCGGGCTGTCGCACCGCCCTGCGTCGGCAGGATCGCCTGTTTCACCCCCATTCCGACCGGGCGCCAGCGCACCGCGTCAAGGTCGCCGCCCACATAGGCGCGCACCGGAGCGGGCAGCAAACCGTCGCCACGCGGCGCCGACGCCACAGGCGCGGCCGGCCGCGTCTCGGCAAGGTCGATCAGGCCGAGCGTCGTGTCGAGACTGTCCTCGGCCATCTCGGCCTCGTCACAATGCTCCATCAGCGCACCGCCAACGGTGTCGAACGCGCCCAGCCGCGCCCGGCATTCGTCGCACATCGAAATATGCGCGGCCACGGCCAGGCTGAAGGCCTCGGGCAAGGTGCCTGCCGAATAAGCCATCAGCAGCGGGTCAGTCAGGTGATGTTTGATCTTGTCCTGTGTCATTGTCTTCTACTTCATTGCATGGCGCAGACGATCCAGCGCCAGGCGTATCCTCGATTTGATCGTGCCGAGCGGCAGCCCGGTCTGGTCGGCAATTTCTCGATGGCTCAGGTCGCCGAAATACGCCTTCTCGATCAGTTCCCTTTGTTTCGCCGGCAGGGCGGCAACCGCCTCTTCCAGCTTCTCGCTTTCCTGTTGCAGGGCCAGGGTATCTTCCTGGTCCGGCTCCTGTTCCGGCCCCCACGGAAGGTCTTCCGGTTCGGGCCGCTTCATCTTTCTCAGCGCATCGATCTTCCGGTTGCGCGCAATCGTGAAGATCCAGGTCGCCGCACTCGCACGGGACGGGTCGAACAGATGAGCCTTCTGCCAGACGGCAGCCATCACTTCCTGCGAGCATTCCTCGGCCAGCGCCGCATCGGCGCCGGAGCGCATCAGGAACGCCTTCACCCGCGGGGCGAAATGGCGGAACAGGGCCGCAAACGCGGCCTTGTCGCGCGACTCCCGGATACGCAGGATGCACTCGGACCATTCGAGACCTGGATGTTCTGTTTCGTCCTTCACTTTCACCGGTTCCGTCACCGTGATCTGGTTTCTCCGGGGCATAGCACGCCCCACCACTGCGGGCGAGACTACCGGTTCTTCCAACGGTGCGGTTTCACTGTACATGACAAGTCTACGGACCTCCCGGCGGAATGGATCACCGGAACATTCATTTTTTCGTTTTCATCCGATCCGTGCGCCCCTGCGTAAGACCCTTTGGAACAACAAAACCAGGTATTGGGGAACACATGCCATTCGAGAGTGCCGCGCTGACGCGCAGACGGGTTGCCGTGATCGGAGCGGGTATTTCGGGCATGGGCGCTGCCCATGCACTGTCACAGACACAACACGTGACCCTGTTCGAGGCAGAACCGCGCCTTGGCGGCCACGCTCGCACGATCATGGCCGGCAAGCACGGCGACCAACCCGTCGACACCGGCTTCATCGTGTTCAACTACGCCAACTATCCGAACCTAACCCGCCTCTTCGACGAGCTTGACGTGCCCGTCACCAAAAGCGACATGAGCTTCGGCGCCTCGGTGCGTGGCGGGGCCGTCGAATACGGCCTGGCCGGCGCGGCGGCGTTCTTCGCCCAGAAGCGGAACGCGCTGAACCCGTGGTTCCTCTCGCTGCTGCGCGATATCTTCCGGTTCAACGCCCGCGCACTCGACACGGTGGGCGAATATCCCGACCTCTCGATCAACGAGTTCCTGAGCCAAGTCGGCACCGGCCGCTGGTTCCGCGACTACTACCTGCTGCCGCTCACCGGCGCGATCTGGTCGACCCCCACGCGAAAGGTGGGCGAGTTTCCGGCCCAGGCGATGGTGCGCTTCCTGAAGAACCACGGGCTGTTGTCCTATGACGGCCAGCACCAGTGGTACACGGTCGAGGGCGGCTCGGTTCAGTATGTCGACAGGGTCTGCGCCGCCCTGCAACGACGCGGCGCAGACCTGCGCGTCGGCTGTCCGGTAAAGGGCGTGCGGCGCGACGCGACAGGAGTTTTCGTGAAACCCCATGGCAGCGAATGGGAGCATTTCGACGATATCATCTTCGCCACCCATTCCGACGACAGCCTCGCCCTGCTGACCGACCCCAGCCCCGAGGAGACCGCGGCCCTCGGAGCCGTGAAGTATCAAGCCAACGATGTCGTGCTGCACGCCGATGCCAGCGTCATGCCCCGCCGCCGCCCGGTCTGGTCGTCGTGGAACTATTCCGAAAGCCCGGCCCGCCGCGACGGACAGATCGACATCACCTATTGGATGAACCGGCTGCAGCCGATCCCGCAGGACGACCCGCATTTCGTGACGCTGAATTCGACCCGGCCGATCCGCGATGACCTGATCTATGACCAGGTGACCCTGCGCCACCCGGTCTACGACCTCGCCGCCTTCCAGGCGCAGGCCAGACTGCGCGCCATGAACGGCGCGCGCAACACGTGGTTCTGCGGCGCATGGATGCGCGACGGGTTCCACGAGGACGGCCTGGCGACAGGGCTCGAGGTGGCCGACGCCATCGTCGCCAGGAACGCCGTTCCCATGGCAGCGGAATGAGCAGGGTCGACCATATCGCCGGCCACACGTGGCACGGGCGCAAGGGCGCGGTCGAAAACGCCTTCCGATACGGCATAGACTACGTCCTGCTCGACGCCGAAACCGATCCGCAATCCCCCCGGCTTTTCGGCCGCAACCGCGCCGGCCTCGCCTCTGTCTGGGACAGTGACCATGGCGGCCCGCCGAAGCACGGGCGCGGCGCGGCATGGGTGCGCGAGGTGCTCGACGCGCACGGGCTCGACAGCCCCGCGCGCATCGAATTGCTCGCCCAGCCCCGCATCCTCGGCCACGTGTTCAACCCGGTCGCCTTCTGGATCTGCCGCGACGCAGACGGCAACGTGCCCGTGGTGATCGCCGAGGTGACCAACACCTATGGCGACCGCCATTCCTATCTCTGCCACCGCGACGACCTGGCCCCGATCACCGCGCAGGACAGGCTCTCCGCCCGCAAGATCCTCCATGTCTCGCCGTTCCAGCGGGTCGAAGGCAGCTACGAATTCCGCTTCGACCTGCGCGCCGATCATATCGGCATCTGGATCGACTTCACCGGCGGCAATGGCGGGGTGACGGCAACGCTGGTCGGCAAACGTCGGCCGCTCAGCAACCGGGGCCTCGTTCGCGCCTGCCTGCGCCGACCCTTCGGCTCTCGCCGGGTGCTGGCGCTGATCCACTGGCAGGCGCTGAAACTCTGGTGGAAGGGGGCGCAGTTCCGGCCGCGCCCCGAACCGCCGACGCAAGAGGTCAGCCGATGACCGGCGCGCCGCGCCTGCCCGCCTTCGGGCTCTTTGCGGCGATGCTCGCGGCGGCGGGACTGCCGCTCTACATCCACGCGCCGAAATTCTATGTCGACGAATACGGCGTATCGCTCGCCGCACTTGGCACGGTGCTGTTCGCCCTGCGCCTGCTCGACGTGGTGCAAGACCCCCTTCTGGGCCGGCTGGCCGCAAGGCTTCAGGAAACGCGCGCCGTCTCCGTCGCCGTGGCGGTCCTCACCATGGCGGCCGCCATGGTGGGCCTCTTCGCCGTCGAGCCGCTTTTCGCACCGCTGATCTGGTTCGCCCTCATGCTGACGCTGGTCTTTTCCAGCTTCAGCTACCTCACCATCTGCTTCTACGCCGAAGGCGTGTCCTCGGCCGGCCAACTGACGGGCCAGGGCCACCTGCAACTCGCCCGCTGGCGGGAAACCGGGGCCCTGCTGGGCATCTGCGCGGCCTCGGTCGCGCCGGTGCTGATCGGCGGCTATGGCGGGTTCGCCCTCGCCTTCGCCGTGCTGGCCGGGGTGGCCATCCGGGCCATGCACCGCGAATGGCGCGGCGCACGGGTCGACAGCGGCGGCACGGGCTTTCTCACCGTCCTCCGCGACCCGGTGGCGCGCAAGCTGCTTCTCGTCGCCCTGTTCAACGCCGCCCCCGTGGCGGTCAGCTCGACCCTCTTCCTTTTCTTCGTCGAAAGCCGCCTTCAGGCGCCGGGCTGGGAAGGGCCGTTCCTGCTACTCTTCTTCCTTTCCGCCGCCCTCGCAGCCCCCTTCTGGGGCAAGTTCGCGGAAAGGGCCGGCGAGCGCCGCGTTCTGCTGATCGGCATGGTGCTCTCCATCCTCTCCTTCGGAAGCGCGGTCTGGCTGGGCGCGGGCGACACGTGGGCTTTCGGGCTGATCTGCCTTGCCTCGGGCGCGGCGCTCGGGGCCGACATGACACTTCTGCCCGCGCTCTTCGCCCGCCGCATGGCCGACATCTCGCCCGGCGCAAGCGAGGCGTTCGGCCTCTGGTCCTTCGTATCCAAATTCACGTTGGCCTTCGCGGCGGTGACGCTTCTACCACTGCTCGAGGCCGGCGGCTTCGAGGCAGGCGGCGCAAACGGGGCCGAGGCCCTGTGGCTGCTCAGCCTGCTCTACGGCGCACTGCCATGTGTGCTCAAACTGCTGGCAATCGGGTTGCTGGCCTCAATCGACTTCGGAGAAAGGAGTGTGAGGGGATGACTTCTTTAACGTGGTTTCTTCTTGGCGTCGTGCTGACGCTGGCGGGCGTGTTGGTCTGGAGCCGTATCAGCGGCTTCCCGGCACAGCGCCCCGCCGATTACGCCGGGCAAACCCCGGCCTTCGACCTGCGCACCCATCTCAGCGGGCCGATCAAGTGCGAGGGGATCATCTATGGCCCGCTCGGCCGGGTGGCCTCTCGCTTCGTCGGCGATTTCGACGCCCATTGGGATGGCAACCGGGGCGTGATGAAAGAGCATTTCCTCTACGACACCGGCACCACGCAAAACCGGGAATGGCGGCTCGAGATCGGCAATGACAACCGCATCAGGGCCGAGGCCGACGACGTGGTCGGCACCGGCCAGGGCCGGCAGGAAGGGCCGTCGGTGAACCTCACCTACACCATCCGCCTTCCGAAAGAGGCGGGCGGCCATGTGCTGAACGTGACCGACTGGATGTACCTTGCGCCCAACGGCGTGATCGTGAACCGCAGCCAGTTCCGCAAGTTCGGCATCAAGGTTGCCGAGCTGGTGGCAACCATGCGGAGGGTGGATACGGTTTGACCTTTTCCGGAAAGACATACTGGCTGGTCGGCGCCAGCGAAGGGCTGGGCGAGGCGCTGGCGAAGAAACTCAGCGCCGAAGGGGCCGAGCTGATCCTCTCGGCCCGCAATCGCGAGCGGCTGGAAGAGGTGGCAGGCGCCCTGCCCGGCCGCGCCCGCGCGGTCACCGTGGATGTAAGCGACGAGGCCAGCGTCAGGGCGGCGGCCGAGGAGGTCGGAGAAATCGACGGCATGGTCTACCTCGCCGGCGTCTACTGGCCCATGCCCGCCACCGACTGGAACGTCGAGCACGGCATCAAGATGGCCGATATCAACTTCACCGGCGCCTTCCGCGTTCTGGGCCATGTCGTGCCGGCCATGGTCGAACGCGGCCACGGCCATATCGTGCTCACCGGCTCGCTTTCGGGCTTCCGCGGCCTGCCCGGCGCGGTGGGTTATGCCCCATCGAAAGCCGGCGTGATGGCGCTGGCGCAATCCATGCGCGCCGACCTGTGGCGCACCGGCGTGCGGGTGCAGCTGGCCAACCCGGGCTTCATCAAGACCCGCCTGACCGACAAGAACGATTTCCGCATGCCCTTCCTGATGACCCCCGAACAGGCCGCCGACGAAATGATCACCCTGATGCGCGACGAGTCCGCCTTCGACCGGCATTTTCCCGCCGCCTTCAGCTGGGTGTTTCGGCAGTCCCGCTTCCTGCCGAACTGGGCCTACTACCGGCTATTTGCGTGAGATCAAAGACTTCCGCTAAGCTGACAGGCGATTAAGGTCGCCATACGCGAGAACGGGAGTTGAACCATGCTTGAAATCAGCAGCTACAAGATCGCCCAGGTGATCCTGATGGCCCGCGAACTGGGCCGCGCCGAGGGCGAGATCCGCGCCTTCATCGACCGCCTGACCGAAGAGGAACAGGCCAGCCTTGTCGCCGTCATGTGGATCGGCCGCGGCAGCTTCAGCGCCGACGAACTGGAAGAAGCCAAGGCCACCGCGATGAACGAGGCCACGACGCCGACCGCCGATTACCTGCTCGGCTCGCCGCATCTGTCGGACCACCTCGAAAACGGACTGGACGAGCTGGGCATCTCGGTCGTCGACGACGAAGACGATCTCGTGCGCGGGGGCTGACAGGGCAGAAACGCCTCTGCCTCGTGGGTGCGGCATGCTAGGCTTCCCGGGACAGCCCCCAGCGAAGCCGTGCCCATGCCCGACCTATCCCTGCCCGCCGCCCTGCGAATCATCGAAACCGCGCTGTCCGGCACGCGCTCCGGCCCGGACCGGCGCATTGCGGTCTGCGTGGTCGATGCCGGTGGGCACCCGCTCGCCATGCTGCGAGAGCCCGACGCCGCGCCGCTCTTGGCCCATATCGCCGAGGCCAAGGCGCGCACCTGCATCCTGTACGGCAAGCCCACAAAGACTGTCATGGAATGGGCCGACGAGACGCCCAATTGGTTTCATGGGGTGCGCGAGGTCGCGCTGGCCCGCTCCGGCCTGCCCCTGACCGCCAGCAAAGGCGGCGTGATCGTGCGGGATGCCGGGGGCAAGGTGATCGGCGCCGTCGGCGTCGCGGGCGAAGCCGGCGAATATGACGAGGCCTTTGCCATGGCCGGGATCGACTCGGCCGGCTTCGTGGCAGATGCCGGATGAGCGGCGTGGACGAGCTCGAACAGCCGATTGAAAGCGTGGCACTGGCCGAGGGCCTGACATGGGAAGACGACTGGTTCGCCGTCGGCGCCGTCGATCCCGACACGCTGGCGATCGGAGAGCCGGCCTACCACCAGAAGAACTGGAGCTACCTGATCTCCGATGGCGGCGAGAGCCTGCTGTTCGACACGGGCTCCGGTCGCCGGCCCGTCGCGCCCGTCGTGCAGCGTCATGCCGGTGTCTCGACCCGTGCCTTCCCCTCGCACATGCATTTCGACCATCTCGGCGGCGTCAACGCCTTCGGCCCGGTCATCGTGGCCGACCTGCCCATGCTGCGGGCGATGGCACCCGACGACAGTCTGACACCAACGGAAGAGGCCTACCTCGGCCAGTACGAAGACCTCTCGCCGCCGACCTTCCCCGTCGGCCACTGGGCCGGGATCGGCGAGGTGGTGCAGGTCGGCCTGCGTCACCTGCACGTGCTGCACACGCCCGGCCATTCGCCCGACTCCGTGTCGCTCTGGGAACCGGGCCGAAACCGCCTCTATGCCGCCGATTTCCTCTATCGCGGCCACCTCTATGCGCAGACGCCCGGCGCCTCGCTGCCCGCCTATCGCGCCACGCTCGAAACGCTGCTCGACATGCTGCCGGAAGACATCGACATCCTCGGCGCGCATGGCCAGACCGAGGGCGGCACCGATGACATGCCCCGGCTCGGCCACGCCGATCTCTCCGCGCTGCACGACACCCTCTGCGACCTGCTGACAGGCCCGCCGCACGAAGGTCAGCGCGAGGTCAACCCGCGCATGACCCTGCTCTATTCCAAGGCCAGCTTCACCGCCTGACCCCGGTCACACGTGATTGACCACCTGCAGATGCTGCGCCAGCCGGTCGACCTCGCCCAGAAACCGCAGCACCAGCCGCGGGTCATGCGGAGCGGGCGACACCCCGGCCGGGATCTCGTGGTTCAGAACCGCCTCGACCGCCAGCGACACCGGGATCGACACCAGCCGCGCCATCGCCGTGCCCCGCTCGTCGCCCCAGGCATCCATCACGAAGGTCTTGTGCCAGACGGTCACCCCCTCGCGCTCGGCCTTGAGTGAAACGCAAAGCACCACCCGGTCGGGCTCGCCCTCTTCATAGGCATGCTCGTTCCAGAACTGCTCCGACATCTCGCGCAGGCGGTCGTCGCCCGCCTTGCCTTCCAGCGTCTCGACCTCGGCGAAGATATCCTTCCACGCCTCGGCCCAGCCGTTCAGCCGCAGCGTCCCGCGCACGAATTCCTTCACCCGCCAGGACGGCTCGAACTGGTAATCCTCGATGAACGGCACGCTGTCGCGGTTCGGGTAAACCTCGAAGGTCTCCGGCGTGGGCAGCGGCGCGTCATAGCTCGAAATCGCGTCCCACGGCCGCGCCACCTGAAGCTCCGAGAAATTCCGGATCGAGCGCGAGGGCGAGCGCAGCGCCTTCAGCACGCCCAGCGGCGACCAGCTGAACTTGTAGCGGAACGAGTTGGGGTTCTTCGGAATGCCCCCGCAATAGGAAATGAACGACAGGTCGTTCTCGGTCGCGTATTCATCGGCCCCGCGATAGTCGGTCACCAGGTGATGCGCCATCAGGTGGTCGATACCGGGGTCCAGCCCCACCTCGTTCACACAGCACACCCCGCGCACCAGCGCCTTGGCGTGCAGCTCCCGCATCTCGGGCGCGATGTAGGAGGATGACACGAAATGCGCCCCGTGATTGATGCACATCTCGGCAATCGGCACGTGCCAGTCACCCGGCAGCATCGACACGACCAGATCGCCTTCCTCGGTTTCCGATGACAGCTGATCGAAATCGAAGGCGGCGATATTGTCGGTCAGGTCGCCCACGGCCTCCCGCGCCTTGTCGGTCGTCCGGTTCCAGACCTTGACGGGGTGCCCGTTCTCGATCAGCCGCCGCAGGCCGGGGATGGCGGAAAGACCGGTGCCGCACCAATGTATCGTCATGTTTCAGACCTCCTTCAGATGGGTCCGGAACGTGGCCTCGGCCCGGCCCCAGACATTTTCGTGCAACTTGTCCAATGCCTTGAGCGAGGGCAAGAGCTGTTCGGCAAAGTCTCCCGACGATTCCAGCGGCAGAAGCGACGGCAGGTTGTCGATCGCCATCACGTCAAGCGGCGGGTCGTCATGCACCCGCACCACCGGCTCGGCCCAGCTCGTCGCCTCACTGTAAACCGGCACCGGGTTGTAATCGCTGTCGGGGTCGCAGGCGATATCGCCCACCACCGAAAGCCTGCGCTCCGCCGTCAGCGCCGATTGCGGCACGAAGACGGGCGTACCGGGCCGGGCGAGGATGCAGTTGAAAAACAGGTCATGATCGAGGATCTCGGGAAACGGCCCGCCCGAGGCGGTCTCTTCCATGTCCCAGCGGGTGGGCGTGAGACCCATCGCCTCGCACAGGTCCGCGGCACCGGTGCCGACCCGGCCCAGCGCCCCGATCACGATGGCGCTCGGGCGGCTCTCGCCCGTGCCGTCAAGATCGGCAGCGAGGTCGGAGAGAAGTGCCCCCTTGTCGCGCCACGTGCTCACCTCCGGGCAAACCCCGCCCTGTTTCTGCGCCGCCCACGCCTTGAGCGACACCGCCGCCCCGGCATAACCCGCCCAATAGCCGAAGGCCGCCACGCGCCGGCCGTCCTCATCAACCAGGTATTCGAGATCGTAAAGCGTCCCGCCCCCGGCCTTGAACCGCTCCAGTAGACGCTTGCCGGCAAACTGCCCCTTGAAGGCATGACCGAACATGATGTGCCGGTGCGGCAGCGGCGTGCCGTCATCCGGCAACTCCTTGAGCCCGAAGATGATCGCATCCCCCGGCGCGTCGGGCCAGCTGTTCTCGGGCGCCACCTCGCAGCCGGCCTCGACATAGCCGTCGATCGGCAGGATCCGCGTCGCGCTCTCCTCGATCGTCACCCGCATACCGCCCGCGATCAGCTCCGCCGCGCCGGCGGGCGTGATCCCCACGCGTTCCTCGTTCTCCCGCTGCTCGGCGCGGACCCATAGATGCGTCATTCGTTCCATTCCTCAGACAAAGGTGCGGGCATGGGCCCGGTCGGGCGCGTCCAGATGCGGGGTGGCGTTGAACGTGCCCACCATCAGCATGTCATGCACGTAATGCAGCCGGTGCATCGAGCTGTTCATGATCTGCAGCATGATCTTGGCCATGCCGCTGTTCTCCAGGCCAAGCGCATGGCGCATCGCCATCCCGATCACCCCGCCGGAGGTGACGATCAGGATACGCCCGTTCCCGTCGCACAGCTCGTCGACGACCGCCGTGACCCGTTCCGAAAACTGCGGATAGGTCTCGGGCACGCTCTCGAGCCGGCCTTCCGTCCAGTGGGTAATCACCTGCGGCAGGTGCGTTGCGAACTCGGTCGGATCCCGCGGCGACGGGACACCGTGCTGCGCCTCCATCGCGGTGGCCATTGCGAAATAGCTCAACTCGTCAAGCCGCGCATCCTGCTTGGTGATCTCGTAGCCCATCTCGAGCGCGGTTTCCGACTGCCGAGAGAGCGTGCCGGTGATCACCGCATCGAAATGCGGGTTGGTATCGCGCAGATGCGCCCCCAGCCACCGGGCCTGCTCCCGCCCCAGGTCGGACAGCTTGTCGTAACTCTCGTCATCGGTGGCATGGCTGTTCGCCTGCCCATGCCGCACCAGGATTATTTCGGCCACCCGGCTCTCCCCAAATATATCGCCGCGCACCCTAGCGTCCCGTTTCGGGAGGGTGAAGCGCCGTCGGCGAAAAAACCCGGCGCCAGCGCGGGTTGCGATGCCGGGACGCCTCCGGCGGGAGTATTTCGGGAAAGATGAAAGCCCGGCCCTGAATTTCACCTTTCCGACAACACTCATGCTGCACCCTCGCCACACGGCGCATCATCCGCCCGGCGTGTCCCATCGGAAACAAGATGCGACTCGCGTGGCGCAAATCCGTTGCGAGGTGTCGGGATTGTCGGACTCGAATTTCCGCGCCCATGCTCTAACATGCGCGGCAAAGGAGGCGCGCCCATGTCCGACACGATCAAGATCACGCTGGATGGCAAGGAAATCGAAACCCAGGCTGGCCAGACGATCTGGGAAGTGGCCCACGGCCGCGGCCTGGTGATTCCCCACCTGTGCCACAAACCGGCACCGGGCTATCGCCCCGACGGCAACTGCCGGGCCTGCATGGTCGAGGTCGAGGGCGAACGCACGCTCGTTGCCTCCTGCATCCGCGAAGCCAAGGACGGCATGACCGTCACCACCAACTCGGCCCGGGCCGAGAATGCCCGCAAGCTGGTGGTCGAAATGCTGCTGGCCGACCAGCCCGAGCAGGACGAAGCGCACGACAAGTCGAGCCACCTGTGGGACATGGCAAAGCTTCAGGGTGTCACGGAAAGCCGCTTCCCGAAGCTCGAGAAAGACCGCGTGCCGCTGCTCGATGACAGCCACGTGGCGATGCGCGTCAACCTCGACGCCTGCATCCAGTGCAACTTGTGCGTCCGCGCCTGCCGCGAGGTTCAGGTCAACGACGTGATCGGCATGGCGGGCCGCGGGCACGACGCCTACCCCGTCTTCGACTTCGACGACCCGATGGGCGAATCGACCTGCGTGGCCTGCGGCGAATGCGTGCAGGCCTGCCCCACCGGCGCGCTGATGGAAGCCACCGTGCTGGACGAGGCACAGGTGGGCGACAGCGCCGATTACGACGAAGAGGTTCAAAGCGTCTGCCCGTTCTGCGGGGTCGGCTGCCAGGTCAGCCTGAAGGTCAAGGACGGCAAGGTGAAATACGTCGACGGCATCAACGGCCCGGCGAACGAAGGCCGGCTCTGCGTGAAGGGCCGCTTCGGCTTCGACTACATCCACCACCCCCACCGCCTGACCAAACCCCTCATCAGGCGCGAGGACGCCCCCGAAAAGGGCCTGAACGTCGACCCGTCGAACTGGCAGGAATTCTTCCGCGAGGCCGACTGGGAAGAGGCGATGAGCTTCGCCGCCGGCGGCCTGCAGAAGCTGAAAGACGAGCATGGCGGCAAGTCGGTCGCAGGCTTCGGCAGCGCCAAATGCACCAACGAAGAGGCCTATCTCTTCCAGAAACTCATCCGCCAGGGCTTCGGCCATAACAACGTCGACCACTGCACCCGCCTGTGCCACGCCTCCTCGGTGGCCGCGCTGATGGAAAACGTGGGCTCCGGCGCCGTAACCGCGACGTTCAACGAGATCGAGAATGCCGACGTGGCCATCGTCATCGGCGCCAACCCGATCGAGAACCACCCCGTCGCCGCCACCTATTTCAAACAGTTCACCAAGCGCGGCGGCAAGCTGATCGTGATGGACCCGCGCGGCGTCGGCCTGCGCCGCTTCGCCACCCACATGCTGCAGTTCAAGCCGGGCGCCGACGTGTCGATGCTCAACGCGATCATGCACGTGATCGTCGAGGAAGGGCTGTACGACCAGCAGTATATCGAAGCCTTCACCGAGAACTGGGAGGCCGAGAAGGAACACCTCGCCCAGTTCCCACCCGAGAAGATGGAGGCGATCTGCGGCATCCCGGCCGACACGCTGCGCGCCGTGGCCCGCGACTTTGCCACAGCCAAGCGCGGCATGATCTTCTGGGGCATGGGCATCTCGCAGCACATCCACGGCACCGACAACTCGCGCTGCCTGATCAGCCTCGCGCTGATGTGCGGCCATGTCGGCCGGTCCGGCGCCGGGCTTCACCCGCTGCGCGGCCAGAACAACGTGCAGGGCGCCTCCGATGCGGGCCTCATCCCGATGTTCCTGCCCGACTACCAGACCGTGACAGACGATGGCGTGCGCAAGGCCTTCACCGAGGTCTGGCAATCCGGCGACTTCTCGAACGAAAAGGGCCTGACCGTCACCGAGATCATGGATGACGTCCATGCCGGCAACACCCGCGGCATGTATATCCTCGGCGAGAACCCGGCCATGTCGGACCCCGATGTCGAACACGCCCGCGATGCGCTGGCCAAGCTCGATCACCTTGTCGTGCAGGATATCTTCCTGACCGAAACGGCCAACTATGCCGACGTGATCCTGCCCGCCTCGGCCTTCTACGAAAAGTCGGGCACCGTCACCAACACCAATCGGCAGGTCCAGATGGGCCGCCCCGCCGTGTCGCCCCCGGGCGAGGCGCGCGAGGACTGGGCCATCACCACCGAGCTGGCGCAACGCCTCGGCCTCGACTGGCGCTATGACAGCCCGGCGGATGTGTTCGCCGAGATGAAGCTGAACATGAAGTCCTTCGACAACATCACCTGGGACCGTCTGGCAAACGAGAACGCGGTGACCTACCCGTCGCTCTCGCCCGAGGATCCGGGCCAGCCCATCGTCTTCGGCGACGGCTTCCCCCGCCCCGAGGGCCGCGCCCGCTTCACGCCTGCCAGCGTCATCCCGCCGGACGACGTGCCCGACGCGGATTACCCGATGGTCCTGACCACCGGCCGGCAGCTGGAACACTGGCACACAGGGTCGATGACCCGCCGCGCCTCGGTTCTGGATGCGGTCGAGCCCGAGGCCAACTGCTCGCTGCACCCCTCGACCCTGCGCAAGCTGGGCGTCGAACCGGGCGGCATGATCCGGCTGACCACCAAGCGCGGCAGCATCGAGGTCATGGCCCGCGCCGACCGGGCCGTCGCCCCCGACATGGTGTTCCTGCCCTTCGCCTATGTCGAGGCAGCGGCGAACATCCTGACCAACCCGGCGCTCGACCCCTACGGCAAGATCCCCGAGTTCAAGTACTCGGCGGTCAAGGTCGAAGCAGCCGACCCGGGACAGGTCGCGGCGGAGTAGAGCTGTGGCTGGCTGAGCCTCACCCCCAGTTCACATCCCCGAGAAAGATATACCCCGCGCCATAGATCGTCTTGATCAGGCGCGGGTTCTTCGGGTCTTCCCGCAACTTCGTCCGCAGGCGCGAGATGCGCACATCCATCGCCCGGTCGAAACTGTCGCCGGCCGCTCCGCCCAGCGCCTCCTGCATCGCCTGCCGGGAAATGAGCCGCTTGGGCCGTTCCAGGAACAGCCGCAGCACCTCGCCCTCGGCATGGGAAAAGGGCGTTTCCACCCCGGTCTCGTCCTCCAGCGCGTAGCGGGCGAAATGCGCCGTCCAGCCGTTGAACCGGGCGGTATCGCCGGTCTGGGGCGCCGGGGCATCGCGCCGCAGGCGGGCCCGGATGCGCGCCACCACCTCGGCCGGGTCGAACGGCTTGATGATGTAATCGTCGGCGCCCAGCTCGAGCCCGGTCACCCTGTCCTGCACCTGCGCCCGCCCCGAGATGATGATCACGGTCGCCCCCTGCTCCAGCGCCAGCCGGTGCACCAGCGTCAGCCCGTCCCGGTCTGGCAACGACAGGTCGACAAGGCAGACATCCGGTTTCGTCTGCCGGATCGCCGCCTCGAACTCGGTCGCGCGGGAAAAGGCCATCGTGCGGAACCCCGCCTCCTCCAGCGCGTCCGACAGCATCGACCGGATCGCCGGCTCGTCGTCTAGAATGGTGACCAGCGGCGCTTTCATGCGGCCCCTCCTGTCGCCAGAAGCGCCTCGAGCTCGGCCGGCGCGAAGGGCTTGCGCAACACCGGCGCGCGCTTGCGGGCGGCCCGGTGCAGCGGGTCGTCAGGCGGCAGCGAGGTCATCAGGTAGGCCGGGCAATGCCCCTCGGGCAGCGCATCCAGCAGGTCGAGCCCCGTCTTGTCGCCCTCCAGCGTGATATCCGACAGCAACGCCGATATCTCGGGCAGTTCCCGGACCAGCGACAGCGCCTCCCCGGCGCTCGACGCCTCGATCACAAGGTGGCCGCCCTCGCGCAGCATCTCGCGGATCGTGTCGCGCAGGTCGGGGCTGTCCTCGACCAGCAGAACCAGCCCCGGCGCCGCCCCGCCCTCGGCCACGCGCAAAGGCAGCCGGATGGTGACGCGGCCGCCCCGGTCGGTATTCGACAGGTGCACCCGGCCGCCCGCCAGCTTGGTCATGTCATAGACCATTGAAAGGCCAAGCCCCGACCCCTCGCCACCCTTCGTGGTGAAGAACGGGTCAAGCGCGTGTTTCAGCGCCTGTTCTGAAAAGCCGGGGCCGGTATCCTCGACCGAGAACTCCAGCCACGTCTCGCGCACGCTGCGGGCGGTCAACGTGATATGGCCAGACCCGCCACAGGCATCGCGCGCGTTGATCACGAGGTTCAGAAGCGAATCCTGCAACATCCCGGTATCGAGACTGTAGGCCACCGCATCCGTCAGGGTGTTGATCGAGAACTGCACGTCATCCGGCAGCGTCGACAGCGCCAGCGTCTCGAGATCCGACAGGAAGGCCGAAAGGTTGGTGGGCCGCGCGGTATGCTCCCGCGGGCCGGTCATGTCGGCGATCCGGTTCAGCAACCCCCCGCCCCGGCGCGCCGCCGACAGGGTCGCCGCGATCAGGCCGCTCGCCTCTTCCGGCAGATCCATCCGCTGCAGCTTCGACTGCATGCCAAGGATGATGGTCAGCAGGTTCGAGAAATCATGCGCCATCCCGCTGGTCAGCTGCGCCGCCATCTCGCGGCGCCGCGTCTGTTGCAGCGCGGCCCGGGTCTGCGCCTCCTCGGTGACGTCCATCGACAGGATATAGACCCCGCCCTGCGTCTCGTCTGGCGTGAACGCCGTGCGGATCCGGCGCGAACTGGGCTCGTGGGTGAACTCGAACACCGACGCCTCGCCCGCGAAGGCCGCATCCAGCTTTTCACGGATCATCTCGAACGCCGCCCGATCGAGCGCCTCGTCGATCGGCAGGCCGATTATGTCCGATTTCGACCCCGGCAACACCGCGCTCAACCGCCGGTTGGAATAGGTATAGCGCCGGTCGCCGCCGACATGGGCGATATGGGCCGGCATCATCTCGGTCGTCAGCCGCGTGCGCGCCTCCGATTCGGTCAGCTGCCGCTGCGCCGCTTCCAGCGCGGTGATGGTGGCCTGCAGCCGGCGGTTGGTCGCCGCCAGCTCCTCGGAATACCCCAGAAGCTGCCCCGACAACTCCTCCGACCGGGCGCGCAACAGCGCCTCCTGCTGCTTGACACGGGTGATGTCGGTGTAGACGGCAACCCATCCCCCCTGCGGCAGGGGCGACCCCTCGACCGAGATCATCCGCCCGTTCGACCGGGTCCGTTCCATGTAATGCGGCTTGAAGGCCAGCGCGGTTTCCACCCGGGCCTGCACCGCCGCCTCGACATCGTCGACCGGGCCGTATTCGCCCCGCGTCACGAGATGGTGGATCGTGTCCTCGAACGCCGCCCCGGGCGTGCACAGCGCTTCGGGCAGGTTGAACATGTCGCGAAACCGCTGATTGCAGGTGACGAGGCGAAGGTCGCGGTCATAGATCGTCAGGGCCTGCTGAATCAGGTTCAGGCCCGCCATGGTCATCATGTCTGTCTGCGGCGCATCAGCCATCGCGCACCGCCCACTCAAGCGCCTCTTCCAGCCGATCGTCGCCCCAGAACAGCTCCTCGCCCACCACGAAATTCGGCGCACCGAAGATCCCGCGCCGGCCTGCCTCCTCGGTCGAAAGCCTCAGCGCGTGCTTGTTTTCATCCGATTGTGCCGCCTCGATAATCCCCTCGGGCAGCTTCGCCAGCTCGACACAGGCGGCAATCACCTCAGGGTCGGAAATATCCTGCCCCTCGGAAAACTCCATCAGATAGACGTTCTGACAGAACGCCACCTTCTGCGCCCCCTCCGGCGCCGCCTGCGCCACCCGCGCGGCAAGCAGGCTGTTCTGCGGAAACGGGTCCGGCTTTTCGACACTCAACCCGAACCGCTCGGCCCGGCGCGCCATGTCGCGCCACATGTAATTGCCCTTCGCCTGGTAGATGTTGAACGGCGAGGTCTTCCAGCCCTGGCTGTTGAAGATCGGCCCAAGCAGGAATGGCCGCCAGACCACGTCGACCCCGGCCGCCTGCGCCATCGACGGCAACCGCATCGCGCTGAGATAGGAATAGGTCGAGGCGAATTCGAACCAGAATTCAAGCTTGGGGCGGGCCATGCGTTCCTCTCTCCCTGTCCGTTCCGCGGGGACGATGCAGATGTCCGGCGGCAACGAAGCCGTGTCAAGCCTTGGCGCGCGGCTTGTTACAATTCGTAAGATTTGGGAAATCTTCAGGAAAAAGTTGACGGCGACGGTCCGGAGCACGCTTTATTGGGGAATGAATCGCCCAAAAGGCGATCTGTTCGCATTGCGGACAAAGGGAGGAGAAAACTTGGGTAAGTCGTCAGAGGCGACGGATGGGCTTCGGTCCATCCCGGCGCTATTGCAGCGAAACGCAATCCAATACGCCAATCGCCCCGCCTATCGGGAAAAAGAGTTCGGCATCTGGCAAAGCTGGACATGGGCCGAAACCGAGAAGGAAATCGAGGCGCTGGCGCTCGGCCTTCTGAACCTTGGCGTGAACGAGGGCGACTTCATCGCGATCGCCGGGCGCAACCGGCCGCATTTCTACTGGTCGATGGTCGCCGCGCAATCGGTCGGCGCCATCCCCGTGCCCGTCTACCAGGACGCCGCCGCCGACGAGATGGCCTATGTGCTGGAACATTGCGGCGCCCGCTTCGCCATCGTCGAGGATCAGGAACAGGTCGACAAGATCATCGACCTGCAGGACGATCTCCACCAGTTCGAGCACATGATCTACATCGATCCGCGGGGCCTGCGGAAATACGATCACCACAAGCTGCACCAGTACAGCCACGTTCAGGATCAGGGCCGCGCTTCGAAAGAAGAATACATCGACGACCTCAAGGCCCGCCGCGACAAGCTGGACTACTCCAGCATCTGCGTGATGCTCTATACCTCCGGCACCACCGGCAAGCCCAAGGGCGTCGTGCTGTCGAACCGCAACATCATCGAGGCGTCGAAATCCTCGGCCGAGTTCGACCACCTGCGCAAGGAAGACGAGGTTCTGGCCTACCTGCCGATGGCATGGGTGGGCGATTTCATCTTCTCGATCGGTCAGGCCTACTGGTGCGCCTTCTGCGTCAACTGCCCGGAAAGCGCCGACACGATGCAGACCGACCTGCGCGAAATCGGGCCAACCTACTACTTCGCTCCGCCCCGGGTGTTCGAGACCCAGCTCACGAACGTGATGATCCGGATGGAGGATGCGAGCAAGCTCAAGCAGGGCCTGTTCCGCTACTTCATGGCCCATGCCCGCCGGGTCGGCCCCGCCATCCTCGACGGCAAGAGCGTCAACGGATGGGACCGGTTCAAGTACTGGCTCGGCAACCTCTTCATCTATGGCCCCCTGAAAGACACGATGGGCTTCGGCCGGGTGCGCGTGGGCTATACCGCGGGCGAGGCGATCGGGCCCGAGATCTTCGATTTCTACCGCTCGCTCGGCATCAACCTCAAACAACTCTACGGCCAGACCGAGGCATCGGTCTTCATCACCGTTCAGCCCGATGGCGAGGTCCGGTCCGATACGGTGGGCGTGCCCGCGCCGGGCGTCGAGATCCGCATCGCCGAAAACGGCGAGGTATTCTATCGCAGCCCGGGCGTGTTCGAGGAATACTACAAGAACCCCGACAGCACCGCCTCGACCAAGGATGCCGAGGGCTGGGTCGCCACCGGCGATGCCGGCTTCTTCGAGGAAGGCACCGGCCACCTGCGCATCATCGACCGCGCCAAGGACGTGGGCAAGATGGCCGATGGCAGCATGTTCGCGCCCAAGTATGTTGAAAACAAACTGAAATTCTTCCCCAACATCCTCGAGGCCGTGGTCTTCGGGAATGAGCGGTCGGAATGCACGGCCTTCATCAACATCGACCTGACGGCGGTGGGCAACTGGGCCGAGCGCAACAATATCGGCTATGCCTCCTATCAGGAACTGGCCGGCCATCCCCGCGTGCTCGACACCATCCGCGAGCATGTCGAGGAAGTGAACCGCAGCCTTGCCGAAGACCCGATGCTGGCCCATTGCCAGGTGCATCGCTTCCTTGTCCTGCACAAGGAACTCGATGCCGACGACGGCGAAATGACCCGCACGCGCAAGGTGCGCCGTGGCGTGATCGGCGAGAAATTCGAAGACCTGCTGGGCGCGCTCTACGACGGCTCGGACGAAATCAGCACCCGGACGGAAGTGACCTACGAAGACGGCCGCAAGGGCTATATCAGCGCCACGCTCAAGATCATCGACGCCAAGGTTGTGCCGGTCGACGCGCCTGAAAAGGTGGCGGCGGAATGATCGCGGCGCAGGTAAAATCACGAGGAAAAACAGATGCTTGACGCGACCGAAGGATTTGTCACCGAAGACGGCCGCAAGATCGGCGGGGTGGTGATGGAGATGAAGAACATCACGCTGCGCTTCGGCGGCGTGGTGGCGATCAAGGATATCAGCTTCGACATCCGCGAGGGCGAGATCCGCGCGATCATCGGGCCGAACGGCGCGGGCAAATCCTCGATGCTGAACGTGATCAGCGGCTTCTACAACCCGCAGGAGGGCGAGGTCTTCTACAAGGGGCAGAAACGCCCGCAGATGAAGCCTTACCAGGTGGCCCGGCAAGGCATTGCCCGGACCTTCCAGAACATCGCGCTCTTCGAGGGGATGACGGTGCTCGATAACGTCATGACGGGCCGCATCCGCCAGATGAACGCCGGGCTACTGAGCCAGGCGATCTGGAAGGGCAAGGCCGAGAAGGAAGAGACCGAGAACCGGGAAGTCGTTGAAAAGATTATCGACTTTCTCGAAATCCAGTCGATCCGGAAAACCCCGGTCGGCCGCCTTCCCTATGGCCTGAAGAAACGGGTCGAGCTGGCCCGCGCGCTGGCCGCCGAGCCGTCAATCCTTCTGCTCGACGAGCCGATGGCCGGCATGAATGTCGAGGAGAAAGAGGACATGAGCCGCTTTGTCCTTGATGTGAATGACGAATTCGGCACCACCACCGTGCTGATCGAGCATGACATGGGCGTCGTGATGGACCTGTCGGACAGGGTTGTCGTGATGGATTACGGCAAGAAGATCGGCGACGGCACACCCGACGAGGTGCGCAACAACCAGGACGTCATCGACGCCTACCTGGGGGTGGCCCATGACTGATTTTTCAACGTCGGTATCACGTCGGTATTTTGTCGGTATCGCGTCGGTGTCAGGGAACACGGCCGGCCGGATGATGG
The DNA here is from genome assembly GCF_008728195.1 of Roseovarius indicus. NCBI lineage: Bacteria > Pseudomonadati > Pseudomonadota > Alphaproteobacteria > Rhodobacterales > Roseobacteraceae > Roseovarius > Roseovarius indicus. Next base: position 5,061,235 of record NZ_CP031598.1, read on the forward strand.
GGGAGAAAGCCAATGCCTGAACAGTTCATCTGGGGAATTGAAGTCTTCCTGAACGGCCTGATGGCCGGGGTGCTCTACGCGCTCGTCGCGCTCGGCTTCGTGCTGATCTTCAAGGCCAGCGGCATCTTCAACTACGCGCAGGGCGTGCTGGCCCTCTTCGCGGCGCTGACGCTGGTCGGAATCATGGAAGGCCAGGTGCCCTTCGCCCACCTGATCAACGCCATCTTCGGCACGGACGTGCACCATTTCGGCTGGCACGTGCCGGCCTTGGCGGCGATATTGCTGACGATGGTGGTGATGGTCGCGCTGGCCTGGGTGGTCAACAAGCTGATCTTCAACCACCTCGTGAACCAGGAACCCATCATCCTGTTCATGGCGACGATCGGCCTTGCCTATTTCCTCGAAGGCTTCGGCGACATCATGTGGGGCGCCAACATCAAGACGCTCGACGTGGGCCTGCCGCAGGGCATCAACCTGATGATCGACGAGTTCACCTACAACATCTTCGACTACGGCTTCTTCATCGACAATCTCGACCTCGTGGCGACAGGCGTTGCCGCCCTTCTGGTGATCGCGCTGGTGATCTTCGCGCAATACACCAAGCAGGGCCGCGCCATGCGCGCCGTGGCCGACGACCACCAGGCCGCGCTGTCGGTGGGCATCTCGCTCAACTTCATCTGGGTCATGGTCTGGTCGCTGGCGGGCTTCGTCGCGCTGGTCGCGGGCATCATGTGGGGCACCAAGTCGGGCGTGCAGTTCTCGCTGTCGCTCATCGCGCTCAAGGCGCTGCCGGTGTTGATGCTGGGCGGCTTCACCTCGATCCCCGGCGCCATCGTCGGCGGGCTGGTGATCGGCGTGGGCGAGAAGCTGTTCGAGTTCGCCATCGGCGCCCCCTACCTCGGCGGCGCGACGGAAATCTGGTTCGCCTACGTGCTGGCGCTTCTGTTCCTCGTCTTCCGGCCGCAGGGCCTGTTCGGCGAGAAGATCATCGAGAGGGTGTAAGCGCCAGATGACCCACAAATCGCGCATCAGCGTGGTCTGCATCGACTGCCAGACCGACGACCTGTCCCAGGCCACGGCCTTCTGGTCGGCGATGCTGGGCAAAAAGGCCGAGCCCGACGAAGAGGGCAAGTATGTGGCGTTCGACGGACATACGGGCCACCCCAAGGTGCTGCTTCAGGCCGTCGATCACGAACCGCGCGTTCATCTCGATATCGAGACGGATGACAAGGAGGCCGAGTGCGAACGGCTGAAGGGGCTGGGCGCAAAGGAAGTGGCCCGGCTCAAGACATGGATCGTGATGGAGGCCCCAACCGGCCACCGCTTCTGCCTGGTCGGCCCGCAGGGCGACGACTGGCCCGGCGACGCGGCCACCTTCGAGGGAGGAATGCCGGCATGAAACAGGTGATCGCCATTGCCAATGTCGTGGCCTGGGCCGGGTTCTGGGCCTTCGGTTACCTGGCGCTGACCGCAGAGGCCGACGGCCAGATGGTCATCGCCGCCCTGCTGGCGGCCGCCGGCGGCGGGGTGGGCATGCTGGCCTACCTGTGGCTGGTGCGCCATTCGGAAATAACGGGCTATGCCAAGGCCCCAAACCGCGCAGAGAAGCGCGACGAGAATATCGGGGAGATGCTCTGAGATGTTTTACCGTGAAGCAGGCGACTTCAAGACGTCCTACCAGGAGGACAGCCAGACCTTCCCGATCAGGTTCGACCGGTACCGCTATTACGTGGTCCTGCTGGTGGCCTTTGCCGTGGTGCCGTTCTTCATCGACGATTACTGGGTGAACGCGGTTTTCCTGCCGTTCCTGATCTACTCGATCGCGGCGATCGGGCTGAACATCCTCGTCGGCTATTGCGGGCAGGTCAGCCTTGGTACCGGGGGCTTCATGGCGGTGGGCGCCTATGCCTGCTACAAGTTCATGACCTCCTTCGAAGAGATCAATATCTTCTTCCACATCATCCTGTCGGGCGGGGTGACGGCGGCGGTCTGCGTGCTGTTCGGCCTTCCCAGCCTCAGGATCAAGGGGTTCTACCTTGCCGTGGCCACGCTGGCGGCGCAGTTCTTCCTCGTCTGGCTCTTCAACCGGGTGCCGTGGTTCTACAACTACTCGGCCTCGGGCCAGATCAGCGCGCCCGAGCGCACGCTGTTCGGCATCCCGATCACCGGGGCCGAAACCGCGCCCTGGGCCACCTACCTGTTCTGTCTCGTCTTCACGCTGCTGAGCGCGATCATCGCCCGCAACCTGACCCGCGGCACCGCCGGGCGGAAGTGGATGGCGATCCGCGACATGGACATCGCCGCCGAGATCATCGGGGTGAACCCGCTCAAGGCCAAGCTCTCGGCCTTTGCCATCTCGGGCTTCTTCGTGGGCATCTCGGGCGCGCTGTTCTTCTCGGTCTATCTCGGCGCGGTCGAGGTGGGCGAGGCGTTCGGCATCAACAAGTCGTTCCTTGTGCTGTTCATGGTCATCATCGGCGGTCTGGGCTCGATCTTCGGCAGCTTTGCCGGGGCCGCGTTCCTCGTGCTGCTGCCGGTTCTTCTCAAGAACGTGCTGGTGGGCACGCTGGGTTGGCCCACCGACCTTGCCGCGCATTTCGAATTCATCATCGTGGGCGCGCTGATCATCATTTTCCTGATCGCCGAGCCGCACGGGCTGGCACAGCTGTGGCGCGTCGCGAAGGAGAAGCTGAGGCTTTGGCCCTTCCCGCACTAGGGAGGGCCCAAGAGGTGCGGTGGGTTTTCCGCCCACCCTTAAAGACCATCGGAGAAACCAAGGGAGGATACGAACCGATGAAACATAAACTTCTGGCAGCGCTGACCGCTGCCGCACTGACGGCAGGGCCGGCGATGGCCGAGCTCAAGATCGTCGATACCAGCTACCGGACGGGGCCCTATGCCGCGAACGGCATCCCGTTCTCGGACGGCTACCAGGATTACTTCACCCTGCTCAACGAGCGTGACGGCGGTATCGGCGGCGAGATGATCAACCTCGTCGAATGCGAGACCGGCTACAACACCGAGAAGGGTGTGGAATGCTACGAGGCCAACAAGGGCGGCGGGGCGCTGGTGTTCCAGCCGCTGTCGACCGGCATCACCTATCAGCTGATCCCAAAGGCCACGGCCGACGGCATCCCGCTTCACACGATGGGCTATGGCCGGACCTCGGCCAAAAACGGCGAAGTGTTCCGCTGGGTGTTCAACTATCCCGCCAACTACTGGGACGGGGCAAGCCACGCGATCACCCATATCCTGAACCAGAACGACGGTGACATCAGCGGCAAGTCGATCGCGCTGGTCTATCACAACTCGGCCTATGGCAAGGAACCGATCCGCACGCTGGAAGAGCTGGCCAAGAAGCATGGCTACGACCTGACCCTGCTGCCGGTCGATCACCCGGGCCAGGAGCAGAAGTCGCAATGGCTTCAGATCCGCCGTGAAAAGCCCGACTACGTGATCATGTGGGGCTGGGGCGTGATGAACCAGGTCGCGATCCAGGAAGCCGTGAACATCCGCTATCCGATGGAGAACTTCATCGGCATCTGGTGGTCGGGTTCGGAAAACGACGTGAAACCGGCGGGTGACCGCGCCGATGGCTACAAGGCGCTGACCTTCCACAACCTGGGCAGCGATTACCCGGTCTACGACGACATCCAGCAATATGTCGTGGATGCCGGCAATGCCGCGGGTGCGGGCGACAACATCGGCACGGTGCTCTATAACCGTGGCATGTACGCCGCAATGCTGGCCGCCGAGGCGATCAAGACCGCGCAGGAGATGCACGGCACCTCCGCCATCACCGCCGAGCAGATGCGCGACGGGATGGAGAACCTCGAGATGACCGAAGAGAAGATGGCCGCGCTTGGCCTTCCGAACTTCGGGCCGGAGTTCAAGGTCACCTGCTCGAACCACGGCGGCAACGGCTATGGCGCCGTGTCGCAATGGGATGCGGAAGCCGGCGAGTTCACCCTGATCACCGATTACTACCAGTCGGATCAGGACGTGCTTCAGGCTCTGATCGAGGAAGACTCGACCGCCTTCGCCGAAGAGGCGGGCATCGAAGCGGGCTGCGAGTAAGCTCACCCTCCCCGGCCGCGGCAGACGCGGCGGCCGGGGGTATTCGTTAGGACATTTACCCGAACCGCAAAGACAGGGGCATTACAGCCCCGACCGTGAGGAGACGCACCATGCCCAAGGATGGCCAGACCGAAGAGAACCTTCTCGAGGTCAACAATATCGAGGTGATCTACAACCACGTGATCCTCGTGCTGAAAGGGGTCAGCCTGTCGGTGCCCAAGGGCGGCATCACCGCGCTTCTGGGCGGCAACGGCGCGGGCAAGACCACGACGCTGAAGGCCATTTCCAACCTGCTCAAATCCGAGCGGGGCGAGGTGACCAAGGGCAATATCCGCTACCGCGGCGAGCGCGTGCAGGATCTGGTGCCGTCGGATCTGGTGAAAAAGGGCGTCATCCAGGTGATGGAGGGCCGCCACTGCTTCGAGCACCTGACCGTGGAAGAGAACCTGCTGACCGGCGCCTATACCCGCGGCTCGTCACGCGGCGAGATCGAGAAGGATCTCGACCTCGTCTACACCTATTTCCCCCGCCTGAAGGAACGCCGCCGCAGCCAGGCCGGCTATACCTCGGGCGGCGAACAGCAGATGGTCGCGATCGGCCGCGCTTTGATGAGCCGGCCCGAGACCATCCTGCTCGACGAGCCCAGCATGGGCCTTGCGCCGCAGCTGGTCGAACAGATCTTCGGCATCGTCAAATCGCTCAACGAGGACCAGGGCTATACCTTCCTGCTGGCCGAGCAGAACACCAACGTCGCCCTGCGGTTCGCGCATTACGGCTACATCCTCGAGAACGGCCGCGTCGTGATGGACGGGCCGGCCAAGGAGCTGCGCGAGAACCCCGACGTGAAGGAATTCTACCTCGGCATGTCCGAGGAGGGCCGCAAAAGCTTTCGCGACGTGCGCAGCTATCGCCGCCGCAAGCGGTGGCTCAGCTGAAAGGTCACTGGTCTTGCAACAGCTCCGCGCGCATTTCCTCGATCAGCCCGAGCGCCTCGTCGCGGGTGTTCCGGATGTTGGGCCGAAAGCCCTGCGTCTCGGCCCGCAGGCGGATGTCTTCGGCCGTCTCCGACCCCGCGGCAAACCGCACCGAGCCAAGCGAGCCCGCCTCGTTGAGGCGCTTGCCCCGGTAGGCATAGCGCACCCACGCCCCCGGCAGGATCTCGCATTCGTTGAGGTTCACCAGGAAGAACCAGCGCCGGTCGCTTTCCTTGATACGCTCTTCGAGGAAGTCGTAGAAATCGTCGACGTCCCGGCTGTGATGGAAGGTGAAATGCGAGAAATCGACCTCCATGATCACCTTGTCGCGGTCGAAGCTGACCCGGCGGACGAAATCGGCGGTGGCGTAATTGCTGTCATGGGTGACACGGGCCACGCGCCGCTTGCTGGGCAGGCCGCGCAGCCGCAGAACGGCATCGTCCCGGTTGTCGAAGAGGTTGGGGTCGAACGCCTCGGTATTGGCCGCGCGAAGGATCTGGGCGCGGGTCTCGTCGGAGGCATCGAACCGGACCGAGCCCATGGAATGGGCATAGTTCAGCGCCCGGCCCCGGCGGGAATAGGCTGTCCAGGCCTCCGGGTCGATGCGCGTGCCGTTGAGATTGACGAGGAAGAACCACTGGTCTTCCCCGGTGTCGGCGATGCGCTCTTCCAGCCTGTCGTAGAAGGCGTTGACGATCTGGGATGTGTCGAACCGGAAGTCGGAGAAATCGACCTCCATGATCTGGTCGGCGTCGTGGAAGGTGATCCTCTTGTCGAGCTCAACCCTGTCCACGGCCGAACGCGAAGCGGCCTGGGTCATCTGGATTTTCCTTGTGAGCAGTCAGACAAAATGCAACTGTATACAAACGTATGCAGATCATGCCGCAACCCGTTTAACCGTTCAATTGGTCAAGCTGTCGCGCCCCGCGGGGCAAGTCAAAGGATGCCGATATGACCCGCTACTTCGACGACCTCGAAACCCGCACCCCCGAAGACCGCGCCGCCGACCTGGCCCGCGCCCTGCCCGAGCAGATCGCACGCGCCCAGGCCCTGCCCGGCTATGGCGACACGTTGCGCCCGGTCGACCCCAACGCCATCACCAGTGTCGAGGCCTTGTCGGTGCTGCCGGTGCTGCGCAAGAGCGACCTTGGCAAGGCCCAGTCGGGCACGCCCCCCTTCGGCGGGCTGACCACCCTGTCGCCCGACGGCTTCGCGCATATCTTCCAGTCGCCCGGCCCGATCTACGAACCGGGCGGCATCAGCCATGACTGGTGGCGCGTGGGCCGGTTCCTGCATGCCTGCGGCGTGGGCAAGGGCGATATCGTGCAGAACTGTTTCGGCTATCACCTGACCCCCGCCGGCATGATCTTCGAGAACGGCGCCCGCGCCGTGGGCGCCGCCGTGCTGCCCGCCGGCACCGGCCAGACCGAGCTTCAGGCCCGCGCCGCGCATGATATCGGCGTCACCGCCTATGCCGGCACGCCCGACTATCTCAAGGTGATTCTGGACAAGGCCGACGAGATGGGCCTCAAGCTCGGCATCACCAAGGCGGCGGTGGGCGGCGGTGCGCTCTTCCCCTCTCTCCGGCAGGAATACGCCGAGCGGGGCATCACCTGTCTGCAATGTTATGCCACCGCCGACCTGGGCAATATCGCCTATGAAAGCGAGGCCGCCGACGGCATGATCGTCGACGAGGGCGTGATCGTGGAAATCGTGACGCCCGGCACCGGCACGCCCGTGAAACCCGGCGAGGTGGGCGAGGTGGTGGTCACCTCGCTCAACCCCGACTATCCGCTCATCCGCTTCGCCACCGGCGATCTGTCGGCGATCATGGAGGGCGTAAGCCCCTGCGGCCGCACGAATATTCGCATCAAGGGCTGGATGGGCCGGGCCGATCAGACGACCAAGATCAAGGGCATGTTCGTGCGCCCCGAGCAGGTGGCGGCGCTGGTCTCGCGCCATGACGAGATCTCGCGCGCCCGCGTCATCGCCACCCGCGAAGGCGAGATGGACGTCATGACCGTACAGATCGAAGCCGATGGCGGAGAGCCCGAAACCTATGCCGGCGCGGTGACCGATACGCTCAAGCTGAAGGGCCGGATCGAGATCGTCGCCAAGGGCAGCCTTCCAAACGACGGCAAAGTCATAGAGGATCAACGCAGCTACGAGTGAGCCACGACAGGGAGGTGTCGTCGCATGTTTCGACTGTGTTCCGGGCTGGTGACAGCCCTCTGCCTCATCGCGCCCGCGGCGCTGGCCGAAGACCTTGCGCTGGTGATCGGTGACCGGGGCCAGGCCATCGCCTACCAGGAGGAGGACGGCGCCGATGCCGGCGCGTTCCGCGATGCGCTGACCCAGGCCGGCTTCCGCGTGGTCGAGCCCCCCGACCGCGATATCCGCAGCATGCGGCTGGCCGCCGTGAACGTGGAAACCGCCCTCACCGAGGGCCGGGTCGACCGGCTGGTGATCGTGGCAACGGGGCCGTTTGCCACCGATGGCAGCGACAGCTGGGTGCTGTCCAACAATGCGCAAGGCGTGAAACGGGTGATGGTGGGGGCGATGGGCATATCGCTCAACGCGCTGACCGCGATCGCCACGCAGCAGGATATTCCCGTCGTGATGATGGTCTCGCCCGGGCGGATGCCCAAGGGGCTGGCCGCCGGGCTGCAACCGGGGCCGCGGGCCTACCGGATGAGCGAGGACGTGACCTATATCACCGGCCCGTCGCCCGCGCTGGCCGACATGCTGGCAGGGTCGGTGCTGCTCGAGGGCGTGTCCTTCGCCGAGCTGGCCCAGAACGCGCCCGATGGCGTGAAGGTCGAGGGCGACCTGTCGCGCACCGCCGGGCTGATGGGCTCCGCCGCGATGCCGCCGTCGGACGAGGCGGTGGAAACCGGCTTCTGGCAGGCGGTGCAGACCTTCGACACGATATCGGCCTACCGGATGTATCTGGGCGAATACCCCGAGGGCACCCATGCCGGCGAGGCCCGCGAGCGGATCGCCTATCTCCAGGACGAGCCCGAGCGCGAGGCGAAGTCGACCGAGGAGGGGCTTGGCCTCTCCCGCAACGACCGCCGCGAGATCCAGCGCAACCTCGCCCTGATCGGCTTTGACCCGAAAGGCATCGACGGCATCTTCGGCCCCGGCAGCCGCGCCGCCATCAGCGACTGGCAGCAGGAGAACGGCTTCGGCGTGACCGGCTACCTGACCGGCAACCAGCTTCTCCGGCTGCGTGACCAGGCCCAGGCCGAGGCGAAGCGGCAGGAAGAGGAAGCCCGCCGCCGCCAGGAAGAGGAAGAGCGCAAGGACCGCGCCTATTGGCAGGAAACCGGCGAAGCGGGCGGCGAAGACGGCCTGCGCGCCTATCTCGACCGCTATCCCGACGGGCTTTATGCCGACGAGGCGCAGGAGGCGCTCGACCAGATCGAGGCCGCCAAGCGCGAAGATGCCGAGCGCGAGGAGCGTGAGGCCTGGGATGCCGCCCGCAGCTCGGATACCGCCGAAAGCTACAGCGCGTTTCTCAACACCTATCCCGACAGCACCTTTGCCGGCGCGGCCCGCGCCCGGCTGAACGAGCTGACCGACCAGCGCGAGAACGCCGCCGAGATCGAGGCAGCCCGGGCGCAGGAGCGCCAGTTCACCTCGACCCTGATCGCCCGCGTGCTGATCGAGCGGCGGCTGGCAAGCCTTGGCACCAACCCGGGCGCGGCGGATGGCGACTTCACCCGCCAGACGCGCCGGGCGATCCGCCAGTTCCAGCGCTCGCGCAACCTGCCGGTGACCGGCTTCATCTCGCAGGCGACGATGGTACAGCTGATGGCCGGGCGCTAGTCCGCCCCACCTCGGCGGCCGGCCGGCAGGTCATGCCGGCCGGCCGCTGGCACGGTACGGCCCCCACCGCCGCCGGCACCGACAAAATACTGACGTGATACCGACGTGATACCGACCCGCATTTTCCCTGCGTTTCAGTCGCTTGACCCCGATTCACCCGATTCCGCCCCGTCGCGCCCGCCGCACCGCCCTTGTCCCCGCCCGCCTGCCCTCGTATCTATGGGACAACACGGAAACGAAACCCGAACTTCGGAGAGCGACCAATGTTCAAGGGACTGGGCCAGATGGGCGACATGGCCAAGATGATGAAGGCCGCGCAGGAAATGCAGCAGAAGATGGCCAGCCTGCAGGAAGAGATGCACAACATGACCGTCGAAGGCGAAAGCGGCGCCGGTCTCGTGAAAGCCACCTGCACCGTCAAGGGCGAGCTCAAGGGCCTCGACATCGACCCCTCGATCTTCAACCCGGACGACAAGGAAGCGGTCGAAGACCTCATCCTTGCCGCCATCAAGAACGCCCAGACCCGCGCCAACGAGAAGGCGAAAGAGGAGATGGGCAAGATCACCGAGGGCATGGGCCTGCCCAAGGACATGGACCTGCCGTTCTGATCGCCATGCGCTGGCTCGCCGTCGGCCTCTGCTGCCTGCTCGCCGCCCCGGCGAGCGCCCAGAGCTGGGCCACGCGCGAGCTGTGCCTCGAGCAGGCGCCGAAGGTTCACCCCGAGGCCTTTGCGCCCCGGACATACGAAGAAATTCAACAGCTTGCGGCCGACATTCCCAACGGAACCGGCCGCTTCTGGCGGGTCGAAAGTGCCGATGGCGCCGTCTCTCACCTGTGGGGGACGATGCATTCCAACGCCCCCCATATCCTCGACCTGCCCGAGGCCGTCACCACCGAAATCGCCGCCGCCCGGACGGTGGCTATAGAGAGTGACTACACCGGCCAGACCCGGCGCGACGTCTTTCGCCAGAACGCCGCCGCCCGGTACATTCTCGACAACCTGACGATCGACACGGTCGATTTCGGCATCCCGCTCGACATGGAGAACTGGATCAGAACCCGCCTCGCGGGCCTCGGCTGGGGCTATGACGCCTACGCCACGCTCAGGCCCGCGGCCATCGCCGAAATCCTCCTGTTCCACCCCTGCAACGATTTCCACGACGGCAGCTTTCCCATCCAGGATTATCACATCCAGTTGCAGGGCGCCCTCGCTGGGGCAGACCTGATTGGGCTCGAAGACCGCAACGCCTTCTACGACCGGCTCAACGACCCCGCGAACCTCGACCTGGCCGCCGCCATCATTGCCACCTACGGCGCCTATCTCGACCCCGAACAGTCACAGGAAGCCTACGCCACCTTCGACGCGCTCTACCTCTCCGGCCGGATCGCCGAGGTGATGGCCTGGGAACGGGCCTTTTTCGACCACCGCTACCCCGACGGGGAAGGTGCCGACTGGCTCGCCCGCACCAATGCCTACCTGCTGGCCGAGCGCAACGAGACCTTCCTCGCCACCGCCCTACCGGAACTGGAAAAAGGCGGGCTTTTCATGGCCATAGGCGCCTTCCACCTGCCCCGCGACACCGGCATGATCGCCCTGCTGCGCCGCGAGGGCTACACCGTCACCCGCATCCCCGTGCCCGGCGAAGCCCCCTGATGAACTCCACCCGCGATATCGACGCCCTGATCGAGATGATGGCCAAGCTCCCCGGTCTCGGCCCCCGCTCGGCCCGCCGCGCGGTGCTGCACCTCATCCGCAAGCGCGAGCTGCTGCTGATGCCGCTCGCCGACCAGATGCAGCGCGTCGCCGCCACCGCCCGCGAATGCGAAAATTGCGGCAATGTCGGCACCACCGAGCTCTGCGATATCTGCACCGCCGAGAAACGCGCAAACGGCCAGATCTGCGTGGTCGAAGACGTGGCCGACCTCTGGGCGATGGAACGCTCGCAGGTCTTCAAGGGCCGCTACCACGTCCTCGGCGGCACCCTCTCGGCGCTCGACCAGATCGGCCCCGAGCAGCTCCGCATTCCCAAGCTGATCGACCGCATCGACACCGAGCAGATCACCGAGGTCATCCTCGCCGTCGGCGCCACCGTCGACGGCCAGACCACCGCCCATTACATCGCCGACCAGCTCGAAGGCCGCGTTCGCCTCACCTCGCTGGCGCAGGGCGTGCCCATCGGCGGCGAGCTCGACTACCTCGACGACGGCACCATCACCGCCGCCCTCAACGCCCGCAAGGACATCTAGAAGCCCTCACGCCCGCAGGTCATGCCGCGGCGAGGCCCCGAATTTCCGCGCATATTCCCGGCTGAACTGCGTCGGGCTTTCATAGCCCACCTCGAACGCCACCGCCGACACGCTCTGCCCGCCCGCCTGCAACCGCTCCCGCGCCTGCAACAGCCGCAATTCCTTCTGGTATTGCAGCGGCGTCGTCGCCGTCACCGTCCTGAAATGCTCGTGAAAGCTCGACCGGCTCATCCCCGCCAGCCTTGCCAGCTCTTCCGTCGCCAGCGGGTCCGCCACATGCGCCCTGAGATGCGCGATCACCTGCCCGATCCGCCCGGCATGTCCGTCCGTCTGCAACAGCGCCCTGAGGGTCGCCCCCTGCGGCGAGCTCAGCAGCCGGTAATGGATCTCCTTCTGCACCAACGGCCCCAGCACCGCGGCCTCCCCGGGCCGCTCCACCAGCTCCAGCAAACGCCCGAACGCCTCCCGCAAGGGCGCGTCGGCCTCGTGCAGCGACAGTGCCCGACTCACGGCGCCGGCGCCACCCCCGGCCCCGCCGATCTCTTCCTCGAGCCCCCGCAAAACCGACAGGTCCAGCGGCAGGATCAGCGCCAGGTAGGGCCGCGCCGCCGTCGCCTCCACGATCTTCGACACGATCGGAATGTCATGGCTCACCACGAGCAACCGCCCCGCCGACGCCCTGACCGACCCACCCTTCGTGCCGGTGTCCTTCGCCCCCTGCACCACGAAACACACGAGCGGCTCGTACACCATCGCCTCCAGCGCCGACGGCTCCGGCCGCCGCGCGATCTTCAAGCCGGCCACCCCGGTTTTCAGCGTTCCGTCCTGCACGCCCTCGGCAGCACAGATCCGCTCCGCCGCCGCCACCAGCCTGTCATCCGCCATCATCGCCTCCACGCACACGTCCGGAGTTTTATGCCATGCCCGCGCCCCTCTGCCACGCCTTTCCCCGTCACTCCCGGAGGATCGGGCAACTCTTCCGGACAATCCGGCAGGCACCGCCGCCCGTCCTCCGCCATATCCGGTCACAGGCAACCAACCGAAAGGGACTTTCCCATGACCGACAAGATCACCTTCATCACCGGCGGCAGCCGCGGCCTCGGCCGCAGCATGGCGCTCAAGCTCGCCGCACAAGGCATCGGCGTCGTCTTCACCTATGCCGGCAACAAACAGGCCGCCGAAACCACCCTGGCCGACATCGCGGCGCAAGGCGGCACCGCCGCCGCCCTCCAGCTCGATCAGACCGACCCGGCCCAGATCGCGTCGCTCCCCGACCGCCTGCGCACAACCCTGCGCGACACCTTCGGCCGCGACACGATCGACCATATCGTCAACAACGCCGGCACCGGCCACTGGGCGCTCTTCTCCGACACCACCGAGGACCAGCTCGACGACCTCTACGCCGTTCACGTCAAGGGGCCGTTCCTGCTGACCCAGGCCCTCCTGCCGATGATCGAGGATGGCGGCAAGATCGTCATGATCTCCTCCGGTCTCGCCCGCTTCGCCCTGCCCGGCTACTCGGCCTACGCGGCGATGAAAGGCGCGGTCGAGGTGCTCACCCGCTACCTCGCCAAGGAACTGGGCGCGCGCCACATCTCGGTCAACACCGTCGCACCGGGCGCCATCGAAACCGATTTCGGCGGCGGCACCGTCCGCGACAATCCCGAGGTCAACCGGATGGTCGCCGATCACACCGCCCTCGGCCGCGCCGGCCTGCCCGACGACATCGGCGGCGCCGTGGCGGCCCTGCTCTCGGGCGAGACCCGCTGGATCACCGCCCAGCGCATCGAGATCTCGGGCGGCCAGAGCATCTGAGGTCAGCCCACGATCACCCCGTAGGGTGGGTGAAACCCACCTCCACCGCCTCCAACAAAAGCGCCCGCCCCCCGGGGCGGCGCCACCCTCACCCACGGGCTTGCTCCGGGCAAACCGGGTCACTCCCGGTCCCGCAGCAATGCCTCCAACCGGCCGCGGACGATGCCCTCGAACTCGGATTGCAGGTCCTCGGAGAACCCGGCGCGCCTCAACAACACGGCGCCATCCTGCAAAAGGCCTTCGTACAAAACAGCCTCGCGAATGGCGTCGGCCCCTTCGACATACCGGCGATGATCGAGCTGAGGACAGCAGTTCATCACCTTTTTCTTTGAATAACAGCGCGTTCTCGCCGGATAGCGGCTCGCACGCTCTTCGCTCATCAGGATCGGGACGTAGTAAAACGTCCAACCCGACCCGGCGAGACCGCTTTCGGCAATACGCCGGCGCATATGAGTCCTCACCGAGTCCAGCAGCGCGGTGAACTGCCTGTTGCCTTTCGTCACATCTGATTCCGCAGAGACCCAGAAATCCATTACCTTTCCTGCACGCATCAAACGAGGCACGCAATGGACCGGGTCCAGACCTGCCGGCCATTTGCCTGAGATCCCCAAAAAAAGCGCCCGCCGATCCCCCGTCGGGCGCTCCCCAATTCTCACCGTTCCGAAGAAACCCTCAGCGGCGCGGATCGTCGCTGTCGTCATCCTCGTCGTCATCGTCATCCGAGCTGTCCGGCAGGTTGAAGAAGCTGTCCGCGTCGTACTTGTCGCCCGAATCGCTCTCTTCTTCCTCGTCGCCCGACAGGCTGAACGTCTCCAGCCCCTCGATGGCGGTGGGCATCTTCGGCTCCGGATCCATCTCCAGGCTCTGCTCGGTGCTCAGCAGGCGGCGGCGGGCCTCGTCATCCATCGGCTCGCCTTCCTTGGCCCGCTTGGCGGCGGCCTTCTGCACGGCGGCGTCAAGCTCCGTCTGTTTGCACAGGCCCAGCGCGACCGGGTCGATCGGCTGCATGTTGGAAATGTTCCAGTGCGTCCGCTCGCGGATCGTCTGGATCGTCGGCTTGGTGGTGCCCACCAGCTTGGCGATCTGCGCATCGGCCAGCTCGGGGTGGAACTTCACCAGCCACAGGATGGCATTCGGCCGGTCCTGCCGTTTCGACAGCGGCGTATAGCGCGGCCCGCGGCGTTTTTCCTCGCCCACGGCGGCCGGGTTGAATTTCAGCTTCAGCTTGTGCAGCGGGCTGGCCTCGGCCTTGTCGATCTCGTCCTGCGTTAGCTGGTTGTTGGCAATCGGGTCGAAACCCTTCACGCCCGCGGCCACGTCGCCATCGGCGATGCCCTGGATCTCGAGCTCGTGCATCCCGACGAAATCGGCGATCTGCTTGAAGCTGATCGTCGTGTTGTCCACCAGCCAGACGGCGGTGGCCTTGGCCATAAGCGGTCCTGACATTTCCTTACGTCTCCTTCACGCATATCTTCCCCGTCGCCTGAAATGGCTGTCCCGCTGGGGGACGAGTTTCCGTTGTCGGGGAACTGACGGGCTATATAGTCCCCACGCGAATAAAATGAAAGTCCGAATAATGCGTGTCTTCTTTGTGCTTCTCCTCTGGGCCTCCGCCGCGCTCGCCGATGGCGAAAAGGCGGGAAAGTTCGACTATTACGTCCTCGCGCTCAGCTGGTCGCCCACGTGGTGCGCCCTCGAAGGCGACGCGCGCAATTCTCCCCAATGCGACGAAACGGCCGATTACGGCTGGGTTCTCCACGGCCTCTGGCCCCAGTACCACCGCGGCTGGCCGGCCAATTGCCCCACCGCCGAACGCCCGCCCACGCGTACCATGACCGAAGCGATGACCGACATCATGGGCTCCTCGGGCCTCGCCTGGTACCAGTGGAAGAAACACGGTTCCTGCTCCGGTCTCTCGGCGCCCGACTACTACGCCCTCTCCCGCGAGGCCTACGCCCGCGTCAAACGGCCCGACGTCTTCCGCAAGCTGAAAGACCCGGTCAAGCTACCCGCCTCCGTCGTCGAGCAAGCCTTCCTGAAAGCAAACCCCGGGCTCGCGCCGGACATGCTCACCATCACCTGCCGCTCGGGCCGCATCCAAGAGGCCCGCCTCTGCCTCTCGAAATCCCTCGATCCCGTCCCCTGCGGCCGCGACGTGGTGAAGGACTGCCAGATGAAAAACGCCCTCTTCGCGCCCATCAAATAAGGCGAACCCCAACTTTCATTGTTCCAAAAATACTCAAATCCCGCACAAGCCACGGGCGGAGCGTCAGACCATCCGCCCCACCAGCACCACCAGCGCCACCGGCCACATCACCACGTGCAGCACGTAGTCGAACCAGTTGCTGCTGCCCCAGCCCATCACCCACGCCGCCTGCCCCAGCACGGCCACCAGCGGCAGGAACCAGTTGCCGGTCATGAACCCGTAAGCACACACCACCAGCACCATCACCGCCACGGGCACCGGCGCGAAACCGAAACGATAGAGATCCACCGGCACCACCCCGAACGCCGCCGCCAGGAACACCGCGTAGAGCACCAGGAAACCCACCAGCTCCCACGCCGCGAACGGCGCCATCGGCACGCCCAAAGACACCGCCACGTGCCGCACCGCCAGCGCCGGCAGCATCACCCCGAACGGCGCCAATAGCGCCACCGCGCCGCCCACCGCCAGGCTCTCCCGGAACATTGCCACGACCACGACACCCACAACCGCACCGAGACCGGCCGAAAGGCCGGGCGAGGCCACCCAGCCCAGCAGGGCGAAGACAACCCACGCCACCAGCACCGCCAAAGCCGCCGAGGCGCCCAACCCGCTCATTGCGCCGCCACCCAGGCCTGGTTGAACACATGCGCCACGACGCCCCGCTTCGTTCCCTTCGAGTACGCCAGCACGATCTCGCCCGTGGTCAACCGCCGCAGCATCGGATAGCGCAGCGCCCCCTCGCCCTCGAACGCCCGCAGCACCCGCCAGCTTGCGCCTTCGTCCTCGCTCAGCACCAGCCGAAGCACCTCCGGCCGGTCCCCGTCATCGTTCACCGCCAGCAATATCCGCCCGTCGCCCAGCCCCAGCGCCGCCACGGGCGAGCTCGGGTTCTCCACCTCCATCGGCTCGACATGCGACCAGCTCTGCCCGCCATCCTCCGTCCGGCTGACCAGCAGCTTCCGGCTCGGGTCGAAATCCCGCAGGAATGCCACCGCCCGGCTCTCGCTCAACGGCACCACCATCGGCTGGATTGGCTTGCCGAACCCGTTCATCCGCCGCGTGTCCCTGACCCGGCCCTGCCGGTCCAGCCGCGCCAGAACCCCGAACGTGCTGCCCATCTCGAAATAGGCGGGCAGGCCAAAGCTCCCGTCCTGGTATGCCACCATCGGCGATTTCACCAGGTTCGACCGCCCGAAGACCGGCGACAGGTTCAGCTTCCGCCCGCGTACGGCCCGCCCGCCCGGCGCCCGCACATCCACGACCGAGGCCATCGCCCAGCCGCCCACCGAGGCCACGGTCGCATACAAGCCATCCCGCACCGCCTCGTTCTCGATCGTGTTGCCCAGGGTCACCACGATCTGCCCTGGCTCCATCACTTTCGCCAGCCCGCCACGTGTCACCAGCAACCCGGTCGTGCCGCGCATCCACCCCTCGGTGTCCCGCTCGAAGCCGGTATAGTGGATATCCACATCCGCCTGCGCCTCTTCCGAGCCCTCGAACCACATGATCGTGAACCCTTCCTCGCGCACGAGGATGCCGGGCGAATGCGCCTGTCCGATATCGGCGGTATAGTCGAAGACCGTGTCGAAAACCGGCTCGCCCTCGGGCGCCACCACCTCCGGCACGACGAATTTCCAGCTCAGCGCGGCGTCGGCCCGGATCGCCCAAAAGCTCAGGCCAAGGCTGACCAGCCCCAGCCCGAGTATGACCAGCTGCGCCGCGCCCAACTCCCTACCCGACCTTGAGGACGATCTTGCCGATATGCCCGCTCGATTCCAGCCGCGCATGGGCCTTCGACGCGTCGGCCAGCGGGAATTCCGAATCCATCACCGGTGCCACTTTCCCGGCCTCCAGCAGCGGCCAGACATGCGCGCGCAGCCCCTCGGCGATCTTCGCCTTCGCCTCGTCGCTCTGCGGGCGCAGGGTGCTGCCGGTGATCGTCAGCCGCCGCACCATCACTTGCGCGAGGTTCATCTCCACCTTCGGCCCCTGCATGACCGCGATCTGCACCAGCCGGCCGTCATCGGCCAGGCATTTCAGGTTCCGCGGCAGGTAATCGCCCGCCACCATGTCGAGGATCAGGTTCGCCCCGCCCTCGGGCTTCAGCACCTCGACGAAATCCTCCTCCTTGTAATTGATCGCCCGCTCGGCCCCGAGGTCGAGGCAGGTCTGGCACTTCTCGTCCGACCCGGCCGTCGCGAACACCCTTGCCCCGAATTCCCGCGCCAACTGGATCGCCGTCGTCCCGATCCCGGAAGAGCCGCCATGCACCAGGAAACGCTCGCCGGCCTTGAGCCCGCCGCGCATGAACACGTTCGTCCAGACGGTAAAGAACGTCTCCGGCAGACAGGCAGCTTCCTTCATCCCCATGCCTTCCGGCACCGGCAGGCAGTGCGCAGCGGGCGTGGCCACGTATTCGGCATAGCCGCCCCCGGGCAGCAACGCACACACCTTGTCGCCAACTTTCAGATCGCCGACACCGGCCCCGACCGTCACCACCTCGCCCGAGGCTTCCAGCCCGGGCAGGTCGCTCGCCGTCGGCGGCGGCGGGTACGCGCCCGCCCGCTGCGAGGCATCCGGCCGGTTCACCCCGGCCCAGGCCACCTTGATGACCACTTCGCCATTGCGCGGCTCCGGCACCGGCCGCGTCGTCAACTTCAGAACCTCCGGCCCGCCGGCCTCGGTGATCTCAACGGCGTTCATCGTCTCGGTCATGCGCGTCTCCCTCGTCTACGGGCATTTTCTTTGGCCCTTGTTTCACACCTGCCCCGCGCAAAGGCAACAGGGGCTCCCGCGCCGTCAGCCCGGCCCCGACCAGCGCCCGGGCATCCCGGTCTGCCCCGGCCCGTTCGGCGGCTTGATCTTGTTGAGGAAGGACAGCGGCCCCTTGATCAGCCCGCTCACGAAGCGGTTGTCGGCGGCCTGCGCCTTCACCTTCTCGAACTGCATCACGTCGCCGATCCTGCGGTCGAGGAACTCCCACGTCCGCTCCTGCCCCTCGCTGTCATCGCCCAGCCAGTACAGCACCGTCGAGCCATAGACCCCCGACAGCGTCGCCCGCTTCGTGTACCAGTTGACGTCGTCCGAACTGTCGCCCAGCGCCGTCCATATCCGGTCGCAGGTCCGCCACAGCGCCTGCGCGCCGTCCATCGCATGATGTGGCAGCGAGAAAAGCGTCATGCCCCGCCGCACCAATTCCTTGTCCTCGGCCGCCTCCAGCCGCAGCTTCACCGCCGTCGCCACCTTGTCGCGAAACCGCATCTCGCTCATGTCGGTTTCCTCGATCCGGCGGATCATCTCCATGTCGCCCTGCTCGTGATAGGCCAGCGCCAGGTCGATCGCGCCGCGCGGGCACACCGCCTTGGCAAGCCCCGGCTCCACCTCGGCCTCCTGCACGGCGGCGCGGAATGTCGTCTCGCTCCAGCCATCGAACGGCACATGGGACTTCGCGGCCTCCAGCAGCCTCGTTTTCACGTCGTCGCTGTCACTCATCGGGCCTCTCCGTTTTCGCTTGCGCCACCCTAGACAAACTAAACCGCCTTTGCTATACGGCCACCTCCTGCATTCTCATGCAACTCCAACTTAGAAAGGTGGTGACACCACATGCAGGTTAGTGTTCGCGACAACAACGTCGATCAGGCGCTCCGCGCCCTGAAGAAAAAGCTGCAGCGCGAAGGCGTGTTCCGTGAAATGAAGCTTCGGCAACATTTCGAGAAACCGTCCGAGAAGCGCGCACGCGAGAAGGCCGAGGCCATCCGCCGTGCTCGCAAGCTGGCGCGCAAGAAAGCCCAGCGCGAAGGTCTGCTCTAAGACCCGCATCGCAGCTCTTTGCGACACATCGAAGACGACCCCCGTGGCACCCGCCCGGGGGTTTGTCGTTTCAGGGGGGCCTTCCCGGGGCAACAACCGGCCGGTTCCCGCGACTCACGAAATCGTTAAGGGCCCTCCGCCGGCCGAACCCCTACCTTTCGCCCCAGGAAAGGTAAGCCGATGTCAAACCCAACCCCCCGCCGCCGCTTCCTCCGCACCGCCCTCGGGCTTGCGGGCGTCACGCTCCTTTCCCGGCCGGCGCAGGCCGCGATTCTCACACCACAACAAACCGAGGGGCCCTTCTACCCCACCGGCCCAATGCGCCACGCCGACATCGACAACGACCTCGTCCGCATCGCCGGAGCGGTGCGGCAGGCGGGGGGTACCATCATCCGCCTCACCGGCCGCGTGCTCGACCGGTCCGGCAACCCCATCCCCGAGGCGCGCGTCGAAATCTGGCAATGCGACGCCTGGGGCAACTACATGCACACCCGCGACCGCGGCAGCGACATGCACGACCCCGCCTTCCAGGGCTTCGGCCACGACATCACCGATGCGCAGGGCCGCTACAGCTTCCGCACCATCAAGCCCGTCCCCTACCCGGGCCGCACGCCGCATATCCACGTCAAGGCCTTCGCACAGGGCCGCGAGGTCACCACCCAGTTCTACCTCGCCAATGAACCCGCCAACCAGCGCGACGGCATCTTCCGCCGCCTCTCGCAGGCCGAGCAGGAGGCCGTTTCCATGCGCTTCACCGACACCGGCGGCGATCCGCAAACCACCGTCGACATCACCCTCTGAGCGCCGATAACGCTTGATGCCCCCGGCCCGCTCCCCTATCCGGGGGCGAATATCCCACCTGCCGGACACCAGAGCCCATGCAAAAAGACCTCCTGATCGACCGCATCCTGCTGGCCGCCATCGCCATCATCTGCGTGATCTCCTTCGCCATCCACCTGTGGGATCCGGTCTACTTCGCCGCCGTCTACGCCTTCGAGGACAGGCTGGTCGAATACGGCACCGCGCTCTTCCTGCTGGTGGGCAGCGTCGTGCTGATCTCCAACACCCTGTCGCTCAAGGCCAAGGGCATGACCCTCGCCGCCATCCTCACGGCCATATACGCCCTCCTTTTCTTCCTCGGCGCGGGCGAGGAAATCTCCTGGGGCCAGCGCATCTTCGGCTGGGAATCGAGCGAGTTCTTCCAGGAAAACAACAAGCAGATGGAAACCAACTTCCACAACCTCGTGGTCGGCGGCAACCACCTGACGAAAACCGTCTTCGGCAGCGGCCTCACGGCGGTGATCCTGCTCTACCTGATCGTCCTGCCGCTCCTTTACCCGCGCGTCGGGTTCATCCGCCGGCTGGCCGACAAACTCGCCGTGCCGGTCCCCGGCCTGCGCCACACGCTCTTCGCCGTGGCCGCCAGCCTCGTGATCGTCGCGATGGGCGACCAGAACCGCAAATGGGAAGTCTACGAGCTGATCTTCAGCCTGCTGATGGTCTCGATCTTCCTGATGCCCCAAAACCGCGACAAGACGCGCTGAGCCAGCCTCAGATAATCTCGTCCTCGTCGTAAAGCGGCGCCGCCTCCATATGGGCGTTCACGCCCTCGGCGGCATGATCCGCCCGCGGCGTATCGGCCACGTGGAACAGCGCATCGCCCTCGTACACGGTCGGCATGTTCGACCGCCCGATCACGATCCCCCGCCCGTCACAGATCACCTCGCGCTCGGCTTCGCCGAACGGGTCGGAAATCGCGCCCATCACGTCCCCGCGCGACACCGCCGCGCCGATCGGCACGAAACAGCGGAAGACACCGCCCACCGGCGCCCGGTACCAATGCGACTCCCGCGCCAGCACCGGTGCATGCCGCACCTTGGGCACGCCCTTGCCGCCGATCATCTTCAGATGCTGCATCACCCGCAGGATCCCGCTCACCCCGGCCCGTGCGGCCAGCTCGTCGAACCGCAATCCCTCGCCGCCCTCGTAAAGCAGCACGTCGACTCCGGCCGCCTCCGCCGCCATCCTGAGCGACCCCTCGCGCAGCTTCGACGGCAGCATCACCGGCGCGCCAAAGGCCCGGCCCAGCTCGGCCAGCGTGTCATTGCCCGGCGTCAGCCGGATCTGCGGCAGGTTCAGCCGGTGGATCGCGGCGGAGTGCAGGTCGATCCCCACATCGGCCCGGCGCACCACCTCTTCCATGAAGATATGCGCCAGCCGCGAGGCCATCGAGCCTTCGCTTACCCCCGGAAAGCACCGGTTCAGATCGCGCCGGTCCGGCAGGTAGCGTGAATGGTTGTGAAACCCGTAGGTGTTGACGATCGGGATCGCCATCAGCGTGCCGGCCATCGACTTCAGCGCCTTGGCCTTCAGAAGCCGCCGCACCACCTCGACCCCGATCACCTCGTCGCCATGCACGGCGGCCGAGACGAACATCACCGGCCCGGGCTTCTTGCCATGAATGACATGCACCGAAAGCGTGACCGGCGTGTGATCCGACAGGGTGCTCACCGGCACCTCGACCGTCCGGCGGGTGCCCGCCTCGATCACGTGCCCGTTTATCTTGAATGCCTCTCGGCCGCTCATACCCGTCGCCGTCCTGATACCTCACCGGATGCCATAGGCAAAAACGCCCGGACTGTCCATTGCCGCGCAAACCGCCCGGCCAAGCCTCCCTCGATCCTGCACCACCACGGGTTTCGAACCGGTGAAGACTCCAGCGGTCCAGCCGCAAGACCAAACCCATGCTTCTTCTGGCCAAAAATATCCCGGGGGAGGCGTTGAAGCCCCTCGGGGCTTCAACGTCGGGGGCAGAGCCCCCTTCAAACCGGCCGAACGATCACCCCGGCAGCTTGGTCTTCCGCAGGTACGGCAACACCGCCTCGAACGATCCGAACTTGGCCTTCGCGTCCTCGTCGCTCACCGAAGGCGGGATGATCACGTCCTCGCCCACCTGCCAGTCGGCCGGCGTCGCCACGCCCTTCGTCGTGCTGGCCTGCAGCGCGTCGAGCGCCCGCAGCACCTCGCCGAAATTGCGGCCCACGGTCATCGGGTAGGTCATCATCAGCTTCAGCTGCTTGTCCGGCCCGATGATGAAGACGCTGCGCACCGTGGCACTGTCTGCGGGCGTCCGGCCATCGGGCAGATAGGCCTCGGCGGGCAGCATGTCGAAGGCCTTCGACACCTCCAGCCCGGTATCTGCGATGATCGGGAAGCCGGCCTTGGCGCCGCCGACCTTCTCGATGTCACCCTTCCATTTCTTGTGGTCCTCGACGCCGTCCACCGACACGCCGATCACCTTGCAGCCGCGCTTTTCCCACTCGTCGGAAAGCTTGGCGACGGCACCGAACTCGGTGGTGCAGACCGGGGTGAAATCCTTCGGGTGCGAGAACAGGATCGCCCAGCTGTCGCCGATCCAGTCATGCAGCGAAAGCTCGCCCTGGTCGGTTTCAACTTTCAGGTCGGGGATGGTGTCGTTGATGCGCAGTCCCATGATGGTCTCCTTTCGAGGATCTGGATTCCCCTGCAAGATACGTCTTGCCGGCCGAATTTGAAGCCCTCTCCCTTGCAGCCACCATGCGCCAGTGACAATGTAACGCGAATCCGGCCGGGGCGTGTTGCACCGGCCGTCCGCCATTCTGCAGGAACGGAGCCGTAGACATGATCGAGAAACGCCAGTTTTACATCGACGGGGCCTGGGTCGACCCGAAAGACGGGACAGACCACAACGTGATCGACCCCTCCACCGAAGACCCCTGCGCCGTCATCAGCCTCGGCGGCCAGGCCGACACCGACGCCGCCGTCGCCGCCGCCCGCGCCGCCTTCCCGTCGTGGATGGCCACGCCCCCCGAAAAGCGCATCGAGTATGTCGAGAAGCTCTACCAGGCCTACAAGGCCCGGACCGAGGACATGGCCCAGGCCATCAGCCTCGAAATGGGCGCGCCCATCGACCTTTCCCGCCAGCAGCAGGTCGGCGCCGGCATCGGCCACATCAAGGCGTTCCTCGAAACCGCGAAGAACTTCACCTTCGACGAACCGCTGGGCGACCACGCCCCCAATGACCGCATCATCCACGAGCCCATCGGCGTCGTCGGCATGATCACGCCCTGGAACTGGCCGATGAACCAGGTCACGCTCAAGGTCATCGCGGGCCTCATCGCCGGCTGCACCATGGTGCTGAAACCCTCCGAGGAATCCCCCCTCTCCTCGATGATCTTCGCCGAGATGATCGACGAGGCCGGCCTGCCCAAGGGCGTCTTCAACCTCGTCAACGGCGACGGCGCAGGCGTCGGCTCGCAACTCTCCGCGCATCCGGATGTCGACATGATCTCCTTCACCGGCTCCTCGCGCGCCGGCAAGCTGATCTCCAAGGCCGCCGCCGACACCCTCAAGCGCGTCAGCCTCGAGCTGGGCGGCAAGGGCGCCAACCTGATCTTCGCGGACGCTGACGAGAAAGCTGTCAAACGCGGCGTGCTGCACTGCATGAACAACTCCGGCCAGTCGTGCAACGCGCCCACCCGGATGCTTGTCCAGCGCGAGGTCTACGATCAGGCCGTCGAAACCGCCGCCGAGGTGGCCAACAAGATCACCGTTGGCTCCTCGCACGAGGAAGGCCGCCATATCGGCCCCGTGGTCAACGAGGTCCAGTTCAACAAGATCCAGGATCTCATCCAGAAGGGCATCGACGAAGGCGCCCGCCTCGTCGCCGGCGGCACCGGCCGCCCCGACGGCCTCAACCGCGGCTTCTTCGTCCGTCCGACGGTCTTCGCCGACGTGAACAACGACATGACCATCGCGCGCGAGGAAATCTTCGGGCCGGTCCTGTCGATCATGCCCTTCGACAGCGAAGAAGACGGCATCCGCATCGCCAACGACACCCCCTATGGCCTGACCAACTACGTCCAGACCCAGGACGGCGCCCGCGCCAACCGCGTGGCCCGCGCCCTGCGCTCGGGCATGGTCGAGATGAACGGCGAATCCCGCGGCATGGGTGCCCCCTTCGGCGGCATGAAACAGTCGGGCAACGGGCGTGAAGGCGGCAAATGGGGCATCGAGGACTTCCTCGAGGTCAAGGCCGTCTCCGGGTGGACCCCGGGCGCCTGAGAGGCGGGCCAATGCAGGCGCATGCCTTTGTCCTGCACCTGACCCGCGCGCGGAAACGGCGGGACAATGCGCATGCGCTCAAGGAAAATTGCGGCCTGCCCGGTGAACTCTGGGCAGCCGTCGACGGCACCGCGCTCGACGCGGCCGACCTTTCCGCCGAAACCGGCGCGCGCCTCTTCCAGCCCGCCTACCCCTTCCCCCTCAAACCGGGCGAAATCGGCTGTTTCCTCAGCCACCGCCAGATCTGGGCCGAGATCCTCCGCCGCGACCTCTCCCATGCCCTCATTCTCGAGGATGACGTGACCCTCGACCCCGATACCTTCCCGCGCGCCCTCGCGCTCGCCACCGCCAATATCGGCACCTGCGGCTACATTCAGCTGCAGGACAGGCCCCCGCAAGGCAGCCCCCGCCTGATCGACCAGTCCGGCCCCTGCCGCCTGACCCTCGCGGATATCCCCCAACTCCGCACCTCGGCCCAGCTTGTCAGCCGCGCCGCCGCCCGCCGCCTGCTCGACGCCTCCGAGACCATCGACCGCCCCATCGACGCCTTCCTGCAATGCCACTGGCACACCGGCCTGCGCCCCGCCGCCATCCACCCGGCGGGCATCCGCACCATCGCCGACCAGCTCGACGGCTCCACCATCCAGGGCGGCCGCAAATCCCTGACCGAAAAACTTTGGCGCGAAATCGCCCGCTTCCGTTACCGCCGCGGCCTCGCCCGCCACGCACGCGCAAGCACAGCACCGATGCCCGAGGGCCTGCAATGATCGTCACCCGCCTCTTCGGCGGCGCCGGGAACCAGATGTTCCAATACGCCGCCGGCCGCGCCCTCGCCGACCATCTCGGCACCGACCTCGCGCTCGACCGCCGCTACATGGTGCTGTGGGACGACACCCGCGGCGACTGCTTCCCCCATTACGAAAACACCCGCTTCACCGAAGCCGGCAGCCTGCCCCCCACCAAGATGGAGAGCCTGCCGCGCTACGCCCTCTGGCGCTGGTTTGGCCGCAATCCCCGCTTCCACCGCGAGGGCGATCTCGGCTTCAACGAGGGTTTCTTCGACCTCCCCGACAACACCTACCTGCACGGCTACTGGCAATCGCCCCGCTATTTCGGCGCCTCCGCCGACCGGCTCCGCCACGACCTCACGCTCACCACGCCGCTCGACGCCGCCAATGCCGACATGGCCGACAGCATCGCCGCCGCCCCCGTCGCCGTCTCCGTTCATGTCCGCCGCGGCGACTACCTCGCCGGCGGCTTCGCGGCCTGCCCGCCGGAATATTACACCGCCGCCGTCGAGCACCTGACGCAAAAGCTGGGCCAGCCCCTCACCTGTTTCGTCTTCTCGAACGACCCCGCCTGGGCGCGCGAAAATCTCTCGCTCGGGCAGCAGACCGTCGTCGTCGACATCAATGACGAGACGAAGGGCCATTTCGACATGCACCTGCAATCGCTCTGCGATCACAACATCATCGCCAATTCGACCTTCTCGTGGTGGGGCGCGTGGCTCAACGACAACCCGTCCAAGATCGTCATCGCACCGAAGAACTGGTTCGCCCCCGGCAAACCCTGCAACGCCGATCTCTGCCCCCCCGACTGGGTCCGCCTCTGAGCACCCCCTGCCCTTTTCTGCACAGCACCCACATAAGGCGAGACAGCCCGCAAGGGCTGGCGAGCACGCTTTCCCACGCCACCAAAAATCTCTAAACCCCAAGCATGAGCCCCGCCCCCGACATATCGCAGGCCCGCTTCCGGCCCGAGACCGTGCACAAGCGCGATGTCTTCTCGGAAACCGTCTCGGGCACCCTCGACGGGGTCGAGGATTTCCCCGTCGTCCTGCGCAAGCTTGATGGCGTACCGCTCTGGGCCAAGCCGCTCGCCTGGGCCCTCGCCCGCCGTGAAATTCGCGGGCTCAGGGCAGTACAGGGCATCGAAGGCTGCCCCGTCCTCGTCCGTGTCGACCGCACCGGGCTCCTGCGCAGCTGGACCAAGGGCACCCCCCTCCACCTCGCCAAGCCAACCGACGCCGCATGGTACAAGGACGCCAAGCGCCTCCTCCGTGAAATGCGTCGCGCCGGGGTCACCCATAACGACATCGCCAAGCCCCAGAACTGGCTGATGACGCCCGAGGGCCGCGCCGCCGTCATCGACTTCCAGCTCGCGTCCGTCCACCGCCACCGCGGCCGCCTCTTCCGCACCATGGCCCGCGAAGACCTCCGCCACCTGCTGAAACAGAAGCGCGCCTACGCGCCCGACCTGCTGACGCCCTCCGAGAAAGCCATGCTGGCCCGCAAGGCGCTCCCCTCCCGCATCTGGATGGCCACCGGCAAGAAGCTCTACAACTTCATCACCCGCCGCCTGATGAACTGGTCCGACGGCGAAGGCACCGAGGACCGCATCGAGCGCGACGGCCCCGCCCTCCGCGCGGCCCTCCTCTCGAACGACAGGGTGCATGACGTGGCCCTCTGCACCTTCGCGCTGCCGGCCAAGGGCGTCGGCCTCTACGCCTTCGTCGAAACCGACCTGCCGGAACCCGACCTCCGCGCCCTCGCCCCCGAGCCGAAGCCCGACCACATCCAGCCCGTCGCCGCCCTGCCGCGCCATCCCGACGGCACCCCGCGCATGGATGCGCTCAGCCTCGTCGCCACCAACCGGCTCGACGAACTCGAAGAGATGCAAAAAGCCGACCCCGCCCTCGCGGCGACCCTGAAACCGATCGTGACCGCCCGCCTGAACCTGACGGATCGCTCACGCTGACGCACCCCACACCGAGAGACCACCCCGATGGATCAGCCATTTCATGGAACGTTCGAGCCGAGCCTCCTGCCCAAGGGCGGGCTGACCAAGCCCACGCTCTGTGTGGAACTGGCCTATCCGGACCGGCTTGAGAAAGCCTGGTTGACCCAACTCGTGATCCAGGACGAAGGCTCACTGCCAGTCCATCCGGGTGACAAGGTGGAGGTCGTCGCGACGATTGCCTCCGACGCCTTCAGGCGCGAAGTTGCCCAGCGCAGGGGAACCCTCACCGTCAAACACGGACCCCACGTCGTCGGCAGCCTGGTCATCACCCCGGTAGGGTAAGGCCCCGATCCCGCTCTCGCTGACGCACCGACGTAATACCGACAAAATACCGACGTTATACCGACGTCGATTTTCCCTTTAACCCTTGGCTTTGCAGAGGTCCGGCCAAGATGACCGATGAAACCTCTGATCGCCACCATTTAACGCAGATTAACGCGGACGCCCGGCAACAGGGTACCCTTTCACCCCGGGTCATCCCCGATGACCGACAGAGAGGGAACTCACCATGAAAAAGACAGTCTTAGCCACCGCATTCCTAGCCGGACTGACCGCCACGCAGGCCCTCGCCGAAGATCCGCTGGGCCGCGCGGAATACATGACCGCCTGCGCCGGTTGCCACGGCGAATCCGGCAAGGGCGACGGCCCGCTGGCCGGGTTGCTCAATATCCAAACCCCCAGCCTCACCACCATCACCGGCACCAAGGGCGACGGAGAATTTCCAATGGAATGGGTGATTTGGATGATCGACGGCCGCAACATCATCCGCGCCCACGGCGCCGAAATGCCGGTCTGGGGCGACCGCTACCTCGCCAGCGCCGAAGTCTCCGAAGCCGAAAGCGAAACGCCGGAATCCGAGGAACTGGTGGTCCGCGGCCGCATCCTGTCGCTGGCCTACTACCTTGAATCCATTCAGGAATAAGCACCGTCAGCTTGCTTGAAAATGGCAGGGCGCCCTAGAACGGCGCCTTCGCCCGAAACGTCATTCCCGCACCCCCGTCCGGATGCCTCAGCCGCAACTCTTCCGAATGCAGCATCAGCCGGGGAAATTCCCGCGCCGCCCCCTCCGCATAGAACGGGTCGCCCAGGATCGGATGGCCCAAAGCCAGCATATGCACCCGCAGCTGATGGCTCCGCCCCGTCTTCGGCATAAGCCTCACCCGCGTTTCGTCTTCCCCGTACCGCTGCACCCGCCAATCTGTCACCGCGGGCTTGCCCGTCTCGTGGCAGACCATCTGTTTCGGCCGGTTCGGCCAGTCCACGATCAGCGGCAGGTCGACCGTGCCCTTCCGCGGCTCCAACCGCCCCCAAACCCTTGCCACGTATGTCTTTTTCGTCTGTCGCTTCTCGAACTGAAGACCCAGGTGCCGCTGCGCGTGGGGGCTCAATGCGAAGATCATGACGCCCGATGTATCCCGGTCCAGCCGGTGCACCAGAAGCGCCATCGGATAGGCCTCCTGCACCCGTGACAGCAGGCAATCCGCCAGGTGCTCGCCCTTCCCCGGCACCGACAAAAGCCCCGACGGCTTGTCGACCACGACGATCTCGTGATCCTCGTGCAGCACCTTGATCGGGTCGGTGGGCGGGGCGTATTCATCCATGCCGCCCGCTTACACCACCCGCCGCCCCGAGGCCACACCGCGCCGGAAAACCGCTGGACCCCGCCAGCCCCTTCCCTATGCTTCTCCAAAACCCGACACCCGACAGGATACCCCATGCCCCCCACCGACGTCATCGTCATAGGCGCCGGCGCCGCCGGTCTGGCCGCGACGGAAGCCCTTGGTTCGCTTGGAAAAACAGTCACCTGCATCGAGGCCGGATCGCGCATCGGCGGGCGGGCTTTCACCGACACCGAGACCTTCGGCATCCCCTTCGACCGCGGCGCGCACTGGCTCCATAACGGCGCCATCAACGCCTTCATCGACAAGGGCAAGGCGCTCGGGCTCGATGTCTACCCGGCGCCGAACCATGCCGTCACCGCCGGCGACGACCCCGACGGAACGGCGCTTTGGGCCGAGGTCGACGCCATCAGCGACGCCATGCGCCGCGAGGCCGAAGCGGGCAACGACATCGCCTTGTCCAACCTCTTCAAGCCCTTGGCCGACTGGTCCTTCAGCGCCGCGATGATGCACATCCTGCCCATGGGCCGGAACCTGCACGAGATCTCGACGAGGGATTTCGCCGATTACCAGGAAAGCCCCGACTGGTTCTGCCGCCAGGGCTACGGCACCCTCGTCGCCATGAACGCCGCCGACGTGCCCGTGACCCTCAACACCCAAGCCACCCGCGTGACCACCACGGCCGACGGCGTCGAAGTCGAAACAAACAACGGCACGCTTGCCGCCAAGGCCGTCATCGTCACCGTCTCCCAGGGCATCCTCGCCGCCGGCGACATCCGCTTCGACCCGCCGCTCGAAACCGACCGGCTCGACGCGATCGACGCCATCAACCTGGGCGCCTACAACCACGCCGTCCTGCAATTCCCGCCCGAGGCGCTGCCGGTGGAGCCCGACACCTGGGTCACCTACAGGATCACCCCCTCCGACGACGGCATCCACCGCGGCGGCGGCGCGCTCTGCAACATCTCGGGCACCGGCCTCTGTGCCTTTGAAAATGCAGGGGATTTCGCCACCGAATTGGAGAACGCCGGCCCCGAGGCCGCCATCGACTACGCCCTGTCGCGGCTGACCGAAATCTTCGGCAACGACCTGAAATCCTCCTTAATCAAGGGCGCCGCCACCGCTTGGGGCCGCGACCCGCTGTTCAAGGGCTCCTACTCCGGCGCCATGCCCGGACAGGCCCACAAGCGCCCCGTCCTGCGCCAGCCCCATGCCGAGCGGGTCTTCTTCGCCGGCGAAGCCACCCACCACGCCGAGCCCGGCACCGTGTCGGGCGCCCACAAGGAAGGCCTGCGCGCCGCCGAGGAGGTGGCGGCGCTGCTCGGCTGACCTTACACTTTCACCCGCTCGGATTTCGGGTCGTACATGGGCTTCAGGCTGGCCCTGGCTTTCACCTTGGTGCCCATCACGTCGATCTCGTAGGTGGAGCCCAGCACATCCTGCGCGCTCTCGCCCTTGCAGGGCACGTAGCCCATGCCGACAGCGGCGCCGAGGTGGTGGCCGTAGTTGCCGGAACTGAGATACCCCACGTACTCGCCATCCCGGATCACCGGCTCGTTGTGGAAGAGAAGCGGCTCCGGGTCGTCCAGCAGGAACTGCACCATCCGGCTCTCCGGCCCGCTTTCCTTGCGCGCCGCCACCGCCGCCTTGCCGATGAAGTCGTCCTTCGACAGGTCCACCGCGAAGCCCAGCCCGGCATCGATCACGTTGTCCTCGCAGGTGATGTCATGCCCGAAATGCCGGAACGCCTTCTCGATGCGGCATGAATCCATCATGTGCATCCCGCAGAGCGTCAGCCCCACATCCTGCCCGGCCTCCATCAACGTCTCGAACACGTGGCCCGCCATGTCGGCCGAAACGTAGATCTCCCAGCCCAACTCACCCACGTAGGATACCCGGTGCGCCCGGGCGAGGCCCATGCCGATCTCGATCTCCTGCGCCGTGCCGAAGGGGTTTACCGCGTTGGAAAAATCGGCGGGCGACACCTTGTTGAGCAGCTCCCGCGATTTCGGCCCCATCACCGCCAGCACACCCTCGCCCGCCGTCACATCGGTGATCACGACCCGCCGGTCGCCCACATGCCGCCGCAGCCGCGTTTCGTCGGCCAGCCGCGTCATAGCAGGCGTGACCACCAGATAGGCGGATTCCGAAAGCCGCGTCACCGTCACATCCGCCTCGATCCCGCCACGGGTGTTGAGGAACTGGGTGTAGACGATCTTGCCCACCGGCACCGACATGTTCGCGCCGCAGACATGGTTCAGGAAGGCCTCGGCCTCCGGCCCCTCGACCCGCAGCTTGCCGAAGGAGGACATGTCGTACATGCCGACATTCTCGCGTACCGCCTTGTGCTCGGCGGCGGAATTCTCGAACCAGTTCTGCCGCTTCCAGCTATACTGATACTCGGGCTCCTGACCCGGACTGGCGAACCAGTTGGCCCGCTCCCAACCCCCGGCCTCGCCCATAACGGCCCCCTGCTCCAGCAGCTGCGCATGGAAGGGCGAGCGCCGCACGCCCCGCGCCGTGGCCTTCTGGCGATAGGGGAAATGGTCGGCATAGAGCAGGCCCAGCGTCTCTTTCGACCGCTCGAAAAGGTAATGCCGGTTGCCCTGGAACGGGTGCATGCGGGAGATATCGACATCGCCGATATCGTAGGGCTTCTCGCCATCCTCCATCCACTGCGCCAGCGTCACGCCCGCGCCGCCCGCGCTCTGGATGCCGATGGAATTGAACCCGGCGGCGACCCAGACATTGTCCATCTCCGGCGCGAGCCCAAGGTGATAGGCATCGTCGGGCGTAAAGCTCTCCGGCCCGTTGAAGAATGTGTGAATCCCCGCCTCCGCCAGCATCGGCATCCGGTGACAGGCGGCCTCGAGGATCGGTTCGAAATGGTCGAAATCTTCCGGAAGCTGGTCGAACTCGAAGCTTTCGGAGATTCCGTTCATGCCCCACGGCTTGGCATTGGGCTCAAAGGCGCCGAGCAGCATCTTGCCGGCATCCTCCTTGTAGTAGGCGCATTCGTCCGGCACCCGCAGCACCGGCATCTGTCCCAGGCCCTCGATGCCTTCGGTGACGATGTAGAAATGCTCGCAGGCATGCAGCGGCACGTTGACGCCGGCCATCCGGCCCACCTCGCGGCCCCACATGCCGGCACAGTTGACGATCATGTCGCAGGCGATGTGGCCCTGATCCTTGCCGTCATCGCTCTGCCAGTCGACACCCGTGATCCGCCGGCCATCGCGGGCCATGCCGGTGACCTTCACCCGCTCCTTCACCAGCGCGCCGCGCTGCCGCGCGCCCTTGGCCAGCGCCAAGGCAATATTCGCAGGGTCAGCCTGCCCGTCGGTCGGCAGCCAGACGCCGCCGGTCACCCCGTCGAGGTTGATATGCTCATACCGCGCCTTCACCTCGTCCGGGCTCAACTCCTCGACCGGCACGCCGAAGGCCCGCGCCATGGCGGCACTGCGGTACAGCTCCTCCAGCCGCTCCTCCGTCAGCGCGACCGATATCGAGCCGCCCTGCCGCATGCCGGTGGCGACGCCGGTTTCCTCTTCCAGCCCGAGATACAGCTCGGCCGAATAACGCGCCAGCTTGGTCATGTTGGCGGTCGCCCGCAGCTGGCCGATCAGGCCGGCGGCGTGCCATGTCGTGCCGCTGGTCAGCTGCTTGCGCTCCAGCAGAACCACGTCTTTCCAGCCGAGCTTGGTCAGGTGATAGGCCACTGAACAGCCAATCACGCCGCCGCCCACGATCACCACTCTTGCCTTGTCGGGAAGCTCCATCTCACACTCTCCTTCGCGAGGCGGGCCGTAAGGCTCGACGAGCCGCGCCGCCTCTGTCTGTTGACGTCAAACGATCTCGTGCCCGGCCGACCGCAGCCGCCGCGCCAGTTCCGCGATATGATCCGGGCCCACCTCGCAGCAGCCGCCGACGATCGTCGCGCCCTGATCGACCCATCCCATTGCGAAATTCGCATAGGCCTCGGGTGTCAGGTCGGTGCGCTGTTCCAGCGCGTCGACGGTGGGGGCGTCCTTCAGGAAACCCTCGCTGATCCGGGTGAACCCGTTGCCATAGGCGCCGAAGGGCACGCCGAAGGTCTTCAGCACCTCGAGGCCCGCGCCGATCACCTCGGGTGGCGAACAGTTGATCAGCACGGCCGCAGGGCGGTAGCGCGTCACTAACGGCGCCAGCTGGTCCAGCGTTTCCCCAGAGCGCAGGCGCTTACCGTCGTCATCCGCCACGGTCACCGAAAGCCAGACCGGCAGCCCGTTACCATGCGCCGCCGCGGCCGCCAGCGCGCCTTCGGCCTGTTCGACCGAGGCCATCGTCTCGAAGAGGAGCAGATCAACATGCTCGCGCAGATCCGTGAGCAATTCGGCGTAAAGCTCCACGGCCTTGTCCACCGGCTGGGTCAGATCCGCACGATAGGAGGCGCCAAGCGGACCGAACGCCCCTGCGACCCGGCCCGTCCCGGCGCTTTCCTGCGCCTTTCTCGCGCTCGACACGGCGATGTCGGCCAACCGGCCCACCTCTTCGTCCAGCCCGACCCGTTTCAGCCGGTCGCGCAGCACGGCATAGGTGTTGGTCGTCGCCACCGTGGCCCCGGCCGCGAAATAGGCGTCATGCACCTCGCCCACGACCTGGGGCTGTTCGATCATCACCCGGGTCGACCACATCGCCACCGACCGGTCACCCGAGCGCTTCACCAGTTCCTGCCCGATCGAGCCATCGTGCAACGTGATCTGCGTCATGGCTCGTCCTCTCCGGGCGGGATCAACACAAGCTTGCCCGCCATCTGTTTCGTCTGGAATTCGGCCTGCGCCGTGCCGATCTCGGACAACGGGTAGGTCTTGGAAATAAGCGGGCGTACCTGCCCGGCCCTGACCATGTCGATCAGGCGGGCAAACACCTCGGCCGGCTGGTAGGTGCAGCCGTGGATGGTGATGTCGCGCAGGTAGATGCGGCGCAGATCGGCCTCGATCACTGGCCCGCCGATGGCGCCGGCCACGGCGTAGTGACCGCCGGGCTTGAGCGCGTCGATCAGCGCCCCGAACACCTCGCCCGCGACCACGTCGATCACGGCATGAAACCTGTCCTCGGGCAAAGGGGCACCGCGGTCGATCGTCTCGGTCGCGCCGGCCTCGCGCACAAGTTTTGCCTTGGAGGGTGAGCAGATGCCCGTGACCCGCGCGCCCAGTTGCTGCGCCAGTTGCACCGCCGCCAGCCCGACGCCGCCCGAGGCGCCGGTGATCAGCACCTCCTGCCCCTCGCCGACGCCTGCGCGAAAAAGCAGCCCCGCCGCCGTGCCGAAGGCGCAGGGGATGGCCGCGATTTCGATATCGCTCAGCGGTGCGTCGGTCACGTCGTAGAGATCGCGCGCCTCGACGAGGCAGTACTCGGCAAAAGCCCCATCATATTCCGACCCGAGCGCGACGAACCCCACAGGGTTTTCTTCCGTCGGACGGGGTTGGTTGATCGGGCACGTGACACGTGCACCAATGGCAAAGTCTTCCACCCCCTCGCCCAAGGCGACAACCCGGCCGCACAGGTCACCGCCCTGGATCCGCGGGAAGTGCAGCGCGCCGCCCCAACCGCCCTCGGCCTCTTCGCCGACAGCCACGTCTTCGCCGGTCGCGCCGGTCACCTCGGCCGCGTACCAGCCGATGCGCGTGTTGATGTCGGTGTTGTTCACGCCAGCCGCCAGCACGCGCACCAGCACCTGCCCCGGTCCGGGCCGCGGCACCGGGATATCCTCGCGCCATTCCAGCGCCTCCGGCCCGCCGTGGCGGGTGAGATAGACACCGGACATTACCTCGGGCAGATCCATGGCCTTTACCGTTCCGCCGCGCGGTCGAGGTCTTTCAAGCCCAGCAGCACCGCCGCCCCCAGCATCAGCGCGCCCGAGACCCGGTTGACCCAGACACCCGTCAGCTGCTTCACCCGGCCCAGCGTATGCGTTGCGGCCCAGCCCCAGAGCAGCAGGATCAGCCCGTCGACCACGAGATACGTCACCCCGAGGATCAGGAGTTGCGGCCAGACCGGCAGCGCCGGGTCGATGAACTGCGGGAATAGCGCGCCGAAGAAGACCACCGCGTAGGGATTGGCCGATGATGTCAGGAAGCCCTGCCGGAACAGCCGCCCCTGCCGGGCTTCCGCCGGTGCATCCCCGCCCGGTTTCGACAGCATCAGCTTCAGCCCGATCCACACGAGGTAGGCCACGCCGAGCCACTTCACGACCCAGAGCGCATCGGCCGACGCGGCGATAACGGCGGTCAGCCCGAACGCCGCCAGTGTCATCTGCAGCGCGTTGGCCGTCAGATCGCCCGCCACTGTCGCCATGCTGCGCCGCATCCCGTGGCGCAGGCTGTTGGAGATGATCAGCAACTGGCTGGTGTCCGGCGGCGTGGCGAAGAAGGCCGCCAGCACGCCGAGATACAGAAGGTAGGTTTCGATGCTCATGCCCGCAGCCTTTCGTTTTCAGGATCCCACAGGGGGCCATCCGGCTGTACTTCGGCCTTGCGCCGTTCGCCGTAGATTTCGACCTCAAGCTCGGTGCCGGCATTCGCAAGCTCCGGCTTGATCATCGCCAGCGCCACGCTCGCACCCACGCGGTAGCCCCAGGCGCCCGACGTCGTCTCTCCGACGATCTCGCCATCATGCCAGACGGTCGACATGTAGGGCGCATCCGCCTCCCCCGCATCGACCTTCAGCGTCACGAAGGCCTTCTTCCGCCCCTGCTGTTTCTCCGAGAGGAGGGCCGCCTTGCCGGGGAAATCCTGCGGCTTGTCGAACTTCACGAACCGCTCCAGCCCGGCTTCGAGCATCGAGTAATCGGTCGAAAGGTCGCCCTTCCATGCGCGATAACCTTTTTCCACCCGCAGGCTGTTCAGCGCGTACATACCGAAAGGCTTCACCCCCTTCTCGATCAGCGCGTCGTAGATCGCCGGGATGGCATCGTCTTCGCCGTGAATTTCCCAACCCAGTTCGCCGGTAAAGCTGACCCGGATCAGGAAGGCCTTTTTCCCGGCCACGGTACAATGCTGGTGGCTGAGCCAAGGCAGCGACAGGTCGCCGTCGGTCAGCCCCTCCAGCACCTCGCGGCTCTTCGGCCCGGCCAGCAGCAGCGCGTCCCGTTCGGTCGTGGTCTCACGCACGCTCAGCCCCTCGGCCAGCGCGTTGCGCACCAGCTCGCCGTCATGCCATTGCGCCGTCGCGGCGGTGATCAGCACAAGGCTGTCCTCGGCCAGCCGGACACAGGAGAATTCGGTCACGATCCGCCCGCGGTCGTCTGCCACATAAACGAGGTTCATGCGACCCACCTTGGGCAGCCCGCCGGTCACGAAGCCGCGCAGCCACTCGTCGGTGCCCTCGCCCGAGATCCACAGCCGGGTAAAGCCCGGCAGGTCGAGCACGCCGCAGGCATCGCGCACCGCCTCGCACTCTTCCTTGATCCGTTGCTCCCACGGGCCGGCGCGGTTCCATGTCTGGGTCGTCTCCTCCGACGTGTCATCGCCTGGCTTGGAGAACCAGTTGGCGCGCTCCCAGCCATTATAGGCGCCCATCACGCCGCCCAGTTGCTTGATCTTGTCATGGATCGGCGAACGCTTCCGGTCACGGCCCGCCGGCCATTCGTGCCAGGGGAAGTGCATGGCATATTCGTGGCCGTAAACTTCCATCCCCTTGGCGATGCAGTAATCGCGGTCGGTGTAATCGGTGTAGCGCCGCGGATCGACGGCCCACATATCCCACTCGGTGGCGCCCTCGGTGATCATCTCGGCCAGCACCTTGCCGGCGCCGCCGCCCTGGGCGATGCCAAAGGTGAAGACACAGGCCTCGAAGGCCTTCGGCACGCCAGGCACCGGCCCGAGCAGAGGCAGGCCATCGGGCGCATAGGGGATCGGGCCGTTGATGACCTTGCTGACCCCGCCCGTGCCCAGCAGCGGCACCCGCGCCATGGCGTCCTCGACATACCATTCCAACCGCTCGAGGTCGTCCGGATAAAGCTGGAAGCTGAAATCCTCGGGCATCGGGTCGTCAGGCTGCACCCAGTGCGCCTTGCAGTTCCGCTCGTAGGGCCCGAGGTTCAGGCCGAACTTCTCCTGCCGCAGGTAGTAGGAGCTGTCGACGTCGCGCAAGAGCGGCAGCTTGTGCCCGGCCTCCTTGCTCCAGGCCTCGAGCTCGGGGATCTCGTCGGTCAACATGTACTGGTGACTCATCACCATCATCGGCACGGTGCGCCCGCCAAAGGGCTTGAACCACTCGCCCACGCGCTGTGCATAATAGCCGGCGGCGTTGACCACGTATTCGCAGCGAATATCACCTTTTTCGGTCTGCACGATCCACTCGTCGCCCTCGCGGTTTATGCCGGTGGCCGGGGTAAACCGCAAAACACGGGCGCCCAGATCGCGCGCGCCCTTGGCCAGCGCCTGCGTCAACTGCGCGGGGTCGATATCGCCGTCGTTCGGGTCGTAGAGGGCGCCTTTCAGGTCATGGGTCTCGATGAAGGGGTACTTGTCCTTGATCTCGTCCAGCCCGAGAATGTCGAGCTCCATGCCCTGATACCGCCCCATGCCCTTGGCGCGTTCGAACTCCTGCATCCGCTCTTTCGAGTGGGCCAGCCGGATCGAACCGGTTTGGTGGTAATTCATCGGATAATCGACCTCGGCGCCCAGCCGGGCGTAAAGCTCGGTCGAGTAGCGCTGCATGTTCATGATCGACCAGCTTGTCGAGAAGGTCGGCACGTTGCCCGCGGCATGCCACGTGCTGCCGGCCGTAAGCTCGTTCTTCTCGAGCAGCATGCAATCCGACCACCCCGCCTTCGCCAGATGATAGAGCACCGAGGCGCCAACCGCCCCGCCGCCGATGATGACAACCCGTGCCGTGTTCGGAAAATCCGCCATGTCAGTCTTCCCATCCCTGCTGTTGCGGCAACCCGTCCGCGATGTCGTAGAAGTCGCCCTTGTCGGCGACGAAGATATGTTCGGCGAGCCGCGCGCCGGTCGGCGCGTCCATCACCCCGGCCTCGAGGCTGAGGCCGCCATCCGCGTATTCGAACCAAAGCTTCGTGCCGCAGGTGCCGCAGAAGACCCGCGTGCTGCCGCCCGGGTGGGTGAAACGCGACAGGTGACCCTGGCGCAGCCAGCGCATGTCTTTCGCATCATAATCGATGCTGGCGGCGTGAAATCCCGAGTAGCGCCGGCACTGCCCGCAATGACAGGCGGTCACCGGGCCGGGCGCGGCATCCAGTTCGAAGGCGTTCGCGCCGCAAAGGCAGGATCCGGTGATCATTTCTGCGGCAGCCCGTCCTTGATGTCGTAGTAGTCGCCCTTGTCGGCAGTGAAGATGTGCTTTTCCAGCGTGAGCCCCGTCGGTTCGTCCAGCGCACCGAGGGCAAAGCTGATCATGTCCTCGTCATGCGCCTTCCAGAACAGGAACGACCCACAGCGCGGACAAAAGCCGCGTTTCGCCGTGGCACTGGACGCGTACCAATGCACCGCTCCCTCGATGTCCACCTCGGCCACCGGGGCCTGCGCCGAAGCCCACAGGTGGCCCGACAGCTTCCGGCACTGTCCGCAATGGCAGACCGACGCGCCGGTGGGCTTGGTTTTCACGGTGAAGGTGATGTCGCCGCACAGGCAGCGTCCGGTTGTCATGTCGTCAATCCTTCATGGTGGGGGAGACCATCGTCGATGTCATAGTAGTCGCCCATGAAATCGACCCAGTAATGGCCGCAAAGCTTCATGTCGCCGGTATCGTCGAGCGCGCCCATCGCGACCATGACACCGGGCCCCTCGTCGCCGCGCCAGAAAAGCGAAGACCCGCATTCGCCGCAGAATCCGCGCATGGCGGTATCGGTGTGGCGGTACCAGCGCAGGCCATCGTCGCGCTCGAAATGCAACGCCGTCTTTGGGGCCGGCACGGCCGAAAAGAAGTGCCCCGATTGCTGACGGCACTGCTTGCAATGACAGGCGATCGGGTCGCGCAACTCGGCCTCGACCCGAAATCGCACCGCCCCGCAAAGACATCCTCCGCTTGCCATTGCGCGCCCCCTAATACACCGGCGGTGCGATCACCCAGATCGCCACCACGGGTTCGTCATAAGGGTTGTCCCAGAAGTATTCCTCGCCCCGGAAACGGAAGCTGTCGCCGGGGCCGACCGTGAAGCGCCGCCCGCCAAGGCTGAGGTCGAGCTTGCCCGAGATGACATAACCTACCTCCTGCGTCGGGCGTTTCGCGGGTTTCTGCATTTTCGATCGCGGCTGGAAGGTGGAATGGATCACCTCGAAATCGTCGGTCAGATCGGGCGAAAGCAGCTCCTCGATCAGCCCTTCCTCGCCCGAGCCCATGGGCCGCCGCGCCCCGGCGCGCACGACATATCCCTGTTCGTCGGCCGGCGCGCTGGCATGGCCGAACAGCAGCGACATCGGCACGCCCAGCGCCTCGGCGATCTGGCGCAGATCGGAAATCGAGGGCTCGGACAGGTCGCGCTCGACCTGGCTCAGCCAGCCGACAGACCTGCCCAGCGTTTCCGCAAGATCCGACAGCGTGCGGCCCCGCGCCTTGCGCAGGGCGCGAAGATCGGCGCCGAGCGTGCGAAGACGGCTGGGGTTGCTGTGATCCAACGGAGAGGTCCTCGTGAAAAATCTGTTCCGTTTTTCACGCTGCGGCGATTCCGTGAAATTATCAAGTCATTTTTCACGCAGCGCCACGAAAGCTGGCCATGCGTCCTGGTCGTTCACCGTCTTGTCGCGGCAGGTGGCGTTGCAGAAGCCGAAGATGCGCCCTCCGGTTTCCAGAAGGTGCGTCACCGGCTTGCCGGAATAGGGGCATGTGGCATTTTCCGCGTCACCGCTCTCGACAGCCCGGGCCGGGCGCGGCGGCGGGCCGGGCCAGGCGCGTTTGGCAAGGTCCATGTCGTAGGGCACCGGATCGTAGCTCTTGGTCAGGCCGAGGGCACGCCACCGGCGAAAGGCCATCTCGGACAGGGTCAGATCGACGTAATCCTGCGTTGTCTGGCCGACCGGCAAACCATAACCGGCGATACGCGCTGCCACGGGCGCATAGAAGACATCGGCGAGCGAGTAGTCTCCGAAGAGCCACGGGCCGTCTTGACCGTGTCGCGCCCGTACCATCGACCAGAGCTCTTCGATCCGTGCGAGGTCGGCCAGCACGGCTTCGGAGGGCACGAACCCCTCGAGCTGGTGCAGCAGCTGCATCGGACAGTCGCCGCGCAGGGCGCCGAAGCCCGAATGCATCTCGGCCACGATCCAGCGTGCCAGCGCCCGCGCCACCGGATCGGCAGGCCACAGCCCGGCCTCCGGGTGGCGCTCGGCCAACGTTTCGGCCATCGCCAGCGTGTCACCCACCACGACGCCGTCGGCATCGCGCATGACCGGCACCAGCCGCGCGGGCGCCAGATCGGCCAGGTCGGCCTGCATGGTGCCGTCATACAGCCCGACCATGTGAACCCGGCAGGGAAGGCCGAATTTCTCGAACATCAGCCAACCCCGCAGGGACCAGCTGGAAAAGGCGCGATCGCCGATGAAAAGGTCATATGTCATGACGCGGAGGCTATACCGCCGGCGCGGCATCGCGAAACGTCATTTCGTGGGGTCATGCATCACGGACAGTGATTGATCGAAACTGCGTCCCAGTTGCCCGCGACACAATGCAATTCAGTGACGGACAGGTTGTCGATCTTGTGTGCAAAGGCGTCATAGCCCGATATGCCGAGCGCCCGCTGCACCTGGGTCAGGATCGTGCCCATATGCGCCACGACGATCAGGTCACGCCCCGGATGGGCCTTCAGCAGACGGTCGATGGCAGTATTCACCCGCGCCGTAAAGGCATTCCAGCTTTCGCCGCCGGGCGGGCAGATATCGCCGGGTGTTTCCCAGAACGACCGGAGCAGCGCCTTGTCGGGAACCCCATCAAAAGCCTGCAGCTCCCATTCCCCGAAGTGAATTTCCCTCAGGTCGCGGTCGGGGGCGAGCTGAGTCCGGTCACCGGCGATGGCATCCGCCGTCTGGACAGCGCGCATGAGGTCCGAGGAAACCACCGCCGCTTCGTCCGGAAGGTGGCGCGACAACCGCTCCAGCCGCGCGCTATCGCTCAGGTCGGCGGGAAGGTCGGACCAACCGACCATGGTCTTCGCGTGGGTCGGCCCGTGACGCACCCAGTGCAGGCGGGTCAAGGCAGCTCGCCCTTGAGGACCTGCGGCAGGCCGGCCACCACGTTGACCACCAGCCCGGCCTTGGCTGCAAGCTTCTGGTTCAGGCGGCCCTGTTCCTCGCGGAAGCGGCGGGCGAGGGCGTTCTCGGGCACGACCGACAGGCCCACCTCGTTTGAGACGATCACGACCGGAGCGGCACAGAGCGAAAGCCCGGCCATCAGACCGGCCTCGGCCTCTTCCAGATCGTTCTCGGCAAGAAGGTTGTTGCTCAGCCACATGGTGGCGCAATCGACCAGGACGCAGGTGTCGCCGCTGATGCCGGCGAGGGTGCGGCCGACATCGATCGGCTCTTCGATCGTGCGCCAGCCCGATCCGCGCAGTCGCTGGTGCCGTTCGATCTTTTCGCGCATTTCCGCGTCATGCGCCCGGGCCGTCGCGAAATAAATCAGGTTGCGGCCCGATCCCTTGACAAGCCCTTCTGCGAAAACAGATTTTCCCGATGCGGCGCCACCCAGAACAAGGCTCAAACCCGGAAGCATTATTCACCGCCCTTTTTATTGATCCAATGCGATCTTATGTGCGTATCACCGGGTGAATGTCGACAAAAGAGCAGATCACCAAGGTCTGCCCTAGCAGGGGGAATACAATGCCGCTTGACGCAGACCAACCCACAGACATGTCACGGGCCGCGATGAAAGCCGAGCTTCTCGATGCGGAAACCGAGCTGAGCCTTGCCTATGCCTGGCGCGATGAACGTGACGAAGCAGCCCTTCACCGATTGATTACAGCCTATATGCGCCTCGCCATTTCGATGGCCGCCAAGTACAGGCGGTACGGCGCTTCGATGAACGACCTGATCCAGGAAGCCGGCCTTGGCCTGATGAAGGCGGCAGACAAGTTCGACCCCGATCGCGGGGTGCGCTTCTCGACCTATGCCGTCTGGTGGATCAAGGCGTCGATCCAGGATTACGTGATGCGCAACTGGTCGATGGTGCGCACCGGCTCGACCAGCAGCCAGAAATCCCTCTTCTTCAACATGCGCCGGGTTCAGGCCCGGATCGAGCGCGAGGCGATGGCCCGCGGCGAAGAGCTTGACGGCCACCAGCTTCGCGAGATGATCGCGCATGAGGTGGGCGTGCCGCTGCGCGATGTCGAGATGATGGAAGGTCGTCTTTCGGGCACCGACTTCTCGCTCAACGCCACTCAGTCGACCGAAG
This sequence comes from Roseovarius indicus, assembly GCF_008728195.1. Classification (NCBI taxonomy): domain Bacteria; kingdom Pseudomonadati; phylum Pseudomonadota; class Alphaproteobacteria; order Rhodobacterales; family Roseobacteraceae; genus Roseovarius; species Roseovarius indicus. The sequence goes on from NZ_CP031598.1 coordinate 5,103,102, forward strand.
ACGAAGGCCGCGAGTGGATCGACACGATCGAAGACGACGGCGCCCGGGGTGACGAGCTTGTCGAGAAGGACCACGACAACGGTGCGCTGCGCCTGTGGCTCGGCGATGCGATGTCGCGCCTCAATGACCGCGAGCGGTTCATCGTGCGCGAGCGCAAGCTGCGCGACGATCCGCGCACGCTGGAGAGCCTCGGAAGTGAACTGAGCCTCAGCAAGGAGCGCGTGCGCCAGCTCGAGGCGGCCGCGTTCCAGAAAATGCGGAAGCACCTTGAACGTCACGGCTCTGAGGTGCAGAACCTTCTCGCATGAGAAGCCTTCTGTTTTTGATGTTTTCGACACTGTCCTGTGCCGCCACGGCGCAGGACATTTCCGTTCTGGGGGAAGTTCATGACAACCCCGCGCACCACGCCGCACAGGCCGAGCGGGTTCAGAACATCGCGCCCCGCGCGCTGGTCTTCGAGATGCTGACGCCGGAGCAGGCAAACAGTATCACGCCCGAGCTGCGCGGCGATGCCGACGCCCTGGCCAAGGCGCTGGACTGGGAAAACAGCGGTTGGCCCGATTTCGCGATGTATTACCCCATTTTCGCCGCCGCCCCCGACGCCCGGATCTATGGCGCCGGCGTGGGCCGGGACGAGGCGCGCGCGGCGATGGACGGCGGGTTCGACGGCCCGATGGATGGCAACGCCGCCCGCTTCGGGCTGGATGAACCGTTGCCGCAGCACCAGCAGGACGCGCGCGAAGCGCTGCAGATGGAGGCCCATTGCAACGCCATCCCCGAGGAGATGCTGCCCGGGATGGTACGCATCCAGCGGCTGCGCGACGCCATGCTGGCCCGGATGGCGCTTGAGGCACACGAAGAGACGGGCGGCCCTGTCGTGGTGATCACCGGCAACGGCCATGCCCGGCGCGATTGGGGCATGCCCGCGCTCCTGGCTCTGGCCGCGCCGGAGCTTGAGGTGCATGTCGTCGGCCAGACCGAAAACGAGATGCCGCTTGTGGGCGGGTTCGACGAGGTTCTTTCCGCCCCGCCCGCCCAGCGTGACGACCCCTGCGAGGCGTTCCGCTAGGGCCGTCCGCTCTTGTAACGCCATGGGGCTACCCCTACTGTCGGGCGGACAGGAACACCGGGGGTGCGGATGCTGGCTGGAAAACGCATTCTGCTGATCATCGGCGGCGGGATCGCTGCCTTCAAGGCGCTCGACCTGATCCGCCGTCTGCGCGAGCGCGGCGCTTCGGTGACGCCGGTTCTGACCCGGGCGGGCGAGGAATTCGTCACGCCGCTATCGGTGTCGGCGCTGGCCGGGAAGAAGGTGTTCCGTGACCTCTTCGACCTCACCGACGAGGCCGAGATGGGCCATATCGAGCTCAGCCGCAGCGCCGACCTGATCGTGGTTGCCCCCGCCACTGCCGACCTGATGGCGAAGATGGCGACGGGTCAGGCGGATGACCTTGCCTCGACCCTGCTGCTGGCCACCGACACGCCCGTTCTGGTCGCCCCGGCGATGAACGTGCGGATGTGGGAACACGCGGCGACCCGGCGCAACATCGCCACTCTGAAGGGCGACGGCATTGCCTTTGTCGGGCCGAATGACGGGGACATGGCCTGTGGCGAATATGGCCCCGGGCGAATGGCGGAACCGCTGGAGATCGTGGCGGCGGCCGAGGCGCGGCTGGGCAACGGGCCGCTGGCGGGCAAGCGGGTGCTTGTCACCTCCGGCCCGACGCATGAGCCGATTGACCCGGTACGCTACATTGCCAATCGGTCTTCCGGCGCGCAGGGCACGGCCATCGCGCGTGCCCTGTCGGGGCTGGGTGCCGAGGTGATCTTCGTGACCGGCCCGGCTGACGTTCCCCCGCCCGAGGGCGTTGAGGTGGTGCGCGTCGGCTCGGCCCGCGAGATGCTGACGGCTGTCGAAGCCGCCCTGCCCACCGACGCCGCAATTTTCGCCGCCGCCGTCGCCGACTGGCGGGTCAAGAGCGCCTCTGACAAGAAGCTCAAGAAGACAAAGGGCGGCATGCCGGCGCTGGAGTTCGAGGAAAACCCCGACATCCTTGCAACGGTTTCCAAGCTGGCAGAGGGTCGCCCCGGCCTGGTCGTGGGCTTCGCCGCCGAGACCGACGAGGTGATCGAGAACGCCACGTCGAAGCGCCAGCGCAAGGGCTGCGACTGGATCCTCGCCAATGACGTGAGCCCCGCCACGGGCATCATGGGCGGGCAGGAGAACGCGGTGACGCTGATCACCGCCGAAGGCGCCGAGGAATGGCCACGCATGACCAAGGCACAGGTGGCCGACCGTCTGGCGCAAAAGGTCGCCGATGCGCTTGAGTGACCGGCAGAACGCCTCCGGCGGGAGTATTTTCGGAAAGATGAGAGAGCGGGCATGGTAACGGTCAGGTTTGTCTGGGACGAGGGGGCGGACAGGTCTCTGGGCCTGCCATCCTATGAAAGCGCGGGCGCCGCGGGGGCCGATCTGCGGGCGAATTTGCCGGATCGCGGCTTTGTCGAGCTTGCCCCCGGCGCGCGGGGTCTGGTGCCCACCGGGCTGCGGCTGGCGATACCGGGGGGCTACGAGGTACAGATCAGGCCACGCTCGGGCCTGGCGCTCAAGCATGGCGTCACCCTGCCCAACAGCCCCGGCACGATCGACAGCGATTATCGCGGGCCTTTGGGCGTGATCGTGATGAATGCCGGGCAGGAGCCGTTTCGCATCGAACATGGCATGCGCATCGCCCAGATGGTCGTGGCGCCGGTTGTGCAGGCGGAATTCGAGCTTGCCGAGAGCCTCGACGACACGGCCCGAGGCGAAGGCGGGTTCGGCTCGACGGGGGCCGGCTGATGCTTCTGGTGCTGGTCATCGCGGCGGCGCTCTGGGGGCTGGGCATGGTGCTTGGCACCCCGCACCGGGTCAGGCTGGGCATGATCCTGATGCTGTGGATCGGGGTGGTGCTGTTGCACCTGATCCTGCCTGATGGGCACCCGTTGCGGCTGGCAACCGGGGAAAGCCCGGCGCTCTGGCTGATGCTGGGCGGGTTCGTGGCGATGGTTCTGGTCTACCGGAAGGGCCTGCGGGCCCTGAAGAAGCGGGCGCAGGACAAGCAGGAGCCGGAGCGCAAAGGCCTCTTCACCGAGGCCGAGCTTGACCGCTACGCCCGGCACATTGTGTTGCGCGAAATCGGCGGGCCGGGTCAGAAGAAGCTTAAGGAGGCGCGTGTGCTGGTGATCGGCGCGGGTGGCCTTGGGTCCCCGGCGCTGCTTTACCTGGCGGCCGGGGGTGTCGGCACGATCGGGGTGATCGACGGCGACATCGTCGAGAATTCCAACCTGCAACGGCAGGTGATTCACCGCGACGCCGACATAGGCCGGCCGAAGGCCCATTCCGCCGCCGACGCGATGCGCGCGCAGAACCCCAACGTGGTGGTGCGCCCCTATCACCGCAGGCTGTCAGAGGATGTCGCGGAAGAGCTGTTCGCCGAATATGACCTGATCCTCGACGGTACCGACAATTTCGAGACCCGGTACCTGTCGAACGCCATGGCGCATGCAACCGGCAAGCCGCTGATTTCCGGTGCCTTGTCGCAATGGGAAGGGCAGCTGAGCGTGTTCGACACCGCCAGGGGCACGCCCTGCTACCAGTGCATCTTCCCCGAGGCGCCGGCGGCCGAACTGGCGCCGAGCTGTGCCGAGGCGGGCGTTCTGGGGCCGCTGCCCGGCGTCCTCGGCACGATGATGGCGGCCGAGGCGGTGAAGGTGATCACCGGGGCGGGCGCGCCCTTACGGGGTGAAATGCTGATCCACGACGCGCTTTTTGGCGAAACGCGCAAGATCGGTCTGTCGCGGCGCGCCGATTGCCCGGTCTGCGGCACGCCGGCGCAGGACGGCTGAGACCTGTCACATCTGCGCCGGGCGGCATTGCCGATCCGGGTCAAAGTGCCTAGCTTCCCTTTCAAAGGAGAGATGTCCCATGACAAATCCGCTGCTGGACAACTGGTCCACCCCCCACGAAATCGCCCCGTTCGACCAGATCGAGGATGCCCATTTCGCCCCCGCCTTCGAAACCGCCCTGACCGAAGCGCGCGCCGAGATCGCGGCGATCGCCGACGACCCGGCCGATCCAAGCTTCGCCAACACGATCGAGGCGCTGGAACTGGCCGGCAAGCAGCTCGACAAGGTGCTTTCCGTGTTCTTCACCGTGGCCGGGGCCGACACCAACTCCAAGCGGCAGGAACTGCAGCGGGCTTTCAGCCCTAAGCTGGCGGCCTATTCGTCCGAGGTCTATTCCAACAAGGCGCTCTACCAGCGGATCGAAACGCTGTGGGAGAAACGCGATACCCTTGACCTGTCGCCCGAGCAGGAACGGCTTCTGTATCTCAGCCGGCGCAGCTTTGTCCGGGCCGGCGCGGCACTGGAGGGGGCCGAAGAGGCCCGGATGCGGGATATCATGTCGCGTTTGGCCGAACTGGGCACGGCATTCACCCAGAACCTGCTGGCCGACGAGTCGGGTTGGCACATGGTCCTGGCCGAGAACGAGTTGGAAGGGCTGCCCGATTTCCTCGTGAACGCCGCCCGCGAGGCCGGGCAGGAGAAGGACGAAGACGGGCCGGTGATCACATTGTCGCGGTCGCTGATCGTGCCGTTCCTGCAATTCTCGCCCCGTCGCGACCTGCGGGAAAAGGCGTTTCGAGCCTGGGCCGCGCGTGGCGCCAATGGCGGCGAGACCGACAACCGCGCCATCGCCGCCGAGATCCTGCAACTTCGCGAAGAGCGCGCGCGGCTCCTGGGCTATGACAGCTTCGCCGCCTACAAGCTCGACACCGAGATGGCCAAGACCCCAGAGGCGGTGAAGAGCCTGCTGATGGATGTCTGGGCCCCCGCCAAGGCGCAGGCCGAGGCCGATGCCGCGACGATGACCGATATGATGCAGCAAGACGGCGTCAACGGCCCGCTCGAGAAGTGGGACTGGCGCTACTACGCCGAGAAGCGGCGCAAGGCCGAGCATGACCTCGATGAGGCCGCACTCAAGCCCTACCTGCAACTCGACCGGATGATCGAGGCGGCCTTTGCCTGTGCCAATCGCCTGTTCGGGCTGGAGTTCGAACGTCTCGACGTGCCGCTCTATCACGCCGATTGCCGGGCCTGGGAGGTGACGCGCAATGGCCGCCACGTGGCGGTGTTCATCGGCGACTATTTCGCGCGCGGCTCGAAACGCTCGGGCGCATGGTGCAGCGCGATGCGGGGGCAGGCCAAGTTCCCCAGGGAGCAAGGCACCGTCGTCATCAACGTCTGCAACTTCGCCAAGGGCAACCCGGCGCTGCTGAGCTATGACGATGCGCGCACGCTGTTCCACGAGTTCGGGCATGCCCTGCACCAGATGCTCTCGAACGTGACCTACGAATCGCTGTCGGGCACCAACGTGGCCCGCGATTTCGTCGAGCTGCCCAGCCAGCTTTATGAACACTGGCTGGAAGTGCCCCGCGTGCTGGAGGAGTTCGCCACCCACGCCGAGACGGGCGAGGCGATGCCCAAGGCGATGCTCGACAAGGTTCTGGAGGCTGCGAATTTCGACATGGGCTTCCAGACGGTCGAATATGTCGCCTCGGCGCTGGTCGACCTGTCCTTCCACGAAGGCAAGGCGCCCGACGACCCGATGGCGAAACAGGCCGAGGTTCTGGAAGAGCTTGGCATGCCTCACGCCATCGGCATGCGTCATGCCACCCCGCATTTCGCCCATGTGTTTGCCGGCGACGGCTATTCCAGCGGCTATTACAGCTACATGTGGTCGGAGGTGATGGATGCCGACGCCTTCGAGGCGTTCCGCGAAGCCGGGGATGCCTTCGATGCCGCGACGGCGAAATCGCTGGAAGAGAACATCCTCTCGACCGGTGGCTCGCGCGAGGCGGATGACCTTTACCTGTCGTTCCGCGGGCGCATGCCCGGCGTCGAGGCATTGCTGAAAGGCCGGGGGCTGGCGGCATGAGTGAAGAGGACATCAAGGAAAAGCCCTATCGGCCTTGCGTCGGCGTGATGCTGGCCAACAAGGAAGGCGAGGTCTTTGTCGGCCAGCGGATCGACAACAAGGATCCGGCTTGGCAAATGCCGCAGGGTGGCGTCGACGAGGATGAAGAGCCCGAGCGCGCCGCGCTGCGCGAACTGTGGGAGGAAACCGGCGTTCTGCCCGCGCTGGTCACGGTCGAGGCCGAGACCGAGGGCTGGATATCCTACGACCTGCCCGCCGACCTTGCCCCGCGTATCTGGGGCGGGAAGTTCCGCGGGCAGACACAGAAATGGTTCCTGTTGCGGTTCGAAGGCAGCGACGACGACATCAATATCGCCACCTTGCACCCCGAGTTCTCCGAGTGGCGCTGGCTGCCGCCCGGCGAGCTGGTCGATGCCATCGTGCCGTTCAAGCGCGAGGTCTACCGCCGGGTGCTCGAGGAGTTCGAGGACAAGCTATGAGACCGATCCGCAATGCAATCCTGCTGGCTCTTTCGGTGGCGGTGCCTGGCCCTGCGCTGGCGCTCAGTTGCCTCGCGCCTGACGTCGCGCGGACCTATCTGCAGCTCGACGAGGCGGAAGAACGGTATGTCGCCGTGCACGGCGTGCTGACCTTCGACGCGTCGAAGTTGCCGAAGACCGACATGCAGGATCAGGCCTCGACCCCCGACAGCACTCCCCTTCCCGCGCAACTGACCGGCCAGTCCCTGTCGGCCGAGGGGTTCACGACCCCTTTCGACAAGCCGATCACGCTCGACGTGCGCTGTTTCGGCCCATGGTGCGCCGGCGCGGCGTCAGGTGCTGAAATCCTCGGCTTCGTCGAACTGCGCGACAGCGGCCCTGTGCTTACGCTCGATCCCTGTTCCAGCACCAGCTTCCCCGAGCCGGACGAGGCGATGCTGAACACGGCGGTCCATTGCATGCAGGGCGGCGCTTGCAAGCCCGAACGATAACACGCCAAACGCGGATAATCTCTTGATGCCGGGCCCTGTTGCGGGGATAACCCGGCCCCAACAAGGGATCACGGGATGAAGAAACGAGAGATGAACCGCGACTGGATCGCCACCGCCAGAACCCTCAGCGAAGCCCTGCCCTATCTGCAGCGCTATGACGGGGCCATTGTCGTCATCAAGCTGGGCGGCCACGCCATGGGCAGCGACGAGGCGATGGAAACCTTCGCCCGCGATGTCGTGCTGATGCGGCAGGTCGGTGTGAACCCGGTGATCGTGCATGGCGGCGGCCCGATGATCAACGAGATGCTCGAGAAGCTTCAGATCAAGTCGGATTTCGTCGGCGGCAAGCGGGTCACCGACGAGGCCACGATGGAAGTGGTCGAGATGGTCCTGTCGGGCCGCGTCAACAAGCGCATCGTGCAGGCGATCAACCGGCAGGGCGGCAAGGCCGTGGGCCTGTCGGGCAAGGATGCCAACCTGATCACCTGCGACCCGGCCGACCCGGCGCTGGGGCTGGTCGGTGACCCGAACGACGTTGATCCGGCGATCCTGCGCACGCTTTTCAGCGATGACACTATCCCCGTGATCGCCCCGCTGGGGTCTGGCCGCAACGGCGAGACCTACAACATCAACGGCGACACCGCCGCCGGTGCCGTGGCCGCCGCGCTCAAGGCCGACCGCCTCTTGCTGCTGACGGATGTGGACGGCGTGAAAGACCCGGACGGCAATGTTCTGACCGAGCTTACCGCCACCCAGATCCACGACATGATCCGCGACGGGGTCATCGCCGGCGGGATGATCCCCAAAACCGAAACCGCGCTCAACGCCATCGACGGCGGCGTGCGGGCGGTGGTGATCATCGACGGGCGGGCGCCCAATGCCGTGCTGCTCGAGTTGTTCACCGAGCATGGTGCGGGCTCTCTCATCCGGGCAGGCTGATCGCGCGATTGCGACCGGGTGCCGCTTGCCAGCGCCCTGATTTGGCTTAGGGTCCGGCGCATGGAAAACGAAACCGTCATCCGGCTCTCGGTCTTTATCGGGCTGTTCGTGCTTTTTGCGGGCATCGAGGCGCTGGCGCCCCGGCGGCAACGCACGCAGCCGCGCGGGCGGCGGTGGATCACCAACTGGGCCATCGTCATCCTCGACACGCTGGCGCTTCGGGCGTTGGCGCTGGCGCTGCCGCTACTGGCGGTGGGCGCCGCGCTTGATGCCGAGGCGCAGGGCTGGGGCCTCATGAACGGTGTCGGCTGGCCCTACTGGGTCAAGGTTCTCGCGACGGTGCTGATCTTCGACTTCGCCATCTGGGCACAACACCTCATTACCCATAAAGTGCCGGTGCTGTGGCGCATCCACCGCGTTCACCACGCCGACCGTGACATCGACGTCAGCACCGCGATCCGCTTCCACCCGGTCGAGATTGCGCTTTCCATGCTGCTGAAGATTGGCCTCGTCTACCTTCTCGGCCCGCCGGCGCTGGGGGTGATCCTGTTCGAGATCATCCTGAACGGGACCGCCATGTTCAACCATGCCAACATGCGCCTGCCGCTCTGGCTCGACGCAGTACTGCGGCAGGTGATGGTGACGCCCGACATGCACCGCGTGCACCACTCGATCCACCGGCGCGAGCATGACAGCAACTACGGCTTTGCCCTGTCGATCTGGGACAGGCTGTTCGGCACTTACGTGCCCCAGCCCGACAAGGGGCATGACGGGATGACCGTGGGGCTGGAATGGCAGGATGACCGGCCCTCGAAGCTCGGCTGGTCGCTCGGCCTGCCGTTTCAGCGCAAATGAGGCTGACCGACATAGAAACCGTCGCCGGGGCAGAGCATCTGGCGGTGATGGGTGTCGTACAGGATGACCTGCCCGAGGGAGTGGCGACATTGGTCCTGCTCGGGCCGCTGGAGCCGGGCTTCTGGCCCGCCTTCACCGCTTCGCCGGAATATCGCGATGACACGCCCCACCCGCTTGACCGCTGGTCGCTCCGGGTCATCACTGGGATGGCCGAGAGGCTGGGCGCCACGCCGTTCTTCCCGTTCGGCGGCCCGCCCTACCAGCCGTTCATCGCGTGGGCCAAGGCCAGCGGCCGGGCGCACAGCTCGCCCGTCGGGCTGCTGGTGCATGATACGGCCGGTCTGATGATTTCCTATCGCGGCGCCCTTGGATTTGCCGAGCGGATCGAGGCGCCAGCGCCACCGCCCAACCCCTGCGAGACCTGTCAAACCCGACCCTGTCTCACCGCCTGCCCTGTCGATGCCTTCGCCAGCGGCAGCTACGATGTGGCCGCCTGCAAGACCGATCTCGACCGACCCGGCAACGACTGCATGACCCGCGGCTGCGCCGTGCGGCGGGCTTGCCCTGTCAGCCGGAACTATGGCAGGCTCGAGGCGCAATCTTCCTTTCACATGAGGGCTTTCAAATGAAGCGGCTGATCCTGATGCGGCACGCCAAGTCCAGCTGGGCCACCCCCGGCCAGGACGATCACGCGCGCCCGCTGAACGGCCGCGGCAGGGTGTCGGCGCGCGTGGTAGGCGAATGGTTGCAGCACAAGAACTACCTGCCCGACCAGACGATAAGCTCCGATTCCGTCCGCACGCGGGAGACCTTCGCGGGCCTCAATATTCTCTGCGATGCGGAGTTCACGAACGACCTCTACCATGCCGGGCCCGAAGACATGCTACGCGTGCTGCGCAAGGCCACGGGCGACACGGTGCTGATGCTGGGTCACAACCCCGGTATCGGCTGGTTTGCCCAGACGCTCGTGGCAGAACCGCCGCCGCACCCGAGGTTCTTCGACTATCCCACCTGCGCGACACTTGTCGCGGATTTCGATATCGACGCGTGGGACGAGGTCGGCACCGGAACCGGCAAGGCGGTGGATTTCGTCATCCCCCGCGAGCTGACCGGCTGACAACTGGCGGGAAGGCTCCGGCGGCACTGCACCACACTCATAAACAGGCCACCGGAGCACGGTGCTTACCTGTGTACGATGTGCCAGACACCACCGATGCCGTCACCGCCGCGATCGCCCGGGTATTTGTCACCGTCCCAGTAGTAGAGCGGCCAGCCTTTCCAGGCCCACTGGTAGGTGCCGTCACTGCGCTGGATCACCGAGTAATGGCCATAGGGCGTCGCATCGGCCGGCGCATAGTAGGGCGGCCAGTCGGTCGCACAGCCGCCGTAGCAATTGCTGGCGCCGCGGCTGTCGTTGTCGAAGATGTAGAGCGTGCGGTCGTTGTTGTCGGTCACGATCTTGAGCGACACCTTGGTCGGCGCAGCCTCGTAACTCTTCTGCGCCTTGTAGGTCTTTTGCGACTTGTAGGCGCTCTGGGTCTTGTAGCCGTTGTAGTGGCCATAGTCACCGGCCACGGCGGCACCGGCCGTGAGTGTAAGCGCGGTTGCCGCGATGAGGGTTAGTACCTTCATGTTTAATTCCTGTTCTGTCTTGTCTGTGGTCCGTCCCGGACCGCTGGTTTCGATTTGCAGCGACCGAAAATACCGCTGTGCGCCTCGGACATCGGCCCGAAGCGCCACAGCGCCGCTGCAAGAGCGTCTCTGAAGGGGCAGCGTTGTGCCGAGCGTTGTCACGACCGTGGAAAGGCCGCCGGAAAACCGTTGTTATTGGCGCTCACATGCGGACGGGCGCAAAAAAATGAGGGCGGGAAAACTCCCGCCCTCGCGTCCTTGTCTGCAAGGCGCGACCCGCGCCAGTGATCTGAGGCCTCAGTGACCGAGGATCTGGCTGAGGAACAGCTTGGTGCGGTCGCTCTTGGGGTTGTTGAAGAACTCTTCCGGCTCGTTCTGTTCCACGATCTGGCCCTGGTCCATGAATATCACGCGGTTGGCGACCTGGCGGGCAAAGCCCATCTCGTGGGTGACGCAGAGCATGGTCATCCCCTCCTGCGCCAGCTCGATCATGGTGTCGAGCACCTCCTTGATCATCTCGGGATCGAGCGCCGAGGTCGGTTCGTCGAACAGCATGATCCGCGGTTTCATGCAAAGCGACCGGGCGATCGCCACGCGCTGTTGCTGACCGCCCGACAACTGACCGGGGTACTTGTTGGCCTGTTCGGGGATCTTCACCTTCTCGAGGAAGTGCATCGCCGTATCCACGGCTTCCTTCTTGGGAACCTTGCGCACCCAGATCGGCGCCAGCGTGCAGTTCTCGAGAATGGTCAGGTGCGGGAACAAGTTGAAGTGCTGAAACACCATCCCGACTTCCGACCGGATCTTGTCGATGTTCTTGAGGTCGTTCGACAGCACCGTGCCGTCGACGACGATCTTGCCCTGCTGGTGCTCTTCCAGCGCATTGATGCAGCGGATGAGCGTGGATTTCCCCGACCCCGACGGGCCGGCGATGACGATACGCTCGCCCCGGTTGACCGTCAGGTTGATGTCGCGGAGCACGTGAAATGCGCCGTACCACTTGTTCATTCCGCTGATTTCGACGGCCACCTCATCGGAGACCTTCATTTGCGAGCGGTCGATTTCGCGTTCTGCCATGACGTCAGACATGGTTGCGATCCTTTCTTAGCGGTGGCCGGTCTGAAGCTTGCGCTCCAGATACATGGAATAACGGGACATGCCGAAGCAGAAGATGAAGAACATCAACGCGATGAAGCCGTAAAGCTCCCACACGATGCCGTTCCAATCCGAGTCGGCGCGGATGGCGTTCGACAGGCCCAGCGGGTCCAGAAGGCCGATGATCGACACGAGAACCGTGTCCTTGAAGAGGCCGATGAAGGTGCTCACGATGCCCGGGATCGAGATTTTCAGCGCCTGCGGCATGATGATCAGCCGCTGCGCCTGCCAGTAGTCGAGGCCGAGGCTGTCGGCGCCCTCGTACTGACCCTTGGGCAGGGCTGCCAGGCCGCCCCGGATCACCTCTGCCATGTAGGCCGAGGCAAACAGGGTGGCCATGATGATGACCCGCAGGATGATGTCGAAATTCGTGCCCGGCGGCATGAAGATGTTGAGCAGCGTCGAGGCCACGAACAGCAGGGTGATCAGCGGCACGCCCCGAATGAACTCGATGAAGCCCACGCAGAGCGCCTTGACGATCAGCAGGTCCGACCGGCGCCCAAGTGCCAGCAGAATGCCCAGCGGCAGCGAGATGGCGATGGCCACGACGCCGATGGTCAGCGACAGCATGAACCCACCGAAATTGCGGCTGTCGACCAGTTCGAACCCGAGCGGGATGACCGAATTGATCACCCCCGACACCGGCCCGACGAGGAAGACCCACCACACGATGGCAACGATCACCGACGCGATGAGCCCGGTCAGAGACCCCGCCGCAGCGCTTACCGCCTTGAAGACGAAGTAACCGACCACGAGCCCGGCAATGACCGTCAGCGGCGTCCAGACCGACCCGCCCCAAAGCAGCCAGGGCATCAGGAACGGGTAGAGCGCCGAGAACCAGATCAGCTTGGCCGGGAAATATTCGCTGAAGAGCACCGGCCCCAGCGCCACGAAGAGCAGCACGAAGGCAAGGATCGGGCGCCAGTACAGATCGCTCGGGTAGAACCCGAAGAGCAACTGCACCCAACGGTCGCGGATAACCCCCCAGCAGGCGCCGCCGAAGTGGCCCTCGCGGCCCATCTCGCTCAGGATTTCACGGCACTCGCTGAGCGATGTGGCGTACCATGTCGGAGACAAAGTCCAAGGCACGATGATAGACAACACCCAGTAGATGAAGATGAGCGAAAGGATGGTCACCACGGTGTTGAACCACCCCGAGAACAGGTTCTCTCTCAGCCAGCCGATCACGCCCACGGACGAGGCCGGCGGGTCCTGCTCGGGCAGCATGGTGTCGCGGACATAGCCTACGGTTTCTGCATGCATTTCACTCATGTCACCGCTCCACCAGTTTGACGCGATTGTTGTACCAGTTCATCGCCAGCGAAATCAGAAGCGAGAGCGTCAGGTAAATCAGCATGCCCAGCAGCACCGTCTCGAGTTCGCGTCCGGTCTGGTTGAGGGTGATGCCCATCAGCGTGCCGGTAATGTCCATGTAGCCCACCGCGATCGCCAACGACGAGTTCTTGGTGAGGTTCAGGTATTGCGAGATCAGCGGCGGGATGATGACCCGAAGCGCCTGTGGCAGCACCACGAGCCCCATGATCCGACGGGGCCTCAGGCCAAGTGCCGCGGCGGCCTCCGTCTGGCCATGACTGATGGCAAGGATGCCCGCACGCACGATCTCGGCCACGAAGGCCGCGGTATAGAGCGACAGCGCCAGCCACAGCGCGATGAGCGAGTTGCGCATATGCGTCCCGCCACCGAAGTTGAAACCTTTCAGCTCCGGGTAGCCAAGGTGGAAGCCAAGGGCGACCAGCAGGATGATGAGCGGAACGAAAACGACGCCCAGCCGCAGGTACCACGTGGTCGGGCGCAGGCCGGTCTTGTTCTGGATAGCGTCGGCCCTGTCGCGGATACGGCCGGAAATGAAGATGCCCACAACCAGAACGGCGATGATTGCCACGAGGTTGAGGCTGATATCGAAGTTCACCGCCGATTGGCCGAAGAGATGCACCTCGCCAAGGCTGCGCGAAAACAGCGGTTCGGGAACATAGATGCCGCGGTTCGTCAAGGCGACCGTGTCAAACACCTTCATCGTCGCATCCGGATCGTCACCGCGAAACGCGCTTGGCGGCGGCAGGGTCTCGATCAGGATCGCCATGAAAAGCACGATCCACAGCAGCACCGGCACGTTGCGGAACATCTCGACATAGACCGTCATGATCTTCGAGACGAGCCAGTTCTTGCTCAGCCGCAGCACACCGATCAGCACGCCAAGCACCGTCGCCAGCGCACAGCCCATCACCGCGATGAGAAGCGTGTTCAGAAGCCCCACGAACGCGGCCCGAAGGTGCGAACTGCGCGAGGTATACTCGATCAGGCGCTGGTTGATGTCATAGCCCGCCGGCTCGAACAGGAAGTCGAAGGACGGTTCCTTGCCGAGGTCCTGAAGGTTCTGGGCGGTGTTGGAAATGAGCCAGCCGATCAGAAGGAGAAACCCGATCAGCGCGACCACCTGAATTGTGGTCGAGCGATACCGGGTATCGTAAATCAGCATGGACAGTCGGAACGACTCCGTATGCGGGTCGGTCGTTGATGTCATTCTGGAAGTCCCCGTTGTTCAGCCCGGTTTGTTTTTTGCGGCAGCTTTTCGCGCCGTGGGCCGATTTTCTTATCTCGAAGGATCGTAGGTAGTGAAAGGGCGCGGAGTGATCCGCGCCCTTTCGAAGTCCTGTCTTAGCGGAACGGCGGCGAGTAGAGGAGACCGCCGTCTTTCCACTGGGCGTTCAGCCCGCGGGCCAGCCCGATCGGGGTGTTCTCGCCGATGTGGCGCTCGAACAGCTCACCGTAGTTGCCGCCAGCCGAGATCGCCTTGACGGCCCAGTCGGCTTCGAGGCCCAGCATCTCGCCGAGGTTACCCTCGGTGCCGAGCAGACGGTTGATTTCCGGATTGTCACCGGCCGAGCTTGCCATGTCGGTAATGTTGGCGCTGGTGACGCCCATTTCCTCGGCCGCGATCAGCGCGTTCAGGGTCCAGCGAACGACGTCACCCCATTCGTGGTCGCCGTGACGCACGAGCGGGCCAAGCGGCTCTTTCGATACGGTCTCGGGCAGAATGGTGTGATCACCCGGGTTCTCGAACGCGGCACGGGTGGCCGCGAGGCCCGAACGGTCGGTGGTGTAGACGTCGCACGCGCCAGCCAGGTACTGCTGCTGCGCTTCGGCGTTGGTTTCGATCGGCACCGGCTCGTAGTTCATGTTGTTCGAGCGGAAGTAGTCCGCCAGGTTGAGCTCGGTGGTGGTGCCGGTCTGAATGCAGACCGTGGCGCCGTCGAGTTCCTTGGCCGAGCTCACGCCCAGCGCGGAGGGAACCATGAAGCCCTGACCGTCATAGTAGTTGATGCCGGTGAATTCGAACTTCAGGTCGACGTCGCGCGAGAAGGTCCAGGTGGTGTTCCGGGCCAGCATGTCGACTTCGCCCGAGGCGAGTGCGGTGAAACGCGTCTTACCCGTGGTCGGCACGAACTCGACAGCCATCGAGTCACCCAGAACAGCGGCAGCGACGGCACGGCAGACGCCGACGTCGAAGCCTTCCCATACGCCGTTTGCGTCAGGTGCCGCAAAACCGACGAGGCCGGTGGTCACGCCGCAGTTCAGCGTGCCGCGTGCCTTTACGTCATCCAACGTGCCGGCAGCAGCAGCGCCAGCCGAAAGGCCGGCGACAGTCAGCGCACCAAGAAATACGGATTTTTTCATTTTTACCTCTTCCTGATTGTCCGCTCTTTCCAGAACGGTTTAACGGCCCCAGAGAGGCCGGAGCGATACTGTATTTGGGGAGAGCCCCCGTCAGTGCCCGCAAGTTTGTGTGGATTCATCGACGCACGTCAAGCCCCGGATCACGAAAAACGATGGCCAAATCATGGAGTTTCCCATGCGTCACCCAATGGGTTGCGGTCAGTCATGCTGCATGCGCAAGATCATGAAACCGCTTTGCAGCATAGAAGTCACTTTCTTTCATCGCTGCCTGTGCACGGGCGTCTTCGTCGATGCCCCACTGCTCTTCCTGCCACGTCTCGTCGATCCTCGAAAGACGCCATAACGTCCCGATATCCTTCACTTCGTGGATCGCCGCGAGACCGATGACCAGCGAACCGGATATCCCCACGAGATCGTGAAACGCCGTCAGGCGGAACGCATCCATCGCGTGCACCGGCGCGGCAAGCCGCTCGAGCGCACGGGGATTCTGCGGCGCGTGCATCACGCCCTCGACCGGGATCAGCCGCGCGCCGAACGTGGCGTCGGCCCAGTCCAGCAGCGGGTCCCAGGCCTCGGCCTGGCGCTCGACCAGTTCCTGCGGGCTGTCGGCGCGATAGCACAGCAGATCGCTGTCACCATAGGCGGCAAGCATCTCGGCAACCTCCCCGTGCTGCCGGGTCACCTTGTCGATGGCGGCATTGGCGGCGCGGGTGACCGGCATGCTGACGGGCTTGATCTCGCCCTCCTGCGCATCCCATTCCGCGGCGACCGCTTCGGCCATCGCACGCGACGGCAGGGTCATCGCCGATTT
The DNA here is from genome assembly GCF_008728195.1 of Roseovarius indicus. Taxonomy (NCBI): domain Bacteria; kingdom Pseudomonadati; phylum Pseudomonadota; class Alphaproteobacteria; order Rhodobacterales; family Roseobacteraceae; genus Roseovarius; species Roseovarius indicus. The sequence goes on from NZ_CP031598.1 coordinate 5,119,137, forward strand.
CAGCGGCGTCCGCACCGGCCGGCCGTCCAGCTCGACCGCAAAGCCGCCCTCGGCCTCGACTACCTGCGCTTCCTTCCAGAACCGCTTGGCCTTCCATTCGCTCATGCCGCAGCCTCCCAGATATTGGTCAGGATGCCCGGCAACTCGCGGAAATCCCGCAGGATGGCCGCAGCGCCGGTCAGCGCGTCAACGTCGTGATACCCCCACGAGACACCGATGAACGGCACACCGGCGGCCAGGGCCATATCCCTGTCATAGGTCGTGTCGCCGATCATCACCGCGTCACGCGCCTCGACCCCGGTTTCCGACAGCGCGGCCTGCAGCATCGCCGGGTGCGGCTTGGAGGGGTGGTGATCGCTGACCTGGCAAGTGACGAAATAGCGGGCCAGGTCATGCGCTTCGAACAGCTTGTCGAGCCCGCGGCGCGATTTGCCGGTGGCCACACCCAAAAGCGTTTCCGGCTGCGCGTGCAGGGCCGTGAGCGTTTCGAGGGCATACGGATAAAGCGGCGACGATGCCGCGGCACCCGCCTGTGCCCGCAGCGCGACATAGGCGTCCTTGTACCACTCGACCATGGCGCTGTGCGTCTCCGGCCCAAGCTCGGGCGCGAGCCGTGGAATGGCCTTGTCGAGAGACAGCCCGACGATCCCCAGCGTCGCCTCGCGGCTCGGCGCCGGATGCCCGGCCCGGTCGAAGGCGTTGGCCATGGCGGCCACGATATCGCCCTGGCTGTCGACCAGCGTGCCGTCGACATCGAAAATCACAAGCTTCAGCGGCGCGGTCATTCGATCTCCTCGAACGGGTCTTCGGGCGCCTCGGACGGCTGCCACTGGAACATCTCCCATGTCCGCGCCATATGCGCCGGCAGCGGCGCGGTCAGGTGCAGCCGCGCGCCCGTCACCGGGTGGGTCAGCGTCAGCGACCGGGCATGAAGGTGCAGCTTGCGGCTCACCTCTCCGCCCAGCTGCGCGCCCCAGCCGTCGCCCAGGTTCTCCTGCCCCGACCCGCCATACTTGCCATCGCCCACGATCGGATGACCCAACTCGGCCATATGCGCCCGCAGCTGGTGCGTGCGGCCGGTAACCGGCACAAGGCCAACCCAGGCGGTGCGCGTGCCTGCAGGTTCGATCACGATGTAATCGGTCGTCGCATGCTTCGCGCCCTCGGTGCGCTCCACCTCGCCGGGGTGCAGGCAAAGCATCTTCTCGCCCTCGCCCCCCTTGCCGTGACCCGGCGCCTTCACGAGGCCGAAACGGATCGTTCCGGCCCGCGGTGTCGGCACGCCGGCAATGGCGGCCCAGTAGATCTTACGCGTGTCGCGATGCCGGAACGCCTCCGTCAGGCTGGCTGCCACGGCCCGCGTCCGCGCCATGATCAGCACGCCCGAGGTATCCTTGTCGAGCCGGTGCACCAGGCGCGGCTTTTCCTCCAGCCCAAAGCGCAGCGCCTCGGCCAGCCCGTCGACATGGCGTGTCAGCTTGCTGCCGCCCTGCACCGGCAGGCCCGGCGGCTTGTTCAGCGCGATGATGTGATCGTCGCGATAGATCACCGCCTCGCGGATCATCTTTGCGTCTGCATCCGACACGGCCGGCTTCTCGACCGGCCGCGCCTCTCCCGGCTCCGGCAGCGGCGGCACGCGCACCTGCTGCCCCGCCTCCAGCCGGGTCGAGGCCTTCACCCGCCCGCCATCGACGCGCAGCTCGCCCTTGCGGCACATCTTCTCGATCCGGCCCTGCGGCACATGCGGAAACTGCCGCCTGAACCAGCGATCGAGCCGCTGGTCGGCATCGCCCTCGGCCACGGTCAGGGTCTGAACGCCGCTCATTGCCACACCGCCCGCATCAGCGTCAGGCCCAGCACGATCGCGGCGAGTGACAGTACCACCGACGCCAGAACGTAAGCCCCGGCCAGTGCCACCTGCCCGCGCTCGTAGATCGTGATCGCATCCAGCGAGAAGGCCGAGAAGGTGGTGAACCCGCCCAACAGCCCTGTCATCAGGAACGGTCCCGCCGCCCGCGTCCCGCCTTCGCGGGCCAGCAGCACGACGATCACACCCATCAGGAAGGAACCCACGACATTCACGAAAAGCGTCGCCCACGGGAAGCCGGGCCCGATCAGCCGCATGGCCGCCACCGAGGTCAGATAGCGGGCCGAGGCGCCGATTGCACCGCCAAGAGCCACGTGAAGAAGGGTCGTCACCATGGCCGCGTCTGTCGCTTGCCACCCCGCATTTGTCAAGCTGGACCGGTCCTTGGCGACAGCGAGACCCGACGTGTCGCGAATGCACTGTTAGCGCCACCTCGCCGGCGTTAGGATGCGCCTGACCAACCGAGGAGACCGCAACGATGCAAGACCCCCTCCCCTTCCTGCGCCGCCTGTTCGACCGGGCGGTCGAGGTCGCCGACCCGATGCAGAGCCTCGCCGCCTGCCTGCCGCCGAAACCCGAGGGCCGGCTCGTGGTGGTCGGCGCCGGCAAGGCCAGCGCCCGGATGGCCGAGGCGGTCGAGGCGGTCTACGGCCCCTGCGAGGGGCTGGTCATCACCCGCTACGGCTATGCCCGCCCCTGCAAGGGCATCGAGATCGTCGAAGCTGCCCACCCGGTGCCCGACGAGGCCGGCACGAAGGCGACCCGGCGGATGCTCGACCTGCTGGAAGGGCTCGGCGAAGATGACGTCGTGCTTGCCCTCATTTCGGGCGGCGGCTCGGCCCTGCTGAACGCCCCCGCCGGGGGCATCACGCTCGACGAGAAGCGGCAGCTGACCGATGCGCTTCTCTCCAGCGGCGCGCCGATCGGCGACATCAACGGCATCCGCAAGCAGATCTCGGCGGTGAAGGGCGGCAAGCTCGCCGCCGCCGCCTACCCCGCCCGGATGCTGGCGCTGATGATCTCCGACGTGCCCGGCGACAACCCCGCCGATATCGCCAGCGGCCCGACCGTGGGCGACACGGGCGACGCCCAGCGGGCGCTCGACACGCTGGACCGCTGGAAGGTCACGCCGCCCGAGTCGGTCACGGCCTACCTCCGCAAGGGCGGCGACCCGCTGGCGCCCGATGACGAACGGCTGAGCCGGGTCGAGAACGTGATCTATGCCGCACCGTCGCAGTCACTGGATGCGGCGGCAGAACTGGGCCGCTCGGAGGGCTGCGAGGTGCAAGTCCTCGGCGACGCGCTGGAAGGCGAAGCGCGCGAGATCGCCGCCAGGCACGCCCGCCAGGCGCTGGAGGCACAGGCAAGCCTGACCCCCGGCGCCGCCCCGCTCCTGCTGCTCTCCGGCGGTGAACTCACCGTCACCCGCCGCGGCGATGGCGTGGGCGGGCCGAACGCGGAATACGCCCTCGCGCTGGCCCTCGCGCTGGATGGCGCCCCGGGCATCCATGCCATCGCCTGCGACACCGATGGTGTCGACGGCGCGGCCGAGGTCGCCGGCGCTGTCATCGGTCCGGACACCTTGACCAAAGGCCCCGACGCTGCCGAAGCACTGAACCGCAACGATGCCCACAGCTTCTTCGATAACATCGGCGATCAGGTCGTCACCGGCCCCACGCTCACGAATGTGAACGACTTCCGTGCCATCCTGATCGAACCATTGAGCTGACGGCAGCACCAACGCGCCACACCTGGTTTCTTCTTGGTTTCCAATATCCCGGGGGGTTCACAGGCGTCCCGGAAACGCTCCGGCGGAGCGTTTCGCCTGTGAACGGGCGCAGCCCCGGGAAGGGGGCTGGCCCCCAATCCGACGCCAGCCTCACGCACCCGGCAGCGGAAAATCCTGCAGCGGCGTATCCTTCCGCAGGTAAAGCGGATGCTTGGCCGATCCGTCCATGTTCAGCCCGAGACACTTCATCGGCCGTCCGGTCGTGGCGATTTCCGCGATCATCTCGGCCACCAGCCCGGCATAGCGCTTGTGCAGCTTGCCATAGGCCATGACGACCAGCTCCGACTCGCACGCCATCTCGACCAGCGCCGGAATGTTCGCCGGGCTGCAGGCCAGTGCCGGGTCGGCGGGAATGTCCTTGGGCGATGTCGCCCGCCAGTCGAGCACGTTGCCCTTGAGGTAGCGGGTGAACCCCCAGTCCTGCGCGAACATCAACTCGCGGTGACAGGTCGGATCCGAAGCGGCAGCATCGGCCACCGAGGGGTTCATGCCGATGAACAGCACCGTGCGGGGCGGGGCGCCATCCGGCGTCCAGTCCCGCGTCAGAGCTTGCCGATAGCGGCCGCAATCCGAGAACGTTGCCCCGCCGATGACGCCATCGGGCAGTCGCAGCCGCACCTTGCCGCCGGGATCATGGGGCGCCTCGGCCATGCTCAGCCCTCCAGCGGCCCGGTGTTGAACACGCGCGAGGGGTGCAGTTCGCCCCCCTTGAACCGGCCCACCGCGACGGCGCGCCCCTTGTGGGCGGCCCAGCACTCGTCGCCATATTCGACGTCGCGGGCGATCACCATGCCGGGGTTGCCATTGCGCAGCCGCACGGCGCCTTCCTCGGTACAGCTAACCTGCGGCAGCCCCTCCAGCCCGTCTTCCAGCGGCCGCAGCCAGGCGTCGAGTTCCGGCGTGTGCGCCAGCCTGTCGACCTCTTCGATGCTGATCCCCTCTTCCGCCTCGAACGGCCCCGACCAGATGCGGCGCAGCCACGCGACATGTCCGTAACAGCCCAGCGCCTCGCCCAGGTCGCGGGCAATGGCCCGCACATAGCCGCCCTTGCCACAGACCATTTCCAGCGTCACATGATCGGGATCGGGGCGGTCGGTCATCACCAGTTCCTCGACCCAGAGCGGGCGCGCCTCGATCTCGACCTCCTCGCCCTCGCGCGCCAGCTTGTAGGCGCGCTGTCCGTCGATCTTCACGGCAGAGTATTTCGGCGGCACCTGCATGATATCGCCGATGAAGGCCCCCAGCGCCGCCTTGATGGCCTCGTCGTCGGGCCGGCTGTCGGAGGAGGCGATCACCTCGCCCTCCTCGTCGTCGGTATTGGTGGCCTGCCCCAGCCGCACGGAAAACTCGTAGGCCTTCAGCGCATCGGTGATGAACGGCACCGTCTTGGTCGCCTCGCCCAGCGCCACGGCCAGCACACCTGTCGCCGCCGGGTCGAGCGTGCCGGCATGACCCGCCTTCTTCGCCTGAAGCGCCCAGCGCACCTTGTTGACCACGGCAGTCGAGGTCATGCCCGCGGGCTTGTCGACCACCAGCCAGCCAGAAATGTCGCGACCCTTGCGTTTGCGTCCCATGCGCCGTGCGTCCCGTAGCGGTTGAATGAGACACGCGAGCTATCAAGGCCCGCGCCCGGCGTCAATTGTCAGCCGGCGCCACCACGCCCACGATCGGGCCCATGGGAAAGCCGCCGTCATGCCGGTTCAGCCCCGGCACGTAGAGACGCGAGATGTTGCCATCGAAATAGAGCGCCTGTGGCGTGCCCAGCTTGTCCCGGAAGAGCGACCCGAAGCTGTGGAAATTCACCGGCTCTTCGGAGATCGCGAACCAGACCGTCTTGCCGTCGTCCGAAACCCCGACCCCGTTGCGGATATAGGTGCTGTCACTGTCCTCGAGGAACTTGGGGTGCAGCTCTCCGTCGATCACCAGCATCGGCCCCGACTGCGTGGCATAGATGCACGCCGGCGGGTCGTCCTTGTAGCGGCGCGTCTCGACCACCGCGGCAAACCCGTCCCCGATACAGAACACGCCATTCGGCAACAGCCCGAAATTGCCCGGCCCTTCGGAGGTGATGACGCCGCGGGCCTCTTCCCCCTTCTCGAGGTAATGGCCCACCGGGCTTCTGTCCTGGTGGTACATCCCCGCGTTCATCGCGAATTCGAGCGTCAGGCCGTCTTCCGCCAAAAGCCGTTCGACATTGCGGAAACTGCCCAGCAGCTTGCCGTCGTTCGGATTGTTGAGAAACAGGCGCAGGTCGGCCTGCGACGCGTCGAACGAACAGGCGGTGTATTCCTGCCCGCCATGCTCGACTGTTGCACAGTCGAGCGCCGCCGCGGGCGATGCCATGAAGAGCAACGCAAAAAGCCAGCGCATTGCCGTTTACCCCTCGACGTCGCGGCGCACGTTGTCCTGCTCGAACAACCGGCGGGTTTCATCCATCTTGTCAAAGGTCTCGTCGATGCGGAACCGCAGATCGGGGGCGTATTTCAGCTCGAGCTTCTTGCCGATGATGCGCCGCAGTTCACCCTTGTTGCGCGCCAGAAGGGCGACCACGTCCTCCTGCCCCTCGCCGCCCAGCGGCAGGACATAGGCGGTCGCAACCTTCAGGTCGGGCGAGATGCGCACCTCGCCGACGGTCACCGAAAGGCGGTTGAGCTCCGGGTCGTGGATGTCGCCGCGCATGAGCACGTCCGACAGCGTCCGCCGGATCAGCTCGCCCACCCGCAGCTGGCGCTGCGACGGGCCGGGACCATCATGAAACTTGTTCTTTGCCATGCCTTGCATCTAAGGCTTCGCGGATGTTTTGCCAAGCGATGATCCGTGCGGTAGGGAAGGCAGCAACGCAAACTGGAGAGACACAAGATGAGCGATGTGCCGGGCATAGTGGTGACGGGCGCCTCGGGCCGGATGGGCCAGATGCTGATCCGCACCGTGATGGAAAGCGACCGGGCCAAGCTGGTCGGCGTGGTCGAACGCGAAGGGCATGACTGGATCGGGCAGGATATCGGCACCGCCATGGGTGGCGCGCCTTTGGACGTCACTGTCAGCGACGATCCGCTCGAGGTGATCGCAAAGGCCCATGCCGTCATCGATTTCACCGCGCCCGCGGCCACCGTCGAGTTCGCCGGGCTGGCTGCACAGGCGCGCTGCGTCCATGTCATCGGCACCACCGGCATGACCGACGAAGACCTTGCCAAGCTCAAACCCGCCGCGCGCCATGCCACCATCATCCGCGCCGGCAACATGAGCCTCGGCGTCAACCTTCTGGTGCAGCTGACCAAACAGGTCGCCGCCGCGCTGGACGAGGATTTCGACATCGAGGTGATCGAAGCGCACCACAACCAGAAGGTCGACGCCCCTTCCGGCACCGCCCTGATGCTGGGCGAGGCCGCCGCCGAAGGGCGGGGCGTGTCACTGGACGCAGTTTCCGACCGGGGCCGCGACGGCATGACCGGCAAGCGCGAGCGTGGGCATATCGGCTTTCACGCCATCCGCGGCGGCGACATCGTGGGCGAGCATGACGTGCTTTTCGCGGCGGCGGGCGAGCGGATCACCCTGCGCCACGTGGCCTCGGACAGGGCGGTCTTTGCCCGTGGCGCACTCAAGGCGGCGCTTTGGGGGCAGGGCCGGAAACCGGGCGAATACGACATGCTCGACGTGCTGGGATTGCGGAAAGACTGATCCGCCCCGGCTTTCGCTGCGTAACTCTCAGGACATTGCAGAAATGGACCTGAGACCATGCCGCGTATGATTGCCCTTGTTTCCGCGCTCTTCCTGTGCGCCCCGGCCTTTGCCGAAAGCTTCAAACCGGTCACCAGCCGCGACACCTTCATATCCCTGATGCAGAACAGGGAGCTGACGCGCTTCGGCATCAACCTCACCGTCACGCCCGACGGCAAGATCGACGGGCGCGCGTTCGGGCGCGACGTCAGCGGCGCATGGCGGTGGCAGTCAGGATATTTCTGCCGTGATCTCTACTGGGGAAGCAAGAACCTCGGCCCCAATTGCCAGGCCGTGAAGGTCCAGGGCCGCACCGTGCGCTTCATCTCCGATCAGGGCGCAGGCGACCACGCCGACCTGACCCTGCGCTGAGGCGCCGGCTCAGAAGTCGATCGCCAAGCCCTTCTTCTCCCAGTCGCCATAGCGCACAGGCTCCGGCCCCTTGCGGCCGCCGAGCTCCTTCGGCATCTCCAGCTCGCCAGCCTTCTTCCGCCGCTCCTCGGCCTCGGCCAGTGCGCGTTGCGCTGCGAGGGGCAGGTCTTTCTTCTCGGGATCCATGGTTTGGCTTCCTTCGGCTTGGTGCCCCTGATATAGCCCCCGCCTGTGCAAAGGCCAAGGACCGCGCGTCATGTCACCCAAACCCAGCTCCCCCCGCGCCGCCGCGGTCAGCCTGCTTGACGAGATCATGGGCGAAGGCCAGCTGATGTCGGACCTGACCGAGCGCAAGGCCTTCCAGCGCCTCGCGGCCCAGGACCGGGCGGCGGCCCAGCGTCTTGCCACGCAAACCCTGCGCGGGTTGGAACGGGCCGACCGCATCCTCGACCGGCACCTGCGCAAGCGGCTGCCGCTTGGCATCAAGAACATCCTGCGGCTTGGCACGGTCGAGCTCTGCCTCGGCGGTGACGCGCATGGCGTGGTGAACGAGTTGGTCGCGCTGGCGCCTCCGCCCAAGGGCCGCGGCAACTATCGCGGCCTGATCAACGCGGTGCTGCGCAAGGTCGCCGAAGACGACGTGCGACGCTGGAACGACCTGCGCATTCCGCGCCTACCCGGCTGGTTGCGCGACCCGCTGGTAGAGGCCTGGGGCAAAGGCGCGATCAACGCGATGGAGAAGGCGCATTTCACCGGCGCACCGCTGGATCTCACCGCCAAGGGCGATGCCGCCGAGCTGGCGGGGAAAGTCGGCGGCACCGTGCTGCCCACCGGGTCGGTCCGCGTGGAAAACGCCGGCCAGGTCTCGCGCATGGAGGGTTACGAGCAGGGCGCATGGTGGGTGCAGGACGCCGCCGCCGCCCTGCCGGCAAGGCTGCTCGCCGCGCAGCCCGGCGAGCGGGTGCTCGACCTCTGCGCCGCGCCGGGCGGCAAGACCCTGCAACTCTCCGCCGCCGGGGCGGAGGTAACGGCCTTGGACATCTCCGAACGCCGCATGGCCCGCGTGAAGGACAACCTCGAGCGCACCGGCCTTACGGCCTCCATGATCGTCGGCGATGCGCTGGAGCATGAAGCCGAGCCCTACGACGCCATCCTCCTCGACGCGCCCTGTTCCGCCACCGGCACCATCCGCCGCCACCCGGATCTGCCCTTCGCCAAGGATGGCTCGGAATTCGGTGACCTCATCGGGCTTCAGGCCCAGATGATCGACCACGCCCTCACCCTTCTGAAACCCGGCGGGCGGCTGGTCTTCTGCACCTGCTCCCTGTTGCCGGACGAGGGCGAATGCCAGGTGGAAGAAGCGCTCTTGCGCCACGAAGGGCTGACCGTCGACCGCACCGCGCTGAACCACCCCGGGATCGACGAGAAATGGATCACCGAGGAAGGCGGCCTGCGCCTGCGGCCCGATTACTGGCCCGAGCTTGGCGGGATGGACGGCTTCTATATCGCCGTGCTGCGCAAACCCTAGCGGAAGCTGCCGAACGGGATATAGCGCACCGTGTCACCGGGGCCGATCTCGGCCGCGCCATCGGGCAATTCCACCAGTCCTTCTGCCCAGCTCAACCCGCTGATCCGGCCCGAGCCTTCCGACTTGAACACCTCTGCATGGCCATCGCGCATCCGGGCGCGCAGGTATTCCCGCCGCCCCGGTTTTTTCGACTTCGAGAACCCCGCCGGCACGTCGAACCCCTGCGGCGCGACCCAGCCCTGCCCGGCCATCAATGCCATCGCCGGGCGCGCAAAGACCAGCGTGCAGACCATCGCCGCCACCGGGTTGCCCGGCAGGCCGAACACCGGCGTGCCACCCCAGACCCCCAGCGCCAGCGGGCGGCCGGGCTTCAGCGCGATCCGCCATTCGGCCATCGCGCCCGCCTCGTTCAGCAGGGCCGACACGTGGTCTTCGTCACCCGACGACGCCCCGCCTGACGTCAGGATCACGTCCGCCTCCGCCGCGCCCCTGTCCAGCGCGGCGCGCAACGCATCGCGACTGTCGGGCACCCGGCCCAGATCGAGCGCGCGATAGCCGAACTCTTCCACCAAACCTGTCAGCATCGGGCGGTTCGCGTCAAAGATCTGCCCCTCGCCCGCCTCGCCACCGGGCTCGACCAGCTCGTCGCCGGTCGAGATCACCGCCACGGTCAGTGGCTCGTATGTCACGACCTCCGCAATCCCCACCGCCGCGCAAAGCGCCATGTCAGCCGGCGTCAGCACGCGTCCCGGCGTCAGGATCGTGTCACCTTCGGCCACATCCTCCCCCGCCTTCCGGGTATTCGCGCGCGCCTTCAGCCCGCCGCGAAAGGCAATCTCGCCATCCCCCACCCGCACGTCTTCCTGAAGGATCACGGTATCGACCCCCTGGGGCAGCGCCGCGCCGGTCAATACGCGCACGGCAGACCCCTCGGGCACGTCGCCCGGGAACGGCTTGCCCGCGGCAGACCGCCCCTCGACCAGCGGCAGCACCTGGTCGCCCTCGCCAAGCGACGCATGGGCGAACCCGTAGCCATCGACCGCGGTATTGGCCTGCGGCGGGTTGGCGCGCTTGGCCACCACGGCTTCGGCCAGCACCCGGCCGCGGGCCTCGCCCAACACCCGGCGCGTCGTGCCTACCACCGGCTGCAACCGGCTGCGCAAAAGGTCGAGCGCTTCGTCCACCGGCGTCCAGTCAACCCCGGCGGGCAGGGCAAAGCAATCGTCGCGCAGCGGCGGCGGCTTCAGCGTTTCGCCCGCCGCGCGGTTGAGCTTGTCTTCGTGGTCCAGTCCCATGATCCAGCCCTCTTCCGGCGCCTCGATGGTTAACATGGCATCGCGGTCGTCCGGGTGCAAACCCGCCACGGCCCGCGCCAGCAACCGAACCTGGTGCGCATCGCGAATACCACCCGCCGCCTCGGCCTGTTTGACCACCTTGTTGATCAGCCCCGGCCAGATTTCCACGAAGGCCACAGGCGTTTCCAATGGCTCGAACGGCCAGACCGCCACATGCGGTGCCAAGCGACGGCGCAGGCGGTTCAGCACCGGCAATCCGGTCAGAATCTGCCCGCCCACGGCCCCGGCCCCGCCCAGCTGCCAGCACGTGAAGGCGCCCGGCGTGCGCTGCTCCGCCACGCGCCGCTCGGGCAGACCGTGGCCCGCCCGGCTGTCCTTGCGCGGCAAGCCTGGAATGTCGCGCTTGAGGCCGTTGAACCAGAACGGGCCGATGCCGGGGAACCGCGCATTGATCGCCGCCGCCACGTCGAAGCGGTTGTTCGCTCTCGGGCTGTCCTCGATCCGCTCTTCCAGCCAATCCCAGACGGCAAACGGGCCGGCCCGGCCCGTCAGGCCCTCGGCAAAGCCCACGGGAAATCCGAACGGAAAATCGTACCCCACGAACAGCCGCCGACCCGCTTCCAGCTCCTGCTCCATCAATCCGGCAATGACGGCTTCCGCTTCCATACGATTACGTATGTAGATCGGCGCCTTATCCAAACCATCCCGCGTCACCCCCATCCAGATCGCATCCTTGCGCGGACGCGGGCCGGTGTCGCTGCCGCCTGACCAGTCGATCACGGCGACGGTGTCGAAATGGCTCACAAGCCAACCTCGCGCAGGATGAAATCGGCGATGGCGCCCGTGTCGTTCAGGTCGAAGACCGGCCGGTCAAGATCGAGCGCCGTGTCGGAGGCCACGGCCCGCACCGTCGGGTCATCGGTCGCAATAAGCGGGTTGCCCGTCTCGGCCCGGTGCGCCTCGACCTTGGGGTGCGCATCGCGCTTGTAGCCTTCGACCAACACGAGGTCGACCGGCCCAAGCCGCTGCAACAGCTCCTCCAGCGTCGGCTCCTTTTCGTCGCGCAGCTCGTGCATCAGCGCGATGCGCTTGCGCGAGGCCAGCAGCACCTCGGTCGCCCCGGCAACCCGGTGGCGATGGCTGTCCTTGCCGGGCTGATCCACGTCGAACGTGTGATGCGCGTGTTTGACCGTGGAAACGGAAAATCCCCGCCCGGTGACCTCGGTCACCAGCCGCTCCATCAACCCGGTCTTGCCGGCATTCTTCCAGCCGACGACGCCGTAAAGCCTCATGCCTGCCCCCCGGCCATTGCTTGTGCCTTGTCGAGATCCTCGGGCGTGTTCACGTTGAAGAACGGCTCGCCCGCCTCGTCGAACAGCGCCTCGCGGCCGTCATGCCGGTCGGTCCACATCACCACCTTGCGCAGCCCGTCCTGCAAAGCCGCCCGCAGATCGTCGCGCAGCGCCACGGGCCAGAGACCGAAGGTCGGCTGCCGCCCATCGGGCGTCGCGGCCAATGCGAGCGGTTGCTCCATGTCCTTCGCCGCGACTTGCAGACGCGAAACAAGGTCGTGCGGAAAGAACGGCGTATCGGCCGCCACGCTGACAACGCTCTCCGCCCCCTGCCCGGCGGCCCAGTCGAGCCCCGCCAGAACCCCGGCCAGCGGGCCGGGATAATCGGCAATGCTGTCCGGCAGCACGGGCAGGCCGAGCGCCGCGAACCTCTCCGCCTCGCCATTCGCATTGATCGCCATGCCGGCCACCTGCGGCGACAGCCGGGCAATCACCTGATCGAGAATCGTACCCTCGCTCAAAGGCAAAAGTCCCTTGTCGCCCCCGCCCATCCGGGTGGCCTTGCCCCCGGCCAGTATCACGCCCAGTGGCTGTTTCATGCGCCGGCACTCTTGCGGCGGTGTTTCTTGTCCTCGTCCGGCACGCTGTCGGGGTCCACGTCCCTTACCAACCGCTCTTCGCCCGCCAGGCACACGAACCTTTTGCCCCGCATCCGGCCGACCAGCGTCAGGCCCACTTCGCGCGCAATCTCCACGCCCCAGGCCGTGAAGCCCGACCGCGACGCCAGCGCCGGAATACCCATCAGCGCCGTCTTGATTACCATCTCCGACGTCAGCCGCCCGGTGGTGTAAAGCAGCTTGTCGTCCGCGCTCACCCCTTCCGAGAACATCCAGCCCGCGATCTTGTCGACCGCGTTGTGCCGCCCGACATCCTCCATGTAGACCAGCGGCTCGCCGCCCCGGCAAAGCACCGTGCCGTGAATGGCCCCCGCTTCGAGATACAGAGAGGGCGTCCGGTTGATCACAGACGCCAGTCGGTAAAGATCGGAGGTCTTCACCTTCAGGTCCGGCAGGCGCACCTGCTCCAGGCCCTCCATCATGTCGCCGAAGACCGTGCCCACGGCACAGCCGCTGGTGCGCGTCTTCTTCTTCAGCTTCTCTTCGTAATTGGTCTGCCCGTCGGTGCGCACGACGACGGTTTCGAGATCTTCGTCGAAATCGACACCGGTCACCGTCTCGTCGGCGGCAAGCATCCCCTGGTTCCGCAGGAACCCCAGTGCAAGGTATTCCGGGTAATCGCCGATCGTCATCGCGGTGACGATCTCCTGCCCGTTCAGGAAAATCGTAAGGGGCCGCTCCTCGACCACCGCGATTTCGGCGGGCTGGCCGGCATGGTCGACCCCCTCCACCTTGCGCGTCAGCCGCGGGGCGCCCGGGTCGGGCGCGATGATGTAGGCCGGAAGATCGTCGGTCACGGGCAATTGCAACTCCTTCCGCTTGGCGATAGGGCAAGCGTATCGAGGGCAATCTAGGATTTTCAGGTGCCGACGGAAACCACGAAATCTATCTTCTGGAGCGGCGTGCGCGATGCGGCCCCGTTCATTCTGGTGGTGGGCCCGTTCGGCCTGCTCTTTGGTGTCGTGGCAACCGAGTCGGGGCTCAACGTGCTGGAAACCATGACCTTTTCGATCCTGGTCATTGCCGGCGCGGCCCAGCTTACGGCGCTGCAGCTGTTGACCGACAATGCGCCGACGATCATCGTGATCATCTCGGCCCTGGCAGTGAACCTCCGTATGGCGATGTACTCGGCCTCGCTCGCCCCCTATATCGGGCCGGCACCGCTCTGGCAGCGGGCCTGCGCGGCCTATTTCCTCGTCGATCAGAGCTACGGCCTCGCCATCCTGAAATACGAGGCCTATCCGAAATGGAACGTGCGGCAGCGTATGGTTTACTTCTTCGGCACCATCGCGCCCGTCTGCCCGTTCTGGTACCTGGCCACGCTGACCGGTGCGCTGATCGGCACCTCGGTGCCCGACTGGCTCGCGCTCGACTTCGCCATGCCGATCACCTTCATCGCCCTGATCGCGCCGGCGCTGCGGACGCGGGCGCATGTCGCCGCGGCGCTCGTGTCGATCGTGGTGGCCCTGTCCCTTGCGTTCCTGCCCTACAATCTCGGGCTTCTCGTGGCCGGCATCGCGGGGATGATGACAGGCGCCGAGGTTGAACGCCGAACCGAAGAGTGGGCCAAGGCATGATCGACACCGCAACCATCTGGATCGTCATCGCCGCGCTCGGCATCGGCAGTTATTTCTTCCGCTTCTTCTTCATCGGCCTGATCGGCGACCGGCAACTGCCGGCATGGGTCTTGCGGCACCTGCGCTATACCGCCGTCGCCGTGCTGCCAGGCCTGGTGGCCCCGCTGGTGGTCTGGCCGCCCGCAACCGGGGGCCAGACAGATGCCCCCCGGCTGGTGGCGGCGCTGGTCACGATCGCGGTCGGACTCTGGACGCGGAACGTGCTGCTGACCATCACGGCGGGTGCGGCGGCGTTGTACCTGGGGCTCTACCTCGCGGGCTAACGCCTTACCGACCGTCATAGCCCTTCTTCTGCGCCTGGTAGAGCTGGGAATAAAGCCCGGCCGTCTCGAGCAGCTCGTCGTGCCGGCCCTGTTCCACCAGCTGCCCGGCCTCCAGCACGAAGATCCGGTCGGCATCCGCCACCGACGACAGGCGGTGCGCCACCACGATGGTGGTCTTGCCCTTGGTCAGCCGGCCCAGCGCCGCCTTGATCCGCTCCTCCGTCGCCTGGTCGAGCGCGCTTGTCGCTTCGTCCAGCAACAGGATCGGCGCGTCGCGCAGGAAGGCGCGCGCAATGGCGATGCGCTGCTTCTGCCCGCCCGAAAGCTGCGCCCCCTTCGGCCCCACCGGCGCATCGCCCCGGCGGCGGATCAGGTCGGCGATCTCGGCATCCTCGGCGGCGCGCCAGACATCCTCTTCCGTGGCCTCCGGGTTCACGTAGCGGATGTTTTCCCAGATCGAATTGTTGAAGATCACGATATCCTGCGCCACCACGGAAAACGCCCCGCGCAGGCTGCCCACTTTCAGGGTCTCGATGGGCTGACCGCCGATGGTGATCTGCCCGCCCTTCACGTCGTAAAGCCGCGACAGCAGCGACAGGATCGTCGTCTTGCCCGACCCGGTCGCACCAACGATGGCCGAGACCTGCCCGCCGCGGAACGTCATGTCGAGCCCCTCGAACAGCGGCTGATCCTCGGAGTAGGAGAAGGTCACGTCATCCAGCACGATATCGCCGCCGGTATCGAAATCCTCCACCGCGTCGGGGGCGTCGTTGATGCTGGGCTGCTCGTCGTAAAGGCTGCGCACCCGGTCGAGCAGCACGAGGTTCGACTGCAACGCCCCGAAATACTGCGCCAGAAGGCGGGCCGGGTCGAAGACCATGACCATGCCCAGCAGGAAGGTGATGATCCCCGCGCCATCGACGTCGAAATCGGGCGACAGCACCATGTAGCCACCGCCCCCGATCACCAGCACATAGACAAAGGCCGAGCTGAGGTCGATCGACGGCATCACCAGCGCCTGCGTGGTCTGCACCCGCTTCATCAGGTCGCGGATGGCGCCTGTGCCCTTCATCAGCCGCCCGGCCTCGACCTGTTCCTGGCTCGCGATCTTGACGGTGCGCATGCCGTTCACCGTCTCTTCGATGCCGTTCATGTAATCGGCCAGCGCCCGCTCGGCCTGTCCCTGCGCCTGCTTCACCCGGTCGGAGACGAAGTTCATCACCCAGATGATGAAGGGCAGCACGACAATGGCGGTGGTGAACAGGATGGGGTTCTTCCAGATCAGGTAGCCCGACACGATCACCACGGTCACCGCATCGCGCACGGCGCCGGCGGTCGCGAGGCCGAAGAACACGCCAAGCTGCTGGGTCTGCGTCACCAGCCGGTGAATGATCTCGCCCGACTTGGTGCGCTCGAAATAGGCAAGGTCGAGCGACATCAAATGCCCGATCAGATCGCGCCGCATCTCGAAGATCGCCTCGTTCGACAGCCGCACCGTCACCAGCGGCACGAGGTACGACATCAACCCGCGCACGGCGAAAAGGAAGAAGACGCCAAGACAGACCAGCACCAGCTGCCCGACCTCGCCGCTTTCGAAAATCACCCGCAACCCGCTTTCCGTCATCGACAGGAACTGCTGGTAAACCAGCCCCTGGATCAGGATCATCAGCAGAACGGCGCCCAGCCACGGCGCGCGCTTTTTCAGGTAGCCTAGCCAGAGCCAGCGCAGGTTGCTGCGGTCCTCGGGCGAAAAGATCGGCTCGCGTTTTTTCTTGGCTTTGTCGGTCATGGACGGCCTTCAACGGGGTTCCGCCTGCCTATAGTGGGTTCCGGCGGAAAGGTCAGCCCAAGATTTTATGCCTCCGGCGGGGATATTTCTGGCCAGAAGAAGCCGCGGATCGGCTGCAGCTTCTTCTTGGCGCAAATATCCCGGGAAGCCTGCGAACGGGCGAAGCCCCGGGAAGGGGGCTGGCCCCCAATTTACCGCAACCCGTCCTCGCCCTTCACCTCGTCGACGGTCAGCCCGCCCATCCGGTCATGCACCCGGCCGCCGCGCGACATGGCGAGAATAAAGAGCAACTCCCCCGCCCGCGGACCATCAGGAAGGCCCACCTCCATCGCGTCGAAATGGCTGCGCACGTAAGCGGCGTTGATATGCCCCAGCGGCACGTCGATCCGCGTCCCCGGCCCACCCTGTTTCATCGCCGAAGGCACGATGGCCTTCGCCTCGCCCAGCCGGGCGCGCATGGCATAGCCGCCGGGGACGTGCCAGAGCGCGGTATGCTCAAGCTCGCCGCCCTCGCCCGCCATCGCCGCCTTTCCGTAACCGTCGATCCCTTCGAGCCCGCCCATCGCCTCGATCAGGCGCTCGGTCATCATCAGCCCCAGCGGCTTGAGGTCTTCCATCGCCGGCTGCAGGTCGGCGGTATACCCCCCGGCAAATGGGTTGGCGACCAGCGCCGCGATGGCCGCGCGGCGGCGGGGTTTGTCCGGCGCCGGGCCGCCGTCATGGTGGATGTCCTCGATGAAAAGCGCGGTCTTGCGCAGGGTGAACTCAGGCATGGGCGGTGTCTTTCATATGTGACAGCAATTGCGGCCCGAGGCCGCGCACGACGCCGCTGAGACTGAGCAGGGCGCCCTGGATGAGGCCGCGGGCCTGAAACGTATCGGCCAGCGCGGCGCCCGCGGCAAGGGCCGCGGTGATCTCGCTGTCGGTCAGCGGCCCAACGGCGGTGGTCACCGGCCTATCTCCAAGGTCGCTGTCGGGCGCCAGTTCGCTGGCGGGCGAGCGGATCACCGAAGGATGCCCCGGCAGGTCGACCGCATTGGCCAGCAAGGTCGCCGCCGCATCGGCCAGCGCGGCCGAGCGCGCCAATACGGTCACGCTGTCGGCAATACCCAGAGAATGACTGCGCCCGCCCCGCCCCGACGTGGCGATCCCCCGGATCGGGTCGCGCCGGCGGATCTGGATCGAACCGCCGGTGGGCGAGGCCACCGCCGCCTGCATCCGCTGCCCTTTCGCCAGGTAGAACGCGACGTCGCCACCGTTGTTGACATAGGCCTTGTCGACTCCCTCGCCGTCGCAGATGGCCGCAAGAATGGTTTCCGCCCCGGCCCCCGCCACCGCCGCCATCGGCGTGATGAAGGTCGAGGCGAAGGGAAACGTGGCCTGCACCATGCGCCGCGCAGTTTCCCCCTCGGGCATCCGGCCCTGCCGCGAGCGCAGGCGCGGCAGCTCGGCGGCCAGCTCCTCGAGCAGGGTTTCGAACCGGCGCGCCGCGCGCTGCAGGGCCGTCTCGCGCCCCGGCCCGGTCACATCGGCGATCATGTCGATCGGCCCGTGATGCAGGTGCAGGCGCCGCCCATCGGGCAGGAAGCTGATCTGCGGGCCCGGCATCAGCCCTTGCCCCGACGCGTATCGCTGACCGCGCGGACGGCGCCGCCGTATTCGCCCCCCGTGGCCAGAACGTCGGCCACCGAGCGCACCTGTGCGTCATGCCCGCCCAGCGCGCGGTAATGCTCCCGCTCCAGCGTGAATTCCAGCGGCGCCACCAGCGCCGGCGTCGGCACGTGACCGAAGGAGCCGTCGGGCATTTTCGTGACGTCCACCATCAGGGTGATCCCCCCGCCCGGCCAGACAAAAACCGGCGCGCCGCCACAGGTGACATGCGTCTTCAGCGCCTGCACCGAGCGGGTCAGCTGAACCGGGTTCTTCGTCACGCCCGAGCGGAGAGACCCGCCCGCGCCCGCCTGGAACATCACCGTGCACAGCGCCGGCTCGCAATTCTCGGCGATCAGGTCGACGGAAGGTTTGAGCGTATCGGGCAACGGCGCCGGCTGCGGTTCGAGGTTATCGTCGAGCACGTAATAGCCGTATTGCTCGCCCGTGGTCGAAACCATGAGCATGGTCAGCCCCGGCCGCGCGCCCTTCTTGGCCAGCCACGGGTTGAGGATGGTCAGCGGGTCTTCAATGTCCGTCCCGCCCCAGCCACGCCCCGGCTGCGCCACTTGGAAATACCGGCCGGGCGTCGAGCGGCGGCCCTTGATGCGGATGCCGGTATCGGGCCAGTCCAGCACCTTGCCCGCCTGGTGCTCGCTGACGACGCCGGTGATGTGGTCGTCGACCACCACCACCTCGTCGACCAGCCCGTGCCATTGCGAGGCGAACATGCCGATCGTCGCCGAGCCGCAGCCGACGCGCATCCGCTCTTCGCGGTGGCCATCCACCACCGGCGGCTGCCCCGCCTGCACCTCGACCGTGGCGCCACCGTCGATGGTCAGCTCCACCGCCTCGCGATTGCAAAGCTTCAGCAACGCATCGCAGGTCACGCGCCCTTCCGCCTTGCTGCCGCCTGTCAGGTGTTCCACCCCGCCGAGCGACAGCATCTGCGAGCCGTATTCCGACGTCGTGACATGCCCGATCGCCTCGCCCTCGGCGCGCACGGTCGCGGCCTCGTGGCCCAGGTGCCGGTCGGTGTCGATCTTCACCTTCACGCCGCAATAGGAAAAGATCGCCTCGGTCACGACGGTGATGAAATCGGCGCCCTCGACTTCGCGGCTGACGATGAAGGGCGCGGGCTTGTAGTCGGGATAGGTCGTGCCCGAGCCCACGCCCGAGACAAAAACGTCGTCACCGCCCACCATCTGCCCGTCCCATTCCGTCGCCATGAAAGGCCGGATCTCGCCGCCCTGTTCCACCCGGCGGTGCAGGATCGTCAGCGGATCGCACCGCACGATGCGCCCGTTTTCATTGGCATAGCGGTCACAGGCGCCGACCTTGCCCTCGGCGATGTAGCACATGACGGGGCAGGCGTCGCAGCGGATCTTCTCCTCGGTCTGCCTGCGCTTTTCGGTCATCCCTGCGCCTCTCGGATCGCGGCCAGCACGCGGTGCGGCAGGGCGGGCAGCTTGGTCACCTTCGCCCCGGTGGCATGGCGGATGGCGTTGAGGATCGCCGGGGCGGTGGGGATCAATACATGCTCGCCCAGCCCCTTCAGGCCCATCGGCCCTTCCGGGTCGGGCACCTCGACGAAGATCGATTTCACCTCGGGCATGTCGCCGGTGGTGGGGATCAGGTAGTCATGCAGGTTCTCGGTGCGGCCGGGGATGTATTCCTCCATCAGCGCGAGGCCGAGGCCCTGGGCCACGCCGCCCTCCACCTGCCCCTCGGCCAGCAGCGGGTTCACCACGCGGCCAAGGTCATGCGCGGCGGTGATGCGGGTGACCTTGACGGTCCCCAGTTGGGTGTCGACCGTCAGTTCCGCCATCTGTGCGCCGAAGCCATAGACGGCATAAGGGCTGCCCTGCCCGTTCTCGTCGAGCGGGCTGGTGGGCGGGTCGTAGGTCTCTTCAGCCGCGAGGACATAGCCGTGCGCGTCGGGGGGCAGGTCGCCAAGCGTTACCTGGCGCTCGCCCCGATCGTCGGTGACGGTCAGTGTACCGCGCTCGAGCGAAATCCGCGCGTCTTCCGCCATGTTGCTCAACGCGAGAATCCGGCCCCGCAAAGCCTGTCCCGCGAGCAGCGCCGCCTTGCCCGTCACATAGGTCTGGCGCGAGGCGGAGGTCTTGCCGCAATCGGGTGTCAGGCCGGTATCCGGGCCGATCAGGCGGAACTGCCCCACCGGCAGGCCCAGCGCATCGGCGCAGATCTGGGTAATGACGGTGTTCGAGCCCTGCCCGATATCGGTGGCGCCCTGGTGCAGACACAGCTCGCCCTTGGCGGTGATGCCGACGCGGATCGTCGAGGGGTTGGGCAGGCCGGTATTGCCGCAACCGTACCAGCAGGAGGCGACGCCGACGCCGTGGCGATAGCGGCCGCCTTGGGCGTTGGCTGTCTCGGCATTGGCCAAAGCCTCCTCCCACGGGGCCTTCAGCGCATCGAGGCAGGCCGCGATGCCGACGCCGTGCAGCACCTGTCCACAGACAGTCGACTGACCGTCCTGCAATGCATTCAGCCGGCGGAAGGCAAGCCGGTCGAGCCCGGCTTTCAACGCCAGATCGTCGTACAATGCCTCCTGCAGGATCGCCGCCTGTGGTACGCCGAAGCCCCGGAACGCGCCGGAGATCGGTTCGTAGGAATGAATCGCCCGCGCCTCGGCGGCATAGTTGGGCGTATAATACGGCCCCGACGCATGAACCGGCACGCGTCCCGCCACCGTCGGCCCCCAACTGGCATACGCGCCCGTATTGAAATCGCCGTCGAAGATCAGGCCGGTGATCCGCCCGTCGGCATCCACCCCGGCGCGGCCCGTCATCTTCGACGGGTGGCGCTTGGTGGTCGAGGCCATCGATTCCGCGCGGGTGTAGATCATCCGTGCCGGGCGGCCCGTCTTCATCGCGACGAGGCCGATGAGGGGTTGCAACGACAGGTCGAGCTTGGCCCCGAAACCGCCGCCCGCCGCCGCCGGGATGATCCGCACCTGTTGCGGGTCGAGCCCGAGGATGCGGGCGGTGTCGTCGCGGTCCATCACCGGGGCTTGGGTGCAGGCCTGGATGACCAGCGTGTCGCCTTCCATCCAGGCCACGCCCGCCTCGGGTTCGATATAGGCGTGTTCGATATAGGGCGTCTCAGCCTGCGCCTCGGCCACGTGAACGGCATTGGCGAGGGCACCGTCTGCATCACCGCGCCGCACGACACCGGCGATCAGCAGGTTGTCGGGGCGGTTGTCATGGACGAGGGCCGTGGCGTCGGACTGCTCCCACGTGATCGGGAAAGTGGTCAGGTCGAGCGCCTCGATCACGCCCGCTTCGCCTGCCACCAGCGCCACCGCCTCGCCACGCAGGCGGGCGCGGTCCTCGGCCAGCGCGGGCTGGTCGGCGAAGGGGGGGATGGTGCCGTAGATATTGGCGCCGGGGATGTCCTTGGCGGTGAAGACATGCACCTCGCCGGGCTGGGCGGCGCGCCATGCGTCGATGTCGCCGAGGGTGAACCGGGCGGGGGCAGACGGCGCACGAACGGCCCGGACGAGCAGCGTATGCTCGGGGCAGGCATCCGCACCATAGATCTCGGTGCCGGCCACCTTGGGGCCGCCGTCGAGGCGTTCGACACGGGCGCCGACGGCATGGCCTGCCTCGGGCATCTGCGCGGGCGCACCCGGCGCGGCATCCAGCACGGCGTCGATGATCTTGGCATAGCCTGTGCAACGGCAGAGCACGCCGCCAAGAGCTTCTTCCGCCTCGGCGCGGGTCGGGTTGGGCCTGTCCTGAAGGAAGGCCGTGGCGGTCATCAGCATGCCCGGCGTGCAGATCCCGCATTGGGCTGCGCCGTGGCGGAGGAAGGCCTGCTGCAAAGCCGTCGCCTGCAACCCCTCGACCGTCTGCACGTCGCGCCCGCCCACCTGGGCAAGCGGCGTCAGGCAGGCGCAGACCGGCGCGCCATCGAGCAGCACCGTGCAGGCCCCGCAATCGCCGGCGTCACAACCGACTTTCGTGCCGCGCAGCCCCAGCCCCTCGCGCAGCACTTCCGACAGGCGCCGAGACGGGTCGGCGGGCAGCGTGAGAGGGTTGCCGTTGATCGACAGGCTTATGGTGCCGGTGGCGCGGTTCATGCGGCGGCCTTTGCCGGTTGGGTGAGGTCGTCGATGGCCCGGCGCAGCAATTCCGCGGCGGCATGGGCGCGGTAGGGTCCATCGGCGCGGATATCGTCGATGGGCGACAGCGCGGCGGCGACGGCCGCGTCGGTGATGTGCTGTGAGAGGCCCGAGGCAGACTGGCCCGCGAGGGTGGCTTCGAGGCGGGTCAGGCGAGTCGCCACGGCACTGCAGGCGCCCACCGC
Source organism: Roseovarius indicus (assembly GCF_008728195.1). Lineage (NCBI taxonomy): Bacteria > Pseudomonadati > Pseudomonadota > Alphaproteobacteria > Rhodobacterales > Roseobacteraceae > Roseovarius > Roseovarius indicus. The sequence continues at coordinate 5,141,348 of NZ_CP031598.1, forward strand.
AAGCGCGGCATCGCGCACCGTGCCGCCCTCGATATCCAGCCGCACGGCGACCATGGCGATGGAGATTACAAGGTACTTGCGGGCGCCGAGCTTGAGGAAGCGGGAGGTGCCTCGGGTGGCGGCCTCGGGGATGGTGATGGCGGTGACCAGCTCGCCGGGTTCGAGCGCGGTTTGGCGCGGACCGTTAACAAAGTGTGAAAGGGGGAGCGTGCGCGTGCCGGTGGCGGAGGCAAGCTCAACCTGAGCGTCCAGTGCCATCAGGCAGGGCATGCCATCGGCCGCCGGCGACGCGTTGCAGATATTTCCGGTCACCGTGCCGGAATTCTGAATTTGCACCGACCCAACTTCGCGCGCCGCCTGTTTCAGCATGTCGAAAGCGGGCGGCAGGTCGGCGCGGATCACGTCGGTCCAGCTTGTCGTGGCGCCGATGCGGATTCCACTTTCGTCACGGCTGATCCCCCGCAACCCGGGAATGCCGGTGATGTCGAGCACAGGCCCGGTCAGCGTGCGGGCCTGCGTGGCCGGGAACAGGTCTGTGCAGCCCGCGGCGATCGTGACTGGCCTCTCCGCCAGCACGTCGAGCGCGCCCTGCAGCGTGTCGGGCCGGTGATAGGCGGCCACGTGTCTCTCCCTGTCTGTCTTTCTGGCGGGATGGTGCGGCACCCGCGAAAGACAGTCAACACAAAGACAGGATCGCGCCGAGGCCGGAAGCATGCGGGAAATGTTTAACGGAACTCTTTCAGGGGCGTGCGAATGGAAATCGGGCAGACCGCAACGCGCCGTCAGACACCCACGTAACGGTCGACGATACTGTGATCCTGCCGCAGCGCCTCGGCCGGGAGAACCTCTCCGTTCCGCCCGTTCTCGATAAACGCCACCCGGTCGGCAACGGAAAGAACCGCATCGACCCGCTGTTCCACCAGCAGGATCGCGACGCCCGCCGCACGCATCCTGACGATCACCTGCCGTATCGCCTCGATCATCGAGGGTTGCAGGCCCTCCGTCGGTTCGTCGAGCAACAGCGCCTTGGGGCGCAGGCAGAGCGCGCGGGCGGTGGCCAGCATCTGCTGCTCGCCACCGGAAAGGGTTTGCGCCTTCTGGTCCATCCGTTCGCGCAGGCGGGGGAAGAGGTCGAGCACCTCTTCCTGCACGTCCTTGCCCGAGCCGCGCACGCGAAGGCCGATTTCGAGATTTTGCGCCACGGTCAGGCCAGAGAACAACCGCCGCCCCTGCGGGATGTAGCCGATCCCGTGTCGCGGCACCTCGTGCGGGGGCAGTTGGCTGACGTCTGTGCCGTCCAGCACCACGCGGCCCGACATCAGCGGCAGCAGCCCCATGATCGCCTGCATCGTCGTCGTCTTGCCCGCCCCGTTGCGGCCCAGAAGGCAGAGGATCTCGCCCGCTTCGACCTTCAGCGACAGGTCCCGCAGCACCTGTGCCCGGCCATACCCCGCGTTGACGGCATCAAGCTCCAGCATTCATCCCGTCCCCAGATAGGCCGCCTGCACGGCGTCGTTTTCGTGAATCTCCTGCGGCGTGCCCTCGGCCAGCACCTCGCCGAAATTGAGCACGGTGACGCGATCGGCGGTTTCCATGACCACGCTCATGTTGTGCTCGATCAGCAGGATCGTCGCCTCGGACGAAAGCTCGCGGATCAGCGCCTTGAAGGCGTCGATCTCGCTGTCGGCGAGGCCTTGGGTCGGCTCGTCGAGGATCAGCAGGCGCGGGTGTTGGACAAGGCCCATGGCGATCTCAAGCAGGCGCTGGTGACCATAGCTGAGGTTGCCGGCCTCCTCGTCACGGCGGTCGAGCAGGCCAACGCGGTTGAGCGCATCGTCGACGGCTTCCTCTACCGCGTCGCCCTGCAACCGGCGGCGGGCAGCCAGCGCGACGTTCTCGGCGGCGGGGAGGCGGGCGAAGACCGAAGTAATCTGGAACGTGTAGGCCATGCCGCGCAGGATACGTTTATGGGCGGGCAGCGCGGTGATGTCGGCATTGTCGAACTGCACCGTGCCGGAAGACGGCGGAATGCGCCCGCAGATCATGCCCACCAGCGTCGTCTTGCCAGCCCCATTGGGGCCGATGAGCGCGCGCACCTCGCCCTCGTTCAGGTCGAAATCGACATCTGTAACGGCCTGCAGCCCGTCGAAATGCTTCGACAGGCCCCGGGTGGAGAGCAGCGTCATGGCAACCACCCCCAGACCCGGCGGCGCAGCTCGCCCGTCAGGCCCTGCGGCGCGAAGAGGGTGAGCAGCACCAGCGCCACGCCGACGATCAGCAGGTAGGCGGTGGTCACGCCCGAGCTCAGGTCGATCAGGTAGAACATGAAGAGTGTGCCGACGAAGGGGCCAAGCACCGTCCCTGCCCCGCCCAGCAGCACCCAGAGCAGCGGGAAGATCGAGTACTGCACACTGGCGAAACTCGCCCCGGCATAGCCGAAGAGCAGGCCATAGAACGCCCCCCCCGCCGCCGAGACCGTGCCCGAGACGACCATCGCCGCCAGCTTGTGGGCGAAGGTGTTGTAGCCCAGCATCCTGACCCGCTCCTCGTTCTCGCGGATCGCCACCAGCGTCTTGCCGAAAGGCGCGCGGATGAGGCGGAGGCAGAGCAGGAGGCAGACAGCGAACAGACCCCACGCCGCGAAATACCGGTTGGTCGGGTCGCTGAGGTCGATGCCCCAGAGCATCCGGTCGGCCGCCTGGATGACAAAGCCCTCGTCGCCCCTTGTGTATTCGCCGAAATAGAGGATCGTGAGGTAGCCCGCCTGCGCGAACATCAGCGTGACGATCAGGAAGGCCACCCCGGTGGTGCGCAGGGCCAGTAGCGCCAGACCGGCGGCCACGATGGCGCCGGCGAGAATGCCCACGATCAGCGCGGGCGCAGGGGTGAAGCCCGCGTGCTGGATGGTCAGGCCCATGCCGTACATGCCGGCGGCAAAGAACAGCGCGTGGCCGAGGCTCAGGAGGCCGGTGTAGCCGAAGAGGATGTTGTAGCCCACCGCATAGCTGGCCAGCACCATGATCCGGGCGAGGTTGCCGTGGTGATAGGCGGGCAGCACGAATTGCAGCGCGAAGAGCACCGCCAGCAGGCCCAGATGCAGCACGAGGGTCTTTGCCGTCGCACTCATGCCGTGCGCGTCCCGAAAAGGCCCTGTGGGCGGAAGACCAGCACGAGACCCACCAGAAGCGTGGCGAGGATCTTGGCCAGCGTGGGCGAGAAGAAGACCGAGATGATGCCGTCGGACAGCCCGATGAAGATGGCGGCCACGACGGTGCCGGGCAGGCTGCCCAGCCCGCCGATGATGACGACGATGAAGCTAAGGAGCAGTGGGTCGGCCCCCATAAGGTAATGCGCCTGCTGGATCGGCACGATCAACACGGCGGCCAAGGCCGCCAGCGCCGCGCCGATGCCGAAGACCAGCGCATAGACCCGCTCGACCGGGATGCCGAAGGCCAGCGCCATGTCACGGTCGGCCTGCGTGGCCCGCATCAGCAGGCCGATCCGCGTGCGCGCCATCATCAGCCAGACGCCGACCAGCACCACCGCCGCGGCACCGATCACGGCCAGCTTGTAGGATGTCGTCGACAGGCCCCAAGGGAAGTAGAATTCGAACCCTTCCTCGCCCCATTCGAACCACGGCAGCGCGATGCGCTGGTTGAATGGCGCCTCGACGGGCCGCGCCTCGGGGCCATAGGTCATGAGGGTCAGTTGCTGGATGATATACAAGAGGCCGATCGTGGCGACGATGGTCCGCTCGGGGTCGTAGTCCAACCGCTTGAGGATGGTCATGTCGGCCGCCGCCGCGATGGCGCCCACGAAAAGCGGGGCGACAACCAAAGCCGCCACGAAGCCCAGCGCCGGATGCCCGCCCATGGAATGCGCCACGTACCAGGCGATCACCGCGCCCAGCATGAAGAATTCGCCATGCGCGATGTTGACGACCCGCATGACCCCGAAGACAAGGCTTAGCCCCACGGCCGTCAGCGCAAGCACCGCCGCCGTGACCGCGCCTTCGAGCGAGGCCAGAAGAATGTAGGGACCCAGTTCCATGTTGCGCCAAGGATTGCCCTCCCGTTCGGCCGAGGGCAAGCGAAATGGCAGGCGAATTACTGGCGCAGGGCGGGAAGGCCTATTCCGGTGGCTTCAAAGCCGCCATCGACGGCGATCACCTGCCCCGTGACATAGCTGGCGCCGGGCGAACAGAGGAAGGTGATGACGCTGGCGATCTCGTCTTCCGAGCCGTAGCGGTTCAGCGGGATCGCATCGTGATAGGCGTCGATGATCGCCTGGCTGTGCACCGCCATCGCCAGCTTGGTGCGCACCGGGCCGGGGCAGACGCAGTTGGCGCGAATGCCCTTTTCGCCCAATTCCACGGCCTGTTGCTGCGTCAGCGCCATGACGCCCGCCTTCGACGTGCCATAAGCCACCCTGAGGGTCGAAGCGCGCAAGCCCGAGATCGAGGCGATGTTGACGATGGCGCCCTTGGCAGCGGCAAGCGCGGGCGTCAGCGCCTGCGTCATCAGGAAGACACCGTCGAGATTGGTTTCCATCACCGTGCGCCAGCGGTCGAAGCCCGTCTCGGCGATGGGCCCGAAATCGGCGACGCCGGCATTGTTGATCAGGGCATCGACGCTTTCGCAGGTGTCCTCCACATGGCGCGCCATCGCCGCAACCTGATCGGGCTTCGAGACGTCGCACACCACCGGGTCGACATCTGTCAGTTTGCCGGCCTCCTCCATCAAGACCGGCGCGTCGCGATCGATCATGACGACGCGCCAGCCCTGCTCCAGAAACTGCTTGGTTGCGGCCAGCCCGATCCCCCGTGCCGCGCCCGTGACGATGGCGGTTTTCATCCCTGTCTCCTCCCGTACAGATGCCGGCACACGCTAGCGCCGGGGTGCTTGAGCGCAAGGTCATAATCCCGCAGGGTGGCCGGGAACAGGAGGCACGACATGGACGGATCGGTGAACGAGATGATCGGCTGGCGGCAGGACTTTCACCGCCATCCCGAACTGGAATTCGACCTGCCGCGCACCAGCGCCCGCGTGGCCGAGCTGCTGGAAAGCTTCGGGCTGGAGGTGCATCGCGGCATCGGGCAATGCGGCGTCGTGGGCGTGCTTCAACGCGGCAACGGGCCGAGGAGCATCGGCATCCGCGCTGATATGGACGCGCTGCCGATCGACGAGACGAACGGGGTCGCCCACCGCTCGGAGACGCCGGGCAAGATGCATGCCTGCGGCCATGACGGGCATATGGCGATGGCGCTTGGCGCGGCAAAGCAACTGGCGGAAAACGGGGCGTTCTCGGGCCGGGCGGTGTTCATCTTCCAGCCGAACGAGGAACACGGCCACGGCGCGCGGGCGATGATCGACGACGGGCTGTTCGACCGCTTCCCGGTCGACCGGGTCTACGGGCTGCACAACATGCCGGGGCTGCCGCTGGGCCACGTGGCGACGCGGGCCGGGCCGATCACGGCGAGCGAAGCGCTGTTCGAGATCGTCATCGCGGCGCGCGGCGGGCATGCGGCGCTGCCGCATATGGGCGTGGATGCGATCACCGTGGGGGCCGAGGTGGTGGGTGCCTTGCAGACCATCGTGTCGCGCAAGCTCGATCCGGCGATGAACGGCGTCGTCTCGGTCACCGGGTTCGAGACGGACGGGGCGCGCAACGTGCTGCCGGGCCGGGCATGGCTGACCGGCGATTGCCGGGCGCTGACGCCGGAGGTGAACGACCGGATCGAGACGTCGATGCGGCGGATCGTCGATGGCATCTGCGCCGCGCACGAGGTGGGGGCGACCGTGGGCTACGAGACGATCTTCCCCCCGACGATCAATGACGCGGACGCGGTCAAGGCCGCCGCGCGGGCGGCGGACGGCGTGGCGGACAAGGTCGATGCCGACTGCGCGCCAAAGCTGTTCTCGGAGGATTTCGCCCATATGGCGGGCGCCGTGCCGGGGGCGTTCCTGTTGCTGGGCAACGGCACCGAAGGCAGCCATGCGCGGCCACTGCACTCAGCGGATTACGACTTCAACGACGCGGCTTTGGAGACAGGCCGGGCGCTTTGGGTTGCGCTGGTGGAGCAGGAATTGCGGGCGGACTAGGGGCTCTGCCCCCAACGTTGTAACCCTTCAGGTTCCAACGCCTCCCCCGGGATACTTGCGGCCAGAAGAAGCATGGGGTCGGGCTTCATCTTGCCGGAAATACTCCCGCCGGAGGCGTCCCGAAGGTGCCGCCGGCGGGACGCTTTTTACATGGAGTCGATCATCTCGGCCTGGCGCACGATGCCCTCGGCCTGTTTGATCGAGGCAATGTCGACAAGGCGACCCTTGTAGGTGGTGGCGCCTTCGCCGCGGGCCTTGGCATCTTCCATCGCCTGAAGGATTTCCCGCGCCTCCTGAACCGCCTCGTCAGAGGGGGTGAAGATCTCGTTGGCAAGCGCGATCTGCTTGGGATGGATGGCCCATTTGCCGACCATTCCCAGCGTGGCGACGCGGCGGGCCTGGGCGCGGAAGCCCTCGTCGTCGGAAAAGTCGCCGAAGGGCCCGTCGACCGGCAGCACGCCGTGGGTGCGGCAGGCGGCGACGATGGCGGTGGTGGCCCAGTGCCACGGGTCGGCCCAGTAGTTCTGGCCCTCGTGCAACATATAGTAGTTGGCCTGCGTGCCGCCGATACCCGTCGTCGACATGCCCATCGAGGCCGCGAAATCGGCCGCGCCGAGGCTCATGGCAACCAGCCGGGGCGAGGCCGCGGCGATTTCCTCGACATGGGCGATGCCGGCGGCGGATTCGATAATCACCTCGAATTTAAGGGCTTTCTTGCGGTCCTTCGCCTTCTCGACGGCGGTCACCAAGGCGTCGACGGCATAGATATCGGCGGCGCAGCCCACCTTGGGGATCATGATCTGGTCGAGCCGCTCGCCGGCCTGTTCCAGAAGGTCGACCACGTCGCGGTACCACCAGCCCGTGTCGAGCCCGTTGATGCGCACCGAAAGGGTCTTGTTGCCCCAGTCGACCTCGTTGATGGCCTTGATGGTGTTGGCGCGGGCGGCGTCCTTGTCGGTGGGGGCGACGGAATCCTCGAGGTCGATATTGATCACGTCGGCGGCCGAAGAGGCCATCTTTTCAAAGAGTTTGACGTTCGAGCCCGGGCCGAAGAGCTGGCAGCGGTTGGGGCGGGAAACCGGGGCGGGTTGCAGGCGGAAGCTCATGGTGGCACCTCGTGAAGGGTTCGGAAATTGCGTCAGCTTTGGCGCAACCGGTATAAAATTGCCGGCGTGATCGCAACCATTTTGCGGGTGCAGAAAAGGCGGGGCGCGGGAAACCCGGGCCGAATCAGGGTTAAGCCCATGAAAACAAGGGAAACGGCGCATCGGTTTCACGTCGGTATAACGTCGGTATTACGTCGGTGTTCGGCACCGCGTGACCCCGGGTTCATGTGGCGGGCGGTGCATTAACGGGCAAGATGTGGATTTCGCCCTCCCTGCCCCGCCCACGTCGCCGGTCTTCGGCCGTGGTCATTGCGGATCGGCGGCAGACGCGCTACATGCGACTTGCGGCGCAAGATTCATGCGACCGGCCGGCGCGTCGCCGGCCACGGAGTTCACCAGATGTCGAAGCCTTCGAAACTGCCGACCCTCGGCGGCGATCCGACCCGCCTTGAATCGATCATGGACAAGACATCCCGGGCCGCCCGGGACATTGTCGACGAACAGAATGCCGAGCGCGACCGCAAGACCGAGCGCCTGCGCGAGGCGCGGCGCCAGAGGCAGGCGGACGCCACGTACGACCCCGAGATCCGGGCGCCGGAGACCGCGCTTGACGATGCCGAGGCGGACCCGGACGGGAAAGACTGAGCGAAGACCCTGCCCTGCCCCACGCGGCCGGGCCGGCCAATCACGTCATCCTCCAACGGAAAGGTATCCCCGTGAGACCTTCAGACTGGACCCGCACGCTCGCGCAGTACCGCGAGCCCTTCCCCCCGCGCAGCCTTTTCGAACTGGCTGTCACGCTTCTGCCCTTCCTCGGCCTCTGGGCGCTGGCCTGGTGGGCGCACACCATCAGCCCCTGGCTGTCGCTGCCGCTGGCGATCGTCAACGCCGCCTTTCTCGTGCGGCTGTTCATGATCCAGCACGATTGCGGCCACGGCGCCTTTTTCAAGGATCGCCGGCTGGGCGACTGGGTCGGGCGCGGCATCGGCGTACTGACGCTGACCCCCTATGACGTGTGGCGGCGGACCCATGCGATTCACCATGCCTCGACCGGAAACCTGGACCGGCGGGGCGTGGGCGACATGCCGACGCTGACGGTGCGCGAATACCGCGAGAAGGGCTGGCTGGGCCGGGCCGGCTATCGGCTGGTGCGCAACCCCGTCTTCCTGTTCGGGGTCGTGCCGTTCTACAGCTTCTTCCTTCAGAACCGGGTGCCCGCCGGGCTGATGCGCTCTGGCTGGCGGTACTGGTTCAGCGCGATGGGCACGAACCTGGCCATCGCCGGGATCGTCGCGCTGATCGCCTGGCTGGGCGGGGCCGACGTGCTGTTGCTGATCTACCTGCCGACGACGCTGCTGGCGGCGATGGCGGGGATGTGGCTGTTCTACATCCAGCACCAGTTCGAAGAGACGCTCTGGGACCGCGAGGAAGACTGGAACATCCAGGACGCGGCCCTGCATGGCAGCTCGTACTATGACCTGCCGGGCGTGCTGCGCTGGCTGACCGCGAATATCGGCGTGCATCACGTGCACCACATGGCGAGCCGCATTCCCTTCTACCGGCTGAGCGAGGTGCTGCGGGATCACGATATCCTGGCGCAGATGAAGCGGCTGACGATCCGCGACAGCATCCGCTGTGCCGGGCTGCACCTGTGGGACGAGAAGAGCCGGCGGCTGGTGTCGTTCTCGCGGGCGCGGGCGGTCTAGGGCGCCGGGTGCGGCCCGACCGCGGGTGGACAATCTGACCAGGGGTGGGTCGGCACCCACCCCACGTTTCAGGGCGGACACGCCTGGGCTTGCCTTGCTTTCGGGCCCGGGATCGGTGGTGCGTGCTGACCATGCAACTCAAAACGACGCGAAGTATGTCGGAAATGGTCGCGCGGGCCCTGTACGCCCCGTGACAGAGCGGGGGCATGAGACGCGCCCTGATCGACAACTGGGCCCTTTTCCTGGGCATGCTGTTCCTGATGGTGGGGAACGGGCTTCTGGTGACGTTGCTGACCGTGCGGGGCAACACGCTCGGGTTTTCCGAGCTGGAGATCGCCATCATGCAGGCTTGCTACCCGCTGGGCGCGCTGGCAGGTACCGTTCTGACGCCGAGGCTGATCGAGAAGGTCGGACATATCCGGGTGTTCTCGGCGCTGGCCTCGATGGTGTCGGTGGCGGCGATTGCGCACCTGCTGACCAGTGACCCGGTCAGCTGGGGGCTGATGCGGCTTCTGGCGGGGGCGTGTTTTCCCGGGCTCTACGTGATCACCGAAAGCTGGCTCAACGCCAAGACCGAGAACCGGATCCGGGCACAGGTGCTGTCGGTCTATTTCATCATCCAGTCGGCGGGCCCGGCGCTGGGTACCGCGATGGTCGCCCTGCCCGACCCCAAGGGCAACCTGCTGTTCGGGGTGAGCTCGATCCTGCTGTCGGTGGCGATCGTGCCGCTGCTTTTGTCGAACAACCGCGCGCCCGACTATACCGCCCCCGACCGGATGCCGGTCAGGCGGCTTTACAAGGTCTCGCCCATGGCGGTGCTGGGGATCGTCATCATGGGCGCGGGCGTGGTGGCGTGGTTCATCTCGCTGCCGCTCTACGCGCTGCAGAACGGGTTTTCCGAGGCGCAGGCCTCGTTCGCGCTGGTGGTGGCTATGGTGGCGGCGGCGGTGTCGCAATATCCGCTGGGCTGGATCTCGGACCAGACCGACCGGCGCTACGTGGTGATCGGCATGGCGGCGGTGTCGGTGGTGGCGGCGCTGTGGATGACGGTGGATGCGCGGCCGATGTCGATCCTGGTGGGCTTCGCGGTGATCGGGGCGGTGACGCTGCCGGTCTATTCCATCCTCGCCGCGCATGCCAACGACCAGCTCAGCCCCGGGCAGGTGGTGCCGGCAGCCGGAACGATGGCGTTCCTGTTGCAGTTCGGGCAGGTGTTCGGAATGCTGATCGGGCCCAACACGCTGCGGCTGTTCGATGGCCGCGGGCTGCCGCTGATGCTGGCGGTGGTGGGCACGGTCGTGGTGCTGATCGCGGTCACGCGGCGGGTGCGGTCGGACGCGCCGGAAGAGACCGGCGAGGTCCGGCCCACGGGCGTCATCGGCATCGCCCAGCCCGGCATGCTGCAGGCCGAGGTTTATGCCGAGGACGAGGCGGGGCCAGAGCCGAAAAGCGATGAATCTTCGCACAGTTAGGCATAAGTTCGAACAATCTTGCGCTGAATTCTGGATACATTGCCAATTCAAAGAGGACATCGCGGCGGTTTCGTTGGAAACTGCGCGAAATCTGATTCCCGTGGGGCCACGCCCCCGGACCGACAAGGAGACGCGCGATGATCGAGACCCCGTACCTGCTTTTCCTGGGCGATGCGCCCGACATGCTGGCCGCCAAGGTGGCCATCGGCATCCGTGACTGGCGCCCCGAACACGCGGTCGGCCAGTTCCGGCTGGAAGGCTGCGGCGCCGATCTCGGCCTGACCGACATGACGCTGGCCGAGGCCAAGGACGCCGGGGCCAAGACGCTGGTCATCGGCGTGGCGAACCGTGGCGGGGTGATCTCGAAGGAATGGAAGAAGGTGCTGGTGACGGCGCTGGAGGAAGGCTTCGACCTGGCGTCGGGGCTGCACAACCTGCTGCGCGACGAGCCCGACCTGGTGGCCGTGGCCGAGGCGACCGGCCGCACTCTGCACGACGTGCGGGTTCCGTCCGTCAAGTACCCCATCGCCGACGGCAAGAAGCGGAAGGGCAAGCGCTGCCTCGCCGTGGGCACCGACTGTTCGGTGGGCAAAATGTACACCGCCATGGCGATGGAGCGCGAGATGCAGGAGCGCGGCATGAAGGCCACGTTCCGCGCGACCGGCCAGACCGGCATCCTGATCACCGGCGACGGCGTGCCGCTCGACGCGGTGATCGCCGACTTCATGGCCGGTTCGGTCGAGTACCTGACACCGGACAATGACGACGACCACTGGGACCTGATCGAGGGTCAGGGCTCGCTCTTCCATGTCAGCTATTCCGGCGTGACCATGGCGCTGGTGCATGGCGGACAGCCCGACGCGCTGATCCTGTGCCACGAGCCCACCCGGGCGCATATGCGCGGCCTGCCCGAATACCAGCTGCCCAGCCTGCAGCAGCTGCGCGACACCGCCCTGCCGCTGGCCCGGGTCGCCAACGCCGCCTGCCAGGTGGTGGGCGTGTCGGTGAACACCCAGCACATGGGCGAGGACGAGGCGAAGGCCTATCTTGCGAAGGTCGAGGAAGAAATGGGCCTGCCCGCGACCGACCCGTACCGTTTCGGCTCGGGCAAGCTGGTGGACGCGCTGGCCGCGATCTGATCTGAACCGTCGCGCCGGTGGCGCCTTCGGGATGCCTCCGGCGGGAGTATTTTTGGCAAGATGAAGGGGCGCGATGTGCAGATTTCCGTGACGCGCGACGTATTCAAGCTGGCGCAGGTGTTCACCATCAGCCGCGGCTCGCGCACCGAGGCGCAGGTGCTGACGGTGCGGATCACCCAGGACGGCGTGACGGGCTGGGGCGAATGCGTGCCCTATGCCCGCTATGACGAGACGCTCGACAGCGTGACCGCCGAGATCGAGGGGCTGCCGGTCGAGATCGACCGCGAGGCGCTGTACGACCTGCTGCCGGCGGGCGCGGCCCGCAATGCCGTGGATTGCGCCCTTTGGGATCTCGAGGCGAAACAGGCCGGGGTGCGCGCATGGGAGCTGGCCGGGCTCACCGCCCCGGGGCCGGAGATCACCGCCTACACCCTGTCGCTGGACGAGCCCGAGAAGATGCAGGCGCAGGCCGCGAAGAACGCACACCGCCCGCTTCTGAAGATCAAGCTGGGCACGCCCGACGACATGCCGCGCCTCGAGGCCGTGCGCGCCGGCGCGCCGAAATCGAAGATCATCGTCGACGCCAACGAGGGCTGGAGCGCCGAGGTCTATGCCGACCTCGCCCCGCACCTGGTGCGGCTGGGCGTGGCGCTGGTGGAACAGCCGGTGCCCGCGGCCGAGGATGACGCCCTGCTCGGCATGGAACGCCCCGTGCCGGTCTGTGCCGACGAAAGCTGTCACGACCGGGCGAGCCTGCCCGGGCTGAAAGACAAGTACGACGTGATCAACATCAAGCTCGACAAGACCGGCGGGCTGACCGAGGCGCTGGCGCTGCGCCAGGCCGCGCGGGCCGAGGGCTATGACATCATGGTCGGCTGCATGATCGGGTCGAGCCTTGCCATGGCGCCCGCCGTTCTGGTGGCGCAGGGCGCGACGGTCACCGACCTTGACGGCCCGCTTCTGCTGGCGGAAGACCGCGACAAACCACTGACATTCGACGAAGCCGGGGTGCATCCGCCATCGGCCGCACTATGGGGATAAGAGCATGCGCACAGTCTACGTGAACGGAGAATACCTGCCCGAAAACGAAGCCAAGGTATCGGTCTTCGACCGGGCCTTCCTGATGGCCGACGGGGTGTACGAGGTGACCAGCGTGCTGGGCGGCAAGCTCATCGATTTCGACGGGCACCTCGCCCGGCTGGAACGCTCGCTCAACGAGCTCGACATGCAGAAGCCCGAGGCCTTCGACGACCTGCTCGAGATCCATCGCGAGCTGGTGCGCGTGAACGAGATCACCGACGGGCTTGTCTACCTTCAGGTCACCCGCGGCGGCGCCGCCGACCGCGACTTCGCCTTTCCCGACCCCGACGAGGTGAAGCCGACGCTGGTGCTGTTCACCCAGGCCAAGCCCGGCCTCGCCGACAGCCCGGCCGCCAAGAAGGGCATGAAGGTCATCAGCATCGAGGATATCCGCTGGGGCCGCCGCGACATCAAGACGACGCAGCTTCTCTACCCGTCGATGGGCAAGATGATGGCCAAGAAGGCCGGTTGCGACGACGCGTGGATGATCGAGGACGGCAAGGTGACCGAGGGCACCAGCAACAACGCCTATATCGTCAAGGGCAACAAGATCATCACCCGCGAGCTGTCGACCGACATCCTGCACGGGATCACCCGCGCCGCGGTGCTGCGGTTCGCCCGCGAGGCGCAGATGGAGGTCGAGGAGCGGTCGTTCACCATCGACGAGGCGAAAGAGGCCGACGAGGCATTCATCACCTCGGCCAGCACCTTCGTCATGCCGGTGGTCGAGATCGACGGTGCGACGCTGGGCGAGGGTGTGCCGGGCAAGGTGGCAACGCGGCTGCGCGAGATCTACCTCGACGAAAGCCTGAAAGCCGCGATCTGAGTTACGGCCGCATCGCCTGAAACGCGAGCGATGCGGTCACCCCCTGCAGCCCGTTGCGCAGATCGAGCTCGGTTTCGAGCTCCATGCTGACCACCTGGGCGATCTTCATGCCAAGCCCGGAATTGGGCGTCGCCAGGTCGACGGGCATGCCCACGCCGGTATCGGAGCAGGTGAGCGTGACGGTGCCGGCCTCGTCGGCGGCAAGATCGACCTTCACCTCGCCCGCCCGTCCATCGGGGAAGCCGTGCTTGAAGGAATTGGCGACGAATTCGTTGAGGAAGGTGCCCACCGCCACCGCCTGTTGCGGCGAGACCATGACCGGCGCGGTTTCGGCCCGAAGCGCGACACCGGGCGGGGCAAACCCCGAGAGCTGATCGCAGACCCGCTCGACAAAGGCACCGAGGTCGACGGCCTCGTGTTCGTCGGTATGGTAAAGCTGTTCGTGCAGCAGGGTCAGTGCGTCGATCCGGGTGGTGAGCATCGACAGCGCCAGTTTCGCGTCGCTCGAGGAAAACGCCCGGCTTTGCAGGTTGGCGAAGGAAGACAGCGATTGCAGCGAGTTCTTGACCCTGTGATCGACCTCGCGCCGCAGGATATCGGCCGAGCGCAGCGCCTTGCGCACCTCGAGCAGCGCCATCACCTGCCGGGCGAGCACGCGCAGCGTGTCGCGCTGAAGGGCGGTGAGACGGCGAGGCTCGTAATCGAGCACGCAAAGCGTGCCCAGCGGCAGGCCGTCCTCGGTGCGCAGCAGGGCCCCGGCATAGAAGCGCAGCCCAGGGTCGCCACAGCAAAGCGGGTTGTCCTGCATCCGCGTGTCTTCCAGCGTGTCGTGGATCTCGACGAAATCCTCCTCGAGAATGACATGGGCACAGATCGAGGTTTCGATCGGCGTCTCGCGCACGCCAAGCCCGGTTTCCGCCTTGAACCACTGCCGCTCGGCATCGATGAAATTGACCACCGAAATGGCCGTGCCGCAGGTGGCGGCGGCCAGCTTGACGATCTCGTCGAAATCGCGTTCCGGGTCGGTATCGAGCACCTCGAAGGAATGCAGGGCATCGAGCCGGGCATGCTGGTTCGGATGAGGTCGGGCTTCCATCGGTGTCTCCGGTACGTGACAGCGCTCTGCCACCTAGTCAGTCTTCCGGGCGGGTGCAAGCCGCGCCGGTGACGTGGACAGGTCTACAATGCGGCTTACAAAACCATGCAAGCCGGCTGTCACACAACGCTTTTGCGACCGGTCGCAGCGCATGAGCGGCCTCGTTCGCGTCGATTGGCGGAAGAGTGGGCGCGGCAGGCGGCCCTGGCGGCAAGCCGGCCTGTCTTCGCGCCCGGCCGGTGTGCCATCCGGCTCTCCGCCCGCCGTTCCCGACAAGACGGCCGCCAAGGCTTGCCACCCCCGCCCCCCTTTGCTTTAACCGGTCCGGCAACCCGCCCGGGAGGAAACCCATGGTCGATATCGCGACCCGTGTCTGGAACCACAAATGGAAGATCGACCCGATCGTGCGGTCGCTCATCGACACGGATTTCTACAAGCTGCTGATGTGCCAGTCGGTCTTCCGCAACAAGCCCGACACGCAGGTCACCTTCTCGCTGATCAACCGCTCGACCGACATCAAGCTGGCCGAGCTGGTGGACGAGGGCGAGCTGCGCGAACAGCTCGACCATATCCGCTCGCTCTCGCTCACCCGCGGCGAAAGCACATGGCTCCGCGGCAACACCTTCTATGGCAAGCGCCAGATGTTCACGCCGGCCTTCATGGAGTGGTTCGAGAACCTGAAGCTGCCCCCCTACCAGCTCGAGAAGCGTGACGGCCAGTACGAGCTCACCTTCGAAGGCTCATGGCCCGAGGTGATGCTCTGGGAAATTCCGGCGCTGGCGGTGCTGATGGAACTCCGCGGCCGGGCGGTGCTGCATGACATGCGCCGCTTCGAGCTTCAGGTGCTCTATGCCCGCGCCATGACCAAGCTGTGGGAGAAGGTCGAACGCCTCCGCGACGTGCCCGGCCTGCGCATCGCCGATTTCGGCACCCGCCGCCGCCACTCCTTCCTCTGGCAGGACTGGTGCGTGCGCGCCATGACCGAGGGGCTGGGCGAGAAATTCGTCGGCACCTCCAACTGCCTGATCGCCAAGAACCGCGACCTCGAGGCGATCGGCACCAACGCCCACGAGTTGCCGATGGTCTACGCCGCGCTGGCCGATTCAGACGAAGACCTCGCCCGCGCCCCCTATGACGTGCTCTCAGACTGGCACGAGGAACACGACGGCAACCTCCGCATCATCCTCCCCGACACCTACGGCACCAAGGGTTTCCTCGACCGCGCCCCCGACTGGCTCGCGGGCTGGACAGGCATCCGCGTCGACAGCGGCGACCCGGCCACCGCCGCCGAAACCGCCATCGACTGGTGGACATCCCGCGGCGAGGACCCGACGAAAAAGATGGTGATCTTCTCCGACGGGCTCGACACCGACAAGATTATCGACCTCCACACCCAGTTCGCCGGCCGCTGCCGCCCCTCCTTCGGCTGGGGCACTCTGCTGACGAACGACTTCCGCGGCCTGACCCCGGATGACCGCCTCGCCCCCTTCTCGCTGGTGTGCAAGGCCGTCTCGGCCAATGGCCGGCCCACGGTCAAGCTCTCCGACAACCCCAACAAGGCGATGGGGCCGGACAGCGAAATCGCCCGCTACAAGAAGGTCTTCGAGGTCGGCAAACAGGAGGCGCTGGAGGTCGTGGTGTGACAGGCTTTGTCTGCCTCACCTTCGACGACCTCTTCGCCGGAAGCTGGCACGCCGCCCGGCCGATCTTCGACGAGTTCGGCGCCCGCGCCACCTTCTGCGTCTGCAACCTGCACAACGCCAAGCCCCGGCAGGTGAAGAAACTTCGCGCCCTGCAGGAAGACGGCCACGAGATCGCCTTCCACTCCCGCACCCACCCGAAACTCGGGCCATACCTTCGAAAGCACGGCCTCGCCCACTGGCTCGAGCACGAAATCGACGCCGGGGTGGCCGAACACCGCGCCTTGGGCTTCCCCGCCCAAAGCTTCGCCAGCCCCTTCCACGCCTTCACCGAGGAAACCCTCGCCGAAACCGCCAAACGCTTCCGCATCACCCGCGCCGCGGGGCCGAAAAACCTCTCCGAACGCGATATCCCTTCGCGCATCTACCACCACCCCGGGCCGCATAACGCGGTCGACTGCCTGGGCTTATGCGACTTCCAACACCGCGCCTTCCCGGGATGGGAGTGGCAAGCCCGCCTCCTCGACCAGATCGCCTCGTCCGGAGGCACCGCCGTCTTCGCCGGCCACGACATAAGGGCGCCCGGCAAAGGCTCGCAGTTCTTCTCGACACCGGAGGATTTGCGACGGTTTCTGGGAGCGGTTGTTGAGAGGGGGGTGGGGTTTAGGACGTTGGGGGAGGTGGGAAACTTACATTGATCACGTTACTCGACTATTCCCACCAGCTTCCTTCGAATTCGACTTAGCGTTGCGTTTCTTTCTGCAGCTGCTTCGTGATTCCAGTGCTCTTTCACGAAGTTCGTGAGAACTCGATTGTAACCTAGGCCAACCTTCGACTTTGAACCACTTTCCGGTAGAAGCGCTTGTTTCACAGGTCTGTTGCGTGATCTTTGCGAAATCTGGAGAAGGTACTCCTTTGGATCGAGAACACTGTCTTCGGCGTTGCGGTTAATAAGCCTAGGATCGATCCTAAGATAAGATGCCAGCCCATCGACGTCAGCGAGCAACCAAGATTCGGCTTCACGCTTCGCAATTGAGAAAACAAAGCACTCGTTTATGGGCTCGGAAATTCTCGCACTGCTAAACATATCTTGGCGCAGTTCCACCTCACAATTGCATCGGTCAAGATCCACCAAAACAAAAACATACTCATATCTTGCAAGTTGGTGAAATTCTGACAGTCGCTTAGCAATGTGCCCGATTCCGCCCTGCCTCGCTCCAATCTCCAAGGGCTCATACTCACCCAAAATATCCGCTAGTAGCCTCTTTAGTATCGCCCTGCCGAGTTCGTCTTCGCTACAAAGGTACATTACAGATCAAGCGTAAGCTGCAACGCTTTGTTTGCTTTCCTAACGACCGGCAGCACGACCTCCCCAGGCGACAATCCCACTGACAGCGCATTATTCTCCTGCTCAGAAGTCTTTCGCAGTTGCGAACCTTCATCAGACGGGATCACAAGCAACAAACTGTCGCTATTAATGCCAGGGTTTGAGAGAAGAGCTTCACTGTGGGTAGTCAAAATGATCTGGCGCTTCGTTTTCTGTGATTTCACTATCCTCGAAAACAACTCAGGCAGTTGCCGAACGACATCTTCGTTCAGTGACAACTCTGGTTCTTCAAGAAGTAAGGGTCCCCCTCCGCTTTCCTGCATCAACCAAAGTAGAGCAATTATTCTAAGCGTTCCGTCTGAAAACTGATCTTCGCGCTGCTTAGCCCCCCTGGGCCGGTGGTGTTTGAAACGCATTTCTAAATGAGGTTGACCGGTTATCTCGTCTTTGACGAATTGAAGATCCTCCAGTTGGGGAACTACTGCCTGAAGGGCTTTTTCGACGCGTCTAAGGCGGGCGTCTCGGGTTCTGGCCTGAGTACGAGCAATCCGAAACAAAAATTCTTGGCCAAAAGGATCATCTTCGAGGACACGGCCACCAATTTGATCTCCAAATTTGAGCAACTGTGGCACTAAGTGCACATAGGAGACAGATCCAAGAAACGAGGCAAGATCTCGAAATTCAGCGTTGGCACTTGCTTGCTCCAGACTCGTCTCCCTGAGCAGAAATGAGTCTTGCTTATCCTTTTTGTCCGGGCGTTCGAGTAGGATGCTTTCTCCGCCACTACTGTTAGTTCTCTTTACAGTCTCTCGCACAACCTGCGGCTCGCGATGACCACTACCCGGCAAATTGAATGCTATCTCATAGGACCATTTAGCTGATAGTTCGTCGTCGGCTATTTGTAGCGCTACTACCACCTCAGTGTCTTTGCGCGCGTGCAGACACCGAATCTTCTTAATCCCACCGCGGCTCTCTATTGCCTGTTGAAGACCACCCCCTCTGGTCTTAGCCAAATCTCGCACAAACCGAATTGCTTCGAGTAAATTGGATTTGCCTGCTGCGTTTGCACCCAGGACATACACCACGTCGGCGAGCTCGCCGACGTCGGCTTCCCTGAAGTTCATCCAGTTCTTTAGGTATATTCTCGAAATCCGCATCGCCATAGCATGTTATTATTCTTAGATTTGCAGTGAAAGGTTCAATGGGTCCATTGGCATTTTACTCACAAGATTGATGCTTCTGCGTTGGAAAAGAAAAACGCATCATTCCCATCGCCCAATCAATCCTCCCCGTCCACGCGCCCCCGCAACGCCTTCACCTCCCCGCGCACCTTCTTCGCCTTCAGCCGCCGCTTCTTCGAGCCCAGCGACGGCTTCGTGGGGATGCGCCGTTTCGGCTTCTCGCAGGCCTTCTTCACCAGCTCCGCCAGCCGCTCGCGGGCGATCTCTCGGTTCCTCGCCTGGCTGCGCGTCTCCTCCACCTGGATCAGCACCGCGCCCTCCTTCGTCCAGCGCCGGCCGGCCAGCCGCTTGAGCCGCCGTTTCACCGGGTCGGGCAGGTTGGGCGAGCGCTCGGCCTCGAAGCGCAGTTCGACCGCCGTCGACACCTTGTTGACGTTCTGCCCGCCGGGGCCGCCCGAGCGGGTGAACTGCTCGGTCAGTTCCCAGTCCTCGATGGTGATCTGGTTGGTGATGCGCAGCATGGGAACCTCTTGGTGTCGGGCCCTGGCACCGACGCGATACCGACAAAATACCGACGTGATACCGACGTTGGACATGGCCAAATTCAAAAGGGCCGCCCCGGTAGGAAGCGGCCCTCTAGAGTTTAAGGAGGCGGTGCGGTTAGGCGCACCAATCCGGGGGCGTCGTCCGCCCAGGGGCTGCCCTAGACGAGACCCTCCCGAACTGTTCCGTCACCTCTCTCCAATACCTCTATAGACACTGGATCACCTCCTTTCAAACTGTTGCGGTTATCCACAGGTTGGCACAGATTTTCGCTTTGTCAAAACAAAATCATGTGGCCCGGTGCATGAGTGACCGCACGATGATGCGAAATGGCACTAAAGTAAGCAAAGCCAGCGCCAGCTTCACCATCCAGTCCGCCAGCGCCAGCGACATCCAGAGCGGCACGGCGGGCCCCACCCCCAGCAGCGGCAGGATCTCGTTGGCCCAGCTCACGTCGTTGCCGGGCTCCAGCACGGCGAGGCTGGCGGAAAAGGCGATGGTGAAGAACAGCGCGGTGTCCACCGTGCTGCCGATCAGCGACGACACCATCGGCGCCCGCCACCAGGCCCCCTCACGCAGCCGGTTGAAGACAGCGATATCAAGCAGTTGCGCCGTCAGGAACGCGACGGCCGAGCCCAGCGCGATGCGCAGCGTCACCAGCGGACCGAACTCGCCCGAAATCTGCGTGCCGATGAAGGAACAGGCCAGCCCGACGACGAACCCCGCGAACACCACCCGCCGCGCGGCGTCGCGCCCATAAACCCGGTTCATCACGTCGGTGACGAGGAAGGCCAGCGGATAGGTGAACGCCCCCCATGTCAGCCACTGGCCGAAGAGGAACTGCACCAGGATGTTCGAGGCCACGACGATCGCGGCCATGGCCAGGATGCCGGGAAGCAGATGATGTTTCATGGCGGCGGACGGTCCTTGAATGACGCCCCTGGCGGGGGACTGGCCGCGCTTACAGCCTGCCCCGCGCCATGGCAAGGCCCGCACCTACTCCGACGTCAGCACCGAAACGCACTGGTTCGGAAGGTCGGCCATGGTCAGCTCGCGCCGCGGCTTGGGCGGCGGGGCGTCCGGGTCGGGCGGCGGCGGGTTGAGGATGTTGTTCACCCATTGCTGCGCATCCGCACATCCATCGCCCGGCGGCGGCGGCGCCTGGTTCTGACAGTTCTTCGCCCCGCGCGGACAGCTCAGCCGCACATGGAAATGATAGTGATGCCCGTACCACGGCCGGATCTTCCGCAGGTAGGACCGGTCGCCGGTCTCTTCCTTGCACATCCGCACCTTGGCGCCGGGAAAGACGAAGATCCGCGCGGTGCGCGGGTCCTGGGCGGCGGCCTTGATCACCTCGTGATGCTGGCGGGTCCAGTTGTCGTTGGTATAGGCCCCGTTCGCCCGCCGGAGCGAGATCGACGACAGGCTTTCGCGCTCCGCCCTCGTGAGGTTCAGCCGCTTGGGCGGCAACATCCAGATATCGATGTCGAGCCCCATCTGGTGGCTCCGGTGCCCGGTCAGCATCGGCCCGCCGCGCGGCTGGCTGATATCGCCGACATACAGGCCCGCCCAGCCCGGCTGCTGCGCCGCCTTGGCCGACAGTTTCTTGATGAAATCAATCGCCTCCGGGTGGCCCCAGTTGCGGTTGCGCGACAGGCGCATCGCCTGCCAGGTGGGCCCGGTTTCGGGAAGCTGCACACCGCCCGCCACACAGCCCTTGGAATAGCTGCCGAAAGGCGTCGACGCCTGCTGCGAGCCCTGCGGCTTCGCCCCGAAAAGCTTCTTGGCCTCGACGCCCCGCATCGCCGCCGGGATGCTCTGGGTCGAGACGATCGGCTCTGACCCGGCATAGTCCTGCGGCGCCGAGCCGCCGCAGCCGGCAAGCCCGAGGATGAGCGCAATCAGTT
The DNA here is from genome assembly GCF_008728195.1 of Roseovarius indicus. Classification (NCBI taxonomy): domain Bacteria; kingdom Pseudomonadati; phylum Pseudomonadota; class Alphaproteobacteria; order Rhodobacterales; family Roseobacteraceae; genus Roseovarius; species Roseovarius indicus. The sequence goes on from NZ_CP031598.1 coordinate 5,162,472, forward strand.
TGACGTGACGGACCATGTATCCCTGTCCCCTTCTGCTTTCACCCAGCGTAGCAGGACGAGGCCGATCAGGAAAAGGAGAATTACCGGCGAGACGCCGATCCGCGCACTGCCGCTCAGCGTGGTGACAAGGCCGATGAGCGCGGGCGCCATGAAGGCCGTCGCACGGCCTGAGAGGCCATAAAGCCCGAAGCTTTCGGTGGGCGCGGCGGGGTCGGTGTGGCGCACCATCAACGACCGGCTCGACGCCTGCAACGTGCCGCCCAGGCCGCCGATCAGCACGCCGCAGCCGAAGAACACCATGTCGGGCAGGGCCGAGCCTTCGGCCAGCGGCATCCCGAAGAACTGCGTCCGATCCATGCCCACCACGGTGAAGCAGACCAGCATCAGCCCGAGGATCGCCACGATGATCACGGGCTTGGGCCCGAAGGCCCGGTCGAACCGGCCGCCGACCCAGCTGAACGCTGCCGCCGAAATGGCGCCGACGATGCCGAAGATGCCGACCGAGACGATGCTCCAGTTCAGCACCAAGATCGCGTAGGTGCCCCCGAACCCGTAAAGCCCGTTCAGCGCGTCGCGGTAGAACATCGACGAGCCGAGATAGACCGACAGGCTGACCCGTTTCTTCAGCCCCACAATGGATTTCTTCAGCAGCCGCAACGCATCGCCTACGCCGCGCCCCTTGCGGGCCGGGCCGGTATCGCGCACCCACAGGAAATAGGGGATCATGAAGACCGCGAACCAGACCGCCGTGAAGGGCCCGACGAAGCGCGTGCCCTCGCGCGCGTCCGGGTCAAGACCCAGCGCCGGGTCGAGGCCCAGAAGCGTCTTGCCACCATCGTCGAAGAACAGCGTCAGCATGATCGCCAGCGCCACGATCCCGCCCAGGTAGCCAAAGGCGAAACCGGAGCCCGAGATCGCCCCCGTCTCTTCCTGCGGGGCGAGCGAGGGAAGCTGCGAGTTCACGAAGATCAGCGCGTATTCCGCCCCGATGAAGCCAACGCCGAAACAGGACAGCGCCCAGAGCATGTTCGACCCGTCCGGCTGGGTCCACCAGATGCCGGCGGCGCCCACCACGTACATCGCCGAGAACGCCAGGATCCACGGAAGCCGCCGCCCGGCGGTATCGGCCAGCGCGCCGATGATCGGTGCGCCGAACCCGATGATCAGCCCCGTCACCGTCAGGCACATCGACCACAGGCTTTGCGCCCGGGCATCCGCCGCCTCTTCGACAAGGCCCGCGTTCATGAAGTATTCCGACGCCACCGAGGCGAAGAACGGCCCGAAGACGAAGGTCACCAGCAACGTGTGATACGGCTGGCTGGCCCAGTCGAAAAAGTACCAGCCCCAGATGCGTTTGCGACGCGACGGTTCCGCCATGAAATCCCCCCGACCCTTGCGCGCGATAAGACAGGCTCGGGCGGCGGCTTTCAAGTCAATCCTGCATCGGCGGCCACGGGCGCACGGTGTCGGCGTCGATCCAGGCCTTCACCCACTCGGGCGCGGGCGGCGACACCTCGTCGACGCCCAGCTCGCGGATCACCTGCGCGGGCGGCACGATCCCGTTCTTGCCGGTCACCGCCGAGCGATAGACGATATGGCTCGTGCACTCGCCCTTCCTGTTCCACATCGACTGCTCGATATAGAAGAACTTGTCGTCCCAATATGCCCCGCGCGAGTGCATCTCGACCGTCTGGAACGTTCTGACCCGGCGGCGATAGCGCACGCTGGCCCCCGCCATGGTCAGGCCCCAGCGCTTGCGCTTGAGCACATCGACAAGCCCCACGCGATAGGCCATCGGGATGCGGCCGAGATCATACAGCGTCAGCGTGCGGCCGTTGTTCAGCTCCATCCAGATGTCGATATCCCACGGCAGGCACATGTGATGCGACACATGCGTGTCGAATATCGTAAGGCGTGGCGCCTTGCGGTATTTCCAAATCTGCCAGAACATCCGGATGAACGGGTACATGGGCCTTGGCCTCCTGCGCTTTTGGCACCGACCTCTGCCCGCCGCACCCCTGCGTCAACCGGAACCTCGCGTCAGACTTGCGATTCAGGGGCGGCCCGCTTAGGTGTTGATCGATTGCATTCAAGGAAGGTGCCGATGACGTCGATTATTCAGATCCTGTTTCTGCTGCTGGATATCCTGTGGTTCTTCATCATCGCCCACGTGATCATGAGCTGGCTGATCAGTTTCCAGGTTCTGAACCTGCACCAACAGCTCGTCGCCCAGATCTGGGACATGCTCAATCGCATCCTCGAGCCGATCTACCGGCCGATCCGCAAGATCCTTCCGCCGATGTCGGGCATCGACCTCGCCCCGCTGGTGGCGCTGATCGGAGTGTATGCGATCCGGATCATCCTGGCGAACAACGCGGCGGCGTTTTACTGAGCCGGGACTTGTTTACCGAATCTTAGTGTGAAAAGGTTCTGCCTAAGAGCAGACCAATAAAATTCTACGGGCCTTTTCATGCACAGCGCTGCCACGCTTCTGCACGATGTCTTCGGATTCCAGACCTTCCGGCCGGGGCAGGAAGAGATCGTTCACACCGTCGCCGAGGGCCAGAACACGCTGGCCATCATGCCCACGGGGGGCGGTAAATCCCTGTGCTACCAACTGCCTGCGCTTTTGCGCGAGGGCGTCACCGTCGTCATCTCCCCCCTTATCGCGCTGATGCGTGACCAGGTGCGTGCATTGCGCGCCGCGGGGGTCGAGGCCGGGGCGCTCACCTCCGGCAATACCGAGGAGGAAACCCGCGCCGTGTGGGAGGCGCTGGAGGAAGGCCGCCTCAAGCTCCTCTACATCGCGCCCGAACGCCTCGCCGCCGGCTCCTCGATGGGGATGCTCCGCCGCATCGGCGTTTCCCTCATCGCGGTCGACGAGGCCCACTGCGTCTCGCAATGGGGCCACGATTTCCGCCCCGATTACCTCCGCATCGGTGAACTCCGCCGCGCCCTCGACGTGCCGCTGGCCGCCTTCACCGCCACTGCCGATGCCGAGACGCAGGACGAGATCGTTCAGAAGCTCTTCGACGGCCAGACGCCCCAGACCTTCCTGCGCGGCTTCGACCGGCCCAACATCCACCTCGCCTTCGCCGAGAAGGACCGACCGCGACAGCAGGTCACCGCCTTCGTCGCCGCCCGCAAGGGGCAGTCGGGCATCGTCTATTGCGGCACCCGCGCCAAGACCGAAACGCTGGCCAGGGCCCTGCGCGACGATGGACACAACGCCTGCCATTACCACGGCGGGATGGACGCGGAAGACCGCCGCCATGTCGAACACCGCTTCAGCACCGAGGACGGGCTCATCGTCGTCGCCACCGTCGCCTTCGGCATGGGAGTCGACAAACCCGATATCCGCTGGGTCGTCCATGCCGATCTGCCCAAATCCATCGAAGCCTATTACCAGGAAATCGGCCGCGCCGGCCGCGATGGCGCGCCGGCCGAAAACCTCACGCTGTTCGGCGCTGACGACATCCGTCTCCGCCGAAGCCAGATCGACGAAGGCCTCGCCCCGCCCGAACGCCGCCTCGCCGACCACGCCCGCCTCAACGCGCTGCTTGGTCTGGCAGAGGCGCTGGAATGCCGCCGCACCACCCTGCTTGGCTATTTCGGCGAAGAGGCACAAGGCTGCGGCAATTGCGACCTCTGCGACCGCCCGCCCGAAACCTTCGACGCCACCGAAGCCGTGCAAAAGGCTCTCTCCGCCGCGCTGCGCACCGGGGAATATTTCGGCGCCGGCCACCTGATCGACGTGCTGACGGGGAACGAAACCGAAAAGGTTCGCGCCCGCGGCCATGACGACCTGCCCACCTTCGGCGTCGGCCGCGATATCGACCGCCGCGGCTGGCAGGCGATCTTCCGGCAGATGATGGGCCACGACCTCGTGCGCCCCGACCCCGAACGCCACGGCGCGCTGCGCATCACCGAGGCCGCGCACCCCGTCCTGCGCGGCGAACAGGCCATCACCCTCCGCCGCGACACGATGCAGAAGACCCCCCGCCGCCCCGCCGCCAAGGCGCTGGTGTCCGAGGAGGATGCGCCGCTGCTGTCCGCCCTCAAGGCCAAGCGCCGCGCACTGGCCGAGGCGGCGAAAATGCCCGCCTATATCGTCTTCAACGACCGCACGCTCATCGAGATGGCCGAACGCCGCCCGCAGAGCATGGACGACATGGCCCGCATCAGCGGCGTCGGCGCCAAGAAGCTCGAACAATACGGCGCCGCCTTTCTCGAGGTGATCCGGGGCGAGGCCGAGGCCATGCACCCGACCCGCCGCAAACTCGCCGGGCGCGAGGCGGGCGAGCTTTACGACCGCCTTCTCGCCGTGCAGGCCGATCTGGCCCGTGGCGAAACCGGCACCGACAAGCCGCTCAGCTGCTCCTCCTCGCTTCTGGCACGCGTCGCCTCGGCCCGGCCCGGCACGTTGCAGGACATGGCCCGCCTGCTGGGCGAGAAACGATCCGACCGTTTCGGCGCGGCGTTTCTGGACGTTCTGCAAATGGCGGACTAAGTCACCGGCAACGGATATTCACCTGGGGGACAAACATGCTGGTGGTGCTCTCGCCCGCAAAGAAGCTCGACATGTCGGAGGTGGACACCACCGCCACCGACCCGCAATTCGCAGACGACGCCAAGGCGCTCGCCAAGACGGCCCGTGGCCTGACGCAGAAAGACCTGCAAAAGCTCATGGGCATCAGCGAAAACCTCGCCAAGCTCAACGCCGACCGGTTCAAGGCTTTCGGCACGATGGAGAGCAAGCCCGCTGCGCTGGCCTTTGCCGGTGACACCTATACCGGGCTCGAGGCCGCCTCGCTGGACCCAGAGGAAATGGACTATGCCCAGGATCACCTGCGCATCCTTTCCGGCCTTTACGGCCTCCTCCGCCCTCGCGACGCCATCGAGCCCTACCGCCTCGAAATGGGCAGCCGCCTGAAAACCCGGCGCGGCAAGTCGCTTTACGATTACTGGGGCGACCGCATCGCCAAGGCCCTCAACGAACAGGCCGAGACCCTCGGCACCGACACGCTGGTGAACTGCGCCAGCCAGGAGTATTTCGGCGCCGTCAAACCCGACGCACTGAACCTCCGCGTCATCACCCCGGTCTTCATGGAGGAAAAGCCCGACGGCCCCAAGGTCGTCAGCTTCTTCGCCAAGCAGGCGCGCGGCGCCATGGCCCGCTTCATCGTCCAGAACCGGCTGACCGATCCCGACAGCCTGACCGATTTCGACACCGGCGGCTACCGCCACCGCCCCGACCTGACGGAGCCGGACAAGCCCGCCTTCGTCCGCCCTCAGGACGCCGCCTGAACTCCGGCCGCCGGCGGGCGCACCCCCGCCGGGCAGGCCGCAACGATCTCCTTTGAAATGGCGTCCTTGCTCAGGGGCTTGGTCAGGTAGCGGTCAAGCCCGGCGGCGAGGATCTCGGCCTCGTCTCCGCCCATGGCATGGGCCGTCATCGCCACGATCGGCACGTGCCGGCCGGTGCCCACCTCGGCCTCGCGAATGCACCGCGTGGCGGCTTCCCGTCCATTTCCGGCATGGAAATGTCCATGAATATCAAATCCGGGGCGAAATTCCGGAAAATCGCCACCGCCTCTGCCCCGTTCTCGGCAAAGCGCAGGTCGATATCCAGCGCCGCCACCATCTTGGAAAAGACCAGCCGGTTGGTCTTGTTGTCCTCCGCGGCCAGCACGCGCATCGCCCGGCCCGCGCCACCGCCGGGCCGGAGCCCGGCCGCAAACCCGCGCATCGCCGCGAAGAAATCGCTCCGCCGCAAGGGTGTGGGCAGCACGCCCTGCACGTGCCGCCGCCCCGGGTCCTGCTCCGCCACGGCCGGGTCGGCACTCATCACCAGCACCGGAAGCTGCATGCCCGTCGCCCGCATCGCCTCGGCCAGTTCGAGCCCGTCCATCTCGGGCATCGTGTGCGCCGTCATCACCAGGTCCACGGCGCGGGGCAGAAGCGCCAGCGCCTCTGCCCCGCTTGCCGCGCTCACCACCGACAGCCCGAGCGCCGCCATCTGCCGCGACAGGACGGCCCGCCGCACATCCTGCGGATCGACGACCAGCACCGTGCGCAGCCCGTCCGGCAAGCGCACGTCGTCCGCCTCCAGCGTCTCGGCGGCGGGCAGGTTGATCTTGAATCCGAAGGTCGAGCCGACGCCTTCCCGGGAGTCGACCCAGATCCGCCCGCCCATCATCCCGATCAGCTGTTTCGAAATCGCCAGCCCCAGCCCCGAGCCCTCGAACTTGCGGTTCCGCGCCTCGTCGACCTGGTTGAACTCTCCGAAGATGTGCTTCGCCTTGTCCTCGGGGATGCCGATGCCGGTATCCTCGATACTGACATGCAGCTCGGTCACGCCGGCCCCCTGCACCCCCGTCGCCCGCACGATCACATAGCCCGCCTCGGTGAACTTCACCGCGTTGCCGATCAGGTTGGTCAGAACCTGCCTGATCCGCCCCGGGTCGCCCACGAAGCGACCGGGCAGGAACATGTCATACTCCACCAGCAGCTCGACTCCCTTGTCGCGACAGTTCACCTGCATCAGCGTGACCAGTTCGTAGATGCACCGCTCGAGATCGAACGGCTCTTCGTGCAGGTCAAGCTTGCCCGCCTCGATCTTGGAATAATCCAGCACGTCGTTGATGATCACCAGAAGCGCCTCGCCCGAGCTCTTGATCGTGTCCGCGAAGAGGCGCTGCTCGTCGTTCAGCGCGGTGTCGATCAACAGCTCCGACATGCCGACGATCCCGTTCATCGGCGTCCTGATCTCGTGGCTCATATTGGCCAGGAAGGACGACTTCGCCTTGCTCGCCGCCTCGGCCGCCCGCTGCGCCGCCTTCAGCTGCTCCTCGTAGCGCACCGTCTCGGTGATGTTGAGCGCAAGGCTCACCACGTCGCCGCCATGCCCGCGCTGGTCGATCAGCTTGATGGACTCGCCGTTCCATAGCCGTATGACCACTGGTTCAGGGTCCGGGCTCTGCCACCGGTCTAGCATCGCCTCGCGCCACTCCACCGGCCGCCGGTCGCCGATATCGACAATCCCCTCTTCCGTCGCGATCTGCAGGATCTCGACATAGGCAATGCCCGGCTGCACCTCCTCCAGCCCCTCGAACACCGACAGCCACGCCTTGTTCGCCGCGATCATACGGCCATCCACGTCGAAAAAGGCGAACCCGTCCTGGATCGTCTGGATCGAATGCCACAACCGCCGCTCGGCGATCTGGATCTTCTGGTTGGCGGCGCTCAGGTCGGATTTCACCCGCGCATTCTCGTCGCGCACGGTCTGAACTTCGGCGCGGGTCTCGAAAATCTCCTCGGTCAACGCCAGCGCGTGCCGCCCCAGCTTGCGGTTCGCGGCATGCAGCTCGGCCTGTTTCTGCTCCAGCAGCCGCTCGGCCGCCAGCCTTGCACGGCGTTCTTCGGCCAGTTTGTTGGCAAGGCTCATCGCCCGATCTCCGCAAGCCCACGTTCAGGTGTGGCCTTCACAATCCGTTACCCGCGTAAACAACGCGTTAACCCTTGGCCGCCGAAGCGTTGGAATCGTTGTGAAATGAGAATGCTCGTGGCACGATACGCCAACTTTGGTCGGGAGGGCCCCATGCTCCGTTTCATTTCATCAGTCATTCTCTTCGGTCTCATCGCCATTCAGGCCACAGCCCAGGGCACCGTTCCCGAACGGCGAGAGGTCATCACCCTCGACACCGATTTCTACGGCGCCGACCTGCAGCCGCTTTTCGACACCACGCGCACGGCCTGCCGCACCGCCTGTTTCGCCGATGCCGATTGCCGGGCCTACACGTTCAACTCCCGCTCCAACGCCTGTTTCCCGAAAAGCGCGGTGCAAGACACGCAAGCGTATGAAGGCGCGGTCTCGGCCCGCATCCTGAACACCGAGGCCGCCGTTCTGTCGCAGGAAGACGCCCGAACCGAAGACCTCGGCTTCCTCTCGCAGGGCGACTTCAACAACGCCCGCGACCAGGCCATCGGCCTCTCCTGGCGCCACCCGGGCGGCCAATACGAGACACCCGCCATGCTCTCGGCCGCGCAACAGCGGCTCTCCGACAACGATTTCCTCAATGCCATGCGCTGGACAGGCGCCATCGTCGCCGCCACCGACGCGCCCGACCAATGGGTCGAATACGCCCGCCTCTCGCTGCTGATCCAGACCGACAAGACTTCGGAACAGCGCCAGAACGCCACCCGCGCCTTCGAGGCCTCGGTCAACGCCTACCTGCGCGCACAGGCCGATCCGGTGCGTATCAACGCGCTTCTCACCATGGCCCCGGCGCTGGAAAAGATCGGCCGCGGGCGCGACATGGTTCATGCGCTGCGGCTTGCCGAAAGCATCCAGCCGCGTGACGATGTGCTGTCAGAGCTGGAAAGCGCCGTGGCCAAGTACGGCTTCCGCATCACCGAGCATCGCTCCGACAACGAAAGCGCCAGCCCGCGCATCTGCGCCGAATTCTCCGAAGACCTGATCCAGGCCGGCACCGATTACACGCCTTACGTCCGCCTGCCCGATGCCGGGCTTGTGGTGCAGGCCGAGGAGCGCCAGCTTTGCATCGACGGTGTTCAGCACGGCGAGCGCTACCGCGTCACCTTCCGCAAGGGCCTGCCCGCCGCCAGCGGCGAGGAGCTTCTGAAAGACGTCGAGATCACGCTCTATGTCCGCGACCGCTCGCCCAAGGTGGCCTTCCCGGGTCGCAACTACGTGCTGCCCAAGGCCGCCGACACCGCGCTGCCGCTGGAAACCGTCAACCTTGACGAGGTCGACCTGATCCTCCGCCGGGTCAGCGACCGCAATCTCCTGCGCGCCATCCAGGACGATTATTTCGCCCGACCGCTCAGCTATTACGCCGATCGCCGGTTCTCGGACGATATTGCCGAGGACATCTGGCAAGGCACTGGCGAGGTGCAGAACGAGCTGAACCAGACGATGACCACCCGCCTTCCCATGGGCGAGGTGCTCGCCGATCAGCCGCCGGGCATCTACACGTTGACCGCCCGCGTGCCGGGCGTTGACCTCTACGACGATGCCGGGGCGACCCAATGGTTCGTCCTGACCGATCTCGGGCTTACGACTTTGAAAGGCACCGACGGCCTGCACGTCTTCGTGCGCGGTCTCAGCGATGCGGCTGCCGAGGAAGGCGTCACCCTCACCCTCCTCTCCCGCAGCAACCGCGAGTTGGGCACGCTGCAAACCGATGCAAACGGCCACGCCCTCTTCGCCCCCGGCCTGACTCGCGGCACCGATGGCGCGGCCCCCGCGATGGTGCTGGCGAAACAGGGCGAGGATGACCTCGCCTTTCTCTCCCTGACCGACCCGGCCTTCGACCTCTCCGACCGTGGTGTCGAGGGGCGGCAGCCCGCCCCGCCGGTCGACGTGTTCCTCGCCACCGATCGCGGCGCCTATCGCGCGGGCGAGGTGATCCATGCCACCGCGCTCGCCCGCGACAGCGGCGCGGAAGCTGTGCAGGGCCTGCCCCTCACCGCCATCCTCAAGCGCCCCGACGGCGTGGAATATTCCCGCCACCTCTCGGCCGAGGATTCCGCCGGCGGCCATGTCTTCACCATGCCCGTTTCGCAATCCGCCCCGCGCGGCGCCTGGACCCTCGACATCAAGGCCGACCCCGACGCCGAAACGCTCGCCAGCCAGACCATCCTCGTCGAGGATTTCCTGCCCGAGCGTATCGACTTCACCCTCTCCCTGCCCGAGGGCGAGATCCGCCCCGGCGACAAGCCTTCCCTCACCATCGACGCCAAGTACCTCTTCGGCGCCCCCGGTGCGGGCCTCAAGTCGAACGGCACCGTCACCCTGCGGCCCAAACGGTCGCTCGAGGCGTTCCCCGGCTACGAATTCGGCCGCCATGACGAACAGGTCAACGCCCGCTCCGGCTATATCGACGGCGGCACCACCGGCCCCGACGGCATCCTCGTCACCCCCGTCGAGATGCCCGAAACCTCCGTCACCGACCGCCCGTTCGAGGCGTCCGTGCGCATCTCCGTCCGCGAAGGCTCGGGCCGCCCGGTCGAGCGCGAAACCAAGCGCATGCTCGCCCCCGCCGGCCCGATGATCGGCCTCAAGCCCGCCTTCGACGGCGTCGTCGCCGAAGGCACCGACGCCAGTTTCCAGGTCATCTCGCTGGGCGCCGACCTCTCGCCCACGCCGATGCAGGTGACATGGACGATGAACCGCGTCGAAACCCGCTACCAATGGTACCAGGACTACGGCTCGTGGAACTGGGAACCGGTCACCACCCGCAGCCGCGTCGCCACCGGCGAGGCCACGCTGGGCGGCGACCCGGTCACCGTCTCCGCCCCCGTCGAATGGGGCCAGTACGAGCTGGTCGTGGAACGGACAGACGGCACCTACGTCGCCGCCTCCTCCGACTTCTACGCCGGCTGGTACGCACCCGCCGACGCCTCCAGCACGCCCGACACGCTGGAACTGTCCCTCGACCAGCCCGGCTACCGCTCGGGTGACACGGCCCAACTCCGCATCGTGCCCCGCTATGCCGGCACGGCCCTCATCACCGTCATGTCGAACCACGTGATCGACATGCAGGCGGTCGAAGTCACCGAGGGCGAGAACACCATCCCCCTTCCCGTGACCGACGAATGGGGCGCCGGCGCCTATGTCACGGCCCAGGTCATCCGCCCGATGAACGTCGCCGCCGGCCACAACCCGGCCCGCTCCCTCGGCCTGTCCTATGCCAAGATCGAACCGGGCGACCGCCAGCTTGACGTCTCCATCGACGCGCCCGACATGTCCGACCCGCGCGGCCCGCTCGACGTCACCGTGAACGTCGACGGCATCGGCGACGGCGACACCGCCTACGTCACCCTCGCGGCGGTCGACCTCGGCATCCTCAACCTCACCGGCTTCGAAAGCCCCGACCCCTCCGGTCATTACTTCGGCCAGCGCCGCCTCGGCGTCGAGATCCGCGACCTCTATGGGCGCCTGATCGACGGCATGAACGGCGCCCAGGGGCAGGTCCGCTCCGGCGGCGACGCCTCGAACAGCCAGTTCGACTCGCCCCCGCCGCAGGACGAGCTTGTCGCCTATTTCTCCGGCCCCCTCACCATCGGCCCGGATGGCACGGCACAGGCCACGTTCGACATCCCCGATTTCAACGGCACCGTCCGCCTGATGGCGGTGGCATGGTCCCCCCGCGCCGTGGGGCAGGCCGAGCGTGACGTCATCGTCCGCGACCCGGTCGTCGTCACCGCCTCGCTGCCCCGATTCCTGGCCCCCGGCGACCAGAGCCGCCTTCTGCTGGAGATCGTCCATGCCGACGGGCCCGCGGGCCGCATGGGCCTCGACGTCACCGCCGATGGGCTGACGCTGGGCGATGCCATCCCCTCCGGCTTCGACCTCGCCGAAGGCGAAAAAGCCACCTTCCGCCTGCCGGTCACGGCCGGCGAGGTGGGCGATTACGACCTCCGCGTCGCCCTCACCACGCCCGACGGCCAGCAACTGACCAAGTCGCTGAAACTCGGCGTCCGCTCCAACGACCCCGAGATTGCCGAAACCCGCCGCCTCTCCCTCGCGCCCGGCAACAGCTTCACCCTCAATGAGGATGTCTTCGCCGAGCTCAAACCCGGCACAGGCAGCGCCATCCTCTCCGCCGGCCCATTGGCGAAGATGAACGCCCCGCAACTCCTGACTGCGCTCGACCGCTACCCCTATGGCTGCACCGAGCAGGTCACGTCACAGGCCATGCCGCTCCTCTATTTCAACGCGGTGGCCGAGGCGCTGGGGTTGGGCGAGCAGGACCGCATCGACACCCGCATCGAGCAATCCGTCACCCGCGTCCTTGCCCGCCAGTCCACCGGCGGCGGCTTCGGCCTCTGGTACCCGGACTCGGGCGATTTCTGGCTCGACGCCTATGTCACCGACTTCCTCTCCCGCGCCAAATCGAAAGGGCATGACGTGCCGCAACAGGCCTTCGCCATGGCGATGGACAACCTGCGCAACCGCGTCAACTACGCCCCCGATTTCGACGAGGGCGGCGAAGACGTGGCCTATGCACTCATGGTCCTCGCCCGCGAAGGCGCGGCGCGCATGGGCGATTTGCGCTACTACGCCGACGTGAAATCCGAGGCCTTCGCAACCCCGCTGGCCCTGGCCCAGCTCGGCTCGGCGCTGGCCTCCTACGGCGACCAGACCCGCGCCGACCGCATGTTCGCCCTCGCCGTGCGCCGCGTCGTGGGCCAGTCGGGCGACGAGGGCCATGTCTGGCGGGCCGATTACGGCACCCGCCTGCGCGACCGCGCGGGCCTGCTGGCGCTGGCCGTCGAGGCAGGCAGCAACGTGGTCGACGCCTCGGCCCTGGCCGACACCCTGTCCGACGTCGGCCCCAACATGTCGACCCAGGAACAGGCCTGGACCCTTCTGGCCACGCAGGCCCTGATCGACGATCCGTCGCTCGCCGGCCTCACCCTCAACGGCGAACCGGTCTCGGGCCCGCTGGTGCAGAAGGTGAGCGCCGAGATGTTCACCGATCAGACCATCGCCAACACCGGCGACCGCCCCGTCGACATCACGCTCACCACCATCGGCGTGCCCACCGTCGCGCCCGAGCCCGGCGGCTACGGCTATGCCATCGAGCGCCGCTATTACGACCTCGACGGCAACGCCGTCACCCTCGACAGCGTCGAAACCGGCACCCGCCTCGTCACCGTCATCAAGGTCACGCCCTTCGAGAAGGGCGAAGCCCGCCTGATGGTCGACGACCCGCTGCCCGCCGGCCTCGAGATCGACAACCCCAACCTGCTGCGCTCGGGCGATATCCGCGCGCTCGACTGGCTCAACCCCGCCAGCGCACGCTACACCGAGTTCCGCTCCGACCGGTTCCTCGCCGCGGTCGACTGGCGTTCGGACAAGCCGTTCGAGCTGGCCTATATCGTCCGCGCGGTCTCTCCGGGCCGCTACCACCACCCGGCGGTCTCGGTCGAGGACATGTACCGCCCGCAATACCGGGCGCATTCCGCCACCGGGCAGATGCGCGTGACCGAGTGACGGAACGCGTCGTCGCCACCGCCCACTGGCGCGCCCTCGACCGCGCCGGAGAGGACAAGTGCCGCCTCAGCCACGCCGCTCACGGCTGGCTGCTGGTGGGTCACGCCCGGTTCCGCGACGAGGGCGGCTTTGCGGCGCTCGACTACGTGGTGCGCTGCGACGAACAATGGCACACGCTCAGCGCCGATATCGCGGGGGTCCATGACGACCGCGAGGTGCGGCTGCATGCGCTGCGCGACAACGGCAGCTGGCTGCTGAACGAGGCCGAGCAGCCCGGCCTCGACGGCGTGGCCGATATCGACCTGTCCTTCACGCCGGCCACCAACCTCATGCCGCTGCGCCGCCTGCTCGAAGGGCGCGACACCTCGCTTCAAACCTCCGCGGCCTGGCTGCGCTACCCCGAGCCCGCCCTCACCCGGCTCGACCAGACCTACGCCCGCACCGGCCAGCCCGACGTTATGTCCTACTTCGCGGATCAGACCGACTTCGCCACCCAGCTAAGTTTCGATCAGACCGGCTTCGTCACCCTCTACCCCGAGCTTTGGGAAGGCGAGGTCACCCATGAGGGCTGACCGCCTCCTCCTTGCGCTCGCGCTCGTGCTTTTTACCGCAGGCTTGGGCCGTGACACGTTCGACCGCTGGGTCGATGCCACCCAACTGCCCGTGCTGGTCACCGAAACCTCGACCGAAATGCGCGACCGCAACGGCGACCTCCTTCGCCTCTACACCGTGGAAGACGGCCGCTGGCGCCTGTCGGTCGGCCCCGATGCCGTCGACCGCCGCTATATCGACATGCTCATCGGCTACGAGGACAAGCGTTTCTTCCAGCACGCCGGCGTCGACCCCCGCGCCATACTCCGCGCGGTGGGGCAGGCGCTCTGGCACGGCGAGGTTGTCTCCGGCGGCTCCACCCTTACCATGCAGGCCGCCCGCCTGCTCGAAGACAGCGGCACCGGCCAGCTTTCCGGCAAGCTCCGCCAGATCCGCGTGGCCCTCGCCCTCGAACGGCGGCTTTCCAAGGACCGCATCCTCCAGATCTACCTCACCCGCGCACCCTTCGGCGGCAACCTCGAAGGCGTGCGCGCGGCGACGCTGGCCTATTTCGGCAAGGAACCGAAACGCCTGACAGCAGCCGAGGCCGCCCTCCTCGTGGCCCTTCCCCAATCACCCGAGGCCCGCCGCCCCGACCGCAACCGCCAAGCCGCCGGCGACGCCCGCGACCGCGTTCTCGAACGGCTCGGTGGCGCCGACATCCTCTCCGAAAGCGAGATCACAGCCGCCTATTCCGAACCCGTCCCCTTCGCCCGCAAACCCTTCCCGGCCCTCGCCCCCCACCTCACCGACCTTGCGCTCGCGGAAAGCCCCGTCGCCCCGCGCCACACGCTCACCCTCGACCGCACCCTGCAACAAAGCGTGGAATCCCTCGCCAAGGACAGCCTGCGCACCCTGCCCGAAGGTGTCTCCGTCGCCCTCGTCATCGCCGACCACCGCTCGGGCGAGATCCTCGCCTCCGTCGGCTCCGCCAGCTACGCCTCGGGCGACGGGCGGCAAGGCTATGTCGACATGACCCGCGCCCTGCGCTCGCCCGGCTCGACCCTGAAGCCGCTGGTCTACGCCATGGGCTTCGACCGTGGCCTCGCCCACCCCCAGACGCTCATCAACGACCGCCCCGTCGCCTTCGGCAGCTACGCCCCGCAGAACTTCGACGGCGCCTTCCGGGGCGAGCTTTCCGTCACCGACGCCCTGCGCCAGTCGCTCAACATCCCCGTCATCCTGCTTTTGAACGAGATCGGGCCCGCGCACCTCATGGACGCCCTGCGCAAATCCGGGCTCGCCCCCGAACTCCCCGGCGATCAGCCCGGCCTCGCCGTCGCCCTGGGCGGTGTCGGCGTCACCCTCACCGACCTTGTCCAACTCTACGCCATGCTCGCCAACGAGGGCCGAACCCGCCCTCTCCACTGGCACGACAGCCCGCCGACAACGCCCATCCACAACGTCATCAGCCGCTCCGCCGCATGGCAGGTCGGCGACATCCTCGCAGGCCTCACGCCGCCCCCCGGCGCACCGCGCGGGCGCATCGCCTACAAGACCGGCACCTCCTATGGCCATCGCGACGCATGGGCGGTGGGCTTCGACGGCGCACATGTCGCCGGCGTCTGGATCGGCCGTGCCGATGGCACGCCGGTGCCCGGCGCCTTCGGCGGCGACCTCGCGGCGCCCATCCTTTTCGAAGCCTTCCAGCGCCTCAAGCCCGAGGCCGACCCCCTGCCGCCGCCCCCGCCCGAAACCCTCATCGTCTCGACGGCCGAACTCCCCCAGCCCCTCAAGCGCTTCACCGGGCGCGAGGCCGTCTTCCGCCCCGACGAGGACGCGCCCAAGCTGGTCTTCCCGCCCTCCGGTGCGCGCCTGCCGGTCGACGGCATCGGCCTTGCCGTTAAGCTCCGCGATGGCACGCCGCCCTTCACCTGGATGGCCAACGGCGCCGCCGTCCTCACCGGCATCCACCGACGCGATACCGTGCTGAACGGGCTGTCGCGGGGCTACTCCACCCTCTCGGTGATCGACGCCGAGGGCCGCGCCGACAGGGTCACTGTCTGGATAGACTAGGAAACGGGCTGGGCAATCAACGCTCCATACGATCACGTATGGCGCTTATCCCTCGCCACCCCACAAGGCCCACATCGCGAACATCGGCTTGTCCGCCGTCCGCATCGCGTGGGTAATCCCCGGCTCGTTGTAAAGCGACCCGCCGACCCCCGGCGTGAACCAGCCGCTGTCCCCATGCCGGAACTCGCCCTCGCTCATCACCAGATAGGTTTCCTCCGGCGGGTGGGTGTGATCGGGGTAGCGCACGTGCGGCGCCAGCAGCGACACGCCCAGCCACACGTCGGAGCGCCGCTCAATGCCACCGGGGCCGACGATCATCGCGTTGGCATGGCCCTCGTTGATGTTCTCGCTCGCCGTCGACATGTCGCCACCGCGGGTCCGCCATTCCAGACGCGGCTCCAGCTGTCCGAACGCCTCGGCCACCTGCCGCAGGTCGGGCGCCTCGAACCGCTCCGGCGCGGCCACTTCGGCAAGCAGGGCACAGACCGGCAGCCGGCCACCGTCTTTCTTCGCCATCTCACCGGGCTCGGCCAGCGCGGCCCTGATCCTGGCCAACGACGCCTGCGCCTCCGGGTCCACCGCGTGCGCCTCGAACGCGTCGAGGCTGGCATCGAGAAAGCTCTGCAAATCATCCGGGCGGGCGGTCATGGCTGTCTCCTGAAGCTGGTCGCAAACGCGCTCAACCTTGGATGAAACCGACCCGGGGTCAATGCCTAAACCCCGCGCACCCCGTTCAGCGTCAGGTCGGCCACGACCCTCGCGTAATCCTCGCGCGCCTCGGGGCCGGCGCCGCTGTTCCACATGTAATACCAGTTCAGCATCCCGAAGACCGACATCGTCACCGAGCGCAGCTTGGCGCTGTCATCGCCCAACGCCTCGGGCGCGACGCCCTTCAGCACGTCGCCCACATAGACGACCATCTCGCGCTGATAGCCCCGCAGCACCGTTTGCTCCTCCGGCGGCAGACGGCCCACGCCATTCACCTGAACCCGGTGCTCGTAATCCGAGCCCTGGTAGGCCAGCAGGATTTCCCGCACCAGGGCGCGGACCCGCTCCTCCGGCGCCATCCCCTCAAGCTCGATGCTGCAGATCCGGTCACGCAGCCGCCGCAGGTAGGTCTCCAGGATATCGTATAGGATCGCGTCCTTGCCGTCGTAGTAGTGGTAGATATTCGCCTTCGAGATCCCGCAATCGCGCGCCAGCTGGGTCATCGACGCGCGGTCGAACCCCTCGGTCGCGAATACCTTCGCGGCCGAGGCCAGGATCTGCGCCCGCTTTTCGTCGTGGTCCTTGGCGATCGTCCGGGCCAAGCCTTACTCCTTCGCCCTGTTGTCGATCACGCGCTGCGCCTTGCCCTGCGAGCGGGCGACCTCGCCCGGGTCGCCGACGATGACTTCGGCCGACACGCCCACCACATCCTTGATGTGCTTGGTCAGCATCCGGGCCGAGGCGGTCTTGCTCGCCTCGTCGGCCGCCTTCGGGTCGGCCTCGACAAACACCCGCATCGCATCCATCCGGCCCGCCTTGTAAAGCTCGATCTGGAAATGCGGCGCAAGCCCGCCGGTCGCCATCACCTGCTCCTCGATCTGCGTCGGGAAGACGTTGACGCCGCGCAGAATGATCATGTCATCCGACCGGCCGGTGATCTTCTCCATCCGCCGCATGCTGCGCGCGGTGCCGGGCAGCAGGCGGGTCAGGTCGCGCGTCCGGTAGCGGATCATCGGCAGCCCTTCCTTTGTCAGCGTGGTGAAGACCAGCTCGCCCATCTCGCCATCCTCGACCACCTCGCCCGTCTCGGGGTTGATGATCTCGGGGAAGAAATGATCCTCCCAGATATGCAGCCCGTCCTTGGTCTCGACGCACTCGTTCGCCACGCCGGGCCCCATGATCTCGGACAGCCCGTAGATATCCACGGCGTGCATGTCGAACGCCTCTTCCACCTCCGACCGCATCGCGTTGGTCCACGGCTCGGCACCGAAAATCCCCACCTCCAGCGAGCTTTCCCGCGGGTCGAGCCCCGCCTTGTGGAACTGCTCGAGAATGTTGAGCATGTAGGATGGCGTCACCATGATCGTCTTCGGCTTGAAATCGTCGATCAGCGTCACCTGCCGCTCGGTCATCCCGCCCGACACCGGCACCACCGTGCAGCCCAGCCGCTCGGCCCCGTAATGGGCGCCAAGCCCGCCGGTGAACAGGCCATAGCCATAGGCCACATGCACGATATCCCCGGGCCGCGTACCGCTCGCCCGCATCGACCGGGCCACCATGTCGGCCCACATGTCGATATCGTTCTGCGTATAGCCCACCACCGTGGGCTTGCCCGTCGTGCCGGAAGAGGCGTGCACCCGCACGATCTGATCGCGCGGTACGGCGAACAGGCCGAACGGGTAATGATCCCGCAGGTCGGTCTTGTAGGTGAACGGAAACTTGGCTAGGTCGCTCAGCGACTTGAGGTCATCCGGATGCACCCCGGCCGCGTCGAACCGCTCACGATACATCGGCACGTTCTCATAGGCATGCCGCAGCGACCATTTCAGCCGGTCAAGCTGCAGGCTCCGGATCTCGTCGATCGAGGCGATCTCGATCGGGTCGAGGCTCGATTTCTCCGGTGTCAGGTCCTTCATCGCGTCCTCCCTCGCGTCATTCGTCGAACAGGGTGCCGGCAATCGTCCGGGACAGGCCCCGGAACGAAGCGATCTTGCGGCCATCCTGGTTGGTCACGGTCACGTCGTAGATGCCGCTGCGGCCCGACAGGTCGGTCTCCTCCGCCACGGCCGTCAGCACGTCGCCCTCCTTGCCGGGGGCGAGGTAGCTGATGATGTTGTGCTGGGCGACGGTCGACTGGTTGCGGCTGTTGCAGGCAAAGGCAAAGGCGCTGTCGGCCAGCGAGAACGTCACCCCGCCGTGACAACTGCCATGCCCGTTGCAATGCTCGGGCGCCACGGTCATCCGCAGCACCGCGCGGCCCTCGTCCACCTCGACGATTTCCATCCCGAACCACTGGCTGGCCCGGTCATCCTTCCACATGGCCTCGGCCGATTTTTGGGCCCGTTCCTTCGGCGTCATGCTCATTTCCCCTTGAAGACCGGCGCGCGCTTGCCAAGGAAGGCCGCAACCCCCTCGGCATAATCCGCGCTCTCACCACAGCGTTTCATCGCGACCGCTTCCCGCTCCAGATGCTCGTCGAGCGAGTTGGTCGCCGCCTCCTGGATGCACGCCTTGGTTTCGGCAAAGCCCAGCGTCGGCCCTTCGGCGAACCGCGCGGCATAGCCTCGCGCCTCTTCCATCAACTGGTCATCGGGCAGCGCCTTCCAGATCAGCCCCCAATCCTCGGCCTTCTGCGCGGTGATCGGCTCAGCCGTCAGCGCCAGCCCCTTCGCCCGCGCCTCGCCAATCAGGTGCGGCAGGTTCCAGCTTCCGCCCGTATCGGGGATCAGCCCGACCTTGGCGAAAGACTGGATGAACTTCGCACTCTCGGCGGCCAGCACGAAATCACACGCCAGCGTCAAGTTGGCCCCGGCCCCCGCGGCCACGCCATTGACGGCACAGATCACCGGGCATTCCAGCGACCGGATCATCCGCACCAGCGGCGCCCACAGCTCGCGCACCGTCTTGCCCAGGTCCGGCGGCCCGTCCATCTTCGACGGGTCGCGATCGCCAAGATCCTGGCCCGCGCAGAAACCCCGGCCCGCACCGGTCAGAAGAACGGCCCGCTTGCCGTCATCCTTTGCCTTGGCCAGGGCGGCATAGAGCGCCTTGTGCATCTCCTCGGTGAAACTGTTCATCCGGTCCGGCCGGTTAAGGGTAATCTCGACCCAGCCTCCGTGATCCTCCACCAGAATCGTATCGCTCATGCCGCTGCCTCCCCGCGCGTGTTTCAAATCGCATCTTGCATAAACCGTCCGGTCGGTCAATAAATAAACGACCGTCGAATCCGACGCCTCGCACCTGGAAGGAAGGACCGCCCGGATGAGCCTCATGAACGTCAAAAGCTACGCCGCCGGACAGTGGATCGCGCCCGACGATACCGCGCGCGAGATCGAAAGCGCCATCACCGGCCACGTCATTGCCCGCGCCGGCACCAAGGGCATCGACGCGCAGGCCATGCTCGACCACGCCCGCACCATCGGCGGTCCCAACCTGCGCAAGCTCACCTTCCACGATCGCGCCCGCATGCTCAAGGCGCTGGCCCAGCACCTGACCGAGAACAAGCAGGCGCTCTACGATATCTCCTACAACACCGGCGCCACCAAGCGCGACCATGCCTTCGACATCGACGGCGGCATCGGCACCACCTTCGTCTTCGCCTCCAAGGGCCGCCGCGAAATGCCCGACGGGCACGTGCTCTCCGACGGCGACCTCGAACAACTCTCCCGCTCGGGCAGCTTCCTGGGCCAGCATATCTGCACGCCCCTGCTCGGCGCGGCCGTCCACATCAACGCCTTCAACTTCCCCGTCTGGGGGATGCTGGAAAAGCTGGCGCCGACGCTCCTCGCCGGCATGCCCGCCATCGTCAAACCCGCCACGGCCACCTGCTATGTCACCGAGGCCTGCGTGCGCCTGATGCTCGAGGCCGACATCCTGCCCGAGGGCGCGCTGCAGCTCGTCTCGGGTAGCATCGGCGACATGCTCGACCGGCTCGACTGCCAGGACGTGGTCAGCTTCACAGGCTCCGCCGCCACCGCCACCAAGCTGCGCAGCAATCCCAACCTCGTGCAGAACTCCACCCGCTTCATGGCCGAGCAGGACAGCCTCAACGCCTCCATCCTCGGCCCCGACGCCGAGCCGGGCACGCCCGAATTCGACCTTTTCATCAAGGAGGCGGCAACCGAGATCACCACCAAGGCGGGTCAGAAATGCACCGCCACCCGCCGCATCCTCGCCCCCGAAGACCATGTCGACGCGGTGATCGAGGCGCTCTCCGAGAGGCTTTCCAAAGCCACCGTCGGCGACCCGCGGCTCGAAGATACCCGCATGGGCGCCCTCGTCTCGGCCGATCAGAAACGTGACGTGCTCGAGAAGCTCGACATCCTCGGCACCGAGGCCAAGCGCGTCTTCGGCGCGCCCGACGACTTCCTCATCAACGGCGACGATGCCCAGACCGGGGCCTTCCTGCCGCCGATGCTCTACCACTGCACCGACCCCGACAACGCCCAACGCATCCACGATACCGAAGCCTTCGGCCCGGTCTCGACCATCATGGGCTACCGCGACATCGGCCATGCGGTCGAACTGGCAAATCGCGGCGGTGGCTCCCTCGTCACGTCGCTGATCACCCATGACCCGGCCACCGCGCGCGAGCTCACGCTCGGCACCGCCGCCTTCCACGGTCGCCTCTACATCAACGACCGCACGTCGATGAAGGAAAGCACCGGCCACGGCGCGCCCATGCCGCACATGGTGCATGGCGGCCCCGGTCGCGCCGGAGGCGGCGAGGAACTCGGCGGCATCCGCGGCGTGAAACACTACATGCAGCGCACCGCCATCCAGGGCTCGCCCGACATGCTGAGCGCCATCACCGGCAAATGGGTGCCCGGCGCCGAGACCCACGAACGCCCGGCCCACCCCTTCACCCGCAAGTTCACCGAGCTTGCCATCGGCGACACGCTCCACACCCAATCCCGCACCGTCACGCTGGAAGATATCGAGACCTTCGCCCATTTCACCGGTGACACCTTCTATGCCCACATGGATGACGAGGCGGCCAAGCGGAACCCCTTCTTCCCCGGCCGCGTGGCGCATGGCTACCTGCTCATCTCCTTCGCCGCCGGCCTCTTCGTCGAGCCGAACGAGGGGCCCGTGCTCGCCAATACCGGCCTCGACAACCTGCGCTTCATGAAACCCGTCTCGGCGGGCGATGCCATCAAGGTGCAGCTGATCGTCAAGGCCAAGACACCCAGAACCCCCGATTACGGCGAGGTGCGCTGGCATGTCACCCTGACCAACCAGGATGACGAGAAGGTCGCGGAATACGAACTGCTCACCATGAACGCCACTTGAGGCCGCATCGGCGCCTGCATATACTGGCTATATGCAAGCGTCTGAGACGGAACGAAAAATCCAACGGCTCGCCGACTGTGGCCCGCTCAAGGCCTGGTCGGTGATCGTGTCCGTGCTGGGCGACTTCTGTGTCGCCCGGCATGACAGCATTTCGGGCCGCGATCTCAACGCCCTGATCGAGCGCATCGGGCTCACCGCGCCCACCATGCGCGTGGCCCTCCACCGCCTGAAACGCGACGGCTGGATCCAGACCGAGAAGAAGGGCCGCGACGCCGCCTACCGCCTCTCGGCCATGGGCTGGCGCGAAACCCAGGCCGTGCGCGACCGGATCTATGCGGCCGGCCAACCCTCCACCGGCCCGGCGCAGATGATCCTCGCACCGCCCAGCGTGACCGCCGCCGATTTCACCGCCGTCCTGCCGAAAACCGCCGCCCACGTGGCCCCGCGCACCGCCATCCTCGCCGGCACCGCCAAGGGCCTGCCGTCAGATTACTGGGTCACGCCGCTCAACCCCGGCAAGGCGCCGGAATGGGTGGCCGACGCCATAGCCGCGCCGGAACTCCGGCAGGATTACGACCGCCTCAGCGAGGCGGTCGCCGCCATCCTCACCAGCACCCCGCCGCAGGATACGCTGTCGCTCAGCGCGATCCGCGTTCTGACGCTGCACCACTGGCGGCGCCTGCGCCTGCGCCACGACGACCTGCCCGACATCCTGCTCGGCGACGACTGGGAAGGCGCCCGCGCCCGCCACATCGTCATGACCGCGCTCGACCGCTTCCCCCGCCCGGCGCCGGGCGACCTCGCGGCCTAGGCCAAACTCGGCAGCCAAAGCACGATCCACGGGAACGCCACCAGAAGCGCGATCGTCATCGCATCCGCGATAAAGAACGGCGTCACCCCCTTGAACACGTCCTGCACGCTCAGGTCAGGCCGCACACCGGCGACAACGAAACAGTTCAGCCCGATCGGCGGCGTGATAAGACAGAACTCCGCCATCTTCACCACCAGTATCCCGAACCAGATCGCGCACATCGTGCCGTTCATGCCAAAGGCGCTGTCGGCCGCCGACACCATCTCGCCCCCGTTAAGCGCCATCACCGCCGGGTAGACCACCGGCAGCGTCAGCAACAGCATCCCGATCGCGTCCATGAACATCCCCAGCACCGCATAGGCCAGCAGGATGCAGATCAGGATCAGCATCGGCGACATCTCGAGCGAGGTGATCCAGTCGGCAAACGCCCCCGGTAGGTCGGCAAAGCCAAGGAACCGCACGTAGATCAGCACGCCCCAGATGATGGTGAAGATCATCACCGTCAGCTTCGCGGTCTCGATCAGCGCTGATTTCAGCTCCTTCCACCGCATCCCCCGGTAGAGCGCCATCAGGAAGACGATGAACGCCCCCACCGCGCCGCCCTCGGTCGGCGTACCCCAGGCATCGCCGAACGGGTTGTAGACGAAGAAGATGATGATCACGACCACCGCCACGATCGGCAGCGCCGGCGGCAGCGAGGCGAACCGCTCGCGCCACGTGTACCCGGTGACCGGCGGGCCGACCGACTTGAAGATGACGGCGATACCGACGATCAGAACCGCATAGATCACCGCCGAGAACGCCCCGGGAATGAACCCCGCCAGCAACAGCTTGCCCACGTCCTGCTCGACGATGATCGCGTAGATCACCAGGATCGCCGACGGCGGGATAAGGCTTGCCAGCGTGCCGCCCGCCGCAACCACACCCGCGGCAAAGGGCTTGTTGTACCCGATCTTCAGCATTTCGGGGATGGCGATCCTTGCAAACACCGCCGCCGTGGCAACCGAAGCGCCCGACACCGCGGCGAACCCCGCGGTCGCGAAGACCGTCGACACCGCCAGCCCGCCCGGCAGCCACGCGATCCACCGCTTCGCCGCCTCGAACATCGCCCGCGTCAACCCGGCGTAATAGGCCAGATAGCCGATCAGGATGAAGGTCGGGATCAGGCTCAGCGCATGGGCCGACACCTTCGAATGGGGCACCTGTCCGGCCGTCTTCACAGCCACCGTCAGCGCCCAGGTGAAATCCTCGCCGCCGAAATCCTTCTTCGACCAGAAGATCACGATCAGCCCGACGAACCCGGCCATGCCCGCGGCAAAGGCCACGCGCATCCCCAGCACCACCATCACCAGCATGCCGCCGGTAACCCAAAGCCCGATTTCAATGGAATCCATCAGTCGCGCCCCTCAAGCTGGTCGGCCTCGCTCGCCGCCTGTTCCGCGACCGACTGGATCAGCGGCACCGCCACCGGCCGCTCCAGCCCCAGCACGAAAGCCCGCCCATAGGCCCATATCTGGATCAGCAGGCGCAGGCAGAGCACCGAGAATGCCACCGGCACCAATATCTTCGAGGGCCACACCGGCAGCCCGATATCGATCGTGCTGTCCCGGCTCCACAGCGGGCGCGAGAAATCGAAACTTCGGTCGAAATGCGCCCAGCTTCCCCAGATCAGCCCCACGATCAGCAACAGGATCAGGATCACCGACAAAAGCTCCGCCGCCCAGAGCGCGCGGCCCTTCAGCTGCCCGATCACGATATCCATGCGGATATGCCCGCCATCGCGCTGCACATAGGCGATGCCCATGAAGGCAATCAAAGGCATCAGCATCTCGATCCAGTCGACATACCCCGCCATCGGCGAGCCGAAAAACTTCCGCCCGCCCACCGAATAGGCCGCCAGGAACATCAGCGAAAACACCGCCAGCCCGCTCAGAAGCGCGAAGACCCGTTCCAGTTTTACAAGCTGCTTGTCCAGCCGGCTGAGCAGGCTGCCATCTTCCAGTACCGTCGAAGCACCGGCCATGATTGTCTCCCCGTCCCGGTTGATCCGGAATCGTATGGGCCGCCCGGGTCTCGCCCGGGCGGCCTCTCAGTCGATCAGTTCGACGCCTTCGCTTCTTCCAGCGTCGAGCTCACGAGGTCATACAGCTCCTGCCCCGGCAGGCCCTGGCCTTCCATGTCCTCGATCCATTGCGCACGGATCGGGTCCGCGGCCTTCTCGCGGAACGCGGCCAGCTCCTCGTCGGAAATGGTCACCTTCTCGACGCCCTTCTCCTCGAGCACCTCGTCCCAGCGCTTCAGAAGCTCGCCATAGTTGGCCAGGTAATGGTCGATCGCCTCCGGCACCGAGCTGTCGAGCGCCTCGCGCTCGGCATCCGACAGCGATTCATACGCGTCGATGTTCACCACCACCGGGCAGTTCACCGTCCCGGGGTTGAGGTTCGCCGTCCACCAGTCGGCCTGGTTGATCGTGCCGAAGGAAAGATGCGCGTGCTGGGCAAAGGCCACGGTGTCAACGACACCCGATTCCATCGCCTGGTAGGCCTCCGTCGCGGTCACCGAGGTCGGCACGGCCCCCACGGCCTCGAACGCCTCGCCAAGCCCGCCGGTCGCCCGCACGCGCATGCCTTCGAAATCCTCAAGCGAATCGCGCGGCTCGCCGGTGCCCACGATGTTGTATTGCGGCATGGGCGAGGTCATCAGCAGCTTGGCA
Source organism: Roseovarius indicus (assembly GCF_008728195.1). Classification (NCBI taxonomy): domain Bacteria; kingdom Pseudomonadati; phylum Pseudomonadota; class Alphaproteobacteria; order Rhodobacterales; family Roseobacteraceae; genus Roseovarius; species Roseovarius indicus. The sequence goes on from NZ_CP031598.1 coordinate 5,187,627, forward strand.
TTCCACTGCGCCATCTCGTCCTGCACGGCGGGGTGGTCATACACCGCGTGGCTCACCGCCACTTCCTGGTCGAGGTTCTCGACGCCGAGGAACGGCAGCTCCAGCACCGTGATCAACCGGTTCTTGTCGGGGTGATAGCCGGCACAGAACTGCGCCATCTCGAAGGCGCCGATGGAAATCCCGTCAAGGTTCTCGCGGTTCTTCGACAGACCGCCATAGCTCACGTTCATGGTGAACTCGCCATCGGTCTTCTCGGCCACCAGCTCGGCCAGCTTCTCCACGTGCTCGGTAAAGGCGCGGCGCTTGCCCCAGACCGACACGTTCCATTCCGTCGCCATGGCTTCGCTGGCGAATACCAGCCCAAGCGCGGTCGTCAGACCAAGTCCGAAAATCTTCTGCATGGTGTCTCCTCCCAAAAGACGAATTTTGTTTTTGTGTTTGTCAGCATAAAGACCACACGCCACATGCCAACCTGAAATTCACCCCTTTCGGCCTCACCTCACATGCGCGGCAAAATCCCGGCGCAGCCGCGCCAGCTTGGGGTCGATATAGCGGGTGCAGAACGGCCCACCCGCCTGTTTTTCATGGTAATTCCGGAAGGGCTCGGCCGACGCCCGAAATGCCCCGAGCGACAGAACCCGTGTTACCAGCGGCCGCTCGAACCCGGCCTGCAACCGGCCCAGCGTGGCGCGCACGGCCTCGCCCTGCGCCTCGTCCACCACGTAGACGGCGCTGCGGTACTTCCCGCGCATGGAATGATTGCTCGTGCTGGCATGGGTCCGCAGATGCGCCTCGATCAGAACCTCGCGGTCAATCTCGTCCGGGTCGAAGCCCAGCCTCACCGCCTCCGACCAGCCATCGTCGGGCGGCTTCGACCGGATAAAGCCCTGCTCCACCCGGCCGACACCTTTCAGCGCGGCAAAGACGGCCTCGGTGCACCAGTGGCACCCGCCGCCAAAGCCGATCGTCTCGACCGCCAGGGCCTATTCCGCCGCGGCCCGCCGGGGCAGTACCCAGTCGGCGCGCGGGAAATGGCAGGTATAGCCATTCGGGATCCGCTCCAGGTAATCCTGGTGCTCGGGCTCGGCTTCCCAGAAATCGCCCACCGGCTCGACCTCGGTGACCACCTTGCCGGGCCAGATGCCGCTCGCCTCGACATCGGCGATGGTGTCCAGCGCCACCTGCTGCTGCATCGCGTCGACATAGTAGATCGCCGAGCGATACGACATGCCCACGTCATTCCCCTGCCGGTTCAGCGTGGTCGGGTCGTGGATCTGGAAGAAGAATTCCAGCAGCTCGCGATAGGTGATCTTTTCGGGGTCGTAGATGATCTCGATCCCCTCGGCATGGGTGCCATGGTTGCGATAGGTGGCATTGGGCACGTCACCCCCGGTATATCCCACGCGGGTGCTCTTCACTCCGGGAAGCTTGCGGATCAGATCCTGCATGCCCCAGAAACAGCCGCCTGCCAGAACGGCGCGTTGATCAGACATCTATACGTCCTCCACTTGGTTCAGGTAATCGCCATAGCCCTCGGCCTCCATGTCGTCGCGATGGATGAACCGCAGGGCGGCGGAGTTGATGCAGTAGCGCAGCCCGCCCCGGTCGCGCGGCCCGTCGTTGAAGACATGGCCCAGGTGGCTGTCGCCATGTTTCGACCGCACCTCGACGCGCACCATGCCAAGGCTCTCGTCCCGATGCTCGGTCACATAGGCGGGCACGATCGGCTTGGTGAAGCTCGGCCACCCGCAGCCCGACTCGAACTTGTCCGACGAGGCGAACAACGGCTCGCCCGACACGACGTCGACATAGATGCCCGGCTGCTTGTGGTCATTGTACTCGCCGGTGAACGGTCGCTCCGTCCCGGCCCGCTGGGTAATGCGGAATTGCTCGGGCGTCAGCTTGTCGATCGCGTCCTTCGACCTTTGGTACTCCATCCGGCGGCTTCCCTTCTTTCTGCGTTCCCTGGCGCATCACATGGCGCCTTCGCGTACAAATGCAAAGACACACTCACCAACTTGTCAAATCAAGTCTCGCGACAAACGGGCGTCCCGGCCCGGAAACCGCGCCAAAACCCGGCGCCACCGCGGGCCGCCTCACTTGAACCGGCCGCCCCGCTGCAGCACCTCGATCTCGTAGCCATCCGGGTCGGCGACGAAGAAGAACTTCGCCACAAGCTCGCCGTCGGGGGCAAACTCCACCATCTTGCGGGGGTTCAGCCCCTCGGCCTCGAACCGGGCATGCTCCGCCGCGAGGTCTTCCACCAGCACGGCCAGATGCCCATAGCCATCGCCCAGGTCATAGGGCTCCGTCCGGCCCTTGTTGACCGTCAGCTCCACCTCGAACGGGCTTTCACCGTTGCTGAGGTAAACAAGCGTGAAATTCTCGAAATCCAGCCGATCCGCGATCTCGAGCCCGAAGGCCCGCCGATAGAAGTCAATCGACCGCGCCTCGTCGAGCACACGGATCATGCTGTGAATGGCCTTGGCCATATGCGTCCTCCGAACCTGAATTGCTTCCGGCAGGCTATCAGCCGGCACGCAGACGGGCTAGGCACACCCTTCCCGATCAAACCCATCACTCCGGACGAGGCCGAAAATCCATCTGATGCTGTCCAGGGAAGTTTGGTGGAGCCTAGGGGGATCGAACCCCTGACCTCTTGCATGCCATGCAAGCGCTCTCCCAGCTGAGCTAAGGCCCCAAACCTGTCCGGCCCCTCGGGGCCGCCAATTGCCGCTATCTAGGCAAAGCGCCGGGCGGGATCAAGTGGAAAATCCCGCCCTCGCGCCATCAGTTATCGTTGTCTTCGTCCGACACGTCCGCGATGTCGTCGAGCGAGACGTTATCGTCGTCGTCGTCGTCATCCAGAACGTCATCGCCCAGATCGACATCGACGTCGTCATCATCATCCAGCACGTCCGAATCCGAGTCCTTGCTGCTGGATTGCATTTTCTTCGTTTCCGCGTCTTCCGCATCGGCGGTGATCGACCGGCTCTTGCCGGTTTCCATTTCCACCACTTCGCCGGTATACGGGCTGACGATCGGGTTCTTGTTCAGGTCGTAGAACCGCTTGCCGGTGGTCGGGCAGACGCGCTTTACGCCCCATTCTTCATTGGGCATGGGTGATCCCTCTTGAATCTCTCTGGTCTTGCAGACAATCCGCGCCACCTGCCATAAGTCCGGTGAGGTGTCAAAGGCTTTGCACCGGCCTGCGCGAAAAGCTGGTATCGAGGGCATATGGGCCATCACGTTCTTCCCGGCAACCCCCCGGTTGCCCTGATTCTGCGCCGCTCCGCCCGCGCCCGGCGGATTTCGCTGCGCGTGTCGGGCATTGACGGGCGGGTCACGTTGACCCTGCCCCGCGGCGTGGCCGAGCGGCAGGCCCTGCAATTCGCCGAGGAAAAGGCCGACTGGCTGCGCAAACAACTGAGCCAAAGGCCCGACGACGTGCTCGTTGGCCTCGGCGCCGAGCTGCCCGTGGGCGGTCACCCGATGCGAATCGTCTCCGGCTCCGGCCGCGCGGTGCGTGCCGAGGAGGGCACGCTGCACGTTCCCGGCACGCCCGAGGCCGTGCCCGCCCGCCTGCGCGCCTGGCTCAAGGCCCGCGCCCGCGACCGGCTGGCCGAGGCCTCCGACCGTTACGCCGACGCGCTCGGCCGCCGCTACACCCGCCTCACCCTGCGCGACACCCGCTCGCGCTGGGGGTCGTGCTCGCACAATGGCGGGCTGATGTATTCCTGGCGCCTGATCCTCGCCCCCGACGACGTGCTCGACTATGTCGCCGCGCACGAGGTCGCGCACCTGGCGGAAATGAACCACTCCCGCGCGTTCTGGGATATCGTCGATCGGCTCAAGCCCGGCTATGACGGCCCCCGCCGCTGGCTGCGCGACAATGGCTCGTCGCTCCACCGCTACCGCTTTGACGATTGACGACGGCCCGTTCGTGATCACAAATACCGACATGTTGATCACACCGCGCACCGAACCGGCCCCGAGCTCTGCCCATGACCGTGTCTATCGCGGCCTGCGCACCCGCATCATGCATGGCGAACTGCCGCCCGGCCACGCCCTCACCCTGCGGGGGCTCGCCGCCGAATACGATGTCTCGATGACCCCGGCGCGCGAAGCCATCCGCCGCCTCTCCGCCGAAGGCGCGCTCACCGTCTCCAGCTCCGGCCGCGTCACCACGCCCGAGCTTGGCAACGAACGCATCGAGGAGCTGGCCGCCCTGCGCGCCCTGATCGAGGTGGAGCTTGCCAGCCGCGCCCTGCCCCGCGCCCATATCGCCCTGATCGACCGGCTGCAGTCGATCAACGGCCACATCGCCGAGATGACCGCCCGGCACGATGCCGTTGGCTACATCCGCCGCAACCTCGAGTTTCACCGCACCCTCTACCTGCGCGCCCAGGCCCCGGCGATGCTGGCCATGGCCGAAACCGTCTGGCTGCAACTCGGCCCCACCATGCGCGCCCTCTACGGCAAGCTTCAGCGCAAGGATCCGCCCCATTACCACCGCCTCATCATCTCGGCCCTCAAGGCCGGCGACGAACCGGGCCTGCGCCTCGCCGTGCGCTCGGACGTCACCCAAGGGCTCAAGATGCTGCTGGCCTGATGGCGGACCTGTCGGAACTCCTCATCGCGCTCGGCCTGCTGTTCCTCGCCGGGCTCGCCGCCGACCAGATCGGCGGCCGCACGCGCCTGCCGCGGGTCACCTTGCTGCTGGCCTGCGGGCTGCTCGTCGGCGCGCCCGGCCTTGACCTCCTGCCGCCTTCGGCCACGGCGCTCTACGAAGGGCTGTCGATCACCGCGCTGACCATGGTCGCCTTCATCCTCGGCAACGCCCTGACGCTGGAAAACCTGCGCAAGCACGGCCGCGCCATCCTTTCCGTGTCGCTGATGATCGTGATCGTGACCATGGCGGTGGTCTCCTCCGGCCTCTGGCTTCTCGGCCTGCCCGCCCCGGCGGCCCTGCTGCTCGGCGCCATCGCCACGGCCACCGACCCGGCGGCCACGCAGGACGCCATCCGCCAGTCCGGCCACGACGGCCCCTTCTCCGACCAGATCCGCGGCATCGTCGCGATAGACGATGCCTGGGGCCTGCTGGCCTTCTCCCTTGCGGTGGTCGCGGCGCAGGGCATGAATGGCGGGCTCGAACTCGGCCACCTTCTCACCGCCGGGTGGGAAATCGGCGGCGCGCTGCTCCTCGGCGGGGCCATCGGCCTGCCCGCGGCCTATCTCACCGGCCGCCTCAAACCCGGCGAGCCGCTTCTGACCGAGGCGCTCGGCATCGTCTTCCTCACCGCCGGCCTCGCCATCTGGATGGAGGTCTCCTTCCTGCTGGCGGGCATGGCGGCCGGCGCCATCGTCGCCAACCTCGCCAGCCACCATGACCGCGCCTTCCACGAGGTCGAATACATCCAGTGGCCCTTCCTGCTGCTGTTCTTCATCCTCGCCGGCGCCTCTCTCGATACCGCGCAACTGGGGGCGGCGGGGCTGGTCGGGCTTGCCTTCGTGATCCTCCGCATCGCCTCGCGCGTGGCGGGCGGCTGGCTGGGCGGCGCGCTGGCCCATGCGCCCCGCGCCCACAGACCATGGTATGGCATCGCGCTGACACCGCAGGCGGGCGTCGCCGTGGGCATGGCCCTCATCGCGGCACAGGCCTTCCCCGAAGACGCAAGCCTCCTGCTCACCGTCACCATCGGCACCACCATCATCTTCGAACTGCTCGGCCCCGCCCTCACCCTCTTCGCCCTCAGCCGGGTGCGCCGTCACGACGGGTAACCCCCGCGCTCTCAACAAGTTACCCCGAACCCCGTTGATTTCCGCGGCGCGGCATCACAGGTGAAACAGCATGGAAACGCTCACCGCCTTCCTCGCCTCGCCCATCTCCCTCGTCATCTGGGCCGCCCTGGTCATTCCCAGCGAGACCGTCCTGCTGGCCGACCTGCGCCGCAACAACGCCCACCTGATGAGCCTGATGAAACTGGTCTGGGCGCTCACCGTGCTCTATTCCGGCCCGATCGGCCTGCTGATCTACTGGAGCTGCGGGCGCAAGGAAATCAGCACCGACAGCCTGCCCCGCCGCGCCTTCCGCTCGGTCGCGCATTGCTACTCCGGCTGCGGCCTGGGCGAGGTGACGGGGCTGATGATCGCCGTCGGCCTCCTGCAACTGTCCACGCCCTGGGTCGCCGGAATCACCTTCGCGCTGGCCTACGTCGCGGGCTTCGCCCTCACCGTCGGCCCGCTGATGCAGGACGGGGTCGGCTTCAATAAGGCCATGTGGGATGCGCTCCTGGCCGAAACGCCCTCCATCACGGTCATGGAAATCGTGGCCATCGGCACCGATCTCACCCTCTCGGGCAATGCCGGCATCGCCGATCCGCTCTTCTGGTCGTCGATGGTGGTCTCGCTCACCTGCGGGCTGGTCGCGGCCTGGCCGGTCAACCTTCTGCTGATCCGCTACGGCGTCAAGGAAGGCATGATGGACCCGCGCAACACCGGACACGCGCACGGCTGACCGGCGGCTTGGCTCAGGCCGCCAGCCCCTTGCTGCCCATCGAAAGAAACTTGTCCCGCCGCGCCTTCACCAGCGCCTTGCGGTCCTTCTTCGACAAATCGCCCAGCATCACCTCGATGGTCTCGCCCACCGACTTGATCGTCTTGTGAGGGTCGCGATGCGCCCCACCCAGCGGTTCGGGAATGATCCGGTCGGTCACGCCCAGCTTGTGCAGGTCCTGCGCCGTCAGCCGCAACGCCTCGGCCGCCTCCCGCATCTTCTCGGCATCCTTCCACAGGATCGAGGCGCAGCCCTCGGGGCTGATCACCGAGTAGACCGAATGTTCCAGCATCGCCACGCGGTTGGCGCTGGCAAAGGCCACCGCCCCGCCCGAGCCGCCTTCGCCGATGATCACGCTCACCAGCGGCACGCCGATCTGCAGGCAGGTCTCCGTCGCCCTTGCAATCGCCTCCGACTGGCCGCGCTCCTCGGCCCCCTTGCCGGGATAGGCGCCGGGCGTGTCCACCAGCGTGATGACCGGCAGGTCGAACTTGTCCGCCATCTCCATCAGCCGGATCGCCTTGCGATAGCCCTCGGGCCTTGCCATGCCGAAATTCCGCTGGATCCGGCTCTTGGTGTCGTTGCCCTTCTCATGGCCCAGCACCATGACCGGCCGGTCGTTGAACCTTGCCAGCCCGCCCATCACCGCCTGGTCATCGGCAAAGTTCCGGTCGCCCGCCAGCGGCGTGTATTCCTGGAACAGCGCCCGAATGTAATCGCGGCAATGCGGCCGCTCGGGGTGGCGCGCCACCTGGCACTTCCGCCACGGCGTCAGGCTCTTGTAGAGGTCCTGAAGCATCGTGGCCGCCTTCTTGTCCAGCGCGCTGGCCTCTTCCTCGACATCCATATCCTCGCTGGCCCGGGCCATCGCCCGAAGCTCTTCGGCCTTGCCTTCGATCTCGGCCAGCGGCTTTTCGAAGTCGAGGTAATTGGTCATCCACGTCGCTCCCGTAGTGTCGTGCCCGTATATGGCGGCTGGGCCGTGGATTTGCAATCAAATCGGCCACCGGGGCAAGAGCCCGGGCCGCTACCCCGCCCGTGCCAGCAGGACCGTGTGACCGTCACACGCCGGGTCCTCCAAGGCAAAGGCCGCAACCTCCGCCCCGCATGCCTCTATGATCCGCCGATACTCTTCCGGCGACAGGCTCGCATGGTAAACCACGTCGTCCGCCACATGCCCCGTCACCTCACCCTCAGCCGGGCCCACGGTCAGCATCAGCGGTCCGCCCGTCCGCACATGCCGCAACAGCCGCGGCAAGACCTCCCGCTGCTCATCGCCCGTCAGGTGAAAGAAACTGTCCCAGGCCAGCACGCCATCGAACCGCTCACCCATCTCGAGTGCGCGCATATCGCCAAGCTGCCAATCCCGCTCCGGCCGACGGTCCCGCGCAATCGCGATCATCGCCGCCGCCCCGTCGACGCCGGTCACCGGATGGCCCGACCCCGCAAGGTAGTCGCCAATCGGCGCCCCGGTCCCGCACCCCACGTCGAGGATACGCCCACCCGCCGGCACCATCGCCGCAAACCGGTCCAGCCAGCCCTTCTCGAACAATGACCGGCCGCGCTCCCGGTCATACCGCGCCGCGTTCCGCTCGTAGATTTCCAACGTCCGCCCGGCCAGCTTGCCCAGGTCGCTCACGCCTCCAGCCCGGCCCGAAGCGCCAGCTCCGGCGACGCCAGTACCGGCACGCTAAGATCGCCCAGCAACTCCGCCGCGCCGGCCATCGACACCTGCGCCAGCACCACGCAGCCAATCTCGCGCCCGCTCTCGATCACCTTCCGAACCTCACCGGCGATCACGGCGGCAAACGCCTCCGTCTCCCCCGCCTCGAACAGCGGCCAGAACCGCATCATCGGCATCGGGTGCACCACGGCCTCGCGCCCCTCCGCCGCCAAGGCCCGTTCCAGCAAAGCAAGACTCGGCCCCCACGTGCTCTCCAGCCCATAGGCCAGCAGCACCGGCCCGCCGATCTTCGCCGCCTCCCGCATCATCGGCCAGTCGACCCGGATCGCCCCGGCCTTTTCCGCCGCCGGCCCGATCGTGGTACAGGTACAGATCACCACCCCCTCGGCCGCGGCCACCGCCTCGGCGATCTCGGCGTCGAGCTCCGGCGTCACCCCCGCCTGTGCCCGTTCGAGCCAATCCTCCCGCACCTCCTGGCGCAGATCCTCCCCCGGCGCGATCCGGTCACGCAGGGCCTCGAACCGGGCGCGATGCCCCTCGGCGGTATGCAAAAGCGTCACTGTCATGACTGCGCCCATAGCACGCCATACCCCACCAGAGAAGCACCGCCTCGCCTCACCGTGCCCCATGCCGCCGACTGCCGCGACCCCTGCTTCTTCTTGGTCCAAATATCCAATTCCGAAGCCCGCTCCGCGCACCGCCGCCCGATCACGGCCACACCGACCCGCAAATGCTCAAAGAACCTGTCACATCCCTGTGCTACAGTTCTCCCGACACACCAACCCAACCCGAGGTCCGCCCATGTCCGGAGAGATCAAACACGTCCCGCACCTGCGCCTCGCCGCGCTCGATCATCAGGGCCCCTACCCCGAGATCGGCCGCGTCTTCGGCGAGCTCAGCACCATCTTCTCCGCCCGCAACCAGTGGCCCCATGCCAGCGGGCTGGCCGCCGTCTATTACGACAACCCCTCGCAAACCCCCGAGTCCGAATTGAAAAGCGCCGCCGGCATCATCGTCGACGCCACGTTCGACATGCCCCGCGACCTCCGCGAAATCACCCTCGGCGGCACGCGCTGCGCGGTCTGGACCCTGAAAGGCCCCTATTCCGGCCTGCCCGCCGCATGGAACGCCCTCTATTGCGACTACCTGCCCAGCACCGGCGAAACCCCGGCCGAGCTGCCGCCGTTCGAGGTCTACCTCAACACCCCCGGCGAGGTGCCCGACGAAGAGCTGATAACCGAAATCTGCGTGCCCCTAGGCTGACGCCGGCCACAGCACCGGGATCAGCGTCACCACCAGCAGCACCGCCATCGTCCAGTTGAACACGCGCAGCCTTGCCCGGTTCTTCAACAGCCGCCGCATCTGCTGGCCCAGCACCGTCCAGCTCGTCGTGCTGATCGCCGAAACGCCCACGTAAACGCCGGCCACCCACAGAACAGCCGTCATGTCCCGGCTCGTCGCGTAAAGCGTGATGGCCGAGAGCGCCATGCTCCACGCCTTCGGGTTCACCCACTGAAACGCCGCCGACTGGAAGAACGACAGGGGCTTGCCCTCCACCTCGGCACCGGCCTCCTTCGGCGGCGCGGCATGGGCCACCTTCCACGCCAGGTACAACAGGTACCCCACGCTCAGCACCTTCAGGATCACGTAGCTCGGCGCCCACAGGTCGAACACCTGCATCACGCCCACACCCACCAGCAGAACCATCGACGGAAACCCGATCCCGATGCCCATCATGTGCGGCACGGTCCGGCGAAACCCGAAATTCGCCCCCGACGCCATCAGCATCAGGTTGTTCGGCCCCGGCGTGATAACCGTGACAAAGGCAAAGGCGACAAGCGCGGTGAAGATCTCGAGTGTCATGGGCGCAAACCTATTCCGTCATCCGCGCATTTGAATTGCTTTCTTTTGCGCATGGCCACGAAATTTGCAATCATTCACCCCCATGGACCGTATCAACCAACAGATATTGCAGGAGCTGTCCCGCGACGGCCGGATCAGCAACCTCGACCTCGCCGAGCGAATCGGCCTCTCCCCCTCCGCCTGCCTCCGCCGCGTACAGGAGCTGGAACGCCGCGGCGTCATCGCCGGCTACCGCGCCGTGCTCGACCGCACGCAACTGGGCGTCGGCTTCGTCGCCTACGCCACCGTTGGCCTCAACACCCACACCAAGGCCAGCCAGGAGGCGTTCGAGCGCGCCATGTCCATCGCACCGGAGGTGGTCGAATGTCACAACATCACCGGCTCCGTCGAATACCTCCTGCGCATCGAAGTGGCCGACCTGCCCGCCTACAAGGCCTTCCACACCGACGTCATGGGCACCCTCCCGCAGGTCAACGCGATCACCACCTTCGTCGTCATGGGCTCGCCCAAGGACGCCCGCGCCTGACCCCGAAAGCCGCATGTCTTGTCAGCGTCACACTGCCGTCGTTACACTCGGCCAGACGATCAACGACAAAAAACCCAACAAAACCCCGGGGAGGGACCATGAAACTGACACTCACCGCCGCCACCATCGCCGCGCTATTCGCCGCCGGGCACGCCTCTGCACAGGCCTATACCAGTGACGGCACCGCCAAGGGCCAAAGCACCACCGAGGTCATCGAGGTCGGCGGCGACCACATGTTCATGAACATCCGCACCGATTACAAAAGCTTCGAAATGGAAGATTCCACCAACCCGATGAACCAGCTCAGCGGCCCCTGCTTCGGCGTGGTCGAAGTGCGCGGCGGCGCGGTCGAAGGCAACGGTGTCTGCGTGCTCGACGGGCTGGAGGGCGACCGCGTGACGCTCGGCTGGAACGCCCGCCGCCGCGACCCCCAGGGCAACATCCACGGCTACTGGCACATCAGCAGCGGCAGCGGCCGCTGGCTTCAGGCCTCGGGCGGCGGCACCTTCATGTCCAACGTGAACCCGGCCAACGGCACGGCCACCAACACCCTGCGCGGCGCCGTCACCCTGCGCTGACCGGCCCGGTCCCGGGCTCGGGCCCGGGATGCCGTCACCGCTCCTGCGTCAGTTCGCACTCATAGCTCGTCCCGTCCGGGTCGGGCTCGCGATACGTCGCCTGATCTCCCTTCAACCAGATCGACCGCCCGAAACTGCCCTCGTATTTGGCCCCAGAGGCGGCCATCACCTGCACCCCGGTATCAATCGAATCGCCCCGCTCGAACCGCAGCGAGGGCAGCTCGGTGTCGAAGAACATCGTCACCACCTCGTTCGCCGGGTTTCCGCCACAGGCCCAGAACGCCGTGTTGAACGGCTCTTCCAGCATCCACTGCGTCACCAGCTCCGCCTCCCGCCGAAGATATTCGCCCTCGACACAGGCCCGCTGGTCCGCGGCCTTCCGGCATTCGTCGCGCCCCTTGATCCAGCCCCGCTGATAGGCACGCAGCTCATCCGCCGCGTCGCCGCCCACGCCCTTGGCCACATCGACGGCGGCTGCATATCTTTGCGCCACCCGCCGATCGAGCGCGGCCAGACCGGCATCGGCGCAAATCAGCTCCTCCGCCGTACTCCCGGCATTCGCACAATCGAAAGACGGGCCCTCCTGCGCGCCGGCAGACGTCGCCAACACGACAAGCAACCCACTGAAAACACGGATCATGACAGCATCCTCCCAAATCGGGGCCATCCCCCGGCCCCCATCCATTTATAGCCCGGCCGGCCGCGCCGACAAATGTTCCGCTCTTCCGCCCCGGCCTCTCTGGCCTTACAACCTGCACACCTCTGGCCCTAACAGATTCGCCCGATCTGGGGCTGATATGATCAAATGATATCCCCCGGCACCCTCAGCCGGGCGCAACCTGATGGAGCATTTCGATGGACGGCAAACCGCTTGATAACGACCTCTCCGGCGTGGTCGAGGCCGACCGCGCCCATGTCTGGCACCACCTGATCCAGCACGCCGGCTGGACCGGCCCCGACGCCAAGGCCGACCCCCGCATCATCGTCGAGGGCAAGGGCATGCGCGTCTGGGACCAGCACGGCAAGGAACATCTCGACGCCGTCTCCGGCGGGGTCTGGACGGTGAACGTGGGCTACGGCCGCGAGCGCATCGCCAACGCCGTCCGCGACCAGCTGCTCAAGCTGAACTACTTCGCCGGCACCGCCGGCTCGATCCCCGGCGCGAAATTCTCCGAGAAGCTGATCTCGAAGATGCCCGGCATGAGCCGCGTCTACTTCACCAACTCCGGCACCGAGGCCAACGAGAAGGCCTTCAAGATGGTCCGCCAGATCGCGCACAAGCGCTACGGCGGCAAGAAATACAAGATCCTCTACCGCGACCGCGACTATCACGGCTCCTCCATCGCCGCCATTTCGGCCGGCGGCCAGGATCAGCGCGGCGAACAATACGGCCCCTTCGTGCCGGGCTTCGTCCGCGTGCCGCACTGCATGGAATACCGCGCCCAATGGGATCTGGAAGGTGAGGAATACGGCCTCGCCGCCGCCAACGCGATCGAGGAGGTCATCCTCGCCGAAGGCCCCGACACCGTCGGCGCCCTCTGCCTCGAGCCGGTGACGGCGGGCGGCGGCGTCATCACGCCCCCGCCGGGCTACTGGCCCCGCGTGCAGGAGATCTGCCGCAAGTACGACATCCTCCTGCATATCGACGAGGTCGTCTGCGGCGTCGGCCGCACCGGCACCGAATGGTTCGGCTACCAGCATTACGGCGTCGAACCCGATTTCGTGACCATGGCCAAGGGCGTGGCCTCGGGCTATGCCGCCATCGCCTGCTGCGTGACGAACGAGAAGGTGTTCGACATGTTCCAGGACGACACCTCCGACCCGCTCAACTACTTCCGCGACATCTCGACCTTCGGCGGCTGCACCGCCGGCCCGGCGGCGGCGCTGGAAAACCTCGCCATCATCGAGGAGGAAGGCCTGCTCGAGAACACCACGAAGATGGGCGACTACATGCTCGACCAACTCCGCGCGCTGAAGGACAAGCACAAGGTGATCGGCGACGTCCGCGGCAAGGGCCTCTTCCTCGGTGCCGAACTGGTGGCCGACCGCTCGACCAAGGAACCGGCGCAAGAGAAGATGGTCCAGGCCGTCGCAGGCGACTGCAACGCCCAGGGGGTGATCATCGGCGTGATGAACCGCTCGGTCCCGGGCTTCAACAACACGCTCTGCTACTCGCCCGCACTGATCGCCACGAAAGACGACATCGACCAGATCATCGAAGCCACCGACAAGGCCCTCACCAAGGTCTTCGGCTGACTGATATCACCCACCCTGCACAAGTAGGGTGGGTGATACCCACCTCTCCCGACATCCCGAATACAACCCGGCGCCCAACCACCTTGCGCGCCTCCCCCACGCCGTGCACAACTCACCGCGTGTAAGGCGCGACCCATCCCGGGGCGCCCGGCCAACCCACACCAAGGAGCCACAAGTGAAACGCACCCTCCCCATCCTCGCGCTGACCCTCGCCGCATCCCCGGCCTTCGCCCACCTGCCCCCGGGCGAATACGGCTCCTTCCTCGCAGGCGTCACCCACCCGATCTTCGGCCTCGACCACGTGCTCGCCATGATCGCCGTCGGCCTCTGGGCAGCCCAGATCGGCGGCCGTGCCGTCTGGCTCGTCCCCACCGCCTTCGTCCTCACGATGATCGCGGGCTTCCTGCTGGCGCTAACGGGCCTGCCCCTGCCCTTCGTCGAACCGGCCATCCTGGCCTCGATCGTCATCCTGGGTCTCGTCGTGGCCCTCGCCCTGCGCCCCGACCCGCGCGCCGCCATGGCCCTCGTCGGTGCCTTCGCCCTCTTCCACGGTCACGCCCATGGCGGCGAGTTGGGCGGCGCCAGCGCCCTGCAATTCGGCGCCGGCTTCGCACTGGCCACGGCGCTGCTGCACGCCGCAGGCCTCGGCACCGCGGTCGCCGCCTCACGCCTGCTGACAACCAACGCCCCGGCCCTGCGCCTCCTCGGCGGCCTCACCTCGGCCGCCGGCCTCTACATCGCCTTCGGCTAGGCCGGCCACACCACCGGAAACCAGTCCTCGCGCAACTTCTCCCCGGGCGCCATGCCGTGCCCGGGAAACGGCGGCGAGGTCGGCCCAGGCCGTTCCACGTACCGCGCATCATCCCCCACCAGCCTGAGCGAAAACGCCCGCCGCCGCCGCGTCGTCTCGTTCCCGCGCGCCCCGTGCAGGATGCCGTAATGAAACGCCACCGCATCCCCGGGCTTCATCGCCCATTCCACCACCCGCATCCCCTCGGCATCCGGGTCCGGCACCGGCATATACGCCGCCGGATCGGCATAGAAACTCTCCTCCGACAGCCACCTTGTCGGCAAAACCGGCTTCTCCCACAGGTGAGAACCCGCCACGCAACGCAAAGACGCCTTCTCCACCGGGTCCAGCGGCGACCAGAAACTCACAGTCTGCCGTCCGTCGACGAAATAATACGGCCCGTCCTGGTGCCACGGCGTCGGCTTCGACGTCCCCGGCTCCTTCACCAGCACATGATCATGAAACACCTGCGCCCTCTCCGAGCGCATCAGCTCCGCCGCCACCTGCGCCACCGGCGAGCCCTCGATGACCTCCCGAAACTCCGGAATCCGCTGCCAGTTGCAGTAATCGTCGAAGAACCGCCCGGCCTCCCCCTCCTTCAGGTTCTCCGCCGCATACGGCCCCGGCTCCGCCATGTTCCGCGCAACACCGTCCCGCAACGCGTCCACATGATCCGCAAACAACCCCTCGATCAGCACGACCCCGTCGCGCTGATACGCCTCCACATGCGCCTCGGAAATCAACGGATGCATCCCACGCCCTCCCCCGCCGGCTCAGATAGCCCCGGCTTCTTCTTGGCCAAAATATCCCCGCCGGAGGCTCCCGTCCTCGCGACACGGTCCACCGCCCGACACCGAAACGTCACGCCGCCCCACACCCCCGAGACGGCGCCCAAAGGGCGACGGCGAGACACCCAGCGCGCCCGCAAGGGCGCACATCAGCCTCTCAGACCTTGCCTTCGAAATCCTTGTGGATCAGCTTGGCGTCGCAATAGGGGCATTCGACCCAGCCGGTTTCCTTCGGGATCATCAGCCACACACGCGGGTGGCCCAGCGCGTCTCCACCGCCGTCGCAGGCAATCCGGTAGCTGTCGACGATCCGGGTTTCGGGGGCCTGTGTCACCATCTGGCAGTTTCCTTTTCCGCTCGGTTGGACTAGGTGCGAATATGAAAGATCAAAAAGCCGGGGGCAAGAGCATCCATGGGCGGAAATGCCGTTGAAATCCGGGGCCTGACCAAGACCTACCCTCCCCACAAGGGGGAACCCGAGAAACACGCGCTCAAGGGCGTCGACCTCGACATCCCCGCGGGCTGCGTCTTCGGCCTGCTCGGGCCCAACGGCGCGGGCAAGTCCACCCTGATCAACATCCTCGCCGGGTTGGTCATCAAGACCGCCGGCCAGGTCAATATCTGGGGCTTCGACCAGGACGTGAACCCGCGGCAAAGCCGCGCCTCGATCGGGGTCATGCCGCAGGAGCTGAACCTCGACCCGTTCTTCACGCCCCGCGGCGCGCTCGAGGTACAGGCCGGCCTCTACGGCGTCCCCAAATCCCAGCGCAAGAGCGACGAAATCCTCCGCCTCGTCGGGCTCGAGGACAAGGCCCATGCCTATGCCCGCACCCTCTCGGGCGGTATGCGCCGCCGCCTGCTGCTTGCCAAGGCCCTCGTGCATCACCCCCCCGTGCTGGTCCTCGACGAGCCCACGGCGGGCGTCGACATCGAACTCCGCCGCATGCTCTGGGACAATGTCCGCCGCCTCAACAAGGAGGGGATGACCATCATCCTCACCACCCACTACCTCGAAGAGGCCGAGGAGATGTGCGACGAGATCGCCATCATCAACCACGGCGAGGTGGTCGCCCGCGACACCACCGGCAACCTGCTGGAAACGCTCGACGCCAAGACCATGGTGATCCGCCCCGACAAGCCGGTCGACACCCTGCCCGAGGGCGAAGGGCTGGAGGTCGAGAAACGCCCCCACGGCGAGTTGGCCATCACCTACCAGTCGGGCCAGACAAGCGCCGAACAGGTGCTCGAGGCGGTCCGCAGCGCCGGCATCCGCATCTCCGACGTCCGCACCGAGCAGGCCGATCTCGAGGATGTCTTCCTCGACCTCACCCGCAGCACCTGACGCCTAGCGCTTCTCCAGAAGCTTCTCGATCCGGTCCAGCCGCGCGGTCACGTCGTCGCGGTAATTGCCGGTCTTCTCCGTTTCTTCCTCGTGATGCGCATCCTGCATCGAGTTCACGATCAGACCGACCACAAGGTTCACCACCGCGAAGGTCGTGACCAGGATGAACGGCACGAAGAACGCCCAGGCCTGCGGGTAAACCTCCATCACCGGCCGCACGATCCCCATCGACCAGCTTTCCAGCGTCATGATCTGGAACAGCGAATAGGCCGACCGCCCCAGCGTCCCGAACCATTCCGGGAAGCTGTCGCCGAACAGCTTCGTCGCCATGACCGAGCCGATGTAGAAGATGATCCCCATCAGCAGGAACACCGACGCCATCCCTGGCAGCGCACTCATCAGCCCTTCGACCACCCGGCGCAGCGACGGCGTCACCGACAGCACCCTGAGCAGACGCAGAATCCGCAACGCCCGCAGCACCGAAAGCCCCTGCGCCGCCGGAATGAGCGAAATCGCCACGATCACGAAGTCGAAGATGTTCCACCCGTCGTGAAAGAACCCCCCGCCGCGGGCAAACAGCTTGATCGCGATCTCGATCACGAAGATCGCCAGGCAGATACTGTCGAGCAGGGTAATCAGCCCCCCGGCCCGTGCCATCGCCATATCCGACGTTTCGAGCCCGAGGATGGCCGCGTTGAACAGGATCACGCCGAGAATGAAGTTTCGAACGAGAGGCCGGTCGATGAAAGCACCGGCGCGGTCGCGAAGGGTCATGAGCGTCTGATCCGTTTCCTGTTTGCTGTGCCTGCATATGGGCACTGACCGTCTCACGGCAAGACGGAAACCCGCCCCGACTACGAGACTATCGACGGATTGCGAAAACTGTGCTCTAATTTCAGTGTATTAGCATTTTGATGACTTATTATTGGGGGGTATGATGAAAAACCGGATTTGCGCGATCGTTCTGACCGCGGCGCTGGCGGCCATGGGCGGCACGGCCTCGGCCCAGTGCAACCCCGAGGTCAGGGATTGTCCCGGCCCGCAACCCGACACCACCACGAAACCCGTCGAGATCTCCCTCGCGCCCGAGGTCAGGTGGATCGAGTCCGGCAAGCTCTCCGACGCGCCGAAGCGCGCGGGCTACGGGCGCCTCTCCTTCCAGCTGGTGAACCCGAATACCGAACAGCCCCTGAACGTCGACCTCACCCCCGGCGACCGCGAATTCGCCGACCGAACCTTCCTCGGCTGGCTCGGCAACTTCTTCAGCGACACCGAACAGACCTACATGCTGTCGGTCGAGGTCGTCGACGTGGTGGATGGCGAGGTGAAGGTCATCCATCGCCGCCCGGTTTACGCCTATACCAGCCGCGAAAGCTTCTCCTCGATCTCCGACAACCAGATGATCGATTTCGGCGGCGATATCGGCTTCTTCTTCAAGAACGAGGACTCCCGCCGCGTCCGGCTGGTGCTGCACCGCGCGGCCACCACCGATGCCATCAGCGACGACGTCCGCGCCCTCTTCGCCCTCGGCAATGCCGGCGGCGAGCCGTTCGACAATGCCGAAACCGGCGAAAAGGTCAGCCTCGCCAGCCTCAACAGCCTCGTCTTCGGGTCGAATGCCGGCCGGGTCGGCGCCGCGATCGACATGATCGACAAGGTCCTGGGATCCTTCGAACAGGAGCAGACAATCACCGCCGGGCGCACCCTGCGCCGGGCCGCGAAGGGCAACACCTACCGCATCTACGCCGATTTCTACCCGCGCAACGCGCGCACCGTGCAAGAGCGCGCCAATCACCTTCAGCTTCAGGTGTCGCTCGACTACTACCCCAGCATCCTGCTGACCAGCGCCGAGCCCACCTTCAACGACATCCGCGACAGCGAGATCCACGTGAACGGCGACGTGGTGCAGCCGCTCGACTATTTCGTTCAGACCAACCCGGCCACCAAGGCGGCATGGGCCGACGTCGGCAGCGACCGGCACGACACCAAGCGCGTCTGCGACTCGATCGCCGACGCCCTTAACGGCCGCCTCGTCGGCGCCGACGTGCCCATTGCCATCAGCGCCATGCTCTA
The DNA here is from genome assembly GCF_008728195.1 of Roseovarius indicus. Lineage (NCBI taxonomy): Bacteria > Pseudomonadati > Pseudomonadota > Alphaproteobacteria > Rhodobacterales > Roseobacteraceae > Roseovarius > Roseovarius indicus. The sequence goes on from NZ_CP031598.1 coordinate 5,206,083, forward strand.
TGCCAAACAGGCCGACTTCTCCGAAGGTTGGGACGAGGATATCTGCTTCGGCCCCGACAAGGCGGTGTTCGACGACCCGGCGTTCCGCAAATACCGCTTCGTCCCGCTGCAGGCCGAGATCGCGCTGACCGATGAAAGGATCCGCTCGGATGACATGCTGGTGCTGCCCGACGGCCTGAGCGGCGTGCTCAAGATCCCCGCCGTCCGCGAAACCGTTCACAACACCGGCAGCCCCTACCGGGCCGCCCTGCGCCGCGTCACCGACAACGGCGAACGGCGCGTCACGCTCTGCGACGAAACCGGCCTGTTCGACAGCGTGCCCTGCAACGGCGGCGCCAACGCCACGCCCTACACCGCCGACGCCCTGCTGCACCGCCTGGCCCGCGAGGTCGACCTGCTCGAGGTCGACGGCACCGCGGTCGGCATCGGCTGCTTCACCTACCCCGCCGACGAGGGCGGCGATGCCGCGGTGAACGACCTCGGGTCGATCGCCGTGATCGGCAACCGGACCGTCGAATTCCTCTGGCAATTCAAGAACCGCGACGGCCAGCCGATCCTCGACGGGCTGACCATCTCGCACCCCTCCGCGGAACGGTCCGCCATCTACGAGGCCAACCGCGGCGGCGGCTGTGGCGCCACGGCGGTCCAGAACCGCATCTGGGCCTTCAACGGCGAAACCGAGGGCGCGTGACGCCCCGCATGATCGGCTACCCGAAGGACATGGCGCCGGGCCCGCTCACACCATGGCCCTTCGACAGCCCCGAAAGCGATTACGTGATCCGCGAGGGCACGCCCAAGGCCTCCGGCCGGCTCGACGCCGGCGGGCCGGGGCATCCCACCCGACTGGGTATCTGGCACTGCACGAAAGGCATCTTCGACTGCACCGAGCAGGGCGACGAGATGATGACCATCCTCAGCGGCCGCTGCCGCCTGACCGATCACGCCACCGGCGAAACCGCCACGCTCGGCCCCGGCGACACGCATTTCACCCGTGACGGGATGCGCGTCACCTGGCAGATCGACGAGGACGTGACCAAGGTCTTCTTCGGCCACAAACCCGGCGGCTTCTGACCGGCCTCAGTCCTTCGAGAGCATCCGACCCATGGATCGCCCGCCAAGGATATGCAGGTGGAAATGCGGCACTTCCTGCACGCCATGCGCCCCGGCGTTGGAAATGGTGCGAAACCCCTCGCCCTCTTCCAGCGTCACGCCGGTCTCGCGGCACACCGCCGCCGTCGCGCGCATGAAATCCACCAGCTCGGCCTCCGAAGCCTCGCTCGCAAAATGGTCATGGCTCACATACGGCCCCTTCGGGATCACCAGCACATGCACCGGCGCCTGCGGCTCGATGTCGTTGAAAGCCAGCGTATACTCGGTCTCAAGCACCGTATCGTTCGGAATCTCGCCGCGAAGGATCTTGGCAAAGATGTTCTGGTCGTCATAGGCGAAGGGCATGGCGGGGAAATCCTAGTCAGCGAAAAGTTTCGGCGTTTCCGCAATCTCTAGCGCCTTCTCGGGCGGGATATCAAGGAAGCGCGCAATCTGCGGCGCGTTCTCGTCGGGTTCCGCGCCTTCGCGGATCACGCTGTGATGCTCGAAATCGGCATCCCTGATCCGGTCGCTCTCATAGGTCATGTCGCCCCGGATCGTCGGCAACAGCCGCTCCAGCGTCGCGGCCGAGGTCTGCTCGCCCGCCAGCCCCACCCGCTTGGCATGCCCGGTCAGGTAGGCGTCGGTGAACTCGCACTGGATTTCCAGCATCTTGGTCGTCGACCGGTCCCCGGCGAAGTCATGCAACAGCTCGAGGTTCGACGGGTCCATGCACACGATCAGCCGATCCGTGTCGAAATAGTCGAACAGCATCCGCATCAACGCCCGCCGGTGCCGCGTCCTCTTCCCAAGCGTCGCCTGGATCCCCCCGAGATCGGGCAGCGGCGTATCCTCCTCGTTGAAGAGGTAATCGATGGTCGGCACGTTCGCCACCTGCCGGATCCGCTGGATCACCCGCTTCGCCACGTGCCATTTCTTGCAGATCACGATCATCAGCTCGCGCTCCCGGCCAAGCGAGCTTTCCGTCTCCCAGAACCGGCTGGCAAACCGCCGCCCGACCCGGCCCCGCCCGGTCAGGAACTTGTAAAGGTTCCGGCCCTCGTCCGAGATCTGAAAGGTGGCCTCCTCGTTGGCATAAAGCGCCCCAAGCCGCGTCTTCAGCTCGGTCGCCTCGGGGCTGATCTTCCGCGCGAACAACGCATCCTGCGACAGCAGCAGGTCATAGTGATCGTTGTAGAAGGTCACCGGCATCCCGTAATCGGTGAACATCAGGAAGGTCAGCGTCCGCGTCCGGATCTCCTTCTCCGGCACCAGGTGCCGAACCAGCGTCTGGAAAAACGTCTCGTCCGGAATCCACGTCGTCGCGAAGAACCGCATCACGTCGCGCCGCTTCCGCGTGAAGTCGAGAATCCACTCGATCGTCCGCCGCCGCAGGCACCACCACTGGCTCCCGATCTGAATCTGCAGATCGGCCGGCACCGACCGCGTCAGCCCCAGCTTCTTCTGCAGGTGATAGGCGGCATAGAACCGCTTCTTCTGCACCCGCTCGTTGAAGTAATGCCGATAGATCAACCGGTCTTCCTTGATCCCGGTCTTGATCCAGTCGCTCTCGAAGAAATCGAAGCTCTCGATGTAATCGGCGTCGTCATTGTCGAGAAACTCATGCGCAAAGGCGGCCGATTTCACCGCCATGCAATCCCCCGACAGCATGTAGAAATGCGTGGCCCGCGGAAACGCCTCCAACGCCGCCTCGACGGCATGGATCGAGGCCTGCACCAGCGACCATTCCCCCCAGCCGCACCTGATCCGCTTGCGCGCAAAGGTCACGTTGGGGTTGTCGGCCAGCGCCGACCTGATCTTGCGGTAATGCTCCGTCTTCGCCCGCGCATCGAAATGGATCGACATGTAATCGCCCACCGCCGTCAGCATCTCGGCCTGACGGATGATGGCGTCGGGGTCTTTATGGCACAGAAGGATGAAGGCAATTCTTGCCATGACGTGAACGAGCTACCCGATATTATCTTTATTGCGTACAGTGATAGACATGAAGACGCCTTGAAGAAACGTCCTTTCGCGGCGATTTTCCTCAGGCTACAAAGCTGAAGCCGCAAAAAAAAGGCGGCGAGTGAAGGTGGAGGCAGAAATATGGGGTTTCCGGGCACATGGATGACCGAAAGCGAAAGCGTCGTCTATCGCGTGGTGCCGAAATGCGCCTGCTCGACGATCGGTCAGATCATGTACTATTCCGACCACGGCGAATTCTTCGACGGTGACATTCACGACGCGGTCGACGGGCTGCACAAATGGGCCCGCGAAGACAGCCAGCCGCTCATCCGCGCCAACGTGCAGGCGCATAAATCCTATGCCTTCACCTGCGTGCGCAACCCCTACACCCGCATCCTCTCCAGCTTCTTCGACAAGATCTGCGGCATCCAGCGCAACGGCAAACGCTACCGCGGCAAGCTTGTCCCGCTGCTGGTACAGAAATACGGCGTCGAGGTCGGCGGCGACGACGGCAAGGACGAGTTCGACCAGATCCAGAGCTTCCGGCGCTTCCTCCTCTTCGCCCGCGACACCATCCGCTGGAAACGCCCGATGGACCCCGACATTCACTGGTCGGCCATGTCCGGCCACGTCTCCACCTTCATCGTCAACGGCGGCCGCTACGACCGCATCTTCTGGACCGAAGCGTTCAACGAAGGCATGCAGCACGTGCTCGACTCCATCGAAACGCCCCACACGGTCGACCTCGCCTCCATCCCCCGCTTCAACGAAAGCGAAGGCCACGGGCCCAAGCGCGCCCACCCGGTCGAGGACTATTTCGACGACCTCTCGATGCACCTCGTCTACGAAATCTACAAACGCGATTTCGACCTCTTCAAATACGATGTCGACAACCCCGCCAACAAGATGCCCACGGGCGAGATCGACCTCGACGAAGTCCACGCCAAGCTCGGCGACTGACGCGCCCCGGCGAAAGGCCCCCCGATGATCGTGCTCGACCAGCCCTCGGCACTGCGCCTCTTCCTCGAGATGCAGGGCTCCATCGTGCCCCGCATCCTGCACAAGATCCTCGCCGTCGCGGCGCTCTCGGCGGCGATCCTCTCCATCGACAAGCTCGCCCTGCCCCTGCCCCACGTGTCGATCTCGGCCATCGGCGTCTTCGGCATCGCGCTCTCGCTGTTCCTCGGCTTCCGCAACAACGCCGCCTATGACCGCTGGTGGGAAGCCCGCGGCCTCTGGGGCCAGCTCATCGCCGAAATCCGCAACCTCGGCCGGCAGGTCACGCTGTTTTCCCCCGATGCCGCCCTGCACGCCCGCGTCCTGTCGAACGCGGTGGCCTTCGCCCATCTCCACCGTGGCGCCCTGCGCGGCGACGACACCCGCGCCGACATCGCCCCCTGGATCGGCGAAGCCGAGGCCGACGCGCTGCTCGCCCGGCCCAACCCCGCCGACGCCGCCCTGTCGCGCCTCAACGCGGCCCTCGCCGAGGCCGAGCTTGACGGCTACGCCCGCATGACCCTCTCGCGCACCCTCTCGGCCATGGGGCTGGCGCAAGCGGGCGGCGAACGCATCGCCACCACGCCCCTGCCCTTCGTCTATTCCCTGCTGGTGCGCCGCACGACCTACCTCTACTGCTTCCTGCTGCCATTTGCCCTGGCCGAACAGGCGGGCTGGTTCACGCCCCTGCTTGCCGCCATCGTCGCCTATGTCTTCTTCGGCCTGCAGGCGGTGACCCGCGAGCTCGAACAGCCCTTCCACAATGTCGAGAACGGCCTGCCGCTCCACGCCATGTGCCGGGTGATGGAAATCTCCGCCTCCGAGGCGCTCGGCCGGCCCGCCCCGCCGCCTCTGGCGCCGGTCAAGGGCGTGCTGACCTGAACACCGGCTAGGCAGATCGCCCGCGCGGCGCTATCATCGGCCATCCTGCCAAAGGCCGCAGCCCATGCCGAAACGCCTATTCATCATTGCCCTCGCCCTCTTCTGGCAGGCCGGTCTCGCAGCGGCGCAGACCGACAGGTTTGCCGGCTCGTGGTACTGCCGCTACGCGATGGAGCCCTTCAGCGGCCAGCCCCTCGACCTGCATTACTGGGAGTTTCGGCTTTACGCCCAGCCCGACACCAGCTTCACGGCCGACGGGTTCTACGACAACCCGGTGGTCGGCCGCATCCCGGTTCAGATGCAGGGGCAATACGGCTACCAGCCCGGCTTCGGCAGCGCCGAGGTGGTCTTCTCCGGCACCATGTACCGCGCCGGCAGCGGCCAGCAGCCGTTCCAGCTCCCGGTCATCATGTCCGACCCGCAAACCATGTATTTCCAGTTTCGCGGCAACACCCACATGACCAACATCAACTGCACGCGCTGACACCGCCCCGGGGGCGCGTTTCGTGAAGGTTTCATGAAGATTTCGATTCCTTGATCCAGGTCGGATCGGGCGTCACGGAGCGGTGGCATCCTTTGCCAAACCGCAAGGGAGACGCCCGATGAACCTGCACCCCCAAACCGCCCCCGCGCCCCTGCCCATGGGGCAGATCTCGAACCGCCCGCCACTGATGAGCCTGCGCAACGTCAACCTCTGGTACGGCGACAAGCAGGCCCTGATCGATGTCAGCTTCGATCTCTACCCGAACGAAATCCTCGCCTTCATCGGCCCCTCGGGCTGCGGCAAGTCGACGGCGCTCAAATGCCTCAACCGGATGCATGACGGCACCCGCGACATCCGCCTCACCGGCCGCATCGAGATGGACGGGCAGGACATCAACGACCCCTGCATCGACCCGCCGATGCACCGCCGCCGCTTCGGCTGGGTCGCGCAGAAACCCAACCCCTTCCCGGCGACCATCTGGCAGAACGTGGCCTACGGCGCCCGCCTCCACGGCCTGATGCGCTCCCGCGCCGAGCTCGAGGCCCATGTCGAAGACTGCCTCCGCCGCGCCCATCTCTGGGACGAGGTCAAGGATCACCTCCACGACATGGACGGCACCGAGCTGTCGGGCGGCCAGCAACAGCGCCTCTGCATCGCCCGCGCCCTCTCGACCCAACCGGACGTGCTGCTGATGGACGAACCCACCGGCTCCATCGACCCGATCGCCACGGCCAAGGTCGAACAGCTGATGCTGACCCTCAAGACCGACCACGCCATCGTCGTCGTCACCCACTCGATGATGGAAGCCAAACGCGTCGCCGACCGCGTCGCCTATTTCCACCTCGGCCGCCTGCTCGAGCTTGGGTCCACAGACCAGGTCTTCACCGCCCCCCGCACGAAAGAGGCGCGGCGTTTCGTGGAAGGCAAGCTCGGCTGAGGGGCGCTGCCCCTCTTGGCCCTGCGGGCCAATTCACCCCGGGATATTTTTCCCAAGAAGAAGCAAGGGTTTATTAACCATGAGGTGATTGACTCATAGGTGCGGTACAGGCTGGGAAGCCGATGACCGCCCAAGGAGAAGTCGCGCCCGGTTTTCCGGCACCGCCGCCGAGGGCCGGGCGCGCACCCCGAGCTTCTTCTTGGTCCAAATATCCAATTCCGACGGCAGCCAAGCCGCGTGCCGCCGGAAAGGGAAGTGCCGTCAGAGCAGCCCTTCCGCCTCGAACAGCGCCTTGACGTCCTTCTCGGGCCGCGCGCCGTAATGGCTGATGACCTCGGCCGCCGCGATGCAGCCCATCCGCCCCGACACCGCCAGCGGCTTGCCCGTGGCGACACCGTAAAGGAACCCCGCCGCGAACTGGTCCCCCGCGCCGGTGGCATCGACCGGCGTGATGCTGTCGACCGGCACCTTCACCGTCTCGTCGCCCTCGACCAGCACCACGTCATGCCCCGACCGGGTGCAGACGATCAGCCCGCTATCGGCCGCCGCCTGTTCCAGCGCCGCGCCAAGGTCCTCGGTCTCGTACAAGGCCAGCCACTCGTGCTCGTTCCCGATCACGTAATCCAGCTCCGTCACCAGCTTGCGGAAATCGTCCCGGTGCCGGTTCACGCAGAACGGGTCGCTCAACGCGATCCCCGCGCGCCCGCCCCCGGCCCGGCAGGCCCGTGCGGCGGCCAGGAACGCCTCTTTCCCCTTGTCCTTGTCGAAGAGATACCCCTCGAGGAACAACAGCCCCGCCTGCCCCGCCACGTCGTCATCGACGTCATCGGGCCCCAGCTCGGTGGAAATGCCCAGGTAGGTGTTCATCGACCGCTCGCCATCCGGCGTCACGAAGATCATCGAGCGCGAGGTCGGCAACTCGCCCCCCGACACAGGCGTGTTCACGAAATCCGTGCCCACATCCGCCATCTCGCTGGCATAGAACCGGCCCAGCTCATCGTCCTTCACCCGGCCGATGAAGCCGGTCTTCAGGCCCAGCGCCCCCAGCCCGGCGATGGTGTTGGCGACCGAGCCGCCCGACATCTGCGTGCGGTTCCGCATCTCGCCATAAAGCAGCTCGCCGCGGTCCTGTTCGATCAGCTGCATGATCCCCTTCTCGATTCCCATCGTCGAAAGGAAGTGGTCGTCGCATTGCGAAATGACATCGACAACGGCATTGCCGATGCCGACGGCTTGGTACTTGGTCATAGAGTTTTTTCCTCGAATTGGCAGAGATCTCGAATGAGACAGGTGGCGCACATCGGTTTGCGCGCCTTGCAGTGGTACCGGCCGTGCAGGATCAGCCAGTGATGCGCGTGAAGCTGGAAGTCGACCGGCACGTTGTCCTCGATGGCGCGCTCGACGGCGTTGACGTCCTTGCCCGGGCAGATACCCGTGCGGTTGCCGACACGGAAGATATGCGTATCCACCGCCTGTGCCGGGTACCGCCACCACATGTTGAGCACCACGTTCGCCGTCTTCCGCCCCACGCCGGGCAGCGATTGCAGCGCCGCCCGCGAATTGGGCACCTCGCCGCCATACTCTTCGGCCAGGATGCGCGACAGCTTCATGACGTTCTTCGCCTTGTTGCGGTAAAGCCCGATCGTCTTGATATGCGCGATCAGCCCCTCCTCGCCCAAAGCCAGCATCTTCTCGGGCGTGTCGGCGATTTTGAACAGCTCCGCGGTGGCCTTGTTCACCCCCGCATCCGTCGCCTGCGCCGACAGCGCCACCGCCACGACCAGCGTGAAGGCGTTCACATGATGCAGCTCGCCCTTCGGCTCCGGCTCCGCCTCGCGGAACCGGGTGAAGATCTCGCGCATCGTATGATAGTCAAGCTGTGCGGCCATGCCCCCTCTCATGCCCGCAATCGGGGCAATGCGCAACATTCGGGTCGCCCGTCGCCGGGCCAGCGGATAGATATACTGGCCAGAGCCCAAGGAAACGCCACGATGAACGCAGAGCCGCAACAAAGCTACCACTACCACGTCATGCGCCGCGCAATCGACCTGATCGACGGGGCCGAGGGCCCTCTGCCCCTGAACGACCTGGCGCGCGACATGAACATGAGCCCCGCCCATTTCCAGCGGCTTTTCACCCAATGGGTCGGCGTCTCGCCCAAGCGGTATCAGCAATACCTCGCACTGGGTCAGGCCAAGGCCCTGCTGGCCGAGCGCTTCACCACGCTGGAAACGGCGCATGAGCTGGGCCTCTCCGGCTCCGGCCGCCTGCACGATCTCTTTCTCCGCTGGGAAGCCATGAGCCCCGGCGAATTCGCCCGCCGCGGCGAGGGGCTCACCGTCTACTGGGGCTGGTTCGACAGCCCCTTCGGCCTCGCCCTCGTCATGGCCACCGAAAAGGGCATCTGCGGCGTCGGCTTCGCCAGCGAAACCGGCGAAGAGGCCGCGATGGAAGACATGATCTCGCGCTGGCCCAACGCACGTTTCGTCGAAGACCCGATGATGCTCCGCCCCTGGGCGCTCGCCGCCTTCGGCGCCAACGGACAGGAGCGCGAGATAGCTCCCCTCTACCTCATCGGCGCCCCCTTCCAGATCAAGGTTTGGGAGGCGCTTCTCCAGGTCCCCTCCGGCCAGGTCACCACCTATTCCGAGATCGCCCAGGCCATCGGCAAGCCCCGCGCCGTGCGCGCCGTCGGCACCGCCGTGGGCCGCAACCCGATCAGCTTCCTGATCCCCTGCCACCGCGCGCTCCGCAAATCCGGCGAGCTGGGCGGCTATCACTGGGGCCTGCCCGTCAAACGCGCCATTCTCGCCTGGGAATCCGCCCGCGCCGAGGCGGGTTAACCCAGGTACACCTGCCCCTCCGGATAGCGCACCCTTGGCGCCACTCGCGTTGCCAGGAAGTAGCCCAGCGTCAGCGGCCCGACCCGGCCGATGAACATGATCGCCCCGATCACCGCCCGCCCGAACTCCGAAAGCTCGCCGGTATAGCCCCGCGACAGGCCCACCGTGCCAAACGCGCTGGCCACCTCGAAGGCGATATCGAGGAAATGCCCGTCATGCGACGCGGTGACAAGGAAGACGCCCACGAACACGATCAGCACGCTGATCGCCGTCAGCGCCATCACCTTCAGCACCTGTTCGAGGCCGATGCTCCACCCGAAGGCATGAAGCTGCGTCTGCCGCCGGAAGAAGGCCAGCGTTGCCAGGATCATCACCACGAAGGTCGTCACCTTGATCCCGCCCGCGGTCGAGGTCGGCCCGCCCCCGATCAGCATCAGCGAAATCACCATCAGCGACGTGCTGTCATGCAACCCGCCGATATCGGTGGTGTTGAATCCCGCCGTCCGTGTCGTCACCCCCTGGAACCAGCTCACCGTCAGCCGGGCGATGGCGCTGTCATGCTGGCCCAGCGTGGCGGGGTTGCTCCATTCCAGCACCGCGAAACACCCCACCGACCACACGATCAGCACCGCCGTCCCGGTCAGCATGATCCGCGTATGCAGGCTCCAGCTCTGCCACCGCCGCTCGCGAAAGATGTCCTGCAAGACGACATAGCCGATCCCCCCGGTGATGAAGAGAAACGGAATGACGATATTCACCACCGGATCGGTCGCATAGGGCACGAGCCCCTCGGGAAAGGTCGAGAAGCCGGCGTTGTTGAAGGCCGAAACCGAGTGGAACACCGCCTCCCACAGCCCCCTCGCCAGCCCGTATTCCGGCACGAAGACCAGCGCCAGCAACGCCGCCCCGGCCCCCTCGCAGACAAGAACCACCTTCAGGATGATCCGCACCAGCTTTTTCAGCCGCCCGAACGAGGTCTGGTTCAGATCCTCCCGCAGATAGATATGCCCGGTGATCCCCACCGGCAGGCCCAGCGCCCCCAGCACCAGCACGGCAAAGGTCATCAGGCCCAGCCCGCCCAGCTGTATGAGCAGCAGCAGAACCCCCTGCCCGAAAAAGGTCAGGTCGCCCCCGGTATCGATCACCGCCAGCCCCGTCACCGTCACGGCCGAGGTGGCGGTAAAGATCGCATCCGACCAGCTCATCGGCACCACGTGCGACATCGGCATCTTCAGAACGGCCGCGCCCGCCAGAACCAGCACGCCATAGACCGCCGCCAGGATCAGCGGCGGCGGCATCCTTGAAAAACGCATCACCAGTCGCGGTGGAAAGCGCAGCATGACCGGGGCGCTCAGAGCCGCCGGCCGAACTGCCGCAGATCGGCGCGCCGGCCCAGCATGATCAGCTTGTCGCCCTGTTCCAGCAGCGTCTCCTCCCCGACCCCCTCGAGATACTCGGTCCCCCGCATGATCCCCAGCAGGCGGATGTCATGCTCCGACCCGATGGCCAGCGCCGACACGGCCTCGCCATCCAGCTTCTCGGGCACGATGATGTTCACCACGCTGAACCCGTTGCCGAGGCTCACGTAATCCTGCACCGCCGGGTTATGCAGCATCTGGGCGCTGTGCCGGCCCATCTCCTGCTCGGGCAATATCACCCGGTCGGCGCCCAGCTTCGACAAGATCCGGTGATGCGTCCTGTCCGACGCCTTCGACCAGATCGTGCCGACCCCCAGAAGCCGCAGGTTCATCGTCGCCAGGATGCTTGCCTTGATATCCCGGCCAATGGCCACCAGCGCCACGTCATACCGGTCGATCCCGGCCTCGCGCATCGCGGCCTCGTCGGTGGCGTCGAGGATGATCGCCGAATGCAGGTGCGGCACCATGCGCGACACCTTGCGCTCGTCGAGATCGGCACCGATCACCCGGTTGCCGAACCGCGCCAGCTCCAGCGCGACCGTACTGCCGAACCCGCCGAGACCGAGCACGGCAAAGCTTCGCGTTTCCTTGGGCATGTCAGGGTTCCCCAATTGCATCGCCGGGGGCGGCCGCCGTTCGTTGGCGCGACGGTCCGGGCCCGGCCGAGGTACGGCGGAACATGACACTCCCGATGCCGAGGTACAGCGGTATCCTCACCCCTTGGCGGAATTCCGCCATCGGCCTTCCCTTGACACGGCACGGGCCCGTGCCCCGCACCCCTGCGCGGAGTTCTGCCAATTTCTTTACCGACCGCCTCTTGGGTAACGGCGGCCTCTCGCCTATTATGCCTCCATACCCGGAGCAAAACCGGACAACGGAACGAGGCCACCACATGACCCGAGCACGCACCTCTCTCACCCTCCTGACCGCCACATCGCTTCTGGCGGTGACGGCCTGTACCGACCCCGGCGCGATGGGCCCGAACGACCCCAACCGGCAGACCAAGCAGGGCGCCCTGCTGGGCGGCATCCTCGGTGCCGGCGTCGGCGCGTTGACCTCCGACGACAAGGGCAAGGGCGCGGTCATCGGCGGCCTCGCCGGCGCGGCCACCGGCGCCATTGCCGGCAGCTTCCTCGACCAGCAGGAAGCCGACCTCCGCCGTCAGCTCGAAAACGACCGCATCGGCATCCGCAACACCGGCGACCGCCTGATCGTGACCATGCCGCAGGACATCCTGTTCGCCGTCGACAGCTCGACCGTGAACAGCGCGCTGCGCGGCGACCTGCTGACCGTGGCGAACAGTCTCAAGGAATACCCGCAATCGCGCGTGCAGGTGATCGGCCACACCGACAACACCGGCAGCGCCGCCTACAACCAGGGCCTGTCCGAGCGCCGGGCGAACGCGGTCTCCGACGTGCTGATGTCGGGCGGCGTCTCCTTCAACCGGATCGAATCCTTCGGCCGCGGCGAGGACCAGCCCGTCGCCTCCAACCTCACCGAGGAAGGCCGCGCCCAGAACCGCCGCGTCGAGATCGTGATCCTGCCGACGTCGTGAGGACGCCCTCGCCCCATGACAGCGGCCTCGGAAAATGGGATTTTCCGGGGCCGTTTTCTTTCAGAAAGAAAACGGGGCGCCCCTGGCGGTGGCAGCGACAGAGCCGAGAGGGTTATGAGCCCGGCGAGTTCGGGAGCCTCCGGCGGGAGTATTTTCGGCAAGATGAAGCTTGGCGTTCACCACTTCTTAACCGGGATGCGCTTGACTGAGGATGCGCCACAGGCTGGAGAGCCGATGGGCGTGCAAGGTGAAGCCCCGTTTCCCCGGTCGATGGCAGCATGTAATTCTGGCCCGGGAAACGGGGTGATCCGCCCCCTGCGTCGTTCTGGTCTGAAACACCCATGCGCCTGATCGGCCGCGCGGCGCTCCTCCTGCCGGCGCTCGTCGGCCTGTATCTGCTGGCCGCCGCCGTTGGCGCCGTGATCCCCGGCCGGGTGCAGGAGGCATCCGCCAAGGATGGCCCGCCCGTGACCATCCTGCTGGTCGCCGGGCCCATCCATTACGATGTCCTCCTGCCGCTCACCGCCGAGACCCGCGCCGCCTTTGCCCCGCTCGGGCCGCACGGCCTGCCGGTCGACGCGCCCGGGGCCGAGTGGCTGATCATCGGCTGGGGCGCGCGGGAGTTCTACACCACCACCGGCAGCTATGCCGACCTGAGCCTCGCCGCGGTCTGGCGCAGCTTCACCGGCGACGCCTCCGTGCTGCGGGTCGACGTGGCCGGGCCCCTGCGCGACGGGCTCGACCTGCCGGCCGTGACCCTCATAGCCGGGCAATACAGCCAGCTTCTTGCCGCCATCGCCGACAGCTTCCGCCGCGACCGCGCCGGCGCGCTCGTGCCGATCCCCGGCCCCGGCTTCGGCCCGACCGACCGGTTCTTCGCCGCCCATGGACGCTTCGACATCCTGCGCACCTGCAACACCTGGATCTCCGACATGCTCCGCGCTGCCGGCCTGCGCTTCGGCGCCTGGACCCCCACGCCCTATGCCGTCACCCTCTCGCTCGCCCGCTTCGCCCCCGGCCTCGACAGCCCGGGCGCGCCTGACTAACCTGCCCGCGGGGCGGGGCAGACACCGAAAGACGCACATGGACAAGAAATCCCTCAGCGGCCTGCCGCGCCTTGCCGCCGCGTGGCGCAATTCCATGGCCGGCTTCCGCGACGCCTGGCGCAGCGAGGAGGCGTTCCGAATCGAGGTCATCCTCGCCCTCCTCTCGATCCCCGCCGCCATCTGGATCGCCCGCGACGCCCTGCTGATCGCCTCGGTCCTGCTGGTCCTGATCGTCGAGGTGCTCAACACCGCCATCGAGGCCGCGGTCGACCGCATCGGCCCCGAGCGGCACGAGCTGTCGCGCATGGCCAAGGACATGGGCTCCCTCGCCGTGGCCCTTTCGGCGCTGGTGCCCGGCCTTCTCTGGCTGGCCGCGCTCTCCGAGAAAGTCCTCGCCTGACCGCGTGGCACGCGCGCCCGGCCTACCGCTGCCGAAACCGCCGTTCGATCATCGCCCGCAGACGGATCAGGTCGGACACGCAGGCGCCGATATCCATCATCACGTCCACATCCTCCTCCCGCCAGGACCGCCGCACCGTGTCGATCGCGCAGAGCGCCCCAACCGGCCGCGCCCCCGGGCCGTGGATCGGCACGCCAAGATAGGCCCGCAGCCCCGGTACCGGCCTCGCCGGGATGTCGCAGACCCGCGGATCGCCCGGCGCATGGTCGACCACCAGCGGGCGGTTGTCGCGCGTCACCAGCCGGCAGATGGAATGCGACAGCGGCGTCTCGCGCCGCGCCGCAGGATCTCCCCTCAGGCCCAGCGCGCTCTTGAAAAACTGCCGGTCATGCCCCTCGTCGATGATCGAGACCAGCGACACCGGCACCGCCATCACCCGCGCCACCAGCCGGGTGAACTTGTCGAACACCTCCTCCGGCGGGCTGTCGACAAGCTCCAGCGCGTGCAGCGTTTCCGCGAAATCCCGGAACGGCCTCTCGCCAATCCTCTCCCGCGTGGCGCGCTCCGCCATCCTGTTTCCGGCCATGGTCTCTCTCCCGTGCTGGCTTGGGGCTCGTGCCGCGATCATGGCGCGGCAAGGTGAACCAATGGTAAACGCCGCCCCACGCTGACACCCCCTGTCAGCACCCCGGAATGCCCACTGGCCCCCGGCCCGCACCCGTGGCATATCTGCGAAGCAAACAAATCCCCGACCACGGAGCGCGCGCATGACATTCGGCAAAGGCTGCCACCTGCACCTGATCGACGGCTCGGCCTTCATTTTCCGCGCCTACCACGCCCTGCCGCCGCTCACCCGCAAATCCGACGGGCTGCCCATCGGCGCGGTCTCGGGCTTCTGCAACATGCTCTTCCGCTACGTCTCCGACGATCACGGCGCCGATGCGCCCACCCATGTCGCGGTGATCTTCGACAAGGGCTCGCACACCTTCCGCAACGACATGTATGACCTCTACAAGGCCAACCGCGACGAGATGCCAGAGGATCTGCGCCCGCAGATTCCGCTCACCCGCGACGCCACCCGCGCCTTCAACATCGCCTGCGAGGAGATGGAAGGCTACGAGGCCGACGACATCATCGCCACCCTCGCCTGCCAGGCGCGCGACCTGGGCGGGCGGGTCACCATCGTCTCCTCCGACAAGGACCTGATGCAACTCGTGGGCGACGGGGTCGAGATGCTCGACGCCATGAAGAACCGCCGCATCGACGTGGAAGGGGTGGAGGAAAAGTTCGGCGTCAAGCCCGACCGCGTGGTCGACGTGCAGGCGCTGGCCGGCGACAGCGTCGACAACGTGCCGGGCGCCCCCGGCATCGGCATCAAGACCGCCGCTTTGCTCATCAACGAGTTCGGCTCGCTCGAAGAGCTGCTCGACCGCGCCGAGGAAATCAAGCAGCCCAAGCGCCGCGAGACCCTGATCGAGAAGCGCGAACAGATCGAGCTGTCGAAGAAGCTCGTCCAGCTCGACTGCAACACGCCTTTGGAATTCACCCTCGACGATCTCGAGATCAAGGAGCCCGACCCCGACACGCTCCTGTCTTTCCTCACCGAGATGGAGTTCCGCACCCTCACCAAGCGCATCGCCGATACGCTGCATGTCGAGGCCCCGGTCATCCCAGACACCAACCCCGCCGGCGCCAACCCGGCCGAGGAGGCCCCCGACTGGCCCGCCATCGACCCGTCAGCCTACGAGCACGTCCAGACGATGGAGGCGCTGCAGGTCTGGATCGACCGCATCACCGCCCGCGGCTATGTCGCCATCGACACCGAGACCACTTCGCTCAACGAAATGCAGGCGGCGCTCGTCGGCATCTCCCTCGCCGTCACCCCGGGCGAGGCCTGCTACATCCCCCTGCGCCATACCGAGGGCGGCTCGGACGACCTCTTCAGCTCCGAATCCCGCGCCGAGGGCCAGCTCGACCCCGAAACCGTCCTGACCGCCCTCAAGCCGATCCTCGAGGATGACGCCATCCTCAAGATCGGCCAGAACATGAAGTACGACGCCAAGATCTTCGCCCAGAACGGCGTGCGCATCGCCCCCATCGACGACACGATGCTGATGTCCTACGCGCTCAATTCCGGCATCCACAATCACGGGATGGACACGCTCTCCGAACGCTACCTCTCGCATCAGCCGATCCCCATCAAGGAACTGCTCGGCACCGGCAAATCCGCCATCACCTTCGACAAGGTCGCCATCGACAAGGCCGTGGGCTACGCCGCCGAGGATGCCGATATCACCCTGCGCCTCTGGCACATCTTCAAGCCGCAGCTGCACACCGCCCGCGTCACCACCGTCTACGAAACCCTCGAACGGCCCCTCGTGCCGGTGCTCGCCCAGATGGAACGCCACGGCATCCAGGTCGACCGCGACACGCTCTCGCGCATGTCCGGCAAGTTCGCCCAGAAGATGGCCCAGCTGGAAGACGAAATCCACACGCTGGCCGGCCGCAAGTTCAACGTCGGCTCCCCCAAGCAACTCGGCGAAATCCTCTTCGACGAAATGTCATTGGAAGGCGGCAAGAAGGGCAAGACCGGCGCCTATGCCACCGGCGCCGACGTGCTCGAAGACCTCGCGACAGAGCACGAACTGCCCGCCCGCATCCTCGACTGGCGCCAGCTCTCCAAGCTGAAATCCACCTATACCGACGCCCTGCAGGATCACATCGACCCCGACACAGGCCGCGTCCACACCTCCTACGTCCAGACCGGCGCCAGCACCGGCCGCCTCGCCTCGACCGACCCGAACCTGCAGAACATCCCCGTCCGCACCGAGGAAGGCCGCCGCATCCGCGAGGCCTTCGTCGCCCCCGAGGGCCAGACGCTCCTCTCCCTCGACTACTCCCAGATCGAGCTGCGCATCCTCGCCCATATCGCCGATATCAAACAGCTCAAACAGGCCTTCGCCGACGGGCTCGACATTCACGCCATGACCGCCTCGGAAATGTTCGACGTGCCCCTCGACGAAATGACCCCGGAAATCCGCCGCCGCGCCAAGGCAATCAATTTCGGCGTGATCTACGGCATTTCCGGCTTCGGCCTCGCCCGCCAGCTCCGCATCCCCCGCGGCGACGCGCAGGACTTCATCAACCGCTATTTCGAGCGCTTCCCGGGCATCAAGACCTACATGGACGACACGGTGGCGTTCGCGAAAGAGCACGGCTTCGTGCAAACCCTCTTCGGCCGCAAAATCCACACGCCGGAAATTTCCGCCAAGGGCCCCCGCGCCGGCTTCGCCCGCCGCGCCGCCATCAACGCGCCCATTCAGGGCACCGCCGCCGACATCATCCGCCGCGCCATGATCCGCATGCCCGCGGCGATCGAGGGGCTGCCCTGCAAGATGCTCCTGCAGGTCCACGACGAACTGCTCTTCGAGGTCGAATCCGGCGCCGCCGACAAGGTCATCACCGCCGCCCGAGACGTCATGGAAGGCGCCGCAAAACCCGCCGTCCACCTCGACGTGCCCCTCGTCGTCGACGCCGGCCAGGGCGCCAACTGGGCCGAGGCCCACTGAGCCACGTCCCGGGGGAGAAGCAGCACGAGAACGCAAGAAGTTGGGCTAGATGCAGGCCCAATCAACTGCATTCTATACTTCGTTCGTTTGGATGCTTATCATTAGAGCGCGTGGTTGAACTGTAGTTCAAAAGAATAAGTGATGTTTCGATACTCGCCCGATAGGCAAAGGTAGATGCTCAATGAAGATCATCATGGTTATCGCCGTTGTGATACTCCTGCTCGGTCTGGCAAGGTTTGTTCCGATCTAGGAAAAAATTGATGAACAGTAGATTTTATCGTGAAGCACCTAAGTGGGCGATAATCTCAATTATTCTGGTCTTCGGTATTATCTGGCTTTCACAGATGTCCACATCGAAGCGAACTCTTACTCTGCCCGAGATCTTGAGCAATGAGTCTGTTTCATTACTCGTTACGAATGAGATCACGACGCAAGTTGTTGTGGCCGACGAAGAGACGAGCACGCTACTCGGGATCGACGGTTACATTGGGATTGGTATCGTGACTGCGTTTGTTGGGATTGACACAACAAAGATAGAGTACGTCAGTTCCAATTCCATCCGGTTACCAGACGTCGAAATTTTTTCTCTGGAGATTAGGGATGACAGCATAAAATTCTACAGAAACGCCACGCTACTCCAGCGTTTATCAACCTTGAATGAAGACCAGGCAACGAAGGTCCGTAAAAGACTAAAGGATGACGCCGAGAGCTTCATTCGTCAGTCTGGCATGATGCCTACCAATGATCAGGTAAAGAGCAGAATACAAACGATTATCCGCGAATTTGGCGGCCCTCAGGAAATAGACTTCCAGTCATAACCCCCCCGATCACCCCAACCGCTTCCGCAACATCGCCTCCATGCGCACCTCTTCCGCCACTTTCATATGCGCGTACGTCCCCAGAAGCCGGTTGATCCGTCGCTGATACCCCTTCCCCATCGCCCGGTAGAACTTCGCCACCGAGGCATCGAGATACAGCGTCACCTTCTCCTTCGTCTCCGTCACGTCGAGGTCATGCTCCAGCGTGTGCCACGCCTCGGGCACCTCCTCGGCCACCTGCTTGGGCACCCATGTGTCCTGCATCAGGTAGATCATGTCATGCATCAGCCGCTCCTGGGCGATGCGCTGGGTCTTGGTTTTCCGGGCCATATCCACGCTCCTTGTCTTGCCGGAACACAGCCTGCCGCCAAATCCTAACCAAACCCTTTGCCCACCGCACCGACGCGATACCGACAAAATACCGACGTTATACCGACGTCGGATTCCCGGCCTGCCGAAGCCCCCCGCACACCGCTTTCGTCGCCCATCCGTCGCAGTGAAACCCCACAGAAAGGCGAAATCGTCTAGGGTCGTAGGTCAACACATTGATTCGTAAGGCCCCGCAATGCCCCGGAAGACCAAGCTCATCCTCTGCCCGCTCAACCTTCGCCACGCGAAGATCGAGTACAACGCCTATTCCGAGGCTGTCGACATGGCCCGCCGCCGTGGCGCCAAGCTCATCATCGCCACCGTCGCCCCCGAGATCGAGCGCAACCTGAACATATACAATTCAGATATTTACTGGGGCGAACAGCTTCAGGAATTCCTCAAGGCGCACCCCGCCGACGATGTCGAGGTCGAGACCGTCGTGCGCAAGGGCGCGGTGCACCGGCAGATCGTCAAGCTCGCCGACGACCGCAATGTCGACCTCATCGTGATGGAGGCCGCGAACCCCAAGGTGCAGGATTACCTGCTCGGCACGACCGCCTCGCACGTGGTCACCCATGCCGAATGTTCGGTCTACGTGGTGCGCAGCTAGCCTGCGTCCCCCGGCTTAACCTGCCGGTAACCCGGGTGGGGCAATCTGCATCCCGGCGCAGTACGGCCACCGCACCGCGTTCAGAAACGCTCCACCCAGGGGCGAAGCGTTAACTCGTTCGACCATGCCGACCTGTCCTGCCGGATCAGGTCCAGATAGGCGCGCGCAATCGCGTCGGGGTCCAGCATGCTGTCCGGCTTGTCCGCAGGCTCCGTCCGCCCCGGGTTCCTGATCGCCCCGTCGATATTGACCCAGGCCACGTGAATCCCTTGCGGATGCAGCTCCCGCGCCATGCTCTCGGCCAGCCCCCGCTGGGCAAACTTGCCCATCGCGAAGGTGGCCGATTGCGGAAACCCCTTCACCCCGGCCGACGCCCCGGTGAACAATATCGTGCCCCGCACGCCGCCTTCCGGCTCCACGGCCAGCATCCGCTTCGCCGCCGCCTGCCCCGTCAGGAATGCCCCGAACGCCGTCACCTCCACGGCCTTCCGCACCTCCTCCGGATCAAGCTCCGCCACAGGCCCCCGCACCCGTGCCGAGGGGTTGTAGATCACCACCTCCGGCGCCCGGTCCAGCGCCTCGAAAAACCCGGAAACAGCCTTGATATCAACGGCATCCAGCGCCAACGCCTGCGCCCCCGTCTCGACCGAAAGCTCCTGCAGTTTGCCGACATCCCTTGCCGCCAGAACCACATCATACCCCTCGCCCGACAACAGCCGCGCCAGCGACGCCGAGAGCCCCGGCCCGACGCCCACGATCACCGCCAGCGGCTTGCTCATCCGTCGTCCTCCACCGTCATCTCCTCGGCCGGGATCACCTTGAAAAACACGCCGTCCGACCAAAGCCCGAACCAGCCATCCCGCTCCTCGCCAATCTCCACCAGCCGGTAGAAACTCTTCCGGTCAATGAGCGCCTCCAGCCCGTCACGCACCATCACATAGGGCGACGGCTCCCCGGTCTCCCCGTCCCGCTCCACCCGAATCGGGTTGCCTTCTCCGGCGACCACCCGGTCGCCCACGTTGGTCTCGAACACCAGGCTCTGCCCCTCGCCCGCGCCTTCCGCCTCGAAATCCACGGCGACAAACGGCGCATCCTCCACCTCGATCCGCCATTTCTCGACCGGAGTGACCAAAAAATAGTCGTCCCCTTCCCGCTTCAGAATGGTCGAAAACAGCCGCACCAACCCCTCGCGATTGATCGGAGTCCCCTCGTGAAACCACGTGCCGTCACGGGCGATCCGCATGTCCAGATCCCCTGAAAAATCAGGGGTCCACTGGTGTATGGGCGGCAGCCCCTTGCCCTGCGCCTTCTTGGCCGCCTCGGCCAGGCTGTCCGCTGACGGGGAGTTGATCGTTTCTTTGCTCATTGCTTTTGCCATTTGCGTTCTGCGCGATACACTCATTCACAGGGATATAGTGTGCACAGGAGTTTTGCCATGTCAGACGATGCGGATCTGGTGCAGGGAATCGAAGCGCTCGAGGCCAAGCTGGCCGAGGCACGCGCCTCGATCACCCGCCGGTTCATCGGGCAGCAGCGGGTCGTCGACCTGTCGCTCTCGGCGCTCCTGTGCGGCGGCCACGGCCTCTTGATCGGCCTGCCCGGCCTCGGCAAGACACGGCTGGTCGAAACGCTCTCCACCGTCATGGGCCTCGACAGCAACCGCATCCAGTTCACGCCCGACCTGATGCCCTCCGACATCCTCGGCTCCGAGGTGCTGGAAACCGGCGCCGACGGCACCCGCGATTTCAAGTTCATCGCCGGCCCGATCTTCTGCCAACTCCTGATGGCCGACGAGATCAACCGCGCCAGCCCCAGAACGCAATCGGCCCTCCTGCAAGCGATGCAGGAACGGCAAGTCACGGTGGCCGGCGAAGACCGCCCGCTCACGCCACCCTTCCACGTTCTGGCCACCCAGAACCCCATCGAACAGGAAGGCACCTACCCCCTCCCCGAGGCCCAGCTCGACCGCTTCCTCGTGCAGATCGACGTCAAGTATCCCGACCGCGACACCGAGCGTGACATCCTTCTCGCCACCACCGGCGTGGCCGAGGAAGACGCCCACCAGGTCTTCACCGCCGAGGAACTGATCGCGGCCCAGACCCTCTTGCGTCGCATGCCCGTGGGTGAAAGCGTGATGGAGATGATCCTCGACCTCGTCCGCGCCTTCCGCCCCGATGACGCGTCGGCCTCCGACACTGTGCGGCGCTCGGTCGCCTGGGGCCCCGGCCCGCGGGCGGCACAGGCGCTGATGCTCACCGTGCGCGCCCGCGCCATGCTTCAGGGTCGCCTCGCGCCGGATGCCGATGACGTCGCCGCGATGGCCCAGCCGGTGCTCACCCACCGCATGGCCCTGACCTTCGCGGCCCGCGCCAGCGGCGAAAGCCTCGATGGCCTGATCGCCGATACCGTCGCCGACATCACCCGCATCGAGGCCGCCGCTTGACGAACGTCGCCCCCCTCCGCGCGCGGGCCGAACAGGAGGCGGCCCGCCTTCCCCCGCTTCTGGCGCGGGCGGAACACCTGGCCGGCACCGTCCTTCTGGGCGAGCACGGCCGCCGCCGCGCGGGGATGGGCGACGATTTCTGGCAATACCGGCCCGTTCAGGCCGGCGACGAACGCCGCTTCATCGACTGGCGCCGCTCGGCCCGGTCCGACTCGCAATTCATCCGCCAGCGAGAATGGCAGATCGCGCAAAGCGTGGTGATCTGGGTCGACAACGCCGCCTCCATGCGCTTCGCCTCGGATGAGAAATACGCCGAGAAATCTGACCGCGCCCGCCTTCTGGCGCTGGCCGTGGCGATCCTGCTGAACCGCGCCGGCGAGCGTGTCGGGCTGGCCGGCGCCGACCTGCCCCCGCGACGCGGCGAGGCCCAGATGATGCGGCTCGCCCAGGCCCTCACCAAGGATGGCGCCGACGATTACGGCCATCCGGAAAGCAAGGGCATGCTGCCCCATGGCCGCGCGCTCTTCGTCTCCGACTTCATGGGCGATATCGACGCCGCACGCACCGCTCTGACCGGCGCCGCCGACCGCGGTGTACAAGGCGTTCTGCTACAGGTGCTCGACCCCGCGGAAGAGGCGTTCCCCTATCGCGGCCGCACCATCTTCGAAAGCGTCGGCGGTACGCTGGCGCATGAAACCCTCAAGGCCTCCGAACTGCGCGACCGCTACCTCGCCCGCCTTGCCGAGAGGAAGGCCGAGCTGCAATCGCTCTGCGCCACGACCGGTTGGCAATACGGCCTGCACCACACCAGCGACAGCGCCCAATCGGCGCTGCTCTGGCTCTTCCGGGCATTTGACGGGGGGCCGTCAAGATGATGCTGGGCCCCATAGGCTTCACCGCCCCGTGGCTCCTTCTGGCCCTCGCGGCGCTGCCGATCCTTTGGATTCTGCTCCGCGCCGTGCCCCCCGCCCCGATCCGCCGCCGCTTCCCCGGCGTGGCGCTGCTACTGGGCCTGTCCGATGACGATACCGTCACCGACCGCACCCCGTGGTGGCTTCTGCTCCTGCGGATGCTGGCGGTCGCGGCGCTGATCGTCGGCCTCGCCGGCCCGGTCCTGAACCCCCGCGCCGATGGCGAAACCGTCGCCACCGGCCCGCTGCTGATCGTGCTCGACGGCTCCTGGGCCGCCGCCCGCGACTGGCCCGCCCAAGAGGCGCTGCTCGACTCGATGCTGGCCGAAGCGGGGCGCGAAACCCGGCCCGTCGCCATTCTCCGCCTGACGGAACCGGAGGCCCCCAATTTCCAGGCCGCCGAGACATGGCGCAGTCGCCTCTCCGGCCTCGCCCCCGCCCCGTGGCAGGCCACCCCCGGCGCCATGGCCGAAGCCGCCGCAATGCTAGGCGACGAGGATTTCGAAACGCGCTGGTTCTCCGACGGTCTGGCCCGCGACGGCCGCGAACGGCTCCTTTCGGAACTGCAATCGCGTGGCCCCGTCACCGTCTTCGAAAGCCCCGCCCCGGTGATCGCCCTCGCCCCCGCCACGATCAACGACGGCGCCGTGCAACTCACCGCCACCCGCGCCCGCAGCGGCACGCCCCGCGAGGTCACGATAGAGGCCCATGGCCGCGACCCATCCGGCACACCGCGCATGCTGGCCACCATGCCGCTCACCTTCGAGGCCGACGCCACCACCGCCACCGGCGACCTGTCGCTACCCGCCGAACTCCGCGCCCGTCTCACCCGGTTCGAGATCGCCGGCCAGCGCCACGCCGGCGCCGTCACCCTCACCGATGACAGCCTCCGCCGCCGCGAGGTCGCGCTCATCGCCGGACGGGAAGACCGCGAAGGCCTCGAACTGCTCTCGCCGCTGCATTACCTCGAACAGGCATTGATCCCCTCCGCCGATATCCTCGACGGCGCGTTGATCGACGTACTGCCCGCCAACCCCGACGTGATCGTTCTGGCCGATGTCGCGACGCTCTCGGGCGCCGAGCAATCGGAACTGCTGGAATGGGCCGAGAACGGTGGTCTGCTCCTCCGCTTCGCCGGCCCGCGCCTTGCCGCCAGTGACGTCTCCCGTGACGAGGAAGCGCCGCTCATGCCTGTCCGCCTGCGCGCGGGGGGCCGCACCGTCGGCGGCGCGATGAGCTGGGGTGAACCCAAGTCGCTGGCGCCCTTCCCCGAGGAAAGCCCCTTCTTCGGCCTCGAGCTCAGCGACGACGTCACCGTCTCTGCCCAGGTCATGGCCCAGCCCGACCCCACGCTCGCCTCCCGCGTGATCGCCCAGCTGACCGACGGCACACCGCTCGTCACTCGCAAGCGCATCGGCGCCGGGCAGGTGGTGCTGTTCCACGTCACGGCCAATGCCGAATGGTCCACACTGCCGCTGTCCGGCCTCTTCGTGCAGATGCTCGAACGGCTCGCCGTCTCCTCTGCCGTGGCCCTGCCGGACTTGTCGGAGATGCAGGGCACGACATGGCAACCGGTCGAGGTGCTGGATGGCTTCGGCACGCTGAACGACGCGGGCACCCTTCCGGGCGTGGATGGCGAGAAGCTTATCACCGACCAGATCGGGCCCAACCTGCGCCCCGGGCTCTACGAAGGGCCGGACCGCCGGCTTGCCCTGAACGTGATCAAGGAAGACACCACGCTGAGCCCGGCCGCATGGCCCGCGAACGTGCCCGTCAAGGGCCTTGCCCGACCGCCCGAGGCGCCGCTCGGCGGCTGGCTTCTGGCCGCAGCGCTCGTGCTGCTGGTGGCCGACATCATCGCCTCGCTCGCCCTCTCCGGCCGCCTCCTGCCCGCGCGCGCCGCGCTGATCCTCGCCGCGCTGATGGCCATGCCCCACCACGCCGATGCACAGGAAAGCGACAAGGCGCTCGCCGCTGCCTCCGAGGTGGTTCTGGCCCATGTCCTCACCGGCGACAGCCAGCTCGACAACGCCGCCCATGCGGGCCTGCGTGGCCTTGGCGAAACGCTCTACTTCAGAACCTCGGTCGAGCCCTCCGAGCCGATCGGCGTCAACCTCGAGGAAGACGACCTCGCCCTCTACCCGCTGCTCTACTGGCCCGTGACCCCCGATCAGCCGATCCCCACCGCCGAGGCTTACGTGAAGCTCAACGAATACCTGCGCACCGGTGGCATGATCCTGTTCGACACGCGCGACGCCAACGTCGCGGGCTTCGGCGCCTCTTCGCCCAACGGGCAGAAGCTGCAACGCCTCGCCCGACCGCTCGACATCCCGCCACTCGAACCCATCCCCGAGGATCACGTGCTCACCCGCACCTTCTACCTGCTGCAGGATTTCCCCGGCCGCTTCTCGGGCCGCGGCGTCTGGGTCGAGGCCGCGCCGGCCGATGCCGAAAAAGTCGAGGGCATGCCGTTTCGCAACCTCAACGACAATGTTACGCCCGTGGTGATCGGCGGCAACGATTGGGCAGCGGCCTGGGCGATGGATGAGATGGGCAACCCGATGTTCCCGGTGGGCCGCGGCTATGCCGGCGAGCGGCAGCGCGAACTGGCCTACCGCTTCGGCGTCAACCTCGTGATGCACGTCCTGACCGGCAACTACAAATCCGACCAGGTGCACGTGCCAGCACTGCTCGACAGGCTTGGCCAATGACCGGTTCGATCGTCTTCGACCCGCTGCTGCCATGGTGGCTGATCGCATGCCTTGGCGGCATGGCCATCGTCGGTATTGCCCTGGCACTGATCCGCGGCCTTTCCGGCTGGCCCCTGCGCGGGCTCGCCGCGCTGGTGGTGATCGCCGCACTCGCCGGGCCCGTCTACCAGCAGGAAGAGCGCGATCCACTCACCGACATCGTGCTGCTGCTCGAGGATCAGTCCGCCAGCCAGCGCCTTGCCGACCGGGCCACCACCACGACAGAGGCCGCCGACGCCCTGGCCGCCCGCCTCGAGGCGCGCGAGAACACCGAGGTGCGCCGCATCGCCGTGCCGGACGGCACCGACAACACCGGCACCCAGCTGATGACGGCCCTCTCGGAAGCCTTGGCCGAGGAACCGAGCGGCCGTGTCGCCGGCGCGATCCTGCTTTCCGATGGCCGCCTGCACGATCTCGACCGCGCCCCGGGCCTGCCTGCGCCGCTGCACCTGCTGCACACCGGCCGCGAGGAAGATTGGGATCGCAAGCTGACAGTCGACAACGCCCCCGCCTTCGGCATCCTCGGCGAAGAGATCACCATGACCCTGCGCATCGAAGACGACGGCGCCGCGCCCGAGGGCGTGGGAACCGTGCCGGTCGATGTTTCCATCGACGGCGAGGAGCCCCAGCGCTTTCAACTGCCCGTCGGACAGGACATCGATCTGCCCCTGACCCTGCCCCATGGGGGCCGCAACGTGCTGCAATTCTCCACCCCAGAGGCCGAAGGAGAACTGACCGACCGCAACAACACCGCGCTGGTTCAGATCAACGGCGTGCGCGACCGCCTCTCGGTGCTGCTGGTCTCGGGCGAGCCGCATGCCGGGGGGCGCACCTGGCGCAACCTGCTGAAATCCGACAGCTCGGTCGACCTCGTGCATTTCACCATCCTCCGCCCGCCCGAAAAGCAGGATGGCGTGCCGGTACGGGAACTTTCGCTCATCGCCTTCCCGACGCGCGAACTGTTCCTCGAGAAGATCGAGGATTTCGACCTCATCATCTTCGACCGCTACAAGCGGCGCGGCATCCTGCCCTCGATCTACCTCGACAACGTGCGCGACTATGTCGAAACCGGCGGCGCGGTGCTGATCGCCGCGGGGCCTGACTTTGCCAGCGCCGACAGCCTTTACCGCACCCCGCTCGAAGCCGTCGTGCCCGCCCGCCCGACCGCACGGGTCATCGAACGCCGCTTCCGGCCACAGGTCACCGACCTGGGCCAGCGCCACCCGGTCACCGCCGGCCTGGAACCCGAGGGCGAAGAGGGCTGGGGCCGCTGGATGCGCCAGATCGAACTGACCGAGCCCACCGGCGACGTGGTGATGACCGGCGCGGATGATAGCCCGCTCCTGGTGCTCGACCGCGTTGGCGAAGGCCGCGTGGCGCTGCTCGGCTCCGACCACGCGTGGCTCTGGAACCGGGGCTTCGAGGGTGGCGGGCCACAGCTCGAATTGCTCCGCCGCCTGGCGCACTGGATGATGAAAGAACCTGAGCTCGAGGAAGAAGCCCTCTGGGCCGAGGCAACGGGCCAGCAGATGCGCATCATCCGCCGCTCGCTCTCGGAAACGGTCGGGCCCGTCACCATCACCACGCCATCGGGCGAAGTGATGGAGATGGAACTGGAAGAGGTTTCGCCCGGCCGGTTCGAAACCCTGTTCGACGGGCCGGAGATCGGCCTCTACCGGCTCGAAAACGGAGAGCATACCGCCGTGATCGGCCTCGGCCCCGCCTCTCCGGTGGAGTTCGAGGAAACGATCGCCAGCGCCGAGCCGCTATCCGAGGTGATCGACGGCACGAACGGCGGCGCACTGGCGCTGGCCGATGGCCTGCCGCGCATCCGCGAGGTGCGTGAAGGCCGCCCCGCCGCCGGCCGCGGCTGGATCGGCATCACCCCGCGCGGCGCCTACGAAACCCGCGCCGTCACGCAGCTGCCGCTTCTGCCTGCATGGCTGGTGTTGGCGCTGGCGGCGGCGCTGATCGTGGCTGGATGGCTCAGGGAAGGGCGGCGCTGACGCTCAGGGCGACAGCTCCACCCGCATCAGCGTCTTCGACCAGCCATGCACCGAACAATGCGGCTTGATGAAAATCTCTCTTGTTCCGTCGGGAATGACGACACCGCTGATCGACCGGGTAAAGGGCTGTTCCTTCACATGCGGGTGCATCAGCTCGCGATAGGCCAGCTTCTTGCCGTGCTTGTCGAGCACCTCCCACCCGTCGGCAAAATGATCCCAGCCGGTATCGGGATGCTCCAGCGTGACATGAACGTTCCACAGCATGCCGACCTTCTCGACCGTCACACCCTTCACGACGGGGTCGCCCGCCAGTGCCGGTCCGGCCGCAAGCGCCGCGATCAGGGGAAGCCACCTCGTTTTCATCCGGCAACCTTAGGTGCGAATCGTGTGTCAGTCGGTCACGTCTTTGTGTGCAATCACCGCAACCTTGTGGCAGCATGACCCATCTTGCCGCAACGGCCAATTGGTTATATTACTTTACCAATTAAGGAGGCTCCCATGGAAATGCCTGCCCCCAACCCGGACATCCTGTCGAAAAAGGCCGATCTCGTCGCCCGCCTACAGGACATTCTGCCCGCCGAGGCGGTCATCTCCGACCCGGCCGAAACCCGCGCTTACGAGTGTGACGCCCTGACCGCCTACAAGTGCCCGCCACTCGCCGCGGTGCTACCCTCGTCGACGCAGGAAGTCTCGGACGTGCTGCGCATCTGCCACGAAATGGGCGTACCGGTGGTACCGCGCGGCTCGGGCACGTCGCTCGCCGGCGGGGCGCTTCCGACCGAAGACAGCGTGATCCTCGGTGTGGCCCGCCTTAACGAGGTGCTGGAAACCGACTACGAAAACCGCTTCATCCGGGTGCAATCGGGCCGCACCAACCTGTCCGTCACCGGCGCGGTCGAGGAAGACGGGTATTTCTACGCGCCCGACCCCTCGTCGCAACTTGCCTGCGCCATCGCGGGCAACATCGCGATGAACTCGGGCGGGGCGCATTGCCTGAAATACGGGGTGACCACTAACAACCTGCTCGGCGTGACCATGGTGCTGATGGACGGCACGGTCACCGAAATCGGCGGCGCACATCTCGACGCCGAAGGCTATGACCTGCTCGGCCTGATCTGCGGCTCGGAAGGACAGCTTGGTGTTGTCACCGAAGCCACCCTGCGCATCCTCCACAAGCCGGAAGGCGCGCGGCCCGTCCTGATCGGGTTCGACTCGAACGAGGTCGCCGGCGCCTGTGTCTCCGACATCATCAAGGCGGGCGTCCTGCCCGTGGCGATCGAGTTCATGGACCGCCCCTGCATCCGTGCCACCGAGGATTTCGCCAAGGCCGGCTACCCCGATTGCGAGGCGCTGCTGATCGTCGAGGTAGAGGGCAGCGAGGCCGAGATCGACGAACAGCTCGAAACCATCATGAGCATCGCCCGCACCCACGACCCGGTGGAACTGCGCCAGAGCGGTTCGGCCGAGGAAAGCGCCAAGATCTGGCTCGGCCGCAAATCGGCCTTCGGCGCCATGGGCAACATCAATGACTACATGTGCCTCGACGGCACGATCCCTGTCAGTCAATTGCCCTACGTTCTCAAACGCATCGGCGAGATGTCGAAGGAATTCGGCCTCGACGTGGCCAACGTGTTCCACGCGGGCGACGGCAACATGCACCCGCTGATCCTGTTCGACGCCAACAAGCCCGGTGACCTCGAGACCTGCGAGGCATTCGGCGCCGAGATCCTCAAGCTCTGCGTCGAGGTGGGTGGATGCCTGACCGGCGAGCACGGTGTCGGCATCGAGAAACGCGACCTGATGGCGCATCAGTATGGCGAGAAGGACCTCGGCCTGCAGATGGCCGTGAAGGATGTGTTCGACCCGAAATGGCTGCTGAACCCCGCCAAGGTCTTCCCGCTCGCCGCGTCCGACGCACACAGGATCGCCGCCGAGTAAGGGGCGCCGCCCCTCGGCCTGCGGCCTCACCCCGGAGTATTTTTCGAACAATGAAAGACCTTAGGCCCGAAACCGAGGCAGAACTGGCCGAAATTGTCCGCGACACGGGCGAGCCACTGAGGATCAGGGGCGGCGGCACGCGGCCGATCGGCGTACCGGTGAACGGAGCGCCGCTGACAACTGCCGAGCTGTCGGGCATCGACCTTTACGAGCCCGGCGCGCTGACAATGGTTGCCCGGGCCGGTACACCGCTGGCCGAGATCGAAGAGGCGCTCGCAGCCGAAGGCCAGCGGCTGGCCTTCGAACCGATGGACCATCGCAGGCTTCTGGGTACCGAAGGCGAGCCCACCATCGGCGGTGTCTTCGCCGCCAACGTCTCCGGCCCTCGGCGCATCCAGTGCGGCGCGGCGCGGGATTTCCTTTTGGGCGTGCGCTTTGTCGACGGGCGGGGCGAGGTGATCCGCAATGGCGGGCGGGTGATGAAGAACGTCACCGGCTATGACCTCGTCAAGCTGATGGCGGGCAGCTACGGCACGCTGGGCATCCTGACCGAGGTGGCGCTGAAGGTGTTGCCGAAGACGCAGGTGACCGGCTCCCTCAACTGTGTGGGCTTAAGCGACGAGCAGGCCATCGCCGCCCTTTGCCGTGCGTTGGGTTCGCCCTACGAGGTGACCGGCGCCGCGCATATGCAGGCCGGCCCCGACGGCACGCCGCGCACATTGCTCCGGATCGAAGGCACCGAGGCCTCTGTCGCCTACCGCGCGGCGGAACTTCGGAAATTGCTTGCGGCTTCCGGGGAGTTCAGCATCGACACCGACCCGGAAAGCACGAAAGAAACCTGGCGCGCCATCCGCGATGTGCAGCCCTTCCACGACGGAGAAGGCGATATCTGGCGCCTCTCGGTCAAACCCACCGACGCGCCCGGGCTGGTGGCAAGGATCGACGGCGCCGAGGCGCTCTACGACTGGGGCGGCGGGCTGATCTGGCTGCGCGTGCCCAAGGGCAAATCCGCCAGTGACATCCGCCACACCGTGAACGAAACCGGCGGCCACGCCACCCTGATCCGCGGCACGCGGGGCGGCGGCGTGTTCCAGCCGCTTTCGCCCCCGGTGGCAGCACTGCAGGATGGCCTGCGCAAGCGGTTCGACCCCAAGGGCCTGCTCAACCCCGGGCTCATGGCACAGGCAGCCGAGGCAACCGAATGAAGACCGAATTCACCGAGACCCAGCTGAAAGACCCCGCCATCGCGCGCTCGAACGAGATCCTGCGCGCCTGTGTGCATTGCGGGTTCTGCACCGCCACCTGCCCCACCTACCAGGTGCTGGGCGACGAGCTCGACAGCCCGCGCGGGCGCATCTACCTGATCAAGGACATGCTGGAAAACGACCGGCAGCCCGACGAGAAGACCGTCAAGCATATCGACCGGTGCCTGTCCTGCCTCGCCTGCATGACAACCTGCCCCTCGGGCGTGCATTACATGCACCTGGTCGACCACGCGCGGGAATACATCGAGGAACGCTACCAGCGGCCGCTCCACGAGCGGGCATTGCGCTGGACGTTGGCGCAAATCCTGCCTTATCCGACCCGCTTCCGCCTTGCCCTGCTGGGGGCGAAGCTCGGGCGGCCCTTCGCCTTCCTGATGCCCGACGCGCGGCTCAAGGCGATGCTGGAAATGGCGCCGAAGCGCATTCCGCCGGTCAGCCGCAACGACGACCCACAGACCTTTCCGGCGCAGGGCGAACGCCGCAAGCGCGTGGCGCTGATGACGGGCTGTGCGCAGAAAGCGCTGAACACCGATATCAACGACGCCACGATCCGCCTGCTCACTCGCCTCGGCTGTGAGGTGGTCGTGGCGGAAGGCGCCGGCTGTTGCGGGGCGCTGACCCACCACATGGGTAAGACGAAAGACAGCCACGCCACCGCCGCGAAGAACATCCGCGCCTGGGCGAAGGAAATGGATGGCGACGGGCTCGATGCCATCGTCATCAACACCTCTGGCTGCGGCACGACCGTGAAGGATTACGGCCACATGTTCCGTCAGGAGGCTTTGGCCGACGATGCCGCGCGCGTCTCGGACATCGCGATGGACGTCTCGGAACTCCTGATGACGCTCGACCTGCCCGAGGGGGACGACAAGGGCGTCAACGTCGCCTATCATGCCGCCTGCTCCCTGCAGCACGGGCAGAAGATCAAGACCTACCCCAAAGACTTGCTCAAACGCGCCGGGTTTGCCGTGTCGGAACCCGCCGACAGCCATCTCTGCTGCGGCAGTGCGGGCACCTACAACCTGATGCAGCCCGCCATCTCGAAACAACTGAAAGACCGCAAGGTCCGCACGCTGGAAGCGAAGAGCCCCGACATCATCGCCGCCGGCAATATCGGCTGCATGATGCAGATCGGCACCGGCACCAAGGTGCCGGTGGTGCACACGGTCGAGCTGCTCGACTGGGCCACGGGCGGGCCGACACCGCCCGCGCTGACCGAAAGCGGCACACCTGTTCCGAACCTGCGCGGCACGCCCTAATTTGGCCCAAATGGATTGCTAGCCACCTTCGAAACAAGATCCATCGGAGGGGCAATGTTCCGACCTGTCACGGCGCTTATCATTCTAATCCTGTCCGTGGGCACGGCACTGGCCGACACCCGGTTGAAACGGCTCGACACCGGCGATGACGGCCGCGGATGGGAGGCCGTCGGACGGCTCGACATCGACGGGCGCGGCTTTTGTACCGGGGCGCTCATCGCGCCGAATCTCGTGCTGACGGCGGCGCACTGCCTTTTTGACAAGCGCACCGGCAAGCGGGTCGACCACGCCCGGATCGAATTCCTCGCCGGGTGGCGCAACGGCCGCGCGTCGGCCTACCGCAAGATCCGCCGCGCTGTCTCGCATCCCGACTATGTCTACCAGGCCGCCGTTTCGGCCGACCGGGTGCGCAACGACGTGGCCCTGCTCGAGCTGTTCCACCCGATCCAGAACACCCAGGTCGTGCCCTTCCTGACCGATGAACGCCCCATGAAGGGGCAGGAGATCGGCATCGTCTCCTATGCGCGCGACCGGTCGGAAGCGCCTTCGCTGCAGGAAATCTGCGACGTGGTGGCCCGCCAGCAGGGCGTTCTGGTGATGTCCTGCGACGTCGATTTCGGCGCGTCCGGCGCCCCGATCTTCAGCTTCAGCTCGGGCCAGCCCCGCGTGGTCTCGGTGGTCTCCGCCATGGCACAGGTCGAGGGCCGCAAGGTCTCGCTCGGCACCCAGCTGACGCAACCGCTGCAGGATCTGAAAACCGCCCTCGACGCCGGAGAAGGCTTCTTCCAGTCCGACGCGCCGCAGATGTCGACCTTCGGCGAACGGCGCGATACGGGGGCCAAATTCGCCAAGCCCGGCGGCTCTTGAAATCCTCCCGAAGCTTTCCCAGATAACCGATATCCGGCGCCGCCTGACGGGCCGGAGATATCGTTGCCTGTCCCCGTGGGAAGGCATCCACATAAGGGATCGCTCAAAGGAGGATGACCCATGCGTAACTTCGATCTTGCACCGCTTTACCGTGCAACCGTTGGTTTCGATCAGATCGCAGACATGATGGACCGTGTTCTGTCTGCCGACATGAACCAGCCGACCTACCCCCCCTATAACATCGAGAAGACCGCCGATGACGCCTATCGCATCTCGATCGCCGTCGCCGGTTTCGCCGCCGACGACCTGATGGTCGAGGTCAAGGACGGCGCTCTCGTCGTATCGGCCCGCAAGGCCGAGGATGACGCGCAGCGCAGCTTCCTGCATCGCGGCATCGCGACTCGCGCGTTCGAGCGCAAGTTCCAGCTTGCCGATCACGTGCGTGTCACCGGCGCATCCCATGCCGATGGCATGCTGCATATCGACCTTGTCCGCGAAGTGCCCGAGGCGCTGAAGCCCCGCCGCATCGCCATCGCCAGCGGCGACTCGGTCGAAAAGGATGTGCTCGACGCGGAAACCGTCAACTAAGGCATCGGGCCGGGCTTTCGCCCGGCCACCGAGTGTCTGCCATACGCCCGGCCGGTCATCCCGGCCGGGTTTTTCATGCCAGCCGCCGCGCGGTCAGAAGCGTCTCGCCCGCCGGCCCGATCAGCAGAAGCGCACCGGTCTCGTCGATGTCGAACCGCACCACGTGCTGCAAGGCGTCCAGCATCCGTTGCTCTTGGGTCATCATCGCCTCAGGGCATCCCATCATCGTCACACCCATCTGGCCAAAGGCAAGGCCTTCGCCGTCCAGCATGTAGACACCGGTGAACCGGTTGCATCCCGTCCGGCCCGACGCCCCGCCATCCGGATCGAAGGTGATGCTGATGTTCGACCCGTCGATGATGCCAAGCTCGCCGATATCCTCGATCTGCCAGGCACCTGCCGTCAAAAGGCTCACCGGGTCACCACCGCAACCGCGCAACTCCTGCCCGTCCAGCGCCAGCGCCGCGTGATGCGGATAGGGCATGCCCGTGGCGTCGTCGTGACAGATCCGCTCTTCCAGCCGCAGCCGGGCGTTGATGTCGGGCATGTTGAGGATGTAGGCACCTGCCTCGGTCTCCACTTCGGGCCGCGGCGTGTTGAGACGCAGGTCACCGTAATCCGCCACCACTTCGGCCTCGCCTTCGCTGATGGTCACGTACCAGCCCGGTTCGTTGCCCACGGCGGTATAGGGCTCCGGCGTCTCCTCGACCTTGGCACAGGCCGGCTCCGGCTCGGATCCTAGCGTCAGCTCCGCCTCGGTCCCCTTCGACCAGAAGGTGACGGCCTCATCCGATTGCGCCACGAAGCGCGAACCGTCATCGGCAGGCATCTCCTTCATCGCATAATCCTGACCACCGACCCGGAGGGTGGGCGTGTCGTCGATCATCCCGAACTCGACCGTGGTTTCCCCGCAGTCAAAGCGCGACCGAAAGGCCAGCGGCGTGAACTGGCTCAGCCGCACCTCGCCAATGTCGACATCCTCCGACCCGGCATCGACGCGGATATCCCGCGCAATCCACATCGCCTTGCCGTCGACCCGGATCGCCGCGTTCAGCTGGCCGCTCAACCCCTCGGGCACTGCCATCTCGAAGCCCAGCGGCACCTGCGCGCCGTCGGTCGTGAACCGTTGCTCAGCCAGTATCGAGTCAAGCGCACCTCTCATCTCGACAATCACCTCCGCCCCCTCGGGCAGTGCGATTTTCTGCAAGTAGACCAGCGAGCCGGTGATCTTCCGGGCACCCTCCTGGGCCATGGCCGGCGCGCTCAGCGCCAGCGCAAGTAATAGGGACAGGGCAAATCGCACCATGTGACATCTCCAACAGGGATTATTTCGATAACTACCACCTAGGCCTTGAACCCCTGAAGACGAAGGCCGTTCCATTGTTTATTTGCAAGAAACCGCGCGCGCCGGGACAGTGGCGCGCGCGGCGGCGGCAAGACGGCGGAGCTACACCGCCTCGCCACGAGGGCCAAATTGCTGCTCGATAAGGCCCTTGTCTCAGTTCCGGTCGAGGCTCTGCGCCAGCCGCATCAGGCGCACCGCCTCGGCACGGTAGCCATAGGCGTCCTCCCCTTTCGCGGAATTCGCCAGCGCGATGGCGTCGTCATAGGTCCAGCCGTTCAGGTAGGGGCTGTCCTGCAAGATCTGCCCGAACCCGGCAATCGCGGCGGCAAAGCGCATGTCGTCGCTCGTTTCGCCCCCCGCCACGATCGGTGTCTCGATCAGCTGGCTCGTTTCCTCACCCGGCGCCTTGTAGCGCAGCTTGAGGTATCCCAGCTCGTCGCTCGTGTTCTGTGGTTCGGCCTCGCCATAGCGCAGCGGCTCGGTCAGACGGGCCTCTGAATCGACCAGCGTCACCTCGTAGATCGCCGTCACCGTATGCCCCGCGCCGATATCCCCCGCATCGACCGCGTCGTTCCTGAAATCATCCCGGTTCAGCGCCCGCGTCTCGTACCCGATCAGCCGGTACTCGGCCACCACGCCGGGGTTGAACTCCACCTGGATCTTCACGTCATCGGCAATCGGGTAAAGCGCCCCGGTGAACTGATCCACCAGCACCTTCTGCGCCTCCGACAGCGTATCGATATAGGCCGCCTGCCCGTTCCCGTTCTGCGCCAGCGACTGCATCACCGCGTCGTCGAGGTTGCCCCGCCCGAAACCCAGAACCGACAGGTAGGTGCCACTCTCCCGCTTGCCGGCGATAAAGCGCTCCAGCTCGTCCGGGTCGCTGATGCCGACGTTGAAGTCGCCATCGGTGGCCAGGATCACGCGGCTCACTTCGCCCTCCTCTGTCATCCCCTCGGCCACGGAATAGGCCTGCTGCAAACCGTCCTGCCCGGCGGTGTTGCCACCGGCGCTCAGGTTGTCGAGCGCGCCCAGAATGGTATCCCGCTCTGCCGCCGAAGTGGGTTCGAGCACCTGCCCCGCACTGCCGGCATAGGTCACGATCGACACCTGGTCCTGCGCCGACAGCTTCGACAACATCAGCGCCAGCGACTGCTTGAGAAGGGGCAGCTTGTCGGGATGCTCCATCGACCCCGACGTATCGATCAGGAAAACGAGGTTCAGCGGCGGCCGGTCCTCGACCGCGGGCAGCTCGCCCTGGATCCCGATATGCACGAGTTGCGTGTCGGGGTTCCACGGCGTATCGGTCACACTCACCGTCGAACGGAACGGCGCGTCCCCCTCGGCGGGCGCGGCATAATCATAGGGGAAGTAATTGATCATCTCCTCGATCCGCACCGCCTCGTGCGGCGGCATCACCCCCCCGATCAGCGAAGAGCGCACGACCGCATAAGAGGCCGTATCCACGTCGACCGAAAAGGTCGAAACCGGGTCGTCCGCCGTCACCTTCAACGTGTTGGGATCGGCGTGAGCATACGCTTCCGTATTGTTCTCCGGCCGGATCAGCACATCCCGTTGCCCGCTCGGCGCCATGTTGTTCAGCGTCTCGACCGCCAGCCCCCGCAGGCTTTCCGCCCGCGTGGCCTGCAATCGCGGCGCGGGGCTGGGCGGCGCGGCGCTCGCCATATCGTCGGCTGCCAGCGACTCGGCGCCTTCCATCTCGAACAGACCGCCCACTGCGTCCGCTGGCGGCCGGGACAGGTCTTCCTCGGTCGCCACGGTCTTCTGCACCATGGGCCCCGGCCGGAACATGTCGCGCCCGGCCTGCCAGTCGGGCACCACCACGACGAGACCCAGCGCCACCAGGGCCGTGGTCGCCGACATCATCCCGCGCGACGAAAGTTGAGTCGTTATCATTCTTGCTACTCCTCTGAACCAGCCCCTCCCAGGGCGATCAGAGGTAAGACGCACACCCGGCCGACTTTCTTGGAGCCGATCGAAATTTTCCTGCGCGATAGTGAAATTCGCAGCCTTCCGGCCCGCGTCGGGCGCGGGGGTGGCGGCCTGCATTGCCTGTTTCAGATCTTCGAGGTCGTCGCTCATGCCTGATCCTCTTTCTCGCGCTGTGCGCGCAACCGCTTCTTTGCCTCAGAGATGCGCCAGCTGACCGTGCCCGGGGCAACGCCCAGAACCTCGGCCGCCTCTTCGTGGCTGAGATCGTCCAGCACCAGCGCCAGCGTGTCGCGCAGCTCTTCCGGCAACGCCCGCATCGCCTGTGTCAGCCAGTCGACGGCCTCCGCCGCCTCGCTCTGGGCGGCGCGCCGGTTCACTTCCCAGTCGCCCCAACCTTGCGAATGGCGGGCCCGTGTCGCCGCCTTGCGCCGCCGGTCATGGGCGGCATTGACCACCACCCGCCATAGCCAGGTCGCAAACCTCGCCTCACCGCGAAATCCCTGCAGCCGCGCCGGCAGCGTCGCGCAGACATCCTGGGTCAGGTCCTCTGCCTCGGCCGCCGCGCCTGTCAGGCGGAACGCCAGCCGGAAAACCCTGTCATAGTGCCGTTCCAACAGAAGGGAGAACGCGTGAGAGTCTCCCTCCGCCGCGGCCCTTGCAAGGCTTTCATCACTCGTTTCCATGCGCATCACGTTTGTTGGACGCGCGTGAATGGTCAATCCTTGGCGGACCCTAAAGATTTTTTCAGAAAGATTTCGAACAGCAGCCCTAAAGCGCCCCAACCGCCTCAAGCGCCGCGCGCACCTCGGCCCGGCCCTCGTCCGACAAGGGCGCCTGCGGCGGCAGCGGCACGCCCACCTCGTAACCCTGCATCTCGAGCCCGCCCTTGATACAGGCCGCCAGGTTATGCCGCGCAAAGGCCTGGTTCAGCCCCCACAGCTTGCGCTGCAACTCCATCGCCTTGTCCCACTGCCCCGCGCGGCAGAGCTCGTACAGCTCCACGCTCTGCTCGGGAACCAGACAGGCCGGCCCGGCCATCCAACCCACCCCGCCGATCATCATCACGCAGGTCGGGATATGCGCCGAGGCCGAGAACACCTCGATTTTCCCGCCCACCCGGTTCATGATCGACAGAAGCCGCCCGGTATTGCTCGACGCGTCCTTGAGATAGCGAATATTCTCGATCTCAGAAAGCCGCTCGAGCACCGGAAGGCTCAGGTCGCTCCGCTGGAAATTCGGATTGGTGTAAAGCACCACGGGCAACGATGTCGCCTCGGCGATCGCCTTGAAGTAGGCATAGGTTCCCTCGTCGCCGACAGGGAAATACGCCTCCATCACCGCCAGTATCCCGTCGGCGCCCAGCGTCTCGAACGCCTCGGTCTGCCGCTGTGCCTCGGCAATCGTCGTCGCCGCCACCCCGGCCACGACCGGCACGCGCCGGCCTGTAGCCCTGACCACCGTCGCCACGATCTCGCGCTTCTGGGCCCAATCGAGATAGGCGAACTCCCCGGTCGAGCCCAGCGGCGTCAGCCCGTGCACCCCCTTGCCAATCAGATCGTCGCATAGCCGGTCGAGCACGTGGTCCATCACCCGGCCTCGATCGTCGATCGGGGATACGAGATAGGGAAACACACCGTGGAAATCATTCTGCGTCATGGCGGCAGATTACAGGGTTTTGCGGCGTCTCCAAGCACCCACCGCGCAAAAAGAAACGCGGCCCGACAGGGGCCGCGTTCCAACTTTTCTGGCACCGGTGATCAGACCGAGGTGCAGATATATTTCATCTCGAGATAGTCATCGATCCCGTGATGGCTGCCCTCGCGGCCGAGGCCCGATTGCTTGACCCCGCCGAATGGCGCCACTTCGGTCGAGATGATGCCGGTGTTCACACCGACGATCCCGTATTCCAGGGCCTCGGCCACCTTGGTGACGCGGCTCAGATCCTTGGCGTAGAAATAGCTCGCCAGGCCGAAGATCGTGTCATTCGCCATCTCGATCACGTCATCGACCGTGTCGAACTTGAAAAGCGGCGCCAGCGGGCCGAACGTCTCGTCCTTGCTGACGACCATGTCCTGCGTCACGCCCGTAAGGATCGTCGGCGGCAGGAAATACCCTGCGCCCTGCATCGGGTCACCGCCGCCCATCAGCACATTCGCGCCTTTCGACTTGGCATCGGCCACGTGCTCCTGAACTTTCTCGATGGCATCGCCGTTGATAAGCGGGCCAAGCGTCGTGCCCTCTTCCAGCCCGTCGCCGATCTTCAGCTTCTCGACAGCCGCCTTCAGCTTCTCGGCAAAGGCATCGTACACACCGGCCTGCACATAGATCCGGTTGGCACAGACGCAGGTCTGCCCGTTGTTGCGGAACTTGCACATGATGGCGCCTTCCACGGCGGCATCCAGATCGGCATCGTCGAACACGATGAAAGGCGCGTTGCCGCCAAGCTCCATCGAGCATTTCATCACCTGGTCGGCCGCCTGCCGCAGCAGGATCCGGCCCACCTCGGTCGAGCCGGTGAAGGTCAACTTGCGCACGACAGGGTTCTCGCAGAACTCCTTACCGACCTCAGAGGAGCTCGACGAGGTCACGATGCTGAACACCCCTTTCGGAATTCCCGCCCGCTCGGCCAGAACACCCATCGCTGTCGCCGACAGCGGCGTCTCGGCCGCCGGACGCCCGACAAAGGCACAGCCCGCGGCCAGCGCCGGCCCGGCTTTACGAGTGATCATCGCATTGGGGAAGTTCCACGGCGTGATCGACGCAGCCACGCCGATGGGCTGCTTGATCACGGTGATCCGCTTGTCGCGCTGGTGGCCCGGAATGGTCTCGCCATAGATCCGCTTGGCTTCTTCGGCGAAGAACTCGATGAACGAGGCCCCATAGGCGATCTCGCCCTTGGCCTCGGCCAGCGGCTTGCCCTGCTCGGCGGTCAGGATGGTGCCCAGATCGTCCTGGTTCTCCATCATCAGGTCGAACCACTTGCGCAGCACGGCGGCGCGTTCCTTGCCGGTCCACTGCGCCCATTCCTTTTGCGCCTTGCCCGCGGCCTCGATGGCCTTGGCCACTTGCGCCCGGCTCATGTCGGCCACGTTGGCAATCACGTCGCCACGCGCCGGGTTTGTCACCTCGAACGTGCCGTCGTCTCCGTCGACCCACTCGCCGCCGGCATAGGCCTGCTCGGCCAGAAGGCTGGGATCCTTCAGAAGGGATTTCAGGTTTGTCGTCGTATCAAGCATGGATCGGTCCTCCTGCAACTTGGTTGGCCAAAGGCAAACCACTAAGCGGCGGGAATGTCCAGATGGCGGGCCCTCGGGTTCAGTCGGGCGCCAGCATATACCCTTCGCCCCGCACCGTCTGCAGATAGCGCGGCTGTTTCGGGTCCGACTCGATTTTCCGCCGAAGCCGGGTGATCTGCACGTCGACCGCCCGTTCCTGCGCCTGCCCCTTGTCGCGGCCAAGGTCCTCGACCAGCTTCGCCCGGCTCACCGGCTCCCGCAGGTGCTCCGAGAAGATCCGCATCAACTGCACTTCGGTCGCCGTCAGGCGTACCGGCTCGTCGCCCCGCAACAATTCCGCCCGTTCGATGTCGAACCGCACCGTTCCCATCTGCAACACTTTCGGCGCCATCGTCTCGGGCAGCGCCGCGGGCATCCGCCGCAGGATCGCATTGATCCGAAGCAGCAGCTCCTTCGGCTCGAACGGCTTCGCAAGGTAATCGTCCGCCCCGGCCTCCAGCCCCTTGATCCGGTCTTCCGTCTCGTTCTTTGCGGTCAAAAGCAGGATCGGCGTCACGATCGTCTCCCGTAGCGCCTGGGTCAGCGCCACGCCATCCTCCCCCGGCATCATCACGTCAAGCACGATCAGGTCGAACTCCAGCCCCGACAGGATGCGCCGCGCATGGGCCGCATCCCTTGCCGCCGACACGAGAAACCCGTGCCGCGCAAGAAACTTGCGCAGCAACCCGCGAATGCGCTCGTCGTCATCCACGATCAAAAGGTGCGGGGCCGGGTCGCTCATGCACCGTTCTCCCGGATGGCATGGTACTTCCGCCGCAACTCGGGCTCCATCATGGCCTCCAGAACCTGTCGGAAACCTGCCACGGCCTCGGGCCCGGCCGCGCGATAGGCAGCGCGCATCCGCGCCCGCTGCGCATCGGAAATCTTCCGCTCCAGCGCGATTCCATCTTCCGTCAGAAACAGGTTCCGTTCCCGTTTATCGGTCGAACCGACCCGGCTTTCCACCAACCCGTTCTCGATCAACGTCCGCAGCACCCGGTTCAGCGATTGCTTGGTCACACCAAGGATTCCCAGCAGGTTGTTGACGGTCGTGCCCGGACTGCGGGCAATGAAATGCAGCGCCCGGTGGTGCGCCCGCCCATAGTCCATCGTCGCCAGTATCCGGTCCGGATCGGCGGTGAACCCGCGATAGGCGAAAAACATCGCCTCGATCCCCTGTCGAAGCTGCTCGTCGGTCAGAAACAGCAGGTTTTCACCGCCCTGAACGTCCGGCATGGCTCCTCCAAATCACAACTACCATATTCCACCCATAACATTATGTCAGCTTTGTTGACATTCCAAGATCAAACTGGTAGCGAATCGCAGTTTTCGCGCAACTTTATGTCCGGTTCGGACGTAACGCGCGCAACAAATGAAAAAACGGCCTGTTGAAGGAGTACGAATATGGCTGGCTATGATGACCGCGACGGCAAGATCTGGATGGATGGCACACTCGCCGACTGGCGCGATGCGAATGTACATATCCTGACCCACGCGCTGCACTATGCCAGCTCGGTATTCGAGGGCGAGCGCGCCTATAATGGCAAGATCTTCAAAAGCCGCCAGCATTCCGAGCGTCTGCACTATTCCGCCGGCCAGCTCGATTTCGAGATCCCCTTCACCGTCGACGAGATCGAGGCCGCCAAGGCCGACGTGCTCAAGGCCAACGGCCTGACCGACGCCTACGTGCGCGCCGTCGCGTGGCGGGGCGCCGGCCCCGACATGGGTGTCGCGTCTGCTGGCAACCCGGTGCGCCTCGCCATCGCCGCCTGGGAATGGGGCGCCTATTACGGTGACGCCAAGATGAAGGGCGCCAAGCTCGACATCTCCAAGTGGAAACGCCCGAGCCCGGAAACCATCCCCTGTCACGCCAAGGCCGCCGGCCTCTACATGATCTGCACCCTGTCGAAACACGCGGCCGAGGCGAAAGGCTGCTCCGACGCGATGATGTTCGATTACCGCGGCTACGTGGCCGAAGCGACCGGCGCCAACATCTTCTTCGTCAAGGATGGCGAAGTGCACACGCCCAAGCCCGACTGTTTCCTCAACGGCCTGACCCGGCAGACGGTGATCGGCATGCTCGAGGAACGCCAGGTCAAGGTGCACGAGCGCCACATCATGCCCGAGGAGCTGGAAAGCTTCCAGCAATGCTGGCTCACCGGCACCGCGGCCGAGGTTACCCCGGTCGGCAAGATCGGCGACTACAACTTCGAGGTCGGCGAACTGACCCGCGGCATCGCCCAGGATTACGAGCAACTGGTTCGCGTCTGATCCTTGCGCAACATCCGTGAGGCTCTCGACAAGGCAGAGGTGAAGGACGGCGCCACGCTGTCCTTCCACCACCATCTCCGCAACGGCGACGACGTCATGCGGCAGGTGCTCGCCGCCTGCTCGGCCGCGGGCCTGCGCGACCTTCATATCGCGCCCTCCTCGCTCTTCCCCTGCCATGCCTCCCTGATCCCGTTTCTTGAAAACGGCACCGTCACCCGCATCACCACCTCCTACATGACCGGCCCGCTGGCCGATGCCGTGCGCGCCGGCCTCCTACCCCATCCCGTGATTCTGCAATCCCATGGCGGTCGCGCGGCGGCCATCGCCTCGGGCCGCCTGCCAATCGACGCCGCCTTCATCGCTGCCCCGGCGGTTGACGGTGCGGGCAACCTCACCGGCGCCACCGGCCCCGCCGCCTGCGGGCCGCTGGGTTACCCGATGGTCGATGCCGCCCATGCCCGCCACGTTATCGCCGTGACCAACCACCGGACGACCGACCTACCCCGCGTCTGCATCCCTGCCGAGCAGGTTCACGCCATCATCGAAACCGACCACATCGGCGACGCCAGCCAGATCGCCTCCGGCACCACCGGCCGCGCACCCTCTCCCAAGGGCCAGGCCATCGCCGACCTGACCGCCCAACTCATCGCCTGTTCCGGCCTCCTGCAAGACGGTTTCCGATTCCAGACCGGCGCCGGCGCCACCTCCCTCGCCGTGGCCCGAGACCTCGCCCCGATCATGGCGAAACGGAACCTCAAAGGCGCCTTCGCCGCCGGCGGCATCACCGGCGCGCTGGTCGAGATGTTCCGCGCGGGCCTCTTCGCCACCCTCCGCGACGTGCAGGCCTTCGACCTCCCCGCCGTCCGCTCCTATGCCGAAGACACCTCCCATTTGCCGATGTCCGCCGAAACCTACGCCAGCCCCGACCACCCCGACAGCATCGCCAAGCAGCTCGACGTCATGATCCTCGGCGCGGCCGAGGTCGACATGAATTTCAACGTCAACGTCACCTGTGCCAGCGATGGCCGGATCATCGGCGGCTCGGGCGGCCATGCCGACACCGCAGCGGGCGCCACGCTGCCCATCGTCACCACCCAGCTTGCCGCCGGCGGCTTCCCCAAGCTGGTGCAATCGCTCACCTGCCTCACCACCCCCGGCGCGACCATCGGCGCTGTCGTCACCGAGGCCGGCATCGCCATCCACCCCTCGCGCCCCGAACTGGCCGAACGCGCTCGCCGCTCGGGCTTGC
Source organism: Roseovarius indicus (assembly GCF_008728195.1). NCBI lineage: Bacteria > Pseudomonadati > Pseudomonadota > Alphaproteobacteria > Rhodobacterales > Roseobacteraceae > Roseovarius > Roseovarius indicus. The sequence continues at coordinate 5,249,184 of NZ_CP031598.1, forward strand.
CCGTCACCACGCTCGACGACCTTCGCCAAAAGGCCGAAACAGGCACCAATCCGGCCAAAGACGGCCAAGGCACAGGCAAACTTGTCGCCCTCTGCGAAGCGCCAGACGGCCAGGTCATCGACGAAATCCGCGCCCCCTGAGCCCGACGGGCGAAAACCCGCGCGTTACAAAAGGTTATCCAACTCTTCAAACATCCGTCGACCACCGGTCACGAAACCAAGGTCTCTTCCGCGCCACAAACACCTTTCAGGAAACCGCGAAGGAGACCCACATGACCAAGCTGATCCGCCCCACCCGCCGTGCCGTTCTGGCCTCCGGCACCGCGTTCGCTGCCTCGCTCGCCATGCCCGCCCTCAGCCGCGCAGCCTCGCGGCCCGCCTTTACCCACGGCGTACAATCCGGCGATGTCGACAAGTCCTCCGGCATGATCTGGACCCGCACCGACCGCCCCGCCAAGGTGATGATGGAGGTCTCGACCACCGAAAGCTTCGACAACGCCATGAAGCTGCCCCCGCTCGACGCCCTGCCCGAAACCGACCTTGCCGTGAAGCGCCTCGTCGAAGGGCTCCCCGCCGATCAGGACATCTTCTACCGCTTCACCGCCCATGACCTCTCCGACATCAACGGCACCAGCGACCCCGTGACCGGCCGCTTCCGCACCGCTCCCGCCGGCCGCCGCGACATCCGCTTCGCATGGTCGGGCGACACCGCCGGCCAGGGCTGGGGCATCGACGACGAAGGCATGGCCACCTACGCCACCATGGCCAGGCACACTCCCGATTTCTTCCTGCACTCGGGCGACACCATCTATGCCGACGGGCCGATGACTGACGAGGTCGAGAAAGACGGCGAAATCATCTGGAAGAACACCGTTCTGACGGATGACAAACGCAAGGTCGCTGAAACGCTCGAGGAATACCGCGGCCAGTGGAAATACAACATGATGGACGAGCACGTTCTCGCCCTCAACGCCACCGTACCGACCTTCTTCCAGTGGGACGACCACGAGGTCGTCAACAACTGGTCCTCCTCGCGCTCCCTGATGGAGGATGACCGCTACACCGAAAAATCCATCCACGTGCTTGCCGCCCGGGCCGCCCGCGCCTTCCACGAGATGACGCCGATCCGCTATACCCCGGCCGAGCCGGGCCGCGTCTACCGCAAGATCTCCTATGGCCCCATGCTCGAGGTCTTCTTCCTCGACCTGCGTTCCTATCGCGGCCCCAACTCCGAGAACATGCAGGACGAGCTGACCGACGAATCCCGCATCCTCGGCGCCGAGCAAATGGCGTGGCTCAAGCGCGAGCTGACGCAATCCTCGGCCACGTGGAAGGTCATTGCTTCCGACATGCCCATCGGCCTCGTCGTGGGCGGCGGCCAGGAAGCCGTGGCCAACGGTGACAACGGCGCCGCAAAGGGCCGCGAACTCGAAATCGCCCAGCTGCTGCGCTTCATCAAGACGGCCAACATCACCAACACCGTCTGGTTCACCGCCGATGTCCACTACACGGCGGCGCACTACTACAACCCCGACAAGGCCCAGTTCCAGGATTTCGCTCCCTTCTGGGAATTCGTCTCCGGACCGCTCCACGCCGGCACCTTCGGCCCGAACGACCTCGACATGACCTTCGGCCCGGAAGTGAAATACGTGAAGGCCCCGACCGAGGAACAGGGCGCCAACCTGCCCCCCTCAGCCGGCCTGCAATTCTTCGGGCTGGTCGATATCGACGGCGCCACCCAGCAGATGACCGTCCGCCTGATGGACCGCGCCGATACCGAGCTGTGGAAAATCACGCTCGACCCCGAAGGCATGGCGCTCTGATCTCTCACGCGTAGAGCTTCAGGAAATCCCTCACGGCGCGGTCCACCCGCGCCGTGATCTCCGCCTCGGAAAGCGGCTCTGTTACACCGAAAAGCCTCTCCAGCTGCACCTCTCCCTTGACCAGCACGACGAACTTTTCCGCGGCCTCCATCGAGTCACCCAGTTCCATGTGCCGCGCCAGCCATCCGGCGAATTTCGGCAACGACTTTGCCTTCCCCTCCGCCACCAGGATCCGCCCCAGCACCGGGTCGCCCCCCGCTTCGGCGATCGCCGCCCGGTTCAGCGCCACCGACGCCTCCCCCGTCATCAACCGCAGCAACTCGGCCCCGAACGCCCGAAGCCCGTCCTCCAGCGGCATCGCGCCGAAATCCTCCGGCAAGGCCCTGTCCAGCGCGCTGGCATTGTCCCGAATCATCGCCCCAAAGAACCCGGCTTTGTCGCCGAACCAGTTGTAGAGGGTCTCCTTGCTCGCACTGGCTTCCCGCGCCACGGCAATCATCGACGTGCCGCGCCAACCTTTCTCGATCAGCACCTTGAGACCACAGGCCAGAATCTCGGCCCGCCGCGTGTCGTTTCCCGTCTGCTCCGTCGGCATTCCGGCCTCCATTCAATAGCGGATTGACATTAGCGTACCATTGGGTACGGTACAAGGCGTACCGTCTGGTACGGATATCGAAAGGACGATCTCAATGCCACACCCCGACACCCGCGCCGACCTTATCGCCGCCGCCTGCCTCCTCCTTGCCGTGATACAGGCCATGATGCTCGCCTCGCTCTTTGCTGGCGTCGCACCTCACCCGCCCCGCGCCATCCCGCTCTTTGCCATGCCGCCCTTCCTGTCGGTCAGCATCGGCACGGCGCTGGCGGCCTGTCTGCTGGCACAGCGCCCCACCGGTCAACGCCTCGCCATTCCCGCGGCCCTCTTCGCCCTCCTCAGCTTCGGCCCGCAAAAATACCTCGACCCGGCCTTCCCGGAAATCTGGATCGCCGTCATCGCCAGCCAGGCCGCGGTGCTGACCATCGCCTACGCCCTCATCGCACAGCCCACCGCCAGCCGCGCCCGCCATGCGAACTGACCTGGAAATGAAAAAGGCCGGGCACCGGCCCGGCCTTTTCGAAACCCTGGTGCGCTGGCTTACCCCGGCGAAAGGCCCCGCATCCGCTCCGACCGGCGCCGCAACAGCTCGACCGTCGTCAACAGCACGATCGAGATCGACACAAGGATCGTGGCAACCGCCAGAATGGTGGGTGAAATCTGCTCACGAAGACCGGTGAACATCTGCCACGGCAGCGTCTTCTGCCCCGCCGAGCCGACGAACAGCACCACCACCACCTCGTCGAACGACGTGATGAAGGCGAAAAGCCCGCCCGAAATCACCCCCGGCAGGATCAGCGGCATCTGCACCCGGAAGAAAGTCGTCACCGGGTCGGCTCCCATATTCGCCGCGGCCCGCGTCAGCGACCGGTCAAAACCCACCAGCGTCGCCGTCACCGTGATGATGACGAAGGGAATACCAAGCGCCGCGTGCGCCAGGACAACGCCCCAATAGGTGCCCTGAAGCCCCAGCCGCGAATAGAAGAAATACATCCCCGCCGCCGAGATGATCAGCGGCACGATCATCGGCGAGATCAGGATCGCCATGATCGCCCGGCGGAACGGCACGTGCTCCGAACTCAGACCGATCGCCGCCAGCGTCCCGAAGCTCACCGACAGAAGCGTCGCCACCGGCGCGATCGCCACCGAATTCCACAGCGCCTGCTGCCAGTTGTCGGAGGTGAAGAAGTCACGGTAGTGCTTCAGCGAGTAGCCCGCCGGGTCGAAAGACAGCATCTCCGGTGTGAAGGTAAAGAAATCCTCGGCGTTGAAGCTCAGCGGCATCACCACAACGATCGGCGTGATCAGGAAGAAGAAGATCAGGCCACAGATCACGCGGAAGGCGTAATGCCCCAGAACCTGCCCCGGTGTCAGATATGGCAGCAGGTTGGCGCGATACCGGCCCTGCCCGATCCAGTAGATGAACCAGCCATAGAACAGCCCGAGAAGCGCGCCCACCACGGCCCCCGGCACACCTCCGAACAGAAACCCGCCGACCGCGAAGAGCGCCAGAAGCCCCCAGCGGAACGGCTTCTCCATGGCCTCGCCCAGAACGCCCTGCGCAAGGAAGGTCACAATCGCCAGAAGCACCGCACCGGCCAGAATGCCCTGCCAGATCGAGCCCTGTGCCGCGCCCACGAACAGGCCCGCAAAGGCCCCCGCCGCGGCCAGAACCGGAATGGTAAAGCCCAGCGGCTTCTTCTCGACATACTTGAGTGTGTACGTGGCCATGTCCGCCTACCCCAGCTTCACGTTGTCGATGCCCACGATCTTGTCATAGGCCCAGTAAAGGATCAGCACCGCCGCCAGCAGGATCGTCCCCAGCGCGGCCGCAAGGCCCCAGTTGAGCGACGACGAGATGTGATAGGCGATCCGGTTCGAAATGAACGTCCCCGTCGTACCACCCACGATCTCGGGCGTGATGTAGTACCCGATGGCAAGGATGAAGACGAGGATCGACCCCGCGCCGATCCCCGGCACAGACTGCGGGAAATAGACCCGCCAGAACGCCGTCCACTGCGTCGCGCCAAGCGACCGGGCCGCCCTCACGTAAGACGGCGGTATCGTCGACATCACCGAATACATCGGCAAGATCATGAACGGCAGAAGGATGTGCGTCATCGCGACGATCGTGCCGAACTGGTTATTGATCATCACTAGCCGGCCGAAATCATCCACCAGCCCCAGCCAGACAAGCACGTCGTTGATCACCCCCTGCTGTTGCAGCATGACCTTCCACGCGCTCGTCCGCACCAGAAGCGAGGTCCAGAACGGCAGCAGCACAAGGATCATCAGCATGTTCGCCGTGCGCATCGGCAGGTTCGACAGCAGGTAGGCCACCGGATATCCCAGAAGAATGCACGACCCGCAGATCACCAGCGACATGAACAGTGTACGCTGGAACAGCATGATGTAGATCTGCTGGTTCTCCGGCCGCGCCTCGGCCCCATCGACACCCTTCTGCATGTCGATCGCGTTGAGGAAATACCCGCTCGTGAATTCCGGGCTGTAGGTCTGGATCGTCCGCCACGTGGCGTTGTTGCCCCAGTCCTCGTCCATTTCCAGGAAGGCATCCTTGAACACGATTTCCGGCTGATCGGCCAGCATCTCCTGTGCCGCGCGCAGCTCCTCGGCGCCGGGGCCGTCATAACCCGACAGGTCAGCGCCCGCCTGAAGCTCCTGGATCATCGCGATCTTGACGGCTTCCCACGGCTCCTCCTCGGCGACGACATCCTCGTCGGCGATCACGGTGAAAAGCGCGAAGGCAGCATATTGGTTGACCGTCCGGGGCAGGATCTGTGCAATACCGGACCCCGGCACGTATCCCACGTCCCCGGAAAAATCGTCACTGGTCAGCTGCTGCAACATCGCGCGCTGAATTTCCAGCGGTTCGGTGATCGTCTCGGCCCCCTCGCCGCCGGTCATCAGCTCGTACCAGAACGCCTCTTCTTCCCAGGCCTCGTTGAGATCCTCGAGCGCGTCGATCTGGTCTTCGCCCACGTCGTCGACACTCCGGCCACTGCCGCGGAAAAGCGAGGAAAGCCCCGTCTGCTCATAGTTCAGCCGCGTCCCGAGGCGCGTGTGCTCCTTGGCTTCGGCGGCGATGAACATGTCATAGTAAAGCGCTTCGTAGACCGGCTCGTCGGGCGATTCGGCCTCGTTCGCGTCCCAGTCGGCCAGAAGCTGAACGGTGCGCGGAAGGGTATTCGAAACGATCTGGTTCTCGACCGACCGGAACAGCATGTCGACGATCGGTGCGATAAAGGTGACAAGCACAAAGATCAGAAGCGGCGCGATCAGCATCAGCGCCCGCATCTTCTGAACCCTGAGCGCCTTGGCGAGACTGCGTTTCAGCGGCGTGCCGTCGGCGGAGAGCATGCGCCCGTCCTTGTCGACATTGTCCATGGCCTTGGCCTGGTCGCGCGGGTCGTCCGCCTTCGGTGCATCGACCGTATTCGGATCGGAAGTGCCGTCGCTCATGCTGGTCCCCGTCACCCTGTTGGGTTGTCTCTTTCTTTGCAGGGAGGGCCCGGGCGCACCGGGCCCTCCCCGTTTGGTTCAGCTAGACGGGCCTATCAGCCGGCCAGCCAGGCTTGGAATTTCGCGTCGATGTCGTCGCGATAGTCAGCCCAGAACTCGTAGTTGTAGAGGAACGTGTTCTTCGAGTTCTCCGGGTCGGTCGGCATGTGCGGCGCCATCTCGATGCCGAGATCTGCGTGCTTGCCAACCAACGGAGCCGACGACTCACGTGCCGGGCCGTACGAGATGTACTTGGCCTGGTCCGCCAGACGCTGCGTGTCGGTGGCGAAGTAGATGAAGTCGAGCGCACGGGCCAGACGATCTTCCGGCAGGTTCGCCGGGATGATCCAGCCGTCAAGGTCGAACACCTGCGCGTCCCACATCATGGCGACGGGCTGGTCCTGCTCTTCGATCACGCTGAACAGGCGGCCGTTATAGGTCGAGCCCATGAAGATCTCGCCATCCGCCAGAAGCTGCGGCGTGTCAGCGCCGGCCGACCACCAGATCACGTCGTCCTTGATGGTTTCCAGCTTGTCGAGCGCCTGCTGCTGACCTTCCGGGGTTGCCAGAACGTCATAGACGTCTTCCTTGGCGACACCGTCGCACAGAAGGGCCCACTCCATGTTGTTGATCGGACGCTTCTCAAGCGCGCGCTTGCCCGGATAGGTTTCCAGGTCGAACACGTCGCAGATGTCGTTCGGCGCCTCGGCACCTTCCGGCACCATGTCGGTGCGATAGCCGAAGGTCGTCGAGTAGACGATCTGCGGGATGAAGCAGTCGCCGACCAGCAGGTCGCCGAAGTCGTCTTCAGCCGAGGTGCCATCGGGCGCTTCCGCCAGAACTTCCTCGGGGTCGATTTCCATCGCCAGGCCTTCGTCGCACAGGCGCAGCGCGTCGGCCGCAACCACGTCGACCACGTCCCAGGTCACGTTGCCGGCTTCGTCCATGGCGCGCAGTTTGGCCACGGCTTCGGCCGAGCTTTCGTCCCAGACGATCTCGAGGTCGGGGTTCATTTCCTTGTAAGGCTCGGCATAGGCGCGTTCCTGGCTGGTCTGGTATGCACCACCCCAGGAAACCAGCGTCATCGAGCCGGCCATATCCTGGGCCGACACCGCACCTGCGGCAGACACGGCAACAGCCGTGGAAGCCAGGAGAGTCGTCGTCAGTTTCATTTCATTCTCCCATTTCTCATCCCGTTTCTTGCTCTACGGGCTTCGCTCTACGGGTGAAGATCACGAAGCCTCACGTCATTCGCGCCCGTCCGGGCCGCGAAACTCTCTAAAGTCTAGACCGCATCCAGGGCGCGGCAATCTTCGGGCAGCCAGCCGATCTCGACCTGCTCGCCCGGTTTCAGGCGCTGCTGATCGGCGGAATTCCGGGTCTTGATGATGAAATCATCCTTGCCCGCCACCTTGAGCCGGGTGCGGAACACGTCGCCCATGTAGATGAACTCCGCCACCTCCGCCTTCAGCGTGTGGGCCTTGTCGCCCAGCTTCTTCACGTCGACCTCGACCCGCTCGGGCCGGATCGAAATCGTCGTCCGCTCGCCGGGCTTGCTCACGTTCACCGGCTTGGCATCGATCAGCTCGCCATCGTCCAGCTCGACCACGGCCAGATCGCCCTTGATCTCCTTGATCGTGCCTTCCAGCGTGTTGTTCTCGCCAATGAACTGCGCCACGAAACTGTTCTCGGGGCTTTCATACAGCACGTCCGGCGCAGCGATCTGCTGAATCCGCCCATCGTCGAACACCGCCACGCGGTCCGACATGGTCAGCGCCTCGGTCTGGTCGTGCGTCACGTAAACCGTGGTGATCCCAAGCTCATGCGCCAGGTTGGTGATCTCGAACTGCATGTGTTCCCGCAGCTGCTTGTCGAGCGCGCCCAGCGGCTCGTCCATCAGAACCAGCTCCGGCTCGAAGACAAGCGCCCGCGCCAGCGCGACCCGCTGCTGCTGGCCACCCGAAAGCTGGGCCGGGCGGCGGTTGCCGAAATCGCCCATCTGCACCATGTCGAGCGCGCGGCGCACCTTTTCCTCGCGCTCCGACTTGCCCTGCTTCCGCACTTCCAGCGGAAAGCTCAGGTTCTCGGCCACGGTCATGTGCGGGAAAAGCGCGTAATTCTGGAACACCATGCCGATCCCGCGCTTGTGCGGCGGGATGTTGTTGATCGACACGCCGTCCAGCAGGATCTTCCCGTGCGTCGCCGTCTCGAACCCGGCCAGCATCATCAGGCAGGTCGTCTTGCCCGACCCCGACGGGCCCAGCATGGTCAGGAATTCGCCTTTCGGCATCGACAGGTTCAAGTCTTTGACGACAAGCGTTTCCCCGTCATAACTCTTTTGAACGCGTTCAAACGCAACGAACGCATCGCTGTTCTGCGATTCAGTCAAAAGTGGCTCCCCATCAGTGTTACGCCGCGTGTTCACCCGCGGTCGATCAAACTAAAACCACAAACTCGCTACTGTGCAAGGAGGCTAGCGAACTTTTTTATCGCTTCAACCGGCGGCAGGAAAAACGATCAGTATTTGATCAAAATAAAGTCGTTTTTCCTGCCTTTTCCCCGGTTAAAGCATCATTTTCACATCATCTTATTGCGGTTGCATCGCGTCGCACCCGCGGAATCAGCCCAGAACTTTCTGCGCTGCGGCAACGGTTTTCGTCACCACCTCGTCGGCTTCCTCCTTCGTCAGGCAGAACGGCGGCGCAAAGCCAAGGATATCGCCCTGCGGCATCGCCCGCCCGATCACACCGCTCTCGGACAGCGCACTGGCCACCTGCGGCCCGATCTTGTCGGCGGCGTCAAAGAACGTGCGGCTGTCCTTGTCCTTCACGAACTCGACCGCGCACAGCATGCCCTCGCCGCGCACCTCGCCCACGTTCGGGTGATCGCCCAGCGCCTCGGTCATGGTCTTCTTCAGATACCCGCCAACCTCGCGATTGTTCGAAATCAGGTTCAGATCGTCCAGCAGCTTGAGGTTCGCCACCCCGGCCGCCGCCCCGATCGGGTGCGCCGAGTAGGTCCAGCCGTGGCCGATCGCGCCGAACTCGTCGGTGCCCTGCTCCAGAACCTTCCACATCTTGTCGCTGACAATGGAACCCGACAGCGGCGCATAGGCGCTGGTCAAGCCCTTGGCGATGGTGATCAGGTCCGGCTTAAGCCCGTAATGCTCCGAGCCCATCATGCTGCCAAGCCGGCCAAAGCCCGTCACAACCTCGTCGGCCACGAACAGGATGTCGTGCTTGTCCAGAACCTTCTGGATCGCCTCCCAATACCCGGCCGGCGGCGGCACGATGCCCCCGGTGCCCAGCACCGGCTCGCCGATAAAAGCGGCAATCGTGTCGGCGCCCTCGCGCTCGATCATCTCTTCCAGCTTGTCCACGCAATGCTGCACGAACTGCTCTTCGCTCTGGTCGAGGTTGTCCCGGCGATAGTAATAGGGCGCTTCCGTGTGCTTGATCTGCGCCATCGGCAAGTCGAACTTCTTGTGGAACAGCTCCAGCCCGGTCAGCGACCCGGTGATCAGCCCCGACCCGTGATACCCGCGCCAGCGACTGATGATCTTCTTCTTCTCCGGCCGGCCGAGGATGTTGTTGTAGTACCAGATCAGCTTGACGTTGGTCTCGTTCGCGTCCGAGCCGCCCAGCCCGAAATAGACCTTGCTCATGTGGTCCGGCGCCCGGTCGAGGATCATCTTGGAAAGCGTGATGCTCGCCTCGGTCCCGTGCCCCACATAGGCATGGTAATAGGCCAGCTCGCGCGCCTGCTCGGCAATCGCGTCGGAAATCTCCGTCCGGCCATAGCCCACGTTCACACAGTAGAGCCCGGCAAACGCATCCAGAAGCTTGTTGCCGTCACGATCCTCGATATGGCTGCCGCTGCCGCCCTTCACGATCCGGTTCGGCGCCTCGCCCCGCGCGAACTGCGCCAGGTGCGTCGAAGGGTGAAAGAAATTCTCGCGGTCCCATTGGTCCAGTTGATCGTTCCTCAGCATGTTCTTTCCTTTCCTTGGGGGCGTTTCACCCCTGCTTTCATTGTTCCAAAAATACTCAAGATCCCACGGCCGCCAATGTCACGCCCAGTCGCGGCAGACGTACTTGATCTCCATGAACTCTTCCATCCCCCGGCGCGCGCCCTCGCGGCCAAGGCCAGATTGCTTGACTCCCCCGAACGGAATGGGCGCACCGGTCACCTTGGTGCGGTTCACCGCCACCATCCCGAATTGCAGCGCCCGGGTCATCCGGTAGATCCGCCGCGGATCATGGCTGTGCACATAAGCCACCAGCCCGTATTCCGTGGCATTCGCCTTGGCGACGACCTCTTCCTCGGTGTCGAACGGCGCAATCGGCGCCACCGGGCCAAACGTCTCGTCCCGCATGATCAGAGCCTCATCCGGCACATCGGCCAGCACCGTCGGCTCATAAAAGAGCGGCCCCAACTCATGCCGCTTGCCGCCACACAGAAGCTTGGCGCCTTTCGACAGCGCGTCGGCCACGTGCTCTTCCTGCTTTGCCACCGCGCCTTCGTTCATCAGCGGGCCGATATCGGGGTCCTCCATGCCCTTGCCAATCGACAGGGCCTGCGTCGCCTCCGCGAACCGCTTGCAGAACTCCTCGTACACCGGCCGCTCCACGAAAATCCGGTTCGCACCAAGGCAATCCTGCCCCGAGGTCGCGAATTTCGCCTTGATCGCCTCGGTCACAGCCCGATCCAGATCGGCATTCTTGAACACGATCACCGGCGCATGCCCGCCAAGTTCCATCACCAGCTTCTTCACTGTCTGCGCCGAGTCCCGGTATAGGAGCTGCCCCACGGCGGTCGACCCGGTGAAGGACAGCGCCCTCACCCGCGAATCCGACGTCCACGGCGGCACCACGGTCGAGGCCCGGCCCGTCACCACGTTGAACACCCCCGCCGGCACGCCCGCGCGCTCGGCCAGTTCCGCCAGCGCCAGCGCCGAGAACGGCGTCTCGTGGCTCGGATGCGCCACCACGGAACACCCGGCCGCAATCGCCGCCGCCGCCTTCCGCGTCAGCATCGCCGACGGGAAGTTCCACGGCGTGATCAGCGCCACAACGCCCACCGGCTCCAGCCACAGCTCGACCTCCGCGTCGGGCAAGTGGCTCGTGACCCCCTCGATATTCGGCCGCTTGGCCTCCTCGGCGTAATACTCCACGAAACTTGCGGCATAATCGATCTCGCCCCGCGCTTCCGACAGCGGCTTGCCCTGTTCCAGCACCATGATCCGCGCAAGGTCTTCCTTGTGCTTGATCATCAGGTCGAACCACCGGCGCAGGATGGCCGACCGCTCCTGCGGCAACGTCATCGACCAACTGTCGAACGCGGTCTGCGCCACGCCCACCGCCTCGGCGCTTTCCTCCGCCGACAGCATCGCCACGTCACCCAGGAAATCACCCGTCGCCGGGTCATGCACCGCCAGCGTCTCGCCCGACTCTGCCGCGCGCCATTTGCCACCGATATAGGAAAAACTGCGAACAAGGGCCTTGTCGCCGATATCCGCCGTCGCCGTGATTGCCGTATCCAGCATAGCCATACTCCATCTCCTTGTTGAGGCGGAGTATGAGACGACCTTCCAAGCAAGTGAGACTGAACTGTGCCGGGCTCGCAGAAGATTCTTCTGCGGCCCCAAACCCCGTAGGCCGGGCTTCAGCCCGGCACTTACCCATCCCCCAACAATATATCCAGGGGCGGCGCCATGCCCCCCTTCACCCGCTTCGTCACCACGTAGGTAAAATACTTCGCCAGCCCGACCCGCGCATCCAGCATCGCATCGATCAGGCGCTGGTAACTGTCGATATCCCGCGTCACGATCTCCAGCAGGTAATCGAACCCGCCGCCCAGCGCCCAGCAGCCCACGATCTCCTCGTAGCCCTGCACCGCATCCTCGAACACCCGGAACGCCGCAGCCGTATGATCGGCCAGCTCCGCCGCCACGAACACCCGCACATATGGTCCGAGCTTCTTCAGGCTGATCTCGGCCCGATACCCCTCGATCACCCCCGCCTTCTCAAGCTTGCGCAGCCGCTCCCAGCACGGGCTCGCCGACAAACCCACCTCCTCGGCCAGCTCCGCCTTGGTGATCCTTCCCCGCACCGACAGAACCTTCAGGATGTCGAGATCGCGGTCGTCCAGACGCACCATGCCCTAAAGTTTCCGGCTATCGACAAGGTAAGGCAGCCGCGCCTGCGCCGCCGCGACCCGGTCAAGATCGATGTCGAGCGTCACGAAACCTTCCTCACCCACCGGCACGCCTGTCACCGCACCATCCGGCGCCACGATCCGCCCGCCACCATAGAAGCCCAGCCCATGCAATTCGCCCGCATGATCTGCATACCCGATGTAAATCCCGTTCTCGAACGCACGCGTCGGCACCACCTTCTCGGCCACGAACCCCCAATCGGCACCCAGCGCCGTCGGCACCAGCACCAACTGCGCCCCGCCCAGCGCCGCCTGTCGCAGGCTCTCGGGGAATTCCACCTCGTAACAGATGATCATCGCGACCTTCACACCGCCCACCTCGGCAAAACTCACAGCCTCGCCCAGCCCGAACGCCTCAACCTCGAAACTCTGCGGCGAGGCCAGCCTCTTCCGGTGATTGGCCAGCAATTGACCCTCCGGCCCGATCAGCGCGGCGGAGTTGTAGACACCATCCTCCCCCCGTTCGGCATAGCCCCACGCCAATGCCGTGCCGTACAAGATCGCCAACCCCGCCATCCTCTTGGCAAACGGCCCGTCCGGCGCCTCGGCCAGCTTCCCGTAATCCGCCTTGGCGTCATACCCCGTCGCGAACAGCTCCGGGCACAGGACCAGATTGCAATGCTGCCCCGCCATGTACTTCTCCAGCCCGGCCAGCTTCTCGTCCTGCGTCGCCCCCGCGCGGCACTGATACACCCCAAGCTTCATGACTTTATCACCGTCCCGGCATCACCACCCGCCAGCTTCGCAGCCACATGGCTGGCAATCGCCGTATCCTGCGCACCCGTCCCGGTCAGGTCGGCAATGGTAACATCCTCGGCAGCCTTACGCCCCGCACTCTTCTTCGTGATCACATCGCCCAGTTCCACCGGCGCGCCTCCTGTCCATAGCCCCGCCGCGATCGCACTGCGAAGCTCGCCCAGTTTCTCGGTCTGGCTCCCCCGGTCGGCGACATACAGATCCGCCGCCACAAGCGCCTTCGCCTCGACCTCGTTCTTGCCCTCCTGGTCCGACCCCATCGCCGTCACATGCAACCCGGGGTGCAGCCACTCGGCCTTCAGCACCGGCTCCTTCGCCGGCGTCGTCGTCACAACCAACTGGCTTTCCGCCACGAGTTGCGCCGGATCAGAGACGATTTCCGCCTCCACGCCCAGCGAATTCTTCAGGTCCTTCGCACACTCCGCCGCCTTCTGCTCATCCCGCCCCCAGACGATCACCCGCTCGAACGGCCGCACCAGGTGCGCCGCCTGCATCTGCAACCTGGCCTGCACCCCGGTGCCGATCACCCCGGCGGTCGTCACCACCTCCGGCGCCAGGTGCCTTGCCGCCACGGCGCCCGCGGCAGCGGTCCGAATATCCGTCAGGTAGCCATTGTCCAGGAAAAGAGCCTTCACCAGCCCCGTCTGAGCCGAAAACAGGATCATCAGCCCGTTCAGCGACGGCAGCCCCAGCTTCGGATTGTCGAAAAACCCCGGGCTCACCTTGATCGCGAACCCCTCGAAACCGGGGATATAGGCGGTCTTCACATCCACCTCGCCGTTCGCCGCCGGCAAATCCATCGACAGGATCGGCGGCATCACCACCTCGCCCCCGGCCAGCGCGGCAAACGCCGACTCGATCACGTCGACAGTCTCGAGGTCCAGCGCCACCACCTCGCGCAGCTCCGCCTCGGTCATGATCCGGATATCATTCGCCATCACTCTCTCCCTTCACCAGCTCACCGGCCAGCTTTTCAGCACGCTCCAGCGCCTCGGTGTCACTCATCACGTCGCCCGCCGCCCGCACGTTGCACGACCTTATCAACTCCCGCCGCGCGAACCCCATCCGGTTGAGCGCCGGCCCGTACTGCTCCAGCAGATCGCCGTACAATTCCGACCCCTCGCCCTGCACCTGCACAAGCACCAACGCGAGGCCGGGCTTGAACTCCGTAGGCTCCGGATTGGTCAGGTAATCGGGTCTGAACAGGCCGAAAAACCGGTCAAGCGCCAGCTTCATCTGCCCCGTCATGTTGCAGAAGTAGATCGGCGTCGCGAGCACCAGTACATCGGCGCCCTTCACATCCTCCAGCACCGGCGTCAGGTCATCCTCCGGTCCGTCGAGCCCGGCGGCGCCATCCCCCACATACCCCGAATACTCCAACCCGCGCAGCGCATGGGTCAGGATCTCCGCCCTCTGCGCCTCCGCCGCTTCGCAGAATCGCGACGCCAGCTGGTCACTGTTCCCGCCCGGCCTCGGGCTCCCCAACAGGCAGACAACCTTACTCATGCCGCCCTCCGATAAGGTTTGCCCTCAACCGTCACATCGCCCAACTGCACGTCCTGCCCCGTCACGATTCGCGTGAACATATCCATATCAAGGTTCCGCCCCGTCACGATCGTCGCCGTCGGCCCGCTCAGCTTGACCTTCCCGGTCAAAACCGCCGCCAAACCGACCACGCAAGCCCCCTCCGCCACGATCCGATCCTCGTAATAGAGCACCTGCATCGCGTGATAGATCTCGTCCTCGCTCACCAGCACCACATCGTCCAGAAGGTCACGGCACATCGGAAAGGACAGCTTGTTCGCCATCCCGATCCCGCCGCCCAGGCTGTCGGCCAGCGAGGCCACTTCCTCGACCTCCACCGGATGCCCGGCCCTGATGCTCTCATACATCGCCGCCCCCCGGTCCATGGTGATCCCCACCACCCGAATATGCGGCTTGATTGCCTTCGCCGCCAACGCCACCCCGGCGGCCAGCCCGCCACCGGACAACGGCACCAGAATCGTCTCTAAATCAGGCCGTTTCGCCATAATCTCCAGCCCGATCGTCCCCTGACCGCAAATCACAGCCGGGTCGTCGAAGGGCGAAATTTCCACCAACCCCTCCTCCTCGACCAGCCGCAGCGACTCCGCCAGCGCGTCATCCTGGCTCCGCCCCGCGATCCGCACCTCGGCGCCCAGCGCCCGTATGCCATCCACCTTCGCCTGCGGCACCAGCTCCGACATGCAGATCACCGCCCGCATCCCTTTCTCGCGCGCCGCAAACGCCACCCCGCGCCCGTGATTGCCCGTCGAACAGCACGTCACCCCCGGCGCATCGCTCACGCTGGCAACGGCATTGAACGCTCCCCTCAGCTTGAAGGCGCCGATCGGCTGCATGTTCTCCAGTTTCAGCAGGAACTCCTGCCCCCCGGCCTCCGTCATGAACGGCGACGGCACAAGGGGCGTCCCATCCGCCACCCCCCGCAAGACTTGCGCGGCGGCATAGATATCGGCCAGTGTCGGCGTCATGGTTCACTCCCTCGTCTTCCGGGCACTCTTGCCCCCGGTCCTGCCTACGTCAACTCCGCCACCGCCCGGAGGTTCAAAAACGACACCGGGGGGCGGGTTTCTTGGGGCAGGCCGGGCATTTGCCCCCCACGGTGCCACGGAAACGACCCCTAATTCAGGATAACGCATGCTCCAGAAAGACCTTCCCTTCTCCCAGACCGAATTCGACCGGCGGCTCGAACTGACCCGCATGGCGATGGAGGACGCGGGCATCGACCTGCTTTTCGTCACCGACCCCTCGAACCAGAACTGGCTGACGGCCTATGATGGCTGGTCCTTCTACGTGCATCAGGGCGTGATGGTCCCGATGGAGGGCGATCCCATCTGGTGGGGCCGGCGCATGGATTCCTTCGGCGCCCGCCGCACCTGCTGGATGGCAGAGGAACAGATCCTCGGCTATGGCGACCATTTCGTCCAATCCACCGAACGCCACCCGATGCAGGATCTGGCCGGCCGCATCTACGCGCTGGGCCTCGGCTCCGTCCGCATCGGTGTCGAGATGGAGAACTACTATTACTCCGCCAAGGCGCACGAGGTGCTGACCGAGATGCTGCCCGACGCCACCTTCGTCGATGCCACCGCGCTGGTGAACTGGCAGCGCCTGATCAAGTCGGAGGAGGAGATCGCCTTCATCCGCAAGGCCGCGAAGATCTCCGAAAAGGTCGTGCAAACCGCCATCGACAAGGCCGAACCCGGCCTCAAGAAGAACGAGCTCGTGGCCGAAATCATGAAGGCCGGCATCGCCGGCGTCGATGACATCTGGGGCGACTACCCGGCTATCGTGCCGCTCACCCCCTCCGGCCTCGACGCCACCGCCGCCCACCTCACGTGGAACGGCGATGAGATGCGAAAAAACGAGGCCACCTTCTTCGAACTCTCCGGCTGCTACCGGCGTTACCACGCTCCGCTCTGCCGCACGGTCTACCTGGGCAAGCCGCCCAAGGAAGTGCTCAACGCTGAAAAGGCCCAGCTGGAGGGCATCGAAGCCGGCCTCGCCGCCGCCCGCGCCGGCAACCGCGCCTGCGACATCGCCAATGCCTTCATCGGCGTGCTGCAAAAACACGGCATCCACCGAGAAGGGCGCTGCGGCTATCCCATCGGCCTCTCCTACCCGCCCGACTGGGGCGAACGCACCGCATCGATCCGCTCCGAGGATGAAACCGTGCTCGAACCCGGCATGGTCTTCCACTTCATGCCGGCCCTCTGGCTGGAAACCTGGGGGCTCGAGACCACCGAGACCATCCTCATCAAGGAAACCGGCGAGGCCGAGACCCTCTGCGACATGCCCCGCAAGCTCTTC
Source organism: Roseovarius indicus (assembly GCF_008728195.1). NCBI lineage: Bacteria > Pseudomonadati > Pseudomonadota > Alphaproteobacteria > Rhodobacterales > Roseobacteraceae > Roseovarius > Roseovarius indicus. The sequence continues at coordinate 5,265,941 of NZ_CP031598.1, forward strand.
GTCAAGGACTGAGCCACGTAGGCCGGGCTTCAGCCCGGCCCCCGCAAACCAAAAAAGGCAGCCCTCCCAGGCTGCCTTTTCCATGTCGGTTCAGACCCTGTTCCGGCCAAACAAGCCTCAGCTCGCCGCCTTCATGAGGCCCTCGTCCTCAAGCTGCTTATGCGCCAGGTCAAGCGCCTTCCACGCCCGGTCGGCCAGCATGTCGACCTCGTCCTTGGTGATCACCAGCGGCGGCGAAATCACCATCCGGTCGCCCACGTGGCGCATCACCAGACCGTTGGCAAAGCAATGTTCGCGGCAGATCAGCCCGGCCGTCCCCTTGTCGGCCGCGAACGCCGCGCGGCTCTCCTTGTGCGGCGTCAGCGCGATCGAGCCCATCAGCCCCTGGATCTTCGCCTCGCCCACCAGCGGGTGGTCGGCCAGCGCTTCCCACTTGCCTTTCAGGTAGGGCGCCGTCTCCTTGCCGGCCCGCTCGACGATGCCTTCCTCGTCGAGAATCCGCAGGTTCTCCAGCGCCACGGCACAGGACACCGGATGCCCCGAATAGGTGTAGCCATGCGAGAACTCGCAGCCGTTCAGCACATCCGCCACCTCGTCACACACGACCGACCCGCCAATCGGCGCATAGCCAGAGCTCAGGCCCTTGGCGATGGTCATGATATGCGGCTTGATGCCAAAGCTCTCCGAGGCGAACCAGTCACCGGTGCGCCCGAACCCGCAAATCACCTCGTCGGCGATCAGCAGGATGCCGTACTTGTCACAGATCCGCTGGATCTCGGGCCAATAGCTCTTCGGCGGAATGATCACGCCCCCGGCACCCTGGATCGGTTCGCCGATGAACGCGGCCACCTTCTCGGGGCCCAGCTCCTCGATCTTCTCTTCCAGCTCCCGCGCGCGCATCAGCCCGAACTCTTCGGGGTCCATGTCGCCGCCCTCGGCATACCAATGGGGCTGGCCGATATGGTGAATGTTCTCGATCGGCATGTCGCCCTGCTCGTGCATCGGCACCATGCCGCCAAGGCTGGCGCTGCCCATGCTCGACCCGTGATAGGCGTTCATGCGCGAGATGATGATCTTCCGCTCCGGCTGGCCCTTCTCGGCCCAATAGGTGCGCACGAGACGGATATTGGTATCGTTCGCCTCCGACCCCGAGCTCGCAAAGAACGTGTGATTCAGGTCATAGGGCGTCAGCGACGCGATCTTTTCCGAAAGCGCGATCGCCGGCACGTGGGTTGTCTGGAAGAACGTGTTGTAATAGGGCAGTTCCTTCATCTGGCGCGCCGCCGCCTCGGCCAGCTCGTCGCGCCCGTAGCCCAGGTTCACGCACCACAGCCCCGCCATCGCGTCCAGCATCTCGTTGCCGTCGCTGTCGGTCAGGGTCACGCCGTTGGCCCGGGTGATGACGCGCACACCCTTCTTGTTCAGGTCGTGCCCGTGGGTGAACGGATGCAGATGGTGCGCCGCGTCGAGCGCCTGCAGTTCAGCCGTGGGCATGTGATTGGTGATCATCGTCATGGCAAAACCTCTTCTGGCAGGAATCACGTGAAAGCGGCCTCTGCCGCGGTCAGCCCCAGAATATGATCAAATTATACGATGTCAATCGAATCAGGTCGCAGGCCCCGGTTTGCCGAAGGAAAGCCGCACCTGCTCCATTCCCTGAACCACGTCGTCGCAAATCGCCTTCGCCGCGCGCTCGCCATCGCCGGCCCGCATCGCGTCGAGCACCTCCTTGTGCTTGTCCGGCAGGTTCTGCGTGCCCATCCGCCCACACACCACCCGAAGCGACGGCCCGAAGCGCAGCCACAGCCCGTCTGCCAGGTTCGCAAGGATCGGCTGATTGGCCAGATCATAGATCGCCTTGTGAAACGAATAGTTCCGCTCCAGGTAAATCCGCAGATCGCCGGTCTCGATCGCCCGGTCCAACTCGGCATCCAACTCGGTCAGCCGGGCAAGGTCTTCCCCAGTCGCCCGCTCGGTCGCGCACTTGGTCAGGTAAGGGTCAAGCCATTGACGCGCAACGATCAATTCGCTCACATGATCCGCCGTCAACTGCGGCACAGACACCCGCCTGTTGCCCTGGAACTCCAGCGCACCCTCCGCGATCAACCGCCGGATCGCCTCGCGCACCGGCGTCATCCCGGCGCCCATCCGATCGGTCAGCCCCTGGATGGTCACCGCCTGCCCCGGCGCAAGGTCGCCGAACAGCACCAGCGCCCGCAACTGCCGGTAAATCAGCTCATGCGCCGGTAGCCGCCCGGGGTCTTCCTCCGGCCTGCCCATTTTTTGTGCCGCGATGTTCATCCGTTGGTTCATCTCTCTCCGTCACCTCCCGAGTGTCCTTGCGAGTTTAACGACAAGGTGGAAACATTACTATATTGCCATGCGCGGAAATTTTTGATCAAATCCGCAACCAAGGCATGAGAAGATGCCGATCCAACGGGAGAACGACATGAAAACGCTGTTACTGACGACCGCAGCCGCGCTTGCGATGGGCACGGTCGCCGCCTCGGCTCAAGAGGTGCGCGTCTACAACTGGTCCGACTATATCGACGAGGACCTGCTCACCAAATTCGAAGAGGAAACCGGCCTCGACCTCGTCTACGACGTGTTCGACTCGAACGAAGTGCTGGAAACCAAGATGCTCGCCGGCGGCTCGGGCTACGACGTGGTCGTCCCCTCCGGCACCTTCCTGCAACGTCAGATCATGGCTGGCGCCTTCCAGAAACTCGACAAGGAACAACTCCCCAACCTCGAGAACATGTGGGACACGATCCAGGAACGCACCGACGCCTATGATCCGGGCGGTGAATACTCGATCAACTACATGTGGGGCACCACCGGCCTCGGCGTGAATGTCGACAAGGTCAAGGAAGCGCTGGGCGAAGACGCCCCCATGGGCTCGCTCGATCTTATCTTCGACCCCGCCAACATGGAAAAACTGGCCTCCTGCGGCGTCCACTTCCTCGACGCCCCGACCGAGCTCATCCCCGCGGCGCTCGCCTATATCGGCGAAGACCCCGACAGCCACGACCCCGACGTGATCGCCAAGGTCGAACCGGTGCTGGAAGCGGTCCGCCCGCATATCCTCAAGTTCCACAGTTCCGAATACATCAACGCGCTCGCCAACGGTGACATCTGCGTCGCCTTCGGCTGGTCCGGCGACATCCTCCAGGCCCGCGACCGCGCCGACGAGGCCGACAACGGCGTCACCATCGCCTACAACGCACCCAAGGAAGGCGCGCTGATGTGGTTCGACCAGATGGCCATCCCGGTCGACGCCCCCAACCCCGAGGGCGCCCACACCTTCCTCAACTTCATCATGGATCCCGAGAACATCGCCGCGGCGTCGAACTACGTCTATTACGCCAACGGCAACAAGGCCTCGCAGGAACACCTCGTCGAGGACGTGATCGAAGATCCGGCGATCTACCCGGATGAGGAAACGCTGGAGAATCTCTACACCACCACGCCCTACCCGGCGAAGGTGCAGCGGGTCGTCACCCGCCTCTGGACCAAGATCAAGTCGGGCACCTGAGGCCCCGCCTATCGCGGCCCGCGCGAAAATCCTCGCGCGGGCCCCTTTCCACATGCAATTCGGGGAACAGGCATGGGGCAGACCGTTTTCGAGCCGTGGAACGACCCGGACGCCAAGCCGCTGATCCAGTTCAGGAACGTCAGCAAGCGCTTCGGCGAATTCACCGCCATCGACAACCAGTCCTTCGATATCTACGAGCGTGAATTCTTCGCCCTTCTCGGCCCCTCGGGCTGTGGCAAGACCACGATGATGCGCATGCTCGCCGGCTTCGAGACGCCAACCGAGGGCACCATCCTGCTCGGCGGGCAGGATATCGCGCCGATCCCCCCCAACAAGCGCGCCGTGAACATGATGTTCCAGTCCTACGCGCTCTTCCCCCACCTTTCGGTCTGGGAAAACATCGCCTTCGGCCTCAAACGCGACCGCCGGCCCAAGGACGAGATCGACATCCGCGTCGCCGAAATGCTCAAGCTCACGCGCCTCGAACAATTCGCCCGCCGCAAACCTCACCAAATCTCCGGCGGCCAGCGCCAGCGCGTCGCCCTCGCCCGCTCGCTGGCCAAGGCCCCCAAACTCCTCCTCCTCGACGAACCCCTCGGCGCCCTCGACGCCAAGCTGCGCCAGGACACCCAGTTCGAGCTGATGGACATTCAGGAGAAAACCGGCACCACCTTCGTCATCGTCACCCACGACCAGGAAGAAGCGATGACCGTCGCATCCCGTGTCGCGGTGATGGATCACGGACGCATCGTTCAGGCCGACATCCCCGCCAAGATCTATGAACAACCCAACTCCGTCTACGTGGCCGACTTCATCGGCGAGGTCACCATCATCGACGGCACCGCCACCAAGGCCGACGAGGGCTACGAGATCGACTTCGCCGAGGGTCAGCCGAAACTCTACTGCAAGACCGACAAGCAACTCGCGAACGGCCAGAGCGCTCACATCGCGATCCGGCCCGAAAAAGTCTCTATTTCAGCCGAAAAGCCCACGGATCGCCGCAACATCCTGCACGGCAAGATCGACGACATCGCCTATCTGGGCAACATCTCGACCTATCACGTGAAGCTTCCCAACGGCAAAATCGTCAAGGCGCAAACCGCCAACACCCGCCGCCTCGCCCACCGCCCCTTCACATGGGAAGACGAGGTCTACCTCAGCTGGTCCGACACCGCCGGCGTCTTGCTGGAGCGCTGAGAGATGCGCCGCGCCGTCCTCATCCTCGTCCCCTATCTCTGGCTTCTGGCGCTGTTCCTCGTGCCCTTCCTGATCGTGCTGAAGATCAGCCTGTCGGACATCGCCCTCGCCATCCCGCCCTACACGCCCACGCTCGACCTCTCGACCGGATGGCAGGGCGTTAAAGACTTCTTCGCCGCCCTCGACCTCGAAAACTTCGAATTCCTCACCACCGACGACCTTTACTGGAAGGCCTACCTTTCCTCGGTCAAGATCGCGGCCATCGCCACCTTCCTCACCCTCTGCGTCGGCTATCCCATCGCCTACGGCATGGCCAACGCGCCTGATCACTGGCGCCCCACGCTGATGATGCTGGTGATCCTGCCCTTCTGGACCAGCTTCCTGATCCGCGTCTATTCCTGGATGGGCATCCTTTCGACCGAGGGCTATCTCAACCAGTTCCTCCTCGGCATCGGCCTCATCTCCGAGCCGCTGACCATCCTCAACACCAACACCGCCGTCTATATCGGCATCGTCTACACCTACCTGCCCTTCATGATCCTGCCGATCTACGCGGCCCTCGAACGGCTCGACGGCTCGCTTCTCGAAGCGGCCGAAGACCTTGGCTGTTCCCGCATGTCGGCCTTCTGGCTGGTCACCGTGCCGCTCTCGAAAAACGGCATCATCGCCGGCTGCTTCCTCGTCTTCATCCCCACTATCGGCGAATTCGTCATCCCCTCGCTGCTCGGCGGCTCACGCACGCTGATGATCGGCAAGGTCCTGTGGGAGGAGTTCTTCAACAACCGCGACTGGCCCGTCGCCTCCGCCGTCGCCGTCATCCTGCTGCTGATCCTGATCATCCCGATCATCCTCTTCCAGCGGAACGAGCAGAAACAGCGGGAGGCCGACCAATGACCCACGCCACCCAGTCGAAATCTTCAAAAGATTTCGAACAGATTTCTTTTCAAGAAATCGCCCCCCACCCGGAGGCCACCGCATGAGACGCCTCACCTGGTTCAACGCCACCTCCCTGACCCTCGGCTTTGCCTTCCTCTACCTGCCGATGGTCATCCTCGTGGTCTACAGCTTCAACGCCTCCAAGCTCGTCACCGTCTGGGCGGGCTTCTCGACCCGCTGGTACGGCGAGCTCCTGCAGAACGAGGCCTTCCTCGACGCCGCCTGGGTCACGCTACAGGTCGCCGTGGTCAGCTCCACCATCGCCACCGTCCTCGGCACCATGGCGGCCCTCGTCCTCGTCCGCGCCGGCCGCTTCGCCGGCCGCACGCTCTTCTCCGGCATGATCTACGCCCCGCTCGTCATGCCCGAGGTCATTACCGGCCTCTCCCTCCTCCTCCTCTTCATCGGCATCGGGCTCGACCGCGGGGTGTTCACCATCATCCTCGCCCATACCACCTTCTCGATGTGCTACGTCTCGGTCGTCGTCTCTTCCCGCCTCGTCAGCTTCGACCGCTCGCTCGAGGAAGCCGCGCTCGACCTCGGCTGCACCGCGGCCGAGGCGTTCCGCCTCGTCACCCTGCCGATCATCGCCCCCGCCGTCATCTCCGGCTGGCTTCTGGCCTTCACCCTGTCGCTCGACGACCTCGTGATCGCCTCCTTCACCGCCGGCCCCTCCTCCACTACCCTGCCGATCAAGATCTGGTCGTCGATCCGGCTTGGGGTCAGCCCGGAAATCAACGCGCTGTCCACCATCCTGATCGCGATCGTCGCGGTCGGCGTCATCACCGCCTCGCTGATTTCCAAACGCGCCTCGCTGCGCCAGCAGGCCGACGAACAGGCAGCCGCAAGAACATGACCAATCTGAAACACATCTGGGAACCCGCCGCATACGGGCCCGAACCGATCCGCGATTGCTGGTGGGCCGACACCGTCACTCCCGGCGACTGGCCCGCGCTGGAGGGCGACACCACCACCGACGTCGCCATCGTCGGCGCCGGCTTCACCGGCCTCTCCGCCGCCCTCCACTTGGCCGAGGCCGGCATAAACGTCACCGTTCTCGACGCCCAGCACCCCTTCTGGGGCGCCTCGGGCCGCAATGGCGGCTTCAACTGCCTCGGCGGCGCCAAGGCCAGCCATGACGAGATCGCGAAGAAATTCGGCAAGTCCGAAATGTACGAGTACGCCAAGGCCGAACGCGCGGCAGTCGAAACCGTGGGCCACCTCGTCGACCGGCTCGACCTCGATGTCGATCGCCATTCCGACGGCGAAACCATGCTCGCCCACCGGCCGAAAGACTTCGAACACATGCGCAAACGCGCCGGCCACATCAAGGAGCTCTACGGCGTCGAACCCACCGTCATTCCGCCCGAGGAACTGACCCAGGCAGGCCTCAACGGTGGCTTCCACGGCGCGGTGACAAACCCGCTCGGCTTCGCCCTCAACCCCCGCAAATACGCACGCGGCCTCGCCCACGCCGCCCGCGACGCCGGCGCCGCCATCCACGGCCATTCGGCCGTCACCTCCATCGAGCCGGACCAAGGCGGCTACCGCCTCCACACCGCCTCCGGCTCCGTCCGCGCGAAGAAATTCATCATCGCCACCAACGGCTATAGTTCCGACAACCTGCCGCCATGGATGGCCGCGCGCTACCTGCCCACGCAATCCAGCGTCATCGTCACCCGCCCCATGACCCAGGAGGAGCTCACGGCACAGGGCTGGACCAGCTACCAGATGTGCTTCGACTCCCGCCACCTCCTGCATTATTTCCGCCTGATGCCCGACAACCGCATGCTCTTCGGCATGCGCGGCGGGCTCAGCCATACGGAAAACACCGAAGCCGCGATCAAGAAGAAAATCCGCGCCGACTTCGACGCCATGTTCCCCGCCTGGCGCCATGTCGAAACGCCCCATTACTGGTCCGGCTTCGTCTGCATCTCGCGCGATCTCCTGCCGTATGCCGGCCCGATCCCGGGCATGGAGGGCGGCTTTGCAGCCTTCGCCTACCACGGCAACGGCGTCTCCATGGGCAGCTACTCCGGCACCATCCTTGCCGACCTCGTGCAGGGCAAAACGCCCGCCACCCCCTACCCGGCACCGATGCGCCACACGCCCCGCCGTTTCCCGCTCGGTCGCTTCCGCCGCCTGCTGATGCGGCCGGCCTACCTGCAATACGCCCTGCACGACCTCTGAGGCGGCGGCTCAGCCCTGCGGCGTCTTCGCCTCCCGCGCCTTCCCGCGCTGCAGGCCCAGATGCCGCTCCCGCAGTATGATGGTGATCCCGGCAAGGATCACCAGCGCCGCGCCCAGAAGCATCGGCCCGGTCGGCACCTCGTCAAAGATCACGTAGCCGATCACGATGGCGAACAGCATCGAGGCATAATCGAACGGCGCAATCACGCTCGCATCGGCAAACCGATAGGCCGAGGTGATGAAGATCTGCGCCAGCCCCCCGAACAACCCCGCCAGTATCAGAAGCACCGCCTCCCGCCCCTCGGGCATGACCCAGGCAAAGGGCGTGCCCGGCAGGGCAAACCCGATCAGCATGGTCATGAGCGACAGGATGGTCGAGGTCATCGAGAAATAAAACACGATCGCACTGGTCTGCTCGGTCTGCACCAGTTTGCGGATGTATATCTGCGCCAGCGCCGCACAGGTCGCCCCCAACAGCACAAGCACCGCGCCAACGGCCTCCGCCGTCTGCACCGTCGGGCCCGACAGCGTCGTCAGCCGCGGCGCCAGCACGATCAGCACGCCGACAAGCCCCAGCGCCACGGCGCCGATCCGGAACACCCCGACCTTCTCGTCCAGAAACATCGCGGCGAACACCACCACGAGCAGCGGCGCCGTGTAGCTCAGCGCCGTCACCTCCGGCAGCGGCAAAAGCCCCAGCCCGGCGAACATCAGCGCCATCGCCGTGGTTCCCACCACCCCACGCCAGAAATGCCCCATCGGCGACTTCACCCTGAGCCCCGTCGACAGGTCCCGCCGGATCACCAGCCAGGCCAGGATCACCGGGATGGCAAAGAACGATCGGAAAAACACCGCCTCACCGGGCGGCACATGCTCAGACGTCGCCTTGATCAGCGACGACATGATGATGAACAGCAATACGGCACAAAGCTTCAGGGCAATGCCCTTGAACGGCGACATCGGCACGCCTCCCTGCCCCCTGATTGGCCCGGCCCCGCCCAAAGGTCAACAAGGGCCGCGCGCAAATCCGCCATGCGCCGCTCGCCTCGCCGTCGGATGCCTCCGGCGGGGATATTTGGACCAAGAAGAAGCAAGGCCGCCCCAAACCTTCTTCTGGCCCAAAACATCCCGGGGGTTTGGGGGCAGCGCCCCCAAGGCCTGCGTGGCCCGAACGCAAAACCAACCTGTTGCGCCGAAAGGCGCGCCGCTTATCCGCCCTTCGCCGCCCACAAAAGTTTCCGCCCGCCCGCTTCCTTGCTGGGCGTCACGCCGAACGCCGCCTTGTAGCTCCGCGAGAAATGCGAGGGGCTCACGAACCCGCACAACACGCTCACCTCCGCCACGGAAAGCTCGGTCTGCCGCAACACCTGCCGGGCCCGCTCCAGCCGAAGCGAAAGGTAGTACTTCGCCGGCGACGTCCCCAGGTGCTTGGCAAACAGCCGTTCCAGCTGCCGCGTCGACAGCCCCACCGCCTCTGCCACCTCGTCGGGGCTCAGCGGCTCCTCGGCATTGTTGCGCATCGTCTCGACTGCCAACGCCAGCTTGCGGTCGCGCACGCCCGTCCGATCCTGCACCGGGATCCGCTGCGAATGGCTGTGATCGCGCGGCGCGGTGTAAACCATCTGTTCCGCCACCCAGTCGGAAATCTCCGACCCGTAATCCTCGTGGATCAGATGCAGCATCAGGTCCATCGACGACGCGCCCCCCGCACAGGAAAACACCCGCCCGTCGACCGAATAGATCTTGTCCTCGATACTCACCCTTGGCAGCGCCTCGACCAGCGCGGTCTTGTACTCCCAATGGGTCGAAATCCGCTTCCCGGCGATCAGCCCCGCCAGCGCCAGCGTATAGGCCCCGCTCGACAGCGAGCCGAAACTCAAGCCCTTTCGCGTCTCCCGCCGCAGCCACGCCAGAACCTGCTTCGTGCTCCCCGCCGCCACATCCTCGCCGGCACAGACCACCAGCGTGTCGTCCCGCTTCAGCTCGCACAGCCCGTCGTCGACCTGCACCGTCACGCCATTCCACGCAGCCGCCGGCCCGCCATCGGCACTCAGCAGCCGCCACGTGTAATACTGCCGCCCGCTCGCATGCCTGTTCGCCAGCGTCAGCGCCTCCAGCGCACAGGTAAAGCCCAGCATCGAAAAGCCCGGGATGAGCAGGAAAACATAGCGCTTCGGCTTGTCCGGTGCCGTCATCCCAGGCCCTTCCGTGTCACGACCTCATGTTGGCCCCGTTCGCATCGTAAACCGGGCCGCCATGCACCACCGCCTTATACATCTCGCCAAGGATTTCCACCTCCAGCGCGGTCTCCGGCGCCGCATGCTCGGCCCCGACATAGGCCATCGCCATCGACTTGCCGACCCGATGCGCATAGCCGCCCGAGGTGATATACCCCACGGCTTGGCCATCTTTCAGCACCGCCTCGTCCAGCGTCACGTCAATCGGCGTGTCGATCACCAGCGTCACCAGCGTCCGGTCGACGCCTTCCGCCTTCACCTTCTCCGTCGCCGCCTTCCCGACAAACTCCTTCTTCCAGTCGATGAACGCGTCCATACCCGCCTCGACCGCGTTGAAATCCGGCCGGAACTCCAGCCCCCACGCGCCCCAGCCCTTCTCGAGCCTGAGGCTCATCAGCGCCCTTGCCCCGTACCAGCAATAGCCCAGGTCGGCGCCAGCCTCTTCAATCGCCTCGCTCAGCCGGATCAGATACTGAGGCCGGCAATAAATCTCGTAGCCCAGCTCGCCGGAAAAGCTGATCCGGTTCAGGATCACCGGCACGCCGCCCACGAACGTCTTCCGCGTATCCCGGAACTTCAGCGCCCCGGCACTCACATCCTCCCGCGTGATCCGCCCCAATAGCTCCCGCGACTTCGGCCCCGACAGCGCGATCCCGTGCCACTCCGCAGTCTGGTTCTCGTGCACCACGCTTTCCGGCAACGTCCTCGCCCAGAAGCGCCCATGCGCATCCTGCATCGCGCCCGACCCGAACAGCATGAACTCCTCCTCGCCCAGGCACGCCACCGTCAGGTCACCGTAAAGCCGCCCCTTCTCGGTCAGCATCGGCGTCAGCGTGATCCGCCCGGGCTTCGGAATACGCCCCGCCATCACCCGGTTCAGCCAATCCCTCGCCCCAGGCCCGGCAACCCGATGCTTGGCGAAATTGGCGATCTCGATGCCCGCCACACCCTCCTGCACCGCCTTCACCTCCCGCGCGACATAGTCGAACGACCGGTTCCGCTCGAAGGTCGGCTCCTCATGCGCATCCTCCGGCCCGTCCGCGAACCACAGCGCGTTCTCAAGGCCAAAGCTCTGCCCCATCACCGCCCCCTTGGCGATCAGCCGGTCATAAAGCGCCGTCGTCTGCTGCCGCCGCCCCTTCGGCAGCGTCTCGTTGGGGAAGGTCATCACGAACCGCCGCTCATAATTCTCGGTCGACTTCACCGTGCCCCAATCCGGGCTCGCCCAGTCGCCAAACCGCGCCACGTCCATCGCCCACACGTCAATCGACGGCTCCCCGTCGATCATCCACTCCGCCAGCGTCAGGCCAACCCCGCCACCCTGGCAGAACCCGGCCATCACCCCCACGGCACACCAGTAATTCCGCATCCCCGGCACCGGCCCGATCATCGGGTTGCCATCCGGGCCAAAAGTGAACGGCCCGTTGATCGCATCCTTGATCCCCGCATTGCCCAGCGCCGGGATCCGCTCGAACCCAAGCTCCAGCCGGTCGGCAATATGCTCCAGGTTCGGCTGCAACAGCTCATGCCCGAAATCCCACGGCGTCCCTTCCACCTTCCACGGCACGCCCACCGGCTCGTAGGTGCCCAGAAGCATCCCGTCGCCCTCCTGCCGGAAATACAGGTTCGCCTCGTAATCGAACCCGCAGGGCAGGCGAGAGCCGAACGTCGCCACTTCCTCGATCCGGTCGGTCAGCAGGTAATGGTGCTCCATCGGTTGCACCGGAAGGTGAAGCCCCGCCATGTGCCCCACCTCGCGCGCCCAAAGGCCCCCACAGTTGACCACATGCTCGGCAATCACCGTCCCCCGCTCCGTGGTCACCTCCCACTGCCCATCGGGCCGCATCGTCGTCGCCGTCACCGGCGTATGGGTGAAATACTGCCCGCCGTAATGCCGTGCCGCCTTGGCAAAGGCATAAGTGGTGCCAGACGGATCAAGATCGCCATCCTGATCATCCCAAAGCGCCGCGTGATAGTATTTCGGGTTGATCAGCGGATGCCGCCTTGCCACCTCCTCGGGGCTGATGAACTCCTGGTTCAACCCCATGTACCGCGCCTTCGACCGCTCGCGCTTGAGGTAATCATACCACGTCTTGTTCGACGCCAGGTAAAACCCGCCCGTCAGGTGAAGCCCCACCGACTGCCCCGACAACTCCTCGATCTCTTGGTACAGCTTGATCGTGTAGCTCTGCAGCCGGCTGATATTCGGGTCGGAACTGATCGTATGAATCTGCCCCGCAGCGTGCCAGCTTGACCCGCTGGTCAGCTCGTTCCGCTCCAGCAGAATCGTGTCCTTCCACCCGAATTTGCTCAGGTGAAACAGGATCGAACAGCCAACAACGCCGCCCCCGATCACCACCACCTTGGCGTGGCTCGGCAAGGGCTTGCCCCGCCCGCTCTCGTCCTTCTGTATATTCAGCGTCGACTGCGCCAGATCGTCATTCATGTCCCAAATCCCTTTGCCTTATCCCCGCGAGGCAGGCCGCAAGGCCTGACGAGCAGCGCGTCCTACCAGTCCATCACGACCTTCCCGGAATTGCCCGAGATCATCGCGGCAAACCCCTCCTCGAAATCATCGATGGAAATCCGGTGCGTGATCAGCCCGCTCACATCCAGCCCCGACTGCACCAGCGCGATCATCTTGTACCAGGTCTCGTACATCTCGCGCCCGTAGATGCCCTTGATATGCAGCATCCGGAAAATCACCGTGTTCCAGTCCACCGGAAACTCCGTCGGCGCGATCCCCAGCAAAGCGACCTTCCCGCCATTGTTCATCCGCGAAATCATCTGCTGCATGGCGGCGCTGGCGCCCGACATTTCGAGGCCTACATCGAACCCCTCGGTCATGCCGATCTCGTCCATCACGTCGCTCAGCTTGTACCGGCTGGTATCGACCACATGCTGCACCCCCATGTGCCGCGCCAGGTCGAGCCGATAGGGGTTGATATCCGTGATCACCACCTTCCGCGCGCCCACCTTCTGCGCCACCAGCGCCCCCATGATCCCGATCGGGCCCGCGCCGGTCACAAGCACATCCTCCCCCACCAGGTCGAAACTCAACGCCGTATGCACAGCATTCCCGAACGGGTCGAAGATCGCGGCGATCTCGTCCGGAATATCCTCCGGTATCGGCACGACGTTGCTCTCGGGAATACAAAGATACTCGGCGAACGCCCCCGGCCGGTTCACGCCAACGCCCTTGGTGTTCCGGCACAAATGCCCCCGCCCCGCCCGGCAGTTCCGGCAAGCGCCACAAACGATATGCCCCTCGCCCGACACCCGCTGCCCGATCCGGTATTTCACCGCCGCAGGTCCGGTATCGACGATCTCGCCCACGAACTCGTGCCCCACCACCATCGGCACCGGCACCGTCTTGGCGCTGAACTCGTCCCACTTCCAGATATGCACATCCGTCCCGCAAATGGCCGACTTCTTCACCTTGATGAGCACATCCGCCGGCCCCGGCTCGGGCACCGGCACGTATTCCATCCAAAGCCCCGGCTCCGGTTTCGCCTTCACCAGCGCCTTCATTTCATTCTTCATCGCGCTACTCCCACAAATCCGTGCTGAGGTACTTGAGCCCGCTGTCGCACACCACGAAGGCCACGCAGCCACCCTTCTCCTTGTCCTTCAACAACCGCACCGCGGCGGCAAGGTTCGCCCCGGCGGAATACCCGCCGAAAATCCCCTCCATCCGCGCCATGAGCCTCGCATGCGACGCGGCCTCAGCGCCAGAAACAGTCTCTGTTCCAGCCAAATGCACGCCATCCAGATGCACCAGATCCGGCATCGAATACCCACCGCCCTGAATCGGATGCGCCGCCTGGTCAGGCTCCACCGCGTAACACCGCACGCCCTTTTTCCCAAAGAACCTCGCCGCGCCACCCAGCGTGCCACCCGACCCGATGAAATCGCAAAACGCCGTTACCGCGCCCTCCGACTGCTCCCAGATCTCCGGCGCCGTCCCGGTCTCATGCGCCATCGAGTTGCCTTCCCGCGCAAACTGATCCGCCCGAAACGCCCCGCGCGCTTCCGTGATCCGCTGCGCCGCTTCTTCCACAAGCGCCAGATCCGCCCCGGAAACCTCGCCCTTCCGCGACCCTTCCGCCTGCGGCACCAGCACAACCTCGGCTCCCAGCGCCCGCATCATCCTCGCCCGCTCCTCGGAATTCCCCTCGCTCATCACCGCCACGAACGGATGCCCCAGCACCCCGCACACGATCGAGAGCCCGGTGCCCATGTTGCCCGAGGTCAGCTCCACCACCGTCTGCCCATTGGCCAGCTCCCCGCTCTCCCTGGCCGCCTCGACAATCGCCTTCGCCGCCCGGTCCTTCTTGGAAAACCCCGGCAACAGGTAATCCACCTTCGCCAGCAACCGCCCATCAAGCCCCAATGCGTCTCTGATACGGCTCAACTCGACCAACGGCGTGCCGCCCATCGCGCCTATGACCGACGGCAACACCCCACTCACGAGATCACCCCCAACTCGCGCCCAACCTCCTCGAACGCATCGATCGCCCGGTCCAGCATCTCCCTCGTCAGCGCCGCACTCATCTGCGTCCGGATCCGGTCCTGCCCCTTCGGCACCACCGGGAAGGAAAAGGCGGTCACGTACACCCCCTTCTCGTTCAACTTCGCCGCCATCTCCTGCGCCAGCTTTGGATCGCGCAGCATCACCGGAATGATCGCATGCTCCCCCGGCAGCAACTCGAACCCCAGCTTGCCCATCCGCTCCCGGAAATACGCCGCGTTCTCCCAAAGCTGCGCCCGCAACGCCGCGCCATCCTCCAGCAAATCGAAAACCTTCAAAGACGCCCCCGCAATCACCGGCGCGAGCGTGTTCGAAAACAGGTACGGCCGCGACCGCTGCCGCAGCCAGTCCACCACCTCGCGACTCGCCGCGGTAAACCCGCCCGAGGCCCCGCCCAGCGCCTTGCCCAGCGTGCCGGTGATGATGTCCACCCGGCCCATCACCCCGCAATGCTCGTGGCTCCCCCGGCCAGTCTCGCCAACAAACCCCGTCGCATGGCAATCGTCGATCATCACCATCGCGTCGTACCGCTCGGCCAGGTCGCAGATCTCCGCCAACTTCGCGTAATACCCGTCCATCGAGAACACGCCATCCGTCGCGATCAGCCGGTGCCGTGCCCCCTGCGCCTCCTGCAAACACCGCTCCAAGTCGGCCATGTCCGAATTCGCATACCGATACCGCTGCGCCTTGCACAGCCGCACCCCGTCGATGATGCTCGCATGGTTCAGCGCATCCGAAATGATCGCATCCTCAGGCCCCAGAATCGTCTCGAACAAACCCGCATTCGCATCAAACGCCGCCGCATAGAGAATGGCGTCCTCCATCCCCAGGTACCCCGCAATCCGCGCCTCCAGCTGCTTGTGCTCCTCCTGCGTCCCGCAGATGAACCGCACGCTCGCCATCCCGAACCCGTACCGGTCCAGCGCCGCATGCGCGGCCTCAATCACCCGCGCATCATCCGCCAGCCCGAGGTAATTGTTGGCACAAAGGTTCACCACCTCCTTGCCACCGGCCAGCGTCACCTCCCCGGCCTGCATCGAGGTGATCACCCGCTCGGTCTTGTAAAGCCCCTCGGCCCTCAACGCCTCGAGCCGCTCACCCAGATCCCCGTCAAACCTCTCAGCCGCACGCATCTCTCAATCTCCTTCTCCAATCCCGGGCTTCTTCTTGGTCAAAATATCCCGGGGGAATCGCCGCCCCGCGGCGATGGGGGCAGCGCCCCCTCAATTCCACCAAAGGGCCAAAGCCCCTAATACCACGCCTCCGGTATCTCGCGCTTCCGCCGCGCCACGAACTCCCGCAGCGCCTCGTCCGTCGCGACATCCAGCTCCGGCTGCTCATACTGCTCCAGCATCGCGTTCCACCGCTCGAACGCCCGAACCCGCATGTCCTTCGACCCGCCATCTTCCCAGCTTTCCACGTTCTCGCTGTCGCTCAGCTTCGGCTCGTAGAACGCCTCGGTGTAGTTGCGCATCGTATGGCCACAGCCAAGGAAATGCCCACCGGGCACCACCTCCCCATAGGCATCCCGCGCGAGGCTCTCGTCGTCAACCACAAGCCCGTGGTCCAGCACCTTCTGGTAGCTTCCCAGCCGATCGGCATCCATCACCAGCTTCTCGAACCCGGTGCAAAGCCCCCCTTCCAGCCACCCCGCGGCATGCAGCGTGTAATTCGACCCCGCCAGCATCGTCGAATGCATCGAATCGGCGCTTTCATAGGCCGCCTGCGCATCCTCGATCTTGCTCGCCGTCAGCGACCCGCCACAGCGCAGCGGCAATCCCGCCCGCCGCGCCATCTGCCCGATCGCATAGTTCGAGATCACCGGCTCCGGCATCCCGAATGTCGGCGCCCCGCTCTTCAAACTCATCGACGACAGGAAATTCCCCAGCACGAACGGCGCCCCCGGCCGCACCAGCTGCGCAAAGGCGCAACAGATCATCGCCTCCGCCATCGCCTGCGTCACGCTCGCCGCCGTGCTCACCGGCCCCATGGCGCCGGACAGGATGAAGGGCACCACGATAATCCCCTGCCCTCGCCCGCAATAGACCCTTATCGCCTGTGTCACCACCTTGTCGACCAGAAGCGGCGAGTTGGTGTTCACGTTCCCCATGATGACGCAATGCTTATCCATCACCTCGCGCCCATGCAGGATCTCCGCCATCGCAACGCTGTCCTCGGCCCGGCTCATCTCGGTAATCGCACCCAGATGCGGCTTGTCGCTCCGGCTCATGTGCAGATAGAGCATATCCAGATGCCGGTGACTGACCGGAATGTCACAAGGCTCGACGATCACCAGCCCGGTATGGTGCAGGTTCGGATGCATGTATGCCAGCTTCACCAGCTTCTCGAGCGCATCAAGGTCGCCATACCGCCGCCCGTGCTCCAGGTCGCGCACGAAAGGAGCCCCGTAGATCGGCGCAAACACCTGGTTCCGCCCCCCGATCGTCACGCTCCGCTCCGGGTTCCGGGCAATCTGCGTGAACTCCTTCGGCGCCTTGGCACAAAGGCTCCGCACCCAATCCGCTGGCGCCTTCACCCGGCAGTCGCTCACGTCGGCCCCCGCCTCCCGCCAGATCCGCAGGGCATCCGGGTCATCCCGAAACTCGATCCCCACCTCCTGCAGGATCCAGTCGACCTGCCCCTCCAGCTTCACAACCGTTTCCTCGTCGAGCACGTCGAAAAACGGCAGGCTCCGCCGAATGAAAGGTGACGGCGGCGCAGCAATCGCCGCCGCCCCGGTATCACGCCGCGATCTCGCCCGTCTTGCCATGGCATCTCTCCCCTATTAGAGAATCAATCTAAACCATGCGCCAACACCTGTGATCGTGGTAAAATCCGGGGCTTTGGATAAACTGAGATTATGCAAAACCTCTGGAAGCTCGTCTCCTCTCCCCGCCACCTCCTCGTGTTCGAGGCCGCCGCCCGCACCGGCTCCTTCACCCGTGCCGCGCGCGAGCTTAACGTGCAACAGCCCGCCGTCTCCGCCGCCATCAAGCAGCTCGAAACCTCCCTCGGCGTGCAACTCTTCATCCGTGCCCACCGCGCCGTCACCCTCACCCATGCGGGCGAACGGCTCTACAACGACGTTTTCGCCGCCTTCGAGCGCATCCATCAAACCGCCCGCATGCTCAGCACGCAGGGCGCGCAAGCCCACGTCACCCTCTCGGCCTCCACCGCCTTCGCCCATTACTGGATGGTCCCGCGCCTCGCCGACTTCCACCGCGCCCATCCGGGCATCGACCTCCGCCTGCAAACCTCCGAACGCGAGCCGGATATCGACGCCGAAGGCATCTCCCTCGGCATCCGCCGCGGCACCGGCATCTGGCCCGGCTGCGACAGCCACCTGATCGCCCCCGAAATCATCTCCCCCATCGCCGCGCCCCGCGTCATGGCCAGCGCCGTCAACCTCAAGACGGTCGCCAACCTCCCCCACGAAAACCTCATCCATCTCGAGGAACCGGTGCGCGAACGCCCCGGCTGGGCCGACTACTTCTCTTACTGGAAAGTCCCTTATTCAGAGCCGAAAACCGGCCTCCGCCTCAATGATTACGCCCTCGTCCTGCAGGCCGCCATCGCCGGCGAGGGCTTCGCCTTCGGCTGGCATCACGTCACCGATCACCTTCTTCGCCAGGGCCTCCTCACCCGCCGCGACGCATGGGCCTGGGAAACCGGCGCCGGCTTCTACCTGGTCTGGTCTGCCACCACCCCTCTCACCCCGCAGGCCGAGAAAACCCGCGACTGGCTCGTATCCCTCGTAGGGTGCGCTTGAGCGCATCGCGCTGGCCTTCTCCCCCGCTTTCGCCCTATCCTGCCCCGCATCCGCAGGAAGGACCTTCCCGATGCTCCATTCCGTAACCCGTGGAACCGGCCGCCCGATCCTCGTGCTCCACGGTGCAAAGCTCGATCACCGCCACATGCTCGATGCCATCGAACCAGCCTTTTCGGGCGTTTCCGGCTGGAAGAGAGTCTATATCGACCTACCCGGCCACGGCCAAAGCCCGTCACCGCCTAGCCTGAACGACATGAAAGGCGTGTTGCAATCGGTGATCGACTTCGTCGAAGCCACTTATCCCGGCCAACCCGTCGCCCTGATCGGCGAATCCCGCGGCAGCCATGTCGCCGAGGGCATCACCATGCTGCGCCCCGATCTCGTCGCCGGTCTCTGCCTGATCGTCCCCGGCGGCAACCGGCCTGAGTCCATCCGCCCCGATCACGAAACCCTCGTCCCCGCGCCGGGCCTCCGCGACACGCTCCCCGACGCCGCGAAACCCCGCTTCGACCGCCTCGTTGTCCAGTCACCGGCTATTGCCGAAAAGATCGTCGCCACCAAGCTGCCTGCCGCCGCCCGGCACGACCCCGATCTCGAGGCCCGCATCCAGAAGGCCTTCGACTTCTCCGACGACCCGCAGATCACCGGCGGGCAATGCGAGGCCCCCTCGCTGATCCTCTCCGGCCGGCAGGACTCCATCGCCGGCTACGACGACGCCCTCGCCATGCTCCCGCGCTTCCCCCGCGCCACCTTCGCCTTGCTCGACACCGCGGGCCACAGCCTCGCCTGGGAACGCCCCGACGTTGCCGCCGCCCTCATCCGTGATTGGCTCGACCGCCTCGCCGTCTAACCGGCAATCCGCGGCCGCCCGCTGGCCTCGACCGTAATCTCCGCCTCCAGGAACACCTCCCGCGCCTCCGCCTGTGCCACCTTCATCTCCCGTGCCGCACTCACATGAATATCCTGTGCCCCGGCCCGCTCCGCCTGCGCCCGCGCCTCGGCCTCCAGCGCCTCCTGCAAGGCCGCCATCGCCGCCTCCGCATCGCTGAAATCCTCCGGCCCGCTCTCCAGGTGCACCCGGAACCGCCCCTCCGCCGGGCTCGTCACCGTTCCGCTCCGCCGGATCGTCACCCGCCCCACCACGGCACCGATGGCATTCGCCACGCCCGCATGCTCCGGCAACACCATCCGGCACGACAACCGCTCACCCACTGCCCCGTAATAGGCCGGCGCCGACGCCCCCAGGCCGACAACAGGCAGGTTCAGCCCCGCCTCCAGCCGCATCAGACCCCGGTGATGGTCCAGCCCCTTCTGCAACAGCACGTGCCGCGCCAGCACCTCCGGCGACAGCCCGAAATCCACCTCTTCCTCGGCAAAAGCAGTCTCTAACAAGGCCAAACTTGTCTGATGCGTCAGCTGGTCGATGATCATCTGCGCCATCGCAAGCGGCTCTGGGTTGAGCCGGTTGCCACTCCCCGTCCGCTTCCGCCCGATCAACGCCACGGCCTTCTCCGCCGCCTCGCCATCCCACTGCGCCTGCCGCCCCAACACATGTGCCGCATCCGACGGCGTCACGCCAGACACCTGCACCAGCCCCCGCTTCACCAGCCGCATCAGCCCGGCCATCTCCAGCCGCGTCTTCAGCACCGCCCCCAGCGGCTGCACCCCCGAACCGATCCGCTCCAACAGCGCCGCATCCTTCGCCTGCAATCCGCCGGCCTCGATCCCCGGCACCGCCCGCACGAAGCGCGCGTCATGCTCGCCGGGCGTCTCGCTCCGCAACTGCTCGTCCAGCACCCGATGCACCAGCTCCGGCGCCTCCAACGCCATCAGGCTCACCGGCACCACCCGCCGCGGCCCCAGGCTCACGCCCCCAACAAGGCCCTCCTCCAGAACATGCATTTCACTGTCCCCGCCCAGCCCCGTCGTCCGCATCGCCACGGCTTCCACCATCGTCCGCCACGGCCCAACCCTGGCCCCCGCCGGGTCAATCGCCGGCTTGCCACCCCGCAAAACCGCCACATCCGTCGTCGTCCCGCCGATGTCCGAGACCAGCGCCTCTGTCTCCCCGGTCATCCAGCACGCGCCCACGATACTCGCTGCCGGCCCGCTCAGGATCGTCTCGATCGGCCGCTCCTTCGCCTGCCCCGCCGAGATCAACGCGCCATCCCCCCGCACCACCATCAGCGGCGCATGTATCCCAAGCTCGACAAGCTTGCCCTCCGCCTTCTCGATCAGCCGCGCGATCATCCCGATCAGCCGCGCGTTCAGCACCGCCGTCAGCGCCCGCTTCGGCCCGTTCAGCCGCGCCGACAGATGATGCGAGCATGACACCGGCTTCCCCGTTGCCGCCCGGATCATCTCCGCCGCCCGCAACTCATGCGCCGGGTTGCGCGTCGCGAACTGGCTTGCCACGGCGAAACCGGAAACGCCCATATCAGTCTCTAACCAGCGTGTTAGAGCCGCTTCATCCAGCTTCGCCGCCTCGCCACCCGCATGGCTGTGCCCGCCGCCGATCACCAGCGCCGGGTCACCGCCCAGCGCCTCGCGCAGCCCGTGCCCGTCAAGGTCACGCTCCCGAAACCCGATATAGACAAGTCCCACGCGCCCGCCCTGCCCCTCGACCAGCGCATTGGTCGCCAGCGTCGTCGACAGCGAGGCCAGGCCGATCTCGTTCACATCCGCCCCGCTCTCCTTCAGAACGGCCGCCACCGCCTTGCCGATCCCCTCGGCCAGGTCATGCCGCGTGGTCAGCGCCTTGGCACTGGCCACCACCTCGCGCTCATCCCTGATCAGAACGGCATCCGTATAGGTCCCGCCGGTATCGACCCCCAGCAAAAGCGCCATGCGCGTTTCTCCTTGTGCTTCGCTGTCAGCGGTTTACCGGCTTTTCAGCCCCGGTCCATCCCGTTTGCGGCATCCGCCAGTCGCCCCACCGCCCAGCGCGCCGCATCCGCGACCGTCGCATCCGGATCCTCGCACAAATCCTGCGCCACCGGCCTCAGCCCCGGCACTCCCGAGTTGCCGATCGCATACAGCACGTTCCGCACGAACCGGTCCCGCCCGATCCGCTTGATCGGGCTGCCCGAGAACCTCTCGCGAAACGCGGCGTCATCTAGCACGGCCAGCTCCGCCAGCCGCGGCGCGGTCAGATCCTCCCGCGCGTGATACCGAACCTCCCGCGCCTCCACCGCGAACTTGTTCCAGGGGCACACCGCCAGGCAGTCGTCGCACCCGTAGATCCGGTTGCCCATCTTCGCCCGCAGCTCTTCGTCCACCGGCCCCTTGTGCTCGATCGTCAGGTAGGAAATGCACCGCCGCGCATCCAGCTGATAGGGCGCCGGAAACGCCTCCGTCGGGCAGACATCCAGGCACGCCCGGCAAGACCCGCAATGGTCGCTTTCGGCAGGATCAGTCTCTAATTCCAGCGTCGTGAACACCGACCCGATGAAAAACCAGTTCCCCAACTCCCGGCTCAGCAGGTTGGTATGCTTGCCCTGCCATCCCAGCCCCGCCGCCTGCCCCAGCGGCTTCTCCGGCACCGGCGCGGTATCGACGAAAACCTTCACATCACCGCCGCCCTCGGCAATCAGCCACCTTGCCAACCGCTTCAACCGCTTCTTGACCGTGTCGTGGTAATCCTTGTTCCGCGCATAGACCGACACCGTGCCGACCTCCGGCTGCCCAAGTGTCGCCATCGGGTTCACATCCGGCGTATAACTCTCCCCCAGCACGATCACCGACCTTGCCTCGGGCCAGAGAACCTGCGGCGCCCCGCGCCAGTGGCTGCGCTCCGCCAGCCACCCCATCTGCCCGTGCCGCCCCTTGTCGAGAAACTCCGCCAGCCGCCCCGGCACCTGTGGCACATCCCACGGCCGGCACACCCGGCACGCATCGAACCCCTCGGCCAGAGCCTGCGAAACCAGTCTCTGTTTCAGCCCGTTCTTCATCTTGCCAGAAATACTCCGGGGTGAATTGGCCCGGACAAGGTCCGGGTCAAGAGGGGCAGCGCCCCTGCACCGTCACCATCTTCAGAAATCCAGGTCCGCATAATGCGCCGGCTGCGGGAACCCCGGAATCTGGTCCGCCAGGATTCCCCGGAAGGCCGGCCGCGACTTGATCTTCGCGTACCAGTCCTTGACGATCTCCGACCGGTTCCAGTCCACGTCCCGAATGTAATCCAGCGAGCTCAGATGCGCCGCCGCCGTGAAATCCGCCAGCGTCATCACGTCGCCCGCCAGCCACCGCCGCTGGTCCAGAAGCCATGTCATGTAATCCAGGTGGAACTTGATCGCCTTCGCCCCGGCCTTGACGTTCGAACTGTCCGGAAACCCCTGCTTCATCACCTTCTTGTTCACCCGCTCGTAAAGCAGGTTCGAGGTGACCTCGCTGTGGAACTTGTCGTCGAACCAGCTCACCAGCCGCCGCACCTCGAACCGCGCATCGGCCGATTTCGGCATCAGCGGCGGCTCGGGATACACTTCCTCGATATATTCGCAAATCGGCGTGCTTTCGGCGAGAAGCTTGTCGTCCAGCTTCAGCACCGGCACCTTGCCGGCCGGGTTGCGCCGCAGGAAATCGGGGCTCTGCTCCCAGTATTTCTCCTCCACAAGCTCGCACTCGATCCGCTTCTCGGCGAGAACGAGCCGCACCTTGCGACAGAACGGGGAGAGGGGAACGTGATAAAGCTTGGCCATGACCGTCTTGGTTATATCGTCGGGCTGCGTATCTCCATGCCCGGATTATCCGCGTATTTCAATCCTCGAAACAGGCCGATCTGCCGTCGCGGCGGATCGTGGCCGCCCCGTCGAGGATAGACGCCGCCCTCTGCCGCACCGAGGCCGAGGGGTTTGCCGCCGACCGGCCCTTCGGGTCCGGCAGCACCGCCGCCAGCCTTGCCGCCTGCGTGGGCGAAAGCGCCTCCGGCCCCACGCCGAAGTAATGCCGCGCCGCGGCCTCCACTCCGAACACACCCTCGTCGAACTCGGCCACGTTCAGGTAGACCTCGATGATCCGCCGCTTGGGCCAGAAGACCTCCACCACCGGTGTGATCATCGCCTCGAGCGCCTTCCGAAGCCAGTTGCGCCCGTGCCAGAGATAGACGTTCTTCACCGTCTGCTGGCTGATCGTCGACGCCCCCCGCCCCGCGCCTTCCTCGATGGCACTGCGGATGGCCGACATGTCGAATCCCCAGTGATTGCAGAAATCGGCATCCTCGGCCGCCACGGCCGCCCGCGCCATCACCGGCGCGACATTGTCCAGCGGCACCCACACGCGGTCGATCCGCCCCAGCCGGGCCTCTTCCTGCCGCATGTAGATGGTCTTGGGCGGGTTCAGCACCCGATGCGCAATGATCACGCAGGTCGCGACCAGCACCACCAAAAGCACAAGCCGCACACTCCACCGCCACAGCCAAGCAAGCGGGCGAAACCGTCGTTTCGCCCGGTCGGTCGTTTTCTTCGCCTTCGCCGGTTTGCGCTTTGCCATCCCGTTTCCGCTACAGCGGCCGCTGATGTCTTTCAATCCCGGCGGTCACGCAGCCCTCAGAAAGAACAGGCCCAGACCCGCACCGAGCACCCGTAGTCGTACTGGTTGCAATACCCCATCGCGATGTTTTCCGCACCCGCGCGGCTCGGGCTGTGGCCCCAACCCCAGCCGTTATTGGCCCCCACGGCCATGGCGCCACAGGTGTTGTAGAAGGTCTTGATCTGGGTGCAGTTGCCGCCGCACTCCTGGTAGACCCGGTTATAGGCCTCCTGCTGCGAGGCATAGCTGTGCGCCCAGCCATAGGCGCCGCCCGGGCCAAAGCCCACCGCGCCCCAGCAGTATTGATAGCCACATTGGCCGGCCGCGGCCGGACCTGCGGCAAGGGCAAGCGCCGAGATGACGCCGGAAATGGTTAAACGAAATTTCATGGTGATTCTCCCAGTTACCCGACGTCAGTATCCGCCAGTTTCGGATTTTCACCAAACATCAGCATCTTGAGGGGGTGGATAAGCCACGGCCAAGGGCCTTCCCGCCACACTGACAGGCAAGGCATGCGCGGTTACCGGGTCAGGGGCCGGGCCGTTCAACCTCCGATCGCAACCCGCCCTCCTCGTCGGGCGTGTAGGGCGACTGCAGCAGATGCCCGCGCACCGGGAAAGCCTGCAAGACCCCGTCAAGCGCCGCCCGGTCCACGTGCCGTACCAGCAGGCACACCGCCGACGACCCGGGTTTCAAAGTCGCACCAAGCTCTTTCAGGAAATCCGAATTCACCCCGGGATCACGCTCTCGTCCCACCATCGCACCGGTCGCGGCCCCGGCCAGCGCCCCGGCGACCGGCATGGCAAAGGCGGCCCCGATCAGCAGCCCCCACACTGTGCCACCGGCCGTCTGCGCCAGCGGCACGTTCACCGCGTTATGCAGATGCACCTCGCCCTCGGCATCCCGCGTCATGATCGTGGTGTCCTGCGTCTCGAGCTGCATGTCGTCTTTCAACGGCTGCAACCGCTCCGCCAGGTCAAAGGCAGATTGCTCGTCATCGAAGGCAATGATCAGAAGTTCGGACATCGGGGCACTCCTTCAGGAAACCTGCCCTGAAAAAGGTAAGGGCGCCCCGCCCGATTGAAACCCCACAGGCGGGCCGCCGCGCATGTCCAAACGCGAACGCGCCCCGGAACCCCCGGGGCGCGCGCTGCAAATATGTGACCCTATTCCGCCGGAATCGCTTCGTCTTCGATCCCCAGCGGATGCTCCAGCTTGTCGAGCATCTCGCGCGGGCAAACCTGAAGGAAGTTGCCCTTCTCGATGTCCCAATATTGCAGGATCTCCTGGGCGCGCCGGCTTCCGGTCTCCTCGGCATGCCGCTCGACCATCATTTCCAGCTCTTTCAGCCAATGCTCTTCCGTCACCGCGCACATCACCACCGACGTGGCGTTGATCAGGTTCCGCGCCGTGCCGTTCGGGTCATAGAGATAGGCCATGCCCCCGGTCATCCCGGCGGCAAAGTTCGCCCCCACCTCGCCAAGGATCACGGCAACGCCGCCGGTCATGTACTCGCACCCGTTCGAGCCGCAGCCCTCCACGACCACATGCGCGCCAGAGTTCCGCACCGCGAACCGCTCACCGGCCCGGCCGCTGGCAAACAGGTAGCCCGCCGTCGCGCCGTACAGAACGGTGTTGCCGATGATCGTGTTCTCGGCGGCTTCAAGCGGGCTCATCTGCGGCGGGCGCACCACGATCGTGCCCCCCGACAGGCCCTTGCCGACATAGTCGTTCGCATCGCCCGACACCTCGATCTTCAGGCCCGGCGCGGCAAACGCCCCAAGGCTCTGCCCCGCACTCCCCGACAGTTTCACAGTCAGGTGGTTGGGCTGAAGCGCGTTGCGCATCCCGAAGTTCCGCACGATATGGCTCGAAACCCGCGTGCCCACGGTCCGGTCGGTGTTCTGAACGGCGTAATGCAATTGCATCTTCTCGCCATCGTTCAGGAACCGCGCCGCATCCCGCACGATCTCGGCATCGAGCGTATCCAGCACCTCGTTCCGCGGCTTGTTGCGGTCATAGACAATGTCCTTTGCCCCATCCACGGTGATCAGCATCGGATTCAGGTCGAGGTCGTCCAGATGCGCCGAGCCCCGGCTGACCTGAGTCAACAGGTCGGCCCGCCCGATCACCTCGTCCAGCGACCGCGCCCCTATGCTGGCCAGGATCTCGCGAACCTCCTGCGCATAGAAGGTGATCAGGTTCACCACCTTCTCGGCATTGCCGGTGAACTTGGCGCGCAGGCTCTCATCCTGCGTACAAACCCCCACCGGGCAGGTGTTCGACTGGCACTGACGCACCATGATACAGCCCATCGCGATCAGCGCGGCGGTGCCGATTCCGTATTCCTCGGCCCCCATCATCGCCGCCATCACGATATCCCGGCCAGTCCGAAGGCCGCCATCGGTCCGCAGCGTGATCCGGTCGCGCAGGTGGTTCATCGACAGAACCTGGTGCGCCTCGGTCAGCCCCATCTCCCACGGAAGACCGGCATACTTGATGCTGGTCGCCGGGCTCGCCCCCGTGCCGCCGTTGTGACCCGAAATCAGGATCACGTCGGCCTTGGCCTTGGCCACACCTGCCGCAATCGTGCCCACGCCCGACTGCGCCACAAGCTTCACACAGACCTTCACGGTCGGGTTGATCTGCTTGAGGTCATAGATCAGCTGCGCCAAGTCCTCGATCGAGTAGATATCGTGGTGCGGCGGCGGCGAAATCAGCGTCACGCCCGGCGTCGAATGCCGCAGCCGCGCAATCAGCTTGGTCACCTTCATCCCGGGCAGCTGCCCGCCCTCGCCGGGCTTCGCGCCCTGCGCCACCTTGATCTCCAGCTCTTCGCACTGGTTCAGGTACTCGGCGGTCACGCCGAACCGGCCGCTCGCGACCTGCTTGATCTTCGCCGACGGGTTGTCGCCATTGGGCTCCGGCGTGAAATGCGCCGGGTCTTCGCCACCCTCGCCACTGTCCGAGCGCGCGCCGATCCGGTTCATCGCCACGTTCAGCGTCTTGTGCGCCTCGGGCGACAGCGCGCCAAGGCTCATCCCCGGCGTCACGAACCGTTTCCGGATCGCGGTCACGCTTTCCACCTCTTCCAGCGGAATAGCCTTGCCCAGCGGCTTGATCGCCATCAGGTCGCGCAGGTGAATGGGCGGGTTTGCCTGCATCGCCTGGGAATACCGCTTCCAAAGCTCGAAGCTCGCCTTGTTGCAGGCCATCTGCATCATGTGCATCGTCTGCGCGCCCCACGCATGGGTCTCGCCCGATTTCCGCGCCTTGTAGAACCCGCCGATCGGCAGGATATCCTTGCCACCCTTGAAGCCCTGCTTGTGCACATCCTGCAGCTTCGCCTGGATCCCGCTGACCCCGATACCGGAAATCCGGCTGGTCAGGCCCGGGAAATACTCGGCACACATCGCCCGGCTAAGCCCCACGGCCTCGAAGTTCAGACCGCCGCGATACGACGAAATCACCGAAATCCCCATCTTCGACATGATCTTCAGAAGGCCCTGGTCGATCGCCTCGCGATACCGCGCCACGTTCTCGGTCAACCCGCCATCCAGCAGCCCCCGCTCGATCCGGTCGGCCAGGCTGTCCTCTGCGAGATAGGCGTTCACAACCGTGGCGCCCGCCCCGATCAGCACGGCGAAATAATGCGGGTCGATACACTCGGCCGACCGCACGTTGAGGCTACAGAAGGTCCGCAGCCCCTTCCGCGTCAAATGCGAATGCACCGCGCTGGTGGCAAGGATCATCGGCATCCCGATCCGCTCCTCGCTCACGCCGGTATCCGTCAGCACGATATGCCCGGCCCCCGAACGCACGGCATCCTCCGCCTCGGCCCGGATCCGCGCCAGCCCTTCACGCAGCGCATTCTCGCCCGGCGCGAAGGTACAGTCGATCTCGGTCACCTCGCCCTCGAACTCGCGCATCAGCGCGGCCCACTGGGCATTCCCGATGAACGGGCTTTCCAGCACCACGATCTCGGTCTGCGCGCCGCTTTCGTCCAGAACGTTCTTCAGGTTCCCGAACCGCGTCTTCAGGCTCATCACCCGGAACTCGCGCAAACTGTCGATCGGCGGGTTCGTCACCTGGCTGAAATTCTGCCGGAAGAAGTGGCTCAGCGGCCGATACCCCTTCGACAGAACCGCACTCGGCGTGTCATCCCCCATCGAGGCCAGCGCTTCCTTCCCGTCCTCCGCCATCGGCGACAGGATGCTCTCCAGCTCCTCGATCGTGTACCCGGCCGCAATCTGCCGCCGGCGCAACTCCGACCCGGTGTAAAGCGGCTTCTCCGTCACCCCGGCCAGAACCTCGTCCATGTCGTTGATCTTGCCGACCCACTCGCCGAACGGCAGCGCCCGCGCCAGCTTGTCCTTGATCTCGGTATCGTGGAACAGCAGACCCTTCTTCATGTCGACGGCCAGCATCTGCCCCGGGCCCAGCGCGCCCTTCTCGCGCACCGTCGCCTCGTCGATCGGCACCATCCCGGCTTCCGACCCGCAAACCACCAGCCCGTCGCCGGTCACGACATACCGCATCGGCCGCAGCCCGTTCCGGTCAAGTCCGGCACAGACCCAGCGGCCATCGGTCATAGCCAGCGCCGCCGGCCCGTCCCACGGCTCCATCACCGAGTTGCAATAGGAATACATGTCCCGCCACGCCTCGGGCAGCTCCTCGGCCTGCTTCGACCAGCTTTCCGGAACCAGCATCGTCTTCGCCATCGGCGCGCTCCGCCCGGCCCGCACCAGAACCTCGAAAACCGAATCCAACGCCGCCGAATCCGAGGATCCGCCCGCGATGATCGGCTTGATATCCTCCGCATGATCCCCGAACGACGCGCTCGCCATCCGGATCTCGTGGCTCTTCATCCAGTTGGTGTTGCCCTTCAGCGTGTTGATCTCGCCGTTATGCGCCAGCATCCGGAACGGCTGCGCCAGCCACCATTGCGGGAAGGTGTTGGTCGAATAGCGCTGGTGATAGATCGCGAACGCGCTGATGAACCGCTCGTCCTGCAGGTCGGGATAGAAATCCGCCACCTGCTCGGCCAGCATCATGCCCTTGTAGATGATGCTCCGGCACGACAGGCTCGCAATATAGAGCCCGTGAATCCCCGCCTCCGCCACGGCCTTCTCGACCCGGCGGCGGATGACATACAACTCGCGCTCGAAATCTTCCTCGTCGATCCCCTTGGCATTCGAAATCAGGATCTGCTCGATCTCGGGCCGCGTCGCGTTGGCCTTCTCGCCAAGCACGCTCACATCCACCGGCACGTGCCGCCAGCCATAGATGTAATGCCCCATGCGGATGACTTCCGTCTCCACGATCGTCCGGCAGGTCTCCTGCGCGCCGAAATCCGTTCGCGGCAGGAAGACCTGCCCCACGGCCATCAGCTGGTCTTCCCGCGGCTCGTGCCCGGTGCGCCGCACCTGGTCATAGAAGAAGGGCACGGGAATCTGGATGTGAATGCCGGCGCCGTCGCCGGTCTTGCCATCGGCATCCACCGCGCCCCGGTGCCAGATCGCCTTCAGCGCGTTGATCCCGGCATCCACCACCTTGCGGCTCGGGCTGCCATCGACCGCCACGACAAGCCCCACCCCGCAGGAGGAATGCTCCTCCTCCTCGGAATACATCCCGTTCTCGGCCAGCCACTTGCGCTTGGCTTCCTCGTTGCGGGCCCAGTTGGTGTCGAATTTGGTCATTGCAGGTCTCCCTCTACGATGCCGAACTTCGCAAGCGCATCCTTGCGCGTCAGACGGGTCCGGTCACCGGCATAGCCAAAGCTGTCCGGCTTGTGATCAATGTAAATCTCGTTGTCGAAGCTCAGCCCGGATGCATCGTCCAGCAACCCGATCGGAAGCTCCAGGCTGGCCGACATAGGCCTTTCGGCAGTGACATGATAATAGAGCGCCGAGCCGCAGTGTCCGCACCACGCCCGTTCCGCCCAGTCCGAACTCTGAAGCATCTCGATATGCTCCGATCCGGTCCACTCGATCTCGCTGCGCGGCACGGTCATCCCCAGCAAGGCCGAGCCCGTCCACCGGCGGCACATCTCGCAATGGCAGGCGCCAAAACGCGCCGGCGCCTGCGCGAGCGTAAAGGCCACCCGTCCACACATGCACCGTCCCGTTCTGCTCGCCATCCTGCCTTCCTTCATCCGGTGGGTCAGGGCATCTGCCCTATCTGGTTCCCGGTGCCGTCACCCGCACCGACGCAATACCGACAAAATACCGACGTTATACCGACGTCGCCTTTCACTCCGCCGCGATGGCCTTCTCGCCACCGTCGAGATACTCCAGGATGGCCTCCGCCGCGTCGCGCCCGTCGCGGATCGCCCAGACCACAAGGCTGGCACCGCGCACGATATCGCCCACGGCATAAACCCCGTCCATCGCCGTGCGGCCGGTGGTGAATTCCGCCTTGATGGTGCCCCAGCGGGTCACCGACAGCTCTTCCACGCCCCAAAGCTTCGGCAGCTCTTCCGGCTCGAAGCCCAGCGCCTTGATCACGATATCGGCAGGCTCGTCATA
The DNA here is from genome assembly GCF_008728195.1 of Roseovarius indicus. NCBI lineage: Bacteria > Pseudomonadati > Pseudomonadota > Alphaproteobacteria > Rhodobacterales > Roseobacteraceae > Roseovarius > Roseovarius indicus. The sequence goes on from NZ_CP031598.1 coordinate 5,296,389, forward strand.
GTCGGCCCCCTCGATCTCCTCCGGCGTCTGGCGACCGCTCGCATCGGGCGCGCCAAGGCGCATCTGCTGCACCTTCACCGCCGTTACCGGGTCGCCGACAAAGGCCTTGGGCGCGCTCAGCCATTCGAACACAACGCCCTCTTCCTCGGCATTGGCCACCTCGCGCTGGCTGCCCGGCATGTTCTGCCGGTCGCGCCGGTACAGGCACTTGACCGATGTCGCCCCCTGCCGCACCGCCGTGCGCACGCAGTCCATCGCCGTATCGCCGCCGCCGATCACGACCACGCGCTTGCCCTCGGCATTCAGCTCGCCGCTTTCGAATTCCGGCACATCGTCGCCGAAACTCTTCCGGTTGCTCGCCGTCAGGTAATCAATCGCCCGCACGATCCCCTGCGCGCCCGAACCCGGCCCTTGCAGGTCACGGCTCTTGTAGACACCCGTCGCGATCAGCACGGCATCGTGCTTCCCGCGAATCGCGGCGAACGACAGGTCGGTGCCGACGTCGCAATTCATCACGAATTCCACGCCGGCCTTCTCAAGCTGTTCATTGCGGCGCATGACCACGTCCTTCTCCAGCTTGAAGCCTGGAATCCCATAGGTCATCAGCCCGCCCGAGCGGTCATAGCGGTCATACACCGTCACCTGCACACCGGCCCGGCGCAGCATGTCCGCCGCCGCCAGCCCGCCGGGGCCCGCGCCAATGATCCCGACCGACTCGGGGCGCTCTTCAGCGGGCGTGATATCCTCGACCCAGCCTTCTTCCCACGCGGTATCGGTCAGGTATTTCTCCACCTGCCCGATGGTCACCGTGCCGTGGCCCGACTGTTCGATCACGCAGTTGCCTTCGCAAAGACGGTCCTGCGGGCAGATACGGCCACAGATCTCCGGGAACGTGTTCGTGAGCTGGCTCAGCTCATAGGCTTCCTTCGTCCGGCCCTCGGCGGTCAGCCGTAGCCAGTCGGGGATGTTATTGTGCAGCGGGCAATGGCTCTGGCAATAGGGCACACCGCACTGGCTGCAGCGCCCGGCCTGCTCCTTCGCCTTTTCATTGGCGTACTCGGCATAGATCTCGTGGAAGTCCTTGTTGCGTTCGGTGGCCAAACGCTTTTCTGGCATGGACCGTTCTACAGTCACGAACTTCAACATGGGTTGCTTCGCCACGGCGTACTCTCCGAATTTCCGAAATACCGACCCTGTCTACTTTATGGTAATCGGGAAATAAAGTCAGAACGACTGACCTAATACAAAAATATTTTGGTCAATGGTCGCTTTTTCTTTATCTTCTGGTAAGAAATTATGTCCGATACGGACCTAAATGCTGTCTTTCGCCTGAAACTCAGTGGTTTATAGGTGGGTTGAACCCATTCTGGCCCGCCGGATCCGCCTGATGCCCCTGTTCCACCTTATCATCATCGCCCTGATTCAGGGACTTACGGAATTCCTGCCGATCTCCTCCTCCGGCCACCTGATTCTCCTCCCCCGCCTCACCGGGCTCGAGGATCAGGGTCAGGCGGTCGATGTCGCTGTCCATGTCGGCACCCTCGTCGCCGTGCTCCTCTATTTCTGGACCGACATGCGCAAGGCCTTTGGCGGCCTCCCCCGCCTGCTGATCGGGAAGGCCGACACCGAAGGCGCCAAGCTCGCCCTGCTCCTGCTGATCTCCTCCGTCCCGGTCATCGCCTTCGGCCTCATCCTCAAGCTCACCGGGCTCGACGCCTACCTGCGCTCGGTCGCCATCATCGGCTGGACCATGCTGATCTTCGGCATCCTGCTCTACTGGGCCGACCAGTTCGGCGAAACCACGCGCACCCAGGAAAACTGGAGCCTCACCGACGCCATGGTCGTCGGCGTCTGGCAGGCCATCGCCCTCATCCCGGGCACCTCGCGCTCGGGCATCACCATCACCGGCGCCCGCTTCCTCGGCTACAACCGCCACGATGCGGCGAAGCTTTCGATGCTGATGTCGGTGCCCACGATCATCGCCAGCGGCATGCTGCTCTCGGGCGAGGCAATCATGAACGCCGACCTCGCCCTGCTGCGCGATTGCGGTATCGCCGCGGCGCTGGCTTTCGTCGCGGCCCTGCTGGCGCTCACCATCATGATGCGCCTGCTGCGCAGCGTCAGCTTCACGCCCTACGTGGTCTACCGGGTTGTCCTTGGCGTCATCCTGCTGGTGATCGCCTACAGCTAGGCGCCGCGAAGGTTCGACGCCGACCGCTTGATGTCGTCATACTGCCCGTCGGGCCGGAACCGCCACAGGTAGTCCGGCAACACCGCCTCAAGCGAGGTCGGCTCGATCCCCAGGTCGGCAAAGGTCTTCGCGCCTTCCGAAACCACGTTGTCGGATTTCAGGCTCTGCACCTGGTCGCGGGTGATCTGCGGCGGAATGAGCCGGAAGGTGATCGCCTGCACGAACTCCATCACCGCCCCCATGATCGTCGCAATCCAGAACGGGATGTTGAGGATCAGCCGGCGCCGGTGGATCACCCCCAGCATCTGCTGCATCAACTCGCGGAAGGTGTTCACGTCCGGCCCGCCAAGCTCGTAGATGCCCGGCGCAGCCGTGCCCTTCGCGCCCATTTCCGCCGCGGCGGCCACATCGTCGACCCAGACCGGCTGAAACCGCGACGAGGCCCCGACAACCGGCAGGATCGGGCCAAACCGGCTCATCCCGGCGAACCGGTTGAAAAAGGCATCCTCGGCCCCGAAAATCACCGACGGTCGCAGGATCGTGGCGTCGGGGAACGACTCGAGGATCGCCGCCTCGCCCTGCCCCTTGCTCTGACCATACAGCGTATCCGATTCGGTATCGGCCCCGATGGCGGAAATATGCACCAGCCGCTGGACGCCTTCTTCCCTGGCAATCCGGGCCACCCGCGCGGCGGCCTTGTGCTGGATCGCGTCGAAATTGTTCTTGCCGCCCTTCTCGAAAGTACCGACACAATTCACCGCGGCATCCGTCCCCCGCATCACCGAGCGCACGCTGTCATCGTCGCGGATGTTGCAGAAAACCGGCTCGACCTGGCCGACAACGCCATAGGTCCTGACATAGACCGCGTCGTTCGGGCGCCGCACGGCCACCCGCACGCGCCATCCGGCCTTGGCCATGCGCCGCGCGATATACCGCCCCAGGAAACCGGACCCACCGAAGATCGTGACGAGTTTTGACTTGGGCATTTGCTGGCCTCCGCAGTCTTGCCGTTCACCCCTCTTCCTAGCCTCCCGCGCGGGGTTCGACAAGGCGTGATGCCCGAATGTCCGCGCACGTGAAAATCGCCGTTGACACCGCCCCGACCCGCCGCTAAATGGCGTCCTCACGACACCGGCCCAGGTGGCGGAATTGGTAGACGCGCTAGCTTCAGGTGCTAGTGTCTGTATGGACGTGGAGGTTCGAGTCCTCTCCTGGGCACCATTTCCCCGAGACCCGAGAATACCCAAGGCAGGCGCACCACCGGCCCCAGGCTGTTTGACATCGCGGGCGAAATGTGGGCTTTGCCGCAGGCAACAAAACAAGAGTTTCAAGCCCCGTGTCGGACCAGACAAACAATACGTCCCGCCGGCTGGTCGCCGTCGTGGTCACTCATAACCGGCTCGACAAGCTCAAGCCGACCGTCGACCGACTGCTCGACTCCGACCCCGCCCACCTCCACGCCGTCGTCATCGTCGACAACGCCTCGACCGATGGCACGGCCGCATGGCTGGCCACGCTGACGAATCCGCGCATCGATCTTGTCACCAGCAAGGTCAATCTGGGCGGCGCCGGCGGGTTCGAAACCGGCATGCGGCATGCGGTCGCGCAGCACGACCCCGACTGGCTAGTCGTGATGGACGACGACGCGCGGCCCTTCCCCGGTGCGCTCGAGGCCTTCCACGATCTTCCGCCCGAAAAGTGGGACGCCATCGCCGCCGCCGTCTATTTCCCGGATGGCCGGATCTGCGAGATGAACCGCCCCTCGCGAAACCCGTTCTGGCACTGGCGGCTGTTCCTGCGTACGTTCCGCAAGGGGCGCAACGGCTTTCACATCCCCCATGATGAATACGAGAAAGACGGCTGCCCCATCGACGTGACCTCCTTCGTCGGTTTCTTCATCTCGCGCGAGGCGCTCCGGACGGCGGGCTACCCCGACGGGCGCCTGTTCCTTTACGGCGATGACGGGCTTTACACCCTCGGCCTCAGCCGCGCGGGCGGGCGCATCGCCTTCCTGCCCCAGGTCGCCTTCGAGCACGACTTCACCACCTTCGGCGGTTCCGGCGCTGCCAAGGGTCAGCGCTTCCGGCCGCTATGGAAGATCTATTACCACCACCGCAACCTGCTGTTGCTCTACCGGATGGCCGCCGGCTGGCTGTTCTGGCCCGCACTGCTGATCGTGCTGCCGAAGTGGTACTCGAAAGTGCGCCACCACGATGGCGCCCGCCGCCAGTTCCTGCGCCTCATGACACGCGCCGTGGTGGACGGGCTGTTCAACAGGCTCGACGTCACCCATGCCCAGGTCCTGCGCATGGCGGGGCCTGAACCGACAGAGTAACCCGACCTACTTGTTGAGAATTTCGCGGTTGTACCGGTGCGTCAGAAGCAGGCCGAAGAACAGCAGTATGATCCCCACGAAGAAGACATACACCGTGTCGATGTAATGCGGCGTATAGGTCACGTAGAAGCCCGTGCGCGTCAGCCCGACGATATGAACCAGCGGGTTGTACCACAGGATATTCTGCGCCATCCGCGGAAGATCCTCGAACAGGTAGATCACGCATGAGGCCAGGAAGAGCGGCCGCGTGATGATGCCCCACATCACCCCCCAAACGGGAAAGAGACCGATAAGCGCACAGTTGAGCGTGCCGACACCCAGGCCGATCAGCATCGTCAGGCCGAACGCCTCCACGATCGGCCCCAATTCAAGCACGGTGCGGTTTTCGACAACCGCGAGGATCCCCGTGAACAGCAGGATGCTGATGATGATCCCGGTCAGGCTGTTCAGCACGAACCGCGCGATCAGCGCATCGAACCAGTTCACCGCCGGAAACATCAGCAGGGGCTTGGAAAAGGAAATGGCCTGCGACGTCGCCGCCGCAATGTTCTGATACAGGTTAAACACCACGTATCCGGTCGCATAGAACAGGATGAAGCTCGTTCCCAGCGACGGCGACCGCAGCAGCAACGAAAAACCGATGGCAAGGAAGATGATCGCCGCCAACGGTTCGATGACGCCCCAGATGTAACCGCCGGGCGTGCGCCCGTACCGCGTGGACATCTCGCGCAGGATCAGGGCCAGGATATTGCGGGTGGGAGAGTAGCTCAGCTTGTGTCGGCTGACCTTCTCTGTGTTCGGCGTATCCGCCGAGCCTGTAATTGCCATGATCGACTACGGTGACTCTGGTGATTTCCGTCAATAGTATGCTAGACACTGAGCACGATTACAAACGGCTTGAGCCCTGGATCAGACAATAATGACAAATCGCAGTTCAGCGGCCGAGGACGAGGCCGCAAAAGAGGACCGGGCGGGGAACTCCGACGATCAGAATGCAAGCGGCGAGTCATCGTCCGGCAGCGGCGGCGACAAGCCCGAAGGTGCCGTACCGTTTTCCTCTCGCCGGCGACCTGAGCCGGAATCCGCCGAGCCGGCAGCACCGGTGCGGCGCCCGGGCTCGGTGCAGAAACCCCGGCAGGCTACCGCCAATCCAAAGGCGGCTGGCTCTGCTGCGAAAGCCGCCAGAGCGCCTGCGAAGGGGGCCGCAGCGGCGCGGCAAAACGCCGCCGCCAAGCCCGCGGCTCAACCCGCAGCTCAAAAACCCCAGGCCCAGGCTCAAGCGCCCGCCGATGCGCCCAAGCCCGAGGTCAGGCCCGTGGCCGGCCCGGCCACGCTGAAAAAGCGCCATTGGGGCCTGATCACGTCGTTCCTGTTCCTGGCGGTCATACCATTCGTGGCAACCGTCGGGTATCTCTTTACCGTGGCCGAAGACCAGTACCACTCGGTGGCAGGCTTCACCGTTCGCAGCCAGGAGCAGGCCGGCGCGAACGAAATACTGGGTGGCCTGGCTGACTTCGCCGGCGCGTCGACCGCCTCCGACAGCGACATTCTCTACGAGTTCATCCAGAGTCAGGAAATGGTGCAGTCGGTCAACGACGCCATCGACCTGCGCGCGCATTACTCCCAGTACTGGCCCAACGACTGGGTGTTCTCGATTTGGGGCGATGCAACCCAGGAAGACCTGATCTGGTACTGGAACCGCATGGTCGGCGTGTCCTACGACTCCTCGACCGGCCTCATCGAGATACAGGTCAAGGCCTTCGATCCCCAGACCGCCCGCGAGATTTCTCGCGAGATCGTCTCGATCTCCCAGTCCCGGATCAACGAGCTGAACCTGCAGGCCCGCGAAGATGCGATGCGTTATGCCCAGGACGACCTCGAGGAATCGGTCGAGCTTCTCAAGAATGCCCGGGAAGCCATCACCGAATTTCGCACCCGCTCCCAGATCGTCGATCCCGAAACCGATATCCAGACCCGCATGGGCGTGATGACCAGCCTGCAGCAACAGCTGGCCTCGACGCTGGTCGAATACGACCTGCTGCGCGGGACCTCGAGCGACAACGACCCCCGGATCACGGAGGCACAGAAGCGCATCGAGGTGATCCGCGACCGGATCGCCATCGAGCGGCGCAACTTCGCCAGTTCCAGCACCGAAACCGGCGGCGTCAGCCAGGATTATCCCTCCCTGATCTCCGAGTTCGAGCGCATGACCGTCGATCGGGAATATGCCGAACAATCCTATTTCGCCGCGCTGACAGCCCTGGAATCGGCCCGCGACGAGGCCAACCGGCAAAGCCGCTACCTCGCCACCTATATCAAGCCCACGCTGGCGGAAGCGTCAGAATACCCTCAACGGCTTGTGCTGTCGGGTCTGGCCGGGCTCTTCCTGCTGCTCTTCTGGTCGATCCTCGCGCTGATCTACTATTCCATCCGGGACCGGTCCTGAGGTTCGCGATGATCCGGTTCGAGAACCTGACGAAAAGTTTCTGGATCAGGGGCAGGCAAAAGGTTGTCATCGACAACCTCAACCTGACCCTGCCCAGCGGGCGGTCTCTTGGCCTGCTCGGGCGCAACGGGGCCGGAAAATCGACCCTGCTCCAGATCATTGCCGGCACGATGAGCGCCGACAGCGGGCGTATCGTCTCCGACGGGTCGATCTCGTGGCCGGTGGGTCTGGCCGGGGCCATTCACCGCGAACTGACCGGCGCGGAGAACGTCAAGTTCCTCGCCCGCATCTACGGCGTCGACACGGAAGAGCTGATTGCGTTCGTACAGGATTTCGCGGAACTGGGTGACTTCTTCAACATGCCCGTCCGCAGCTATTCCTCGGGGATGCGCTCGCGCCTCGCGTTCGGGGCCTCGATGGGCATCCATTTCGACACATACCTCGTAGACGAGGTCACCGCCGTGGGCGACGCCCGCTTCAAGCGGAAAAGCCAGGAGGTGTTCAAGGATCGCATGTCGCGGTCAAGCGCGATCGTGGTCAACCACTCGATGCCGGGCCTGAGGCAATTCTGCGATTCCGGCCTCGTGCTCGAAAACGGCGGCGTCACCTATTTCGAGGACCTCGAAGAAGCGATCACCTACCACAACGACCTGATGAAATGAGCCGGCACACCACCGCCCGGGTTGCGACAGGCCGGCCTTTCACGTTTAACACCCGGAACACGTAACCGCGCGGGGCGCGAAGGCATGGCGACAGGAAAACTCCTCATGGTGGGGGCCGGGCTGTCCGGGGCGGTGATCGGCCGCACTCTGGCCGAGGCCGGGCACGATATCACCATCGTCGACACCCGCGACCATATCGGCGGCAACTGCCATACCGAGCGGGATACGGCGACCGGTGTGCTCGTCCACGTCTACGGCCCGCATATCTTCCACACCGACGACGCCGGAGTGTGGGACTACGTAACCAGCTTCGTGGCCTTCAAGCCCTACACCAACCGGGTCAAGACAACCGCGCGCGGACAGGTCTTTTCCCTGCCCGTCAACCTGCACACCATCAACCAGTTCTTCGGCAAGACGATGCGCCCCGAAGAGGCCCGCGCCTTCATAGCCGAGACGCAGGCAGACACCTCCATCGACACCCCCCAAACCTTCGAGGAGCAGGCCCTCAAGTTCGTCGGCCCCGATCTCTACGAGACCTTCTTCAAGGGCTACACAATGAAGCAATGGGGCTGTCACCCGTCCGAGCTGCCGGCTTCGATCCTCAAGCGGCTGCCGTTGCGCTTCAACTACGACGACAACTACTTCAGCCACCGTTTCCAGGGCATGCCCGAGCACGGCTACACCGACCTGATCGCCCGCATCCTCGATCACCCCTCGATTGCCGTGCATCTCGACACACGCTTCGATCGAAGCAAGGCGGGAGAGTATGACCATGTCTTCTATTCCGGCCCGCTCGACGGCTTCTTCGATTACGAACTCGGCCAGCTCGGGTATCGCACCCTCGATTTCGAGCGCTTCACCCATGACGGCGACTACCAGGGCTGCGCGGTTATGAACTACGGCGATGCCGACGTGCCCTACACCCGCATAACCGAGCACAAGCATTTCGCACCGTGGGAAAGCCACGATGCCTCGGTCTGCTACCGTGAGTTTTCCCGCGCCTGCGGTCCGGACGACATTCCCTACTACCCGATCCGGCAGGTGAAGGAGAAAGCGCTTCTGGCCGACTATGTCAAACTGGCCGAAACCACCGAAAACACCACCTTCGTGGGCCGGCTCGGCACCTATCGCTACCTCGACATGGACGTCACGATCCGCGAGGCGCTGGATACCGCACAAGGCTATCTCGACGCCTTGGAAAACCGCCGCCCCATCCCCACCTTCTGCAAATCGCCGCTCTGACCCCGCACCGGGCGCCGGCAATGGCGCGGCTTTGACGATTGACATGAATTGCCGCGCCGGTGAAAAGTCCGCGCGCAGCAAGGGGAAACGGCATTATGGCAAACCATTTTCATCGCAACGACCTGCCCGACGGGCTCGACCTTGGCCCGGTGGTGGCCATCGATTGCGAGACGATGGGCCTCAACCCGCACCGCGACCGGCTCTGCGTGGTGCAGCTGTCGGGCGGCGACGGCGAGGCGCATATCGTCCAGATCGCCCAGGGCCAGGACAGCGCCCCCAACCTCGAGGCGCTGCTCGAAAACCCCGACGTGCTCAAGCTTTTCCATTTCGGCCGGTTCGATATCGCCGCGATGTACAACGCCTTCGGCGCGCTGGCGGCCCCGGTCTACTGCACCAAGATCGCCAGCAAGCTGATCCGCACCTACACCGACCGGCACGGGCTCAAGTATCTTCTCCAGGAACTGCTCGGCATCGACATCTCGAAACAGCAGCAATCCTCCGACTGGGGCGCACCCGAGCTGACCGACGCCCAGCTCGACTATGCCGCCTCCGATGTGCTCTATCTTCACCAATTGCGCGAAAAGCTCGATGAACGGCTCGCCCGAGAAGGGCGCACCGATCTTGCCCGGGCCTGCTTCGGCTTCCTGCCCACCCGCGCCAAGCTCGACCTCGCAGGCTGGCCCGAGATCGACATTTTCGCGCACTGACGATGGCGCGGCGGGACAATCTGCACTCTCGGGTCGTGGCATGGATGAAGATCATCCTGCCACTGGCCGCGCTTGGCATCCTGTCCACGCTGTTCCTGATTTCCAATACCTTCGACCCGAACGAGGCGCTGCCCATGGTCGATATCGACCTTCAGCAACGCGCGCAGGATCAGGGCGCCACCAACGCCACCTTCGCCGGCGTCACCCAGGCCGGGCACCAGGTGACCGTGCAGACCGTTCGCTCGCGCCCCTCGCCCGAGGATTCGCGCCTTTTCCTCGCCGAGGACGTCACCGCCGCCTTCCTCCTCAACTCGGGCAACTCGGTGAACATCACCTCGGACCGGGGCGAGATGAACCAGCACCGCAACAGCGCATCGCTGTCGGGCAACGTTCATATCGACACGTCGACAGGCTACGTTCTGACCACCGAACTGCTCACCGCGAACTTCGACGAGCTTTACGCCGAAAGCCCCGGACCGGTCGAAGGCACGGCCCCCGCCGGCGATCTCACGGCGGGCCGCATGGTGCTCAGGAATAACGCCGAAACCGATCAGGCACATTTGCTTTTCACCAATGGGGTCAAGCTGATATACCAACCGCAAATTTCCGAGGAATGACCCCGTGTTGAATTGGTTCAAAGCATTTGCGATCGCTGCCCTTCTGGCCCTCCCCGGCCTTGCGGCCGCCCAGGGTGCGCAGGTCGCCTTCGGGAACATGCAGCAGAACAGCAACCTCCCCGTCGAGGTGACGGCCGACAATCTCGACGTCGATCAGGAGGACGGCACCGCGGTCTTCACCGGCAACGTCAAGATTGGCCAGGGCGACATGCGCCTTTCGGCCCCGCGCGTTCTGGTCGTCTACAAGGAAGACCAGAGCGGCATCAAAACCCTTCAGGCCACCGGCGGGGTCACGCTGGTCAGCGGGCAGGATGCCGCCGAGGCGGCCCGCGCCGACTACAATATCGAGACCGGAATGATCGAAATGCAGGGCGACGTCCTGTTGTTGCAGGGCACGAATGCGCTATCTTCGGAAACCATGGTCGTCGACACAAGAGCCGGAACCGCCCGCATGTCAGGGCGGGTCAAGACCGTCCTCCAGCAGGGGGGCGAGCAATGAGCGTGACCGACCGGCGCCTGCACCTAGCGCATCACAACAGCGGGCTCAGCGTCAAGGCGATCCGCAAGAGCTACAAGAAGCGCGTGGTCATCCGCGACGTGTCCCTCGACATGGAACAGGGCGAGGTCGTCGCGCTCCTGGGGCCGAACGGCTCGGGCAAGACCACCACGTTCTACGCCATCGCCGGCCTCGTCTACCCCGAGGGCGGGCAGGTGCTGATCGACGGGCGCGACGTGACGACACTGCCCATGTACCGCCGCGCCAAGCTTGGCATCGGCTATCTTCCCCAGGAAATGTCGATCTTCCGCGGCATGTCCGTCGAAGACAACATCATGTCCATTCTGGACATATCAGAGCGGGACCGGCACAAGCGCCGCGAAAAACTCGAAGCGCTCCTTTCCGAATTTTCCATCGAACACCTCCGCCGCGTTCACGCGCTGGCCCTGTCGGGCGGTGAGCGCCGCCGGGTGGAAATTGCCCGCTGCCTCGCCGCCAACCCGAAATACCTGCTGCTCGACGAACCCTTCGCCGGGGTCGACCCGATCTCCGTCGGCGATATCCGCCGACTCGTGGCCGATCTGAAGACCCGCGGCATCGGCGTGCTGATCACCGATCACAATGTCCGCGAAACGCTCGAGATCGTTGACCGCGCTTACATTCTGCACGACGGACAGGTTCTGATGTCGGGCAGCCCCAGCGATGTGGTCGCCAACGAGAATGTCCGCCGCGTCTATCTCGGCGACAACTTCAGAATATCCTGAAGCGTCCCCGGCACTTGCTCGCGTTTCGTGTCATCACCGCGTCATACTCATTGACAAGCGCCCCGGAAAACGCCTCAATTGTCGTATGAACTTCTGGTGTCCCGTCCACTCACAGCCGAGATCCCGCTTCACCGGGAAGGCGTTCGGACAAACCGGAAGCATGCTGCCACGTGTTGGTCGGATCAGGGTATCCCGGTGCTGAGAACTGCAGCCGGCTGATCCGTCGCGTCAATAATGAGGAGGCACGATGCGCTATCAAATCAGTGGAAAACATATCGACGTAGGGGATGCCCTGAAAACCCATGTGGAACAGGAATTACAAAGCGTCATTGAGAAATATGCCGAACGGCCCACCGATGCGCAGATCATTTTTTCGAAGATTTCGAGCGAATTCGCCTGCGAGGCGACCGTTCACCTGTCGACCGGGCTGACCGCCCAGGCGAAGGCACAGGCGCACGAAATCTATGCCGCGTTCGACCAGTGCAGCGAGAAGATGGAAAAGCAGCTGCGACGCTACAAACGTCGCCTGAAAGATCATCATCGCGCGCGGTCTGTGCCTGTTGAACTCGCAGGCGCATCGTCATATATCCTCGCCTCTGAAAAAGAGGGCGAGGATTCGGAACCCGAAAGCCTGCAACCGATCATCGTCGCCGAGATGGAAACCAAGATCCCGTCTCTTTCTGTCGGCGAGGCGGTCATGCAGATGGAGCTTGCAGGTGTTCCCGTCCTTGTCTTCAGAAACGAGGGGAAGAACGGGCTCAATGTCGTATATCGCCGGGACGATGGAAATATTGGCTGGATCGACCCCTAAAACGAGTAGCTGGGTATAGGGTACCGGGCCGGTTCCACGGAGCAAAAGATGGACGTTTCAATGATCCTCAAACCTGAGGCCGTGCGTGTATTGTCTGGTGTATCGAGCAAGAAAAGGCTCTTTCACGAACTCGGCATGATCGTCGAATCCGCCTATGACGTCAGCCACACCAGCGCGATCGATGCCCTGCAGGAGCGCGAAAGCCTCGGGCCGACGGGCGTCGGCCACGGTGTCGCCCTGCCCCATGCCCGTCTCGACTGCGTCGAGGAGGTGATCGGCGCGATGGTCGTACTCGAAAAACCCATCAACTTCGACGCGGTCGACCGCCAGCCGGTCGACCTCGTCTTTTCGCTCTTCGCGCCAAGCGATGCGGGGGTCGAACACCTCAAGGCACTGGCCCTGGTCTCGCGCACCCTGCGCGACCCGGCCCTTTGTGCCAAGCTGCGGGCCAATACCGACCCGGCCACGCTTTACACTATCCTGACGGAAGCGCAGTCGGTTCAGGCCGCCTGAAACCGGCGCATTTGGGGGCTCAGCCCCACGCCTCGAAGCCGAAAAGCAGGTAGTCGCGCTGATAGACCTGCGCGGCCAGCGCCTCGATCTCGGCGTCGTAGATATCTTTCAGCGCATGCGGGCCGTTCGCGGCCGCCGCCTTGGGCGGTTCGGCCTTCCGATAGCCCATCTCCCGCGCCAGCCGGTCCAGCGCCGGTCCCATCTCCTCTTCCCGGATGATGAGATCGGGCAGGGTGAATTGCGCCATTCCCTGCAACGCCGCTGCCTGCGTCGCCCAATGCGCATCGACGCGAATGCTGGTCTGCCCGTTCAGGTTGGCGCGCAGGAATTCCAGGAACGCGACAAACGCCGCACGGTGCGCCGCAACGTCATAGTTTTCACCCGGCTGATCGCCCGGGATGGGCAGCTTGTAGAAATTGCGCAGGGTCTTCCGGATCTCGGCAAACGTCCCCGGCCCGCGCGGCAGGATCCGGGTGCAGAACGCGGCATGGGCCCGCGCCACCGGATGACGCAACACCGTAAAGCTCCGATGCCCCGTGTTGCGCCGCATCCATTGCCGCAGCCCCTTCTGGTTCATCTGCGTCGGCAGCGTGTCGACCGGCACGCCATCCAGCCCCGCCAACCACTCCAGCACCTCCGCCTCCGGCCCGGCCCGCATCGGCATGTACAACAGCGAAGCATGCGCGCCCGTCACGAATCCCGGCACCGCCGGCCCCCGCCGCGGTTCGAAATTCGGCGTGCGGCTCAGGTTGAACATGTCCAGCCCCGAGATCGACCGCTCCATCGCGTCGTAATTCGACACTTTCTCCGACAGCGCGCTCGGGTTCTGCTTCTTCAGTGACTCGTCAAGCTTCTCCAGCCGCTCCTCCGACCCGAGGAACCGCGCCAGCCCGTTCATCACCTCGACATCCTGCAAATCTTCGTAATCGACGTAAAACGCCGTCTGCCCAGTCACCTGCAGCCGGTTCATCAGGAACACCTGGAACATCTGAAGCCGCGAGACATGCTCCTCGAATTCCTTCGCGTCGAATTCGATCTGGCTGTCCTTGCGCCGCTTGACGTTGGTCAGCTTCCATTGGCCCGTCGCCTGCGCGATCTTCCACGAGACATAGCTTTCGGCCGGGTTGCGGGTGAGAACGATCTTGGCACAGCGCGGATCGTCAAGGCAGATATCCAGCACCCGCGGGTCATGATCGTGGAAGAACCGGAACCCGCCCATCCCCTCGGTCCGGTCCCGGATGGCGTCGACCAGAACGGAAGGATCAGCCTCCCGCTCCGCCTGGGTCACGCCAAGGATCTCGGTCTTGTTGGGGTAGCCGATGAAATGCGGGTTGAACGCCTCGCCATGACAGGTGAAGCCCTCGAACGCGTTCAGGTTGCTCTCAAGGAAATTCGACCCCGTCCGCATTTCGGCGAACACCACGAAATAATCGAACGGCTCCGCCATCGCGTCTTACTGCACCAGGTAGGGTTTGCGTTTGCCGGGCTGCGGCTCGTGGCGGCCATGCGCCACCGGGAAATCGCCCATCAGGTAGGGGTGCATCCCCTGGTTCTTGAGGTTCTGCAGGAACTGGCCGAACCCGGTCAGGTCGGCCATCTTCGGCACCTCCGCCAGGCCGCGCTGATACTGCTTGCCGATCTCGTCGATCACGGTCTGTAACGGCTCCATCGGGGCCTCTATGAACTCCGCCAGCGTCCAGATCCGGATCCGCGCCTTCGCCCATTCCGAGCGCAACACCTTCAGATGCTCGCTCTCGATCTGCTGCAAAAGCGCGGCCTCTTTCCGGATGTCCGAGAAATTCTTGTTCGACTTGAACAACGGAATGGCCCACGCCCCGGTGATCACCGAGATCTGCGCATTCGGGTCCTTCGCGATGTCCCAGTCGATCTTCTCGATCATGTCCCGCGGCCCGAACTGAAAGCACTGCCGCTCGCCCCGCGTGTTCCAGATCAGGTTGGTCAGGAAGGCCCGCTTGTTGTAATCCCGCAGCTTCGCGCTGTCGCTCAGCGCGCCGTTCATCACGATCTGCCCGTCGGAATACTCCACACGCTCCTTGGCGAACAGGTGGCCATGCACCCGCGCCCCGGTGACCTTGGCCAGCCACGGTTCGAAATTCTCGAAAAGGTCGCTGAACCCCTCGAAGACCGAGTATTGCGCACAGGTCATCCCGCCCTCGCGGCCCGGCGCGGGAAACCGGCTCTGCATGTAAAGCCCCGGCCGCCCCCGCGTCCGCCGCTCGACCGCCTTCGAGAAGATCCGGTCGATCTTCCCCGGGTTCGGCTCGGTCCGCTTCATCGCGCTGTCCTGATCGGTCAGGAACGCCTCGTAAAGCCGGTTCGCAAAGGGCCAGATCTTGCGCGCGACAAAGCAATCCGACCGCCGCAAAAGCTGAAGGTGATCGTCGTAGAAGATATGCGGCTTGCCCTGGTAATCGAACTTCGACAGAGTCAGCGACCGGCTTTCGATCTTTCGGGAATAAAGCCGCGCCAGCGTCTGAAAATAGCTCTCGTCGGGGATCCAGACACGCCGGAAATAGCGGTCATACGCCTTGCGCTCGGGGTCCTCCAGGATGGCCGACAGCGTCTGCCGCGTCAGGCACCACCACTGGCTTCCCATATGCGGCACGACGCCATTGGGAATGTGCCGCTTGTACCCCACGGCGCGCTGGAACTGCACGTACTTGTCGAAAAGATAGCGTTGCCGCCGCCAGGAGAACGGAAACCGCAGGGTAAAGCGCTCCTGGTCAAGCCCGCCGATCGTCCACGGCACGTCCGCCGTGGTGGCGGACTCGATGAAATCCGTGGTCTGGCGGTCGGCAAGATAGTCGATCAGCTCCTGCACCGGCCGCAGGGGAAGGCAGGCGCCAGAGGCGAGGTAGACATGCCGCACATCGGCAAACTCCTCGAGCATCGTCTCGCCCGCCGTCTGGGTCGCCGCGACAAGGCCCCAGGTGCCCCATTCGCACCGGTGCCGCTTGACGAAGCGGATATCGGGCAGATCCGCCATCGACGTGACGAAAGCGTTGTAGGTCTTGGCAGGGACATTCTTGTCGACGTGAAACACGATGGGGCAGCCGGCGGCGGCCCAGTGCCGGGCCACCTGCTCGGCCCGGTCGAACGCCGTATGAACCAGCATGATGATGCCGACACTCATGGCCGCACCGCCCTTTCCCTCAAGCCCAGTTACCCTTTGACATCAGTCCGAGTATCTCTAGTTGACGCCAGTTTATATATTTTTCCGACCAATTGCACCAAAGCTCTGGATTCTGGTGAATATTTTCTGCGTATGCTTTGTATTCCACGCTTCCCGAGTAATGCTGCCGCCGCTTCAACTCTTCCTCGGCCTTCTCCGGCAGGGTGTCGAGGAACTTGGTATGAAGCAGCACGCCGCTCGCCTTCTCGCCGCCCCACTGGTCATAAGTCAGGTTCAATCCCCGCGGCAAAAGCGTATGGGTCGAGCTGACATAGGCATAATGCCGGTCCCATTTCACAAGCGGTATCTTGTTCAGCGCCGGCGCCTTCTTGGGCCGGTCAGGAAAGAAGACCCGCGCCCGCGGCCCGCCCTGAATCCACAGGTTCCAGTAAGACGGGTTCCGCTCGATCATGTAGTTGCCCGGGTCGAACCATGCCGCGATCTCGACCGGGTCCTGCCCGGGGCGATAGTTCACCGCGTCGATCCGGCCCTTGGGGTACATGTCCAGCAACATCGCCCCGAACGACCGCACGCCGGAACTGTCCAGCCAGTCGGTCAGCGCCCGCACCGGCCGCGTGTCACAGAACGGGTAGACGAACAGCTCATCGGGGTCGACAACCAGCGTCCAGTGCCCGTCGCCGTATTTCCGCTGCAACCAGTTGAGCCAGTCCACCCCGAAGCGCGACCGCTTGTAGCTGGCCTTGGTCGTCCACAACGACACGTCGGGCTGCCCGGTCAGAAACTCCCGCCCGCCATCGTCGCTGTCATTGTCGACCATCAGGAAATGCGACACGCCCAGCTTGCGATAATACTGCAGGAAATACGGCAGGCGCACGTTCTCGTTCCGGAAGGTCGAGAACAGCAGGATATCCCCCGGCTTGATCCGGTCGGTCCGGTCGCGCACCGGCTTCACGGCAAAATGCTTGCGCCAGGCCCTGATCTGCGCCCGCTTCCGGCGCAGCCGCATGATATATGACTGCCAAAGGCTCACTGCTTACTGCCCTGCTTTCGCGCCAAACAGACGCCGGACATTATGCCCCGTTGGTTAAGGGAACCCTGCCTGCCGCCAAGTGCCTGAAATACGGCGGGCCCCGACCCGTTTGGCGCACAATACCCGAGCGCCAAAAAATGGCAACAAATCAACGGCCCGGGTTCGCACATGATCAAATCCAGTTACCCCGCGACATCAACCCCATCGCCTCCAGCTGGCGCCAGCTTGTCAGTCGCGTCGACGCCTCGCACCACAGATCGGGGTTTTCGACGAGAGCGTCGTAATAGGCATCATAGAGCTCGCTATTGGCGAAATGCTCGCCCCGCTCTTTCTCCTCCGCCGACTTCTCGACAATCGTGTGCAGGAACTTGGTATGCAGCAAAAGGCCCGATGTCTCTTCCCCGCCATCCTCGTCATAGACGAGGTTCAGATCGCGCGGCAAAAGCGCATGCGTCGAATTGATATACACGTACCGCCGGCTCCACTTCACCAGCGGAACCTTTCCCATGGTCGGCGCCTTGCGCGGCTCCTCGGCAAAGAAGCACCGCGCCCGCACGCCGCCCTGGATCCACAGGTTCTGCTGCTTCGGCTGCTTCTGGATCATGTAATTCCCCGCATCGAACCAGCACAGCGTCTCGAACGGGTCCTCGCCGGGGCGGTACTCCTGCGCCTTCACCGGCCCCTTGGGGTACATGTCCAGCATCAGCGTCCCGAACGAGCTTCGCCCCGTCCGCTCCAGCCATTCGACCAGCGCGGGCAGGGGCCGCGTGTCATGATGCGGATAGATCAAGATCTCGTCGGCATCCAGCGTCAGGCACCAATGCCCGTGCGCGTGCTTGATCATCAGCCATGTCAGCCAGTCGAGCCCGAACCGCGACAGCCGATAGCTATGCTTCGTCGACCACAGCGACACGTCGGGCTGTTCAGCAAGGTACTCCCGCGTGCCGTCATCGCTTTCGTTGTCGACGAACAGGAAGTGCTCGACCCCCAGTTTGCGGTGATGCTCAAGGAAGAACGGCAGGCGCACCGCCTCGTTCCGCACGGTCGAGGCGGTGAGAATGGCGCCCGGCTTTATCTGAGACGTACGGTCGATGACCGGGGAAAGCTGCCGGCGTTTCCGAAGCGCACGGAACAACAGCCGCCGCCGCTTCCAGCGCAGCCTGTATTTCGTCGACGCCTCCGAAAGCCAGCCCATCTTGCCCGTATCCTGCCGCCCTGGCCGCAGAATCGGCGTTATTTGTCGTAATGTCCAGTTTGGTGCCACCGCCACGCATCGGCGATCATCTCGCCCAGCGTCGAGCGGGCCGGTTCCCACCCAAGTTCGGCCTTGGCCCGTGTCGACCCCGACACCAGTTTGGTGCAATCGCCGGGCCGCCGTTCCCCCTCGGTCACCGGCACCTCGCGGCCTGTCACGTCACGGGCGTGGTCGATCACCTCGCGCACGGTGAACCCGCTGCCGGTGCCAAGGTTGAACACCCGGCTGCCGCGCTTGTCCTCAAGCCATTTCAGGCCAAGCACATGCGCACCCACAAGGTCCATGACATGCACGTAATCGCGAATGCAGGTGCCGTCGGGCGTGTCGTAATCCGTGCCGAAAATCGTCAGCGCGTCGCGCTTGCCGTCCACCGCATCCAGCACCAGCGGAATAAGGTGCGTCTCGGGCTGGTGAAACTCGCCAACCTCCGCCTCCGGGTCGGCGCCGGCCACGTTGAAATACCGGAAGATCACGCTGCGCATCCCGTATGCAGCCTCGAAATTCTCCAGCATGTCCTCGATCGCCCGCTTCGAGGCCCCATACGCATTGATCGGATGCTGCGCGCAGTCTTCGTCCAGCACCACGTTGTCCTGGTCGCCATAGGTCGCGCAGGTCGAGGAAAACACGATATCAAGGCACCCGGCATCGACCGCCGCCTGCAGCAGCGTCGCCGACCCCGACACGTTGTTGTCCCAGTAGATCCCCGGGTTGCGCATGCTCTCGCCCACCTGGCTCAGGGCGGCGAAATGCATGACTGCGCTGGGCTGGTGTTTGGCGAAAACTTCTGCCAGCCGGTCGGCATCCCGCAGGTCGCCCTGCTCGAAAGGCCCGAACTTCACCGCCTCTTTCCAGCCGGTGCACAGGTTGTCGTAGGTCACCGGCGTGTACCCGGCCGCCCTCAGGCTCTTGCAGGCGTGAGAGCCGATATACCCGGCGCCCCCGGTAACAAGGATGTTGGTCAAACCACGCCTCCGGCGGTTACTGCGCGGCCTTCTCGGCGTGCACCACTTCGTTCAGGTAGCCCCACAGGTCGTCGCGCAGGTCCGGACGCGACAGCGCGAAAGCCACCGTTGCCTGAAGGTACCCGGCCTTCGACCCGCAGTCGAAGCGCTGGCCCTCGAAACGGAAACCATAGACTTCCTCGCCGTCTTCCCGCGCATCGGCGATCGCGTCGGTCAGCTGAATCTCGCCCCCCGTGCCGGTGCGCTTCTTGTTGAGCTTGCTCAGAACCTTCGGCGTCAGGATATACCGCCCGATCACCGCAAGGTTCGACGGAGCTTCGCCCGGTGCCGGTTTCTCGACAAGACCCTTGGTCGAAACGATGCGCCCCATGTCTTCCTTGATGTCGAGCACACCATAGGCACCCGCCTTTTCCTCGGGCACCTCCATCGCCGCAACGATGTTGCTTTGCTTTTCCTCGAAGGCCTCGACCATCTGCGCAAGGCATGGCTTGTCGGCGGCGATGATGTCGTCGGGCAGGACCACGGCAAAGGGCTCATTCCCGATCAGCCGGCGGGCACACCACACGGCATGGCCCAGCCCCAGCGGCTTGGCCTGCCGCATATAGGCGATCTCGCCGCTGTCCATGTCGGTGCTCTTCAGGATTTCCAGAAGCTCCGTCTTGCCGGCCTTGCGAAGCTGCTGTTCAAGCTGTGGAGCGTTGTCGAAATAATCCTCAAGCGCGCTTTTCCCGCGAGAGGTCACGAAGATGAATTCCTTGATCCCGGCGGCGCGGGCCTCGTCGATGGCGTATTGCACCAAGGGACGATCGACCAGGGTCATGATCTCTTTCGGAACGGACTTGGTCGCCGGCAGAAACCGCGTTCCCAGCCCCGCTACCGGAAAGATCGCCTTCGATACCCTATTGCGCATGGAACTTTTCCTCACTGTGTTTTCGGGTCGTGTTTACACCAATTCGCAAAGGCACGCACGGGTCCGAAGGAAATTCATCTTTCTGAAACCACCCTTGGGCAAGAATTCTCCCACGGGTGTCCTCTATCGGTCGTAAATCGGTCAATACCCGCAGGTCGCGAGCCTCAGGCAAGGCCCATCGCTTGCATCATGTCCTCTATCCTGTCCACATCTTCGGGATTGTTCAACTCCCAGAACTGCCGGCCCCGCGCCTCGACCTCGACGCACAGCACCGTGTGCCCGTTCTCCATGAAGCGCAGCTGCTCCAGCCCTTCCAGCTGTTCCAGCGGCCCGGTCTCGAGCGCCGGATAGGCGCGCAGGGCCTCGGGGCGGTAGGCGTAGACACCGACATGGTGATAAACCGGCGTCGGCTGATCGTCGGCATAGATCGTGCCCGTGTAGGGCACGACCTCCTTCGAGAAGTAAAGCGCATGGCGGTCACGCGTGAAAACCGCCGTCGTCCCGCCCACGCGCCCCTGCGCCCGGTCTTCGAGAAAACTGCGATGCGCCTTCCCGTCGCACACCAGCACCGGCGTCGCCACGTCGGCCCCCGCGTCGGCGCGCATACCGGCAATCAGCTCTTCCACGAACCACGGCGGCGTCAGCGGCGCGTCGCCCTGCAGGTTGACGACGATATCATAACCCCCGCCCAGCGCATCCAGCGCCTCGGCACAGCGCTCCGTGCCATTCCGGCAGTCCTCCGAGGTCATCACCACCTCGGCGCCGAACCCCTCGGCGACTGCGCGGATGCGGTCGTCATCGGTGGCCACGACCACCCGGTCGGCCCCCTCGACGGCACAGGCCGCCTGCCAGCTCCGCTCGATCAGCGACCGCGCCTCGCCCGTGGCCCCGGTCAGCTCCACCAACGGCTTTCCGGGGTAACGGCTCGACGCATAGCGCGCCGGAATGACGATCAGCACACCCATCAGGCGGGCTTCAGCTCCACGCCGGGCGCATAGGCGATGAAGAACGGGTTGGCATAGCCATCCTTGCCATAAGTCAGCGGGCTGTGGTCGTCGAACCGCACCACCTTGCCGCCCGCGCCCTGCAGAACGGCATGGCCGGCGGCGGTGTCCCATTCCATCGTGCGGCCCACGCGCGGGTAAAGATCGGCCTCGCCCGTCGCCACCAGGCAGAACTTGAGCGACGACCCAGCGCTCTTGGAATCCTTCACCGCGTACTTGTTGATGTAATCGTCCGTCGCCTGGTCGCGGTGCGATTTGCTCGCGACAACTATTAGAGCTTCGTTATCAGATTTTCTTACGGTGATCGGACATTTCTGTCCTTCATCTTCAACTGTGTGCTTATCTCTACCGATAAAGATTTCTTCTTCTACAGCCTGCCCTTCAGGAAGATTATAGAAAAGTCTGCCTTTGGCCGGGGCATACACCACGCCGCGGGTCGGCACGCCATCCTCGACAAAGGCGATGTTCACGGTGAAATCGCCGCGCCGGTGAACGAATTCCTTGGTGCCGTCCAGCGGATCGACGATCAGGAACGTGTCGGCCTTTTCGCTGTGCGAGGCGGCCTGTTCCTCGGTCACCAGAACCACGTCCGGAAACGCATCCCGCAGCCCTGCCGAGATCAGCGCATCCGCCGCCTCGTCGGCCTCGGTGACCGGGCTGTCATCAGATTTCACCTTCACGTCGAAATCGTCGGAATTGTAGATTTCCATGATCTTTTCGCCCGCCTCAAGCGCTAGGCGGCGGGCGACGGGCACGAAGTCGGAATAATTCAATGGGCTGCTCCGAATAGAGTGGGTGGCCATATCACGGCCTTGTTGTCAGATCGGTCGCCGCCCCTTATGATACGATCATAACGGGTCGGCAAGAAATCCGTGCGATATTTCGAGCAGTTCAAAGGCGGCAGGACAAATGTTTCAGCAGACCAGACCGCGATCGTTCATTCAGTCCGCTTTCGTCATCTGCGAACTGATCTACCACGCCACCGTGCGCAAGGTGCGCAGCAGCCATAACAACGCCTTCCTCGCGCTTGCGATGAACATGCTTCAGGCGGTCGTGCTGGTGGCGGCGTTCTACGTGATGTTCACCATTCTGGGCCTGCGCGGCGCCAAGCTGCGCGGCGATTTCCTGCTTTACGTGATGTCGGGCATTTTCCTCTACATCACCCACGTGAAATCGGTCGGCGCGGTCGCCGGGTCGGAGAACTCGGCCTCCCCGATGATGCAGCACGCCCCGATGAACACCATCATCTCCATCGTGGCGGGCGCGCTCAGCACGCTTTACATCCAGGCGCTGTCGCTGCTGACGATCCTCTTCGTCTACCACGTGGCCTTCAAGCCCTTCGACGTGAACGAGCCGGTCCTGGCCTTCTCGATGTTCCTTCTGGCATGGTTCACCGGCTGCGCGGTGGGGCTGGTTCTGCTGGCCGTCAAGCCGTGGTTCCCGACCTTCGTGCAGGTCTTCACACAGGTCTATCAACGGGCCAACATGATCGCCTCGGGCAAGATGTTCGTCGCCAACGCCCTGCCGCCGACCATGCTGATGCTCTTCGACTGGAACCCGCTCTTCCACTGCATCGATCAGGCCCGGGGCTTCGTGTTCATCAACTATTTCCCGCGAAACTCCAGCGTGGAATACCCGATCATCGTCGCGCTGGTGCTGGTGATGATCGGCCTGATGGGCGAATTCTACACCCGTCAGCACGTATCAAGCAGCTGGGGCGCACGGCGGTGATGCGCGCCGCCCTGCTCTGCCTCCTGCTTCTGATCCCGGCCATCGCCCCGGCCCAGGGCCTGCCGGCCCTCTACGACGTGACGGACGTGGCCGACAACGACACGCTCAATCTCCGCTCCGGCCCGTCGACCAACTTCGCCATCGTCGACAAGCTGCCGCCTGATGCCACGGGCCTCGAAGTGGTCGATACCGACAGATCCGGGGAATGGGGCCTGATCAACGTGGGCGAGCAATCCGGCTGGGTCGCGCTGCGCTACATGGTCCGTCAGCCCGGTCAGCCCGAGACGGGCCTCGCCCCCAACCTCGCCTGCTCCGGGACAGAGCCGTTCTGGTCCTTCTCCCTCGCCGACAACACGGCCGAGATGAAACGGCCGGAAACCACCATTCCCTTCACCGACGTCCTGATCGTGCCATCCGAAAACCGGACCGACCGGCATGCGCTTTTCGCCGACGGGGGCGATACGGTCGTCACCGCCATGATCGGCCGCAACCAGTGCTCCGACGGCATGTCAGACCGCGCCTATGGCCTCGGCATCGACCTGCTCGTCACCGACAAGACGGCGCTCAAGGTCTATTCCGGCTGCTGCTCCATCGCCCGCTAGGCTTGGGACGACGGCCCGCCGTGACGGGCCGCCGCCATGGCATCAGTTGCCCACGCAGGTGTTGCAGCCACAGACCGAGGCCGTCCCCTGCACCAGCGTATTCCAGTTGCCGTTCCAGTTCCCCGTCCCACAAACCTGCGGGCAGACCGTCTCGGCCTGCGACTGGCCGGAAATCGGGCCGGCCTTCACATCGCACCGGTTCATCAGCCCGGGCGACGCACCGGCGCTTTTCGTCAACAGGTGAGAGGCCTTGGCAGTGTTCTGCGGCGTCGCGCTCCCGTGACAGCTGAAACACCCGGTATCGAAAAAACTCGAAGAGTTCGAATGCGGCTGCGAAAAGCTCTCCATCGAGGCGTTCGCCAGCCCGTGCGAACCTGCCATCACCGAGTCGAACGGGTCGGTCGAGCTCATGTTGAAGCGCGACATGTCGGTCCAGACAGCCCCGCCGAGGTAGTAGTTCTGCAGCACCTGCAAGTCACTCGACCCTTGCGTGGCGATCAGGCCGCCAGACCCGGCCAGCAAGGTGTTGAGATACTCGATATTGGCGATATTCGTCGCCGCCCCGCTCTGGTCCGTCGGGGTGCCAAGATACTCCACAAGGCAGATATCGTTCGCCGTGCCCTGGATGATCGTGTTGCCCTCTGAATCGTACTGCGCCGCGGGCTGGTCGTCATTCGACGGGTTCCAGCTGCATTCCGACGAACAGGCACTCAAAAGATCGGTGCCATCGGTATAGTTCTGCGCCACACAGGCGTTGCAGCTCTGCCCGACAAGGTTCCAGCCATCGGCAGGCTGCGGGCGGGTAAAGCCCTGGCCCTGGTTGACAGTGCAGTTGGGCGAGTTGTTCACATGCTCGAACGTGGCCCAGACGAACTCGGGGTGAATCGCGGTATTCACCACGATATGAAACCCGATCAGCCCGAGAAGCGTATCGCCTTCCCCTTCCAGGGAGACGGTCTGGGTATAGTAACTGCCCGCATCCGCCCCATCGGGAAGCACCTGCCACGCCGTCTTCAGCTCGACCACCTGGTTCTTGCCGGTGGGAAAGTTAGGGTTGTCGGCACCTGCATCGGGAAACTGCCCATCGGCCAGGATCCCGCATTCGTTCACCGAAAAGGTCCGGTTGTAGAAAACGATATTGCCGTTCTTGTCATAAAGCGCATTGCCGCTTGCCTGGTCGGGGATATCCGGCTGCTTCGGCAGGCTGGCGATAAACCCCCGCTCCGCATCCACCGTGGTTCCGGCCTGAACCGACGTGCAGGTATCGAGGTCGACCACCGGATGCACCGCGCGGTTCTCGAAATTGCGCATGTCACCGCTGGGCGCCGGGTTCATCAGGTAGGTGAACCACCGCCACGAATAGATATGGAAATCGCAGTTATTGGCACTCGCGCCGTTGGGCACCTCGGCCAGCGTCGTCGGGTCGGGCGAAAGCCAGTCCGACGGGGTGATCGCGCTCACATCGCAATTGTTCTGGGCGGCAGCTGGGTCAGAGAACAGCCCCGCCAGGCCGAAGGCCAGGCCGGCAAGCAAAAGTCTCATGGTGGTATTCCTCGCTAATGAAGGTTCGAATTGAAACGAACTCGCAAAGCCCCACCACAACTTTAACAAGAACTACCGTCGCAGAATTGACGTTACGTAACAAGAACTTTCGCTGTCGGTCGAGGTTTTCCCTAATCCACGACCCGCAGCGTCAGGTTGATCCGCCCGCCCTTCGGCAACAGCGTCGACGTGCCAAATCGGATCTTGTCGAGCCCATGATAGAGCAGCCTCGCCTCGCCCCCCATCACCACCACGTCACCCGACCGCAGCCACACCGATTGCGTCTTGCCGCCCCGCGTGGCGTTACCGATCCGGAACATCCCCTCGTCGCCCAGCGACACCGACAGCACCGGCCAGCCGAAATCGGCCTCGTCGCGGTCCTGGTGCATCCCCATCCGGGCCTCTTCGCCATAATAGTTCACAAGGCAGCAATCCGGCATCCGCTCCGTGCTCACCAGTGTGCGCCAGATCGCCAGAACGCTCTCCGGTATCGCGGGCCAGTCCTGCCCGTCGGGGTGCTGCCGCTCATACCGATACCCTTTCCGATCCGAATACCACCCGTATTTCCCAGCCGACGTCATCTTCACCCGCATCGGTTTGCCATAGGGTGTCATCGGCGAGAACAGCGGCGCAATTTCGGCCACGCCGCGGATATCGTCCACCACCTGCCCCTGCGCCTCGCGGTCGAGGAATCCCTCGTACACGTCTACGCCCCTGATCGTCTGTGTCGGTTGCATCGCGCCCTCCGGTCCGAATCCGCGTCCTTCCTACCGCACTTGTTCCAATTTTGCAGGTTACGCCGCGCAGCGGCGCTTGCAGGGCGCAAACGGCCTGCCTATATACGCCGAGAAGCGCAGGACGGGCCTCGCCCGGTCTGCCAGAGTATCGGGGCCGGATGCCATAAAGGGTCCGGTCATCGTGGAAATCGCCTTAAGAAGAAGGGATCGAAAAACATGTCCAAAGTGATTGGTATTGACCTCGGCACCACCAACAGCTGCGTCGCCCTCATGGATGGCAGCCAGGCTCGCGTGATCGAGAACTCCGAAGGGGCACGGACAACCCCCTCCATCGTCGCGTTCACCGAAGACGAACGCCTCGTCGGCCAGCCGGCCAAGCGCCAGGCGGTCACCAACCCCGAAAACACCATCTTCGGCGTCAAGCGCCTCATCGGCCGCCGGGTCGACGACTCGGACCTCGCCAAGGACAAGAAGAACATGCCGTTCTCCGTCGTCGATGGTGGCAACGGCGACGCATGGGTCTCTGTCCGCAACGAGAAGTATTCGCCGTCGCAAATCTCCGCCTTCATCCTCGGGAAGATGAAGGAAACCGCCGAAAGCTATCTCGGCGAAGAGGTGACGCAGGCCGTCATCACCGTTCCCGCCTATTTCAACGACGCACAGCGCCAGGCCACGAAAGATGCCGGCAAGATCGCCGGCCTCGAAGTGCTGCGGATCATCAACGAACCGACCGCCGCCGCGCTGGCCTATGGCCTCGACAAGCAAGAGACGCACACCATCGCCGTCTATGACCTTGGCGGCGGTACGTTCGACGTCACCATCCTCGAAATCGACGACGGCCTCTTCGAAGTCAAATCCACCAACGGCGACACGTTCCTCGGCGGTGAAGACTTCGACATGCGCATCGTCAACTACCTCGCCGACGAGTTCAAAAAGGAACACGGCGTCGACCTCACGCAGGACAAGATGGCGCTGCAGCGTCTGAAGGAAGCAGCCGAGAAAGCCAAGATCGAGCTGTCCTCCTCCTCGCAGACCGAGATCAACCAGCCGTTCATCTCGATGAGCTCGAGCGGCCAGCCGCTGCACATGGTCATCAAGCTGACCCGCGCCAAGCTGGAAAGCCTCGTGGGCGACCTGATCCAGGCCTCGCTGAAACCGTGCAAGGCCGCGCTGAAAGACGCCGGTCTCTCGGCCAACGAGATTGACGAGATCGTTCTGGTCGGCGGTATGACCCGCATGCCCCGCGTGGTCGAGGAAGTGACCAAGTTCTTCGGGAAAGAGCCCCACAAGGGTGTGAACCCCGACGAGGTCGTCGCCATGGGTGCCGCCATTCAGGCCGGCGTGCTTCAGGGTGACGTGAAAGACGTGGTCCTGCTCGACGTGACCCCGCTGTCGCTGGGTATCGAAACGCTGGGCGGTGTCTTCACCCGCCTGATCGACCGCAACACCACGATCCCGACCAACAAGTCTCAGATCTTCTCGACCGCCGAAGACAACCAGTCGGCCGTGACGATCCGGGTCTTCCAGGGCGAGCGTGAAATGGCCGCAGACAACAAGCTGCTCGGCCAGTTCAACCTCGAAGACATCCCGCCGGCCCCGCGCGGCATGCCCCAGATCGAGGTGACCTTCGACATCGACGCCAACGGCATCGTCTCCGTCGGCGCCAAGGACAAGGGCACCAACAAGGAGCAGAAGATCACGATCCAGGCGTCGGGCGGTCTTTCCGAGGAAGACATCAACAACAT
This sequence comes from Roseovarius indicus, assembly GCF_008728195.1. Taxonomy (NCBI): domain Bacteria; kingdom Pseudomonadati; phylum Pseudomonadota; class Alphaproteobacteria; order Rhodobacterales; family Roseobacteraceae; genus Roseovarius; species Roseovarius indicus. The sequence goes on from NZ_CP031598.1 coordinate 5,323,845, forward strand.
GGTCAAGGACGCCGAGGAAAACGCCGAAGCCGACAAGGCCCGCAGAGAGATGGTCGAGGCCCGCAACCAGGCCGAAAGCCTCATCCACTCGACCGAGAAGTCGATGGAAGAGCACGGCGACAAGGTCGATCCGTCCACCATCGAGGCGATCGAACTGGCCGTCGCGGCCCTGAAAGACGAGCTCGAGAAAGACGATGCCACCGCCGAAAAGATCAAGGCCGGCATCCAGAACGTCACCGAGGCCGCGATGAAGCTCGGCGAGGCCATCTACAAGGCCAGCCAGGAAGAGTCGGATGACGAGCCCGCCGCGGCCGACCGCAGCGGTTCGGACGACGACGATATCGTCGATGCCGACTTCGAGGATCTCGACGACAACAAGCGCTCGTGAGCCGAGCGACGGTTGACCGGGGGCCTGCACAGGGCCCCCGTTTGACCTTTTGAAGGAGATCCGAGATGTCCAAACGCGACTATTACGAAGTACTTGGGCTCTCAAAGGGCGCGTCGGCAGAAGAGATCAAGAAAGCCTACCGCACCAAGGCCAAGGAACTTCACCCCGACCGAAACAAGGACAACCCCAACTCCGAGAAGGCATTCAAGGAGGCGGGCGAAGCCTATGACGTCCTGAAAGACCCCGAGAAGAAGGCGGCCTACGACCGCTTCGGCCACGCCGCGTTCGATGGCGGCATGGGCGGCGGCGGGCGTCCCGGCGGCATGGGCGGCGCCGGCCAGGGCGATTTCGCCTCGGCCTTTTCCGACGTGTTCGACGACCTGTTCGGCGACTTCATGGGCGGCCAGCGCGGCGGCGGGCGACAGCGCGCCTCGCGCGGCTCCGACCTGCGCTACAACCTGCGCGTCACGCTCGAGGAAGCCTATACCGGCCTGCAAAAGACCATCAACGTGCCCAGCTCGGTCACCTGCGATGCCTGCGATGGCTCCGGGGCCGAAGGCGGCGCCGAACCCACAAGCTGTCCGACCTGCTCGGGCATGGGCAAGGTCCGCGCGCAACAGGGCTTCTTCACGGTCGAACGCACCTGCCCGACCTGTTCGGGCCTGGGCCAGATCATCAAAAACCCCTGCAAGTCCTGCCACGGCCACGGCCGGGTGGAACGCGACCGTTCGCTCAGCGTGAACATCCCCGCAGGCGTCGAAACCGGCACCCGCATCCGCCTTGCCGGCGAAGGCGAGGCCGGCATGCGCGGCGGCCCGGCGGGCGACCTCTATATCTTCATCGAGGTCTCCCCGCACGAGCTGTTCCAGCGCGAGGACAAGAACCTCTTCTGCCGCGTGCCGGTCTCGGTCAGCACCGCCGCCCTTGGCGGCGATATCGAGGTACCCACCATCGACGGCGGGCGCAGCCGGGTGAAGATCCCCGAAGGCTCGCAGACCGGCCGGCAGATGCGCCTGCGCAACAAGGGCATGCCCTCGCTTCGCGGCGGCGCCCATGGCGACATGTTCATCGAACTGGCGGTCGAAACGCCGGTGAACCTGACCTCGCGCCAGAAGGAAATCCTGCGCGAATTCGCCGGTCTCAGCGAAGACAACAACCCCGAGAGCAAGAGCTTCTTCTCCTCGGTGAAAAGCTTCTGGGACTCGATGAAAAGCTGATGATTGATCCCGGCGCGCCCTCTGACGGCGCGCCGGGATACGCCTCACGGCTTACCTCTCTCCATAACATTCGAAGAACCCGCGATAGCCAACCGTCAGGCCCGCATCGAGGGTCATGACAAGGTCGGCCGCCTGCTCCGTGGCGCCATCCACCGGCGTGACCTGCATATCCACACCATCTGCCGTGAACCCCGCGTCGGCATCGCCTTCAAGCGCCACAAGCCGGCCGTTCAGCTTCATCACCGCCGCGCCGGCGTCATCCGAAGCCAGAATAGCCGGGCTGTCGAGCGTGCGCAGGAACCGGCATTGGGCGTCGCCGTCCAGTACACCGCTGATCTCCTCGCCGGTCATCGCCTCGGCATCCAGCGTCTCGACCCGAACTTCCGAAAGCGCCTCACCGACACTCGCCACCGGCGCGGGCTCACCTCCCGACCTCGCCGGAATGGGAGCGGCATCCGCATCGTCCTCGGGATGGGCGATAAGGTATTTCATCTCGGCAATTTCCTTGTTCTGCGCCGCGATGATGCTATCGGCAAGCTTGCGCACCCGCGGGTCCGAGATATTGGCCCGACTCGACGTCATGATGGCAATCGAATGGTGTGGTATCATCGCCCGCATGAAACTCTGATCGTTCACCGTCACCTGGCTGCGCACCAGGTACAGCATCGCGGCAAACACGATCACGCTGCCAGAGAAGATGGCGATGTTCACCTTCCGGTTTGAATACATCGCCAGCATGAAGGACAGCATGATCACCGCCATCACGGCTCCCATGAGCACCGCCATATAGGCGCGCGTCTCACTGTAAAGCGCGTGCGGCCAAAGGTATGTGTTCAAATACATCAGGCCGAACATCACCACCGTCGAAGTGCCGATCATCGCGAAAAAGCGCCAGTAGGACATGGAAAACCTCCTTTCGGGTCGATCCCTCCTGCCCAACCAACGGGGTTCCAGCGCTGGAGGGTTCCGAGATTTCCGAAAACTTGATTTCCCGAACCGCGATGAATATCTCCCCATCAGGCAAGGACGACCTCGCCCGATCCAATCGATCACTGCACGGGACGACCCGGTAAAATCGGAGACGCCCCATGCGCACCACCCTCGACCGTATCCGCCAGGCCCTTGCCTTCGAGATCCTCGGCATCCTCATCGTCACCCCGCTTTTCGCGTGGCTCTTCGCCCACCCGATGGGCGATATCGGCGCGCTCGCCATCATCAGCGGCACGCTTGCGACGCTCTGGAACTACATCTTCAACCTCGGCTTCGATCACGCCCTCCTGCGCTGGCGCGGCACGGCGCGGAAATCCCTGCCCCTGCGCATCGCCCATGCCACCCTGTTCGAGCTGTCCTTCATGGCGCTGCTCCTGCCGGTCGTGGCGTGGTGGCTCGATATCTCCCTGCTCGCCGCCCTAGTGATGGATCTCTCCTTCGCGGCCTTCTACCTCGTCTATACCTTCGTCTTCACATGCGGCTATGACAGGCTCTACCCGCCCGAGGCGCCACAGCAGGCTTAACCCTTCGCTAACCATACAGGCGCATCCTGACGGGCATGTCCGACTCCAACGCCTTTTCCGACATGTCCCTCCCGCTCTTCGACAGCGATGAATGCCCTGCGCCCGTCACCCGGCTCGAGCCGAAACAACCCTCCTACCTCCGCGATCATCGCAGGCGCCTGCGTGACAGGTTCTTGTCCGGCGGCCCCGGCGCCCTGCCCGATTACGAGATGCTCGAACTTGTCCTCTTCCGCGCCATCCCGCGTCGCGACGTCAAACCCCTCGCCCGCGCCCTGCTCGACCGGTTCGGCGATTTCAACGGCGTGCTCTCCGCCCCGCCCGACCAGCTTGAAAGCACTGATGGCGTGGGCGAGGCCGTGATCTGCGAACTCAAGGTGGTCGAGGCCGCCGCGCACCGCCTCTCGCAATCCCGTATCCGCCAGAAACAGGTGCTGTCCTCGTGGGATGCTCTGCTCGATTATTGCCGCACCACCATGGCCCACCGCCCCACCGAGCAGTTCCGCGTCTTCTACCTCGACCGCAAGAACACCCTCATCGCCGACGAGGAACAGGCCGAAGGCACGGTCGACCACGTGCCCGTCTACCCGCGCGAGATCATGAAGCGCGCGCTGCTGCTCAACGCCAGCGCGCTCATCCTCGTCCACAACCACCCCTCGGGCGACCCGACGCCATCCGATGCCGATATCTCCATGACGCGCCAGATCGTGCGCGCCGCCGAGGCGCTGAACATCGTGCTGCACGATCACGTCATCATCGGAAAGTCGGAGGAGCTCAGCTTCCGCGCCGAGGGCTACCTGTAACCCGCATCAGCGCACCCAAACCTCGACCCGCCGGTTGATCTGCCGGCCCCAGGCGCTGTCGTCGCAGGCCATCGGCATCGCCTCGCCAAACGCTTCCGTCTCCAGCCCGATCCGCGACAGGTTCGCCGTCTCTGCCGCCTCGACCACGGCGTCGCGCACCGCGTCGGCCCGCCTCTGGGCAATCTTCAGATTGGCCGCCGCCGCCCCGTCGCTGTCACTGAACCCCACGAAAACCAGCCGGCGCGAGTCGTAAAGCCCAACCTCCATCGCCCGCGCGAGTTGCTGCACGTTCGACCGCGATTGCGCATCCAGCCGCACCGACCCTGTCTCGAACCGGAACGTCGTGGTCAGCCGTTTCAGCGGCGTCAGGAACGACACCATCCGCTGCAATTCCTCAAGCTGCGTCTCTTCCCCGGCCCGCGCAATCGCGTTGGCGAACCGATCCCCCTGCTGGTGGATCGCGATCTCCTCGGGCGCCTGGTCGACGAACCCGGCCCGCCGCATCACCAGCTGCGCCGACGGGTCTCGCAGATACGACAGGAACTCGCGCACCAGCTTGGGAAACCGCCGCGCCGGCAAGTACAGGAACATCGGCGAGGTCAGCGGATAATCCTCGGTCTTCACCGCCTGCCGCCCGGCCCGAAGCTCGAAACCGCACTCGCCTCGTATCGCCAGCTCCCACGCCGCGTCCGTCTCCGACCGGCTGGTCACGCCAATCGCGAACGGGTCCGCCGCCACCGACCGGGCCAGCCCCGGCCCCGCCGGGTGAAAGGTCACCGCCTCCAGAAGCTTCTCGAAGGCGGGTTTCAACAGCCGGTCCTCCGTCGCCTGCCCCAGCCCCGAACGCGGCCCGTGCACATGCACCGCGATCGGCGCGTCAGGCCCGCCCAGCGCCTGCCAGTTGTCGATCTCGCCGGTCATCACCTGCACCAGCTCGGTCAGCGAGACCGACTGCACCGGGTTCGACGGCGCCACCACCGGCACCAGCGCATCCAGCGCAATCACCCGGCTGCCATTGCGCGACGACAGGTCGCCGATCCCCACCTCGCGGCCGCGCACCACTTCCTCGCGCCGCACCTCCCGCATCGCCATCACGATATCGGCCTCATCGGCCAGCAGGTCGGCAAACCCCTCGTCGGTGTTGTTCAGCCGGAAGGTGAACTCGCCCAGCACGCGGCCATCCTGCCCCGGGTCGGTCACCCGGTAGACCGTCTCGCGGTCCGACACGACCTCGCGATCGACCTGAAAGCTGTTGCGGATGGCAAACGCCTCGATCAGCGCCGGCATCAGCACCCGGCCCACGGTCGGCGCCCCGGAAAACGTCACCCGCGCCACGAACGCCTCGAGGTCGGGGCACCCCGGCCCCTCGCACACCACGCCCGACCCATCGACCGTCAGCTCGCCGTAAACCGTATCAACACGGTAGAACTCGCCGTCGAACCCCACCAGATTACCCGATATCTCGACATCTCCGTCGCGCGATATCAGCGTGACATCCTGCGCCCGGGCTGTGGGGACGAAGGAAAAAAGAAGAAGTGCGGCGAAGATCGCCGCACGTACAATCGCCATGAAATGACTCCCGGCCGCAGCTGTTTAGTTGCGGGCGATATTCAAGTCATCAAAGAGGTTTTTCAACAGCAGATAGTCACCAACCGCGTCACATTCCGGCATGGCAAGCACCAGCTCGCGGGCATCCATCCGGGTGTTGCCCGATTTCTGCAGGATCTGCGCCTCGATATCGGTGTTGCAGTTGGCCTCCGTCACCTCGGCTTCGAGGCTGATACGGATCATGCCTTCCTTCAGCGCGGTGCCCGACGGAAAGGTATAAACCTCGGCCATCATCGGGTTGAACGCGTCGGGGTCGCCAAGCCGGGTGATGAACCCGCCCTCGCCCTTGGCCGCGCTCGCCATGTCACGGGCGGCACCAGACCACACGTGGCCCTCGTCCTCGTAAAGCGAGTCGTATTCCAGCGCGTGAATGCCAAGCCCCTCCGGCCCGCTCCACTGCACCACGGCACGGTCGTAATATTCCAGCGTGCCCACCTCGGCATCGGCCACGGCGCTTGCGCCGCTGGCAAAGGTCGCGATGAAGATCGCCGACGTGTTGAGCGCAGGCACGCTGATCTCGGCTTTGCCATTCGCATCGGTGGCATCGGCGAACATCATGCCATTGTGGTGCAGCGTGAACCGCTCGTTCGACAGACACGGCGCCGACAGCGTCAGCCTGACCATCGCCGCGGCAACGGGCTGGGCCTCGAACGCAATGTCACAGCCGAAGCTCGGCGCAGGCTCTTCCTGCGGCAGCTCGGTGATCGGCTCATCCTCAAGCGCAGCCAGCGTCACCGGGGCATCCGGCAGAAGCTCGGGCTGCGGCGCGGCCGACGGCGGCACCGGAATGGCGGCGGTGAGGGCAATCTCCTCAAGCTGAACCTCGTCCTCTCCCTCGAAGGCCGCCTTGCGCGCCTCTTCGACAAGCGGAACCACGTCCTGCATCGCGTTGACCGACGCCACCTGAACATTGCTGGCCTGGGCCGCCTTGTCCGGAGACTGCATGTAGTGCTGCATGAAAAACCCGGTTCCCGCGGCACAGATCAACGTCCCGAGGACCGTTATGATACGTCTGGCACTGATCATGGCATTCTCCCACACCGAAAAGATCAGGGGGAGTTCTAGAAAGAGAAAAAGGCCGCCGTGAGGCAGCCTTATGATTTGATTATGCTCTGGTTATGGCGCTGACAGCTCAGGAAAACTGGCCGTGACAGTGCTTGAACTTCTTGCCCGATCCACAGGGGCAGGGCTGGTTCCGGCCCGGGTTGCCCCAGGTTTCGGGGTTGTTTTCATCGAACCCCTCGGGCGAAGACGTCTCCTGAACGATCTGCCCTTCCTTCTGGGTCTCGGCAGCGGCGGCCATCTGGGCGCGCTGCTGCTCCATCTCCTGCATCATCGACTGCTGCTCTTCCTCGGTCATCGGCCGGATCTGCGACAGCTTCTGCGTCACGTCCTGCCGCAGGCTGTCGAGCATCGTCTCGAACAACTGGAACGCCTCGGTCTTGTACTCGTTGAGCGGGTCGCGCTGCGCATAACCGCGGAAGCCCACGACGCTGCGCAGGTGTTCCAGCGTCAGCAAGTGCTCGCGCCATTTCTGGTCGATGGTCTGCAACAGGATCTGCTTTTCGATGCTGCGCATGTTCTCGGGGCCGAACGCAGCGGCCTTCTGCGCCATCATCTCGTCGGCGGCCTTTTCCAGCCGCTCGGCGATATCCTCGTCGTCGACACCTTCCTCGTCGGCCCATTCCACCACGGGCAGGTCAAGGTTCAGCTTCTCGCGCACGGCGGCGTCGAACCCTTCCATGTCCCACTGGTCGGCATAGGTCTTGGGCGGCATGTACTGATCGATCATCTCGTCGATCACCTCGCCGCGCATGTCCTGAACGATCTCGCTCAGGTCCGAAGCCTTCATGATGTCGAGCCGCTGCTTGAAGATCACCTTCCGCTGCTCGTTCATCACGTCGTCGAATTTCAGAAGCTGCTTGCGGATGTCGAAGTTGCGCCCCTCGACCTTGGCCTGCGCCCGCTCCAGCGACTTGTTCACCCACGGGTGAATGATGGCCTCGCCTTCCTTCATGCCAAGACCCGACAGCACCTTCTCAAGCCGTTCCGACCCGAAGATCCGCATCAGGTCGTCGTCGAGGCTCAGGAAGAACGCCGAACGCCCCGGGTCGCCCTGCCGGCCCGACCGGCCGCGCAACTGGTTGTCGATCCGCCGGCTCTCGTGCCGCTCGGTGCCCAGAACGAACAGGCCCCCGGCTTCCTTCACGGCCTTCTCGTCGGCCTCGTGCTCGGCCTCGATCCGCTGGCGAATCTCCTCGGGGTCTTTCTCGGGCTCGGCGGCGATGGCCTCCATCACCTTGAAATCGACATTGCCGCCCAGCTTGATGTCGGTGCCGCGGCCGGCCATGTTCGTGGCGATCGTCACGGCGCCCAGCTTGCCGGCATCGGCGACGATCTGCGCCTCTTTCTCGTGCTGGCGCGCGTTCAGAACGTTATGCGGCACCTTGGCATTGGTCAGAAGCTGGCTCAGAACCTCCGATTTCTCGATCGAGGTCGTGCCCACCAGAACCGGCTGCTTCTTCTCGTGCGCCTTCTGGATCGCTTCGATGATCGCGTTGTATTTCTCTTCCTGCGTCCGATAAACCGCATCGTCCTGGTCGATCCGGGCGATGGGCAGGTTGGTCGGCACTTCCACCACGCCCAGCCCGTAGATCTGCGCGAATTCCTCGGCCTCGGTCGCCGCCGTCCCGGTCATGCCCGCAAGCTTGTCGTAGAGGCGGAAGTAGTTCTGGAAGGTCACCTGGGCCAGCGTCACGTTCTCGGGCTGGATCTTGCAGCCCTCCTTCGCCTCGATCGCCTGGTGCAGACCCTCCGAAAGGCGCCGCCCGGGCATCATCCGCCCGGTGAACTCGTCGATCAGCACAACCTCGCTGTCGCGCACGATATAGTCCTTGTCCTTCTGGAACAGCTTGTGCGCCCGAAGGCCCTGGTTGACGTGGTGCACGATGGTCGTGCTCTCGGGGTCATACAGCGAATGCCCCTCCTCGATCAGCCCGTTCTCGCGCAGCGTCTCCTCGATGAACTCGTTGCCTTCCTCGGTGAAGGTCACGTTCTTGGTCTTCTCGTCGATCGTATAGTGCTCTTCCGTCAGCAACGGGATCAGCTTGTCGATGGTGACGTAAAGCTCGCTCCGGTCCTGCGCCGGGCCCGAAATGATCAGCGGCGTCCGCGCCTCGTCGATCAGGATGCTGTCCACCTCGTCGACGATGGCAAAGTGATGCCCGCGCTGGCTCATCTCCCGAAGCGACGATTTCATGTTGTCGCGCAGATAGTCGAAGCCTAGCTCGTTGTTGGTGGCGTAGATCACGTCACAGGCATAGGCCTGCTTCTTCTCGCCATCGGGCTGCTGCGGATAAACGACGCCCGTGGTCATGCCCAGCGCGCCGTAAACCTTGCCCATCCACTCGGCATCCCGCTTGGCCAGGTAATCGTTGACGGTCACGATATGCACGCTGCCACCGGTCAGCGCATTCATATAGGCCGGGAAGGTCGCAACAAGCGTCTTGCCCTCACCCGTCTTCATCTCGGAAATATTGCCCTGGTGCAGGAAGATCCCGCCCATCAGCTGCACATCGAACGCCCGCAGCCCCAGCGCCCGGCGCGCGGCCTCGCGACAGTTGGCAAAGGCTTCCGGCAGGATATTGTCGAGGCTCTCGCCCCCGGCCACCCGCTCCTTGAGGTCCGCTGTCCGGTCAATCAGCCCCTGGTCGCTCAGCGCCTCGAACTCCGGTTCCAGCGCGTTGATCTTGTCGACAAGCGGGCGTGTCGCCTTTACCTTCCGGTCGTTTGCTGTCCCGAAGATTTTCTTGGCGACAGTGTTGATACCCAGCATAGCGTGTCCGTTCCGGTGTTTCGCAAGTTCGTGAAAGGCAATTGCTTGCCCCTGCCTCTATGCCCCCCTAGAACGGGGCCAGCGGGCGGTCCTGCCTTGATCATAAGGCGATGTAAGGGGCCGCCGAACGAGTGTCAACGTAACAGGGCGCCGCGCCCTGATCCCGACCAGAAAAGGACAGCCCATGCCCGCAACCTTCCGCCCCATCCTCGCGGCCGCCTTCGCAGCCGCGATGGCCCTCAGCCCCGCCGCCAAGGCCCAGGAAACCGCCGACCCGAGCGAAGTGCTCGCCACCGTCAACGGCACCGAGATCACCCTTGGCCACGTCATCGCCGTCCGCGCCGATCTGCCGCGGCAATATGATCAATTCCCGCCCGCCCTTCTGTTCGAGGGCATCATCGATCAGCTGATCCAGCAGACGCTCCTCCAACAGTCCTTCGAGGGCGAGCTCTCCCTGCAAAGCCAAATTCTCCTCGAAAACGAAGAGCGCGCGGTCACCGCAGGCGAGGTCATTTCCGAGGTCATGGCCGGCGGCCTCGACGAGGACGCGCTGAAAGCGGCCTATGAAGAGCAATACCCCGACGAGGCCGGCGAAACCGAATATCGCGCCTCGCACATCCTCGTCGAGACCGAGGAAGAAGCCCAGGATCTCGTGACCCAGCTGGAAGACGGCGCCGATTTCGCCGCGCTCGCGCGCGAACACTCCACCGGCCCCTCCGCCCCCTCCGGCGGCGATCTCGGCTGGTTCGGCGAAGGCGACATGGTGCAACCCTTCTTCGAGGCCGTCGCGGCGCTCGAACCCGGCGGGGTCTCCGGCCCGGTCGAAACCCAGTTCGGCTGGCACGTGGTGACCTTGGCCGAAACCCGCGAAAAGGAACGCCCCGAGTTCGAAACCGTCCGCGACGAACTGGCCAGCCAGGCCCGCGAACAGATGCTCACGGCCCATGTCGAGAAACTCTCGGAAGATGCGCAGATTGACCGCGCCGATATTTCCGGCATCAATCCCGAGGCGATCAACGACACCAGCCTCCTGGAGAACTGACCATGGGCGCAACCCCTCCTCTTTCCCCGCTGGCCCCCGAAGCGTTCCCGACGCTTCCCGAGATCGGCGGGGTCAGCTTTGCCACGGCAGAGGCCGGAGTGCGCTATTCCGGGCGGCGCGACGTGATGCTCGCGCTGCTCGCACCGGGCACGGCCATGGCCGGGGTTTTCACCCGGTCGGCCACCCGCTCGGCGGCAGTGCTCGACTGCCAGAAGAAGATCCGTTTCCAGTCAGAGGCCGGCGCGGCGATCGTCGTCAACTCCGGCAACGCCAACGCCTTCACCGGCCGCAACGGCGAAGAGGCGGTCACCGCCGTTACCTCCGCCGTCGCCAAGACCCTCGACGTCCCCGAGGCGCGGGTCTTCTCCTCCTCCACCGGCGTGATCGGCGAACCGCTGCCCCATGGCCGCATTGCCGCCAAGCTTGAAGAGCTGAAGGGCAATCTCGACCCTACCGGCATCGAGAACGCCGCCCGCGCCATCATGACCACCGATACCTTCCCCAAGGGCTCGGGCACGCAGGTGGAAATCGACGGCCAACCCGTGCGCATCGCCGGCATCGCCAAGGGCTCCGGTATGATCGCCCCCGACATGGCAACGATGCTGGTCTACATCTTCACCGATGCCGCCATCGAACAGCCAATCCTGCAATCCATGGTCTCGGCCCTGAACCAGACCACCTTCAACTGCATCACCGTCGATAGCGACACCTCCACCTCCGACACGCTGCTTGTCGCCGCCACCGGCGCCTCTGGCATCCGCGTGACGGAAAACAGCATCACCTTCATGGAAGGGCTGCGGCGTGTCATGCTCGACCTTGCCCACCAGGTCGTGCGCGACGGCGAAGGCGCCACGAAGTTCGTCACCGTCTCGGTCACCGGTGCCTCCAGCGATGCCGACGCCCGCACCCACGGGCTCGCCATCGCCAACTCGCCGCTGGTGAAAACCGCCATCGCCGGCGAAGACCCGAACTGGGGCCGCGTCGTCATGGCCGTCGGCAAATCCGGCGCGCCCGCAGACCGCGACACGCTCAGCATCTGGTTCGGCGATATCCTCGTCGCCAAGGATGGCTGGGTGAACCCCGACTACTCGGAAGACGCGGCAGCGGCCTACATGAAGAACCCCGAGCTCGAGATTCACGTCGATCTCGGCCTCGGTGGCGGCCGCGCGGTGGTCTGGACCTGCGACCTCACCCACGGCTACATCGACATCAACGCCGATTACCGCTCATGAAGACCATCTTAGTCTCGGCGGTCGCCCTCATCGACGTCGACGGCCGCATCCTTCTGACACAACGCCCCGAGGGAAAATCCATGGCCGGCCTCTGGGAATTTCCGGGTGGCAAGATCGAACCCGGCGAAACCCCCGAGGCCGCCCTGATTCGCGAATTGCACGAGGAGCTGGGCATCGAAACCTGGCAAAGCTGCCTCGCGCCCCTCACCTTCGCCAGCCACAGCTATGACGATTTCCACCTTCTCATGCCCCTCTTCGCCTGCCGCAAATGGGAAGGCACACCACAAGGCCGCGAGGGCCAGACCCTCAAATGGGCCCGCGTGAACGAGCTGCGCAACTACCCGATGCCCCCCGCCGACATCCCCCTGATCGCCATGCTCCGCGACTGGCTCTGACCACCGCCCTCAGACCGGCCTCAGCAGATAGGCGCACTGGTTCTCGACATTCTCCGCGAACCCGGAAACCCCGAACCCGGCCTCGTCGATCATGTTCTCGAAATAGGCCTTGTTGAACTGAACCTTCAGAAGGTTGTCGCCATCGGCTCGCCCGTCCGGTCTGTCGGTCCAGGCCTCGGCGTTCTGCGCGACATTCACCGTCAGGTACACCCGCCCGTCCCCCGCGATGATGTTGCGCACCTCGTGCAGAGTCTGCACCGCCTCCGCCGTGCGCATATGGGTAAAGACCGACCGGATCATCACGAAATCCGCATCGTGATGCGCCGGGTCGATCTGGCCATGAATCGTCGCCCGGCCCGACGGGTTGTACCGGTCATTCTGCACATCGACATGCTGGAAGTGAAAATTTCCCCGGCCGGAAAGGTTGTCGCGGCACCAGCGAATATGCTTCGCCTGAACGTCCACACCCGTGAACTTCCTCGGCAGCATCCCCTCAAGCGCCAGCCCGTGCAGAAACCGCGCCGTCCCGCACCCCAGGTCGAGGATATCCGCCTCCGCCAACCCGTCAAAGCCACGCTTGTATTTCGACAGGCTGTCGACCTCCAGCATCGCCAAGACCGCCCGAACAAGGAACACCGCGTGCCGGCAATAAACCTCGTCTTCCTTCTCAGACGCATGGTTCATCCGAAGCTTCGGCGGCGGCAGCGGCAAGCCCCCGGCCTCGCCACCGGTTTTCCGCCCGTAACCAAGGAACGAGGCCATCGCGTCCACACCCGATCAAGAAATCATCGGCTTCAGGATGTAGTGAACTCTTTCAGCGAAGGCAATTCCGCCCTCCGCCCCGGGACGGCATCCGGCACCGCCCTGATTCGCGAAAAGTAAGGAGAATACGTGGCCGACATTCCGAAAGGTTGCCGTGCTTCGCTGCCAACAGCGACACCATTCTGTCACCAACCGACGGCTGACAGGCCGGGACCGCGCACCACACCTTTGAAGACACCCCCTTCAAATGGACGCGCTTCAATGACTTACGCCACGCCGCGTTCCGATGTCCCCACCGGCCGCAATACCCGGTGAACGGCTTTCATCACATAAACCCGTCGCGGCATGACATTTTTGCGAAACTGTCTTCTTTCGCCGGATAATTGTGCTATTTTGCAACCACTATTTCTTGGGGGAATATAATGCTCAGAACCATATCCATAGGGACCAGCATCCTGGCCCAGGGGTTGTACGTCGCATCATTGCCCGACGGTCGCATCACGGTCAGCGTGGGCGGCAAGACCCTTAGCGGGCGGCCTGTTTCCAAGGCGGCCTGACAAAGACCTCACGATCCTAGAATACAAAGGGGCGGGAAAATGATCCCGCCCCTTTCGATTCCGTACTCTGCCGAAGGCATCAGTCGAGGTTACGCTCGACCTCTTCCCGCTCGAAGATCTCGATCACGTCGTTCGGGCGGATGTCGTCGTAGTTCTCGAACGCCATCCCGCATTCCTGACCCGACTGCACTTCCGACACCTCGTCCTTGAAGCGCTTCAGCGTCTTCAGCGTGCCCTCGTGGATCACGACGTCATCCCGCAGCAGGCGCACCCCGGCAGACCGGCGGGCGATCCCCTCGGTCACAAGACAGCCAGCCACCTTGCCGACGCCCGAAACCTTGAAGACTTCCTTGATCTGCGCATAACCGATGAAGTTCTCGCGGATCTCGGCGCCCAGCAGGCCGCTCGCGGCCGCCTTAACGTCATCCACGAGGTCGTAGATCACGCTGTAATAGCGAATTTCCACGCCCTTCTGGTTGGCACTGTTCCGCGCCGGCGCATTGGCCCGCACGTTGAAGCCGATCACCGGCGCGCCAGACGCCTCGGCAAGGCCGATATCCGACTCGGTGATCGCGCCGACACCCGCATGAAGCACGCGCACGCGCACCTCTTCGTTGCCGATCTTCTCCATCGCCTGAACGATCGCCTCGGTCGAACCCTGCACGTCGGCTTTCACCAGGATCGGCAGTTCCTTGACGTTCTCGTTCTCCTTGGCCTGCGCCAGAAGCTGTTCCAGCGTGGTCCCGGCCCCGGCGGCGGCGCGTTTCTCCTTCGCCGCCTTCTGACGGTACTCGGCGATCTCGCGCGCCTGGCCTTCCGACTGAACCACGTTAAGAACGTCGCCCGCCTCGGGCGTGCCGTTCAGGCCCAGCACCTCGACCGGCACCGACGGCCCGGCTTCCTTGACCCGCTCGCCGCGGTCGTTGATCAGCGCACGCACCTTGCCGTACTGCTCGCCCACGACGAAGATATCGCCCTGGCGCAGCGTCCCGCGCTGCACGAGAACCGTCGCAACCGGGCCGCGGCCCACGTCAAGCTGCGCCTCGATCACGGCCCCCTCGGCGGCCCGGTTCGGGTTCGCCTTGAGCTCGAGGATCTCGGCCTGAAGCGCGATCGCTTCCAGAAGGTCGTCCAGACCCTGCTTGGAAATCGCCGACACTTCCACGTCCTGCACGTCGCCCGACATCGCCTCGACGACCACCTCGTGCTGCAGCAGCTCGGTGCGCACCTTGTCCGGGTTCGCCTCGGGCTTGTCGCACTTGTTGATCGCCACGATCATCGGCACGCCGGCCGCCTTGGCGTGGTTGATGGCCTCCACCGTCTGCGGCATCACCGAATCGTCGGCAGCCACGACCAGCACCACGATATCCGTCACCTGCGCACCACGGGCCCGCATAGAGGTAAACGCGGCGTGACCCGGCGTATCGAGGAAGCTCAGCACAGAGCCGCTTTCCGTCGTCACCTGGTAGGCGCCGATATGCTGGGTGATGCCCCCGGCCTCGCCGGAAACAACCTTGGCATCGCGGATCGCATCGAGAAGCGAGGTCTTGCCGTGGTCGACGTGGCCCATCACGGTGATGACCGGCGGCCGCGGCTGAAGATCTTCTTCCTTGTCCTCGACGCTGTCGATCACGTCTTCCACGTCCGAATCCGACACCCGCACGACGCGGTGACCGAATTCCTCGATGATCAGCTCGGCGGTATCGGCGTCGACGGTCTGGTTCTGCGTCACCATCATGCCGTTGTTCATCAGCGCCTTGATCACGTCGCCGACGCGTTCGGCCATACGGTTGGCCAGCTCCGACACCACGATGGCCTCGGGCAGCTGCACGTCGCGAACGACCTTTTCACGCTCCTGCGCGCCGCCCATGGCCTTCTGCCGGGCGCGCTCCTGCTTGCGCTTCATCGCGGCCAGAGATTTCTGACGCCCGCCTTCGCCGCCCGAAAGCGCCTGGTTCAGGGTCAGTTTGCCCGACCGGCGGCCATCGTCGCGGCCTTTGCCACGGCCCTTGCCCTTCTGGTCACGGTCGTTGTTCTTGCCATCGTCGCGGCGCGGCGGGGCGGCCTTGGCAGGCGCGCGCGTCTGCTGCTGCGCGGCATCTTCCGGGGCCGGCTGCGCGGCGGCCTCGGCGGCACGCTTCGCGGCGTCCGCCTCTTCCTGGCGCTTGCGCTCTTCTTCCTCGGCCTTCGCCTTGGCCTTTTCCTCGGCCTCGCGCTGTTCGCGCTCCTTGGCCTCGGCCTCTTCGCGCCGGCGCTGTTTCTCTTCCTCGCGGGCCTTCTCCTCGGCCTCACGCTGGGCGGCCTCTTCGACCTCGCGTTCCTTGGCCGCCTGCAGCGCCTTCATCCGGCGCTCCATTTCGGCATCGGAAATCCCGGCGGGCCGTCTGGTGCCGTCAGCCGATGTCTGCGAGGAGCCAGGCGCAGAACGACCGGGCGCGCCGCCGGGTTTCGCCGGCTTCACGACACGCTTGCGCTTGGTTTCCACCACGACGTTCTTGGTGCGGCCATGGCTGAAGCTCTGCTTCACGTTCCCCGACCGGGGACCGCCACGCACACCCAGAGTTTTCTTCCCGTCGTTGTCGCTCATCTGGTCTTTCTTCCTTTCCGATGGCTTTCTTCGCCACCCGAGACGCGCAGGCCTTTCAGCCTTGCCGCTTCCTCTACAACACGTAGCGGCAAACCGCCATCCCCCAGTGCGGCATGGATCACGGTTTGTCGCCCGAAGGCCCGGCCCAGCTCGTCAGCCGTAAGCCAGCCTATGAAATCGCCGCCATAAGGCGTGCTCAGCTTCGATTTCCCCCGCTCAGACCCGTCGCTGGCCTGGATCAGAACACTGGCCTCTTCCTTCTGAAGCCAGTCCTTGACCTTCTCGTATCCGCACACCGCCTCGCCGCCCTTCCGGGCCAGGCTGATCAGGTTCGTCACCCGCAGCGAAAGCTGCGCCTCGACGAAATCCGCCAAACCCTCCGGCACCTGCACCGGTTGCTTGGCGGCGCGGGCGAACAGGTTCTTGGCGGCCGCCTTCTCAAGCGCCGCCCGGTCCGCACTCACCCAGATGCCCCGGCCCGGCAGCTTGCCAAGCAGATCGGGCACGATCTGGTTGTCCGGCCCCGTCACGAACCGGATCATTCCTTCGACCGGCCGCACCTCGCCCGTGGCAATGCACTTGCGTTCGGGACCTTCCGACCGGTCCTTGGGCTGCCCACCGCGACCCATGAGACGCTACCGCGAGGCCTGAAGGATCAGGCCTCGCCCTCCTCTTCGACTTCCGCGGTCTCTTCGAGACCTTCTTCGTCTTCCTCGTCGTCTTCAAGATCGGCGGGGTCGACCCAGCCCAGCGAAATCCGGGCGGTCATGACAAGGTGCTGCGCTTCCTCGAGCGAGACATCGAAAGGTTCGAGAAGGCCGTCATCCTTGACGCGCTCACCGTCGACCGTCGTCCAGCCGCCGGCCAATTCCCAGTCGGCGCAGGTGGCGAAGTCTTCCAGCGTTTTCACGCCATCCTCGGCAAGTGCCCTCACCATCTGGGGTGTCAGGCCTTCAAAGTCAATAAGGCTGTCCTCGGCGCCAAGCTCGCGGGCCTTCTCCAGAGCCTCGCGCGCCTGGGCTTCCAGAACATCGCGCGCCCGGGCCTGAAGCTCGTTGGCGGTGTCCTCGTCGACGCCGTCGATCACCAGCAGCTCGTCCAGCTCGACATAGGCCACCTCTTCGAGGTTGGTGAAGCCTTCCGACACCAGAAGCTGGGCAAAGAACTCGTCAAGATCAAGCGCGGTCATGAACAGGTTGGTGCGCTCCTCGAATTCCTTCTGACGGCGCTCGCTGTCCTCGGCCTCGGTCATGATGTCGATGTCGAGACCCGTCAGCTGGCTCGCCAGCCGCACGTTCTGACCACGACGACCGATCGCCAGCGACAGCTGATCCTCGGGAACGACAACCTCGATCCGCTCGGCTTCCTCGTCGAGAACCACCTTGCTCACCTCTGCCGGCTGCAACGCGTTCACAAGGAAGGTCGGCTGGTCCTCGTTCCACGGGATGATGTCGATCTTCTCACCCTGCAGCTCGTTCACCACCGCCTGAACCCGGCTGCCGCGCATACCGACACAGGCGCCGACAGGGTCGATCGAGTTGTCATAGGAAATCACGGCGATCTTCGCACGGCTGCCCGGGTCACGCGCCACGGCCTTGATGTCGATGATGCCGTCATAGATCTCCGGCACCTCCATCTTGAACAGCTCGGCCATGAATTCCGGCGCCGTCCGGCTCAGGAAAATCTGCGGGCCCCGCGCCTCGCGCCGCACATCCTTGATGTAGCAGCGGATGCGGTCCCCATTGCGATAGCTCTCGCGCCCGATCTTCTCGTTCCGGCGCAGAATCGCCTCGCCCCGGCCCACATCGACGATGACGTTGCCGTATTCCTCGCGCTTGACCACGCCGTTGATGATGGTGCCCGCCCGATCCTTGAACTCGTCATACTGACGGTCCCGCTCGGCCTCGCGCACCTTCTGCAGGATCACCTGCTTCGCGCTTTGCGCCGCGATCCGGCCCATGTCCACCGGCGGCACTTCCTCGACGAAGGTATCCCCCACCTTCGGATCCTCGAGATACTGCTTCGCCTGTTCGACGGTCATCTCGGCCTGGTAATTCTCAAGCTCGTCATCCTCGACCACCGTGCGCACGCGGGTGAACGTGGCCCGCCCCGTCTTGCGGTCGATGCTCACGCGGATATCCATCTCGGCGCCGTACCGGCTCTTGGCTGCACGGGCGAGGCTTTCTTCCATCGCCTCGACCACAAGGCCGGGGTCGATCATCTTCTCGCGCGCCACGGCCTCGGCGGTTTGCAACAGCTCAAGCTGGTTTGCAGAGGTAATTGCCATTCTTATTTCTCCTCCGACCCGTCGGTCTCGATATCGTCAAATTGTTCTTCGTTGAGCACGCCCGCATCCTTGCGCGCCTTCAACATGTCGCGGATCAGCTCGTCGGTCAGCACCAGCTTGGCATCCGCCAGCCAGTCGAACTGCAGCCCCACGGTGCCCTCGTCGAGATTGATCAGCACCTCGCCGCCCTCGACCCCGGCCAGCACGCCCTTGAACCGTTTCCGGCCCTCGATAAGCTCATGCGTCTCGATCTTCGCCTCGTACCCCTCGAACTCCTCGAAGTCCTTGAGCCGTGTCAAAGGCCGGTCGATCCCGGGACTCGACACTTCCAGCGTATAGGCATCGGTGATCGGGTCCTCGACATCCAGCACGGCACTCACCGCGTTCGAAATATCGGCGCAATCATCCACCTCGATCCCGCCATCGGGTTTCTCGGCCATGATCTGAAGCGTCGCGGTCTTCCCGCCCATCAGCCGCACGCGCACAAGCTCATACCCCATGTCCTCGATGACGGGGGTGATGATCTCGGCCATCCTGCGGTCGATGGCGGATTTGGCGATCAGGGTGTTGCTCATCGGTCCTTCAAACACAAAAAAACGGGCGCGCGGCCCGTCGTAGCTATCCGGTGGAGCCTCCGGTTTGGACCCGGCGGCGCCGCTGTTGATGGGGGATATACGCCCACCGGGGTGAGTCTGCAAGGGGCTTGGTCAAAGAATGGTCTTATCCCGCCGCACGCGCCTCCCGTTCCACCGCCGCCACGGCCAGCCTGACGTCATCTTCCGTCGTCCGATGATTGACGATCGCCGCCCGAAGACACGACCGCCCGTTCAGTGTCGTGGTCGAAAACACCGCCTCGCCTGAAAGCTGCAGCGCGGTGGCAATCGCCGACGGGTCGCCCTGCGTTACATGGAAACAGCACACGTTCGCCTGAACCGGCTGCGCCATCTCCAACACCTCCGACGCCTCCACCAGCTCCGCCATCAGCGCCGCCTGCCGGCAATTGTCGCTGATTGTCGCAGAAAGCGCCGGCACCCCCGCCGCCTTGATCCCGGCCCAGACCTTCAGCGCCCGGAACCCCCGGCTCAACTCCAGCCCGTAATCCGTGAACCACGTCTCGCCCCCGCCAAGCCCCGCAACCTGCCCTTCCAGATAAGCGGGCCGGGTCGAAAACGTCCTCCGGTGCAGATCGCCGTCGCGCATCAGCACCATGCCGCAATCATAAGGGACCCCGATCCACTTGTGGAAATCGGCGGCAATGCTGTCGGCCCGGTCCACCCCCTTGACCAGATCACACCAGGGGTCCTCGGCCAGAACCGCCCAGAACCCGAACGCGCCGTCCACGTGAAACCACAACCCTTCACGGCGGCACAGCCCGGCAATCGCATCCAGCCTGTCGAAGTTTCCGGTATTCACAGACCCGGCCGTGCCCACCACGGCCATCGGCACGATCCGGTCGGCACGATCCTCGGCAATCGCCGCCTCCAGCGCCTCCATATCCATGGCGCCATCGGGGCCCAGCGGAATGTGCCGCACGGCCCCGCTGCCATGCCCCATCACTTCCATCGCCTTCTCGAAACAGGAATGCGCGCCCTGCGCCGCATAGACTCTGATCCGGCCCAATCCGGCGATTCCATCCTTCCGAACGGCATCGCCGAACAGCTTCATCCTCGCCGCGCTCATCGCCAGAATGGTCGCCTGGCTTGTGCCGGTGGTCAGCACGCCCGACGCCCCCTCCGGCAACCCAGCCTGTCGGCGCGACCAGTCGATCACGGCCTGTTCCACCGCCATCGCCCCATGATCGCGCCCGCCGAGATTGGCGTTCATCGTCGCCGCCACCATCTCGGCCGCCACGCCCATCGGCTGGCCCGTGCCATGCACCCAGCCGAAGAACCGCGGATGCGTGTTGCCCGTCGCATAGGGCATCACCTCGCCGCGCATGATCGCGAAAACCTCCGCCTCGCTCAGCCCCGGCTCATCGGGGCCCAGCGCGACCGTCTCGGCAATATCGTCCGGCTTCGGTATCCACGGCAGATCCCGTGCCTGCTCCACCCGTTCGAGACAGGCATCCGCCAGCTCGTGAAACGCGCGCCGAAAAGCCTCCGGGTCGGCGGGATCGATGCGGTATCCGGGCTTGGTCATGGGGGCGCTCACGTCTCTTGCCCCGCCAGACGCGGCCGGGCTTCCTAGGCCGACAGCCTGCAACGGAAGGCCTGAGGTCGCAATAGCGCGGGCCGGGCAGTCGTCTCCCGCGCCAGTGGCGTTACTCCGCCGTCCACCCTTCGTCGTGATGCGTCCCGTCGCAATAGGGCTTGTTCCCCGACATGCCGCACCGGCACAACACGTATTTCTTCGACGACATGCCCTCCGCCTGCGCACCTGCCGGCGAGGTCACGTCCTGCACCCAATAGGGCCCGTCCTTCTCGATGGTAATGTCGCACCGTTCCGTCAGTCGATGCTCGCGCCCGCCATCCGCACGCTTCAGCGCCAGCGCGCCCGAGGGGCATGCGGCGACAACCTCTTCCACCTCGGCCCGCGTGCCCTTGTCCGGCTGAATCCATGGTTTCTGCTCGGGGTCGAACACATGCCCGGCCAGACGCCCGCACTCGGCCGCATGGGCACAGATGCGCGGGTTGAAGGTCACAGTCACCTCTTCGCCCTCATAGGTCAGAATCTTGTCCTTGCCCGACGGCTCACCGCTGTCGCTCTTGAAACCGACCTTCTCGTGGCTGCCGTCACAGAACGGCTTGTTCCCGGAATGGCCGCAACGACACAGGGCCATCGTGGCCTTCACCTCGATGTCTTCCCCGTCGGGGCCTTTCATATTGCGAATGTGCTTGGCGACGAAGGGCCCGTTCTCGCGCGCTTCGATGGCTGGTTTGTCCGACATGATGTACCTCCTGTTGCAACAAGAAGGTAGGTCGCGCATCGGTTCCGCCCACCGACGTAATACCGACAAAATACCGACGTTATACCGACGTTGGAAAATCGGGGGGTCAGTCGCGTCCCAGCGCCTGCATCACGCGCACCAGCTCGGCGCTGATCCCCGGCTCCGACAACGCATGCCCGGCCAGCGGAATCATCCTCAGATCGGCTTTTTCCCAGTCTCTCGCCAGCCTGAACGCCGATTCCGGCGGGCAGATCATGTCGTATCTGCCCTGCACGATCGTGCCGGGGATGTGCGATATTTTGGGAATGTTATCAAATATTTGCCCGTCGGTCTCCAGGAAGCCGGCATTGGTGAAATAGTGGTTCTCCAGCCGCGCAAAGGCCCGCGCATAATCCGGCGGGCTCTCCCCACCCACACCGCTCGACCCGACGGTTGCCAGCGCATTCTCCCATGACGCCCAGGCCTTGCCGTATCTCGCCTCTTCGGCCCGGTCCCCCGAAAACAGCCTCCGATGGTACGCGGCGATCATATCCCCCCGCTCATCCTCGGGTATAAGCCGTTGAAACTGTTCCCATGTTTCCGGCCAGAAACGCCCGGCACCACCCCCATAGAACCAGTCCAGCTCGGCCTGGGTCATGGTGAACACCCCCCTTAAAACAAGGTGCACCGCCCGATCCGGATGCGCTTGCGCATAGATCAGCGCCAGCGTCGCGCCCCAACTTCCGCCGAAGACGATCCACCGCTCGATGCCCAGCGCCCCGCGGATTTTTTCAATGTCATCAACCAGATGCCACGTCGTGTTTGCCTCCACGCTGGCATGAGGCTTCGACCGGCCACAACCGCGCTGATCGAACAGCACGATCCGAAACACCTTCGGATCGAAATACCGCCGCATCGCCGGGCTGCACCCACCCCCGGGCCCGCCATGCAGCACCACCACAGGCTTCCCCTCGGGGTTGCCCGACTGCTCCACATAAATCGTGTGCCCGTCGCCCACATCCATCATCCGCCGGTCGAACGGCTCGACTGGCGGGTACAAATACTGGACTGCGCTCTTTTGGCCTGAGAATTTATCCATGACCGTCCTATATACGAGGGCGTGACCAAAAGAGCATATGGAGAGCAGAATGCAAGCCGCTCAGACCACGATTGACGCCGGTGAAGTCGCAAAATTCGAGGCAATGGCCGCAGAATGGTGGGATCCGAACGGAAAATTCAAACCACTGCACATGCTCAACCCTTGCAGGCTTGACTATATCACTAGCCAGATCGCGGCGGAATTCGACCGCGACCTGAACGCGACGTCACCCTTCGAAGGCCTGCGAATCCTCGACATCGGCTGCGGCGGCGGGCTTTTGAGCGAGCCGATGGCGCGACTTGGGGCCGAGGTTGTCGGCGCCGACGCCGCCGAGCGCAACATCCCGGTGGCACAGATTCATGCCGAGCAGTCGGGACTTTCCATCGATTACCGCCACACGACAGCCGAAGCGCTGGCCGGCGCTGGCGAGCAGTTCGACGCGGTGCTGAACATGGAAGTGGTCGAGCATGTATCCGATCCGCTGGCCTATCTCACGGCCTGTCAGCAGCTTCTGAAACCTGGCGGCATTCACATCTGCTCCACCATCAACCGCAATCCGAAAAGCTTCGCGATGGCCATTGTCGGGGCCGAGTACGTGATGCGCTGGCTGCCCAAGGGCACGCACGAATGGTCGAAATTCATCACGCCCGACGAGCTTTATAAACTGATTGAACAGGCCGGCCTCTCACCGGTCGATCGCAAGGGGTTCGTGTTCAACCCGGTGACCTGGTCATGGTCATTGTCAGATCGGGATCTGAGCGTGAACTACGTTACCGCCAGCCTGAAACCCGCCTGATCAGCTACCCGACTCCATCTTCGTCCGCAGTTCGCGGAGAACCGGCAGGGTGGCCCGCACCTTGTCCTCGCCAAGTTCATCGACCAGCTCGGAAATCAGCGGGGAAATAGCTGAAATCGCCGCATCGCGCGCTTGCCGGCCGGCGGGGCTGATTGTCACCATCTTGCGGCGGGCATCGTCCCAGTCGGGGCGGATATGCACGTAACCGGCCCATTCCAGTTTACCCAGGGTGTTGGTCATCGCGCCCCTTGTCACGTGGAACGACGTGGCCAATTGCGCAGGGCTTCTTTCGCCACCGATACGGGCAAGGTGATTCAAAACGGAAAAATGCGAGATTTCCATGCCCTTCGGCAGCACCCGGCTCAACTTGTTCCGGATGAGCTGTTCATTGGTCAGGATTTCGCTGAAGAGCGTCACCGCAAGGGGGTTGCCGGGTTTTTCTGTCATTCAGGGTCGTCGAACCGATTGGCCTGCCGCAGGGAAGGGATGCGGCGCCTCGCTTCTTCCACGTCTTTCATATCCAGATCAATGCATATCACACCCGGCTCTTCCCCGGCATCCGCCAGAATGTCACCCCATGGGCCGATTGCCATGGAATGCCCATAGGTTTGGCGTTGTTTGCCGCGCGTGGCCGGGTGAGTGCCGGTCTGTGCCGGAGCAAGGACGTAGGACCCCGTTTCAATGGCCCGGGCGCGCAGAAGGGTTTCCCAATGCGCGGCGCCAGTGACCGCCGAAAACGCGGACGGCACTGTCAGGATCTGGGCGCCTTCTTGGGCCAGTTGTCGGTAGAGGTGGGGAAAACGGATGTCGTAGCATACGGTCAGCCCGATCGTGCCAAACGGGGTCTCGGCCATGACCGCGGTTTCCCCCGGCCGATAGCCGTCGGATTCGCGGTAGACCTCGGTTTCCGAAACCTGCACATTGAACATGTGGATCTTGTCGTACCGCGCTGCAATCGATCCGTCGGGTGCGATCAGAAATGACCGATTGGCGAAACGGCCATCCGCATCGTCGGTTTTCAGGGCGATGGACCCGATCAGACACCAGACCCGGGCCGTCTTTGCCTTTTCGCGCAGCGCGGCAAGGGTCTCATCCTCGGCCTCAGGCCTGAGCACCTCTTTCTGCCGGGTCCGGCTGGTCGAAAGGCAATTCGTAACCTCGGGCGTCAGGATGAACCCTGCGCCGAGGCGCACCGCCTCGTCAAACCGCGCGCCGACGTCGGAGATGTTTGCGGCGGGATCATCCCCGCTGGTCAACTGAAGAAGCGCCGCCTTCATGCGGCCAGCAGCGGATCCAGCTTCCCGGCGCGGTCTAGCGCGTAAAGCTCGTCGCAGCCGCCGACATGCGTATCACCGACAAATATCTGCGGGACGGTGCGGCCGCCGCTGGCCCGTTCTATCATCTCGGCCTTGCGCTTGGGGTTCGCCAACACATCGATCTCCGAAAAGCTGACGCCTTTCTCGGTAAGCAGCCGTTTGGCGGCGTGACAGAAGCCGCAGAGCGGCGAGGTATAGATTTCAACCGGTTTCATGACGATTTCCTGACATTTGCATTTCAGGAGAACTTAGGTGTGCTTGGCCACGCGCGCCAGTACCAGAATGCGCACATCCTCTGCGCCCGCAGCGTAACAGGCCATTGTGGCCGCGGCCATAGTCGCGCCAGAGGTCATGACATCATCGACCAGGAGGATCGTTCGCCCCTGTGCAAGATCGGTGCGCGACGGCTTCACCGAAATCGTGCCCGAGAGCGTGCGGAACCGCTCGTCGAAACCCTGCCCCTCAAGCGGAAGGGTGCGGATGTTGCGCTGCAAGAAGTCCGGGCAATGATCGACCTCCAGCTGGCGGGCCAGTGCATTGGTCAGCAGGGCCGACTGGTTGTAGCGTCGGCGAAGCATCCTCGTCCAATGCAGGGGGACGGGGGCTATCAGGGTATCCGGTGTAAGGAGGGGCCGTGCTGCCTTGGCCAGCCAAAGGGTTGCGGGCCGCACGATTTCATGCCGGTCGCCGTGCTTGAGCGCCAGAACCAGCTTGCGCCCATTCTCGTGATAGAGCATGGCGGCGCGACCCTCGCTCCACGGTCGAGCGATCCTGAGACAATCGTCGCAGGTAACCTTGTCGCCTTCCTCTTCTCCGGGAAGGGGTATGCCGCACAAATGACAGGACAAACCGGAGATGAAGGGCGTGTCCCTCCAGCACGGGCCACACAGGCCGAATTCGCTTTCCACTTGTGTCCCGCACAGGATACAGCGGGGCGGATAAATCAGCTGTAAGGCTGTTTGAAAAGAAACAGACGTCATCTTACCTTCTGAGCCATGACCACCCCGCTTACCGATCGTGCGGCCCTGATCCGCAACCGTGCCCGCGCGACGACCTCGCCGGTCACTTTCCTGCATGATGCGGCTCGCGGTGAAATCGAAGATCGGCTGGCATTGGTTAATAAATCCTTTCACAATCCAGCCCTCATACGCGGATTCGCCGCTTATTGGGACAATTTTTTGCCCGAAGCCCGCATCGTTGATGACACGGAGGTCTTGCCGCTCGCGCAGGGCTCCCACGACCTGGTGCTTCACGCCATGTGCCTGCATTGGGCAGACGACCCTGTTGGCCAACTGATCCAGGCGCGGCGAGCGCTTCGGCCTGATGGGCTTTTCCTGGGCGTCATGCTCGGGGGCGAGACCCTGCATGAACTTCGCACGGCATTGGCGCAGGCTGAGTCAGACCTTTTCGGCGGTCTGTCTCCGCGGGTGGCCCCGATGGCCGAGATCCGCGATCTGGGTGCTTTGCTGCAACGAGCCGGTTATGCCCTTCCAGTGGCAGACAGCGTGCGGTTGACGGCGAGCTATGCGACGCCGCTGCACCTGATGCAGGAGTTGCGCTTCATGGGGGAAGGCAATGCCCTTCACGCGCGGCGACGGTCAACAAGCGCAAAGGCACTGTTTGCACGGGCCAGCGAGATCTACGTAGAGAATTTCGGTGGCGAAGACGGTCGTGTGCCGGCGACCTTCGAATTGATCGTGCTGACCGGCTGGGCGCCCGACGAGAGCCAGCAGCAGCCGCTTCGCCCGGGGTCGGCCTCGCGAAGGCTGGCCGACGCGCTCGGCACCGAGGAAAGCAAGCTGAAAGATTGACGGCACGGCTGAACCCGTTATCTCCACGGCTGACAAGAAGAGAGACAGTGACCCATGCCAGACGCCAGCCGCCCCGCAGCCCGGCCCGAAAACGCCCCGGCTGACCACCCCGCGATCACCAAGGCGAAAACCGGTGTCCTGCTGGCCAATCTCGGCACGCCGGATCACTACAGCTATTGGCCGATGCGCCGCTATCTGAACGAATTCCTGTCAGACCGCCGGGTGATCGATTACAGCCCGTGGAAGTGGCAGCCGCTTCTGCAGCTGATCATTCTGTCGAAGCGGCCTTTCACCAGCGGCGAGGCCTACAAGTCGATCTGGAACGAAGAAAAGGGCGAAAGCCCCCTGATGACCATCACGCGCGATCAGACGACCAAGCTGTCAAAGTCGCTTGCCGATCGTTACGGCGATCAGGTCATGGTCGATTTCTGCATGCGTTACGGCAACCCGTCGACCAAATCGAAAGTGCGCGCCCTGACCGAGGCCGGGTGTACCCGCATCCTCTTTTTTCCGCTCTATCCCCATTATGCAGGGGCAACGTCCGCAACGGCGAACGACCAGTTCTTCCGCGCCTTGATGGAGGAAACGTGGCAACCCACCGCGCGCGTGGTCGAGCCGTATTTCGAGCATCCTCTCTACATCGAGGCACTCGCTAAGTCCGTTGAACGGGCCTATGGCGGCGTCGAGGCAAAACCCGAGATTCTCGTCGTGTCGTATCACGGGATGCCCAAACGCTACCTCATGCAGGGCGACCCGTACCATTGCCAGTGCCAGAAAACGACGCGCCTATTGCGGGAACGGCTGGGGTGGGACGAGACGCAGATCACCACAACTTTCCAGTCTGTCTTCGGCCCCGAGGAATGGCTCCGGCCCTACACCGTGGAAGAAGTCGCTCGGCTGGCCAGCGAAGAGGGAAAGAAACGGATCGCGGTCATTGCACCGGCATTTTCGGCCGACTGCATCGAGACACTGGAAGAGATCAACGAGGAAATCCGGGAAAGTTTCGAAGAAGCGGGGGGCGAGGAGTTTACCTACATTCCCTGCCTCAACGACGACGATGCCCATATCGAGGCGCTGAGCGAAGTGATCGGTGAAAACCTGAAGGGCTGGGTCGAAGGCTGAGGAATAGTTGCGGGCCTTACCTGTCGTTCATGCCCAGTCCATCCATGATCCGGACGTAGTGTTTTTCGATCCGTGCCATTCGGGTCTTTGATTGTTTCGCATCTGAGATGTGTAGGATGTAGCCCCGCTGACGCCCCGGTGTGAGCGCTTCGAAGGCGGCCTTGAAGGCTCCATCTTCCGCCATCTTGTCTTTCAGTTCATCGGGATAGACCATTTCCCGCTTTGCCTTGAAGTCGACCTTCTGACCGGACTTGTGGACCGCGATGGCGCTCTCGATGATCGCGCGAACGACCTCTTCCTGATCGTCGATCTCGGCGATGCTGCGAAACCTCATCTGGCGCGCGGCCTGGGAATTCTTGCCGGGCGCAACAAGCACTCCGTGAGGATCATCGACAAGCGCTCCCCTCATGAACCCGAGCCCGCAATAGTCTTTCATCTCGTGCAGGACCACGACATTCCCGCCGTCATAGGTGTAGCACGGCTGTCGCCATTTCAGTTCCTCCTTCAGAGGAAAGCTGAGCAGGATCTCCCGCAAACGGGTCAGTTCATCAGGGAATCGCTCGGCTTTCCGAAACCAGGGATCGAGTCGCATGTCGGCGCATCCGTCAGAGAAATCGGCACGAGACTAGAAGGTGCGTGATT
This sequence comes from Roseovarius indicus, assembly GCF_008728195.1. Taxonomy (NCBI): domain Bacteria; kingdom Pseudomonadati; phylum Pseudomonadota; class Alphaproteobacteria; order Rhodobacterales; family Roseobacteraceae; genus Roseovarius; species Roseovarius indicus. The sequence continues at coordinate 5,351,721 of NZ_CP031598.1, forward strand.
TTGCCGCAAGGTTCACCAGATACGGAAAGGGGCAGCGCAACGCGCCGCCCCATCGATCGAGACCGCCTGCTTTCGCGTCAGATCAGGAGGACCTGCGTCCCGACATTGGTCAGCCCGAAGAGCTCCTGGATATGCTCGTTGTAAAGCCCGATGCACCCGTTCGAAGAACGCCGTCCGATCTTCCGGGTGTCGTGCGTGCCGTGGATGCGATAGTAGGTCCAGCTCAGGTAAAGCGCGTGAGTGCCGAGCGGGTTGTCCGGCCCGGGCCCCACATAGCTCGGCCAGTCAGGGTTACGTTCCAGCATGGAGGGTGTCGGGCGCCATTCCGGGCCGACAACCTTGCGAACAATGCTCGTCCGGCCGCGACGGGTAAGTTCTTCTGTCATTGGAACGCTGGTCGGGTACAGCTTGTAAACCGACTGATCCTCCGACCAGAAATGCAGCGCCCGCGAGCGCGTATCGACGAGAACCGCACCGTTGTTCAGGTTCGAAAAATAGGGCTGCCAGTGTAGCGCCCGGAAGCTCGAGATGTTGCGACGCGTTGTCTCGGAGATGTCGTTTTCCATCTCGACGGTGGAAGACCCGTTGATATCCTGCGCCAGAGCAGGAGCGCCAATCGCCGCTGCCGTACCTGCCACAAAAGCGCGTCTGCTAACGCGACCAGGGAATTTTTTCGCCATTGCTTCGCTCCGTGAATCCCGGCTCTTTTCGGGCGGGATCATAGTGCGCGAATGCCTCAGTCGCAATTCAAACACGCGATCAGCGGCAAAGCGGCGCCCAAGTGTGTTTGAACTACCGCGAGCCGCGGGCTAAACGGATGAAAATCGACTCTAGAGGTGGCTGGGCTACATGGCGCGTATCATCGGACTTCTGTTTTCGGCACTTTTGGTGCTTTCGGCATGCAGCAACACGATGACAGGCCCGCCTGCGGGGACCGACGGAAGTTCATCGACCCGGATTCATCGCATCCGCCCCAATGAGACCTCGACGATCCAGTACCGCATGCTCGATTCGGTCAATTCGTTGCGCCAGGCATCCGGCGCCGCGCCGCTGACACTCGACTCGCGTCTCAACGCGGCTGCGGCCACCCATTCGCGCGATATGTCGCTGCAGAACCGCCCGTGGCATTTCGGGTCTGACGGATCTTCGCCGATCGACCGTGCACGCCGCGTTGGCTATGACGGAACAGTCGTCGGCGAGAACATCTCGGAAACCTACGAGGACGAGCTGGAAACACTGGCGGCCTGGATGCAGGACGAAAACACCCGTCGGATCATCTTGTCTAAGGAAGCCACCGAAATGGGGTTCGCTTGGGAACAGGAAACCAACGGCAAGATCTGGTGGACCATGGTAACCGGCCGCAGCGGGCGCGCGGCCGATCCCTCTTCCTGATATCGGCGCCAATTACGGCGTAACGACGATCGGCGTCCCGTTGTTGACCATCGCGTAGACCCACTCCATGTGGCGGTTCTTCAGCGAGATGCAGCCCTCTGTCCAATCCTTGCGATTGTCGCGCGGATTGCCGTTCGGCCGCCCGTGGATGAAGATGTCGCCACCGGGTGACTTCTTGTTGGCAGCGGCAAAAGCCCGGTCGCTCGGATTGGGGTAGGAGAGTCCGATCGAAAGGTGGAACTTGCTGTTCGGGTTGCGCCGGTCGATGTAGTAGAAGCCTTCCGGCGTCTTGCCGTCACCTTCGAACTGCTTGTGCCCTTGCGGAGCAAAGCCGAGCTCGACCGGATACGTTTTCAGCACCTTGTTGTGATGCATGAGGAACAGGCGCCGCTCATCCTTCTGCACGATGACTTGCGTGACCTCCGGCCCATTGTATTTCTTGAACTTCGATCCGCAGCCTGCCAGCCCAATTGCCAGCAGGATAACGGTAATCAGTTTTATCGCCTTCATGGCCTATCTCGATTTCCTTGCCCTGGTGCGCGCATTTTACAGAAACTCGCGGGGTTGAGCCAAGGAAAATACGCGACCTTACGAGGCGTCGCGCCGGAATTCCGCAACAAGCTCGACATGCACAGACCAACGGAACTGATCGATCACGCGCAGGTGGGTCAACTTGTAGCCATGTCGCACCAGAGTGGCAGCATCCCGTGCAAAGGTGACCGGGTTGCACGAGACATGGGCGACCACTGGGATGTCCGATTGGGCGATCTGCGCGATCTGGGCTTCTGCGCCGGCACGAGGCGGATCGATAATAGCGGCGCCGAAACCGGAAAGCTCGTCGGCCTGGAGCGGTTGACGGAAGAGGTCGCGGGTTTCAGACGTGACTTTCTTCAGACCCTGGGCATGGCGCCAAGCAGTATCGAGCGCGCTCGTCATCGCCCGGTCGCCCTCGACCGCGTGGACCGCAGCCTTGCGCGCAACAGGCAGAGCGAACGTACCGCAGCCAGCGAACAGGTCGATAACGGAGGTGGCGCCCTTGACGATGTCGAGAACATCGGTCCGTAGCGCCTCTTCACCATCCTTCGTCGCCTGCATGAAGGCGCCGGCCGGCGGGGTGACCGGGATACCGTCAAATCGCTGCTCGGGCGGCAGGCGCGTGGCGATTGTCTCGCCATCCCAGCTAAGCCTTGCAAGGTCATGTGTCTGGCATAGTTCGGCAAGTGCCATCCGCAGGGGTCCGTCGAGCGGCTTGCCTTCGGTTACGGCGATGTCGAGCCCCGGTTCAGCCAAGGTCGCCGCCACGCGCAGTGGTGTCTTGCGGCTGGCTCCGGCCACGGCCAGCGCTTCTGCCAAGGGAAGCGCTGCCATCAAGCGGGGATGCAGCAAGTGGCAATCTGGAATTTCGATGATCGCGTCGGATTGCCTTCCGTAAAAGCCCGCCATAGCCCCTTTCTTGGTGCGCCGCGCTGCGAAAGTGGCCCGACGCCGGGTGTTGGGCGGCGAGGTGTGGATCGGAAGGAATTCAGTGTCGAGCCCCTGCGCCTGCAAAGCGGTTCTGACGATATCTGTCTTCCAGTCCGCCAGGGCCACGTCGGCCATATGCTGCATCTGGCAACCGCCACAGGATTTGAAATGACGGCAGGGTGGTGACACGCGGTCTGACGACGGTTTTACGATGCGAATGTCCCTCAGCCGCTCGCCCTCGGCTGTGCCGGTCACCACTTCACCCGGCAATGCCCCGGCCACGAAAACCGGGCCATCGGCAACCCCGTCACCAAGGTGGCCCAGCCGTCTGATCGTGTATTCCGTCAATCGCTACTCCGCCGCGGTCTCGCTGTCAGTATCGCCATCTATATCAGCATTGAGGAAGCCACCCGATTGACGTTGCCAGAAGCGGGCATAAAGACCGCCTTTTGCCAAAAGCTCGGAATGGGTCCCTTCTTCGAATATGCGACCCTGTTCCAGCACGATAATGCGATCCATCTGGGCGATGGTCGACAGGCGGTGTGCGATGGCGATCACTGTTTTGCCTTCCATCATCCCGTAGAGCGTCTGTTGGATCGCAGCTTCCACTTCACTGTCGAGGGCGCTGGTCGCTTCGTCCAGCAACAGGATGGGTGCGTCTTTCAGGATGACCCGTGCCAGCGTGATCCGCTGCCTTTGCCCGCCCGAGAGCTTTACGCCCCGCTCGCCAACATGGGCGTCGTAGCCTGTGCGCCCTTGCGGGTCCTGCAGGTCGAGGATGAAATCGTGCGCCTCGGCCTTGCGGGCGGCATCCAGCATCTCTTCCTCGCTTGCGTCGGGCTTGCCGTAAAGGATGTTGTCGCGCACCGAACGGTGCAGCAATGCGCTGTCCTGCTGTACCATGCCGACATGGTCGCGCAGGCTATCCTGCTGAACGCGGGTTATGTCCTGCCCATCGATCAGGATACGGCCGTCTTCCGCGTCGTAGAACCTCAAAAGCAGCTTTACGAGGGTCGATTTCCCGGCACCCGAGCGGCCGATCAGGCCAATCTTTTCGCCCGGTTCGATCGTCAGAGACACTCGGTCGAGCCCGCCCGCGCCGCGACCGTAATGATGCGAAACGCCCTGGATCTCGACGCGGCCCTCGGTCATCTTCAGCGGCTTGGCCTCCGGATCGTCAACAAGGTCGATGGGTTGGGCGATCGTTTCCATGCCTTCTGCGACCACGCCGAGCTGCCGGAAGAAGGTGGTCAGCGCCCACATAATCCAGCCGGTCATCGCATTGAGCCGCAAGGTCAGCGCTGTCGCCGCCGCAACCGCACCGACGGTCGCGCCGCCTTGCATCCAGAGCAGCATGGCCCAGCCCACAACGCCCACGATCAGCAGACCGTTCAGGATCACAAGAGCCACGTCCATGATGGTGTAGATCCGCATTTCAGCACGGAAGGTGGTGCGGGTGTTCTCGATGGCTTCCTTGGCATACTCCAGCTCGCGCTGATGGTGCGCAAAGAGCTTGACCGAGTGGATGTTGGTGTAGGCATCAACCACGCGGCCTGTCACCTGCGACCTCGCATCAGACGCCGCCTTCGACGCCGGCCCCACGCGCTGCATGACCCAACGAACGAGGATGCCGTAGAGTACCAGCCAGATGACCATCGGGATCGCAAGGCGCGGATCGGCATCCGACAGCATCAATGCCGCGCCGACCACATAGGCCAATGCAAAGGTGATGGCGTCGAACACCTGAAAAACCGCTTCGCCTGCTGCTGGCGGGGTTTGCATGATGCGGTTGGCGATGCGGCCCGCGAAATCGTTCTCGAACCAGCCGACTGACTGCCGCAGCACGTGCTTGTGCGAGCGCCAACGGATCAACGTACCGAAATTCGGGATGATCGTGTTGTTGAGCAACAGCACGTCGATCGCCTGAACCAGAGGTCGCAAAATCAGGATGAACAGGGCGACCACGATCAGCTCAAGCCCGTATTGCTGCCAGACGGCTTCCGGCTCTCCCGAAAGCCGATCGACCAGTTGGCCCATGTAGTAGATCAGCCAGAGTTCGATCGTCGCCACGAGAACCGAGAAGATGGCCGTCACCCAGAACACCCGGCGAAACGGCCGCATGTAGTCGCGCATGAAGGGCCAGAGCCGCGTCGGAGGTGTGTCTGTTTCCGTATACTCACAATACGGATCGACGAGATTCTCGAAAAACTTGAACATGAACGGCATCCTGATGAGGGGGCGCAAAAGCAACGCGGCTGCCACCGCGTTCGGTATCACATAGAGCGGATTATGGGCTTAGCTCAGCCAGATCCCGCGATACATTTGCATCCCTCCTTCGTCAGTCCCGTGAAGATGGCCCAAGTTTGATCAGATTGTCAATTGAAGTCTCTATGACAAGCCAGTCCCGAGCAGGTCCTCGCGGCGAAGCGTGAAGCCCGAGGCAAGCCATTCCCGTTCCAACTCGGCAAGTTTGTCGCCCAAAGCCGGGCCCTGAAAAGCCGGCATGAGATCGGAGGCAGACACTGGAAACTCGGCGACAGATCCCGTTGCGACAGCGTCAAACTCTTGCTGAGACACATGCCGGTTCTCTACCGCCGCCTTCAGCAGAAGGACATCGACTGCAGTCCTTTCGCCCATGCGATAGCCAAGCTCGCCGGGGTCGGCAATACGTCCCATACCTTCCAGAATTTGCGACAACTGCTTTGCCTGAGCGCGGCTCAGGCGAAGATTTTCGGTTTGGTTTTCGCCTCCCAATGCCGCCAGCCTGCGCAACGGATCGGCCGGCACGCGGTGTGCCCCCTCAAGATGAACGAGCGGACCGATCAAGCCGTCATCCGCTCCGGGAAGGACATGCCTCAAAACGCCGGAGTTGCGCATCGAAGCAATCGTTTCAGCAGGCTCGGGTGCCGTGAGAAGTTTCAGGAACTCGGCTCCGATACGCTCTTTCGAAAGGCTTTCGATCCCGTCGGAAAGCGCAGCGCAGGCCGCAAGGCCATCCGGGTCGAGGCCACCCCTGCCATACCAAGCGTGAAAGCGAAAAAACCGCAGGATGCGCAGGTAGTCCTCTCGGATGCGTTGCTCTGCGTCGTCGATAAATCTGATAAGCCCCGCCTTCAGATCTGGCAGACCGTTGAGCGGATCAATCAAGTCTCCATCGGATCGCGCATAGATAGCATTCATGGTAAAATCGCGGCGCCGTGCATCTTCGACCACATCGGTCGAGAACGCGACGGTGGCGCGGCGGCCATCGGTTTCCACGTCTTTTCGGAACGTCGTCACTTCGTGCGGCAGGCCACCCGCCACGACGGTAACTGTACCATGCTCTATGCCGGTGGGCACCGCCTTCAGGCCCGCGACCTCTGCCAGATCGACAACCGTATCCGGCAGGGCATCCGTGGCGATATCGATATCCCGCACGGGCACACCTAGCAGGTCGTCACGGACACAACCGCCGACGAACAACGCCTGGAAACCAGCCTCTTCCAACAACCGGCACACCGATTGAGTGGGGGCCTGGTAAAGCCATTCGCCACGAACCTTCATTGGTCTTCCAGTGCGTCAGCCAACGACCGAAGGATGCGCGCTGTCGCTCCCCAGATGTAATAGGGGCCGAATGGCACCGTGAAATAGTGCCGCCGGCTCCCGCGCCAGCGCCGGGATTGCACGCTGAAGTTGGACGGGGTCAGTACATGGTCGAGAGGAACGTCGAACACCTCTTCGACCTCTCCCACCTCCGCTACCGGGTCGAATGGTTCTTTTACAAGCGCAATGACAGGCGTCACGTGAAACCCGGTAACGGTTTCATGGGCCGGCATGAGGCCCAGAACCTCGACATTGCCGGGAGCGAGGCCGATTTCCTCGTGTGCTTCCCGCAATGCGGCGGCGGTGATGTCAGCGTCGCCCGGATCCTGCTTGCCGCCAGGAAAAGCGATCTGACCAGGATGATGCTTCAGGGCGGAAGATCGTTTCGTCAGAAAGAGACGCGCCTCCTCTCCCTGGGGCAGAACCGCCACGAGAACCCCGGCCGGGCGCAGCTTGCGCCCTTCCGGCAAAACCGTGTCCGGGTTCAGGTCGTAATCTGACGAAGGTGCCCGCGCCCGGTCAATGGCCGCGCGCAAACGGCTTGCGGCATCACTGGTCATTATCTGGCGGTTCAGACGCGTCGAAACCCAGGGTCGCTGGGTCAAGCCGATAATGGGAGCCGCAGAATTGGCAGTCTGCGGTGACGACCCCTTCCTCGGTTGTCATCGTCTCGATATCACGAGCCGAGTAGATCGAGAGGCTTTGCCGCACGCGGTCTTCCGAGCAGGTGCAGCCAAAACGAACCGGTTGAAACTCGTAGGCGCGCGGGGCTTCCTCGTGAAACAGGCGCACCAGCAGATCGGCCGGCGCGACCGACGGTCCGATCAGTTCCAACGCCTCGACCGTATCGAGCAGGATGTTCACCCGGTTCCAGTTCTCTTCGCCATCCTCGCCGACCACATCCTCGGCCGTCAGCAAACCATCCTCACCAGTGCCGCCGCCGGAGATGCCGGGCGAGGCCTTGGGCATGTGCTGAACCATGATGCCACCGGCACGCCAGTGTTCCGCTTCTCCGCGCTCCGTCGATTTGCCGAAACTCAAGGCAAAGCGGGTCGGTAATTGCTCGGACTGTGCAAAGTATGCCTCGGCGCAGGCGCTCAGGCTGCCGCCGGCAATCGGCGTAATCCCCTGGTAAGGGTCCGAGCCGGGACCCTGGTCGATGACCACGGAAAAGTAGCCTTTGCCGAGCTGGTCGAACGGTCTCTCGTCGGTTACCCGATCGCGATCGAAGCTGGCATAGGCCCTGATGCGGGCCACCTCTCCCTCGTCCTGCGGTGCGTAGTAATCCGTAGCGATCATCCGAACCGGTCCATCTGTCTGGACCTGAAGCGAGAGCTTCCAGCGCAACTTGATGGTCTGACCGATCAGAGCGGTCAGCAAGGCCATTTCCGCCACCAGTGCCTCGACCGCCGGCGGATAGTCGTGCTGACGAAGAATCCCGTCGAGCACGCCATCGAGACGCGCAAGGCGGCCGCGCATATCGGAAGCGTCAAGCTGGAACGGCAGGATCGTATCGTCCCACGCGATTTTTTGTCCAAGTGTCATGGAGTTCCCTTAAGCCGCAGAAATTGGCATACCGCGACTATATATGAACCGCCAGTGATGATCCAAGAGAGGGTGCATGATCCCCAGATTCGGCCCGACGCCACGTCGTGACATTGCCTATTCGCACCGGATGGGGGCCTACGCCATCCTCCCAAGGCAGGGACAGCTGCTGCTGACCCACCAAGAGGAGCCCGAGCCCGAGCTGCAATTGCCGGGCGGCGGCATCGACCCCGGCGAATCGCCTTTGCGGGCGCTGCATCGCGAAGTCTTCGAAGAAACCGGATGGATTATCGGCGCGCCTCGGCGGCTGGGGGCGTTCCGGCGTTTCGTCTACATGCCGGAATACGACCTTTGGGCCGAGAAACTCTGCCTGATCTACGTTGCCCAGCCGGTGCGCCCGCATGGCCCGCCGGCCGAAGCCGGGCACACCGCGATTTGGGCCAGCCCGGACTTCGCTGCCGAAGCGCTTGGTAACTCGGGCGACAGACATTTCGTCAGGACATACCTGACCGACCTCTGAATTCGAGAAGAACGGCCGATACATCGTCCTCGAACCGGGTGCTTCCGGTGAAGTCCGTCATTCGGCAAACGAGAGTTTCCAGGCAGACCAGCCCGCGAAGGTCTCTGGCCTCCTCCATTGCCGCGGACAGGCCAACCTCGCTCAGCATCCGGCCGTCTGGTCTGCGGCTTTCGGTGATACCGTCGGAATGGATAAGAAAGCGGTCACCAGGAGCAAGGCGGACCGTCTCGCTCCGATAGCTGGCCCGGTTCAGCAAGCCGACCGGAAAGCCGCCATCGCCCACGATCTCAACCGCGCCGCTGGCCCGTTGAACGATCGGAGACGGGTGACCCGCCTGTACGAAGGTGATGTCGCCGGTGACGATGTTGGCAATGGCCAGCAAAAAGGTGAAATAGTGCTCGGTTTCTATCTCCCCGAGGATCAATTCGTTCAGGATCGCGACCGTTTCTCTAGGACAGCGGGCAAGGAAATCACCACCCTGCCCGGCAACTATCGCGATGTTCTGCTCCGGCGTGTGAGCCGAAAGATATCCTGCCAGTCGCGCCGTCATCAGGGCAGAACTTATCCCGTGCCCTGACACATCTATCCCGTAAATGCCGATCTCGGACATGTTGATCGGGAACGTGCCCACGAGATCGCCGCCAACATGACCACAGGAATGCAGCATCAGCGAGACCTCTGCCCCGCCGAAATCGCGTTGCCTGTCGCGCACCAGGGATTGCTGAAGCCGGCGGGCTTCGATCAGGTCCCCATTGATGGAGTCATGGATCGATTGAAGCTCGTCGAGCGTCGTGCGGATCATCCGGTTCTTCTCGGTCAGTTCCCGCTCCATCCGGACGACGCGTTCCGCCGCCGTGATCCGCGCCCGCAGTTCACCGGAGTTTACCGGCTTGGTGAGAAAATCATCGGCCCCGGCGTCAAAGCCCCGTGCCATATCCTGTTTGTCGCTCTTCGACGTCAAGAGGATGAAGTAACCGTAGCCGTCACGGTGCATCTTTCGGAATTCCTCGCAGAATTCCAGCCCGCTCAACCCAGGCATCATCCAGTCGCTGAGCACCAGATCGGGAGGGTCCTCATGACATAACTGCAAAGCCTTATGACCGGAGCTGGCTTCGCGCACGTCATACCCCGCGGTCAACATCATCCGCGACAATGTCGTTCGCAACGACTTGCTGTCATCGACGACGAGTACCTTGCGAACGGCCTTCGCTCGATGCACCAGGTTCGGTTTGAGGTCTGTTTCCTGCACCACGCGCGAAATTGCCTTTTGTCACCCCGGACATCGCCTTAGCGCCAGTAGCTTAACGGTGTGTGAAACGTCGCAATTACCTCGAATCGAAATGAGCGCGTCAATAATTGCTTAAGACCTGATGCATAGCCTCACGGGCGTATGTAAGCAGTCGGGAAAGTTAGATGATCGATTGGAACCGGGTAGCTGAATTGCGCGAGGAAGTCGGGCTCGAGAACTTTGACGAGGTCGTCGATCTTTTTCTTTTCGAAGTGGAAGACGAACTCTCCCGATTACGAGACAGTCCGAACATCAGCACTCTCGCGGCTCGGTTTCACTTCCTGAAGGGCAGCGCGATGAATCTCGGGTTCGCGGCCTTTTCGGAACTCTGTCAATCCGGGGAAACTGCTGCCGGGAAAGGCCATGAAGGCAGGATCGACATAGAAGCGGTTGTAGCCTGCTATGACATTTCCAAGCACGAGTTCACCTGCGGGCTTCACCGGTTTGCCGCGGCCTAGATCAAAAACTCGGCCAACACCTCATCATTGGTGATGTCGCGGAATGCAAAGCCCACCGCTTCCATCTTGGTCTCGATCTGGCCAAAGTTTCCGGGATCGCTTGCCTCGATCCCGATCAGGACCGAACCGAAATTGCGCGCCGACTTCTTCAGATACTCGAACCGCGAGATATCGTCGTTGGGTCCGAGGATATTCAGGAAATCCCTGAGGGCGCCCGGCCGCTGCGGCATGCGAAGGATATAATACTTCTTGATGCCGGACGACCGCAGCGCCCGTTCACGCACCTCGGGCAACCGCTCGAAGTCGAAGTTCCCCCCCGATGTGACACACACCACGCGCTTGCCTCGGATTTCATGCCTCAGGTCTTTCAGCGCATCCACGGCGAGGGCACCGGCCGGCTCCAACACGATACCCTCCACGTTCAGCATTTCCAGGATGGTGGTACAAAGACGATCCTCGCTCACCGTCATGGCGCGTTCCACATCGAGATCACGCAATAGCGCAAAGGTCTTTTCGCCGATCTGCGCCACCGCGGCACCATCCGCAAAGGTTTCGACCTGATTGAGTCGAACCGGGTGCCCCGCCTGCAGCGCAGCGCCAAGGCAGGCGCCTCCCGCGGGTTCGACAAGCGCATAATCACAGCTTGCGCCAAGATAGCTGCGTACTCCGGACGACAGACCGCCGCCGCCGACGGGCATGACGATCAGGTCAGGCGCGCCACCAAGCTGTCGTTCAATCTCGACACCTACCGAGGCCTGCCCTTCGATCACGTCCTCGTCATCGAACGGCGAGAGGAAGTGCCCGCCGACCTCGGCGCAGTGGGCCTTGGCGGCTGACAGCGTGTCATCGAAATAGTCGCCGGTGAGTTCCACGGTCACGAATTCGCCACCAAAACTCTTGGTTTTCATGATTTTCTGCTGCGGTGTCGTAACGGGCATGAAAACCATGCCTTTCACCCCGAAATGCCGGCACATGAACGCCACACCCTGCGCATGGTTGCCGGCGCTCGCGCAGACGAATGAAGCGGTGTCCGGTTTTCTCTCCAACACCTTCCGCATGGCGTTGAAAGCCCCGCGAAGTTTGTAGGACCGCACTGGCGTCAAGTCTTCCCGCTTGAGAAGTATCTCGGCATCGTAGCGGTCGGAGAGGTGATCGTTCCGTTGCAACGGCGTCGGTTCGAACACGTCGCGCATGGCGGCTTCGGCGGAGCGGGCAAGGGTGCGGAAATCGGTCATGCCGGTTTCACTGTCGCAATCCCCGCACGCTGGCAAGGGGGCCGGGCAAAGAATACTTGGGCATACGATCATGCAGATCAGCTTGCTCAGCGCCGCAAAAGCCGATAATCGCCTCGCGCAAGACCGTGCAAAGGGGAAAATGATGTCCGCGCCGAAGAAAGTCGTTCTGGCCTATTCCGGGGGGCTTGATACCTCGATCATCCTTAAATGGCTGCAAACCGAGTATGGCTGTGAGGTCGTGACTTTTACCGCCGACCTCGGCCAGGGCGAAGAACTCGACCCGGCACGGAAGAAAGCCGAGCTTCTGGGGATCAAGCCCGAGAACATCTATATCGAGGATATCCGCGAGGAATTCGTGCGTGACTTCGTTTTCCCGATGTTCCGCGCCAACGCGCTTTATGAAGGGCTATACCTGCTCGGTACCTCCATTGCGCGTCCGCTGATTTCCAAGCGGCTGGTCGAGATCGCCGAGGAAACCGGCGCCGACGCCGTGGCCCACGGTGCGACCGGCAAGGGCAACGACCAGGTGCGCTTCGAACTGGCAGCCTATGCGTTGAATCCCGAGATCAAGGTGATCGCGCCCTGGCGGATCTGGGATTTGACCAGCCGCACCAAGCTGATTGACTTCGCCGAACAGAACCAGATTCCGATTGCCAAAGACAAGCGCGGCGAGGCGCCGTTCTCTGTCGATGCGAACCTTCTGCACACTTCCTCCGAAGGCAAGGTGCTGGAAGACCCCGCTGAAATGGCGCCAGATTACGTCTACCAGCGCACGACCCACCCAGAGGATGCCCCGAACGAGGCCGAATTCATCGAGGTCGGGTTCGAGAAGGGTGATGCCGTCAGCATCAATGGCGAGACGCTGTCGCCTGCGGCCTTGCTGACCAAGCTGAACGAACTGGGCGGCAAGCACGGCATCGGCCGGCTCGACCTTGTCGAAGGCCGCTTCGTGGGCATGAAATCACGCGGGATCTATGAAACACCCGGTGGCACGATCCTGTTGCAGGCACATCGCGGAATCGAGCAGATCACGCTCGACCGTGGCGCGGCGCACCTGAAAGACGAACTGATGCCCCGTTATGCCGAGCTGATCTATAACGGTTTCTGGTACAGCCCAGAGCGTGAGATGCTGCAAGCCGCAATCGACCGGAGCCAGGAACATGTGACCGGCACCGTTCGGTTGAAGCTGTACAAGGGGTCGGTCAACGTGGTTGGCCGCTGGTCGGATCATTCACTTTATTCCGAGGCGCACGTAACCTTCGAGGAAGATGCCGGCGCTTACGATCAGAAAGATGCGGCCGGTTTCATCCAGCTCAATGCACTTCGGCTCAAGCTTCTGGCCGCGCGCGACCGGCGCCTGAAACGCTGAAAAAGGAAAGGGCGGCGGGATTTCCCACCGCCCTCTCTTTCGGGATGGTTACGTTTACTGCGCGGTGATCACCGTCATGACCAGTTCGCCATCGGGCTTGATCGGCCCATCTTCCTTGGCACCCAGCGTATATTCGAAGATACCGGTCTCCATACCGCCGTCTTCGGCGTGAACCATCAACATCAGCATGTCGCCGGCTGCCACGTCTTCTGTCAGAATAGCGGCCACGTCCATCGTTTCGCCTTCACGGATCGGGGCATGGCCGACGACCGGGCCGGGTTTCATCTCGGCATCGGTGCGGTGAACGACAAGCCAGCCATTTTTCGGCGCGGCGATCATTTCGGCACTGACAACGCCGTTCGAGACGTCTTGGTCGGACGCTTTGACCATCGGCTTCATGCCGTGGTCGTCCGCCAGTGCGGTGCCGGCGGCCAGGATGGTGACTGCGGTAAGGCTCATCAGGGTCTTCATCGGAAATCTCCATTCTGTTGAATTCGGCGCTTTGTGTGTGCGCTCGGGTACAGACACGACTCCCGATGAAATAAGTTTCATCCTCTTAATCAGGCGAGCGCTACCTCGCTCAAAGGCTGGTAATAGGGCATCGCCGCCTTGGCCAAGGCCGCCTGCTCTTCGGTGAGATCGGGCAAGTCGCCCTCTGCGGGGGCAAAGCCGGTAGATCGATGCACGGCACTGTACCAATGCGGGGCCCAGACGCCGTCATCCGGGTGCCCACCTTCAGGCCATGAGAGCATTGACGGATCCCACGAGAGGCCGATGGCATTGCAGAGCTTGCGCAGCATCCCTTCCGGGTCTCGCCGAATATCGGCAGAATCCAGAACAACGGGGTTCTTCCCCTGACCTTTCAGTTGTTCATAGAGATCGAGCTGCTGGATAAACCCGATATCGGAGAGAGTCGGGTTCTCGTATTTCGCCGAGAAGCTGGCTGCGACCCGGGCCGGATGGCGAATAAGGAAAACGTTGGTCATAGCCGCAATCCAATTTCGCGGAATCCCTGCGATCATGTGCTGCGTCATGTGCTTTTGATAGAAATGAGGCTTCCCTCCGGGAATCGGGCCGAGGAGCTGCGCGATCACATCCCTAGGGTCAGAGGGTTGCGAGGCGATGATCTCATCACGCATCGGATGGTCCAGGCCAGTCTGCGTCAGGTAGCTGGAATAGAAAGGCTCATCCACCACGGCGAAGTCAGCACGCGCCCCGAAGGCGTACATCATCGCCGTCGACAGGTTGCGCGGCCCAGACCACATCGCGATCCGCATCAGGCTGTTTCCCGCTCAATCAGAGCCTTGTACAGCCCTTGAATCGTCTTGGTGACGGGCCCAGGCTGGTCATTCCCTATCAATCGTCCATCGATCTCGCTCACCGGCGTTTGCGCACCAAAGGTGCCGGTCAGGAACGCCTCGTCGGCGCCATAGGTATCCACGAGGGAGTAGTTGCGTTCGTAAACCGGAATCTGGTTCGCGCGACAAAGATCTATCACCTTCTGCCGGGTGATGCCGTTCATGCAATAGTCGCCCGTGCTGGTCCAGACCTCGCCCTTGCGAACGATAAAGAAGTTACAGGCGTTGGTGGTGTTCACGAAGCCATGCACATCGAGCATCAGCCCCTCGTCAGCACCCGCTTTCTCGGCAGCGATGCAGGCAAGAATGCAGTTGAGCTTGGAATGCGAATTGAGTTTCGGGTCCTGCGTCATCGGCAGGCCACGCATATGAGGGACCGTCGCAAGGCGTATCGGTCGCCCGAACTGGGGCTTGGAATGTTCCATGATGATCGTCACGGTCGGTCCCTGTTTCGACAGCGAGGGGTGCTGGAAAGGCCGGCTTTTGACGCCCCGCGTCACCATCAGGCGGGCATGGGCATCTGACGTCATTTCGTTCGCTCGTTGCGTCTCTAATACGGCTTGAAACACCTCGGCTCGGGTCATGCCGATATCGAGATCTATCGCCTTGGCCGCTTCGAACAACCGATCAAGATGCTCGTCGATAAACGCCCACGTCCCGTTGTAGAGCCGCAGCCCCTCCCAAACCCCGTCGCCCAGCATGAAACCGCTGTCGTACACGCTCACCAGCGCCTCGGCCTTGGGCACGATCTTTCCGTTCAACCAGATCCGAATGCTTTCGTTCCGCGCATCTTCCTCGGCCTGGTGGGTGGTTTGATGGTCTGTCATCTGGGCCCCGAATTGTTACAGGCGATCCCTGCGCCGCCAGGTTGCGACACGTTATTGAGGGCGGAATCCGGTGCCAAGGGTAAATTCGGCTCACCACTGCGTGACTTGACCACGCGGCATATTGGTGAGACCGGCGCAGACTGTCACAGTGGCCTCGTCCAATATGGAGGTCACGTTCATGATCATGCAGTTCAAGGAAGTCAAAGCCGTTCTGCTTGCCGGGCTCATCGTTGTGGGTGTCGGGGTGCAGTGCACCAAGGCCCGAGCGGCCGGGACCGAAATATTGACCGTTGCCGGCGGCTGTTTCTGGTGCGTCGAAGCCGACTTCGAAAGCGTCCGAGGCGTGAAAGAGGTTGTCTCAGGTTACACCGGCGGAACGACGAAAAACCCAACCTACAAGGAAGTCACCCGCGGCGGCACAGGCCATTACGAGGCGGTGCAGATCTATTATGACCCGGGCCAGGTGTCGGAAGAACAGCTTCTTCACATGTTTTTCCGCTCAGTCGACCCCACCGATGCCGGTGGCCAGTTCTGTGACCGTGGCGCCAGCTATCGGACGGCGATTTTCGTGAAAGATGCCGCCGAGCGCCAGGCGGCAGAGGCCGCCAAGGCAAACGCAGGTCAGGAGCTTGGGCGAAACATAGTGACTCCGATCCTCCAAGCATCGCCCTTCTACAAGGCCGAGGATTATCACCAAGATTACTATAAAGGGTCTAAGCTGGTGTTCACCCGCGCAGGTCCGAAAAAGCAATCGACCGCTTACAAGTTCTATCGCGAAGGCTGTAACCGCGACAAACGTATTCGGCAGCTTTGGGGCGCCGACGCACCGTTCACCGGCAGCTAGGCGAGGAAGGCCTCGACTTCGACGAGGGTCGGTATTGCATCTGCCGTCCCGGGTCGCGTCACGGAGATCGCCGCAGCGGCTGCGGCACGCCGCAGGGCACCTTGTGGGCTCATTCCCTGCGACAGACCAGCCACGGCGTAGCCGGCAAACGTATCGCCTGCCCCTGTTGTATCCACCGGGTCTACCGAAAAGGCCGGAATAGAGACTGTTTGCAGTAAGCGTGTGTCATGCCAATCGGCTCCCTTGGCGCCTTTCGTGATCAGCACATTCGCCACAGGCAAATGCAAGACCGGTTTTCCAAGTGCCTTGGTCAATTGCCCCGCCTCGACCTCGTTCATTATGAGAAGGCTCAGATGCGGCAGTAAACGCGCGACGGCATCGGCGTCGAACGGCGCTGCCGAATAAGCAACACACATCCCGATACCATTTGCCATCTCGGCGGCTTCCAGTTGGTGCGAGGTCTCATTCTGCAGCAAGAGCCAGTCGCCCGGGCTGGCCTCTGCAAAGGCAGCTTTGATCTGCTCGGGGCATTGATCGTGATTGGCGCCGGGGTAGATAACGATCTGGTTTTCGCCGGCGCTGTCGATCATCACGATGGCATGGGCGGTCGGCAGGTCGCTGATCCGGATACCGGCTACATCGGCCCCTGCCGCGGCCAGTTGATCGACAAGCCATCGGCCATCGCTTCCGACTGATCCTATGTGGCGCACCCTGGCGCCCGCTCTCGCCACGGCAACGGATTGGTTTGCACCTTTCCCGCCGAGCCCCGAAGACATCGCCGTTGCGGCCAAAGTTTCACCCGGGCCCGGCAAACGCGGCATCCTGTAAAAGAAATCCGCGTTGATCGACCCCAGGTTATAGATCATCGGTGTTTATCCCACCTTGCACGCCGCCAGGACTGCCATGTTGAGAATATCACTGGCCGTCGACGTCGAAGAGCAAATCTGAATCGATTTGTCGATACCCGCAAGGATCGGTCCGATCACGGTCGCTCCGGCCATTTCCTGCATAAGCTTGGTGGATATCGACGCCGAATGCCGGGCCGGTACGACGAGGATGTTCGCCGGGCCGGTCAGGCGTTGGAACGGATAGTAATCCTGGGCAGCCTTGTTCAGGGCCACGTCGACCGTCATCTCGCCCTCGAACTCGAAATCGACCCCGCGCGCTTCAAGGACCATGGGCGCCCGGTGCATCTTCTCGGCCCGCTCTGACCTGGGATACCCGAAGGTGGAAAACGACACGAACGCCACGCGCGGCTCGATCCCAAGGCCGCGCGCCACATCGGCTGCCCGTTCGGCAATGTTCGCAAGGTCTTCCTCGTCCGGCCATTCATGCACCAGCGTATCGGTGATCATGACGATCCGACCTTTGTGCAAGAGCGTCGTCACACCGACGGCCCCATGTTCAGCGTCAGCGTCGAAAACGTGATTGATCCGGTCGAGGACATGGGCCGACTTGCGCGTCGCTCCTGTCACGAGACCGTCGCCATGACCGTGGGCCAACATCAGGGCCGAGAACACATGCCTGTCACGTGCCGCGAGGCGGTGAATGTCTTGCTGGTCGAAACCACGCCGCTGCAGTTTGCCGTAGAGGAAGGATTTGTATTCCTCGAGGTGCTCGGTCTTGGCGGCGTTGGTGATTTCGATCTCGTCGAAGGCATCGCCAAGACCGGCAGCCTCGAGCTTTTGTTTCACGTCTTCGTCGCGACCAACCACAACCGCATGTCCAAAGCCCGTGCGGGTGTACTGCACCGCGGCGCGAAGCACGCGGGGGTCATCACCCTCGGCAAAGATCATTCGGGCCTGGGCATTGCGGGCCCGTGCATTGATCGACCTCATGATGGACGCGGTTGGATCGAGCCGCGATTTCAACGCAAGTTCATAGGCGTCCATATCCACGATCGGTCGCCGTGCGGCGCCGGTATCCATACAGGCGCGGGCCACGGCCGGCGGGATCGTGTGGATCAGGCGCGGGTCGAAGGGTGTAGGAATAATGTAATCGCGCCCGAAAGACAGTTTCCTGCCATAGGCTATCGCCACTTCATCAGGCACGTCTTCTCGCGCCAACCGGGCAAGGGCATGAGCGCAGGCGATCTTCATCTCGTCATTGATCGCCCGTGCATGCACGTCGAGCGCGCCGCGGAACAGGTACGGAAAGCCCAGGACATTGTTCACCTGGTTGGGATAGTCCGACCGGCCGGTTGCAACGATGGCGTCGGGCCGAACCTCGTGCGCATCTTCCGGGGTGATTTCCGGATCAGGGTTGGCCATGGCGAAGATCACCGGATCGGGAGCCATCGACTTGACCATGTCCTGCGTCACCGCACCTTTGACCGACACGCCGAGGAAGACGTCGGCATCCTTCATTGCCTCTTCCAGCGTCCGCAGCTCGGTACTCACCGCGTGGGCCGACTTCCACTGGTTCATGCCGTCCTGGCGGCCCTGATATATGACTCCCTTGGTATCGCAGGCTATGCAGTTTTCGTGCCGTGCGCCCATGGACTTGAGCAGTTCGATACAGGCGATGCCTGCGGCGCCGGCGCCGTTCAGAACGATACGGCAATCTTCGATCTTCTTACCCGAGAGGTGCAGCGCATTGATGAGCCCCGCCGCACATATCACCGCCGTGCCGTGCTGATCGTCGTGAAAGACCGGAATATCCATCTGTTCCTTGAGCGTTTGCTCGATGATGAAGCATTCCGGTGCCTTGATATCTTCGAGATTGATGCCACCGAAGGTCGGGCCCATCAGCCTGACCGCCTTGATGAAATCCTCCGGATCTTCGGTATCGAGCTCGATATCGATGGAATTGACGTCAGCGAACCGCTTGAACAGCACCGCCTTGCCTTCCATCACCGGCTTCGAGCCCAGAGCGCCGAGATTGCCGAGACCGAGCACCGCCGTCCCGTTGGAAATCACTGCCACCAGGTTGCCCTTGTTCGTGTAATCGTAGGCAAGTTCGGGATTTCGCGCGATCTCTTCACAAGGCACCGCCACACCGGGAGAATACGCCAGCGACAGGTCGCGTTGCGTGGTCATCGGCACGGTCGCCGTTACCTCGAACTTGCCGGGCGTGGGTTCGAGGTGGAAGGCAAGCGCCTCTTCACGGGAAAACTTGGGATTGGGCATGGTGTCCGCTGTCATTTGTCGATGTGTCGGTTGATCCTTACCGGGGGTTTGCCTGCGGCTCAACAGTGGTGAGAATTGGGTTTCGCCCGCGACGCGCCGTTTGTAAGGTCTGGCGAAGTAGGAACGGGGGAAATCGTGACGTCGCAGAAGCCAGCCGTGACGCCGATGATGGCGCAGTACCTGGAGATCAAGGGGCAGTATCCCAATGCTCTCCTGTTCTATCGGATGGGCGATTTTTACGAACTTTTTTTCGACGATGCCGTTGCGGCAGCCGAGGCGCTGGATATCGCGCTGACGAAACGGGGCAAGCATCTGGGAGAAGATATCGCAATGTGCGGGGTGCCGGTGCATTCCGCCGAGGGATATTTGTTGACGTTGATCCGCAAGGGCTTTCGCGTGGCGGTGTGCGAACAGATGGAAGACCCGGCCGAAGCAAAGAAGCGTGGGTCGAAGTCGGTGGTGAAGCGCGATGTCGTGCGTTTGGTCACGCCGGGCACCCTGACCGAAGAGAGCCTGCTGGAGGCCAGGCGTCATAATTTCCTCGCGAGTTTTTCACGCGTCCGCGGGGAAAGCGCGCTGGCATGGGTCGATATCTCGACAGGTAGCTTTCACGTCATGCCTTTGCCCGAGGTTCGCTTGGGGCCGGAACTGGCGAGATTGGCGCCCAGCGAGCTGATCCTTTCGGAAACCGATGAGTTGAACCTGGAGGACGTGACCGCCGAGGCCGGTGTTTCGGTGACACCTCTGGGTCGGTCTGCCTTTGACAGTACGGGTGGGAACGATCGGCTTTGCGCGTTGTTTGGTGTCGAAACGCTCGAGGCCTTCGGCAGTTTCACGAGGCCGGAAATTGCCGCCATGGGCGCACTGGTCGAGTACCTGGAGATAACGCAGAAGGGCAAACTGCCGCTGTTGCGCACGCCTGTCCGCGAAGCGCAGGCACGTGTCATGCAGATAGACGCTGCCACGCGCCGCAATCTCGAATTGACCCACGCGCTTTCGGGCGGACGGTCGGGTTCGCTTCTGGCTGCGGTCGACCGGACGGTGACAGCCGGTGGCGGACGACTTATGGAGCGGCGTTTGTCATCTCCATCACGCGTGCTCGACGTGGTTCAGCAACGGCAGGATTGCGTGGCTTTTGCCGTGGAACAGTCTCGTTTCTGCAATGATCTGCGAGAGGCCTTGCGGCGCGTACCGGACCTTGATCGGGCCCTTTCACGGCTTGGTGTCGATCGTGCCGGACCGCGAGACCTTGCCGCGATCCGCAATGGTCTGACCCAAGCCGCGCAGATCGCCGGTTTCATCGGCGGGATGGACCTGCCTGATCTGATGACGCGTGCCGTGCGCGACCTGTCTGGCCATGACGAACTGCTCGATCTTCTTGACCAAGCCCTAGTTGCGGAGCCTCCACTCCTCGCGCGCGAGGGGGGGTTCATCGCGGAAGGATATGACCAAGAACTCGACGACGCGCGCCGCCTTCGGGATGAAGGTCGTGGCGTGATCGCGGGCATGCAAGCAGATTACGTCGAGCTTACCGGCATTCAGAGCCTGAAGATCAAGCACAACAACGTTCTGGGTTATTTCGTCGAAGTCACGGCGACGCATGCCGAAAAGATGCTTTCTGCTCCACTGAACGAAACCTTCAAACACCGCCAGACCACTGCCAATCAGGTCCGGTTCACCACGGTTCCGCTAAGCGAGATGGAAACCAAGATCCTGAATGCCGGCGGGCGAGCTCTCGATATCGAAAAAAGGCTCTACGAAAGCCTGAAAGCGTCGATACTGGACGAGTCGGCATCGCTATCCCAAACCGCGACGGCCTTGGCAGAGCTCGATCTGGCGACCGCGCTTGCAGATCTCGCTCGATCCGAAAACTGGTGCCGGCCCAAGGTCGACGCGAGCCGCGCGCTTCTGATTGAAGGAGGGCGCCACCCGGTGGTGGAGCGCGCGCTTCGGTCGCAAGGCGGCGACCCTTTCATCGCAAACGACTGCGCCCTCGGCGACGACAGCGATATCTGGCTTCTTACCGGCCCGAACATGGCCGGCAAGTCGACTTTCCTTCGCCAGAACGCACTGATCGCCGTGCTGGCCCAGATGGGCGCCTACGTTCCGGCGCGTTCTGCTCATATCGGCATGGTCAGCCAGCTCTTCAGCCGGGTCGGCGCGTCTGACGACCTGGCCCGTGGGCGTTCGACCTTTATGGTCGAGATGGTGGAAACCGCCGCCATTCTCAACCAAGCCGACGATCATGCCCTGGTCATTCTCGACGAGATCGGGCGCGGCACGGCGACGTATGACGGCCTTTCCATTGCTTGGGCCACGCTGGAGCATTTGCACGAAATCAATCGCTGCCGCGCCCTGTTTGCCACGCATTATCACGAACTGACCAATCTCAGTGACAAGCTGGAGCGCGTCGACAATGCCACGGTCGCCGTCAAGGAACACGAAGGCGACGTTATTTTCCTGCATGAGGTGCGCCGTGGCGCTGCAGACCGGAGTTATGGGGTTCAGGTGGCCAAGCTGGCCGGTTTGCCGCAATCCGTGGTCGATCGGGCGCGCGTCGTTCTGGACGCCCTGGAAAAAGGCGAACGCGAAGGACACGGCAAGCGAGAAGCCTTTATCGACGACCTGCCGCTCTTCGCCGCGAGCCCGCCGCCGCAACCCAAGGCACCGACAGAAACCTCACTTGCGGAGAAACGGCTCGGTGAAATCCTACCCGACGAGTTGACGCCGAGAGAAGCGCTCGAACTTGTCTACGAATTGAAAGGCCTTCTGAAAGGCTGACGCATCAGCTCTGGAAAGAAGACACGCCCACCTGTGCCGGCCGCAGAATTCGATCGTAAAGCATGAATCCCTGTGCCGAGACCTGGATGATGTCGCCCTGCTTCGTGCCAGGCAACGGCGCTTCGAACATCGCCTCGTGCTGTTGCGGATCAAACCGGTCGCCGACCTGCGGATCGATGACCCGGATGCCGTGCTTTTCGAAGACCTTGATCAACTCGCGCATGGTCAGCTCGATCCCCTCGATCATGGGGCCAGCCACCTCGCGCTGTTCATCGGTCACGGATTCGACGGCACGCTTCATGTTGTCATAGACCGGCAACATGTCACGAGCCAATTTGGAACCGCCGTAGTTCTCCGCCTCTGTCCGGTCTTTCGCCGCGCGTTTCCGCGCGTTTTCGGCATCGGCGAGCGCCCGCATGAATTTGTCCTGCAGGGCATCGCGTTCCGCCCTTAGCGTTTCGACCTCGTCCTGTTCCTCCGGGCCGTCATCCGCCATGGAAGCTTCTACTTCTGCCTCCGCCTCGGCGATATCGTCCAGGAACCGGTCTTCGTCACGCTCTGCCATTCTTGCACCTCTAACTTCGGTCCGCGATCAGTTTGCCGACGATCTGCGCCGTGTAGTCAACGATCGGCACGATGCGGCCATAGTTCAAGCGCGTCGGGCCAATCACGCCCACCGCGCCAATAATCTTTCGGTCAGCGTTCATATATGGAGAGACCACCAAAGAGGAACCCGAAAGTGAGAAAAGTTTGTTCTCTGAGCCAATAAAAATTCGCACGCCCTCGCCCTCATCGGCGAGTTCGAGAAATTCAGCGATGTCACGCTTGCGCTCGAGGTCGTCAAACAGCGTTCTGATACGGTCGAGGTCCTCTTCCTCGGTCTCGGGGTTCAGCAAATTCGAACGTCCGCGCACGATCAGCCTTTCGTAGTTGTCTGATTCGCCCTCCCAGATGGCGAGGCCGCTTTCGACCAGTTGCTGGGCCAACTGGTCAATCTCCTGCCGGCGTGACTCGATCTCCTTGGCGATGACCGATTGAAGGCCGGACAGCGTCTTTCCTTCGACCAGCGCGTTCAGGAAATTCGCCGCCTCCCGCATCGAACTGGGCGTTTGGCCCGGTGGCGGCGTAAATATACGGTTTTCGACATGTCCGTCGGCAAAAACGAGGACGACAAGCGCGCGATCATGTCCGAGGCCGACGAACTCGATATGCTTGATCGGCGCTTCATGCTTTGGCGCCAGCACCAGGGACGCGCCG
The DNA here is from genome assembly GCF_008728195.1 of Roseovarius indicus. Classification (NCBI taxonomy): domain Bacteria; kingdom Pseudomonadati; phylum Pseudomonadota; class Alphaproteobacteria; order Rhodobacterales; family Roseobacteraceae; genus Roseovarius; species Roseovarius indicus. The sequence goes on from NZ_CP031598.1 coordinate 5,374,769, forward strand.
TGGGTCACACCGGAAAGTGCCGAGCCGATCCGGTCAAGCGCCGTGCCAACATCATCGGAATTGCTTCCGAGTGTGGCATCGATCATCTGCCGGTCCGTGCTATTCAGGTCGCCGACTTCGAGTAGCCCGTCCACGAACATCCTCAAGCCTTCTTGCGTCGGGATACGGCCTGCGGAAACGTGCGGGCTATTGAGGAGGCCAAGATACTCCAGATCCTGCATCACATTGCGGATTGTCGCAGCGCTGACCTTCTCGCTCATGTTGCGCGTCAACGTGCGAGAGCCCACAGGATCGCCCGTTGCGAGATAAGTTTCGACGACGCGACGAAACACTTCGCGCGAGCGCGCGTTCATCTCTTCGAGAACCTTGCCTGCGTCGTTCATGCCGAAGGACATCCTTCTTACGTGATCCGCCATTAAAGACGGACAAATGAAAACGTCAATCGGGGTTGCGCATGCCGATGGCGGACATGTATCCCCAACGCACCAAATAACGAGGTATTTGCCATGCGGCCTTCCGGGAGAGACTTAAGCGAGATGCGTCCGGTTTCAATCGAAACCGGGGTTACGAAACATGCAGAAGGCTCGTGCCTGATCAAGGTCGGTGACACGCATGTTTTGTGCACCGCGACGATCGAAGACCGCGTGCCGCCGTTCATCAAGGGATCAGGCCTTGGCTGGGTAACGGCGGAGTACGGTATGCTGCCCCGGTCGACCACCAGCCGCATGCGGCGCGAGGCCACGGCGGGCAAACAAGGCGGGCGTACTGTCGAAATTCAGCGGCTGATCGGCCGTAGCCTTCGGGCCGGGATTGATCGGGTTGCGCTGGGCGAACGGCAAATCACGGTTGACTGCGACGTCATCCAGGCCGATGGCGGCACCCGTTGCGCCTCGATCACCGGGGGATGGGTCGCGCTTCGCCTCGCGGTTCAGAAGCTGATGAAAGTCGGTGACGTTATCAGCGACCCGATGACCGACCCTGTTGCGGCTGTCAGCTGCGGCATTTACGCGGGGCAACCCGTGCTGGACCTCGATTATCCCGAAGATAGCGATGCCGGCGTCGATGGAAACTTCATCATGACCGCGTCGGGCCAGCTGATCGAGGTTCAGATGAGCGCTGAAGGCGCAACCTTCTCGCGCTCTCAGATGGATCAACTCATGGATCTTGCAGACAAGGGCGTTCGCGAACTGGTCGAAGCACAGAACGCGGCGGTCAATGCGTAAGTTTTCGGGCGATACACTTCTGGTCGCAACGCATAACGCCGGCAAGCTGGAAGAAATCGGCAATTTGTTGGAGCCTTACGGCGTCGGTGTCTTGGGCGCCGCCGAAAAAAACTTGCCTGAGCCAGAGGAAACCGAAACCACGTTCGTCGGAAATGCCCGGATCAAGGCTCACGCCGCGGCCAAAGCCACCGGCCTGCCGGCGCTTTCCGATGATAGCGGTATCGAGATCGACGCTCTAGGCGGCCGGCCGGGTGTCTGGACAGCGAATTGGGCTGAAACGGAAACCGGACGAGACTTCGTTATGGCGATGACGCGGGCGCATGACGAGCTGCTTCAGGCCCAAGCCCCCCAACCCTGGACGGCGCGCTTCTGCTGCACCCTCGTGCTCGCCTGGCCCGACGGACATGATGAAGTCTTTCCCGGAACCGTGGAAGGACGCATCGTCTGGCCCATGCGGGGGAGCGAAGGCCACGGCTATGACCCGGTTTTCCAACCGGACGGGTATGATGTGACATTCGGTGAGATGGATCGCTGGGGAAAGAACCGCATCAGCCATAGGGCCGACGCCTTCGCCAAGCTCGTGCAGGGCTGCTTTGACTGACGATTGGCAGAATGGTGGCTTCGGCCTCTACATTCACTGGCCTTTCTGCGAAGCCAAATGCCCCTATTGCGATTTCAACTCGCACGTCACCCGAAACATCGACCAGAACCGCTGGAAGAGAGCCTATTTATCCGAGATAGATCGCTATGCGGAAATGCTCCCGAACCGTGTGTTGAACACGGTTTACTTCGGTGGCGGCACGCCCAGCCTGATGGATCCCAGCGTTGTTTCTGACGTTCTTGAGCGAATCCGCAAAAGCTGGCCCGTTGCGAACGACCTTGAAGTCACGCTGGAAGCCAACCCGGGCTCAGTCGAAGCGGGGCGCTTTTCAGCGTATGCAGACGCCGGCGTTTCCAGGGTTTCCATGGGCGTTCAAGCATTGAACGATGCTGATCTGCGCAAGCTCGGGCGCATTCATTCAGTTGCCGAAGCTTACCAAGCGTTTGATATCGCAAGAAAATTCTTCAATCGTGTGAGTTTTGACCTGATCTATGCGCGCCAGGATCAGACAGTCGAAGCCTGGCGCAGTGAACTCAAAGAAGCCTTGTCGATGGCCGTGGATCATCTTTCTCTTTACCAGCTCACCATTGAACCTGGTACGGCCTTCGGAGAGCGATTTGAACGAGGAAAACTGCGCGGTTTGCCCGATGACGACCGATCCGGCGATTTGTACGAGGCGACGCAAGAAATCTGCGGTACAGCGGGCCTTCCGGCATATGAGGTGTCCAACCATGCCAAACCTGGTGCGGAATCCCGGCACAACCTTGTCTATTGGCGCTATGGTGATTACTGCGGAATTGGGCCCGGGGCCCATGGACGGATCACACTTGATGGTCAACGCCACGCCACCGAGGCGTTCTGGCAACCAGGAAAATGGCTTGCCGGGGTAGAGGCTTCCGAGAAAGTTGAAGACCGAAGCGCGATTGGGGGCCAAGATCAAGCCGACGAGTATCTCATGATGGGCCTTCGTCTCACCGATGGCATTGATGCACGGCGGTACAAGGCTATGTCTGAAAAGGACCTGTCAGCCAACACGCTGACTCGGCTCGAGGAGATCGGCATGATCGTGCAGGACAGACACTATATTCGGGCCACTGCCGGGGGCCGGATGGTCCTCAACGCCGTGATAAAAGAGCTTCTCTCGGATTAAACCATGCGGATCGTCTGGCTTGTCTTGGGACTGCTCTGCATTGGCCTTGGGCTTGTTGGTGTTGTCTTGCCTCTTCTTCCCACCGTACCGTTCATGCTCCTCGCCGCGTTTTGCTTCGCGCGTTCTTCGGAACGACTTCATCATTGGCTTCTGACGCACCCGCAATTCGGCCCCGCCATCACCGACTGGCGAGAAAGGGGTGCAGTAAGTTTAAGAGCGAAAAAACTTGCGACCGTGTCTATTGCAGCGGTTTTCGCCCTGTCCTTGGTTCTCGGTCTGCGCCCGATGATCCTGTTAATTCAGGCGAGCGTTCTCAGTTGTGTTCTTATCTTTCTGTGGACAAGACCTAGCTACTGACACTCAGGATCCGGCAAAGATCGTCAAGCTGCTCAAGCGTGTCATAGGCGATAACGATCTGGCCGTTTTCTTTTCCCGGCTTGTGATCGATCAGTACTTTCATTCCGAGCCCTGCTGACAGGTCTCCTTCAAGCGCCTTGGTGTCGGCATCCTTTTCCGACTTGGCCGTCGGGGTCGTTTTGGCTCCGGATGACGAGACACTCTTGTTTTCCGACTTGGCCAACTTCTCCGCTTCGCGAACCGACAGGCCCTTCTTGATGATCTGCTTGGCCAGGGCCACCGGATCATCCGCGGTCACAAGTGTCCGTGCGTGCCCGGCCGATAGTTTTCCCTCGCGCACATAGGTCTGTACTTCGTCCGGAAGTGTCAAAAGACGCACAGAGTTCGCGATATGGCTACGGCTCTTGCCAAGTGCCGTGGCAAGACGCTCCTGTGTGTGGCCAAACTTTTCCATCAGTTGGTTGTAGCCGGCGGCTTCCTCCACAGCGTTGAGATCAGCCCGCTGGACGTTTTCTATGATCGCGACCTCGAGAACCTCGGTGTCATCGAATTCTCGAATTAGTGCCGGCACGGCATGCAGCTTCGCCATTTGCGCAGCGCGCCAGCGCCGTTCACCCGCGACGATCTCGAACTGCCCTTCCGACTTTGGACTCGGGCGAACAATAAGCGGCTGAATGATGCCTTTTTCGCGGATCGACGCAGCCAGGTCTTCCAGCGCCTCTGGATCGAATGCGCGCCGAGGCTGGTCGGGATTCGGAGCGATCATCTCGATGGGGATGACCCGATCAGGTTGTTTGGCGTCTCCTGCCTCTTCGCCATGCCCCTCGTTCACGTCTGCCATCAATGCCGACAACCCGCGTCCAAGACCGCGCTTGGGTTTCTTCTCTGCCATCCCGGCCTCTCCCTTGTTTTTTATGCCGCCACGGGCGTTTGGTTGCGGATCATCTCGGCTGCCAATTCGCGATACGCCTGTGCCCCTTTTGACGCCGTGTCATACCGCAGAACCGGCACCGAGTACGACGGCGCCTCGCTGACACGAACGTTTCGCGGGATCAGAGTTTTGAACACGAGGTCTCCGAGGTTCTGACGCGCGTCTTCTTCGACCTGCGCCGAGAGGTTGTTGCGCATGTCATACATGGTCAGCACGATCCCTTCGATACGAAGGCTTGGATTGGCAGACTGGCGGACTTCCCGAACAGTCAACATCAGTTGCGACAACCCTTCGAGCGCAAAGAACTCCGATTGCAAAGGAACCAGGACAGAGTGCGCTGCCACCATCGCATTGACCGTCAGAAGATTCAGCGAAGGCGGACAATCAATCAGTATGTAATCAAGGCCGAACTGGTCGATCGCCGGCTGACGCAGCGCGTCATGAAGCAGGAAACTGCGCTTTTCGTTGGAAATAAGTTCGATGTCGGCCGAACTGAGATCGACCGTTGCGGGAATGATCTGAAGGTTGTCTTCCCCGGTCTTCAGAACGACATCCTCAAGATCAACCTCATCCAGAAGAAGATCGTATGTCGTGTATGTCCGCGCGTCGGGCTCGATGCCCAGACCCGTCGAGGCGTTGCCTTGTGGATCGAGATCCACAATCAGCACGCGGCACCCGGATTCGGCCAGCGCTGCACCAAGGTTTATGGTTGTTGTCGTCTTGCCCACGCCACCCTTCTGGTTGGCTACAGCGATGATTTTCGGTGTTTTCGGCCGGGTCGGATCAGACACGGGCAACTCCTGCAATGCTCAATATTACGGGGCCATCTTCGGTCTTACTCTTAGCAACCCGGTGCTCGAAGTTCCACTTCTGTTGAGCTTCAGCCATCTCTTTTTTCCATGACGCACCTTTTGGAAATAGTGCCGTGCCCTCGGGCAAAAGATGGCGCTCCGCAAACTCCATCAGATGCGAAAGATCAGCCAGCGCTCGCGCGGTCAGGACATCACATTCGAGTGGCGTGATCGCCTCGATCCGGTCGGTCACGACCGTCGCAGGCGCTCGGGTCTCCCGAATAACTGTTCGGAGGAAAGCGCATTTGCGGGCATCGCTCTCAACAAGCGTCACGCGCTTCGGTGTGTCGTTCTCCAGTGCCATGATGGCAATCACCAAGCCGGGAAAGCCGCCCCCTGAACCAAGATCCGCCCAATGTTCAACAGGATGTGGAGCAAGATGGTAAAGTTGAGCTGAATCCTCGAAATGCCGATGCCATATATCGTCGATCGTGGATTTTGCCACCAGGTTGATCCGCGGATTCCATTTTTTCAGAAGTTCCGCATAGACCTCCAACCGATCCATTGTTTCACGTGAAACACCCCACGGCTCCGCGCCGCTCATGCGGTTCTCTCACGTTTCAAATGCCGCAAACGCGCGAGAACCAACGTCAACGCAGCTGGAGTCATTCCATCAATTCGACCAGCCTGGGCTAGATTTGACGGCCGCGTGGCAGACAGCTTGGCCTTCAGCTCATTTGAAAGCCCGTCAATCGCGCCGAAATCGAAGTCGACTGGTATTGCATGAGCCTCATCACGCTTCATCATCTCAACGTCACGGTTCTGCCGTTCGATGTAATTCGCATACAAGGCGTCTTTCTCGATCTGCGATCGGGTAATTTCGTCGACGTCAGACAAGCTCTCATCAAGTTTGAGCAGGGTTCTGAAATCAATATCGGGGAAGGCAAGCAACTGGAAACCAGTACGCCGCGAACCGTCCTGATTCACCTTCAAGCCAATCGCCGTAAGCTCTCTCGGCGTGAAGCTCTTGTCACCAAGGCGACGCCGAGCTTCCCCCAGCCTATCCATCTTATCCTGGAATGACGCCTTTCGATCATCACCGACACAGCCAATCGAAACCCCGATCGGCGTCAATCGCTGATCGGCATTGTCTGCGCGCAAGGAAAGGCGAAACTCGGCACGAGATGTGAACATCCTATAGGGCTCCGTCACACCCCGCGTGATCAGGTCGTCGACCATCACGCCAATATAGCTGTCCGACCGACTAAAGATCACCGGTTCCCTTTCACGAACAGCCAATGCCGCGTTCAAGCCAGCCACAATCCCTTGAGCTGCCGCTTCTTCGTAGCCCGTTGTGCCATTGATCTGTCCCGCAAGATACAAGCCCGGAACGGATTTCACGGCTAACGTCGCATCGAGCGCTCGAGGGTCAACGTAGTCATACTCAATCGCATAGCCAGGCTGAAGGATTCGAGCGGCTTCCAGTCCAACAATTGACCGTACATAGTCTTCCTGAACCTCCTCTGGCAACGACGTGGAAATCCCGTTGGGGTAAACCACGTTATCAGACAGGCTTTCCGGCTCGAGAAAGATCTGGTGCGAGGTCTTGTCTGCAAAACGCACGATCTTGTCCTCGATCGAGGGACAATAGCGCGGGCCGACGCCATCGATATGGCCTCCATACATCGCAGACCGGTCAAGATTCTGTCTAATGATCTCGTGTGTCGTTTCATTCGTGTGGGTGATGCCGCATGACACCTGGCGCGCGGAAATCCCCTCTGACATGAAAGAGAACAGAACCGGCTCTTCATCCCCCGGCTGTTCTTCAAGAACGTCCCAGTTAATCGTTGCTCCGTCCAACCTCGGGGGCGTTCCTGTCTTCAATCTTCCGAGGTTCAATCCGAAAGTGTCAATCCGCTCCGCAAGCTTGACGGATGGCCTATCTCCCATGCGACCACCTGGCCGCGATACGTCCCCGATATGTATCACGCCACGGAGAAACGTACCCGTTGTAAGGATGACGGCGCCGGCCCTGACCTCGCTCCCATCCGCGAGGATGACGCCCGCCACGCAATCACCTTGCATGATGAAATCCGCAGCTTCGCCCTCGATGATATCGAGGTTCGGCTGAGCAGTCATCTCTGCAAGCATTTCTTCCCGATAGATCTTTCTGTCCGCCTGCGCACGCGGGCCTTGAACAGCCGGGCCTTTCCTGCGGTTGAGAAGACGAAACTGGATGCCGGCCTTATCCGCGACACGCCCCATGACCCCATCCAGCGCGTCGATCTCACGCACGAGATGGCCCTTGCCCAAGCCACCGATCGCGGGGTTGCAAGACATGACCCCAATACCGTCTCGGGAAAGAGTGATCAGCGCTGTGCGCACGCCCATTCGTGCAGCTGCATGCGCTGCATCCGCGCCAGCGTGACCGCCGCCAATTACGATGACGTCAAAATGTTTCACGTGAAACACTCCTTACTTCCCGAGGCAGAAGCTCGCGAAAATCTCGTCCAGAACATTCTCGATATCGATGCGTCCTACCAGAGAATCAAGAGCACGGATAGCTGTCCGAAGCTCCTCTGCCGCAAGGTCGGCACAGTCTTCCCCCATGGGCAGCAGCTGCAAGGCAGCCTCAAGAGCAACCATACCGCGCCCCATGGAATCCTTGTGACGTTGGCGCGTTGCTACACCACTCCCGGTAGCCCGGGCCGCCAAGGTCTCCCTGATACGATCCACGAGACCTGTCACCCCCTCGCCGGTTTTCCCGGAAATCCCGTTCCCTACGTCTGAATTCAGATCAGACTTGGCGGTCAAAACGATGTCATCGTCCATCGGTTGGATTTCCGGAACTTGCCCAGGCTCAACCAAAAAGACGCGAAGGTCAGCTTGATCAGCACGGTTCCGCGCTCGATCGATCCCGATGGATTCCACGGCATCTTCAGTTTCGCGAAGGCCGGCGGTGTCCAACAACGTTACCGGCAATCCGCCAAGATCCATACGTACCTCAATAACATCCCGAGTTGTTCCCGCGTGTTCTGACGTAATCGCAGCATCCCGCCCCGCCAGGGCATTGAGCAGCGTCGACTTCCCAACGTTGGGAGCTCCAACGATCGCTACTTCGAACCCGGTGCGAATACGTTCCGCAATACCAACTCCATCGATTTCTCTTCGTAGCTCTTCGACCACGTTCATAACCAGCGAACCAACTTCCGGCGACACGTCGACCGGAACCTCTTCATCTGCAAAGTCAATCGTGGCCTCGAGAAGCGCAGCCGCACGAATCAAGCTACGCCGCCAAGCCTCGGCCTTTTGACCAAGATCGCCGGACAGCACGCGCATCGCCTGACGCCGCTGAGCCTCGGTTTCCGCATCGATAAGATCAGCCAAGCCCTCAACCTGAGCAAGGTCCAACATACCGTTCTCAAGGGCTCGTCGGGTAAACTCCCCTGCCTCAGCTGGCCTCAACCCATCCATGGAGCCCAATTCATCCAGCAATGCCGTGGTAACGGCCGTGCTGCCATGAACCTGGAATTCAGCGGAAACCTCTCCAGTAAAACTGCGATCCTGCTCGAAAGTAAGGATCAAGGCTTCGTCCAGTCGCCGGCCTTCTCGATCCCGCAGGACACGTAAAGACGCCTGGCGTGCAACCGGTACATCTCCGCAAAGCGATCGCACGGCATCATGCGCGGCCGGTCCCGACACGCGGATGATCGCGACACCGGCTTTGCCCGGCGCCGTCGAAAGAGCGAAAATCGTGTCCATGAGCGCCCTCCGCAGAGGCTCCCGGTCAGGTGTTCATCGAGTCGAAGAATTCCGAGTTCGTCTTCGTCTGTTTGAGTTTGCTCAACAGGAACTCGATCGCATCGGTCGTGCCCATCGGGTTGAGAATGCGGCGCAGAACAAACGTCTTCTGCAGATCTCCCTTGTCAATGAGCAGATCTTCTTTCCGCGTCCCTGACTTGAGAATGTCAATCGCCGGGAAGACACGCTTGTCAGCAATCTTCCGATCGAGCACGAGTTCCGAGTTACCGGTGCCCTTGAATTCTTCGAAGATGACTTCGTCCATCCGGCTGCCGGTTTCGATCAGTGCGGTCGACACGATGGTCAGCGACCCGCCTTCCTCGATGTTCCGTGCAGCACCGAAAAAGCGTTTCGGTCGTTGCAGCGCGTTCGCATCGACGCCACCCGTCAGAACCTTGCCTGACGACGGAACAACGGTATTGTATGCCCTACCAAGTCTTGTGATAGAATCGAGAAGAATAACAACATCTCGCTTGTGCTCGACCAGCCGCTTCGCTTTTTCAATGACCATCTCGGCCACGGCAACGTGCCGCGCAGCAGGTTCGTCGAAGGTCGATGAAATCACCTCACCCTTCACCGAACGCTGCATGTCCGTCACCTCTTCCGGCCGTTCGTCGATAAGCAGGACGATCAGGTAGCACTCCGGATGGTTACGTTCGATGCTGGCCGCGATGTTCTGAAGGATCACCGTCTTACCCGTCCGCGGCGGTGCCACGATAAGCGAACGCTGACCTTTACCAATCGGCGCAACCAGGTCGATGACCCGGGCTGACTTGTCCTTGATCGTCGGGTCCTCGATTTCCATCTTCAGCCGCTCATCCGGATAGAGCGGTGTCAGGTTGTCGAACGCAATCTTGTGACGCGCGTGTTCCGGATCAGAGAAGTTGATCTGGCTGACATTGGTCAGTGCGAAGTACCGCTCGTTGTCGTCAGGCGCACGGATTTCACCTTCGACCGTGTCCCCTGTCCGCAACGAGAACTGACGGATCGTATCGGGCGAGACATAGATGTCATCGGGCCCGGGAAGGTAATTCGCTTCCGGCGAACGAAGGAACCCGAACCCGTCCTGCAAGACCTCTAGCACCCCATCGCCAAAGACCGTCCAACCTTCATCCGCCCGCTCGCGAAGGATCTGGAACATCATTTCGCCCTTGCGCATCGTCGAGGCGTTCTCGATTTCGAGCTCCTCGGCCATGGCGAGCAGGTCTGCTGCGGTCTGAGCTTTCAGATCCGACAGGTTCAAACGGTCTTGGGACATGGGAAGACACCTTTTGGCTCGGCACGTATCGTGCGCGTCAACCAATTTCATTCATGGAAAACCAGCGTCCCGGACGGGAGCCTGTCGGCGGATATAAGGAGACACGCCCCTCATGTCAACGAAAGTCAGAAGCGCACGACCACGGCCAGAACAATCACCACCATCAAAAGCGTCGGTACTTCGTTCATCATCCGGTACTGCCGCCCGGTCAAAGTGTTCCGGCCTTCCTTGAAGTCTTTCCGTCTTTTCGCAAGCCAATGATGGAACCACGTCATTGCAAGCACACCCGCTGCCTTGACCCACGGCCAGACGGAACCCCAGTCGACAATGCCAGGCGTGAAGACAAGGCAGAGCCCTAGCACCCACGTGACGACCATCGCCGGGTTCATGATGACGCGAAGAAGCTTCTCTTCCATCATCTCGAAGATCGGATCTACACCGTTCTTCTGCTCTACATGGTAAACGAACAGCCTTGGCAGATAGAAAATGCCTGCCATCCAGGAAATCACGGCCATGATGTGAAATGCCTTGATCCAAGGGTAAGCTATTGCAAGCAGGTCTGTCATGGGGCGCCCCGGTGTTTCCGTTCCTCCTAATAATAATAAAAGAAAGAAGAAAGGATGATGTGTTTGTTGGGAGCCCCGGGTCTGTGGATTACGCAGTTCTCAACAGAAATATGAACATTCTTTGGGGATGTGGGCAAAGTTGTAGAAAAATCAGGAAAGATATCTAAAATAGTTGGATAAATACAGATAATTCAAAGTGTTACTCTAGTAATGATGAAGCTCGGCCTTGTGGATAGAATTTTGGTCAACGCCTTGGTAATCGAACTCCTCCCCCGATGCAGTTTATCCTTCCCCACAACCTGATAACCGTCGAAGATTTTCCCGGGACCAATGGGAAATCTTGCACCCCGATCGATGGCATGGAAATGTCCGGCTTCAGTCCACGATCAGACCAACAATAATCCCTCGGTTTATCCACATGGTTCAGAAACTTGTGCTCGCCTCTGGCTCGGAAATCCGGCAGCAATTGCTCCGCAACGCTGGCGTGACCTTCGACGTTCAACCGGCCCGGGTGGATGAGGTGTCTCTCCGCGAGGCCATGCAAGCCGAGGCAGCCCCGCCGCGCGACATCGCCGACGCGCTGGCCGAGATGAAGGCGCGCAAGGTTGCCATGCGCGATACAGGTGCACTGGTTCTAGGCTGTGATCAGGTTCTGGCGCATCGCGGCGATATTCTGGGAAAACCCGAAACTCCGGAGGAGGCAAAAAACCAACTTCTCCAACTGCGCGGTGACACGCATCAACTTTTGTCTGCCGCAGTGATCTATGAAGATGGTGCGCCGGTCTGGCGGCATGTCGGTGTCGTGCGGCTGACGATGAAGGCGTTTTCCGACGAATACCTCGAGACGTATCTGCAACGCAACTGGGACAGCATCCGTCATTCCGTAGGCGGCTATAAGCTTGAAGAAGAGGGTGTTAGACTGTTTTCTCAGGTGCAGGGCGATTACTTCTGCGTCCTCGGCCTGCCGTTGTTGGAACTCTTGGCCTTCTTGGGACTACGTGGGGTTATAGAAACATGAGCAATACAAGGATCCCACTTGCCGCGGTTATCGGGTCGCCGGTGGCGCACTCCAAGTCGCCCCAGCTTCACAACCATTGGCTCAAGGTCAACGGCCTGCCCGGCTTCTATATCCCGATGGAGGTAGATACCGAAGACCTCGAAACCGTTCTTCGAACGCTTCCCAAGATGGGGTTCGTGGGGGTCAACATCACGATCCCCCACAAGGAAAAAGTGCTGGAGATCGCTGATCTGATCACCGATCGGGCCACACTGATAGGCGCTGCGAACACGTTGATCTTCCGGCAAGACGGCAAGATTCACGCCGACAATACCGATGGCTACGGCTTCATCAACAATATCCGGCAAAACGCCCCCAAGTGGGAACCGTCATCCGGCCCGGCCGCCATTCTCGGCGCAGGTGGCGCCGCGCGCGCAGTTGTTGCCTCCCTGCTCGACGCAGGCGTGCCAGAGATCCTGATTTCCAACCGTACCAAGGTACGGGCCGAAGCGCTCCGGGCGGATTTCGGCAAGCGACTGACCGTGGTTGACTGGGTTCAAGCCGGCAACATGCTTGATGATGCCGTGACCGTGGTGAACACGACGTCGTTGGGCATGATCGGAAAACCGCCCTTGCGCGTGCCTCTCGACGGTCTGCGACCTGGCGCCGTTGTCAACGATCTCGTCTATGCTCCGCTCAAGACCCAATTCCTTGCCGAGGCAGAGGAGATGGGCTGTCATATCGTCGATGGGCTGGGAATGTTGCTGCATCAGGCCGTTCCGGCATTCGAGCGCTGGTTCGGCGTGCGTCCCGAGGTCGACAGCGCAACACGGGCCGCGGCGCTTCGATGATCTTTCTGCTGGGCCTGACAGGATCCATCGGCATGGGCAAATCGACGACGGCGAGGCTTTTCGCCGAAGAAGGCTGTGCTGTCTGGGATGCCGACGCCGCAGTTCACCGCCTTTACAGTAAAGGCGGGGCGGCCGTCGAACCCTTTGCCAAGGCGTTCCCCGAAGCCATCGAAGACGGCGTAGTGTCTCGCCCGCGTCTCAAGGATATTATCGGCAAAGACCCAGGCGCCCTCGCCCAGATAGAGGCGATTGTACATCCGTTGGTAGGCCAGGATCGTGAGAACTTTCTCCGGACAGCCGACACCGATATCGCTGTACTCGACATCCCCCTCCTTTTCGAAACCGGGGGCGAGAAATCCATGGATGCAACCGTTTGCGTCACCACCCCGCCGGGTGTACAGCGCGCACGTGTCCTCGAACGCGGCACCATGACCGAAGCGCAGTTCGAGGCCATCCTCGCCAAGCAGATGCCCGACGAGGAAAAGCGCCGCCGCGCCGATTTCATCATCGTCACCGACACGGTTGAGCATGCCCGCGAACAGGTTCAGGATGTGGTGAAACAAATCAGGAGCAGACTGGCCAATGCGTGAGATCGTCCTCGACACCGAAACCACCGGCTTCAAGCCCGAGGAAGGCGACCGTATCGTCGAGATCGGGGCTGTCGAGCTGTACAATCACATGCCGACTGGCCGCACCTATCACCAATACATCAATCCCGAACGGTCGATGCCGCAGGAAGCGTTCGAAGTGCATGGGCTTGGCGATGATTTCCTGCGCGACAAACCGGTCTTTGCCCGGATCGCACAGGATTTTGTGACTTTCGTGGCCGATGCGAAGCTGGTGATCCATAACGCCGCCTTTGACATGAAGTTCATCAATGCCGAGCTTGGCTGGGTCAACCTGCCTTCGATTCCATGGGAACAGGCAATCGATACTCTGGATATCGCGCGCAAGAAGTTCCCGGGATCGCCGGCCAGCCTCGATGCGCTGTGCCGCCGGTTCGGCATAGACAATTCGTCGCGCACCCTGCACGGCGCCCTGCTCGACTCCGAGATCCTGGCCGAGGTTTATCTGGAGCTCATTGGCGGCCGCCAACCGGACCTGGGAATGACAACGGGTCAGTCTTCATCCGCCAGCGCTCAGGTGGAAGCTGACAGTTCATGGCGCCCTCAACCGCGCCCGAACGCCCTGCCCTCGCGGTTGAGCGAAGACGAAGCCGCCGCCCACGCGGCCTTTGTCGAGGCGATGGGCGACGGCGCGATGTGGAACAAAACCGGTTAAGCGTCAGGCGTCTCGGGCTGGCCCGAGGCCGATTGCCGGCGGGCAATCTCGTTCCGGTACAGTTGAACCCAGTCGATGTTCTCAAGGTTCAGCGGCGGGAAGCCCCCGTCGCGGGTCACGTCGCTGACGATCCGGCGCAGGAACGGGAACATCATCCGCGGGCATTCGATCAAAAGGAACGGGTGCAGCTGGTCATCCGGCACACCCTCGATGTGAAAGACACCGGCATATTCAAGTTCGAGCAGGAAAAGCTGCTGCTCGGTTCCCTTGTTCTTGGAGCTTACACGCAGTTTGGTCGTGACTTCGTAGGTGTCGGGATTCTGACGCTTCTTTGCGTCAAGGTTTACCGAAACCTCTATATCCGGCGTCACTTCGCCGCCTGTGCCCTGCTGTGCGAGGATGTTTTCGAAGGACATGTCCCGCACGAACTGGGTCACGATGTTCATCTTGACCTGCGGCGGCTGTTGGGGCTGTTGCGGCTGCGCGCCGCCGTTTTCCTGTTCGGCCATGGAGCTCTCCAAAAAGCGGACTTAAATCGAGAGTTGCCTTAGCAGGAAGGCAAACGGGCCTCAATGCCTAGTCCAGCCTGACGGCCCCTGGTTCGGACGGTCGCCGAGATCGAGGTCTTCATATTCGCCCTCGATGATGTCCGGTCCTTGAGGATGCCGATGCGGAGGTTGTCGCCCGGGGCCTTCAGGACCCATGTCAAACCGTTGAACATGAACGCGCTTGCGCAGGTAATTGAAGGCCGCGTGGCGTACAGGCGGCATCAGCAGGGCAAAGCCGACGGCATCGGTGAAAAAGCCCGGCGTCAAAAGCAGCGCACCGGCGATCAGGATCATCGCGCCATGGGCAAGCGGTTCGGACGGGTCATCCAGCCGCGAAAAAGAAGAGCGCAACTGCCCCATCGCCATGGCACCCTGGGTGCGGACCAGCCATGTACCGATGACCGCCGTCAGCACCACGATCCCCAGCGTCGGCCACAATCCGATCGCGCCGCCCACCTGAATGAACAGGGCAATCTCGATCAGCGGAACCGTAAGGAACGCAAGGAACAACCACATTGTAAAAACCTCGTCTTGCAGCCCACCCTGTACGGTGGACTTGCCTGCATCTGTCACCTACATAGGTTTGCAAACCATGTGTTACCATGCCCCGCATGTGAAGAGGTGCCTATGAATTCCCCGCTACTGCAGCTTTTGGTGTTGGCAGGTATTGCCATATTCCTGATCCTGCGCCTGAAAAGCGTCCTTGGCACGCGGGACGGGTTCGAAGGTCCGCCGCGTCGCGGTGCGTCCGAGCCTGCCAAGAGTGACCGACGACAGGAATTCGAGGTGATCGAAGGCGGGCCGGATCACGACATCACCGACCATGTCCCGGAAGATTCCGAAGCTGCTGCCGCGCTTGCCGACATGAAGCGTATCGAGCCGTCGTTTACCGTGACCGACTTCCTTCAAGGCGCCCGCGGCGCCTATGAATGGATCCTGATGGCCTTCGAGAACGGCAACCTGGATCAAGTTGCGCCGTTCCTCGCCGAAGACGTCTACGAGGCTTTTGCTCAGGTCGTGGATTCGCGTCAGGAACAGGGCCTGACGGTCGAAGCCGAATTCGTGGGCGTGCGCGGAACGACCCTGGCGGACGCCCGGTTCGACAACACTTCCAACCGAGCCGAAGTGACCGTCAAGTTCATCGGCGAGCTCATTTCCGTCGTAAAAGATCAGAATGGCGAGATCATCGAGGGCAAGCCGGGCCAATCCAAACGCCAGAAAGACACCTGGACGTTTGAGCGGGTCATGGGGTCGGGCGATCCCAACTGGCGGCTTGTTGCGACGGGCGAATGATCCGGCACTTGTGGGCGGCGATATGCCTCTGGATGCTGGCGGCTGCGACCGCCGCATCTGAGGACGTCACCCACAAGATCCTTGAATTCGATGATCTGGAAGGCTGGAACTTCGATACCCACGAGCGGGCACTCGAAGCGTTTCTTGTCACCTGCCCCGACCTGCGTGACCCGGATTGGAGCTCGCTTTGTGCCCTGGCCCAGCAGAACCCCGACGCAAAGACGTTCTTCGAGCTCTTCTTCCGCCCTATGCTGATCGAGAATGACAGCAAGGCCCTTTTCACCGGCTATTTCGAACCCGAACTCGATGGCGCGCTGTCTCCCAGCGCCCGGTATCGCTATCCGCTCTATCGCGAACCGGAGGTCGCAAAGGTTGCGAACCCGTGGCTCACCCGTCGAGAGATCGAAACTGGCGATTACATGAACGGAAAGGGGTACGAGATCGCTTGGGTTGATGATCCGGTGGAGCTTTTCTTCCTTCAGATCCAGGGATCGGGCCGCATACGTCTGCCAAGCGGCCGGCGCATTCGCGTGGGGTATGGAGGCTCGAATGGTCACCCGTACCGTTCCATCGGTGTCGAACTTGTCCGCCGGGGGATATACAAGCCGCACCAGGTTTCGGCCGAGGTCATTAAGAACTGGGTCAAGCGCAATCCGCAGGAAGGGCGCGAGCTTTTGTTTCACAACCCCTCCTACGTGTTCTTTCGCCGTGTCGACCAGGTACCGCCCGAGGCCGGCCCACTTGGCGCGATGAACCGGTCTGTCACGGCCAAGCGAACCATCGCCGTCGATCCGGCCTATACCCCGCTCGGTGCACCTGTCTGGGTCGAAAAAAAAGGCGCAGATCCCTTTAACCGGCTGATGATCGCACAGGATACCGGATCGGCCATCAAGGGGCCGCAGCGGGCCGACGTCTTTTTCGGTACCGGTGATGCGGCTGGCAAGGCGGCCGGTATGCTGAAGGATCCCGGCCGGATGGTCGTGCTGCTGCCGATCCAGCGTGCCTTTGCCACGGCAACGGAGCCGTATCAGTGAGCCGGCGCAAATTGCGGCCGGACGAGCTGGAGCTCTGGAGCAGGGTGGCCAGGACAACGGAGCGAATGCACCCGTCGAAGCCGTCAAAGTCCAAGAATGACTTGCCGTTTCGCAGTGAGAAGAAGGCCGCCGAACCCCCGGCCCGCGAGCCGATCGAGCGGTTCGAGATCGGTCAGAAGGCCAATGGCAAACCTGCGCGCCACGATGTTCTTCCCGGCATGCCGGAACAGATCGCGGCGGCCCCGGTCAAGATGGACAGGAAGGCCTATGATCGCCTGAAACGCGGCAAGCTCAAGCCCGAGGCCCGGATCGATCTGCACGGCATGACACTCGACCAGGCCAGGCCGGCGCTTCATTCGTTCATCATGAAATCCTTCTCGCGTGACCGGCGGCTTGTTCTGGTGATCACGGGCAAGGGCCGGGAGTCACCGGATGATGGCCCCATCCCCCGGCGACCCGGGGTGTTGCGCCACACCGTGCCCCATTGGCTGCAGACGCCGCCCCTGTCCCAGATGGTGCTGCAGATTTCCGAGGCGCATGTGCGCCACGGGGGTGGCGGGGCCTATTACGTCTACCTGCGCCGAAAGAGGTAGCTGGAAGACCCGCCGGTCGCCATATTTCCGCCCAAGAGAAGCCCAAGCTCACTGTTATCAGCGGCGAACGTTGATTTCGTCAAAGAGCTTGGAAAAGATGATTGCATCCCGCCGTTCCCACCGAACAAGCGACATCGATATCTGCATACCGGTCTACAAGACCGATCCGACGCCGCTCATTCTTCAGCTTGCACAGCAGAACGGGGCCGAACGTGCCGCGCTTCGGATCTACGATGATGGCTCGGGCGATCCGGCCTTGATCCGCAGCATCAAGGATGCGCTCGCCCGGTTTCCGGGGCGCACCACGCTGATCGAAGGCTTCGAGAACAGGGGCCGGTCGGTGGCCCGGAACAGCCTGCTTGCGGTGGCCGAAGGCGACTGGCTCTTGTTGATGGACTGCGACATGAGGTTGCCGGGGCCCGGGTTTCTCGATGCGTATCGTGCGGCGGCGAAAGAACAAAGCGGGCCGTGTTGCATCGTGGGCGGGTTCCAGATCGATCCGCAGGCTGTCACCAGCGCCACGCGGTTGCATGCGCTCCAGTCCATGGTATCGGACTGTCTGCCCGCGCAGGTGCGGTCGGCTGATCCGGGGCGGTACGTGTTCACCTCGAACATCTTCATGCATCGCGCCATTGCCGAGAGCGTGCGTTTTGACGAGGGGTTCAATGGCTGGGGATGGGAAGATGTCGACTGGGGCCTGCGTATCGTGAACCGGTATCCGGTTCAGCACATCGACAACCCGGCCGTTCATATCGGGCTGGATACGACTCCGTCGATCCTGCGCAAGTACATGGAGTCGGTACAGAATTTCCTTCGTATGCTGGAAAGCCACCCGGATGCCGTGGCGCGGATGCCGATCTATCGCTGGGCGTGCCAGTTCTCGCGGCTGCCGGGATGCGGGGTTCTTGTCTTCGTGGCGCGGGGGTGTGCGAACGCGCAGGTGGTGCCGCCGCGGGTGCGTCTTCTGGCGTTGAAAGTGTACCGGGCGGGGCTTTACGGGAGCGAATTGCACCGTGCCGGACACTGACGTTTATCAGCCGTCGCGGGGCCTGCTGCAGCGGGTGGCGCGGCGGTGGGCGGCGGGGCGTGCGGTGGCGCCTTTGGGCTTGGAAACAAGGGGTTTCGTGCTGTCCGTCTGCTTTGACGATGCGCCGGTTTCGGCGGTCACGCAAGGGGCCGAGATCGTTGGCGACGCCAGGGCCACGTATTACATTGCGACCGGGTTGCTTGGCGGTGATGGCGTGAGCGGACGGGTTGCCGACGCCGCCGATATTCGGCGGCTTGCGGAGGCCGGGCACGAGGTTGCGCTGCATGGGCACGGGCATGAAGACATGAGCCGGATGAGCGCCGCGGACGTGCTCAAGGATATCGCGCGGAACCGCGAAGAGTTGTCGCAGATCATCGGGAAGGAGCCCGCCGGGCACTTTGCCTATCCCTTTGGAGCGACCAGCCTTGCGATCAAGAAAACCCTTGCGGACAAGGTGCTTACGGCGCGCGGGGTCCTGCCCGGGATCAACGGAAAACAGAGCGATCGGGTGCAGTTGGCGGCGTTTGACCTGCGGCCGGATGCGGCGCGGATTGCGCGGGCGGAGGCGGCGATGGGCCGGGCGGCGAAAGCGGGGGGATGGGTGATCTTGTTCACGCATGACGTGGCCGCGGAGCCCAGCGATTACGGGGTCACGCCGGAGGTGCTGGCCGGGCTTCTGGGGCGTGCCAGGGCGCTCGGGGCCGAAATTCTGCCGGTGGGGGCCGCCTGGGAGCGGATGTTAACGGAGCGTGCGGGGGTGCGGACCGGGGTTTGACGCCCGAGGCCGCGAATCGGGAGTTAATGCCTGCATTTCAAGGGAAATGGGACGTCGGTATCGCGTCGGTATTACGTCGGTATCACGTCGGTGTTTTTGCCGGCATAAGCCCGGTTAACGCATCGCGCGCCGTGCAACCGGGCCGTTTGCGCGCAACAGGGCGACCGAGAAGCCGCCACGGGATACGAATTATGAAGGGGTACCGGGGCTAGGTCGCCGCGCGCGTCGCGGTCATCCGGTCCAGTTTCGGGCCGGGCCGCTGTCGATATGCACGAAGTTTGCGTAGGTTCCGACGCCGCCCGTCAGTGTTTCCCGGGCCAATGCGCCCAGGTCGGAGGCAGAGATGCCCGGCAGGGCAAAGTCGATGGCCTTTGCCTTGATATGAAGCGAGTTGCGCGCGGCGCGCGCGCCTCGGCGTCGCAGCAGGTCGTTGGTTTGGCGGGTGCGGTAGCCCGAGGTGATCTGAACCTCGCCCTGCCAGCCATGGCGCATGGCGTCCGCGACAAGCCGTGCCAGACCGCTGATGATGGTCGGGTCGACCGGCTTGATGATGTTCTGCCGCCAATCGCGCAAAAAGTGGTTCAGACGGGCCGGGTTTTCGGCAACGAAACTGCCGTCCTGGTCGTTGAACCGCATTGTCAGGCGTTCGTCGGTATTCACACTGTGCAGGGAAAGCGTCAGGTCGTCGCCATGGCGGGGCCGGACGGAGGGTTTGGCAGGCTGCCGCAGATCACCGGCGGAAGCATCGAGGTCGATCAGGGGTTCGGTTGCGCCGTCGAAGAGCGGTTTGCTTTCGGAGGAAAACACGAAGGCCTGCGCCGTGCCGGGGCAGAGCATGGCAAGACCGGCTCGCAGGACATCCCGCCGGGAGGGCAAGGGCGATGTGAGGACCGCCCTGTTGCAGGAGCTGTAGCTGAAACGCGTTCCGCTTGACCGTTGCACCAATCAAAAACCCGTGGCCTAGCCGTCTTTCTGACGGCATGGGGCACGGATAGATGCAAATGGTGGAGGAATGCTGAAGACCGGCCTCGTGCCGGCCGGGCATCATGCCGGGCCGAAAGCCTAGGACGGGCGGGGTTTTTCCATCACGAGGAAGGTCATCATGCCCAGCGGCGGGATGGTCTTGCGGTCGGTAATGGAGAGGTCATCGCGCAGGACGGTGTCGAGGTGGAAATCGGAATGCCAGCCGAGCACGTTGGCGAAGGGTGCCGAGATGCGTTCGAGGAAGGCGAGGAAGCCTTTCTCGCGCACGAAATGGTTGGTGATGATGATCCGGCCGCCCGGGGCGCAGACGCGGGCGATCTCGGCCATGCAGCGCTCGGGTTCGGGGACGACGGAGAGCACGTGCATCGCCGCGACCGTCTCGAACGCGTTGTCGGGGAAGTCGAGGGTGCGGGCATCCATCTGGCGGAGCTCTTTGACATGCGACAGGCCGCGGGCTTCGACCTTGTTGCGGGCCTTTTCGAGCATCTCGTCGGAATAGTCGATGCCGGTGACGCGGCAGGCCGGGTCGTAATGCGGCAGGGCGAGGCCGGTGCCGACGCCCACTTCGAGCACGGTGCCCGGTTTCTCGTTGATCCGTTTGACGGCGCGGCGACGGCCGGCATTGGTGACCGCGCCAAAGGTGGCGTCATAGACGGGGGCCCAGCGGGCGTAGGAGTTTTCGACGGCGTTCAGTTCCATTCAGCGCTTCCTTGTCAGGTGCCTGCGGGATGCGGCGAGCGCGGCCCAGAGGACGGTGGCGAGGTAGATCGCGCACAGGACGATCATGGTGACCCACTTGAAGATGAAGAACGCGCCGATCAGCAGAATTGATCCGGCGGCGATCAGGACGGCATTGCCGCGGGCGACGTTCAAACCCTTGAGCGAGAGCGTTGGCACGCGGCTGACCATGAGCCCGGCGATAAGCAGCAGGTAGACGCAGATCGCGAGGTCCGGCAGGATCGGGCGGTCGGTGAAGGCGAAGGCCACGAACATCGGCACCATGGCGAGGGTGGCGCCGGCCGGGGCCGGGATGCCGACGAAGCCGTTGCCGTCATTCGGCAGGGTGCCGGCGCGGTTGCCCACGTTGAACCGCGCCAGGCGGACGACGCAGCAGAGCGCGAAGATCAGCACCACGATCCATGACAGGACGCGCATTTCCTGCAGCGCCCAGAAATAGACGACGAGCGGCGGGGCGACGCCGAAATTGAGGAAATCGGCCAGCGAGTCGAGCTCTGCGCCGAGTTCGCCATCGCTGCCGATCATGCGGGCGACGCGGCCGTCGAGCCCGTCGAGCACCACGGCGACCAGCACGAGAAGGACGGCGGGCCCGTAATGCTCTTCGAACCCGAGGCGGATGGCAGTGAGGCCCGCGCATATCGCGGCCAGCGTCATCAGGTTGGGCAGCATCCTGACGAACAGATTATCTCGTAATTGTTTTCCGTGCCTTTGTGGCATCCGTTTCGACTGTCAGCTTTCGATTGGCGCGCCGGTCTCTGCGATGACGGTCTCTCCGGCGATCATGGTCTGCCCCGGTTTCACGAGGAGCTTTGCCCCCTCGGGCAGGTAAACGTCGAGCCGGGACCCGAAGCGTATCAGCCCGAAGCGTTCCCCACCGTTTAACCGATCGCCTTCCGAGATGAAACTCACAATTCGCCGGGCCACGAGGCCGGCGATCTGGACGGTGACGAGGTCGCGGCCGTCTTCCATGCGGATGATGAGGCCGTTGCGCTCGTTGTCGGAGGAGGCCTTGTCGAGGGAGGCGTTGAAGAATTTGCCGGGCCGGTAGGCGATGCGGGTGACGGTGCCGGCGACCGGGGCGCGGTTCACGTGGCAGTTGAAGACCGACATGAAGACGCTGACCCGGGTGAGGGGCGTTTCGGGCAGGCCGAGTTCCTCCGGGGGGATGGCCGGTTCGATCAGCGAGACGATGCCATCGGCCGGGCTGAGGATGGCGTCGGGCCGGTCGGGGGGCGTGCGTTCGGGATCGCGGAAGAAGTAGTAGCACCAGATGGTGAGGCCCACGCCGAGCCAGCCGAGCACATCCCAGATGAGGAAGAGCACCAGGGTGATGGCCGCGAAGATCGCCACGAAGCGGCGGCCTTCGGGATGCATTGGCTTGATGAAGGTGGACATCATGTTCATGGCCGGACCTTCCGGTTATGGGCGCGAAAAGGCACCGGTCAGAGCACGTAGCGCGACAGGTCGGCGGAGCGTGCGAGTTCGCCGAGGTTGGTTTCGACGAAGTCGGCGTCGATTGTGATTGTCTCGCCGGCGCGGTCGGGGGCGGTGTAGCTGAGCTCCTCGAAGACGCGTTCCATGACGGTGTAGAGGCGGCGGGCGCCGATGTTTTCGACCGACTGGTTCACCTCGGCCGCGATGCGGGCGAGGGCGGCGATGCCGTCTTCGGTGAAGGAGACGGTGACATCCTCGGTGCCCATGAGGGCGGTGTACTGGCGGGTCAGCGCATTGTCGGTTTCGGTGAGGATGCGGACGAAATCCTCCTCGGTCAGCGCGCGGAGTTCGACCCGGATCGGCAGCCGGCCCTGCAGTTCCGGCAGCAGGTCGGAGGGCTTGGCGATGTGGAAGGCGCCCGAGGCGATGAAGAGGATATGGTCGGTTTTCACCGCGCCATGCTTGGTGGAGACGGTCGTGCCTTCGATCAGCGGGAGCAGGTCGCGCTGGACGCCCTCGCGGGAGACGTCGCCGCCGCGGGTGTCGGACTTGGCGCAGACCTTGTCGATCTCGTCGAGGAAGACGATGCCGTTCTGCTCGACCGCTTCGACGGCGGTGCGGTTGACGGTTTCGTCGTCGAGCAGCTTGTCGGCCTCCTCGCCGATCAGGATCTCGTAGCTTTCGGCCACGGTCATCCGCTTGCGGGTGGTGCGGCCGCCGAAGGCCTTCCCGAAGATGTCGCCGAGGTTCATCATGCCCATCTGGCTCCCGGGCTGGCCGGGGATGTCCATCATGCCCATCGGGTTGGAATTGTCGGCGATGTCGAGCTCGATCATGGTGTCGTCAAGCTCGCCGTTCTTGAGCTTCTTGCGGAACATCTCGCGGGTGGATTCACGGGCGTCGTCGCCGGCGATGGCCGAGATCACGCGTTCCTCGGCATTGGCGTGGGCCTTGGTTTTCACGTCCTCGCGCATCCATTCGCGGGTCTGGTTGATGGCGGCGTCGACGAGATCGCGAATGATCTGTTCGACATCGCGGCCGACATAGCCCACCTCGGTGAACTTGGTGGCCTCGACCTTGATGAAGGGCGCGCGGGCGAGTTTGGCCAGGCGGCGGGAGATTTCCGTTTTGCCGACACCGGTCGGGCCGATCATCAGGATGTTCTTCGGGTACACCTCCTCGCGCAGGTCATCGGAGAGCTGCTTGCGGCGCCAGCGGTTGCGCAGGGCCACGGCTGTGGCGCGCTTGGCGTCTTTCTGGCCGATGATGAAACGGTCCAGCTCGGACACGATTTCGCGCGGGGTGAGGTCTGTCATCTGTGGCTCCGGCTTTGGCTTTCAGGTCACATACGTATCCTGACGGCAAAGTCCAAGGGGGGTTGCGATTTGTATCTACATAATGTAGATACAAAAGCGAGTTTACGCCTGTTTAAGCCCTTTCCCTTAGCAAGGATACGGAGCTGTTCCGCCATCGGTCATTGAGGATTCTCCCATGTGACGCGCGTATCGGGGCAGTGAGCCGGCCAAGGGACTCCTCGATGTTCGAATGGGACGAGGACAAGCGAAAGCTCACGTTGGAAAAGCATGGTCTGGACTTTCTCGATGCGGCGGAAGTCTTTGCGGAGGATCACCTGGTTCTCAGAGCTCGAAGCGAGATCGAGCAGCGCCGGATCGCAATTGGCCCGATTAACGGCATGTTCATTGCCGTTGTCTTCACGATGAGGGGCGATACGATCCGGATCATCACAGCGCGGAGGGCGCGACGAAATGAGCGGGAAGCATATGACGCGCATGTCGCTCGACGAGATGCGGAAAACGAAAAGCCGGACTGACTGGGACCGCGTGACATCGGCCCCGGATCATGAGGGCGATCAGGAAATTGATGTTGATTGGGCCAAGGCCGAGCTGGTCGAGCCGTCGCCCAAGAAACTGATTTCGCTTCGGATCGACGAGGATATCGTCGAATTTTTCCGGAGCCAGGGCAAAGGATATCAGACCCGGATGAACGCGGTTCTGCGCGCCTACAAGGACGCGGTCGAGAAGAAGGGCTAGCGCTTTACGCCGTGGGAGGCAGCCGGTCGAGCGGCAGGAAGGGCATGAGCCGCAGGAGGCGGGCCCGGATCTTTTCCCAGAAGGCGCCGAGGATCAGCAGGACGATGCCGAGCGAGAGCACGGTCGTGGGGGCGCCATCGCCGCCCAGCACGGTGAAGGCCAGCGCCACGGAATAGCCGATCGCCGCCAGCAGGAAGGAGCGGCGGTCGATCACGATGGCGACGAGGGCGAAGAAGGCGAGCACCGCCATGAGCAGCAGGTTCGACCCGGCGGTGCCGCTGTCGAGCAGGCTGAGCGCGATGGTGTTCACCAGCGCGGGCGCCGCGACGACGTGCAGCCAGAAGCCGTTGGCCGACCGGCGCGTCACACGGTGCGGGTCGCTCATGTCGAACCACATGGCGACGAGGAAGACGGCGAAGCCCAATGCCAGCGTGATGAAGGCGAAGGGGCCGCCGGCGGAGAGAAGGAACAGGTCGTCGATGCTGTCGGGCGTACCGGCGGAGGTGGCGGCGAGGAGCATGGCCACCGCGAACAACCCGATGGCGATCATCGCCATGGCAAAGGGCACCCGGAAGCGGAACCAGAAGACGAAAAGCGCCAGCGTGGCGAGGAAGGTGGGCAGGGGCAGGCTCGAATAATCCTCCTGCGCGAGCATGAAGATTTCCGAGAAGGCGGCCGCCAATCCGCTGACCGCATTGCCGAAGAACAGGATAGAGAGGGCGATGGCGGGCGCGACCATGCGGCGGCGGCGAATGAAGTATTCCGACAGCAGCCAGAGCACGCCTGCACCGACCGCGGCCATGGTGATGACCTGTGTGCGGTAATTGACGATCTCGGTCAGCATGGTGGCCGCGTTCACCGCGACCCAGCCCGAGGCGAGGATGATGAGGCCGACGACGATGAAGATCTCGTTGAAGCCCTTGAAGAGCTCGAAGGGTTCATCGCCCGGGGCGAGATCTTCGCGCGCGCCCCGGCGGCTGTCGGCGAGGCTGGCCAGCGACGCGGCCTGCGCTTCAGAGACGATTCCAGCCGAAACGCCGGCGCGAAGATCGTCGCGGCCGATCATTTGCCGATGGTTTCCACGGTCAGGTTACCGTTGGTGTAAACGCAGATATCGGAGGCGATGGCCATCGCCGCGCGGGCGACATCCTCGGCGGATTTATCGCTGTCCATCATGCCGCGGGCGGCGGCGAGGGCAAAATTGCCGCCCGATCCGATGGCCGCGATATCATGTTCCGGTTCCAGCACGTCGCCGGCGCCGGTGATGACGTAAAGTTGTGTGCCGTCGGTGACGATGAGCATTGCCTCGAGTTTCTGCAGGTACTTGTCGGTGCGCCAGTCTTTCGCCAGCTCGACGCTGGCGCGCTGAAGCTGGCCGGGCGTGGCCTCGAGCTTGGCTTCCAGCCGTTCCAGAAGCGAGAAGGCATCGGCGGTCGAGCCCGCGAAGCCCGCGACCACGTCATAGCCGCCCGGGCTGAGCTTGCGGACCTTGCGGGCGGTGCCCTTGATGACGGTCTGGCCGAGGCTGACCTGCCCGTCGCCGGCGACGACGACATGGCCGCCTTTCCTGACGGCGATGATCGTGGTGCCGTGCCAGCCGGGGAATTCTTTGGTCATGGGGGCCTCCGCTCTTGTGCTTGGGGGTATATGGAAGGGGTGGGCGCAGGGTGCAAGGGCGGATCAGCCCAGCAGATCGCGCGCCACCTGTTCGAAAATCCGCACGGCGGGGGCGATCAGGTCGTCGGGGAAGTCATAGTCGGGGTTGTGCAGCGCGGCATGGTTTTCGCCGGCGCCGAGCAGGAACATCGCGGACTTCGCGGCATGGCCGAAGCGGCCGAAATCCTCGGAGGCGCGCCAGGGCTGGCCGGAGGTGTCGTGGGGGATTTTCAGGGTGTCGAGGGCGTTGCGGAGGAGGGCTGTGGCCTCGGGGTCGTTCTCGGAATGGAGGAAGACATCCTCGAAGGTGTGGCTGGCGGTCAGGCAGTGATGGCTGGCGCTGTGGTTGATGAGGGTGAGCGCGTCGTTCACCAGGTCATCCATGCCGTCATCGGTCAGCGTGCGCAGGGTGGCGTAAAGCGTGGCCTCGCCCGGGGCGATGCCGAAGGCAGGCTCGCCCATGCGCAGGTGGGTGACGGTGACGAGCTTGAAATCGGGGTCGGGCAGGGTGCATTGGCTGAGGTTGGTCAGGGCGGGCATGAGGGAGGAGACGGCGGCCATGGGCGAGGTGCCGCTTTCGGGGTTGGAGGCATGGGCCGCCTTGCCGGAGAGGGTCAGGTGCAGGCCGCGGGAGGCGCAGTTGACGGGGCCTTCCGTCAGACCGATGGCGCCGAGTGGCAGGCCGGGCATGTTGTGGAGGGAGAAGGCGTAATCGGGAGCGATCTGCGCGAACTGCGGGTCGGCGATGACCTCGGCCGCGCCGGCGCCGGTTTCCTCGGCCGGCTGGAAGAGCAGAACCGCGCGGCCTTTCGTGGGCCGCTGGCGGGAGAGGCGGCGGGCAAGGCCGGTGACGATGGCCATGTGCCCGTCATGCCCGCAAAGGTGCCCCTTGCCGTCAGTTTCCGAGCGGTAGTCCGGCGTTCCGGTCTCGTGGATCGGCAGCGCGTCGAGTTCGCAGCGGAAGAGCACGGTGGGCCCCGGTTCGGCACCCTCGTAGACCGCCGCGATGCCGTGGCCGCCGAGGCCGGTGATCAGGTCGTCCGGCCGAAAGGGCGACAGGGCGAACAGGATGCGCTTGGCCGTGCCCGCCTCTTCGCCTGACAGTTCGGGTGTGCGGTGCAGGTCGCGCCGCAGGGTGATCAGCTCGGCGATATCGGAATTGGTCAGGGTCATGGGGTGTAAAGAACCACTCCCGCCGACAAAAGGAAAGCCGCCCCCGTGCTTCTTCTGGCCGGAAATATCCCGGGGAGCGTTGAAACCCTGCAAGGGTTTCGACGTGGGGCGGAGCCCCAGAAAGAAAACGGGCCGCCACAAGGCGACCCGTCTCGATCCGGTCCCGTAAGGGCAGATCAGATGCTGTCTTCGATCCAGCTTTGCAGCGCGGCCTTGGGGGCGGCGCCGGCGCGGTTGGAGATGACTTCGCCGTTCTTGAAGATGAACAGCGCGGGGATGCCGCGGATGCCCAGTTGGGTGGCGGTGTTGGGGTTCGAGTCGACGTCGACCTTGGCGATCTTCACCTTGTCGCCCATCTCGGCCGAGATTTCCTCGAGCGCGGGGCCGATCTGTTTACAGGGGCCGCACCATTCGGCCCAGAAATCCACCACGACGGGGATATCGGAGTTCTTCACTTCGGCGTCGAAGGTATCGTCAGTCACGGCAACGGTGGCCATTTCGGTTCTCCCGGGAATGAGGTGAGTGTTGGCACCGCAAACTATGGAGCGGGGCGCGGGACGTCAAGGTATATGGGTGTTGCGGAGGGCCTGCGTCACAAGATCGTGTGGCAGGGGCATGAGTTGGGCGGTTTGCGTCCAGAGGAGCGCGGTACGGATGTCGCGGTCGGGGTAGAGCTGCTGAAGGGCGTGGGCATAGGCGCCCATTTGGCGGAGCAGCCCGTCGGGGCAGGTTTCGGGGGTTTCCGGCACGATGGCGTTTGTCTTGTAGTCGATGGCGGTCACGTGGGTCGGCGTGACGATCAGCCGGTCGATGATGCCGTGGATGCGGGCGCCGTTCAGGGCGTCGAGCTGGGCGGTTATCGGGACTTCGACGAGCGCGTCGGGGGTGAAGATGTCGGCCAGCGCGGGTGCGGTCAGCACGGACCCGGCGGCCTTGGTCAGCGCGGCGAGGTCGTCGCCGGTGGCGGCGTCTTCGCCTTGTGAAAGTACGCGGGCCGAGAGCTCGGGCCAGTTGTCTTCCGGCGTGCCGGCGAGGGTTTCGAGCAGGAGGTGGATCTGGCGGCCGCGGCGCTTGGCGGTGTCTTCGTCAAGCCCGGCTTCGCCCGGGAGCGCCTTGGCGCCGCCGAGATCGGTGGAAGGGCTGAGCGGCGCCGGCGCGACCTGGGGTTCGGGCGCAATTTGCGCGAAAAAGGGTGGAACAGAGACTGGTTCCGCCTCGTCCTGCGCCTCTGTTTCAGTGGCCGCGGCGGGCCAGTCGCCGACCTGGTGGCGCAGGCCCTGCCCCTGATCGGTGATCAGCGGCACGGCATCGGTCTTTTCCAGCCCGGTGCGCACCTTGTCGTGCCAGCTGAGCCCGTCGGAGCCGAGATTGCCCGCCGCGGCGACGATGAGCCATTGCTCGGCGCGGGTCATGGCGACGTAGAGAAGGCGGTCGCGCTCGGCCTGTTGGGCGAGCTTTGCCTCGTCATCGGCTTGGCGCTGAGCCTGCGGGGCGTCCTCGGCACCCATGCGCCAGACCAGCGTGCCGCCGGTGGCCGCCGTCTGGTCGCGCAGGCGGAGTTGCCACTGGTTGGTGTCGGGCAGGATCACCACCGGGGATTCGAGCCCCTTGGCGCCGTGAACGGTCATCACCCGGATGCGGTTGCCGGCATTGTCCATCTGGCGCTTGATCTCGAGGTCGTCGGTTTCCATCCAGACGAGGAAGCCGGTGAGGCTGTCGACGGCGTTGCGTTCATAGGCGAGGGCCTGGCTCAGCAGTGCGTCGATGCCGTCTTCGGCCTCCTGCCCGAGGCGGGCGAGGAGTTTGCGGCGGCCGTCGTGGCGGATGAGGATGCGTTCGATGATCTCGTAGGGTCGGAGGTAGTCGGCCTGTCGCCGGAGATCGCCGAGGATGGCCATGGTTTCGGGGAAATCATCGGCCCGGTTGCGAAGCTCGGCCCAGAGGTATTTTTCGACCCTGTCATGGGCCAGCTCGTAAAGTTGCGCCTCGGACCAGCCGAAGAGCGGCGAGCGCAGGGCGGTGGCCAGCGCAAGGTCATCCTCGGGCGTGGCGAGAAAGGAAAGGAGCGCGCCGAGGTCTTTTACCGCCAGTTCGGCGCCGACCTTGAGCCGGTCGGCCCCGGCGACGGGAAGGCCACGCGCCTTGCATTCGCGGATGACGTCGTGGAACAGGGCCGACCTGCGGCGGACGAGGATGAGGATGTCGCCCGCTTCGATGGGCCGGGCTTTGTCGCCCGTCTGGTCGGGGAGCGGCGTGCCGATCATGCTCTCGATGGTCTGCGCGAGGGTCTTGGCCAGCACGCGGGCCGGATCGTCGGGCGCCTTGACGTCGACCGGGTCGTACCAGTCGGGGTCTTCGGGCTTCTCGGGCGCTTCGATCAGCGGCCAGAGATCGACGCGGCCGGGCATGTCCTGCTTGAAGGCCTTGTGCCTAGAGTCGTCACTGAACCCGCTGGATTCGTGATGTTCGAAGGTGGCATCGACAATGTCGAGAATGGCGCGGGAGGAGCGGAAGGAGAATTCCATCTCCATGTCCTGCAGCGGGGTTTCATTGTTCGAGAGACGCGCCGCGAATTCGGATTTCATCCGGTCGAATTCACGCGGGTCGGCGCCCTGGAAGGAATAGATCGACTGTTTCTTGTCGCCGACCACGAAGATGGTGCGCGGCGCGTCGGGGCGGGTGCCCTGGCCGCTGGTGAATTCCTGGGCGAGGCGTTCGATGACCTGCCATTGGACGGGCGAGGTATCCTGGGCCTCGTCGACGAGGATATGGTCGAGCCCGCCGTCGAGCTTGAAGAGCACCCAGTCGGCGACCTTGCGATCGGTGATCAGGTCGCGGGCCTTGAGGATCAGGTCATCGAAATCGAGCCAGCCGCGTAGGAGCTTGGCCTCTTCATAGGCCGGGAGGAAGACACGGGCGAAGGCGTGGAGGGCGGCGGTGCGTTCTTTCGCCTGAAGGGCGATGCGCTGGGCGCGGGCGGTTTCGACGCGGGCCATGAGGGATTCGAGTGCGAGCATTAGTGCGGCGTTCGACTCGCGGCAGGCCTTGGTGGGAAAAGAGCCTATCTTGGCCGAAAACGCTTTCTTGCCGGATTTGAAGAGAAAGACGTCCTCCATCACTGCGAGAGCGTCAAAGCCGGGGTCGGTAATGCTGGCGAGTTTGCCGCCCGCCGTCTCATCGCTGGAACTGCTCGCAGCCAAAGCCGGGCACAGGGACTGGAGCAGGTCCATCTCTCCGCCCAGAAAGACGCTGGCGGCGATGGTCTCGCGGGTCGTGCCGGGGGTGAGGTCGAAGAGGTTGTCGAGCCAGCCGGTTGAGGCGGGTTCGGCGAAGGTGGCGCGGTGCCGGACGATTTCCTGGGTCAGCTCGTCGAGCGTTTCACCGGTGTGGTGCCGGGCGAGGGTGTAGAGCTTGTCGGCATGGGGGCCGCCGGCCAGGGCCTCGACGATTTCGGCGCGCAGGAGGGTGGCGGCGCGGTCTTCCATCTCGGTGAACTGGGGCGTGACGCCGGCCTCGAGCGGGAAACGGCGGAGGAGGGCGGAGCAGAAGGAGTGGATCGTCTGGATCTTGAGGCCGCCGGGGGTTTCGATGGCGCGGGCGAAGAGACGGCGGGCGTGGTTGAGCGTGTCTTCCGTGATCACAAGCTCGTGGCCGAGGTTCTGGAGCTTGGCGGTCAGCGCGTCATCGGGGAGCATGGCCCATTCGCCGAGCGTATCGAAAAGCCGGTTCTGCATCTCGGAGGCGGCGGCCTTGGTGTAGGTGAGGCAGAGGATGTGCTGGGGGTCGACCTGATCGAGCAGCAGGCGGGCGACGCGGTCGGTGAGCACCTTGGTCTTGCCCGAGCCCGCGTTGGCGGAGAGCCAGGTGGAGCGGTCGGGCATGGCGGCCTTGATCTGGCGCTGGGTGGCTTCGTTGTGGCCGATCATTGGCCCACCTCGCTTGGGTCGGGGTCGTCGGTGATGTCCCATTCGCCGAAGCGGGCGAGCTGGTCGTAATCGCCGCTGTCGGTGGTGCGCTCGAGGGCGCGGCGGGAGGTGAAGCCGAGGTCTGGGGACATGTAACTGGCGATCAGGGTGCGGAATTCATCCCAGACCTTTTCGGGCGGTTCAGTGTCTAGTGGCGCCGGTTCCTCGGGTTTGCCGCTGCCGAGGCTGATGAAGACGGCGCGGGCGACTTTTGCGGGCGCGATCTGGCCGAAGCCGGACATGGTGGCGATGGCGGCCGAGAGGAGGAGCTGCTTGTCGAAATGGGTCTGCTGGTCTTTCGAGGGGGCCTTGCCGGTCTTGTAGTCGTAGAGGTGGAGGTTGCCGGCGGGGTCGATATCGATGCGGTCGGCCTTGGCGGTGAGGCGGAAGTTGAGCTCGGGCAGCTCGGCGGCGCCAGTGGCTTCGAGCGCGGCGGGTTGGGCGAGCTGGCGACGGGCGTGCTCGCCCTCGATGAAGGTGTCGGCGGCGCGTTCGAGTTTGGCTTGCCACATGGCGCGGGTGTCGGCCCAGGGGACGGCGTCGGCCAGAACGGTGGCAGTTTCGGCGATGAGACGCTCGCGGGTGATCTGTTCGGGGGCGTCGCGGGTGGCGTCGATGAAGCGTTCGAGGGCCTCGTGGATGACGGTGCCGCGGAGGAGGGCGTCGGGCACGCGCATCAGCGGATCGAGCGGTTTGAGCCGGAGGACGTGGCGGGCGTAGATGGAATAGGGGTCGCGGATCAGTCTCTGAATCTGCGTAACAGAGAGCTGTTTGGGGCGCGCGGCGGTGGGGGGCTTGGGGGAAGGCCGGGTTTCGGCGGGGGTGGTGCCCGGGTCTTCGAAGGCTTTGGCGAGGTCGAGCCAGTGCTGGCCGCGCTGGCGCATTTGCTCAAGCGCTGCCTTGCCACCCTGATCGGGGAGGCCGGAAAGGAGGTTCTGCAGGCGGTTGAGCCAGCGGGAGGGCACGGTTTCGGTGTCGTCGGAGCGGATCGAGCGGGTGATCCAGACCTCGGGGGCGAGGAGGGCCTGTTGGAAGTCGTGCGCGGCGAGGCCGATGCGGCGTTCGGGGAGGAGCAGGCCGGCCTCGGCGCGCATGTCGCGGTTGAGCCAGGGGTCGGGGCTGGGGCTTTCGGGCCAGCTGCCTTCGTTGAGGCCAGCGAGGATGAGAAGGTCGGCGCCCTGAACGCGGGCCTCCAGCGTGCCCCAGATCTTGATGAGGGGGTGGGCCTTGATCGTCTTGCGCACGTCGCCGCGAGAGAGGATGGCGTGGAAGAGGGCGGCATAGTCGCGGGCGTTGACGGCGCCGCCGTGTTGGGCGTTTTCGGCAAAGTCAGAGACTGTTTTAAGGGCTTGCTGGCCGTCATCGTCGGCCCAGAGCTTGCCGCTGCCGTCGCCGTCGGCGCCGCGCGCGATGTGCTCGGCCAAAGCGATGTGGCTTGTGGTGCGGTCTTCCAGCGAGACCTCGCCGGGGAGTTCCTTTTCGGTGAAACAGGCGATGAGCCACTCGACCCAGGATTCGGCATGGGGGTCTTTGGAGGCGGCGGCCCAGGCGTGGAGGTCTTGCGCGGTCGGGTAGGGCGGGCCGTGGCGGCGGATGTGGAGTTCGAGTTCGCGGGTGAGGCGGAGATGGGGGCCGCGATCGGCGCCGGTGTGGGTGAGCGGGTGCTTGAGGAGGGTGAGCAGCGCCTCGGCCGAGAGGGGGAGGTGGAACAGCTCGGCGACGTGGCGGAGGAAGCGGCCGACCGGGGCGAGATGGAGCGGCATGCCGGCGCTGTCATCGGGGACGATGCCCCAACGGGTAAGGGCCGCGGTGACCTGGCGGCTGAGCGTCCGGTCGGGGGTGATGAGCGCGGCGGAGGTGCCTTTTTCGGCGGCGTCGCGGAGGCGGAGGGCAATGGTGAGCGCCTCGGTGCGGGTCGAGGGCGCCTCGAGGAGGGTGACCTGCGACATGGCAGGCTCTATTCCGGGCAGTTTCGGGCCGTCGCGGCGCCATTGGTCGGTGATTGGTGCGGGCCGGAGGGCGAGGGAAACGAGACGGTTGCGCTCGGGGCTGGCGGGGGTGTCGTCGGACCATGTGGGGATGTCCGACGGGGAGAGGTCGAGCGCCTGGAGGAAGGCGGCGAAGCGGTATTGCGGGTGATCTTCGGAATGCTTGGGGTTGTCGAAGCGTTGCCAGACGTCTTCGGGCATGTCGCGGTCGAAGCCGGGGAGGATGACCGCGCCCTGGGGCAGGCGGGCGACGGTTTGCATCAGGAGCTGCGTGGCGCCGCGCGAGCCGGTGGAGCCGGCGACGATGATGGGGTGTTGGGGCGGATTTTCCGCCCAGATTTGCGCAAGGGTTTCGACGACGAGGCGCTGGCGGGTTTCGACGTCGGGGAGGGCGGTGGCATCTTCGAAATAGTGTCTGACAATGCCCAAAAAGGCCTGAATTCGGGCCCAGTGGCCGGATTGGTCGGTGACGTCGAGCTGGCTGATCCGGTCGGGCGAGACGCCCTCGCCATGCATTTCGTCCATCAACCCGGCGAGGCTGTCGGCGAGGTCGTAGAGGGCGCTGCGCGGGGCGAGGTCGGGCTGGGCGTCGAGGAGTCTGGAGACGAGTTGCAGGAGTTCGAGCCGGCGACGGAGGGGCGAGACCGGGTCGGGGATGTCGGCCATCAAGGCGTGTTCGCCGAGATCGGTGACGAGGCCGATACGGGGGAGGAGGCAGGCGGGGCCTTCGTCGTAGATGGAGCGGATACGGCGGGCCATGCGGCGGGTGTTGACGAGAAGGTGGGCGCGGGCAAGGGCCTCGGGCGGTTGACCGTTTGTGCGGGTGGAGAGGCCGCGGACGAGGGCTGCGGGGAAATCGACCCCGAGCGGGACGGCGAAGACGCGGGGGCGGTCGGACGGCTCAAACATGGGTGTAGTCAAGCATGTCCTCGGCGAGTTCGATACCCTCGGGGCGGCCGACATCGCACCATTTTCCGGGATAGGTGGTGGCGAAGAGACGGTTGTTTGCGAGCATGTCGTCCCAGAGGCGGTTGAGGGAGAAATAGGTTTCGGGGATGGCGGCGAGGCCGTCGGTTTTCAGGATCTGGAGGCCGGAATAGATGGCGCCGGGGCCGCGGCTTGCGTGACCGGTTTCGGCGATCTCGAAATCGCCCTTGCCGGTGTGGCCGATGGCGTTATCGGGCGGGATGCAGAGGAGGAGGCCGTCCATCTGATCCGGGTTCCAGTTTTGGGCGAGGTGGGTCAGGGGGTTGGGGCCGGACCAGACGGCATCGGAATTCATGGTGTAGACGGGGCCATTGCCCAGAAGCGGCAGGGCGTGGCGGAGGCCGCCGCCGGTTTCGAGGATCTCGGGCTGTTCCTCGGAGAAGAGGATATCGGTATCGGAGAGGTGGGCGCGGAGGTGTTCGGGTTTGTAGTGCAGGTTCACGACGACGCGGGTCAGAGCCGCATCGCGCACCAGGTCGAGGGCGTGGTCGATGAGCGGTTTGCCGGCGACGGGGATCATCGGCTTGGGCTGATCGGCGGTCAGGGCGCCCATGCGGGTGCCGAAGCCCGCCGCGAAGATCATGACAGGGAGGGGATCGTCGCGCATTTGTCTTTCAGCCTTTGGAGGATGTCGGGGCTTGGGGCGGGGAGCGTGTCGAGCGCCGGGCGGACGGGGGCGAGGGCCGGATGGGCGAGGTCGCGCTGGAGGAGGTTCCAGACGCGGGGGATCATGTCGACATACCATGCCTTGCCGTCGCGGACGCAGAGCCGGGCGAAGACGCCGAGGATGCGGAGGTTTCGTTGCGCGCCGAGGAGGTGGTAGGCGGTGCGGAAGCTGTCGTCATCCTGGCGGGTGGCCTCGATATAGCGGGCGATCATGGCGGTTTCGGTGGCTTCGGGCACGTCGCGGCGGGCGTCTTGGAGGAGCGAGACGAGATCGTAGGCGCGGTGGCCGATCATGGCATCCTGGAAGTCGAGCAGGCCGACGCGGGCGGTGCCGGAGCGATTAGGGAGCCAGAGGAGGTTTTCGGCGTGGTAGTCGCGCTGGATGAGGACAGTTTCCGTGGTGTTGTCGGCGAGGAGTCGGTGGAAGCAGTCGTGGAACTGCTGGCGGGAGTCGGAGGGCTTTTCGCCGGTAGCGGCGAAGGCGTACCAGTCAAAGGCGAGGGCCGCGAGGTCGGTCATCCGGGGCGGGTCGTAGGGGTCGAGACCTGCGGGCGGGTCGTTCTCGTGCAGCTCGGCAAGAAGGTCGGTTGCGGTGGAATAGAGACTGTTTTCGAGCTCGGGCTCCGTTTCGAGGACGCGGGCGAATAGGGCGTCGCCCAGGTCTTCGAGGAGGAGGAGGCCGGTGGCGTCATCCTCGGCGAGAACCTTTGGCGCTGAGAGGCCGAGGCTAGTGAGGTATTGGGCGATATGGACGAAGGGGCGGATATCCTCGCCCTTCTCGGGGGGTGCATCCATCAGGACGGCGTTGCCGCTGTCGGAGGCGAGGCGGAAGTAGCGGCGGTTGGAGGCGTCGCCGGCGAGGAGGGACACCTCGGCGGCGGACCAGCCGGAACGGTCGATGAAGGCGTCGATCAGGTCGGTGCGGTCAGACATGGTGGAGGCTTTCGGTTTTCGCGGTCCATTTGTCGTCGGTCCAGGTGAAGGCGAGGGTTCGCACGTCTTCGGGCCCCGGCGCGGTGAAGGTGATGGACAGCGCGTGGGCGGGGGTGAGCGGGCCGAGACGGTCGGGCCATTCGATGAGGCAGATGGCGTCGGTGAAGGCGGCATCGAGGCCGAGTTCCTCGATCTCGGTGACATCGGTGAGGCGGTAGAGATCGGCGTGCCAGATCTCGCCGGGTTTGGCGTGATAGGTCTGGACGAGGGTGTAGGTGGGCGACGGCACGTCTTCGGGCTGGTCCAGCAGGGAGAGGATGGCGCAGCGGGTGAAATGGGTTTTTCCGGCGCCGACATCGCCCGACAGGAGGATGGTGTCGCCGGGCGCGAGGTTTTGCGCCAGCGTGCGCGCGACACGGTCGGTCGCGTCGGGGCTGTCGCAGGTGAGGGTGAAGGGCGCGCCGGGCATGGGGGGAAATTACACGCGCCGCCGCCACCTGCAACAGGGATCAGTCGGGGGTGAGGTTCAGCATGGTGAAGCCGCCCGGCAGGGGCTCGGTTCTGACATGGACGCGGCCTGTCGTGTCGTCGCCCGCCCGCCCTTCGATCGGGCTGCGCCCGGAGCCGGCGAGGATGTCGGCCCAGAGGTCGTCATTCGGAAAGCGGCTGCGGGCGGTGCGCACGATCTCGTCGAGGGAGGTTTCGGCAAAGCTGTCATCGGGGGGGATGCCGAGACGCTCGCGGAAGGTGTCGTTGCAGAGGATGAGGATATCGTTCGGGCCGATGACGGCAATGGCGGTGTCGAGCCGGTCGAGCACCGCCTGCCGGATTTCCAGCTGGCTTTTGGTGCGGCGGCTGAAGGAAATCTCGTCGGTGATGTCCT
Source organism: Roseovarius indicus (assembly GCF_008728195.1). Classification (NCBI taxonomy): domain Bacteria; kingdom Pseudomonadati; phylum Pseudomonadota; class Alphaproteobacteria; order Rhodobacterales; family Roseobacteraceae; genus Roseovarius; species Roseovarius indicus. The sequence continues at coordinate 5,411,304 of NZ_CP031598.1, forward strand.
CGATCAGGAAGGCGATGGCGCCGTCGGGATGCGGGCGGCCGGTGACGCGGTAGGTGAGGCCGTTGGGCAATGTCCAGGCCTCGGCATAGTGCCCGTCGGAGGCGGTTTCGATCATCTCGTTGATCTGGGCGCGCCAGGTTGCGTAGTTCTTCGGTTCCGGCAGGACCTGCCGGTCGCGCAGGCGGTCGAAGAAGTCGAGCAGGCCGGGGCGGCTGCTGAGGAATTCGACGGGAAGCCCGGTGAGGTCGACCAGCGCGGGGTTGAAGAGGACCAGGCGCTGGCCGCGATCGAATACGGCGAGCCCGGTGGCAAGGTCGGCGAAAGTCTTTGTCAGGGTTTGGATGAAGCTGCTGCGCATCGCGTCGGTGTTGATCAGCTCGGTAACATCGGTGGCGTAGAGAATGTGCCTGTCACCGGCATCGATCGAGGTGAGGTCGACATGGCGCTGGCGGCCGCCTTGCGGATCGGTCAGCACGACCGGATGACCGGCGGCCTCGTTCGGCGAGGCGACGGCGGCGAGGATCTCGCCCTCGTCCTTTTCGGAGAATTCCTGAAAGATGGCGTTGCGCCAGGTGATCTTGCCCTCGTGGTCGAGGATGCAGATGGCGATCGGGGCGTTTTCGGATGCCATGCGGTGCAGGCGCTTGAAGGCAAGGCGCGCCTTTGCGTCGTGCCATTCGGCGGGCATGGGCAGCGCGCGTTCGATCAGGGTGACGCGGTGGCCGTGACGCAGCACCGAAATGGTGACCTGCGCCTCGTCATGCGGGTCGCGTGCCGGGAAGGTGACCACCTCGCCGGCCTGCATGGCGGGCAGGTCGTCGGGCAGGTCGATGAAACGGTGGCCGAGCCACTCTTTCAGCTGGGGCCAGCCGGAGATGCCGAACAGCGGGTCGTTGGCCGTGCCCGGACGGGTGATGTCGTGATCGACGAGGAGCCCCTCGCGGAAGAGGAAATAGTTGGAGGACTGGCGCGATGGACGACCAGCGATATGTGACTTGTCGAGGGGCCATCGCGCGAGCGCCCAGACGACGATACCAGCCATCAACCCCGAAAGGGCGATGGCGACCGGCATCCCGATTACGATGCCCTGCATCCCCTACCTCCTGCCTTCCCAGGGAAGCATTGCGCAGGAAAGTTAACGTATTGTTAATTTTCGGAAAGTGATGGGGACAATCACGCCTTGATCGGCTGGTTCTCTCCGAGCGGCGCGCGGCTTTCGGGGGTATCGGCGGCAATCACCCTGCGGGGCCAGCGGACTTCGACGAAGGCGCCGGTGCGCTGGGCGCGGTCGAGGTTGTTGCGGAAGGATTCCGTGCCGTTGGCGAAGCTGAGATCTGCGCCGGAGCGTTCCAGCAGGGTCTTGGCGATGAAGAGGCCCAGCCCCATGCCCTCGTATTCCGGGCGGCGCGGGTCGCGGCCGCCGCCGCGCCGGCGCATCAGGGGGTCGCCGATGCGGCCCAGCAGGTGCGTCGGGTAACCGCGCCCGTCATCCATGATGCGCACGGTGATCTCGTCATCCGACCACAGGCTTTCGACCCAGACATTGGCACGGGCGAAATCGACCGCGTTCTGCACGAGGTTGCGCAGGCCGTGGATGACCTCGGGCCGGCGGTAGATCTCGGGCTGGAAGGCGGTGCTGTCTTCGGCGGGCCCGTGTTCGAAATGCATGAGCTTGCCGCGGTCGATATGGGGGTCGGCGGCTTCCTCGACCACGGCCGAGAGGGGGGCCTTGCGCAGGTGCAGGTCATCCTTGCCGGCCCGGCCCATCGACTTGAGGATATCGCGGCAGCGGTCGGCCTGTTCGCGGATCAGGAGGGCATCCTCGCGCAGGTCGTCGTTGTCGGCGAGCTCCTCGGCCAGTTCGGAGCTGGTGAGCTTGATGGTGGCAAGCGGGGTGCCGAGCTCATGCGCGGCCGCGGCCACGACGCCGCCGAGGTCGGTGAGCTTCTGCTCGCGGGCGAGTGCCATCTGGGTGGCTTGCAGCGCCTCGTCCATGGCGCGCATTTCCGAGACGATCCAGCGGGAATAGACCCCCAGGAAGATCACCGCGATGACGATGGCGACCCAGTTGCCGAAGAGGAAGATCTGGGGCACGCGAAGGAGGAACCCCTCGGCCGTGCGCAGTGGCAGGTGAAACGGGATCAGCACGGTAACGATCAGGATCGCCATGACCCCGAGAAACACGGTGGAGCGTGACGACAGCGCCGAGGCCGAGACGGTGACGGGCCCGACGATCAGGATCGAGAACGGGTTGTGCAGCCCGCCGGTGAGATAGAGCATCAGCGCCAGTTGCAGCATGTCGAAGAGCACGACCAGGCGGGTTGCGGATTCGGTAAGGCGCTTGTTCTCGGGAAAGACGAAGCCGGCGATCAGGTTGGTGATGACAGCCGCGCCGATGGCGACGTAGCAGAGCCCGACCTCGAGCTCGAGATTGTAGAGGCGCTGGGCGACGATGAGCGCCGAGATCTGCCCCATGATCGCCCACCAGCGCAGGAACACCAGCGTGCGCAGCCGGATCCAGTTGTCGCTGTCGCGCGTGTCGGCCGGAGCCGTTCGATGTTCCGCCATTCGTGACCCGGTGGACGTTGCAGTTTTCGCCCGTGATGTTAGATGTGCGGCATCCTGAAAAGAAGCCCGGAATTGAAAGGGACCCCATGCAACGGATCATCGCCATCGGTTCGGCCGTCGTGCTTGTCGCCATGCTTGGCCTCTTTTACTGGCTGGCGATGGCCGGCGACCCGGATGACCAGTTCGCCCAGTGCCGGGCCGGCAACGTAGCAGGGGGCGCCGGTGCCATCGGCGGGCCCTTCGAGCTGGTGAGCGAGACCGGCGAGACGGTGACCGACAAAGAGGTGATCGACCAGCCGGCGCTGATCTATTTCGGCTATACGTTCTGCCCCGATGTTTGCCCGATCGACGTGGCACGGAACGCGCAGGCCGTTGAAATCCTTGAAGAACGGGGCGAGATGGTGAAGCCGGTCTTCATCTCTGTCGACCCCAAGCGGGACACGCCCGAGGTGGTGGACGATTTCACCGCCAACCTGCATCCGCGGATGCTGGGCCTGACGGGATCGCCCGAGCAGGTGAAGGCGGCGAGCCAGTCGTACCGCACCTATTACAACGCCCAGGACAGCGGCGATGACGAGTATTACCTTGTCGATCACTCGACCATGACCTACCTCGTCTTTCCCGAGACCGGGTTTGCCGATTTCTTCCGCCGGGATGCCTCGGCCGGGGAAATGGCGGACCGGGTCCAGTGTTTTCTGGACGCCCGCTAAGGTTGCTGCGATTGTTTGACGCATGCGGTGGTGCACGATAGACATGATCGGCGCTCCGGGCGCGTTCACGGGAGGGAATGAATGGCCGAAAACCAGCGCGACATTGGCGAGGACAAGACCCTGTTGCTTGTCGATGACGACGAGCCGTTCCTGAGACGTCTCGCCAAGGCGATGGAGAAGCGCGGCTTCGAAGTGGAGACCGCCGGGTCGGTCGCCGCGGGGCAGGCCATCGCGACGGCACGGCCACCGGCCTATGCGGTCTGTGACCTGCGGCTGGAGGATGGCAACGGGCTCGACGTGGTGGAAACCATCCGGGAAAAGCGGCCCGATGCGCGGATCGTGGTGCTGACGGGGTATGGCGCGATTGCCACCGCCGTGGCGGCGGTGAAGATCGGGGCGACGGATTACCTGTCGAAGCCGGCGGATGCGACGGATATCACCAATGCGCTTCTGGCGACGGAGGACGAGCTGCCGCCGCCGCCCGAGAACCCGATGAGTGCCGACCGGGTGCGGTGGGAGCATATCCAGCGGGTCTACGAACTGTGCGACCGGAACGTGAGCGAGACGGCGCGGCGGCTCAACATGCACCGGCGGACATTGCAGCGGATCCTGGCGAAGCGGTCGCCGCGCTGAGGCGTCGGAATTCGAGTATTTCTGGAAAGATGAAAGCCGGGGATCAGCCCATCTCGGTCAATAGCTCTTCGTGGCGGGCCGTGTAGGCGGCGCGGGTTTCGGTGGGCGGGCGCAGGTGGATGTGCAGGCCGTCGATGGTGGCCGGATCGGGCTTGCCGAAGAAGCGGTTGGCCTCGGGCTCGGAGAAGCCGGCGATCTGGGTGGCTTCCATCCAGGCACTGATCTTGTCGGCCTTCTTGATCTGCTTCTTGACGGTGACCGGGATCGTGGCGGGCAGGCCGAAGCGCAGGTGGACGGCGGCGGCGAGGCGTTTGTCGAGCTCGTCGTAATCGGGGCCGACGGCAGCCTTCACCGGCGAGATCATGTCGCCGATGACGTATTCGGGGGCGTCGTGGAGGAGCGCGGCAAGGCGCCACTTGGCGGGTGCTTTCGGGTTCAGACGGGCATAGAGCCGCTCGACCAGAAGGGAATGTTCGGCCACGGAATAGGCGAAATCGCCCAGGGTCTGGCCATTCCAGCGGGCGACGAAGCTGAGCCCGTGGGCGATGTCTTCGATTTCGACATCAACCGGGGTCGGATCGAGCAGGTCGAGCCGGCGGCCCGAGAGCATCTTTTGCCAGGCGCGGGGTTTGGCCACGGGCCACCTCCGGAAAGAAACGAGTAAAGCGCGGGCACTCATAGACCCGGTAGGCGGCTTTTGCAAAGGCCATGGCCCGGGGTCAGGGGGCGCGGGGCTTTGACGTATTGCCTGCACGGGGGGGCGGTGCTATCTGCCTTGCGAGTTTTGGATTGCAAGGAGCCACCATCATGGCAAAGGACTTTCTGGTCAAGGATATTGGTCTCGCCGGGTTCGGGCGTATGGAACTGGACATTGCGGAGACGGAGATGCCGGGGCTGATGGCCCTGCGCGAGGAATACGGCGAGGCGAAACCTCTCAAAGGCGCACGGATTGCCGGGTCGCTGCACATGACCATTCAGACCGCCTGCCTGATCGAGACGCTGGTGGCGCTGGGCGCGGATGTGCGCTGGGCGAGCTGCAATATCTTCTCGACTCAGGACCACGCGGCGGCCGTGATCGCCGAGAGCGGGACGCCGGTTTTCGCCGTGAAGGGCGAGACGCTGGAAGAATACTGGGACTACGCTGACCGCATCTTCCAATTCGAAGAGGGCGGCGCGAACATGATCCTCGACGATGGCGGCGATGCCACGCTTTACATCCTGATGGGGGCCCGGGTCGAGGAGGGCGAGACCGACCTGATCGAGAACCCGCAGAGCGAGGAAGAGGAATTCCTGTTCGCGCAGATCAAGAAGCGGATGAAGGAAAGCCCCGGCTGGTTCGTCAAGCAGCGGCACATGATCAAGGGTGTCTCCGAGGAGACCACGACCGGTGTGCACCGTCTCTACAAGATGATGGAGAAGGGCCACCTGCCGTTCCCGGCGATCAACGTGAACGACTCTGTGACGAAGTCGAAGTTCGACAACAAGTATGGCTGTAAAGAGAGCCTTGTCGACGGCATCCGCCGGGCGACCGACACGATGATGGCCGGCAAGGTCGCGGTCGTGTGCGGGTATGGCGACGTGGGCAAGGGCTCGGCCGCCTCGCTGTCGGGCGCGGGCGCCCGGGTGAAGGTGACGGAAGTCGACCCGATCTGCGCGCTTCAGGCGGCGATGGATGGCTACGAGGTGGTGACGCTGGAAGACGTGGTCACATCGGCCGATATCTTCATCACCACGACCGGCAACAAGGACGTGATCCGCATCGAGCATATGCGCGAGATGAAGGACATGGCGATCGTCGGCAACATCGGCCACTTCGACAACGAGATCCAGGTGGCGAGCCTGAAGAACCACAAATGGACCAACATCAAGGACCAGGTGGACATGATCGAGATGCCTTCGGGCGCGCGGATCATCCTTCTGTCGGAAGGCCGCCTGCTGAACCTCGGCAATGCCACGGGGCACCCGAGCTTCGTGATGTCGGCGAGCTTCACCAACCAGGTTCTGGCGCAGATCGAGCTTTGGACGAAGGGCGATCAGTATGACAACAACGTCTACATCCTGCCCAAGCATCTCGACGAGAAGGTCGCGCGCCTGCACCTCGAGCGGATCGGCGTCAAGCTGACCCAGCTGCGCGACGACCAGGCCGACTATATCGGTGTGCCGCAGGACGGCCCTTACAAGCCCGAGCACTACCGCTACTGATCACCGGCCTTGGCCGAAACGGAACGCGCTGCCGGACACGGCGGCGCGTTTTTGTTTGGGACGGATTCAGATTTCAGGCGGCAGGTTGGAATACTGCGCCCGTATTGCTTGACAGCGTGCCTTCAGACCGGGCCAGGCAGGGTTGTTCGGGGGTTTCCGGCGCTGTTTTTGGGGGCTGATTTGAGATTTCCCTGAAAATAGTCTGTTTTTTCAACTGGTTGAGAAAACAAGCGCGTCTTGTTCGCTTTTCTTCGAAAGGTTGTAGGGACTAACGCCTCTCGAGGCTGGTCGTCGGCGGTTTCCGCCCGTTGGAGCCCCAAAAAAGTGGATTCAAGCGGGAACCTGCCTGCGCGAAGCTGGTCAAATGGCGCACAATCGCCTGAAAATCGCCAATTCGGGCGGCGGATATAGGCCCGGGGAAAAGCCCTCCTATCTCGAATTTCACGTTGTGTGAGAAAAGGAGGCACATCATGACCCTGAGTAAGTTTCTGACATCGGCCGCCGTGGCCGCCCTTCTGACCGGTGCGGCATCGGCCCAAGACACGACCACTGAATCCGGTACCGGCACTGCCACCGGCACCGAGCAATCGACCGGCATGAGCGATACCGGCACCGGTACCGGCATGACCGACACCAGCGGCACCTATGCCGAAGGCGAAGCCGCCGCCGAAGCGCCGAAATCCATCGAGGAAATGACTGTCGGCCAGGTTATCGGCCGCTCGGTCGTCGACCCCGAAGGCAATACGATCGGCGAGATCGACTATGTGATCGAGCAGCCTGAAGGCGTTGCCGGCGTGATCGGTATCGGCGGTTTCCTTGGGCTTGGCGAATACACCGTCGCCATCCAGATGGACGAGTTCGAATACTCGCCGGAAGAGACGACGCTGATGCTCGACACCGACAAGGAGACGCTGAAAGAGCGCCCCGAGTTCGATGAATCGAACGCCGAGAGCCTGCCGGACGATACGCAGATGGCAAGCCTGATGTCGGGCGATGACGCCGCTGACGACAGCGCGTCGGACATGAGCGGTTCGGATGACGGCGCTGCCGCATCGACCGACATGGAAGACGGTGCCGACACCGAAGCCGAAGATGGCGCCGCAGCCGATACGGATGCTGCGTCGGAGGAAGACGCCGCTGCCGATACGGACGCTGCGACGGAAGAAGACGCCGCCGCGACCGAGGCTGAAGAAGGCGACGCCATGGAAGAAGAAGGCGCAAGCGCCGAAGATCCTGCGGCCGATGCCGAGGAAGAAGCTGCTGCCGACACGGAAACCGAGCAATCGGACGAGTCGACCGCCGCTGACGAAAGCGTCGAAGAAGAGACGGACGCCGATCAATCGTAACGGCCTGTCCTAGAGACTGATGCAAGGGCGCCGGGGCCATGCCGCGGCGCCCTTTCCTTTGCGCGGGTGCTTGACGGAGGGTTTTGCCTGTCGTCTGATCACGGCAGTGATTTTGCGGCGTGGGCCTTATGTTGAAACATGTGCTTTTCCCCATCCTTGCCCTTGTCGGTGTGCTTGGCGCCGTGCCGGCGCTGGCCAATCCGACGATCAAGGAGAACTGGGAGACCTACCCGGTTGACGGGACGACGGCGGATGACATCCTCGTGCAGATGCAGCAGCGGGGGCCCGAGGGGTACTGGGCCTATGCAAGGTGGTACGTGCGGTGGAGCGCGGATTGCCAGGTGCGGTTGAGGATCAACTATACAATGCCGCGGCACGTGAACCCGGCGCTTCTGGACGAGAAGCTTCGGCTGAGCTGGGAGAAGATGCTGAAGGCGCTGGGCAAGCACGAGGAACAGCACGGTGCGCATGGGGTGAATGCGGCCAGGGAGCTTGTGGAGAAGGAGTGCCGGAACGGCAATGCCATCGTCGACAGGTGGGCCGAGCAGGACAAGATCTATGATCGCGAGACCGATCACGGGCGGTTCGAGGGGGTTGTCTTTCCGCATCCCGAGGCGGTGGAGGGGGCCAAGGTGTCGGGCGGCGGTCTGACGGATGCGGCGAGGCAGTAGCCGGGGCAGGCCAAGTGGGCCAAAGCGTGGGCAATTTTCCCTTTGTACGGGTCCGAACACTCGCTATCGTCAAAGGCAGCCAATCAGGGCTGTCAGAAAATAACCTCAGAAAACCGGCGGGGATGCCGGTACATTCGGGAGAAAGACTATGGGACGTCGTGACGATCTGATCGAAACCTATGCCGAGGACCTTCGCAGCAAATGCGGGATGCAGCCGGATATGGACCTGCTGACCAAGGTGACCATCGGCTGTGGCCCCGCGATCTATGATGCCGACGCTTCGACGGTGGCTGCCGGGCAGGAGCATGAGCTGGAAACCGTGAAGGACAATTTCCTGATCAAGAAGCTGGGGCTGACGGACGGGCCGCAGCTGATGGAAGCGATCAACCAGGTGATCGAGACCTATGGCAAGTCGGAGCGGAACAAGTACCGTGCGGTCGTTTACTACATGCTGACCAAGCATTTCGGCAAAGAGTCGGTTTACGGCTGATCCGGTCGTTGGCCGAGGACCGTGAAAGCCCGCTCGGCCGAGCGGGCTTTTTAGTCTTGGTGTAACGGGAGGTGCGGCTAGCTATGAGGGATGAGCCCGCCGAGAGACCGGATCGCCGAGGAAATCCTGCGCCAGTGCCACGCGCGTGGGCGGGGAAAGACGATTTGCCCGTCGGAGGTGGCCCGGGCCCTGGCGGATGAGTGGCGCGCGCTGATGCCGGAGGTGCGGGACGTGGCCAGGGGGCTGGCGGAGGAGGGGCGGATCGCGGTTTACCGGAAGGGCGAGGTTGTGAGCGACCACGACACCGGGGGTGTGATCCGGCTTGGCCTGCCGCCCGGCTAGGCCTTGTTGCGGCGGCAGCGATCGGAGCAATAGCGGACTTCGTCCCAGACCCGGGCCCATTTGCGGCGCCAGGTGAACGGGCGGCCACAGGTGGCACAGATCTTGGTCGGCAGGTCGGATTTTCGGCGGTGTTTCATGCCCGATGTCGCTGTCTGGACACGGCAGATTTAGTGCCGGGCGGGATTATTGCCAGCGGCCGCAGACGCCTTCCGAGATGAGAAGCTGGCCGATGTCGCGGCCGTCGGCCATCTTGCAGGTGCCGACCTCGCGGTCATGGGAGCGTTTTCCGGTCAGGTTGCAGGCGAGGGGCCCGGCCGAGGCCAGCCGCAGCATCACGCGCGTGGCGCGTTCGCCTTCCGAGGTGCCCTTTTCCGCGCAGTCGAGATTGGCGATGCGCACCGGCACGCCGGCAATCTCGACGGTGTCGCCATCGCGGACATGGGTGACCTGCCCGGCAAGGCGTTTGCCGTTCAGGGCGAGCCCTTCTTCACGGGAGACGGGCCGGATGCCTGCCAGGGCATCCCCGCCGCGCAGGGCGTTGCCGGAGGGTTGGTTGGCAACGGTGTGCACCGAGGTCGCGCCCTGCCGTGGCTCGTACCACGCGGAAAGGTAGGGGACCGTCACCAATGCCAGCCCGACCAGTATGGCCGAACGGACCGACGAGATGATGCGCCCCAATACGGAACTTGGGCTGGGCCGGAGCAGAAACAACATGCCGTCAAGGTAGGTAACCTCTTCGGCAGAAATATGGCCCGGCATGGGCGATTCTTTTGCAGGGAAGGGCGTGGCGCTGGTGCGCCGGCCGGGGTTTCATGACAGGGATCTGCAGCGCGGTGTCGTGACGCGGGGTCGAGACATGCAAGGGCGCGTCTGTAGGCATGGGCAGTCTACGTCACGGCAAGGAGAGCGATATCTTTCTTAAACTGTTCGTCGAATTCCGGCACAGGCAAGACGGAGCGCCTGGCCACACGCGTACGGGCGCGGCGGTCGTCGGTGTGGCGAGCGTAGCCGACGAATTCGAACTTCGCCCCCGGCTCTCCGGTTACTGTAAGGCGAGATGACCGGAACCTCGTCGGCAATATGACCGTCATCAGTTCCCGACCTTCGGCTTTGTCCGGACCTTTCAGCGAAATGACCTGTTCATGGTCAGTGGACAAGACAGAATCCGTCATCTCGGAGTTGAAGGCGATTCCCACAACGTCGAAGCTATCCATCAAGCCGATGCTTTCGCCGACGCCGAGACATGCGATTTTTTCTGTCGCAAAGCCGTTTTGCCGTTCGATCAACCCGGCCTCCGGTTCTGGAAAGCAGAATTCGATTCTATCGAAGGCCAGCGCGTGGTCGCTGGTCGCCACGCGGTCGGAGTGGAAGGATCTGCGGATGGCGTCGGCCAGGCGGCTACCGACCAACCGGCTTATCGGGCGCTTGATATGAGCCACGCCGTCAAAGAATGATCTTTTGTACACCGTGACGGGCGCGCGTTCGACCGCGTCCTCAACCATTTCATACATGTCGACGAATACGACGCCGAGCTCACGACAATAGGCCTTGATGGCGTCATGAACCACGCGCTCGCGATTGAGGAAATTCTGTCTCGGGAACGACAGCACGATCGGCACGACACCGTGTTCCGCCGCCGCGTCCAGGGCGCTGCAAAGGTTATTCTTCACATCTTCGATCGTCGTCTGTCCGAGCAACACGAAATTCTCTTCGTTGTTCAGTACGTCGATCACCAGAAAATCGGTCTGGCTCAGGTCGATCTTGCCGAGGGCGTAGGGCAACACCGTGCTGCTGCTTGCCCCTCTGGAATGGTTCACCACGTCGAAATCGGGAGAGTTCGACAGAACCCAAGCATAGCATCTGGCCATGACAGAGTTGGACGTGCCAGCGATGGCAATGGATGGACGCAAGAGTTCAAGCTCCGGAACAGGAAATCTGGCAGTTTTTTGGGGGTTATCGTGGCTCGTACCCGTTGATCAACGCATTCGGAAAGAACTTGTTCCATAGATTCTGCGCAGGAATTCCAGTTTCGGCGGTGATGTCATTTGCGAGGCGATTGCACGCTGGCTTCGACTTGAAGCATTAAGCGGCATCGGGCCCGGCTGGCAGGGATCAGGCCGCGTAACCGAGGGACCGAAGCAAGTTTCGCATTCTGGCGTTGCCCGCACGGTTCCAGTGTGTGTCGCATGGCTGGTAGTCCGAGAGTTCAAAACAATCGCCTTCGTGGACTTCGGACCGCGGAAGTTGCTCGACGACCTGCGACTTGAAGAATTCCCAGCCACTGAGATGGTTTTGTCTCAGGTCCCGCAGGGCCGGGTGTTGGAGGTGCGAGAACGCGAGCTCTTCCTTGGTGGGAAGTCGAACCACGAGCACGTTCTCGAACGCGCTGAGCATGTCGACGAGCCCCTTCGTGGCAGGACGGTATGTCTGCTCAACGAAGCCTTGGTCAAAAAGGGAGTATTTGGCATTGAGCAGGTACAATTGCCCGAGTACCTCGGCAATCATCAGGTTCTTGTTTTTGCCTTTCGACATCGTCCCAATGATTTTTGCCCCCTTTTCAAATGCCTGAGCCAAATCCAGGGACCACCTGAATTCCGTGAAGGCGTCGACGTCTTTGCCGCGCAAGGTACTGAACTTAACTTCGTGACCCCAGATGTTCGGATGGTACAGAAAGATGGCAGTTCGACGTGGGCCGGTATGCAGTTCCTCTAGCAGGTTCTGCATTTCTGCGATTCCGACAGGCAGGCCGAGATTCAGCGCGCCGTCTTCGAAATCCAGCTCGTCGTACCAGTTGTCTCCGTTGTCGACAGTCATACCCATCGCAAAGGACGTGCCGAAAATGACTGTGCCGGCGTCCGGTTTGTCCGGGCCGCGCAGACCGAAGCCGTTCGAAGAAAAGCTGAACCCCATATCCGCAGCTGGACGTGAGACGTTGGGTTTGATCCGGATCCCGGACAACGGGTCGTTCTGGAGAAGCGCCAGCCACTTTCGTGCCTGGAGGGGGAAGGCAAGGTTCACGTTGGTCAGGAAAACGGTTTCAAGCACACGATCATCGGGTCGTTCGATTATCATGACTGCGGCATGTCCTGATCAGGATTTGAAACCTGCGGACGGTCAGGTCCGCCCACATGCGAACAGACGAAGCCCGACGCTAGTGCAGTAAGTGGTGCCGCTGATAGGACTCGAACCTACGACCCCATCATTACGAATGACGTGCTCTACCAGCTGAGCTACAGCGGCCCCGTGACGCGGGGCTATAGCACCGGGACGGGGGCGGGGGAAGCCCTAATTTGCGGCTTTCCGCTCCTCTTCCGGGGCCGGGTCTTCGACGATTTCCGCGTCGGCGATTACCGGGTCGGGCCGGGTTTCGCCGGTGGCATCGGCCGGGCCATCGCCCGTGGCTTCGGTGGGCTGATCGTCGCGCGACTTGTCTTCAAGCGAGCCGACGATGAGGGGCAACATCTCGACGCCGGTCGAACTGGTGACCGTGGCGGCCGGAGGTGATTTCCACGACAGGGTGTCGAAGGACTGGCAGTTTTCGCAGGCCGGCACCCAGTGGGCGTGGATGTGGTGGCAGTTGTCGCAGACCCATTGCGGGCCGCGCGGCGCCGCGAGCGCACGGGTCAACCAGCCCTTGACCACGGCGTCGGAGGCGCCTTCGCCGCGTTCGATGGCGGCCATGATGGTGAGGGTGCGGGCATCCGGGTCATCCTCGGCGAGGGTGCCGAGCGCGCGGCGGGCGGCCGGGAAATCCTCGTTCGCGATGTGCAGCTCGGCCTCGACCAGCTTGGTTTCGCGGTGCTCGGGGTGGATCTTGAGCAGCTTGGCAAAGCGCTTGAGCCGCTCCTTGGGGCTTTCGCCCGGTTCGATCTCGGCGAAGGCGGCGGCGAGGTCGGGGTGGGGCTGTGCATCCCATGCCTTGCGCAGGACGCGGACGGCATAGCGCTTGGAATCGGCGCGGATATAGCTGCGCGCGGCCATGACGGCGGCGGGGATCAGGTCGGGCGAGAGGCGGTTGGCCTCGATTGCCTGTTCCTTGGCCTCGATATCCTTGCCTTCGTCGAGGATGTCCTGGGCCTCGGAGAGGGCCAGCACCGCGTCGCGGCGGCGGTGCACGTCGCGGGGCATGTTGCCGTGCTTCAGCTTGGCGCGAAGGGTTTCGCGGGCGCCGGACCAGTCGTGTTTCTGGGCCTGAAGCTTGAGGAGCGTATCCTGCACCTCTTCGTGGCGGGGTTTGAGGGCGAAGGCGGTCTGGGCCAGTTTGAGGGCGGTGTCTGTGTCGCCGTCGGAGAGCTTCTGGCGCATGATGCCGCGGACGCCGACGAAGCGGGTCTTCTCGTTGGTCAGAAGGCGTTTGTAGACCTCTTCGGCCTTGCGGCGGTCGCCGGACATTTCGGCGGCCTGGGCGGTGATGAGGTTGGTCAGCGCCGGTTTGCGGAGGTAGCGTTCGGCGCGGTTGGCCTTGGCCATCGCGACGTTGCCCTCGCCCGACGCGAGCGCCATCAGCCCTTCGGAGAGCGCGCGGTAGCCTTTTTCCTGCCGGTTCTTGTCGAAATAGCGGGAAATGGCTGTTTCATCGCCATTGATGAAGCGCAGGACGGCGATGACCAGCGCGGCCAGCTTGAGCAGCACCCAGATGGCGATGACCAGAAGGATCAGCGCGATCACGGCGGTGAGCGGAGTGAGGTTGTATTCCTGCCCGGCCATGACGACACGCACGCCGCCATCGAGTTCGAGCAGGTAGATCGCCGCAAAGCTCGCCGCTGCGACAAGGGCGATGAACACCGCGATCTTTATGATGGACCATAGCATGGCACGCGCCCTTTCGGTTTCAGTTCAATTCTTCGCTGAGTTGCTGGGCCGCCGCGACGGCCTCGAGCCGGCGGGTGGCCTGAGCGGCCCAGTCGGAAAGCTCGGCGCGGGCCACGTCAGGCAGCGCCTCGATCTCGGCCAGCGCATCGGTGAGGCGGCCCTGTTGGGTGGCGGCCTCGGCGCGGGAGAGGATGGCATCGGGGTCGTCGCCCTCGCGCGGCTCGAGCGAGCGGGCGCCGAGCTGGGTGCGGATGAAGGCGGAGAGGCCGCCGGTTTCGCCGGCTTCGGCGGCGGCGTCACGGGCGGCGGCCAGCGCCGCGCGGGCGGCTTCGGGGAAGCTCTCCTGAAGCTCTGCCAGGGTCGGGACACCGCTATCAGCGGTGCTGGAGAGCACTTCCGGCACCTCGATGCCGGTTTCCTGCAGGTCGGCCATCGCGTCGGCATAGCCGCCGCCGGCGTCGAGCGCGGTCTGGATGCGGGCGAGGGCGGCGCGCTGCATGGTGGCCTGGGCCGTGGTTTCGGCTTCGGTTTCCATTTGCTGGGCGCGGGTGACCATTTCCTCGATCTCGGCGCGCTGTTCGGCCATCGCATCCTGAAGTTTCTGCAGCTCCGCCTCGTAGGCGGCGGTTGCGGCCTCGGAGGCGCCTTCGGTGAGGGGGCGCGATTCGAGCTCGTCGACGCGGGAGGAGAGGGCGGCGAGGTCGTCCTGCGTTTGCGAAAGCTGGTCGGAGAGTGACGTCAGCGTTTCCTGCAGGTCGGTCTGGCCCTGTTCGAGGGTGGAGAGGTCGGGCGCCTCTGACCCGGCGCCGAGCTGTTCCGTCAGGGTGTCGAGACGGTCGGATTGCGATTGCAGCTTTTCGTCGGTCTCGGTGCGCAGGGCATCGAGGCCGGTGGTATCGGCAGGCTGGGTGAAGAGGAAATAGGCCACGCCGAAACCGATGGCGCCGGCGGCGACGCCGCCAAGGAGCGTCGGGAAGAAGCCGCCCTTGTGGACGACTGTCGGTTCGGTACGGGCGGGGGCCGGGGTTGGCTCCGGCCTGGGCTCGGGGTCGGGCTCCGGCTTGGTGTCTTCGCCGGTCGCGATGGTATCGGTGGAATCGGCGCTTTCCGGCGTGGTGTCGCCCCACGGGCGGGGCTGGTCGGAGGCGGTGTCGTCACCGGTGGCCGTGGGGTCGGCATCGTTGGAGGCGTCCGGTTCGGAGGTATCCGGTTCGGTGGCATCCGCCGTGGGCGTGTCTTCCGGTTTGTCAGACTCAGCCGTCTCGGCGCTTTCGGGCGTGTCGGAGCCGTCTACGGATGCAGACAGCGCCGCCGAGCCCTCGGCGGTTTCGGAAGGAGTTCCGGATGCATCCGCGCCGTCCTCCGCGGCCTTGGCCGCGTCGGTTTCGGTCTTGTCGGTTGCATCCTTGTCGGATGTCTTGCGTTTCGAAGTCGTGGTCTTGGACGTTGTCTTTCTCGCCACCTGTGTCACCCCTGTCGATTTCGCCGGCGCGCTCGTCTTTATCTGACCTTACTTGGCTGTATTTCCACTCTCAACCCGGTTGGGGCCTGACGCAAGGTCTTCGATGAGGTCGAGCATGGCCTCGGCGGTGGGGGTTTCGGCGATATGGATGGAAGCGGCACGGCCGGCGGGAACGGTTTCGGCGGTGTTGCGGCTGATGGCGGCGATGTGCAGGGGCGCGGGGCCCGGTGCGGCCTCGAGGAAAAGGCGGGCGCTGCGGGGCGAGAAGAGCGGGATCACAAGGGGGTTACGGCCTTCCAGAAGGGAGAGGGCCGTCGGGTCGAGAGCCTGGGGGAGCTGGCGATAGACGACCCTTTCTTCAGTCTCTATGCCGGCCTCAGAGAGGATTTTTGCCAGATCCGAGGCCACGTGTTCGCCGCGCAGATAGAGCAGGTTTCCGCTTGGCCGGTCGGCGAGGAGGCGCCGGGCGAGATGCTCGGCGGTGCCGCCGGTGTCGATGGCGGTGAGCCCGGCCCTTTTCGCGGCCTCCGTGGTGGCGGGGCCGACGCAGTAGCATGTCTGGCCACGGGCTCGGCCGGTGAGCGCCGGGAGGGCCTGGGCGGAAGTCAGAATGAGCGTGTCGCCTGCGGCGATGTTATCCAGGCTGACGGGCAGATGTTCGATACGCAGGATGGGGGAAATGACGATGCGAGCGTCCCCGCCCAGCCGATTGCGCAGTTTCTCGGCGAATCCGCTGGCGGCCGGTTCGGGCCGGGTGATCAGAATCGTGGTGGCCATACCTTGCCCGGAGTTGTTTGCGCCCCATACTGGTGTTACCTGCCGATGGATCAACGCGCAACGGGCGGGCCGATGGGTGCACCTCTGACAGTATTGGGGCTGGAAAGCAGCTGTGACGATACGGCGGCCGCGGTTGTGCGCGTGGACGGGACCGGTGAGGCGGAGATTCTGTCATCGGTGGTGTTCGGACAGGCCGAGTTGCATTCGGCCTTTGGCGGGGTTGTGCCGGAGATTGCGGCACGGGCCCATGCGGAGAAGCTTGATATTTGCGTTGAAGAGGCTCTGAAACGGGCTGATTTGCGGCTTTCGGGCGTTGATGCCATTGCCGTGACCGCCGGGCCGGGGCTGATTGGCGGTGTGTTGTCTGGCGTGATGTGCGCCAAGGGGCTGGCCGCGGGGGCCGGGCTTCCGCTGGTGGGAGTGAACCACCTGGCGGGGCACGCGCTGACGCCGCGGCTGACGGACCGGGTGGAGTATCCGTACCTGATGCTGCTGGTGTCGGGCGGGCATTGCCAATTGCTGATCGTGCGGGGCGCGCAGGATTTCTCGCGGCTGGGCGGGACGATCGACGATGCGCCGGGGGAGGCGTTCGACAAGGTGGCAAGGCTGTTGGGATTGCCGCAGCCGGGCGGGCCTTCGGTGGAGCGGGAAGCGGCCAAGGGCGATGTCGGGCGGTTCCGGTTTCCTCGGCCGCTGCTGGATCGGCCGGGGTGTGACATGTCGTTCTCGGGGCTGAAAACCGCTGTGCTTCGGGCGCGGGACCAGATCGTGGCTGACAAAGGCGGGCTGACGCGGGCCGACCGGGCGGATCTGTGCGCCGGTTTCCAGGCAGCCGTGGCGGATGTTCTGGCCGAGAAGACCCGGCGTGCACTGGCGGTTTATGCGGAAGAGGCCGGGGCGGTTCCGGTGCTGGCCGTGGCGGGTGGCGTTGCGGCGAACGCCGCCATTCGGGGCAAGTTAGAGACTGTTTCCGCCGAGTTCGAAACAAAATTCGTCGCTCCGCCGTTGAGATTGTGCACGGATAACGCGGCTATGATTGCCTATGCGGGCGCAGAACTGTTTGCCGCCGGTATCCGGGATGACATGACGTTGGCCGCGCGGCCGCGCTGGCCGCTGGATGGCGCGAGCCCGGCGATGCTGGGGAGCGGCAAGAAGGGAGCGAAGGCATGATCCGGGTGATGGGAGCCGGCGCATTCGGCACGGCGCTGGCGGTGTCGCTGGCGAAGACCGGGCCGGTGACGCTTTGGTGCCGGGATGCCGAGCATGCGCGGGAGATGCGCAAGACGCGGGAGAATGCGCGCCGTTTGCCGGGTGTGACCTTGCCCGAGGCGATTTCGATTGCGACGGGGGATCTGCCGCCGACGGATGTGGATGCGACGCTGTTGTCGGTGCCGACGCAGAAGCTCAGGGCGTTTTGCGAGGAGAACCAGCGGCTGCTGGGCTCGGGTGGGCCACTGGTGGCGTGTTGCAAGGGGATCGAGCTTTCGACCGGCAGGCGGCCGACGCAGGTGATCGAGGATGTGCTGCCGGGGGCGATTTGCGCGATTCTGACCGGGCCGTCATTTGCCGACGACATTGCGAAGGGTCTGCCGACCGCGCTGACGCTGGCCTGCGAGGGCGAGGCGACGGGCGCGGCGCTTCAGGAAAGGCTGACGACGCCGAATTTGCGGCTTTACCGGAGTACGGACGTGATCGGGGCCGAGCTGGGCGGGGCGTTGAAGAACGTGATCGCCATCGGGTGCGGGGCCGCCATGGGCGCCGGGCTGGGCGAGAGTGCCAGGGCCGCGTTGCTGACACGGGCGTTTGCCGAGATGAAACGAGCCGCCGTGGAGATGGGGGCGGAAAGAGAGACGCTTTCCGGACTGTCGGGGTTTGGTGACCTGGTGCTCACCTGTACGTCGGGCCAATCGCGGAATTACCGGTTCGGCGTGAGCCTTGGGCAGGGCAAGGAATTCGAGCCCGGGGTGACTGTCGAAGGGGCCGCGACGGCGGAAGCGGTGTGCAACCACGCCGAGAAGGCCGGGCTGGACCTGCCGGTGATACGGGCGATCACGATGCTGGTCACCGGGCAATTGCGGGTGGATCAGGCTATGGATATGCTGTTGTCGAGACCTTTGAAGGAAGAATGAATGCTGATTGCCCTGATTGCCCGCGACAAGCCCGGTGCGCTCGAAATACGGACCGAGAACCGCGAGAAACACCTCGCCTATCTGAAAGAGACCGGCGTGGTGAGCCAGGCCGGGCCGCTGCTGGGGGATGACGGGAACATGTGCGGTTCGCTGGTGATTCTCGATGTCGAGGACATGGCGGCGGCAGAGGCGTGGGCCGAGAACGACCCCTATGCCAAGGCCGGGCTGTTCGAGACGGTCGAGCTGATCCCGTGGAAGAAGGTGATCTGAGCGATGCGCTATTGGCTGTTCAAGTCCGAACCCTCGACCTGGAGCTGGGATGACCAGGTGGCCAAGGGGGAGACGGGCGAGGAATGGGATGGCGTGCGCAACTACCAGGCGCGGAACTTCATGCGCGAGATGGCGGTGGGCGACCGGGGGTTCTTTTACCATAGCCAGACGGAAAAGGCGGTGGTGGGGATCGTCGAGGTGATGGCCGAGGCGCACCCGGACAGCACGACCGATGACGAGCGCTGGGAGTGCGTGGATATCAAGGCAGTCAAACCGGTGGAGCGGCCGGTCACGCTGGACATGATCAAGGAGGATCCGCGGCTGGCGGAGATGGTGCTGGTGAAGAACTCGCGCCTGTCGGTGCAGCCGGTGACGGCGGAGGAGTGGAAGATCGTGTGTGACCTGGCTGGGGTTTCGGCCTGACGTGATGCCATTTCCGGGGAGGATCGGATGGGATATCTTGGCGTGCTCGTGGCGGCGGTGGCCGCCTATGCCTTTGGGGCGGTGTGGTACATGATCCTGGCCAAGCCGTGGATCAGGGCAGCGGGGATCGAGACGGATAGCAGCGGCAAGCCGCTGAATGCGTCGAACCCGGTGCCGTATATCGTGGCCTTCGGGTCGGCGGTTCTGGTCGCAGGAATGATGCGGCACATCTTCGCGTTGAGCGGCATCGACACGGTGGACAAGGGTTTGGTTTCCGGGCTGGGGATCGGGCTTTTCCTGGCCAGCCCTTGGCTTTTGACCTGCTACAGTTTCGGCGGCCGCCCGTTCCGCCTGACGCTGATCGATGGCGGATATGCGACGATCGGCAGTGCGATCATCGGCGTGGTTCTGACGCTGTTCTGAAAGGTCTCGGAGACTTTACGGAGGGTACCGGCCGGATTGCGCAGTACCCTCCGTCACCCCAGTGCTCCCACTGCACCAAACGTGTCTCTGGAAAGGTTGCGGCCATCCTGGCCTGTGTCGTGACCATAGGGTATTCCGCCCCGCCCGGCAAATGGCAAGTACCTAGAATCCGTCTCAAATCGGCGGGTGTTCCGGGGAGCGCCGGGCCAAAGGTTAATGGCCAAAACTTTATCCGTTAAGCCGCCGGTAAGGTGCGGTCGGCTATGCCTGTCCTCGGGTGAGAAAAAAGGTGGTGGAGATGAGTGCGTCGGGTGACAACGCCGCGCCAGTCATCATCAAACGGAAAAAGATCGTCAAGGGCGACGGGCACCATGGTGGGGCCTGGAAGGTGGCGATAGCATTTTCCTTTAGCCTTTGGCGCTTTGCGCCAGTGAAACGTCCCGCCCCCGTCGGGAGACGGCCTCAAGCTGTCGTTCTGACATGTGCGACAGGATTGTCGGCCCGTCGCGCCACCCTCACTGGAATGCACGGCAAGCATGGCGCCGAGGTGCTAATGGAGTGCTAAGTGTCCAACGGCATGTTCTGCGGATTTGACACAAATCCCCTCAGGCCCGTTTCTCGACCTGTCGAGTCACCGCCCCCTCGATCGTGTGGCGCCGCCCGCTTTCGTCATAGGTGTCGAAGGAATGACGCAGTTGCCGGAGCGCGGCCATGCGACCCGCCACCTGCCGAATACCCTGAAGCGCACCGTCCAGCAGCGTCTGATTTCGCCTGACCTTGCCGCGAATCTCGTCGAGATCGGGTTGATGTTCCGGCTCGACCGTGTTGAGCGCATCAATCAGGACGGTCTTGCGGTCAAGCAACACCGCCATCTGGTCGAGGTCGCCCGTCAGCAGGGCGCTGCGCTCCTGTTCGAGCAGGTCGTCGAGCGCCTGAAGTATCTCTTTTGCCGTTTCAGGTTCCATCCTTTGCCTCCATCATCGATTTGAAGAACTGTTCAGCCATCCCGAGCCCTCCTGCCGCGACCATGCGCCGGGCGATGGCATCGCGGTGGAAAGATGCGAAGTGATCTTCGCCTGCCCCCCCCGAGAACGAATTGACCTGCGATCCGAATCCGGCGGATTTGAGCATTTCCGAAAGGAAGCTGGCCTCGAGCGCCACCGCCGCGGCGCGCGCTCGAGCCTCTTGCAGGGGCAGATCGCTTTTGACCCAGGGCTGTGCCGGGGAAAGTGGTGAAATTTCCGTCACTCGATCGACTCCAATTCAATGCAACTCGGAGCATGTTTGCGGATAAGCGGTAAACATTCGGTAACCGGCTCCTGCCATGATCCCCGGATCGCGGAAGAAATCCCGGAGCAAGCGAATGTTGTCCTTTCTCTCTGGTTCAAGTCCCACCACCCCCCGTCCGGAGGGCGCCGGGGCCGTGGTTCAGGATAATGGCGGCATGGTCACGGGCCAGGCGACAAAGGACTTTCGCGACGTTCTTGCCGATCTGCCGCCCCATCGAGATTTGGGTCGCGTCCTGTCGAAAGCGACCCCGGATCAGGAGGTGATGCCCGAACCCGAATCGGAGGTGACCGCGGACGAACTGGAGGCGTTTGAAGGCCAGGGATCCGACGAATTGGTCGATGCTACCGCTATGCAGGGCGGACTTCTTGATCTGGAGGAAGAAGCAGCCGTCGAAGAACGTGGGGCCGGAGCCTGGGCGTTTTCGCAGGGTCGCCCCGATCGCCTGCCGGCCGGATTCGCCGGCTGGGTGCCGTCTGTTCCAACGGATATCGAAAACGCGCCGCGTGATGTGGCGCTTCCCGAAAGGCCCGTACCTGCGGCAGATGCCGATACGCCATGGAACATGAACCCGGAAGACCGTTTGCCTGACCCGATGACGACCGCGCAGCCGGACGAAATGAACGCGCCGGTAGGGGTTGTTCTGGATGACCTTGTCCGAGCCAAACTTTCGGCTGAGGCGGCTGAGGGAGATAGCGACCAGAGGACCCGAGACGCTGAAAAGCTGACGGCTGACGATGTCTTCCCCCATCAAGGCATTTCGATTCCTCCTTCAATGGCGCTGCGTCAGGACGGTGGCGCCGTGACGACAAGGGTACATTCGGGACTCTTGGCTCCCAAGCCCGAAAGGGCGCTTGCCGCATCCTATCGATCCGATGCATCACCGTTCCCGGGTATGATCGAAGGCGAACCAGCTGAGATACTCCGGACTGACAGAGCATTAGGCTCTATTCCGGCCAGGTCGCGAGAAATCGGGCTGGAGCATCGCTTTGAGGGGTCACCCCGCCTGTCGGTCAGGGAATCGCCCGCCGCCGGGCCGCCGCCGGACGCAGGGCCAGGGTTGGCCAGAACGTCGATGGCCGTCTCTGACGTGACCGCCATGACCGCGGCCTCGAAACAGCCTGGCATGCCAGCGCTCGTGGCCGCGCAGACCGATCCGGGCGTGGGTCGCTCTGCAACGCCCAAGGGTACTGACGGCTTGAGGCAGGCGATCAAGGCGGGCGACCTGGACGGACAAGGCGCTCGCCAGACGGCGGTGCTTTATACCGATGCCGAACCTTCCGCTCCAAGGGATTCCGAACGCGCGATCCGCACCTCTGTTCCGACAGCGGGCTCGGCCCATGGCGTTGGCAAGGAACTGGCCTCCTTCGGCACGGCCGCTGCATTCCCGGTTTGCGAGGCAGTGGCCAGCCCGGGGACAGGTCAGATTAACTCCGACAGGGAGATAACAGAGGCCCGCCCGCGCCCTGATCAACCTGCGTCCAGATTGGCACCAGCCCCTGACCAGCTTGCCAGGATTCCGGTCACGCGCCAACAATCCTCGGCACGGACAACGGTTCCGGGTGTTCTGCAGACGGAATGGTCGGATGGGCTCACGCGCACTAGTAGAGAGTCTGTTGCAGCCGGATCGGCAGAAAAAAACTGGTTTGCCGCACCGAAATCGGATGTCACGGCGGCCTCCATTTCGGTGCCGCAAACAGCGCGGTCAGAGAGTTCTGCCAGCTCTTCCCTCATACCAGCTGTTGCGCCAGGCCACGACGGTCCGATGACACGTGAGGCCCAGGGGACTGTGACGCCAACGCCTTTGGGAAAAATCGAGCCAGGGTTGCCCTCCCAAGCCCGCAAGGCGCGAGAGGTTGCGGCGCTGGTTGGTACGGCCGAACGGCTGGTGTTCGCGAAGCCCTCTGCCGACGTTCCAATTGGGCCAGGCGATGCGATGCCTTCGCCGGATGAAAGGCGGCAACCGATGCGTCCTGACGCGGAGGTGCGGCGTCGACTACCGGATCGGGTGGAAGCGCAGACATCCCTTCCCGGCCGCGTCGGTCCTGCCTTGCAGGCGAGTGTGCCGATGCCCGCCGGTGGCGGTATGGTTGTAACGCCGGCCGCGGCCGACAGCAGAATCGCCGAATTGACGGCCGACAGCGTTCCCCCAGCTCACGTCGAGGCGGCGGCGCAGGTGCGATCCGGCCCGGTGACCCCGATGCAAGCGGCTACCCCTCTTGGTCAATCCACGCCTCCGCAGGTGCTTCAGGTGTCGGCGGCAATACAGGCCAGCACCGAGCGAAGCTTCGACATTCATCTCAGTCCCGTCGAGCTTGGGAAGGTTCGGATCACGCTGAGCCCTTCGGACAGCGGGATTACGGTCAGTATTCTGGCGGACAGACCGGAGACGCTCGACCTTTTGCGCCGGCACTCCGATCTCTTGGCGCAGGACTTTCGGGACCTGGGTTACGACAGCGCCGCGTTTTCCTTTGGCGGTGACCCCGAAGGTGAACGCGGCGGAGACCGTGACCGGATGACACCCGATCGGTCCGCCCATGCGGATGAGATCGATCTGGTCCAGGAACAGGAACAATCACCCGGCCCCACCAAACCGATGATCGGTGCAGGCCGGATGGACCTCCGGATATAGAAAGGACATATCGTGGAAATCCCGTCGCAACCTAGGACACCGGGCGCACAGGGTGGTTTTGCCGCCGCCAGTCCGCCGCGTTCCGGCAACGCCATGATCAGCTCGGATTTCGAGACATTCCTGAAGATGCTCACCGCCCAGATGGAGAACCAGGACCCGCTGAACCCGGTGGATTCGACCGAATTCGCCACCCAACTCGCCACGTTCTCCAGTGTCGAGCAGCAGGTGCGCACGAATGAACTGCTTACGGCGCTTGGGGCACAGATGGGCGCTTTGAGCGTGTCTCAGCTGGCCGGGTGGGTCGGCATGACCGCACGGGCCGACATGCCGGTGCATTTCGATGGCCGGCCGGTGACAATCACGGCGCGGCCCGACGACTTGGCCGACGAGGCCCGCCTGGTGGTGCGTGATCGAAATGGCGCGGAACTGCAGCGATTTCCCATAGACCCGGTTAGGCAGGAATTGGCGTGGGCCGGGGAGACGGCGGCAGGGGCGTCCTTGCCGGCCGGAACCTATGCGCTGTCGGTCGACTCCTACGCCGATGGAGAGTTGATCGCGTCGACGCCGGTCTTCGTGCACGCGCGAATCGTGGAAGCCCGCAACGAAAATGGCCGGCCGATCCTGGTCATGGACAGCGGTCAGGAAGTGGAAACCGGCGATATCGTGGGCCTTCAACAGGCATTTGACGGGACATGACGCGCAAAAATGCACCAATATTGCCGTGAAGCAGGGATTTTGGCGTGGCATTTGTGCATGACCCCGCCGATACGCTCAGATTGGTCTTTATCGGCAGCTGGACTTGTATTATCTAGGTCCTGAACGTAAGTTTCACCAACGAGGTCGAAAGCCTCGACAGAAGTTTGGAGATGGCTATGACGAAATTCATGACCCTGATCGCAGGTGCAGCACTCGCTGGCGCGACCGCGATGCCCGCCTTTGCAAATGATCCGTTCGTTTCGACGCAAGACGGTGAAGACAACACGATCAACAGCGAAGCCGCAATCGCCGGTGGCGCCGCAGCTGCTGCTACGGCAGTTATCGTTCTGAACGATGACAGCTCGTCGTCCTCGAGCTCGAGCTCGAACGCTGGCGCCGTGTTCAGCCTGGGCGCGAACTAAGCCCCGCTCACGCACAGCGCGATCACAGTATTTAGAAAGCGGGCCTAAATTCAGGTCCGCTTTCTTCGTTTGTTCAATTGGTGAGGGTTTCCGATAGCGTCTGCTATCTCAGAAGCTGGAACGTGGCGAATCCCAGGGTCGGCCCGACCCACTGGCGTGATTGCAGGATTCGGCCGCTGTTGCTGACCAGAAACAGATCGACGAACTGCCGGTCCTGGGCAACGCAGCTTGAGAACATTTGCAGGGCGGGCTCGCTTACCTGCCCATATTCCACGAACTTGTCGTAGCCGCGTGTCACGACGCAGCTGGTCTTGGCTTCGACCACCTGGTGGTTGCCGTCGAGGTATCTTTGCGCATAGAGCGCGGTGCCTTCCTCGCGCCGACGCACCAGGGCGAGAACGCCATCGACATCGGCCGACATGAGATCGGGCGGGACAGAGCGGGTTGCAGTAATGATGCCGTTTTTCGTCGTGACTGTGCGCCGGTCATTCGTTCCCCAGGCCGCCCAGGTGCTGTAGGCGCCGTTCGTTTCAATGATCCGCAACACTGCCTGAGCTTTCACCGACGGAAGCTGGATCGCCGCAAGCGCTTCGTCGGGGCCAGTGCTGGCCAGAGCCTTGCGGGCGGTACGCGACAGCTTTGCCGGGTCGATCTTGAGCTTGGGCGGGTTGAAGGCATCCTTCACCAGTTTCCCGGCAGAAATTACCGTCAGGTCCGATTTGCTGCTGGTACAGGCCGAAAGCCCCATCGTTGCCACGAGGGCGAGGCCGATCATGAGCCGGGAAATGGTCATCTCCAGAATTTCCCCCAGCTTTCGGCCACGCTTGGCCGGTGCGCATCGTTGACGACGCCGTAGAGACGGCCATCGACGCCCAGCCGCTGGCCACCGTCACGCTGAAGCGGGCGGATCGTGTCGCTGAAGGTTTGACGTGTCGGTTGACCGATAAGCCAGGTCACCGGGATCGAGAAGAAGATGCCCTTGTCGAAGGAGCCCTCGCCGAAGGTTGCCGCCGATACGTTGGTCTTGGTTGCGAAGGCGCCAAAGCGCCAACCGTTCGAGAAGCTGCGGGCGACTTCCAGCGTCGCACCCCAGTCGCCGGCGAGGTAGCGGCCGGCATGGACAGTGGCGTCGAAGCCGTTCTGGAAATCGTAATAGGCCGAGACGTGGCCATTCCAGCGGGGGATGACGCCGCCTGGTGTCTGACGTGTCCGCAGGCCGAAGAGCTGGTCATAATCCCGCGGGTGCACGAAATTGACCTCGGCGCCCAAGGCAAGGCGGCTGTCGACCGGCTTCCAGAGAACCTCGCCCGAGACGCCGGCATACATCATTTCCAGGTAGCCTGCAGTGATCCGGCTATACACGTTGGGCCCGTGGCGGGAGTACTTCGCGATTGTCAGCTGGTCGATGGTCGGCCCGACCTTCGGATTGTAGAGGGCCGAATTCGACCGGACATGCGGCATGATCGAGTTGCTGCGGCGGGTGACCTTGTCGAGGTTGCCCAGAATCTTGACCGAGGTCGATCCGCTCACGATCCAGCCTTTGCCGAGATGCCAGTCGGCCCGAGCGCGCAGCCGCAGGTCGGCCCGGAACGGCTTGTCCGGGTCGAACGTGTAGGTCCGCATGAACGGCGCGATCTTCCACTCGAGCTTGGGGTACAAACCGGGAAGCGGGCCCGGCACGTCGCCGAATTGAAGGCTGTCGGTGATGACGGCCGCCGACAGGGCTTCGCGGGCAGGCGCGTTCTCCAGCCGCTCGAGGTCGCTGCGGCGGAACGTCGTGGTGCTAAGCGGCATGCCGTTGCGGGTGACCGTGATGTGGAACATCTCGACCGAGGCAGGCATCGTGCGGCTGAGCACCCGGAACGTGCGGCCAAGCGCCTGGGCGTCGGCGACATAGATGTCGTTTTCGATCAGCGCGTGAGCGGTGCGTTCGGTGATATCAAGGCCGACAAGATCGATCTGTTCCTGCGCGAGGAGGGTCGTGAAGTCGTTGTATGTTCTCTCCTGCACCGCCTTGTCGACTGTCCAGCCTAGGTCGTTGATGGAGGCGGGGTCGCGTACGGCGACGGGAAGCGGCGCCTTTTCGGCGCTGGGTGTGGCCGGCTTCCTGACGTTCAGCGACAGCGACACGCTTGCGCCGATCTCCGAGCCGGCGAGCGTGTAGAGACGCATGTTCACACCCTCGGCCGGACGATAGGAGACGCCGAAGTTCCACGGGGATTTGTGGTTGAAGCTGATGCCGGCCGCAGGGTTGCGCGTTTGCTGTTCTTCGAACTCGTAAGCGTCCGAGGAGTATTCGGCCGACACGCTGATCTTGTCGGTGATGTCGTAGGACAGGCCGCCGAAAAAGGCCATCCGGCCGCTGAAATAGTCGGAGAAGCGGAAGTTGCCGCCCGTGCCGACGCCGGCGAAACTGAAGGGAGCACGATTGCGCCAGCTGGCGAAGCTGTTGTAGCTGCCAAGCCGGCCCCAGCCGATACCGCCGGTCACACGGAGGCGGTTGTTGATCTGCTTGGTGGCGACAATGTACTCGCTCGACAGAACCCCGGTGCCGAGAAAATCCTGAAGGCCGACAGCAATGGCCGGCAGGTAGTCGGTTTCCTCAAGCAGGCGGATACGCACGTCGAAGCTGCGGTCATAGTAGATCTTGAACGCCGGCGAGAGACCATCGACCCCCGAATACCGGAAGCTGCCCGTCAGCCAGGGCAGGATCTGGAAGGTCGCGGTGTTCTTGGTATAGCCGGGAAAGTGCGACACCGTGATCGAGAATTCGGCATCCGGCGCCATCTCGGCGGTCGGCATGTCGATCAGGCCGCTGGGCACACCGTAGTTGTTGGTTTGCGTCGTTGTCAGGCTGTCCGACAGTGCGGCGCCGGGCACAAGAAAAGCCGCAAACATGGTCGCAGAAATAAGGTGTTTCCGGATCACGCGCAGCTTCCCCAACAAGATATCGTGTTCGCTCTGAGCCACTCTAACGAAACGTGCTGCCGGCAACAACGAAACAATGGCGGTTTTTCTGCCTGTGGCGAAAGGTTGCGAGCAAATGCGGCGACGGTGTCACTCAAAGCAGTTCCACGGCAAGGAGAACGGCAATCGCACCTGCTGCGAAACCGGTTGCGGCCCATGCGAGGTAGAGCAGACGCGAGGGGCGTTCCGGCGGTTTTGCCGTCTGCGATTGGCGGACAAGCGCGGCTTCGACGATTTGTGGCAGACGCGGGCCGTATCGGCCGAGCACGGCCACCGTGCGTGACAGATCCCGCAACGCTGCGCGGGGGCCGACATTCTTGCGGATGTAATCCTCGACCACGGGCCGGGCGACCTGCCAGATGTTGATCTGTGGGTTGAGCGAGCGTGCGACGCCCTCGACCACGACCATCGTGCGCTGCAGCAGAATCAGCTCTGTCCTGGTTTCCATGCCGAAACGTTCGGTCACCTCGAAGAGATAGCTGAGCAAACCACCCATCGAGATCTTGCTGGCGTCCATCCCGAAGATCGGCTCGCCCACCGCGCGCAGGGCGCGGGCGAACTCGGTGACGTCGCGGTCGGCCGGCACGTAACCTGCTTCGAAGTGCACCTCGGCAACGCGCTGATAGTCGCGGCGGATGAAACCGTAGAGGATCTCGGCATAGACCTTGCGGGTATACTCGTCGATGTGGCCCATGATACCGAAATCATAGGCGATGATATCGCCGTTCGGGGCGACCTTGAGGTTGCCCTGGTGCATGTCGCCGTGAAAATAGCCGTCGCGCAGGGCGTGGTTCAGGAACAGCTGCAGCACCCGCTCGCCCAGAACGACACGGTCATGACCCGCCGCATCGAGCGCGGCGTTGTCGCCGAGAGGCACGCCCATGGCCCAGCCCATCGTCATCACCCGGCGGCTCGACAGGTCCCACTTGATGTCGGGCAGTTCGAAGCCGGGGTCACCGGCGGTGTTGGCCTTGAATTCCGACGCGGAGGAGGATTCGAGCCGGAGGTCCAGCTCGCCAAGCACCACACCCTCGAAATGGGCGATCACCTCTGTGGGGCGAAGGCGGCGAGAGGCCGGAGAAAGAAACTCGATCATGTGGGCGGCGAAATAGAAGGCGTCGATATCCTTGCGGAAGGCCTTTTCGATCTTCGGGCGGAGGACCTTTACGGCGACTTCTTCCCCGGTGTTGTTGAGCCGTGCCTTGTGGACCTGCGCGATCGATGCGGCGGCGACCGGTTCGCTGAACTCCATGAAGATTTCATCGACCGGGCGGCCCAGCTCCCGTTCGACGCTCTGCTTGGCGACGGACACCGGAAAGGGCGGCAGCTTGTCCTGGAGAATGCGCAACTCGTTGGCGAGGTCTTCGCCAACGATATCGGGCCGGGTGGAGAATACCTGCCCGAACTTGATATATGCGGGGCCCAGCGCCGTCAGGGCGCGCAGGGCGGGCGGCATCGAGGGGTCACCCCGGTAGCCGAGCCATTGAAAGGGCCAGGCGAGAAAGCGCATCGTGGCCCGCACCAGCGGCGGCGCATCCATCGCATCCATGATCAGGCCCATGGCGCCGGCGCGCTCCAGCGTGGCGCCCGTCCGGATCAGGCGCAGAAGGTTATGCGGCCCCCGCATCGGCTAGATCTTCCAGCCCGAATGCAGACAGGCAACGCCCATCGTCAGGTTGCGGTACTTGGCGTTCTCGAACCCGGCGTTGCGGACCATTTGCAGGAAAGTCTCCTGATCCGGGAAGCGACGGATCGATTCGACGAGATACTGATAGCTGTCGCGATCATTGGCGATGGCCTGCCCCATGCGCGGGATGATGTTGAAGGAATAGAGATCATAGACCTTTTGCATCAGGTCATTGGGGATCTGGCTGAACTCCAGCACCATCAGCCGCCCGCCGGGCTTGAGCACGCGGAAGGCCTCGTTCAGGGCGTCCTGCGGGCGGGTGACGTTTCTTATGCCGAAGCTGATCGTGTATACGTCGAACGTGTTTTCGGCGAAGGGCAGCGCCATCGCGTCGCCCACCACCCAGTCAAGGCTGTCGCCAAGACTTTCCGCCTCGGCCCGTTTGCGGCCCTCCACCAGCATCGGTTCGGTCAGGTCCAGCACGGTGGCATGGCCGTGGCCTGCACGCTTGAGGAAACGGAAGGAGATGTCGCCGGTACCCCCCGCCACGTCGAGCAGGCGTTGGCCGGGCCGCGGCGCCAGCCAGTCCATCATCGCGTCTTTCCAGACCCTGTGGATGCCAAAGCTCATCGCGTCGTTCATCACGTCGTATTTCGACGCGACCGAGCCGAAGACGCCCCGCACGCGGCCGGCCTTCTCGTCCTCGGGGATGTCCTGAAACCCGAAATGGGTGGTTTTCTCGGTCATCTTGGTTTTCCGGCCCTTGCCGTTTGAGGTCACCGACCTTCTTATAGGGCGCCCGGGGTCGGTTACAATGCGCCCTGTTGGTGTGGAAGGGGGAATAATGCCCGAATTGCCAGAGGTTGAGACCGTTCGCCGCGGCCTTTTGCCCGCGATGGAAGGGGCGGTGATCGCTCGGGCCGATGTGAACAGGCCCGATCTGCGCTGGCCGTTTCCAGAGCGGATGGCCGAGCGGCTGTCGGGGCAGCGGGTTCTGAACCTGCGCAGGCGGTCGAAATACATCCTGGCTGACCTGTCGTCGGACGAGACCTTGCTGATTCACTTGGGCATGTCGGGGCGCATCCTGATTTCGGGCGATCCGTTGGGGCAGTTCGTGCATGACCATCCGGCGCCGGAGAAGCATGACCACGTGGTGTTTCACATGGAGAACGGCGCGCGGATCACCTTCAACGACCCGCGCCGGTTCGGCGCGATGGACCTGATCGCCACGCCGATTGCCGACCAGCATCCGCTATTGCAGAAACTGGGGCCTGAGCCCTTGGGCAACGCCTTTCACGAGGCGCACCTCGTGGCGGCGCTGAAGGGGCGGAACACGCCGATCAAGTCGGCGCTTCTGGACCAGCGAATCGTGGCCGGTTTGGGCAATATCTATGTCTGCGAGGCACTTTACCGGGCCCGGATCTCCCCCAAACGCCGGGCCGGGGCGATATCTGCGGCGCGGATTGCAGGGCTGGTGCCGATCATTCGCGACGTGCTGACGGATGCCATCGCCGCCGGCGGCTCCTCCCTTCGCGATTACCGGCGGGCGGATGGTGAACTCGGTTATTTTCAACACAGTTTCGACGTTTACGACCGCGAAGGGCAGGCCTGCCGAACGCCGGGTTGCGAAGGGCAAGTGCGCCGTATCGTACAATCCGGTAGGTCGTCCTTCTATTGCGCCCGCTGTCAAAGATAGGTTGAACCGACGCGCCAAATTGATAAGGAATCGTCTTTGACCGAAACAAGCGAAAGCAGATTTCATGGCCTATGAGACGATCATCGTCGAAGTAGAAGACCACGTCGCCCTAGTCACCCTCAATCGCCCGGATGCCCTCAATGCCTTGAACGACCAGCTTCTGAAGGAGCTGTCGACGGCGCTGCGGGAATGCCAGAAGAACGACAAGGTGCGCTGTATCGTTCTCACCGGGTCGGACAAGGCCTTCGCGGCCGGGGCCGACATCAAGATGATGAGCGAGAAATCCTTCGTCGACGTGTTCTCCGAAGACCTCTTCGGCCCGGAACCGGACATGATCCAGAGCGTTCGCAAGCCGATCATCGCGGCCGTCGGTGGCTATGCGCTGGGCGGCGGATGCGAGCTTGCGATGATGTGCGATTTCATCATCGCGGCAGACACCGCCAAGTTCGGCCAGCCCGAAATCAACCTCGGCGTCATGGCGGGCCTTGGCGGGTCTCAGCGGCTGACGCGGTTCATCGGCAAGTCGAAGGCGATGGACATGAACCTGACTGGCCGCTTCATGGATGCCGAAGAGGCTGAGCGCTCGGGGCTGGTGTCGCGTGTCGTGCCGGCCAAGAAGCTGAAGGACGAGGCGCTAGCGGCGGCGACCAAGATCGCCGAGAAATCGCAGATCGCGGTGATGGCGGTGAAGGAGTCGGTGAACCGCTCCTACGAGGTGCCGCTGCGCGAAGGGCTTCTGTTCGAGCGCCGGGTCTTCCATTCGCTGTTCGCGACCGAGGACCAGAAGGAAGGCATGTCGGCCTTCATGGAAAAGCGCGAGGCGCAGTTCCGCGACAAATGATGTTACGGAGCCGGGGGCCGAGGCCCCCGGTTTCGTCAGACGATATAGTGCAGGTGATCAAAGCGCTCGCGCAGGGCGCGCGTTCGGGGCGCGACGGCCTCGGGTTCGCCTGTCAGGCCTTCGAAGATCAGCGCAGCCAACTCGGCTGCATGTTCCGGCCCAACACCCCATCGCACCAGTTCCGGCGTACCGATCCGCAGCCCGTTCATGTCACCATCCACCTCGGGCAGCGGCAGGCCGATGCCGCAGGCGAGAAAGCCGGCGCGCCGCAGAGTCTTTGACGCGGCCTGCCCGCCGCCGAACTCGGCTGCCTCGATGGCGAACTGGTGCGAGCGGGTGAACCCGCGCCCCTTTGCGAAAACCGTCAGGCCCGCCGTATCGAGCGCCTCGGCGAGGGCGCGGGCGGTTTCGATCATCGCCGTTGCATAGGCCGCGCCATGTTCCCGCCAGTCGAGCATGGTGACCGCAAGGGCCGCCGACTTGGCCGCGTCGAAATTTGCCGTCATGCCGGGGAAGGCGATGGCGTCAAGCCGTTCGGCCAAATCGGCCTCGTTGGTGACGATCAGCCCGCCGGCGGGGCCGCCGAGGCTTTTGTATGTGCTCATGGTCATCAGGTGCGCGCCCTCGGCAAGCGGGTTCTTCCATGCCTTGCCGGCGATGATCCCGCATTGGTGGGCCGCGTCGAACATCAGTTTGGCGCCTACGTCATCGGCAATGGCACGCACTTCCGCGACCGGGTGTTCGAACAGGTTCAGGCTGCCGCCAACGGTGATGAGCCTCGGCCGTTCCTGCCGCGCCAGATCGTGCAGGGCGGCCACATCGAGCGTGTAGCCGTCGGCATCGACAGGGGCGGGAACGGTCTTCAGACCAAAGAGCCCGGCGCATCCGGCCCCGTGGTGCGTGACATGCCCGCCGATGGTTGCGGGAGGGGCGATGATGGTGTCGCCCGGTTCGCAGGTGGCCATGAACGCATAAAGGTTGGCGAGCGCTCCGGAGGGCACGCGGATCTCGGCGAAATGCGCATCGAAGATCTCGGCGCACAGCTCGGCGGCGATGACTTCGATCTCCTCTATGGCTTCCAGGCCCATCTCGTACTTGTCGCCGGGATAGCCCAACGACGGGCGCGACCCGATGCCGGAAGACAGCAGCGCCTCTGCCCGCGGGTTCATCACGTTGGTCGCGGGGTTGAGGTTGAAGCATTCACGTTCGTGGATATCGCGGTTCTTTCCGGCGAGGCTTTCCAAGCGGTCGAGCAGCGCCGCGGCGCCCTCCTTGGCGACCTGTGCCGCGATGTCCTGAAAGCGTGCTTCGCATGTCTCGGGAACCCATGCCCGTCTGGCCAGATTCATGCCATCTCTCCTTTGGTTTCCGGCGGATCATGGCGGCGCCCCGGGCAGGCGGCAAGTGTGTTCCGGTGAGTCGCGCGTTTGTGTCCATTGCGTAACAGGTTCATGAAATTCAACCTGCGCGGGTCGGGATCAACAGCGCGATCCGAGGCATCGGGAATCGGCCCGGGCGGTCGGAACTTAGCGGTTTGCAATCTGGCCAATCTGCGGTATACGCCCGCGTCATACATGCGCGTGCGGCCCGCTCTGGCCAGAATCATCCCGGTTATGACCTGCCGGTTCGGGTTTGCCCACGTGCTATCGAAACACTGAAAACCCGAATAAAGGTCTGAAAAACATGGCTAACACACCGCAGTCCAAGAAACGCGCCCGCCAGAACACGAGCCGCCTGGCCGTCAACAAGGCACGCCGCTCGCGTATCCGCACCTATCTCCGCAAAGTCGAAGAAGCGATTGCTTCGGGCGACAAGGATGCCGCAATGGCCGCCCTGCGCGCCGCTCAACCCGAGCTGATGCGCGGCGTCAGCAAAGGCGTCTTTCACAAGAACACAGCTTCGCGGAAAATGTCGCGACTGTCGTCGCGCGTGAAGGCGCTTGGCTAAGCCCGCGACCCTAAGCCGTTGACTCTTAAGGCGCCCCGAAAGGTGGGCGCCTTTTGTATTTTTGGCCCTCCGGGAATGTGACAGATTCTTTTCGGCCAAAGGGAGTGTCAAGCGCGAAGATAAGTTGCCGCCGCTGTGAGGCTGTTGCTAATTTTGCAGGGCGATTCCGCTAGGGGGGATAGGCTGCCACTGCTGCACTGCAAGGCTGAACTGCTAAAGCCGTCGGTGCAAAACTGTCGTTTCTGACGACTGGCCAAACCCAAGAGTGCGTGTGCGCGACATGATCTGAACGACCCGCGTATGGGGGTCATAGAGCGACGTTCAGTTTATCATGTAAACGCGGCACCTGACAGGTCCGAAGATGGGCATTTCCGCCCGTTGCTCCGTGCGACGGGACAGGAAAAGTGTTTTCATCGGGTCCCCGGCGAGATCGTCGACGGCGTGCAGAGCGGTGCGCCGGCGAAGTGCAAAAGCAAAAGTCGCGGAATGGGGACAG